>NZ_JAUDEA010000002.1 GCF_030372065.1 Thermophilibacter provencensis | reverse complement strand
GTCTTCTCGAGAGGGGCCATCAAACTTGTTGCCCAAAATCGACCAAAAGGGTTGCGATCAGTCAGTCCCGCGAGCACGGCGGGGGAGAAAACCCAAAACTAGGCTTTTCGGGTCACAGCCTCGTCCGGCTACGCGCTCTCCTCGTTGAGGCGGGCGAGAAGATCGGGCAGCACGTGGGAGAGCTTCTCCATGGACCCGTGCCAGACGGCCTTCTTGGGACGGGCGTGGCCCACGTAGGCGGTGCGCAGGCCGCACTCGGGGCGGGCAAAGTCGCGGGTGGCGTCGTTTCCAACCATGAGGCACTCCTCGAGGCGCACCCCAAGGGCGTTGGCAAACTCCTGGTAGTACTGGGCGCTCGGCTTGCTGCGCGTGGAGTTGGAGAACGTTGAGACAAGCGCGAAGTCATCCTCGGAGACGCCGGCCCAGCCCATCCGGGCTCGGTCGCACGCGAGCGAGAAGGTGGGGTTTGTCGCCAGCGCGCAGATGAGTCCGGCATCATGGACGGCCCCTATCGCCTCGCGCGCGCCCTCGACGGGCCGGGCGGCGACAAGCCCGCCGGAGAAGCCCGGCACGATCTCACTCTCGTAGTAGTCCATGAGGTCGTGGATGACGGGGTCATCCAGGGGAATGCCCGTCTGGTCGTAGATGACCTGATTGAAGACCTGCTCGTTGGTGAGGGAGTCCGTGCGGTCCTGGTCGTCCATGGCGAGAAACCCGCGGACGTAGGCGGCGCCAAGCGACATGGTCGTCGTGCGCGCCGCGCGGGCGAGGATGGACGAGGCCCCGGCAACGTAGCGGGCTATGAAGGCGGTGAGGTTGAGCCGCAGCAGCGTGTCGTCCATGTCAAAGAGCACGGCTCGTATCACGGCGCCTCCTCTCGTCCGCTCAAGTTCCCCACGTGGAAAATAATAATTACCCAGAGCCGTCACTTGAAATACACACGCGAAAAACGTTACTCTATCCTCCGTGTGGGCGCAGGGCCCGCACAAACGTATCTGTCGGCCCCCGAGAGCATGTAAGTTTCCACGTAGACGCCACGATTTCTAGGCACTGCAGGCAGCGACCATGACGACCGGGGCCCCGTTGTTCGAAAGGGGTCCACTTTTGAGTGAGATTCAGAACTCGTCCATCTTCGCGCTGGACGACATCTCCGACGAGGAGATGAACAACCTCATCGACGGCACCGTCACCGATTTCGACGAGGGCGATCTTGTCACCGGCACCGTCGTGAAGCTCGAGCGCGACGAGGTCCTGCTTGACATTGGCTACAAGTCCGAGGGCGTCATCCCCTCTCGCGAGCTCTCCATCCGCAAGGACGTCAACCCCGCCGACGTGGTTGCCCTGGGCGAGGAGATCGAGGCGCTCGTTCTCCAGAAGGAGGACAAGGAGGGCCGTCTCGTCCTGTCCAAGAAGCGTGCCGAGTACGAGCGCGCCTGGAACGCCGTTGAGGCCAAGTTCAACTCCGGCGAGACCGTCGAGGGCGAGGTCATCGAGGTCGTCAAGGGCGGCCTGATCCTCGACATCGGCCTGCGCGGCTTCCTGCCCGCCTCCCTCGTCGACCTTCGTCGCGTCAAGGATCTCAACGCCTACCTCGGCACCCGCATCGAGGCCCGCGTCATCGAGATGGACCGCAACCGCAACAACGTGGTCCTCTCCCGTCGCGTTGTCCTCGAGGAGGCCCGCAAGGCTGAGCGCCAGGAGATCCTCTCCAAGCTCCAGGTTGGCATGCGCCTCAAGGGCACCGTCTCCTCGATCGTCGACTTCGGCGCCTTCGTCGACCTCGGCGGCATCGACGGCCTCGTGCACATCTCCGAGCTCTCCTGGAACCACGTCAACCACCCCTCCGAGGTCGTCAAGGTCGGTCAGGAGGTCGAGGTTCAGGTTCTCGACGTCGACCTCAACCGCGAGCGCATCTCCCTCGGTCTCAAGCAGACCACCGAGGATCCCTGGCGCTCCCTCGTCAAGAAGTACCCCGTTGACGCCATCGTTGAGGGCACCGTCACCAAGCTCGTCACCTTTGGCGCCTTCGTCGACCTCGGCGACGGCGTGGAGGGCCTCGTGCACATCTCCGAGATGGCCAAGCAGCACGTTGACCAGCCGTCTCAGGTCTGCACCGTGGGCGACACCGTCCAGGTGAAGGTCATGGAGATCGACCTCGACCGTCGCCGCATCTCCCTGTCCATGAAGGCCGCCGCCGAGACCCTCGGCACCGAGGTTGAGGTCAAGCCGCTTCCCGAGGGCGACAAGCCTGCCGAGGAGCCCGAGGCTGAGGCTGAGGTCGAGACCGAGGCCACCGAGGAGTAGTTCTTCTCGCCATCTTGTCTTGTTGGGGCCGTCCTAAGGGGCGGCCCCTTCTTGATGACAAAGGTGATGATGACAAAGGTGACAGGGTAGATTGTCATCATCATTATGATGACAATCTACCCTGTCACCTTTGTCATCATCACCTTTGTCATCAACCGCCCCGTCGGCATTACGGTTAGGAGACCACATGACACATGACATCGACAAGGAGTACCTGCTCCAAACCCTGCGGGAGTGCGTGGAGGTGGAGAGCCCCGTGGGCTACTACCCGGAGGCGCACGAGTGGCTGCGCGCGGAGCTCGCCGAGATGGGCTACGAGATGAGCGTGGACAACAACGCCACCGCCTACGTCCATGTTCCCGGAAAGAGCGCCGAGAAGACCGTGTGCCTGGGCGCGCACCTTGATACCATCGGCCTCGTCGTACGCGGCTTCAACGAGGACGGCACGCTGCGCGTCCGCCAGCTCGGCGGCATCAACTACCACAGCATCGAGGGCGAGACCTGCCTCGTGCACTGCCGCGACGGTCGCACCGTGGCGGGCCAGGTGATCTGCAGCCACCACTCCGTTCACGTGTGGGGCGAGGCAAAGACCGACGAGCGCACGGAGGACACCATGTCCGTCTCGCTCGTGGCCGACGTGAGCAGCCCCGCCGACGCCCGCGCCCTTGGCGTGACCGAGGGTGCGATCGTGGGCATTGACCCTCACTTCGAGCGCTTTGACAACGGATACGTCATCAGCCGGCACATTGACGACAAGGCCGCCGTCGCCGTCCTTCTTGACGCCCTGCGCTGGCTTGCCGAGACGGGGGAGAAGCCCGCGTACGACACGCTCTTTGCGTTCCCCATCTACGAGGAGATCGGCCGCGGCGGGTCCTGGGTTCCCGAGGGGGTCGACGAGTACGTTGCCGTTGACATCACGCTCATCGGCCCAGACTACGCCGGCTCGGACGAGCACTCGGTGGGAGTCATCTGCTCCGACGCCAAGGGTCCTTACGACTGGGAGCTCACGAACACCCTCATCGCGTGCGCGGAGGCTGCCTGCACGCCCGGCCGCTGGAACACTCAGGTCTGCTTCCACTACTCCACGGACGCAAACGCCGCGGCGCTGCACGGCAACAACGTGGCCGCGGGCGCCTTTGGCATGGCGTGCCTGAACACGCATGGCCGCGAGCGCTGCCACGTTGACGCCCTCGTGGAGACCGAGCTTCTCGCCCGTGCCTACCTCATGGGGGAGGGCCGCAAGTAGACGCGCCGCGTTTGAGCGCCCAAAAATCGGGTAGAGTTTCAACGTCAATTCATGGACGGAGGGATTTCGCATGGCGGCAGGGGACTGGCAGCGCAAGATGGTTGAGTGGCTGAGGGGCCGGCAGGGGCCGGACGACCTCGCCGTGTTCTGCACCAACCTCGCGATTATCATCGTTGTGGTCAACCTCTTTGCGCGCGTGAGCCTCCTCGGCTGGATTGCGCTCGCGCTCATCGTCTACTCGATGTTTCGCATCCAGTCCAAGAACCTCGGCGCGCGCTCGCGGGAGAACGAGGCCTTTCTCAAGGCACTCGGGCCGGCTCGCCCCTGGGTTCAGAACCCTCGCGCCGCCTGGACGGAGCTGCGCACCTACAAGCACGTGAAGTGCAGCTCGTGCCACCAGAGGGTGCGCGTCCCGCGCGGAAAGGGCAAGCTCCGCGTGACGTGCCCGCGCTGCAAGAGCAAGTTTGAGGTCAAGTCCTAGCGAAGTCCTCACGCCGCTCGCAGAGTAATCGATCAACGCGAACCTTCCCGTGCTATCGTTGTTTCATCTGAGCAACTTGCATGGGGAGGTTTTCATATGATCAGCAGAAGGCGTTTTCTCGAGGTGGCCGGTGCTGGCGCGTCTGCGCTCGCCCTGGCGGCGTGCACCGGCTCCAATGACGAGCAGCCGAGCAAGCCCGCCGAGCAGCCCGAGGAGGAGCCGGAGGAGCAGGCGGAGCCCGTCCCGGTGCGCACCACCGCCCTCAAGGGCCCCACGGCCATGGGCCTTGTCAAGTTCATGAGCGAGGTCGACGCCGGCAACCTTGCCGACAACGGCTACTCGTTCCAGATCGTTGCCTCGCCGGACGAGGTCACGCCGCTCATTGCCAAGGGCGAGACGGACATTGCGGCCGTTCCCGCCAACCTCGCCTCCGTCCTCTACAACAAGACCGAGAAGGGCGTGCGCGTCATCGCGATCAACACCCTCGGCGTCCTCTACATCTGCGAGCTCGGCGACAGCGTTCAGAGCGTGGTCGACCTCAAGGGCAAGACCATCTACGCCTCCGGCAAGGGCTCCACGCCCGAGTACGGCCTTCAGTACGTGCTCGAGAAGAACGGCCTTGTGGTGGGCGAGGACGTGCAGATCGAGTGGAAGAGCGAGCACGCCGAGTGCGTCCAGGCGATCGCGACCTCCTCGGGTGACGCCGTGGCGATGCTCCCGCAGCCCTTCGTGACCACCGCGCAGACGCAAAACGACAAGATCCGCGTGGCGCTCGACCTCACCGAGGAGTGGGACGCCGTGCAGACAGGCGACGAGAAGAGCTCCATGATCACGGGCGTCGCCATCGTGCGTGCCGCGTTTGCCGACGAGAACCCCGCCGCCGTGGACGCCTTCCTCGCGCACTACGCGGAGTCGGTCGACTTTGTGAACGACAACGTTGCCGAGGGCGCCGAGCTCGTGGGCAGCTACGACATCGTCCCCGCCGCCGTTGCCGAGAAGGCCATCCCCGAGTGCAACATCGTGTGCGTCACCGGCGAGGAGATGAAGGAGCGCCTCTCTGGCTACCTTGAAGTCCTTGCCGAGCAGAACCCCGAGGCCGTGGGCGGCGCCGTTCCCGGCGACGACTTCTACTACGGCGCGTAAAGCGGTGCGCGGACGCCCTGACAGGAGTCAAAAGGCAGGTGGAGACCTCCGTATGTGGGGCGTCCGCCTGCTTGCCGTCTGCTTCTGGCTGCTCGTGTGGCAGCTGGCGGCGTGGGCCATTGACGCCCGCATCATCCTCGTGGGCCCGCTCGAGGTGCTCGCGCGCCTCGCTGCTCTCGCCACGACGGGCGAGTTCTGGGCGTCCGTGGGGCTCTCGCTGGGCCGCATTGCGCTCGGTCTCGTTGCGGGCATCGCCGCGGGCGTCGTGCTCGCGGCTGCCGCGAGCCGCGTGCGGGTTCTGCGCGAGCTGCTCGCCCCGCTCGTGGGGGCGCTCAAGGCAGTTCCCGTGGCGTCCTTCGTCATCCTGGTGCTGCTCTGGGTCTCGTCGAGCAGCCTCTCCATCGTGATTGCGTGGATCATGGCGTTTCCCATCGTCTACGCTAACGTCCTCGAGGGCATCGAGCAGACCGACTCCCAACTGCTCGAGATGGCGGACGTCTTTGGCGTGCGTCCGCTCGACCGCCTGCGGCTCATCTACCTCTCCCAGGTGCTCCCGTACTTTAGGGTTGCCGTGTCGCTCGCCCTGGGCCTCTCGTGGAAGGCGGGCATTGCCGCCGAGGTCATCGGCCTGCCCGACCTCACCATCGGCGAGCACCTCTATGACGCCAAGGTCTATCTCGACACGCCCGACCTCTTTGCGTGGACCGTTGCCATCGTTGTGGTCTCCGTGGCGCTGGAGGCCATAGTGGGCCGCGCGCTCGACGCGGCCCTCGCGCGTTGGGAGGCCAGGCCATGAGCGGAGAGCTCGCCCTCAGGGGCGTCGACAAGCGCTATGGGGACATCGTGGTCCTTACGGGTGCGAGCGCCGCCTTTGAGCCCGGTCGCGCCCACCTGCTCATGGGGCCGTCCGGCGCTGGCAAGACGACGCTCCTCCGCCTGCTTGCCGGACTCGAGCGGCCCGACGGGGGAGAGGTGACCCTGCCCTCGGGCACGCGTCTGGCGATGACCTTCCAGGAGGACCGGCTCTGCGACAACCTCACGGCCACGGCCAACATCCGGCTCCCGCACGCCCACCTGCGCGGCGCGGCGCTCGAGGCGTTTCTCGCCCGCGAACGCGAGGCCCTCGGTGCGGTGGGGCTCCCAGTTGACTCTCGGCCCGTACGCGAGCTCTCGGGCGGGCAGCGGCGTCGCGTGGCCATCCTGCGCGCCGTCCTCGCGGACGCGGACGTCCTTCTCTTTGACGAGCCCCTCAAGGGCATGGACGAGAAGACCGTCGAGCAGGTCATGGACTACGTATGCCCCCTCATTGCCGCAAAGACCGTCCTCTGGGCCACACACGACCCCCGCGAGGGCCGCTTCTTCCCCGACCCCACCCTCTGGGAAGTCCGTGACGGGGGTGTATTCCACCTGTAAGGGTGGGGCGGGACGACGTACCCCATCTGCTCAAACAGCTGCTGCGCAGAACACGCATCTGAGGTACGTCGTCCCGCCCACGCGGGCGCGCGGGCATACCTTCATCCGCGAGTTCTTGCGAAGCAAGCTGTCTGAGCGGGGAAGGTATGTCCGCGCGCCCCACCCCCGCATGTGCGATGATAGAGACCGGTGTTAGCAGAGAGAGGATTCACGTATGCACGTTATCTATCTGGCCGGGGGGATCGCCTCCGGAAAGTCGACGATATCCAGGACGCTCCAGGAGTGCGGTGCCGTGCGCATCGACCTCGACGATCTCTCGCGCGAGGCGCTCGCCGCGGACTCGCCCATCCTTCCTCAGATTATGGCCGAGTTTGGCGACGACATCCTCAACCCCGCGGGCAGCGTGAAGCGCGAGCTTCTCGCCCAGCGCGCCTTCTCCTCCACGGAGCGCGCCGTCACGCTCGAGGAGATCGAGCTGCCCCTCATTGACAAGCTCCTGCGTGAGCGCGTTGCGGAGCTCGCCGCCCAGGAGGAGGCCGAGCGGGCGGCCGATCCCGCTGTAGCCGAGAAGGTCGTGGTCGTGGAGGTGCCGCTGCTCGACCGCATGCGCGGCTCCTTTGACCTTGCCGACGAGATCATCGGCGTGGTGTGCCCGCTCAACGCGCGCCGCGCCCGCGCCGGTCAGCGCGGCATGGATCCGCGCGACTTCAACCGCAGGGTGGACCAGCAGCCGAGCGAGGCGTACATCAGGGCGCACTGCAGCCACGTCTTCAACAACATCCGCACCGCCGACGTGATGGCGCAGGAGGTTCGCGACTGGTGGGCCGAGCGCGTGGCACAGGGCTGGGAGAACGTGCCGAAGAGGGGCGCGCGTGGCTCCCAGGCATAGGCCACCCGAGCGCTTTCTCAGGTGGCACCGCGTTCTTCCCGTTGTGGCGCTTGTGCTCACGCTTGCCGTGTGCGGGGTGCTTGCGGCCACGCCCACGACGCTGGGGCGTCAGGCCCTCTATCCCGTTGACCACGCGGAGGAGATCGCGGCCGCCGCGGAGCGCCACGGCATAGATCCGGAGCTTGCCTGCGCGGTGATCAAATGCGAGTCGGGCTGGGACGAGGACGCTGTCTCCTCGGCCGGTGCCATAGGCCTCATGCAGGTCATGCCGGAAACCGCGCTGAGCCTCAACTCACTGGGGGTCGTGAGCGCGGACGAGTATGACCCCAATGCGCTCGAGGACCCCGTCGTCAACATTGAGTATGGCTGCGCCTACCTGGGCTACCTCCAGGACCGCCTCTCGTCTCTCGACGAGATAGTGGCCGCATACAACGCGGGGATCGGCTCGGTTCTGGGATGGATTGCCGACGGCGGGAGCATCCCCGAGGGGATAGAGTATGCCGAGACGCGCGCCTACCTCGAGCGGGTTCGTTCCGCCTACGACGGCTATCTTAGGAGCTATCCGGACGGCATCACGGGCGCATGAGCGAGCGGCGGACGTCGATGAGGGCGTCATCGCGGTTGAGCTCGATCATCGCGCTCGCGAGCTGCCGCGCGATGCCAAAGACCTCGGCGTCCGTGCAGGCAACGAGGGCGTCTCGCGTCCGGGTGCGCATGTCGTCGAGCCGGCCCGCGAGCAGTCCGCCCTTCTCGAGCGCGGGAATGACCTCGTCCGCCGGGAAGGGCCTCAGGCCCACGTTGGCCTCGATGAGGTCGTTCATCTCGCTGCGGGCGTTCTGGGCAATATCGGGGTGCAGCTCAATGGAGCGCTGGTAGCAGGCAACGGCGAGGTCGCTTCTCCCAAGCTTCCACTCCATGTAGGCAAGGCGATAGAAGCAGATTGCCATGTCACGCACCGTTGACGAGTAGCCGATGGCCTGTTTGAGCAGGTCGGCTGCCTCAAAGATGCGCGACTGCTCCTCGAGGCAGCGCACCTTGCAGAGCGCCGCGTCCGGCGTCACGGGAGCGATGCGCATGAGCTCGTCCGCATGGGAGAGCGCCTCCTCGTGGCGCCCGAGCACGGTGAGGGCGCGCACGAGGATGGAGTGCGCGGAGTAGTACTCGTCGGGCACGAGGCGGACCTCGCGCCCGACGTCGTCAATCGTCAGGTTGTAGGCCACGCGCTCGGCAACCGAGTTGAAGTAGCGATAGACCGTGTCCTCATCGTCAAGGTAGAGACCCGTCTCGGTGATGGGGGAGAGCACCCCCTCGAGCTGGGCGACCATCGCCTCGAGCCGCTCCGGCGTTGGCTCCTCGTCGAGCGCTGCCCCCGCCGCCCTTGCGGCAACGGCGAGCTGTCCGCCGTCAACGAAGAGCGATGCAAGCTCTCGCTTGTTGGAGATGTCCACGGTACCGTCCACCAGCGCCCGGCACACGCGATCGCAGGCCTCGACAACGCTCAGGTCTGCGGAGCTCCCGCGAAGCTCCATGAACTTGGCGACGGCCTCCTGCGTTGTCTCGCCGAGCTCCGAGGCGGCGGCGTTCCATGCGGCGGCGCGCCCCGCCTTCTCCATGATGCCGAGGTCGCATATGCGCCTAGCTCCGCAGGCGCGCACAAGCGGCTGCGGGCTCGCCGTGGCATCAAGCTCAACCTCCCTGAAGCGCCTCTGCGGGCACACGAGCTCGTTATCCGCGCTCAGGAACGGCTCGACGGCCTCGAGCCAGCCGTCGCTTCTCGGGCTCATGCGCAACGCCGGGTCCTGGGGAAGGCTTCCGTCCATCGAGCGGGCAGCGTCCATGAGGCGCCTCAGCGAATCCGGCGTGAGGTCGAGGGAGAGAAGGACGTCGTTCCAGTCCCTGACCCGGCCGTTGACAACCGCGCGCGAAACGCCCTCGCTTGGCCTCAGGGCAAGGTTCGCAAGGGCGAGCAGGAGCCACAGGGCGTAGCTGCGCGCAAGCCCCACGCACTTCTCGGCGGAGCTCGCGGCAAACGAGAGACACACTGGGCTGGGGATGCAGACGTCCACGACGGCTACGCCGGCACGGACATTGGCCTGGAAGTCAAACTCAACGCGTAGGGGAGCGGGAAGGTTCTCCACCGCATCCGCGAGGACCATGCGGTACGCCCACTCGCCGCCCTGCTGCGCGCCCTCGAGAAGGTAGCCCACAAGCGGGTTCTTCTCACCATCCCGCGGTCTGAGGTCCGCGATCTTGAGGGCGCCGCGCACGCGGCGGTCGAGCTCGCCGGTGCCTCCGGAGACGTCCTCCCCCACGTTGAGCGCCGCCTCCACGGCAATGAGCCGCTCGAGGGCGCCCTCGTCGAGCTCCGTCCCCGGGGTCGAGAGCCACCAGCGGCCGTTCCGACGAAGGCGGTTGGCGCGCACGTTGGGTGCGTCGTCCCACTCCATGAGGCCCGTTCGCGCGAGAAGGGCGCGCACGTCCGTCATGCCCGGCTGGTCCTGGCCGTGTAGCACGAGGTCGCGCAGCGTTGCCACGACGTCCTCGCTGTGAAGGAGCATGCCCTCGAGGTTGGCGCTCGGCCGCGTGGCGGGCGCCGGGGACGTCTTTGGGGAGACGCTCGCGGGGGCAGGGGGCCGCCCATCCGTCTGGGGCGCGGCGGGAGTCTTCTCGGACTTGCGGCTCACGAGGGAGAAGACGCCCAGGGCAATGAGCGCAACGCCCAGGATGATGCCCCGAGAGATGGTCCGCTGGTCATGCCAGCTCGCGTCCCCCTCGGCAAGCAGGAGCGAGACCGCCCCAAAGAGGCAGACCGCGCCCAGGACAATGGCGAGGATCCCCCACCAGGGTGGGAGCTGCGCGTCTCTGTTCTTCTCGCCACGGGCCATGGGGTCTCCTTTCCTCTTGGACCTTAAGGGTACACTCTTCACAGGACAATTTGGCAAGAGGGGAGAGCAGCCATGTCGGAAACGCCTTCTGAGGAGCGCTTTGGCGGCGAGCTCGTGCGCTTTGGCCGCGAGGGCTCCGGCGAGCCGCTCCGCGTGGTCTCGCCCTACGAGCCCGCCGGAGACCAGCCCCAGGCCATCGAGAAGCTCGCCGACGGCGTGGAGCGGGGCCTTCGCTACCAGACCCTTCTGGGCGTTACGGGCTCGGGCAAGACCTTCACCATGGCAAAGACCATCGAGAAGCTCAACCGCCCCACGCTCATCATGGAGCCCAACAAGACGCTCGCCGCACAGGTGGCAAGCGAGATGCGCGAGCTCTTTCCCAACAACGCCGTGGTCTACTTTGTCAGCTACTACGACTACTACCAGCCCGAGGCTTACGTCCCGCAGACGGACACCTACATCGAGAAGGACGCCTCCATCAACGAGGAGGTCGAGAAGCTCCGCCACCAGGCCACCTCGAGCCTGCTCTCGCGGCGCGACGTCATTGTGGTTGCGTCCGTGAGCTGCATCTACGGCATCGGCAGCCCGCAGGACTACGCGGGGCTCGCCCCCAACGTGGACAAGTCCGTGCCCCTGGAGCGAGACGACCTCATCCGCAGCCTCATCGACATCCAGTACGACCGCAACGACTACGACCTCTCCCGCGGCACCTTCCGCGTGCGCGGGGACACCGTGGACGTCTTCCCGCCCTATGCGGAAAACCCGCTGCGCATCTCCTTCTTTGGCGACGAGGTCGAGCTCATCGCCGAGGTGGACAACGTCACCGGGGAGATAGTGCGCGAGTTCGAGGCCATCCCCATCTGGCCCGCCTCGCACTACGTCACGGAGCGCCCCAAGGTCACGCACGCCCTCGAGACCATAAACGAGGAGCTCGAGCAGCGCGTGGCAGAGCTCAAGGGCGCGGACATGCTCCTCGAGGCGCAGCGACTCGCGCAGCGCACGAGCTACGACCTCGAGATGCTCGAGACGATGGGCTACTGCAACGGCATCGAGAACTACTCGCGCCACCTGGACGGCCGCAAGGCGGGCGAGCCGCCCTACACGCTCATCGACTACTTCCCCAAGGACATGCTCTGCATCATCGACGAGTCCCACGTCACGGTGCCGCAGATCCGGGGCATGTACGAGGGCGACCGCTCGCGCAAGGTGACGCTCGTGGACCACGGGTTCCGTCTCCCCTCCGCGCTTGACAACCGCCCGCTGCGCTTCGACGAGTTCGAGCAGCGCGTGCCGCAGTTCATCTACGTCTCAGCCACGCCCGGCGACTACGAGGAGTCGGTCACCCAGCAGGAGGTCGAGCAGATCATCCGCCCCACGGGCCTTCTCGACCCCAAGGTCGACGTGCGCCCCGTCAACGGGCAGATCGACGACCTCATTGACGAGATCAAGGAGCGCGTGGCCAAGAAGGAGCGCGTGCTCGTGACCACGCTCACCAAGCGCATGGCCGAGGACCTCACTGACCACCTGCTCGACGAGGGCGTGCGCGTGAACTACATGCACTCGGACACCGCCACGCTCGACCGCGTGGACATCATCCGTGACCTGCGCATGGGCAAGATCGACGTGCTCGTGGGCATCAACCTCCTGCGCGAGGGCCTTGACATCCCCGAGGTCTCGCTCGTGGCGATCCTGGACGCGGACAAGGAGGGGTTCCTGCGCAACCGCCGCTCGCTCATCCAGACGATGGGCCGCGCGGCGAGAAACGCGCAGGGCGAGGTCATCATGTACGCGGACACCATCACGGACTCCATGCGCGCGGCCATCGGCGAGACCGCGCGCCGCCGGCAGATCCAGGAGGCGTTCAACGAGGAGCACGGCATCGTGCCGCGCACGGTCAAGAAGTCAATCACGGACGTCTCGTCGTTCATCTCCGAGGCGGAGGCCACGCTCGAGGGCAAGACGCGCGACCGGCACGGCACGGGCAGTCACGGCGCCTTCGAGAGCCTCTCCGCAACCGCAGAGGCCGAGGCCACGGCGAGCTCCGTCGCGGACGAGCTTGCGGGGCTCTCGGCGAGCGAGCTTACCGACGTGGTGGACGCGCTCGAGGAGGAGATGGCCGCCGCGTCCGAGGCCATGGACTTTGAGACCGCCGCGCGCATTCGCGACCAGATCGTCGCCATCCGCACGCGTGTGGAGGGCGGGTCTGCCGAGGACGTGATCGCCCGTCTCAAGGCTGGCGCCCGCAAGGGGAGCGCCCACGCCACCCGCCGCCGCTACCGTCCCCACAAGAAGTGATGAAAAATGACCGTCACGTTTCATCGCTAGGGAGTGATTCGATGGCATCGTTTTTCTCGCCGGACGAAAAGAACGTCTTTGGGTACCTGGCTCGCTCGTTTGACACCTTTGCCGAGCGCCCGCTTTCGGACGTGGACAGCCTCGTACTGGCGTGCCTCTCGTATTACCGCTACCAGGGGGATGCCGTGCGCACGCGCGAGGGCACGCGTGTGAGTGACCTCTTCTGCGCGGAGCACCTCGACGAGATGGCGCACGGCCTCTGGGACCCCGAGGGCCTCATGAGGCTCCTCGCCCTCGTGGCGGCAAGTCCGCGCTTCAGGGACCTGCGCGTGAGCAACTACGTCGACGACTTTGACGAGGCGGCGGAGAAGCAGTTCTCCGCCTGCGTCCTGCGCCTTCCGGGCGGTGACGCCTACGTCTCGTACCGGGGGACCGACAACACGCTCGTGGGCTGGAAGGAAGACTTCAACATGGCCTTTGAGACGGGCGTGCCGTCCCAGTACGCGGCCATCGACTATCTCGAGCGCGTGGCCCCGGGCATAGAGGGGCGCATCTTCCTGGGTGGCCACTCCAAGGGCGGAAACCTCGCCGTCTGCGCGGCGGCGCGTTGCTCCGTTGGGGTGGCGGCGCGGATCGAGCGGGTCTTCTCGCATGACGGGCCGGGCTTTACCGAGGAGGCCCTGGCCGACGAGCTCTGGAAGGAGCGCGCTGGCCTCGTGTCCAAGACGGTGCCGCGCTCCTCGGTCATCGGCATGCTCTTTGAGCGCCAGGAGGACTATGCCGTGGTGGACTCTGCCACGATGGGCCTCACGCAGCACGACCCGTTCTCCTGGGTCGTGGAGGGCACGGACTTTGTGAGGTGCGACGACCTTGGGCGTGGGGCGAGCTTCGTCGACAAGGGCCTCAACGAGTGGATCGGCCGCATGACGCGAGAAGAGCGCGAGGGGTTTGTCGAGACGCTCTTCTCGGTGCTCAACGCGGCGGGGGAGGACACCTTTGCCGACCTCAGCGGCAACTGGCAGGCGTCGGTGCCGGCGATGCTCAGGCGTCTTGGCGAGCTCGAGCCGGAGGAGCGCGCCCACATCACGCGCGCCCTCTCCGCGCTCGTGGGCGCCTTCATGCCCAATGTGGAGCTCCCGCAGCTCCCTGACTTTGAGCTGCCGCAGTTTCCCGACCTGGCCGAGCTCCTGCCGGGCAAAGCGGCGGAGGCGCGGTAGGGCGCGTGCCGAGAAGGGCGAGAATCCCGCGCGCCCCTACCGCTGCGCGTACGTTGCCACGATCTTCTCGGCGGCGAGGATGCCGTCGGTGGCGGCGCTCATGATGCCGCCCGCGTAGCCGGCGCCCTCGCCCACGGGCCAGAGGCCGCGGACGCCCACGCTCTGCCCGTCGTCCCCGCGCGTGACGCGCACCGGTGAGCTCGAGCGAGTCTCCACGCCCGTGAGCACGGCATCGGTTGCGTCAAATCCGTGCAGCTTGCGGCCGAGGACGGGAATCGCGGCGCGCAGCGTCTCCGCCACGTAGGGCGGGAGGCAGGGAGTCACATCGCCCCAGGCCACGCCGCGCGGGTAGGTTGGCGTCACACGCCCGGCGCCCGTGCTCGCCACGCCCTGCAGGAAGTCTCCCACGAGCTGGGCGGGCGCCACGTAATCGCCGCCTCCGGCTTCAAACGCCGTGCGCTCGCAGGTGCGCTGAAGCTCCACGCCGGCAATGACGTCGTCTCCGGGCAGGTCGTCAGGAAAGACGTTGGCGAGAAGCCCAGAGTTGGCGTTAATTCCGGCGCGGTCCGAGAGGCTCATGCCGTTGGTGCACACGCCGCCGGGCTCGCTTGCCGCGGAGACCACATAGCCACCCGGGCACATGCAGAACGAGAAGGCGCTGCGCCCGGAGGGCAGGTGGCAGGAGAGGCTGTAGGGCGCGGCACCGAGAGCGGGGTTGCCGGCGGCGCCGCCATAGAGCGCCCGATCGATGTCCGCCTGGAGGTGCTCGATGCGCACGCCCATCGCAAAGGTCTTGCGCTCCATGGGAACGCCGCGCTCATGCAGCAGCTCAAAGACGTCGCGGGCGGAGTGCCCGCAGCACAGGACCACGCAGTCCGTGGCAACGCGCTCCTCAAAGACGCTACCGTCGTCGCGTGTGGTCAAAAGGGTCACGCCGCGCACCGCGCCATCGATGAGGTCCACGTCCGTCATGCGACAGCGGCAGCGCACCTCGCCGCCCGCCTCCTCGATCTGGTGCACGATCTCTGTCACCACGCACGGCAGCACGTCGCTGCCCACGTGAGGCTTGGCGTCCCAGAGAATCTCCCGCTGCGCCCCGGCGGCGACGAAGGTCTCAAGGATGAGGTGATGCGCGGGGCTCTTGGTGCCTGTCTGGAGCTTGCCGTCAGAGAAGGTCCCGGCACCGCCCACGCCAAACTGGATGTTGCTCTCGGGGTCGAGCGCCCCTGTCTCGTTGTGGACGCGCACGATCTTGCCGCGTCGCGTTGCGTCGTCGCCGCGCTCCACGAGCAGCGGCTCAAGGCCGGCGCGCGCGAGGGAGAGCGCGCAGAAGAGGCCCGCGCAGCCAGCGCCCACCACAACGGGGCGGGGCCGCGTCCCACGGGAGGCGGGGGAGGGGAAGCCGTACGTCCCCTCGGTGACGAGCCTCACGTTCTTCCCGGCGTGTTTCTTTGCAAGTCTGGCAAGAAGTGCCTGCTCGGCGGAGTCTCCGCCGGCAAGTTCGGCGCGCAGCGTGAAGGTGAGCTGGATGCCGTCGCGGCGGCGCGCGTCGATTGAGCGCCTCCTGCGCTCAACGCGCGTGAGGTCCTTCTCGCCAACGCGGAGCTTGCGGGCGAGGGCACGCCGGCACGCGGAAAGCTCGCGCTTATCGGTGCCGTCGAGCGCGGAGAGTGGTATGCGGATTCCGGAGACCTCAAGCATGGGCATCCTTTCGAGATGTACCTATACCGAGTGTACGAAACTCGGGGCAACTTTTTCAAAACCACCTTAGCGAGGCGACGTTTCCGCAGGTACGTTCGAACAAAAAAGACGCTCGCCCAGAAAGAAGGCCCGACTTTCGTACACTCGCGAGGAAGCGCTGCACATCGTCGAGAAGAAAGACGCGTGGAATCGTCTAACTGCGCGCCGCCGCCTGCCCCGCCACAAGACCGCTCTTCCAGGCCCAGGCGAGGTTGAAGCCGCCGCAGGCGCCGTCGACGTTGAGCGCCTCCCCACAGGCAAAGAACCCTTGCAGCTCGCGCGCCTCAAGCGTGGCGGGATCAAACTGCTCTGTGCGAAGGCCGCCACGCGTGACCTGGGCACGATTTGGATCGGCGGGTCCCGTTACAACAAAGCGCAGGTCACGGGCAAGGTCGAGCGAGTCACCCAGTACAGAGGCGATGACCGGGTCAAGAATGCCGGAGCACCCGCCGCCGCGCTCGGCGAGCAGGCACAGGCGCTTTGGGTCCGCCCCGCAGGTGAGGTCGAGCGAGATGACGTCCCCGGCAAGCGCAACGCGCGAGAGGTCAAAGACCGCGATTCCGGAGAGCCCGTAGGGGCGGAAGAGCACCTCTCCCGTCTCGCGCGCCACCTCCGTGCCGTCTCGCAGCAGGCGGGCGACCACGTGCGCGCGCCGTCCGTCGAGCGCGGCGAGGGAGACTCCCTCAGGGGCCGTGCAGGCGAGCGAGCAGAGCACAGGCTCAAACGGAGCGCAGGCGAGACCCGTTGCCGTAAGGATCTTCTCGCCGCCGCCCGCCGCAAGCACGACTGCGCGCGCGAGCGCAGAGCCGGAGCTTGCGCCCTCATAGGAGACGCGCCACGCGGAGCCACCGCGCTCGACGGATGTGACCTCGCGCCCTCCTGTCAGCAACGCTCCGGAGCGCCGCTCACGGGCGAGAAGGACCTCGCGCACGGAGGACGCCTGACGCGAGAGGGGGTAAAGCCTCCCGTCCTCATCTGCCCAGACAAGGCCGCACTCCTCAAAGAAGCCGAGCACGTCCGTGCCAAAGCGGGGGCCGCAGACAGCCTCGACAAACGCGGGGTCGTTGTAGCGGTCCCAGGCGAGGCGCGCATTCGAGAAGTTGCAGCGCCCGTTGCCCGTTGCCAGGATCGTGCGACCGCACTCGAGGGAGCGCTCGAGCACGGTGACGCTCGCGCCCGCCTCCGCGGCGGCGATGGCGGCGACGAGGCCCGATGCCCCGCCGCCAATCACGAGGACGTCGCAGTGCGCGGGGACGCTCACGGCTGTCGCGGCGGCAAGCGCCGCCTCGCGCGCCGACGACCTCGAGGTCTTTCTCGCCGAGCGTGCCAAGCTACGCGCCCTGGCTCTGGCCGCGCAGCGCGTCCATGAACTCCGCGGTGGAGACCACCACGTCCGTGGCCTCGGTAAGGATGCCCTCGGGGAGCCCGGTCTCAAAGGTGCCCGCGTCGCAGGCGGCGGCAAGCTCGGGGTTGATGCCGAGCTGCCCCAGCGCCTCAACGTCAAAGGCCTTGGCCGTCTCCTCGAGACGGCTCGGGCCGTACGGGTAGATCTTCTCGCCGCAGTGCGGGCACTCCACATAGGCCATGTTCTCCACGAGGCCGAGCACGGGCACGCTCATCATGTTGGCCATGTTGACGGCCTTGCCCACGACCATCTGAACGAGGTCCTGCGGGGAGCTCACGATGACCACGCCGTCCACGGGCAGCGACTGGAAGACGGTGAGCGCCACGTCGCCGGTTCCCGGGGGCATGTCCACGAGCAGGTAGTCCAGCTCGCCCCAGGCGCAGTCCTCCCAGAACTGCTTGATGGCGCCGGCAACGACGGGCCCGCGCCAGAGCACCGGGTCGGTCTCGTGCTCGAGCACGAGGTTGGCGCTCATGACCTTGATGCCGCCCTTGGTGAGGTTGGGGACGATGAGCTCGTCCACGCCGCGGGCGCGCTCGCCGGCAAGGCCCACCATGCGGGGGATGGAGGGGCCGGTGATGTCCGCGTCGAGGATGCCCACGCGGGCGCCGCGCCGCGCGAGGTTGACGGCGAGGATGCCGCAGACGAGCGACTTGCCCACGCCGCCCTTGCCGGAGACCACGCCGATCACGTGGCGGATGTTGGAGTAGTCGTTCTGCTTGAAGCCCGTGGGCGCCTCCGGCTGCTTCTGGCCGTGCAGCACCTCGTCAACCTCCTGGCGAAGCCTGTCCTGCTCGCTCTGGTCCATGCTCTGTCCTCTCCTCGGCCGCGGCGCGGCATGTGTGTGCTCACACGATTCTACCCAAGCGCGCCGCTGCTGGTGCGGAGTTCCGGGGAGAGGGGCGCCGAGAAACTCTGGGGTCTGTACCCGTTTTTGAGAGAGGCGGCGAGAAAAACCGGAGTCTGTACCAGTGCGCGGCATTCAGGGGGCACGCATGCGGTACAGAGGGCGGCATTTCTCGGCGCACATTCGGAAGACTGGTACAGCCGCCGGCTATTCTCGGCATGCGTGAGGTGGAGCTGGTACAGCCGCCGGCTTTTCTCGGCACCTCGGCGGGGCGCCTGGTACAGAGGACGGCTTTTCTCGCAGGCATGGGTCAAAACTGGTACAGCCGACCGTCTTTCTCGGCACACGCGACGGCGGCGACGGGGCGGCAACCGGCCCCCGATTGTCTGCGCGCCCCGCCCCCCAATGGTTCATACTGAGAGGAACGGGCGCAGCCGCGCCACAAAGAGGAGGGAGAACGCCATGATCTTCACGTCGCTTGCCCACGCCGGATCCAACGACCTCTCGGCGGCGCGCTTTGCCAAGGCCCTTGAGTTCCTTTCTCGTCCCGACCTTGCGGACCTCGAGCCCGGCCGCCACGATATCATGGGCGATGAGGTCTTTGCCAACGTCCAGGAGCTCACCACGGTTCCCGCGGGCGAGAAGAACTACGAGGCGCACCGTCGCTACGCCGACATCCACTACGTGATCAGCGGTACCGAGCTTCTGGGCGTTGCACCCATCGAGGAGTGCGCGCCCGTGGGAGAGTTCTCCGAGTCCGACGACTTTGGCCTCTACACTCCGGGCGCGCGCGAGGCTTGGGCCACGCTCGTTCCCGGCGACCTCGTGGTCACCCCGCCCTGCGACGCGCACAAGCCCGGCTGCTGCCCCGGCGAGCCCGCGCCGCTCAAGAAGATCTGCGTGAAGGTGCTCGTTGACTAGCGCCGGGCCCACGTTGCGCGGCGTTGAGTGGGGCTGCGGCTGCGGCCCCGACTGCTTCACGCTCGACGAGGACGGCTTCACGTGTCGCAAGGTGCTCGACGCTCCCGAGGTGTGGCGCGTCGAGCTCCTCATGCACGACACGTTCCTGCCTTCCGTGAACGCCTTCGTGGTGCTCGACGGGGGAGAGGCGCTCGTGGTTGACGCGGGGACGCCCGACGAGCTCAACGACACGCGCCTCATGCGCGCCCTCGTGCGGCTTGAGGTGGACCCCGAGCGCACGACGCTCTTCTGCACGCACGCCCACGTGGACCACACGGGCCTTGCACGCGAGCTCTCCGAGGCGAGCGCTCGCGTGGTCATCCCCGAGGGCGTGCTCTCTGACATGCGCCGCATGGCCGTTCCCGCGTGGCGCGACGAGATGGTGGCGCGTATGAGCTCCGAGGGCGTGAGCGAGGCGGAGGCGGTTGAGCTCGCCGACGTCATCTGGGACCATGCCATCAACTTTGAGGCCGAGAAGATTTCCTTCTCGACGGTTGCGCCGGGCGAGGAGCTGCGTTGTGGGCGTTGGAGCTTTGAGGTCGTTTCTGCCCCGGGGCACACGCCCGGCCAGTGCGTGCTGTGGGAGCCTTCCACGCGCACAGCCTTTCTCGGCGATGCGGTGCTCTTCCTGTGCTCTACCTGCATCGGGTTCTGGGGCGAGGGGGAGGACCCCATCGGAGAGCAGCTCTCTACGCTGGGCCTTCTTGCCAAAAGGGGCATCGAACACGCCTTCATGGGGCACGGTCTTCAGGAGGGAAGCGTTGCCGAGCGCTGCGAGAAGAACGCACAGCACCATGAGCGCAGGAGTGCAAGGGCACTGGCTGCAATCAAACAAACACCTGGTCAGACAGGGTTTGAGCTTGTGCCTGCGCTAGGTTGGCACGCCCCCTTTGACCATTGGGGCGAGACGCCAGCAATGACGCGGTGGTTCCTCGTTTCCGAGAGCATCGCGCACCTGGACCACCTTGTTGCCGCGGGTGCGGTCCGCCGCGAGAAGGACGGGCGCGACGTGAATCGCTACTATCCCGTGTAACGTGACAAACGCCCCTGTCACCTTTGTCATGATGACAAAGGTGACAGGGGCGTTTGTCACGAAAACCCGGCGTTTATAACAAAATATAAATCAAAAGCTCCCGTTTGGAAATCCGCTGGTACTAAAAAAGGTACCAGCGGATACAGAGTGGTATCCGAAATAAAGACCAGCTAGGCCCATGAGCTTACGCTCAGCTAACAATTCTTACCGTTGGCAAACACAATGTTCGTCAATCCTCCGCAAAATGCTATATGGAGCATAGGGCTCGCAAGAGCGTTTTGTAGGGAGTCGTGCAACATGGTGTTGCGCGAGGAACACGGAGGGAGAACCCATGAGCGCATCAATGAGTCGTCGTAACTTCATGAAGGCCGCTGCCGTCGGGGGAGGGGTTCTCCTCGGCCTTGCCGCGTGTGACGACGGCGGCACCGGCGGCGGCGAGGGTGGCGAGGGCCAGCTCGGCGGGACCCTCACGATGTACACCCCCAACTCCGAGACGCTGGTGAACAACCTCATCCCCGCGTTTGAGGAGAAGACGGGCATTACCGTCGAGCTCATCCAGGCTGGTACGGGCGAGCTCTTCAAGAAGCTCCAGTCCGAGGCCGCCAACCCCATCGCCGACGTCCTCTGGGGCGGCGCGGGCGACATGTACGCCTCCAACGCCGACCTCTTCCAGGAGTACGTCTCCTCCGAGGACGAGGGCGTCATCGAGGACTATCGCAACTCCGACGGCTTCAGCACCCACTACAGCCTTGACGGCAGCGTCTTCATCCTCAACAAGGAGCTCACGGCCGGCATGGACATCAAGGGCTATGCCGACCTGCTCAACCCCGACCTCACCGGCAAGATCGCCACTGCCGACCCGGCCAACTCCTCCTCTGCCTTCCACCATCTCACCCAGATGCTGCTTGACATGGGCGGCTATGAGTCCGACGAGGCGTGGGATTACGTGCGTCAGCTCTTCACGCTCATCCAGGGCAAGATCACCTCTAGCTCCTCCAACGTATACAAGACCGTCGCAGACGGCGAGATGGCCGTGGGCCTCTCCTATGAGGATCCTTGCGTCCAGCTCGTGAACGACGGCGCCAACGTCGAGGTCGTCTACCCGGAGGAGGGCACCATCTTCCTGCCCGCCAACACCGCCATCATCAAGGACTGCGCCAACCCCGACCAGGCCAAGGCCTGGATCGACTTCATCGTCTCCCAGGAGGCACAGAACATCATCGCCACCTCGACGACCTCCCGTCCCGTTCGCGCGGACGTTGACCTCAACGATGCCATGAAGCCGATGGACGAGATCAACACCGCCATCGAGGACGAGGCCTACGTTAACGAGCACAAGGACGAGATCGTTGCTCGCTACACCGAGATCTACACCTCCATCCAGTCCCAGTAGCGCTTCGCGGTGATCCCAGATGAGCGATATCAGAATTGAACATGCGAAGAAGGTGTACGACGGTCACACGACCGTCATCTCCGACCTTAGCCTCGTGATGCCCGACGGCGGCCTCTTCACGCTGCTCGGACCCTCCGGCTGCGGCAAGACCACCCTGCTTCGCATGATCGCCGGCTTCAACACCATCGAGGGTGGCGACTTCTACTTTGGCGACACCCGCATCAACGACATGGAGCCGAGCAAGCGCAACATCGGCATGGTGTTCCAGAACTATGCGATCTTCCCGCACCTCACTGTCCGTGACAACGTGGCCTTTGGCCTCAAGCAGCGCAAGGTCCCCAAGGACGAGATGCGCCAGCGCACGGACGAGTACCTGAGGCTCATGCAGATCGACCAGTTTGCCGAGCGCAAGCCCGACCAGCTCTCTGGCGGACAGCAGCAGCGCGTGGCGCTCGCCCGCGCCCTCGTGATCAACCCGGACGTGCTGCTCATGGACGAGCCGCTCTCCAACCTGGACGCAAAGCTGCGCCTCGAGATGCGCCAGGTCATTCGCGAGATCCAGCACCGCGTTGGCATCACCACGGTCTACGTGACGCACGACCAGGAGGAGGCCATGGCCATCTCCGACAAGATTGCCGTCATGAACCACGGTGACATCCAACAGGTCGGCGTGCCCAAGGAGCTCTACCACCGCCCGCACAACGAGTTCGTGGCAACCTTCATCGGCAAGACCAACATGATGGACGCCAAGCTCGTTCACGAGGGCGGCCACGCGGCGCTCGTCCTTGGCGGCGTCTCGCTGCCCATGCCCCAGCTCGACGGCTGCGCCAGCCAGGACGTCCGCGTGAGCGTCCGCCCGGAGGAGTTCATCAAGTGCCCCGACGGCCCCATCGAGGCCACGGTCATCGACAGCGTCTACCTCGGCTCCAGCACGGACTACTTCATGAGCACGGGCTTTGCCGAGAAGATCCAGGTGACCGAGGAGTCCACCTTCGAGGAGAACCTGCGCCCCGGCGAGAAGATCCGTCTGCGCGTGAACACCTCCAAGATCAACGTCTTCACGGCGGATGGCGCCAGGAACCTCGCGGAGGAGGTGGGCTAGGTGGAGACTCGCAGGTCCCGCTTCAACATGTGGACGCTGGTGACGCTAGTCATCTTTGTCCTCTACCTGCTCTTCCTTCTCTATCCCATCGTCATGGTGCTTGCGAAGGCCGTCTTCGTGAACGGGACGTTCTCGCTGGACAGCTTCACGGAGTTCTTCACGAACCCGTACTACAGCGAGACGCTCGCGAACAGCTTCGCCGTTTCCGTGACGGCAACGGTCTTTGCGCTGCTCCTGGGATCGAGCCTGGGATACGTCTTTGCGATGTTCCAGTTCCGCGGCAAGCAGCTGCTGCAGATTCTCATCGTCATCGCCTCGATGTCGCCGCCCTTCGTTGGCGCGTACTCCTGGATTCTTCTGCTCGGCCGCAACGGAACCATCACGAACTTCCTGATGGACGTGCTGCACTTCCCGCAGATTGAGATCTATGGCTTTGCCGGCATCGTGCTCGTCTTCACGCTCCAGCTGTTCCCGCTCGTCTTCATGTACGTGTCGGGCGCGCTCAAGAACGTTGACAGCTCGGTGCTCGAGGCCGCGGCCTCGATGGGCTGCACGGGCGTGAGGCGCTTCTTCCATGTTCTGCTCCCGCTCATGATGCCCACCGTCGTTGCCTCTGCGCTGCTCGTCTTCATGAGGGCGTTTGCGGACTTCGGCACGCCGATGCTCATCGGCGAGGGCTTCAGGACATTCCCGGTAACGATCTACCAGCAGTTCATCAGCGAGGTGGGTGGCAACGACTCGTTTGCCGCGGCACTTGCCATCGTTGCCATCGTCATCGCGCTTCTCGTCTTCCTGGGCCAGCAGATCGTGGCCAACCGCTTCTCGTTCACCATGAACTCGCTGCACCCCATCGACCCGATGCCCGTGAGGTCCTGGAAGAAGGTTCTGCTGTACGTCTTTGTGTACGGCGTGGTGTTTGTGGCCATCCTGCCGCAGCTCTACCTCGTGTACACGTCGTTCCTCAAGACGAGTGGCATGATCTTTGTCCCGGGCTACTCGCTTGACAGCTACGTCCAGGCGTTCACCCGCATGGGCTCCTCGATCATCAACACGCTGAGGATCCCGCTCATCGGTCTTGCCATCGTCCTTGTGGTGGGCACGAGCCTCTCCTACGTTGCCATCCGTCACCGCAACGTCCTCACGCGCCTCACGGATACCCTTGGGATGCTGCCCTACATCATCCCGGGCACCGTTCTTGGCATTGCGTTCATCTCGGCGTTCAACACGGGCGTCTTTGGCTCCGGGTTCCTTGCCATCACGGGGACCGTTGCCATCATGGCCATCTCGTTTGCGTTGAGGCGTCTGCCGTACACGGTGCGATCCTCCGAGGCGGCGCTGCGCCAGATTCCGGTTACGATCGAGGAGGCCGCGGAGAGCCTTGGCAGCAGCCGGCTCAACACCTTCCTCAAGATCACCGTGCCGATGATGGCATCAGGCATCGTCTCGGGCGCCATCCTCACGTGGATCACCATGATCTCCGAGCTCTCCACGTCGGTGCTGCTCTACACCGTGCGCACGAGAACCGTGACCGTGGCCATCTACACCGAGGTCATTCGCGGCAACTACGGCATCGCCGCCGCGCTCTCCACGATTCTCATGGTCTTCACCGTCGTCTCGCTCCTGCTCTTCATGAAGGTCTCCAAGAGCAAGGACATCACGATGGCGTAGGCCGGGAGAGAAAGACCCTTCTCCTCCATGCGGGGCTGCCGCGTCTCTCCCCGAGCGGCAGCCCCGTATCCGTGTCTTGCCACTCATGACAAACGCCCCTGTCACCTTTGTCATCATGACAACGGTGACAGGGGCGTTTGTCATGAATGCGAACACGCGTTGCATTTCGCGTGAAGGGTGCTCGACTCGGCTACACTGGGATACGCAGAAATCTCTCGTGAAGCAGGAGGGCACATGGCCCAGGACGCAATCGTCATCCGTGGTGCCCGCGAGCATAACCTCGCGGACGTCGACGTCGACATACCCCGCGACAAGCTCGTCGTGATCACTGGCCTTTCCGGCTCGGGCAAGTCGAGCCTCGCCTTTGATACCATCTACGCCGAGGGCCAGCGCCGCTATGTGGAGTCCCTCTCCAGCTACGCGCGTCAGTTCCTGGGACAGATGGACAAGCCAGACCTGGACAGCATCGACGGCCTCTCGCCGGCCGTCTCCATCGACCAGAAGACCACGTCGAGAAACCCGCGCTCCACGGTGGGCACCGTGACCGAGATCTACGACTACCTGCGCCTGCTCTTCGCGCGCATCGGTACCCCGCACTGCCCGGAGTGCGGCCGCCCCATCTCGCGCCAGACCACCGACCAGGTGGCCGACAAGGTCCTCGAGCGCGCGCAGGGCCGGCGCGCCCTGGTCCTGGCACCGGTGGTCTTTGACCGCAAGGGCGAGTACACCAAGCTCTTTGAGGACCTGCGCCGCGAGGGCTTCAGCCGCGTGCGCATTGACGGCGAGGTGCGCGAGCTCGGTGACGAAGAAATTCGCCTGGAGAAGAAGAACCGCCATAACATCGAGGTCGTGGTTGACCGCATCGTGGTGCGCGAGGGGAGCCTCGGGCGCATCGCGGAGTCCGTGGAGCAGGCAACCAAGCTCGCCGGCGGGCGCGTGAGCTTCTACCTCATGCCCGACCGCGACGACCCGGAGCGCATGCCCGGCGAGCTGCTCACCTACTCGCTCGCCCTGGCCTGCCCCGAGCACGGCCACTCCATGGATGACCTCCAGCCGCGCGACTTCTCCTTCAACGCCCCCTACGGCGCCTGCCCGGACTGCGACGGCCTGGGGTTCCGCAAGGTGGTGGACGCCGAGGCGCTCATCGAGGACCCCGCGCTCTCCGTTGCCGGCGGCGTCTTTGGCAGCCTCTTCGGCCACTCCAACTACTACCCGCAGGTGCTCGCCGCCGTGTGCCGTCACCTCGGCGCCTCCGAGGAGACGCCGTGGAAGGACCTCCCCAAGAAGGTCCAGTCCGCCCTTCTCGACGGCCTGGGCGCCACCAAGGTCCGTGTGGACTACCTCACGCGCGACGGCCGCAACACGCACTGGTTCACCACCTTTGCCGGCGTGCGCAAGATCCTCTTTGACAAGTACCAGGAGACCACCTCGGACACCATGCGCGCGCACCTCGAGAAGTACATCCGCGAGGTGCCGTGCTCAACCTGCAACGGCGCGCGCCTCAAGCCCGAGATTCTTGCGGTCACGGTGGGCGAGAAGAACATCTGGCAGGTCTGCGAGCTCTCCTGCCGTGAGGCGCTCGCCTTCTTTGAGGGCCTGGAGCTCACGGAGCGCCAGCGCTTCATTGCCGGCGCAGTGGTGAAGGAGATTCTCGCCCGTCTGCGCTTCCTTGTGAACGTGGGCCTGGACTACCTCACGCTCTCTCGCGCCGCGGCCACGCTCTCCGGCGGCGAGGCCCAGCGCATCCGCCTTGCAACGCAGATCGGCGCGGGCCTCATGGGTGTGCTCTACATCCTGGACGAGCCCTCGATCGGTCTGCACCAGCGCGACAACAACCGCCTCATCGAGACCCTGAAGCGCCTGCGTGACCAGGGAAACACCGTCATTGTGGTCGAGCACGACGAGGACACCATCCGCGCCGCCGACTACGTGATCGACATGGGCCCGGGCGCCGGCGAGCTTGGCGGCAAGGTCGTGGCCGCGGGCACGCCGGAGGAGATTGCCGCCTGCCCGGACTCCATCACGGGCGCCTATCTCACGGGCGAGCGCGAGATTCACCTTCCCGACAAGCGTCGCAACCCACGCAAGGGCGCCATCAAGATCACCGGCGCCTCCGCCAACAACCTGCGCAACGTTACGGCCAAGATCGAGCTCGGCACGCTCACGGTAGTCACGGGCGTCTCCGGCTCCGGCAAGAGCTCGCTCGTCACGGACACCATCGCGCCCGCGCTCACCAATGCCGTGCACCGTTCCAAGCGCCCCGTGGGGCCCTACAAGAAGCTCGAGGGCGTGGAGCTCATCGACAAGGTCATTGACATCGACCAGTCTCCCATCGGCCGCACGCCCCGCTCCAACCCGGCGACCTACATCGGTCTCTGGGACGACCTGCGTGCCCTCTTCGCCTCGCTGCCCGAGAGCCGCGCGCGCGGCTACAGCCCCGGGCGCTTCTCGTTCAACGTTCCCGGCGGCCGCTGCGAGGCCTGCAAGGGCGACGGCCAGATCAAGATCGAGATGAACTTCCTGCCCGACGTCTACGTGCCGTGCGAGGTCTGCCACGGCAAGCGCTACAACCGCGAGACGCTCGAGGTGCTCTACCACGGCAAGTCCATCTCGGACGTGCTGGACATGACCGTCCACGAGGCGCTGGCCTTCTTTGCCAACATCCCGCGCATCAAGAAAAAGCTCCAGACCCTCTATGACGTGGGCCTGGGCTACATCCACCTGGGCCAGCCCGCCACCACGCTCTCCGGTGGCGAGGCCCAGCGCGTGAAGCTCGCCAAGGAGCTGCACCGCCAGCAGACGGGCAAGACCTTCTACATCCTCGACGAGCCCACCACGGGCCTGCACTTCGAGGACGTGCGCCAGCTCGTGGACGTGCTCGAGAAGCTCGTGGACGCGGGCAACACGGTCCTGGTGATCGAGCACAACCTCGACGTCATCAAGATGGCCGACCGCGTGCTCGACATGGGACCCGAGGGCGGCGACGGTGGCGGCACCGTGGTGGCCTACGGCACGCCCGAGAAGGTCTCGCAGGTTGCGGAGAGCTACACGGGGCAGTTCCTGCGCCAGGTCCTCGCGCGCGACCGCGCCCGGGACCGCGCCAGAAACGAGCTCAGGTAGGGGGGCGCCATGGCGCGTAAGGATAAGCTCCAGAAGACCAACGCCATGCGCGAGCTCGAGGCGGCGGGCGTGCCCTTCTCGTTTGAGACCTACGAGGTGGACGAGACGGACACGTCAAACGAGCTGGGCCTGCACATCGCGCAGCGTCTTGGTGAGGACCCGGCTGCGAGCTTTAAGACGCTCGTGTGCGTGACGCCGGCGGGGGAGCACGTGGTGTGCTGCCTGCCCGTCGCCGACGAGCTCGACCTCAAGAAGGCCGCCGCTGCGGCGGGCGAGAAGAGCCTCTCGATGATGCACGTCCGCGACCTTGAGCCGGTCACGGGCTACGTGCGCGGCGGCTGCTCGCCGGTGGGCATGAAGAGGCGCTTTCCCACGCTCATCGACGAGACCGCCCAGCTCTTCGACGAGATTCACGTCTCGGGCGGCCGGCGTGGGCTCAGCCTGGTCATATCTCCGGACGAGCTTGTCCGCTTCTGCGGCGCCACGCTCGCCGACATTGTCCGCTAGCGGCGCCCTTCTCGCCGCCATTCCCATTTGTGGACGCGGGCCGACGGTTCTTCTCGCCAGGGTGTCGCTGCGGGTCCCCAATACCGTGTGAGACTCCGTGCTGGCGCAATGTGGAGTCTGGCCGGTCTTCCGGCGGGGGCGAGACCCTTTGGGGCGAGTGGTGGCACTATAAGGGAGTTAGGCACCCAGTACGAGAGGAAAGCCGCACGGTGAGTCGCAAGCCTGCCTACCAGCCCAAGCACATGAGAGCGATGCCCGTCGCCGAGAAGAACGCGCCCGCGCTCGCAGGCGCGCCGCAGGAGAGCACCCAGGAGCAGGTGGGCAGAAGTGCCGCCCTCATGAGTGCCCTCGTTATCGTGAGCCGCCTCACGGGCTTCCTGCGCACCTGGGGCCAGGCCTACGCCATCGGCGTCACCGTGATGGCGAGCTGCTACTCGGTTGCCAACAACATGCCCAACCAGCTCTACGAGCTCGTTGCCGCCGGCATGCTCACCACGGCGTTTCTGCCCGTCTACATGTCCGTGCGCAAGCGGGCGGGCATAGAGGGGGCGAGCGCCTACACGTCAAACCTCGTCTCGCTCGTCCTTCTTGTCATGGGCGCGGTCACGGTGCTCGGCTTTGTCTTTGCCGCCGAGCTCGTCTATACGCAGTCGTTTACCGCCACCGCGGAGTTTGACTTTGACCTCGCGGTCTACTTCTTCCGGTTCTTTGTCATTGAGGTCGTGCTCTACGCGCTCTCGTCGATCTTCTCGGGCGTGCTCAATGCCGAGCGAGACTACTTCTGGGGACAGGCCGCCCCCATCTTCAACAACTTCATGACCACGGCCTCGTTCTTTGCCTACGCGTTTCTTGCCGACAAGAACCCGGAGCTGGCGCTGCTCATACTGGCCCTGGGCAATCCCCTCGGCGTTGCCGTCCAGGTGCTCCTGCAGGTGCCGCCCATGCTGCGCCATGGCATCCGGCTGCGCTTTCACGTGGACCTTCGTGACCCGCTTCTGCGAGAGACCCTCAAGATCGGCGTGCCCTCCGTTGCCGTGATGCTCATGTCCGTGGCGACCACCTCGGTGCAGTCCACGGCTTCGCTTTCCGTGGTGGCAACCGGCGCCTCAGTCTCCTACTACGCGCGCCTCTGGTACACCCTGCCGTACTCCATCCTCACGGTGCCCATCACCACCGCCATGTTCACGGAGCTCTCGGACAGCTGGGCCAAGGGGGATGGCGCGTCGTTCAGGGCGGGCATCACCTCGGGCCTGGGTCAGATCCTCTTCTTCATGCTGCCCTTTGCCCTCTACCTCATCGTCTTCTCCGTCCCCCTTGTCTCCGTTCTCGCGGCGGGGAGCTTCACGCCCGAGGCGCTCCAGATGACTGCCGCCTACCTTGCCGTCTACGCGCTCTCGCTCCCGTTCTACGCGGTGTGCATGTACCTGCAGAAGGTGGCGTCCTCCATGCGCCGCATGGGACTCTACGCGTGGTCGAGCGCGCTCGCCACGGTCCTTCAGATCTGGATCCTGCTCACCTACACCACGACCTTTGGCCTCAACTTCGTGGCCTTCTCGTCGCTGCTGTTCTTTGCCCTCATCGACGTGACGATGCTCGTGAGCCTGAGGCGCACCCTTGGTCCCCTTGGGCTCTCCGCCATGCTCGTCTCGCTCGTGCGTACGGTGCTGCTCGGCGTTGCCGGCGCTGCCATGGGCATGCTCATCCTCAGGGCGCTCAACGAGTTTCTCGGTGACTGCTCGGGTGCCGCCGTGCGCTCGGTGCTCTACAGCGTGCTGGCGGGCGTGCCCTCGCTGCTCGTCACCTATGGGGGGGCCATGCTGCTCAAGGTCCCCGAGGCCGCGATGATCAGCCGCCTCGTCTCTCGTCTCGTCAGGCGCTAGGGGCATCCTCCTCGAGGTCCTTCTCGATGAGGGCCCTGAGCCTTTGGGACCTTGTCTGCCCGAGACGAGCGGCCTTTGCGTCAAAGGCGTCTACCGCCGAGACTGGGACGCGCACTCCCACGAGCTTGAGCGGCTCGGAGCTTATCCTTGGCCTTCCAACGAGGATGCGCCCCCATCGTCCCGGCATCTCTCCTTGCTCAAAGCGCTCGGCAAGCTCGTCGATGTCCGCGTCCGAGAGCTTTACGCCATCCTGCGTGACGTACTCCACTGACGGCCCCCTTCATTTCGCGAAGCGTTCGCTTTGTTGGTGGGGTTTGGGCGTGGTAGACCAGCGTGGTCCCGTCGGCGAGCCTCACTCCCACCATTTCCAGAACGCGGCCCTTCTCGTCTTCCCCAAGAGCAACGAGCGTGCCCAGGGGAAGCCTTTCGCCCACTCGCTCTCTCACGAGAAACGCGTTTGTCCATGCCGTCTCTACATCGAGCTTCGAGAGATTGGGGTGGCGAATCGGAACGCGGTCGTGGACGATAACTCGCGTGACGTCCATGCCCCACCTTTCATATAACAATAACATATAACAAAAATTAGAGCCGTTGATTAGATATACGGGCGAGAAGGGCGGCGGGCGGTGAGTCGCTGCCGCCCGCCGCCTCGGAGGGGGCCGCTCAGCGCCTCACGAAGAGCTCGTCGCAGTGGTTGATGACGATGTTGATGCCGGAGGAGCTCAGAAGGTCGTATCCATGCGGTCCGTAGAGGCCGCCGCCCTCCTCGAGGTCCTCGCCAAAGCCCGCCCAGACGTCCTCGTCGCAGGCGTTCTCGCTCTTGGTACCCTCACCGTTGGCGTTCTCGGACGCGTGTGTGGGCTCAAGGTGACCCATGAGCGCGAGGATGCGCTCCTCGAGACGCTTCTCTGCCTGCTCGGCGTCGCTCAGCTCGCGCCCCTCTTCGTCGTTTTGGTGGGACCCCTGGGGCTCGATTACCTTGTCACCGCGCGAGCGGACCTCGTCGACGAGCCCCTCCCTCCAGTCCTCGAGCCTCTCGCAGAGCAGGTAGCTGATCTCCTCGGCAAAGGTCGGGTCGAGGGCCTCGTCTGTGCCCACGTGGATGACGAGGACGTCTTCGGGCAGCTCCTCCCTCGGTGCGTTTGATCCAGCGCAGCTCACGGCGAGTCGTGCCTCCGGCCAGTACAGTGACATTGCGTGCTCCCTTCTGTCGTGGATGGGTGGCACAGCGTAGCAGGGGGTCGCTTTCCATTGTCTTTCTGGCAGCTGCCCGCTCGCTTACACCCCTGCTTGCACGCATTGCTCGGTATCCGTCTGATGAAATTGCTCGGCAGGCGGGCTCGATTAAGCCCTGGGCGGTTGATTATGGGACGTGCCGCGAACGGGCGGGTGCCCAGCCTGTACCAGCCTGTCCCGGCTGGCGAGCTTGTCTTGCCACTTTAGTGTGCTAAAGTATCTGCGTCGGTCAGGCGCGCGCAGGAGAGGGGACACGAGTGAGAGCTGGCACGCCCAGGGGCTTTCGAGACATCCTTCCGCAGGAGGCGCTCGCGCGCGAGCGCATCACGGACGTCGTGCGCTCGTGCTTCTCGTCCCATGGCTACCTGCCCGTGGAGACGCCGCTGCTCGAGGACCGCGCCGTGCTCGAGCGGGGCGGACGCATCAAGGACTCCCCGTTCCAGCTCTTTGACGCGGACGGTACCCTGCTCATGCTCCGCCCGGACCTCACCCTTCCCGTGGCGCGCCTCGTTGCGGGCCGCGTGGGTGCGGGGGACCTCCCAGCGCGCTTTCGCTACAGCGCGCCGGTGGTGCGCGAGGAGCAGTCGCTGCGCGGGCAGCCCCGTCAGTTCACGCAGCTCGGCGTCGAGCTGGTGGGAGAGGACGGCGCCGCGGCGGAGGTCGAGGTCGTGCGCCTGCTCGCCGAGGCGCTCACGGCGCTCGAGGTGCCGGACTGGCGCATCGTGTTTGGCTCGGTGACGCCGCTCACCGCCCTTCTCGAAGCCTGCGCGCCCACGGCGGACTTCCGCGAGCGGGTGCTCTCGCTCGTGCACGACTCTGACCTCGTGACGCTTGACGAGCTCATCTCCGTCACGCCCGGGCTTTCCCCGGCAGCGGCGCGGGCCATCCACGAGCTCTGCCGCATGGGCGGGGGAGTCGAGGTCATCGCGCGGCTCGACGCGCTTCTCGCCGAGGCGGGTGTTGCGGCCGACCGTCGCGGGACCGCCGAGCTCTCCGCGCTAGCGCGCGACCTCGCGGACCTCTTTGAGCAGGGTCGCCTCTCCTTTGACTTCTCGATCATCAACTCGTTTGACTACTACACGGGCATCATCTTCAAAGGGTACGCGGAGGGCATTGCCGCGAGCCTTGCCTCGGGCGGCCGCTATGACGCGGTGCTCGCCAACTTGGGGCGAGAAGGACTTGCGGCCTGCGGCTTTGCGCTCTCACTCGAGCGTCTCCAAGAGGTCCTCGGCGAGCCGGGCGAGTCGGGCGTGGTCACGCCGGGCGTGCGCCTGGCGGAGCGCCCCCTGCGCATAGCCGTCCCCAAGGGCTCACTCTTTGGCGACACGGTGCGCGCGCTCGAGGCGGCGGGGCTTCCCGTGGCAGAGCTCGAGCACCCCGGGCGCCGGCTCGTCGTGCGCGAGGGCGACGTCGAGTACGTCATCGTGCGCGCCCAGGACGCCCCTGCGTTTGTGGGGCATGGCGGGGCCGACTGCGGCATCTGCGGCAAGGACTCGCTCATCGAGGCCAACCTCGACCTGCTGCAGCTCGTTGACCTTTGCTACGGCGGCTGCCGCTTCGTGGTGGCCGAGCCCGCCTCGCGCGCCGGCGAGGCGGAGCGCAACTACGCCTGGCGCGGGACGGTGCGCGTTGCGACCAAGTACCCGCGCATCACGCAGGGCTACTACGACTCGATCGGCCAGCAGGTGGACATCGTGACGCTCCACGGCAACATCGAGCTCGGCCCCATCGTGGGCATGGCGGACCGCATCGTGGACATCACCGCCACGGGCACCACGCTCGCCGAGAACGACCTCGTGATCGTCGACGAGGTCATGGAGTGCACGGCGCGCTTCTTCGCAGGGCCCGCCGCGTATCGCTGTGACAGGAGAATCCGCGATCTCGCCGCTCGTCTCGCCGAGGTCGGAAGGGGGAGTGAGTCATGAGAAGGGTGGAGCTTTCCGGGGGGCGTCGCCTCACGCAGGCGGACCTCGACCGCTCCGGCGTCCTGCCGGCGGACGTGATATCCACTGCCGAGAAGATCGTGGACGACGTGCGCGAGCGCGGCGACGCGGCCGTGCGCGAGTACTGCCTTCGCTTTGACGGCTCATGCCCGGAGGAGTTTCGCGTGCCCGACGAGGTGGTCGCCGGCGCGCTCGACCTCGTGAGCCCTGAGTTTCTCGCTGCGCTCAAGCAGGCACGCGACCAGATTCGAGACTTCCACGAGCGCGAGCGCGAGCAGTCATGGTTCACCACCCGCGCCGACGGCACGATGCTCGGCGTGAAGGTGAGCCCGGTTGCCTCCGCCGCCGTCTACGTGCCCGGCGGGCGCGCGCAGTACCCCTCCACCGTGCTCATGGACACGATCCCCGCCAAGGTGGCGGGTGTGGAGCGCGTGGTCATGGTGACGCCGCCGCAGCGCGACGGCTCGCTTTCCGCCTACACGCTTGCCGCCGCGGCGCTCGCGGGCGTGGACGAGGTCTACGCCGTGGGCGGAGCGCAGGCCATCGCCGCGGTGGCGTACGGCACCGAGACCATCCCGGCCGTCGAGAAGATCGTGGGCCCCGGCAACGCCTACGTGGCCGCCGCCAAGCGCTACGTCTCCGGTGACGTGGGCATCGACATGGTGGCCGGCCCCTCTGAGGTCTGCGTGCTCGCCGATGCCACGGCGGACCCCGTGGTGGTTGCGGCAGACCTCATGGCGCAGGCTGAGCACGACCCGATGGCGAGCTGCTACCTCGTGACCTGCGACGCCGAGCTTCCGGAGCGCGTGCTCGTGGCCGTTGAGCGCCTCGTCTCGCAGAGCCCGCGCGAGAAAATCACCCGCACGAGCCTCGACGAGCGCGGCGTCATCGTGGTTGCGGACTCCCTGGACGCCGCCGTGGACGCCGTCAACGTGGTGGCCCCCGAGCACCTTGAGCTCCACTGCGAGGACGCCATGGCCCTTCTCGGCCGCGTGCGCAACGCCGGGGCCATCTTCGTGGGCGCCTGGAGCTCCGAGCCGCTGGGCGACTACGTGGCCGGTCCCAACCACACGCTGCCCACGGGCGGCACCGCGCGCTGGGCAAACCCGCTCGGCGTCTACGACTTCCAGAAGCGCTCGAGCGTGATCTGCTACACGCCCGAGGGGCTTCTCGCCGACGCCCCCGCGGCGCAGACGCTCGCCCAGGCCGAGGGCCTCTGGGCCCACGCGCTCTCCGTCGGCCTGCGCCGCCGCATTGCCGAGGGCGGCACGTTCGACGTCGATGACGTCCACCGCGTCGCCTGGCCCGAGGCGCTGCGTGGGGACAGCCCCGTCGCGGCGTTGGGGGACTGATATGGACGCCAGCGATCGCCTGCGGCCCGTGCTGCGCTCCTTCGAGCCGTACGACCCCGCCTTCTCGCCGTGTCGCGTGAACCTCTCGGCCAACGAGAACACCCATGAGCTGCCGGCGGAGGTTCGCTCCGCCATTGGTGCGGCCTTCCGCGCCACGCCGCTCAACCGCTACCCGGACCCCATGGCAAATGCCCTGCGCGACGCCCTCGCCGCTCGCCACGGCGTCTCGCGCGAGCGCATCTGCGTGGGCAACGGCGGCGACGAGCTGCTCTTCAACCTACTCTTTGCCTTTGGCGGGCCGGAGCGCACGCTCGTGACCTGCCCGCCGGACTTTGCCGAGTACGCCAACTTTGCCGCGATGTGCGAGACGCCCGTGACGGGCGTCTGGCGCGACGCCGAGGACTTCTCGATTGACGGGGACGCGCTCGTTGCTGCCGCACGCGACGCCGCGCTCGTGATTCTCACCTCGCCCAACAACCCCACGGGCGACCTCGTTGACCGCGCGCTGGTTGAGCGCCTGCTCGCGGAGACGGACGCGCTCGTGCTCGTGGACGAGGCCTACGTTGAGTTTGCCCCGGAGGGCTCGAGCGTCGTCGACCTCGTGGCGACAAACCCGCGCCTCATGGTGCTGCGCACCCTCTCCAAGGCGTTTGGCCTCGCTGGCCTTCGCGTTGGCTATCTCGTGGCGAACCCGGCCGTCGTCGACGCGCTCGGCGCCGTTCGTCAGATATACTCCGTTGACGTGGTGGCACAGGCCGTTGCCCTCGCTGCCGTTGAGACGCGCTCTGCGCTCGCGCCCGTGATCTCGGACATCGTCTCCGAGCGGGAGCGCCTGATCGCGGGCCTTGCGAACCTTGCGGGCGTGCGCACGTGGCCCTCCGCCACCAACTTCGTGCTCGCCCGCGTGCCGCGAGCCGCCGAGGTTCGGCGCCGCCTGCGCGACGAGCACTCCGTCCTCGTGCGCGACTTCAGCTCCGCGCCGGGGCTTGAGGGGTGCCTGAGGCTTTCCGTCGGCACGCGCGACGAGAACGACGCACTTCTCGACGCGCTCGCCACGATCTTGAGGGAGGAAGCATGACAAGGACCGCAAAGGTCGTTCGCGCAACGTCCGAGACCGACATCGGGGTCTTTGTTGACCTGGACGGCACCGGCAGCGCCGACGTGGAGACGGGCGTGGGCTTTTTTGACCACATGCTCTGCGCGCTGGCGCGCCACTCGCTCGTGGACCTCACCGTGCGTGCCAAGGGCGACGTGCACGTTGACGACCACCACACCGTCGAGGACACGGGCATCGTGCTCGGCCAGGCCCTGCGCGAGGCGCTGGGCGACAAGCGCGGCATCCGCCGCTTTGGAAGCGTGATGGTGCCGCTCGACGAGGCGCTCGTCATGGCCGCCGTTGACATCTCCGGTCGTGGGGAGCTCTTCTGGGACGTCCCAATCGGCCCGGACAAGGTGGGGACGTTTGATACCGAGCTGGCCCATGAGTTCTTTGCCGGCTTTGCCCGTGACGCGGGCATTACCCTTCACCTGCGGCTCGTTTGCGGCGAGAATGCGCACCACATCATCGAGGCAACGTTCAAGGCCGCGGCGCGCGCCCTGCGCGAGGCCGTGGAGAGCGACCCTCGCGTTGAGGGCGTCCCCTCCACCAAGGGGAGCCTCTGATGGCGCACGGGATCGTCATCGTTGACTACCACAAGGGCAACCTGAGCTCCGTTGAGCGCGGCCTCACGGACGCGGGCGGCGAGGTCGTGGTCTCGGACGACCCGGCGGTCATTGCCGATGCCTCGGGCGTGGTCCTTCCCGGCGTGGGCAGCTTTGGCGACGCGATGGCGTTTCTGCGCGAGAGCGGCGAGGCGGAGGCGATTCTTTCTGCCATCGACCGAGACGTGCCGTTCCTGGGCATCTGCCTGGGCCTGCAGCTGCTCTTCGAGCGCGGCAGCGAGACGAGCGACGGCTCGTGGGAGGAGGGCCTCGGCGTCTTCTCCGGCTCCGCCACGCGTCTGGAGTCAACGCGGCTCAAGGTGCCGCACGTTGGCTGGGACCAGATTCACCTCACGCCGAGAGGTCGCGCGTGTCGGCTCTTCCGCGGCGTGCCCGAGGGGGCAAACGTCTACTTCACGCACTCCTTTGCCCTTGACGATGACGTTGAGCAGGGCGTCGTTGCCGCGCGCACGCACTACGTGAGGAGCTTTGCCTCGGCGGTCTGGGACGGCAACGTCTTTGGCGTGCAGTTCCACCCCGAGAAGTCCTCGGCTGTGGGGGCGCAGATCCTCTCCAACTTCGTCGACGTCGTGCGAGGTGGCAGATGATTCTCTTTCCGGCGATCGACCTCGTGGGCGGGCGGGTCGTCCGTCTCGCCCGAGGAGATCGCGCACACATGGACGTCTACTCGAGCGATCCGGTCTCGGTTGCCGAGAAGTTCCGTGACGCCGGCGCCGAGTGGGTTCACGTGGTCGACCTCTCGGCAACGCTCGAGGAGGACGAGGCGGCCCGCACGGCCAACGATGCCGCCATTCGCGCGATCTGCGCGGTCGAGGGCGTCTCGGTGGACGCAGGCGGCGGCGTGCGCTCCATGGCGGCGGTCGAGCGCCTTGCGGGCCTTGGCGTGCGCCGCGTTGCCATTGGGACGGCGCTGGTGCGCGACCCCGCGTTCGCCGCCGAGGCTGCGCGAACGTTTGGCGAGCTCGTCGTGGCCGACGTTGCCGCCCGCGGGGGAGAGGTGCGCGTGAACGGCTGGCGCGAGGGAGCGGCCCTTGCCGCCGACGAGCTCGTGGCGCGCCTTGCCGAGCTGGGATATCGCCATCTCGTCTTTACCGACGTGGCGCGCGACGGCATGCGCTGCGGCGTTGACGCGGGGGCGTACCGCCGCATCGCCGAGGTCGCGGGCTTTCCCGTGGTGGCCTCGGGCGGCATCGCGAGCCTGGACGACCTGCGCGCGCTTTCGGCGCTCGGGCCGGACGTGGTGGAGGGCGCCATCACCGGACGCGCCCTCTACGAAGGGTCCTTCTCGCTTGAGGACGCCCTCGCTGCGTGCCGGTAGCTACGTTGTCCTTCTCGTCCCACGTTGTCCTTTGCCCTGTCGCATTCTCCGAGTTTTGGGCAACATTTTTGATATTCGACATACACCTGATGCGGGAACCCGGGCTCCCTCGACCTTTTTATCTGGGGTTTTCCAATGCGGAGTCTTATTGAGGCCGTCAGGTGTATGCCGAATATCAAAAATGTTGCCCAAAACGAGCAAAAGAAGACTTCCTCAGGTAGCGCGGCTCTCCCATTGCCTGCAATCGTGATGGTCGCCAGGACTGGTTCCACTGTTACGACCCGGGGGCGATGTGCCCAGGGGTGAGATTTTCGCGGTAACCTTGCCAATGAGGTTACCGTGCGGCAAGGCCCGACCAGAGCGAAAGGACGCCACATGCTCACCAAACGAGTCATCCCCTGCCTGGACGTTCACAACGGGCGCGTGGTGAAGGGCGTCAACTTTGTCGACCTGCGCGACGCTGGCGACCCGGTGGAGCTTGCGCGCGCCTACGACCGCGAGGGCGCCGACGAGGTCGTCTTTCTGGACATCACGGCAACCTCGGATGACCGAGCCACCACGATCGACCTCGCGGCCCGCGCCGCCGCCGAGCTGCGCATCCCCTTCACGGTGGGCGGGGGCTTTCGCGACGTGGCGGGATGTCGGCAGATGATCGCCGCGGGATCGGACAAGGTCTCGCTCAACTCCGCCGCCGTGCGCGAGCCGTCCCTGCTCACGGCCGCCGCGAGCGCCTTTGGCTCCCAGGCTGTCATCTGCGCGATCGACGCCAAGCGCGTGGGCAAGGCCGACAAGTGGGAGGTCTACCTCGCGGGCGGCCGTGTGGCTACGGGCATCGATGCCGTGGAGTGGGCGACCGAGGCGGCCCGTCGTGGCGCCGGCGAGATCCTGCTCACGAGCATGGACCGCGACGGCACCAAGGACGGCTTTGACCTCGCGCTCACCCGTGCCGTGGCGCGCGCCGTGCCCATTCCGGTGATCGCCTCGGGTGGCGTGGGCACGCTCGAGCACTTTGCCGAGGGCATCATCGAGGGCGAGGCGGACGCGGTTCTCGCCGCGAGCGTCTTCCACTTTGGCACCTTCACCATCCGCCAGGTCAAGGAGTACATGGCCAGTCAGGGCATCCCCGTGCGCCTGGACTTCTAGCCTCGTCTGTCCGCCCTTCTCGCCAGACCTCATTTTGCCGAGCGTGCTGCAATCGAGAATAACGGGCCTCTTGCAGGCTCTTTTCTTCGATTCCTGCGCACTCGGTGATTTCGATTTGCCACAAGTTCTCTAAAGCGGGGCGTTGGGTCCACGCTTACGCCAACGACGTGGCGAGCGGCTCCGCCACGGGACGTCCGTCTTTGCCGAGCCTGACGACGAGCGGACGCGCCTGGGCGGGGTCCTCGTGGGGGAAGTCCGCGCGATAGTGGGCGCCGCGGCTCTCCGTGCGGGCGAGCATGGCGGCGACGAGGGCTCGTGCCGAGAGGATCGAGTTTGCCGCATGGGCAGACTTGACCCGCGCGTTCTTCTCGTCCAGCGTGTTGAGGACGCGGCTCATCTCGCGAAGCCCATCCTTCGTGCGCCCGAGCAGGCAGTGCTCGTCCATGGCGCTCCTCAGCTCGCGGAGGTCCATCTTCCAGGCGTTGAAAAGTGACAGTCCCTTTTCATCACGTGTGGGGCGGGAAGCGGCGGCTGCGCGACCGGCGGCGTGACCAAAGACCAGGCCGTTTGCGCTCGAGAGGCCGCCGATGCGGTCGGCCCCGTGCATGCCGCCGGTAGCCTCGCCGCAGGCGTAGAGCCCGGGCACGCCGGTGAAGCCGTGCTCGTCAACGAGGATTCCTCCGTTGGAGGCATGGGCGTATGGGGCGATGCGCAGGCCCTCGTCTGGGCGCCTTCCAAACGCATCCTCAAACCACGAGAAGTACGTCTGCATGAACTCTGGCAGGTGCCCTGGAAGGTCGTAGCTCACCGCCGCGCCCCGCTCTCCCGCGGCGGCAAGCGAAAGATCGACCACGCAATCCGGGAGGCTTGCCGTGAAGGGGCCGTGCCCGCCGCGCGAGTCGAGCAGCTCGGCTGCGTCTGGCGCGTCAAACCCCTCAACGTGCGCGTAGCGGAACGTCCGCTCGTTGAAGACGACGTTTCTCACCGGCTCCACGAGGCCGGGCATGATCTGGATGAACTCGATGTTGATGAGGCGTGCGCCGTGACGCAGCGCGACTGCGGCTGCGGTGCCCGTCACGTCGGGCATGATGAGGGTGCGCGAGAAGAGCCCGCCAAAGCCACCCGTCGCCAGGATTACCGCGCCGGCGCTCATCACCCGCGCGGTGCCGTCGCTCAAGCTGGAGAGGACGGCACCGCATACGCGGCCGTCTTCCTCCACCAGGTCGAGAAGCTCGTGGCGGGGGAGCGTTGTGACGCCCGCCCGGGCGAGTGCCGCCTCGGTCGCGCTGCGATACGACTCGCGGCCAAGCCCGTGCCAGCGGCGGCACGTGCGATCAAAGCAGGGGATGAAGTCACGCTCATCGGGGTTGTCCGCGCCGCGAAGCTCAACGCCGCGCTCTTCGAGTCGAGAAATCGCCGGCGCCACGCCGCGGACGAGGGCCCGCGCGAGCTCGGGCACCGCCATGCCACGCCCAACCTCAAGAATCGTCTTTACGAAGTCGTCCTCGTCCTTCTCGCCGTTTGGGCCCACAAGGCCGAGGCCCCACGTTCCCGGGAAGAAGCTCGAGCCAGAGAAGGTCTTGCCCGCGCTTGCGAGAAGGACGCGCGCACCAGACTCCGCCGCGGCGAGGGCCGCCTCGCACCCCGCGATGCCCGCGCCCACCACGAGCACGTCACAGCTTGGTGCCGCCTTCTCGCATGCCATCTGATGCTCCTTGCGCTTGTAGTAAAGTGAGGGGTCGGAAGAACGGAGGACGTCGTGACCACGTGCGAGCACGATTATACCTACGCGGGCGAGCGCCTTGAGCCCCTGGCCCCCGACGCCGCGGGCGTCCGCTTTGACGAGCGGGGCCTCGTGCCCGCTGTCGTCCAGCAGGAGGGCTCCGGCGAGGTGCTCATGGTCGCGTGGATGAGCAGGGAGTCGCTGCGTCTTACCCTGGAGACGGGAACCACCTGGTTCTGGAGCCGCAGCCGTCAGGAGCTTTGGAACAAGGGTGCTACGAGCGGTAACGTTCAGCGCGTGAGGCGCGTGCTCGTGGACTGCGACGCCGACACGCTGCTCGTGGTGGTGGACTCGCCCGGGCCGGCATGCCACACCGGGCACCGCAGCTGCTTCTACCGTAAACTGACTCAGGAGGGCCGCGGGTGACAGGGTTGACAAAGGTGACAGGGTAGATTGTTGACAAAGGTGACAGGGTAGATTGTCACCATGGGTTCTATGGTGACAATCTACCCTGTCACCTTTGTCAACCCTGTCACCTTTGTCATCACCGCACCGTCGCGCATTAGCCTTATGGAGGGCATATGGGAGAGAGAACTGCCAACGTGCAGGACGGCCGCATCGGCGAGACGCTCGAGGGCCTCGCGTCTGTCATCCGCGGCAGGCGCGGCGCGTCGCCCGAGACGTCCTACACCGCACGTCTTCTGCAGGGCCCCGAGGACACGCTCCTCAAGAAGGTGACCGAGGAGGCCACCGAGGTCGCGCTCGCCTGCAAGGACAACGACCACGACCACATTCGCTACGAGGCGGCCGACCTCGTCTACCACCTGCTCGTCACCCTGGAGCGCTACGGCGTCACCATTGGCGAGCTTGCCGGCGAGCTCGACGCCCGTCATCGCTAGGAGCGCCCGTGAAGAAGTCATCGACCGCATTCTCGCGCACCGACCTCCTCCCCGTCATCGTGGGCGGGGACATCAGCGTCTATGCTCTCGGCCGCCAGTTCCACGAGGCCTTTGGCGTGCGCTCCGTGGCGCTCGGCACCGGCGTGATCGCCGCAATCGAGCACTCGAGCATCTTCGACGTGCGGCTCGTGCCGGACTTTGCCCCAAAGACGCTCCTCGCCGAGGTGGGCCGCATTGCCAACGAGCTTGCCGAGAAGCGCCCGGGTGCCACCGTGGCGCTTCTCGCCAACACGGACGCCACCATCGAGGACATCATCTCCGTGAGAGACGAGCTCCCCGACAACGTGGTGTGTCCCGTTCCGGACCGCAGGGCCTTTGACCTCGTCTCCAACAAGGTCTCCTTTGCCCGACTCTGCGAGCGGCACGGCCTTCTCACGCCCGCCACCCAGATCGTGAGCCTTGCCGGTGAGGGGGGCGTCCCGCCCACTGATCTCGAGTTTCCCGTTGTCGCAAAGCCCGCGAGCTCGGCGGAGTACTTCTCGCTTCTGGGACGCGGCTTCAGGAAGGTCTACCTCATGGAGTCCCAGGAGGCGCTTGACCGCCTCTGGAGCGCGCTGCGCGAGGAAGGCTTTGCCGGGGACTTCCTCGTTCAGGAGTGCGTCCGCGGAGACGACACGCACATGGGCGCCATCACCCTGTACTTTGGCCGTGACGGCGAGGCGCTTCTCGCCGGCTGCGCCCAGACGCTGCTCGAGGACCACGCGCCCTCGCTCAAGGGCAACGCGGTCGCCATGGTCACGCGCGACTTCCCGGAGCTTGTGGAGAAGTCCGTCGAGCTGCTGCGCTCCGTTGGGTACCGCGGCTTTGCCGAGGTGGACATCAAGCTCGACCCGCGCACCGGTGAGTGGCTCTTCTTTGAGGTAAACCCGCGCATCGGGCGCAACTCCTATTATCTGGTGGCGGGTGGCGTCAACCCCATGAGGGTGATGGTGGCAGACCTCGTCGACCACCAGCGCGTCGTTCCCGTACACGCCACGAGAAGGGCGCTCTACACGCTCGTCCCCTGGGCGCTCCTGCGCCGCTACCTGAGCGGGAGGCTGCTTGACGAGGTGAGCGCGCTCGTCTCCTCCGGCAGCGTCTTCGACCCGCAGCGCTACGCGCCGGACATGGGGATTCGTCGCAGGGTTGATGTGGAACTCACGGAGATGAACCACTTCAGGAAGTTTAGGCGATACTATCCCAAGGTTAGCGATACCTCGTTCTAGGACGGTCCTAGAGAACGGAGACACATATGAGCCATTTCCTGCAGTCGCCTGAGTGGGAGGCCTTCCAGAGGGACCTCGGGCTCGAGACCGAGCGCGCGTCCGGCGACGGCTGGGTGGTCATGGGCGTCGAGGAGACAGGAGCGGCAAAGACCACCCGCCTCTACGTCCCGTACGGCCCGGGGTTCTCGAACCTCTCCGCCCTTGAGGAGGCGCTCGCCGCTGCCGAGAAGATCGCCGCCGCGCACGATGACGTCTACGTTCGCGTGGAGCCGGTGGGCGACACGCCCGAGGCGGAGGAGGGCGCCGAGGGGCTCCTCGAGCGCGCGGGCTATCACAAGGCCCGCCACCTCCAGGCAGAGGACACCTGGATTCTGGACGTCACGCCCGAGAAGGACGAGATTCTCAAGGGCATGGACCCCAACCATCGCCGTCGCTACCGCGGTGCCGAGAAGCGCGGCGTGACGATTCGCGTGAGCCACGATCCGGCTGACATCCACTACCTCACCACCTTCATGGACGACGTCGAGGAGCGCGACGACGTTGAGCTGCGCCCCGACGACTACATCCAGGCGTTTGCCGCCTCCCTCATGCCCTCCGGAACCGCTGCGCTCTACCTCGCCGAGGTTGCGCTCAAGGATGAGGAGGGCAACCCCACCGGCGAGAAGCGCGTGGTTGCCGCCGACCTCGTCTGCTATGACGAGGACACCTGCTACCTCATGCACAACGGCACCGACCGCGACTTCTACAAGCTCGGGGCCAACGTCATCATGCAGGTGCAGATCGTGCTCGACGCCCATGACCTCGGCAAGAGCCACGTTGACTTCTATGGCATCGCCCCCGAGGACGCGGGCCCCGATCACCCCTGGGCGGGCTTCTCCAAGTTCAAGATGGCCTTCGGCGGCGCGCGCCGCCACTACCTCGGCACGTGGGAGAAGCCGCTGAAGAAGCTCCGCTACAGCATCTACGAGGCCGGGCGCAAGGTGCTCGACCAGTAGCGCCGCGGGGTAGGAGCGTGGCGGCAGGGGAGAGAGACGATCTCGAGAGGGGCGCGCGCGAGCCGTCCCTCTCGCCGCATGTCGAGCCCACGCTCGCCGAGCAGGTGGCGCTCGTCCCCACCGACCCCGGCTGCTATCTCTGGAAGGACGCCAAGGGCGAGGTCGTCTACGTGGGCAAGGCCAAGAACCTGCGCGCCCGCATGCGCCAGTACGTGACGCTGCAGGATGATCGCGAGAAGATCCCCCTCATGATGCAGGTGGTCAAGTCCTTTGACTACGTGGTCGTGGGGTCCGAGCACGAGGCTCTTGTCCTCGAGCGCAACCTCATCGCGCAGTACCACCCGTACTTCAACGTGGACTACAAGGATGACAAGTCCTACCCCTTCATTGCCATCACAGAGTCCGACGTCTTCCCCGCAATCAAGTACACGCGCGAGAAGCACCGGAAGGGCACGCGCTACTTTGGGCCCTACACCGACGCCAGGGCCGCCCGCGAGACCATCGACACGCTGCGCAAGGTGGTGCCCATCTGCATGGCCACCTGCGCGGAGTGGAAGCGCGCGCGGCGCATCCTCGAGCGCGAGCCCGACCAGGCCGCAGTGGCCAACCTGCTGCTTGCCAAGCGCTGCCGCCCCTGCTTTGACTACCACGTGGGGCGCGGCCCCGGCGTGTGCGCCGGCATGATAGATACGGTGGAGTACGCGCGCCACGTGCGCCAGGTCGAGCGCTTTCTCCAGGGCAACCGCTCGGAGATCGTGGGCGAGCTCACCGACCAGATGCGGGAGGCAGCCGCGGACCTTGACTTCGAGAAGGCCGGGCGCATCAAAGCCCGCCTTGACAGCCTCGACGCACTCGACGACCGCCAGCAGGTGGTCTTCTCGTCAAACGTGAGCCTGGATCTCATCGGGTTCTACCGAGAGGAGACCATCAGCTGCGCCTGCGTCTTTGTGGTGCGCGAGGGCCGCACGGTGCGCTCGGTTGAGTTTGTCTTGGACAAGGGCCTCGACGTGGGGGAGGAGGAGCTCGTCTCGGGCTTTGTCAAGCGCTACTACGACGAGACCGCCGACATCCCCGCCGAGGTGGACGTTGACTGCGAGCTCTCCGACGCGGACGTCATTGAGGGCTGGCTTGCCGAGAAGCGCGGCCACGGCGTCCGCATCCACCGACCGCAGCGCGGCGAGAAGCGCCATCTGCTCGACATGGCCGCCGCCAACGCGCGCCACGCCCTCATGCGCTACATGGTGCGCACCGGCTACGCCGACGACCGCACCAACCAGGCGCTGCTCCAGCTGGAGAGCGCGCTTGCCCTGGACGCGCCCCCCATGAGGATCGAGTGCTTTGACATCTCCACGCTGCACGGGCGTTTTACGGTGGCTTCGATGGTCGTCTTTACCAACGGAAGGCCCGACAAGTCCCAGTACCGTCGCTTCAAGATACGGGCGAAGCTCGATGAGGCAAACGACTTCGTCTCCATGTCCGAGGTGCTGGGGAGGCGCTACGCGCCCGAGCGCATGGCCGATGAGCGCTTTGGCTCAAGGCCCGATCTTCTTGTCGTGGATGGCGGCAAGCCGCAGCTCACGGCTGCCATGAACCAGCTTGCGGAGCTAGGGCTCGATATTCCGGTCTGCGGCCTTGCCAAGTCCGACGAGGAGATCTTCGTCCCCTGGGACGAGACGCCCGTGGTTTTGCCTTCGGGCTCGCCCTCGCTCTACCTCATAAAGCAGGTGCGTGACGAGTCCCACCGCTTTGCCATCACCTTCCATCGCGAGCTGCGTGACAAGGCGATGACGGTTTCCGTGCTCGACGACGTACCCGGCGTGGGACCCAAGCGCAAGCGCGCACTCATGAAGCGTTTTGGCTCGCTCAAGAAGCTTCGCACCGCCACTGTGGAGGAGATTGCCGAGGTACCCGGGGTGACACGTGCCGTTGCTGAATCGATTTATGAGACCCTAAGGTCTACTGAATAAATACCAGTTACTGAAAGTCTCTACAACTTAGTTGCAAATGTTGACGCAACGCGGTCAATAAGCTGGGGATTATTTAAACTCATTGTGAAAGTTAAGAAAAACCAATGAGCGTACAAACCACATGTAACAAGCATACCAGATAACAATCTCCTTACAAGTCAGTACCGCCCGGGGCACTTGTTGATGCCGTTGGTCGGCTTTTTGGATATGGAATCAATCTCACATTAGTAACGTAAAGGCACTAAGGGACGGCCGCCGTCTGGAGGTGGCCGCAGGAGGAGAAAAGGAAGCACAATGAAGAAGCTATTTGACAGCGCCGTGTCTCGTCGCTCGTTCCTCGGCGGTGCTGCCGCGGTGAGCGCGCTCGGCCTGGCCGCGTGCGGTGGCAACGACACCCCGTCCGGCGGCGAGGGCGGGGGCGAGGGCGGCGAGACCACCTCTGGTGGCGGCACCATCACCGCTGGCTCCGCGTACGCTCCCTCCGAGTACAACCCGACGAAGACCTCCTCGGCCTTCTGCCTCGGCTCCAACTGGCACGTCCTCGAGGGCCTCTACGGCACCGATCCGCACGACTACTCCACCTTCCCCGAGCTCGCCACGGGCGACCCGGAGCAGGTCGACGAGACCACCTTCACTGTCACCCTGCGTGAGGGCGCCGCGTTCTCCAACGGCAACGCCGTGACCACCGCCGACGTCGTCGAGTCCTTCGACCGCACCAAGGCTGACGCCACCTACTCCGCGTTCCTCTCGCCGATCGACTCGCTCGAGGCCACGGACGACACCACCATCACCGTGAAGACCGCCATCGCCAACTTCTCGCTCCTCAAGGAGCGCCTGGCGCTCGTCCGCGTCTTCCCCGCCGGCACCTCCGACGAGGAGCTCTCCAACCAGCCCGTCGGCTCCGGCCCCTGGATGTACAGCACGATCACCGACGACGCCGTCGACCTCGTGCCCAACCCCAACTACAACGGCTCCTATCCTGCCGAGGACGCTGGCCTGCACTATGACATCCTCGTCGACGCCACCGCGCGCATGACCGCTCAGCAGCAGGGCCAGACGCTCGTCATGGAGTCCGTCACCGCCGACGCCATCCCGACCATCGAGTCCGCCGGCTGCAAGGTCGACAAGGTCCAGGGCTTTGGTACCCGCTTCATCATGTTCAACACCGCCAAGGCGCCGTGGGACAACGTCACCGCCCGTCAGGCCGTGATGTACGCCCTCAACACGGACCTCATGGTCGAGAACATCTTCGCGGGCCTTGCCGCCACCGCCTCCTCCTACATTCCGAAGGACTTCCCCAACTACCAGGAGGCCGCGACGGTCTACACCTATGACCAGGAGAAGGCCAAGACCCTGCTCGACGAGGCCGGCGTGACCCCGGGCGACCTCAAGATCCGCTGCACGGACAACACCCAGGCTTCCGCCATGGCCACCCAGGCGCAGCAGGACCTCGCTGCCCTCGGCTTCAACGCCACCATCGCCGAGGAGACCTCCGCTGCCACCTACGCCGCCATCGACGGCGGCACGGATGACTTCGACATCCTCATCGCCCCGGGCGACCCGTCCTGCTGGGGCGCCGACCCCGACCTGCTCCTCAACTGGTGGTACGGCGACAACGTCTGGCAGCAGACTCGTACCGGCTGGGGCACCTCCGAGGAGTTCGCTCAGATTCGCGAGCTCATGAACGCCGCCCTCGGCCAGTCCGGTGACGAGCAGCAGGCCACCTGGAAGCAGGTCTACGATCTCATCGCCGACAACTGCGTCCTCTACCCGCTCATCCACGTCCAGACCGCCACGGCCTCTTGGGACGATGCCTCCAAGAACCCGCTGGGCACCGCCATCGAGGGCTTCGAGGGCATTGGCACCACGGGCATGAGCTTCATCGGCTGCAAGACGGTTACCGCGTAGCCTCAAGCAACGCCCCGTTCCCCACTGAAAGGCTGGGGATCCACAAGGACGTTCGAGGGGCCCGGGCAAGGTTAAGCTCGGGCCCCTCTTTTGAACTGTAGGCATATGAGAGAGGAGAGGGTATGAACAACCTCCTGCGCCTCATCGGTCGGCGCATCATCGCGCTGCCGATCATGGCCCTGGGCGTTACCCTGCTCGTGTTCTTCCTCATGTCCTTCACCGACCCCTCCATCCCCGCGCGCACCGCACTTGGCGAGGGCGCGTCGCCGGAGCAGGTCGAGGAGTACATGGAGGAGCACGGCATGAACGACCCGTGGCCCGTCCGCTACGTCGACTACATCGTCGGCCTCTGCCAGGGCGACCTGGGCACCTATGGCACGCGTCAGACCCCGGTCTCCGACGCCATCGCCTCGGCCCTGCCCATCACCATGCAGCTCACGTTCTTCGGCCTTCTGATCGCTGCCGTCTTCTCGTTTACCCTGGGCGTGATATCGGCAATCTATAGAGACAAATGGCCTGACCAGATAATCCGAGTGATATCGATTGCGGGCATCGCGACGCCGTCCTTTTGGCTGGCGGTTCTCCTCATCCTCCTCGTGACCATGGCCGGCCTCACGAGGGTCTTCCCCTCTGCCGGCGCGCTTCCCGACCTCTTCACCAACCCCGGCGGCTACTTCGGCCGCATGATCATGCCCGCCATCGCCCTGGCCTTCCCGGTCATCGGCCAGATGACGCGTATCGTGCGTACCGCCATGGTCGAGGAGCTCGACAAGGACTACGTGCAGACGGCTCGCGGCTCGGGCATCCCCGAGAACGTCGTCATCGCCAAGAACGTTCTGCGCAACGCTCTCATTACGCCCATCACCACGCTCGGCCTCAAGATCGGCTACCTCATGGGCGGCGCGGTCGTCATCGAGGTCATCTTCGCCCTTCCCGGCATGGGCACCCTCATCCAGAGGGGCATCACCGGCGGCGAGATCATGCTCGTCCAGGGCGTCGTCGTGGTCGTGGCTCTGGCCTTCGTCATCATCAACATCGTGGTTGACATGCTGTACCTGCTGATCAACCCGCGCATTAGGACGGTGTAGGCCCCATGACAAAGATCAGAGAAAAGCAGACCCAGACGCTCGAGAAGGCTGCCGCCAAGGGCCTGAAGCTCGGTGGCCTCAAGAAGATGAGCGTCCCCAGCAAGATCTCGCTCGTCCTTCTCGTCCTGGTGGCGCTCTCCGCCATCCTGGCCCCTGTGCTCGCGCCGCATGACCCGCTCGAGATCACGGTTGCCTACCAGCCGCCCTCGGCCGAGCATATCTTCGGCACGGACAACATCGGCCGCGACATCCTCTCTCGTATGCTCTACGGCGGTCAGTACTCGCTCGTGATCGGCTTTGGCGCCACGCTCTTCGCGCTCGTGCTCGGCTCGGTCATCGGTGCCCTCGCCGCGGTCTCTCGCAAGGCCGTCTCTGAGGTCATCATGCGCGTCCTCGACGTCATCATGTCCATCCCGGGCATCGCCCTCGCGGCCATCCTGGTCCTCATCCTGGGCAACTCCGTCCCGGCCATCATCTTCTCGATCGGCTTCATGTATACGCCGCAGATCGCGCGCATCGTCCGCGCCAACGTGGTGTCCGAGTACGGCGAGGACTACGTCCGCGCGGTCATCGTCGCCGGCGCCCGCGCCCCGTGGATCCTCACGAAGCACGTCCTGCGCAACTGCATCGCGCCGATCATGGTCTTCACGGTCACGCTCGTCGCTGACGCCATCATCTTCGAGGCCTCGCTGACCTTCATCGGCGCCGGCATCGCCGAGCCCACCGCCACGTGGGGCAACATCCTCTCGTCCGCGCGTGACGGCGTCCTTCTCGGCCGCTGGTGGCAGGCGCTCTTCCCGGGCATCGCGATCATGGTCACCTGCCTTGCGCTCAACATCCTCTCCGAGGGTCTGACCGACGCCATGGCCGCCGCCCCGTCCGCTCCCGTGAGCAACGAGAACGCCGACAGCCGTCGCGAGGCCGACCTTCTCGTGGCCGACCCGGTCCGTGCCTACAAGGAGCAGGCCGACTCTCTCGCCCGTCGCCTCGGGGCACTCCGCGAGGTGGAGCTTGCCCGTACCGACCGTCGCGTGCCCGACTACTCCGTCGAGCCCATCCTTCAGGTCAAGAACCTCTCCATTGGCTTCCCGCGCCACGGTGACGTCCACGTTGTGGACAACGTCTCCTTTGACGTGCGCCCGGGCCAGTGCATGGCACTCGTGGGCGAGTCCGGCTGCGGCAAGTCCATCACCACCAAGACCATCATGAACCTCCTGCCCGACAACGCCCGCATCGAGGGCCAGATCCTCTACAAGGGCAAGGACCTCCTCAAGCTCACCAAGGAGGAGCACCGCAAGCTGCTGGGCCACGAGCTCGCGATGGTCTACCAGGACTCCCTGTCCTCGCTCAACCCGTCCATGCTCATCTCCGCCCAGATGAAGCAGCTCACGAGCCGCGGCGGCACCCGTAGCGCCGAGGAGCTCCTCGAGCTCGTCGGCCTCGACCCCAAGCGCACGCTCGAGAGCTACCCGCACGAGCTCTCCGGTGGCCAGTGCCAGCGCGTCATCATCGCCATGGCGCTCACGAGGAACCCGTCGCTCGTCATCTGCGACGAGCCCACCACGGCCCTCGACGTCACGGTTCAGAAGCAGGTCATCAAGCTCCTGAACGACCTTCAGAAGCAGCTCGGCTTCGCGATGATCTTCGTGTCCCACGACCTGGCCCTCGTTGCTGAGGTCGCCTCCGAGATCACCGTCATGTACGCCGGTCAGGTCATCGAGTCCGCCCCCACCAAGGAGCTGCTCACCAACCCGATCCACGAGTACACCCAGGGTCTTCTCGGCGCCGTCCTCTCCATCGAGGCACACGACGGCACGCGCCTGCACCAGGTTCCCGGCTCCGTCCCGAGCCCGGCGGACTTCCCCAAGGGCGACCGCTTTGCCCCGCGCTCGAGCCACCCGACGGTGGGCCTCGACGTCCATCCCATCCTCAAGCCCGTTCCCGGCGCCGTCCACCACTACGTCTCGGAGATCCCGGACGAGGAGCTCGCGAAGAACGGTCTCGTTTCCCGACTGGAGGTGAGGTAGATGGCAGAGAAGACCACCGAGCAGATGCCCATCATCTTCCTGGACAACATCTCGGTCACGTTCAAGTCCCGCACGGGCTCGCTCTTCCACCCCAACCACGTGCACGCCGTCAACGGCCTCACGCTCAAGCTCATGCCCGGCGAGACGATCGGTATCGTCGGCGAGTCCGGCTGCGGCAAGTCCACGACGGCCAACGTCATGTGCGGCCTTCAGTCGCCGACCGACGGTCACGTCTACTTCAAGGGTGACGACGTCACGAAGCGCACCGCGGAGCTTCGCAAGAAGATCGGCCGCGTGGTCTCCGTCGTGTTCCAGAACCCGGCCACGGCCCTGAACCCGCGCATGTCAGTCCATGACCAGCTGCTTGACCCCCTGGTGGTCCATAAGGTGGGCACCGAGGACGAGCGCGAGGCGCGCGTTCGCGAGCTTCTTGGCATCGTCGGACTGCCGTCCTCGGCGATGTACGCCCTCCCGGGCCAGCTCTCCGGCGGCCAGCGCCAGCGCGTCGCCATTGCGCGTGCCCTGTCGCTCCAGCCCGACGTCATCATCGCCGACGAGCCAACGTCGGCCCTCGACGTCTCCGTCCGCGCGCAGATTCTGAACCTGCTTACGGACCTCAAGAAGGAGCTTGGCCTTGCCATGGTCTTCATCAGTCATGACATCCAGACGGAGCGCTACATCTCCGACCGCATCGTCGTCATGAACCACGGCCAGATTATGGAGCAGGGCCCCGCGAAGCAGATCTTCGAGGATCCGCAGGACGCCTACACCAAGACGCTTCTCGGAGCGGCGCCGTCGCTGCTTCACCCCAACCTGGGCAAGTAGGCTCCAACCGTTCCATCTGCGGGCGCGCCGCAAGGCGCGCCCGCTTTGCGAAATCGGCCGGCGGCATGTTCTTCTCGCCGCGCATGGCCTAGCATCTGAGTGCTCCATCCCATAACCGGGCCACCCCCGCCCACGGAGAAAGGATTAGCATGGCAGACCTTAAGATCACGGGCGTCGTTCCTCCCGTCGTTGTTCCCGACACCCCCGACCACCAGCTCGACGTTCCCTCCTTTGAGCGTCTCATCAACCGCATGATCGACGCCGGCGTTGACGGCCTCTTCTTCCTCGGCTCCTCCGGCGAGGTCGTCTTCTCCACCGACGAGCGCCGCCGTCAGATCATCTCCGAGGCCATCCGCATCGTCGACCACCGCGTGCCCGTCCTCGTGGGCATCATCGACACCGAGACCGAGCGCGTCCTCGAGCACGGCAAGGTTGCCCAGGAGCTTGGCGCCGACGCCCTCGTGGCCACCGCCCCGTTCTACGCGCTCGGCGGCATGACCGAGGTCGAGGAGCACTTCCGCATCCTGCACGAGGAGCTTGACCTCCCCATCTTTGCCTATGACATTCCCGTGTGCGTTCACACCAAGCTTCCGTGGCCGCTGCTCGTCAAGCTTGGCAAGGAGGGCGTGCTCGCCGGCGTCAAGGACTCCTCTGGTGACGACATCTCCTTCCGCTACCTCTGCCAGGAGAACGAGAAGGCCGGTCACCCGCTGTCGCTGCTCACCGGCCACGAGATCGTGGTCGACGGCGCGTACCTCTCCGGCGCCGACGGTTCCGTCCCCGGCCTCGCCAACGTTGAGCCCGCGGGCTACGTCCGCATGTGGAAGGCCGCGCAGGCCGGCGACTGGGCCACGGTCAAGGCAGAGCAGGACCGCCTGAACGAGATCTCCCACATCTTTGACGTCACCTCCGGCGTGCAGGGCTATGCCGGTGGCGTGGGCGCCTTCAAGACCGCGCTCTGGCTCCTGGGCGTCTTTGACTCCAACATCATGCCGCGCCCGGTCAAGGCCCTCGAGGGCGACAACGTCGAGGCCATCAAGAAGGTCCTCGTTGACAACGGCCTTCTCTAGGAGGCACCCATGAGCCAGACCATCGTTGCCGTTGACATCGGCGGCACCAAGATTGCGTGCGGGCTCGTCACCCTGGGAGGGGAGGCCCCCGTCATCGAGAAGGTCCAGAAGGTCCCCACCGAGGCCATGAAGGGCGGCGAGTATGTGCTCGCGACCGTCCTGGCGCAGGTGAAGGCTGCCATCGAGCGCGCAGGCGAGAAGCCCGTGGGCGTTGGCATCTCCTCGGCCGGCGTGGTGAACCCCCGAAACGGTGACATCACCTTTGCCAACGAGCTCATGCCCGGCTGGGGCGGCACCCATCTCGGTGCCGAGGTCACCGCTGCGACCGGTCTCCCGTGCCGCGTTCTCAACGACGTTCACGCGCACGCGCTGGGCGAGGCCCGCTGGGGTGGCGGCCGCGATGCCAAGAGCTGCCTCGTCGCCGCTGTTGGGACCGGCATCGGCGGCGCGTTCGTCGAGTACGGCAAGATCATGCTCGGCGCTCACGACGAGGCCGGCCACATTGGCCACGTCTGCTGCCCGGCCGCCGCTGGCGTTCCGTGCTCCTGCGGTGCAACCGGGCACCTCGAGCCCATCGCTGCCGGCCCCGGCATCATCCGCGAGTACGTGCGCCTGGGCGGTGACGCCGAGAAGCCTGACGGCACGCCGATGGACGGCGCCGAGATCGACCGCCGTGCCGCTGCCGGTGACAAGGCCGCCAAGGCGGCGGAGTCCCGTGCCGGCCGCGCGCTCGGTGAGGTCCTGGGCAGCATGTGCAACATGCTCGACCCCGACGTCGTGATTCTCTCCGGTTCCGTGGCGCAGTGCGGCCCGGACTGGTCCGACTCCATGGCGGAGGCCTTCAAGGGCCAGGCCATGCCGCCCGTTGCCACCACGCCCATCGTTGGTGGCGAGCTTGGCGGCGACGCCCCGCTCGTCGGTGCGGCCGAGAACTTCGTTTGCTCCGGCTACGCCGAAGTCTCCGACTAGCCTCGCGGAAAACCTGACAAAGGTGACAGGGTAGTTTGTCAGGTTTTCCCGCCGTATCCGCCGTTTAAAACCTGACAAACTACCCTGTCACCTTTGTCAGGTTTTCTCGGAAGGGAAGGTGCCATGCCCATCTCACCGCTCGTTCAGTCGCTCAAGGGGAAGCTCATCGTCTCCGTCCAGGCCTATCCCGGCGAGCCGCTGCGCCACCCCGAGACCATGGCGCAGATGTCGCGCGCCTGCGAGCTCGGCGGCGCTGCTGCCATCCGCTGCCAGGGCCTCTCTGACATTGCGGCTATCAAGGGTCGTGTGGAGATTCCCGTCATCGGCCTCTGGAAGGAGGGTCACGAGGGCGTCTACATCACGCCCACGCTGCGCCACGCCATGGCGTGCGTGAACGCCGGCGCCGACGTGGTTGCCCTCGACGCCACGGACCGCCCGCGCCCGGACGGCCGCACCTTCGAGGAGACCGTCGAGGCCATCCGCGCCCAGAGCGACGTTCTCATCATGGCCGACTGCATGACCATCGAGGACATTCGTCGTGCCGTCGCCTGCGGCTGCGACCTCGTGTCCACGACGCTCTCCCACAACAAGGCCGCCATCGACACCACGCTCGAGGACGGTCCCGACGTGCCGCTGCTCAAGCAGGCCACCTCGGAGTTCCCCGATTACCCGATCATCTGCGAGGGCCACGTCCACACCCCGGCCGACGCCAAGACTGCCATCGACGCGGGCGCCTGGGCCGTCGTCGTGGGTACCGGTATCACGCACCCCACCTCGCTCACCAGCTGGTTCAAGGCTGCCATCGAGTAGGGGAGTACCACAACTTGCACGGCCTGGGGCCGCGGGTTCTTCTCGCCCGTGGCCCCTCTTTCATGTTGTGCCCATACGGGCAGGTTCCGGACGGTCTGGGTGTCCAGAACGTCCACAAACTGCCCGCAGGTGGAGTACGGGCAGGTTGTGGACGGTTCTTCTCGGTAGAACGTCCAGAACCTGCCCGTATCTTGGGACGGGGCGAGTTGCGGACGTTTCACGGCGCAATGCTCTGCGCAAAGTTGCTCATATCTGACCGAATATGACCATTTAGGGTAATTCTGCTACCGTTCGCCGTCAGAATGCATAAACGTGCGCAAAAATGAAAGAAATTGCGCAAAAATGAGAATCACCGAGTAGGACCCAGTAGGTGAGGAGGCCACATGCAAGACACCGAGAAGAACGCACCGCTCGACTCTGCGGCCGCGGCATCCGCCGCCTTTGCCGCCGTTGAGAGCCAGCCGTTCCCCGAGGACATCTTCACGGCCCCGCAGCTGAGGTGGGCCGTCATCGGCTGCGGCGTCATTGCCAACCAGATGGCCTCCGCCCTCGCGCTCGCAGGCCGCCACCTCCGCGGGGTCGCAAACCGTACCCACGAGAAGGCCGTCTCATTTGCCGAGAAGTACGGCGTGGAGCGCGTCTATGACACCGTCGAGGAGCTTTACTCCGATCCCTCCATCGACGCGATCTACATCACCACGCCGCACAACACGCACATCCGCTACCTACGCGGTGCCCTTGCTGCCGGCAAGCACGTGCTCTGTGAGAAGTCCATCACGCTCAACTCCGCCGAGCTCAAGGAGGCGCGCGAGCTCGCGGACGCCAACGGCGTTGTGCTCATGGACGCAACGACCATCCTCCACATGCCGCTCTACCAGGAGCTCCTTCGCCGCGCCCGTGCGGGGGAGTTTGGCCGCATGAACCTCGCGCAGCTCAACTTTGGCTCCTACAAGGGGTACGGCGACCTCACCAACCGCTTCTACAACATCAACCTCGCGGGCGGCGCGATGCTCGACATTGGCGTCTACGCGCTCAGCCTCATGCGCCTCTTCATGGAGAGCCAGCCCACCGAGGTGGTCTCGCTCGGCAACCTCGCCGTCACGGGCGTGGACGAGGCCGGCGGGATCGTGTGTCGCAACGCCGAGGGCCAGCTCGGCGTGGTCTCGCTCACCCTGCACTCCAAGCAGCCCAAGCGCGCGGTCCTCTCGTTCGACCGCTGCTACGTTGAGGTCATGGAGTACCCGCGCGCGGACACCGCCACGATCGTGTGGACCGAGGACGGTCGCCGCGAGACCGTCAGCGCCGGAGCCTCCGGTTACGCGCTCTGCTACGAGATGGCCGACCTCGAGGCAGCGGCGGCGGGAGACACCGAGAAGCGCGTGCTTCTCGACTACGCGTCCGACGTCATGGATCTCATGACCGCCCTCCGCCGCGCGTGGGGCGTCACCTATCCCGAGGAGGCCTAGCATGCTGGCAGAGGAGCGCCTCGCGCGCATCGTGGAGATGGTCGCGCGACAGGGGACGGCAACCGTCACGGAGCTCGCCGCCGCCCTCGACATCTCAGAGTCCACCATCCGCCGCGACCTGGACAAGCTCGACCAGGCGCACCGTCTGGTGAAGGTTCACGGCGGCGCCACGACGCTCGAGTCCGCGCACCTCACGCGCGACCTCACGCTCGAGGAGCGCCATGGTCTGCACGCCGAGGAGAAGCGCGCCATCTGCGCCTTTGCCGCCACGCTCGTGGGCCCCGATGACCTCGTCTACCTTGACGCTGGCTCCACCGTGGAGGAGCTCATCAACCATCTGACCGAGCGCGGCGCCCGCTACGTCACCGACTCCGTCTCGCACGCCATGAAGCTTGCGGCCCGCGGCTTTCACGTCACGGTTCTGGGCGGTGAGCTCAAGAGCGCCACGGAGTCCCTCGTGGGACCGGACACCATCGCGGCGCTCTCGCGCTATCACTTCACCATTGGCTTCTGGGGCGTGAACGGCATCACCCCGGAGAACGGCCTCACCTCGCCGGAGAGCAACGAGGCCCTGATTAAGCAGCTCACCATGGAGCACACGGCCCGTCGCTACGTGCTCACGGACGCCACCAAGTTTGACAACACGAGCCTCGTGAGGTTTGGCGCCTTTGACTCCGCCACGATCGTCACCTGCGGGGACGTCCCCGAGAAGTACAAGGCATTCGACAACGTCGTGGAGGTGGCGCTGTGATCTGCACCGTAACGTTCAACCCGTCGCTCGACTACATCGTCCGCGTGGACGACATGCGCCTCGGGACCATCAACCGGACAACGTACGAGAAGGTCCTGCCGGGTGGAAAGGGCGTGAACGTCTCCATCGTGCTCGGCAACCTCGGGCACGCGAGCCGCGCGCTCGGCTTTGTGGCGGGATTCACGGGCGACGAGCTCTGCCGTCTGTGCGCCGAGGCGGGCGTGGACTGCGACTTCATCCGCGTCGCGGAGGGCATGACGCGCATCAACGCCAAGGTCAAGAGCAACGAGGAGACCGAGCTCAACGGCCAGGGACCAAACATCACCGAGAAGGACGTCGAGGAGCTCTTCTCCAAGATCGACGCGCTGGGCGAGGGCGACACGCTCGTCATCTCGGGCTCCGTTCCCTCCGCGCTGCCGCACGACATGTACGAGCGCATCATGGCGCGCCTCAATGGCCGTGGCGTGCGCGTGGTCGTTGACGCGGAGCGCGACCTGCTCACGCGGGTCCTGCCGTACCGCCCCTTCCTCGTGAAGCCCAACAACCACGAGCTCGGTGACATCTTTGGCGTCACGCTGCGCACGCGCGACGAGGTCGTTCCGTACGCGCGGAAGCTCCGGGAGATGGGGGCGGCCAACGTGCTCGTCTCCATGGCGGGGGAGGGCGGCGTGCTCGTCGCCGAGACGGGCGAGGTCTTTGAGAGCCCCGCCGCCAAGGGGACCGTGGTCAACTCCGTGGGCGCGGGCGACTCGTCCGTGGCCGGGTTCCTCGCGGGCCTCATGGAGACCGGCAGCTACGAGACCGCCTTCAAGATGGCACTCGCAACGGGCTCTGCCAGCGCGTTCTCGGATCACCTGGCCACAAGGCCGGAGGTGGAGGCGTTGATCGCTTCTTCGTAGCAGTCCGCCGCCGGGCGCGGGGCGATAAGACCCGGCGCTCGGACAGCTTCGCCGCTAAGGGCGCGTCTGCAGAACTCGCGGCGGGCCTTATCGCCCCGCGCCTGGCGGCTACCAACTAGGAACAGCGCTCTTCTCGCATCCCGAAGGCCTTGGGGCACGGGGTCGGGGGAGGCGTGTGCGAATCGTCAGCAGTGGGCGGCTGTGGCTGCCTTGGGGAGAAAGGGTTGTGGAATGAGAATCACGGATTTGCTTAAGCCTGAGTCGATTGGGATCGGGGGTGCGCCGGCGTCTAAGGAGGAGGCCATCGACGAGCTCGTCGAGCTTATGGACAAGGGCGGCAACGTGGCCGACAAGGCGGCCTATGCCGCGGCGGTGCGCGAGCGCGAGGCTCAGTTCTCCACGGGCCTCGGCGACGGCATTGCCATCCCGCACGCCAAGACGGCGGCGGTCTCTGCCCCGGGCCTCGCGGCCATGACGGTTCCCGCCGGCGTTGACTACGAGTCCGCGGACGGCGAGCCTGCCACGCTGCTCTTCCTCATCGCCGCGCCGGAGGGGGAGGCCAACACGCACCTCGAGGTGCTGAGCCGCCTCTCCACGCTGCTCCTGGGCGCAGACTTCTGCGCCGCCCTGCGCGCCGCCAAGACGCCTGCGGAGTTCCGCTCCCTCGTGGATGCCGAGGAGGACAAGCACCTCGCCGAGGAGAGGGCCAAGGCTGCCGGTGCCGCCGCGCGTGACGCCGCGGGTTACGACGTGCTTGCCATCACGGCCTGCCCCACGGGCATCGCCCACACCTACATGACTGCCGAGGCGCTGGAGAAGAAGGCCGCCGAGATGGGCGTGCGCATCAAGGTGGAGACTCAGGGCTCGGGCGGCGCCAAGAACGTCATCACCGCTCAGGACATCGCCGGCGCCAAGGGCGTGATCATTGCCGCCGACAAGAACATCGACCTCGCGCGCTTTGACGGGATGCCCGTCTACAGCTGCTCGGTCACTCGCGGCATCAACGAGCCCGAGGCGCTCATCAACATCGTGATGAACGGCGAGGCGGCCGTGTACCACCACGCCGGCGGCTCCTCCGACGCCGCTTCGGCGAGCGTGGAGGGCGAGGGCATCGGCCGCACCATCTACAAGAACCTCATGAACGGCGTCTCGCACATGCTGCCGTTTGTGATCGGCGGTGGCATCCTCACGGCCATCGCGTTCCTCATTGACCAGCCGGGCCTCGGCACCGCGGCCTACGGCTCGTCCATCCCGGCGGCCGCGCTCTTCAAGACCATCGGCAACGAGGCCTTCGGCTTCATGCTGCCCATCCTCGCGGGCTACATCTCCATGTCCATCGCGGACAGGCCCGGCCTTGCGCCCGGCTTTGTGGGCGGCATCTTCGCCAAGGTGGGCTATGACTTTGCCTACCTCTCCACGCTCGACACCTCCGGGCTCATCTCCGGCGGCTTCATCGCGGCGCTCTTCGCGGGCTTTGCCGCGGGCTACATGACGCTCGGCATCGAGCGGCTCTGCGACCGGCTCCCGTCCTCGCTCGAGGGCATCAAGCCGATGCTCATCTACCCGATTCTCGGCGTGCTCGCCATCGGAGTGGTCATGCTCGCCCTGAACCCGCTCTTCGCCCTCATCAACACCGCGCTCAACAACTTCCTGCGCGGCCTGGGCACCAACAACATCGTCCTTCTCGGCCTTGTTCTGGGCGGCATGATGTCCGTCGACATGGGCGGCCCCTTCAACAAGGCGGCCTACGTCTTTGGCACCGCGGCGCTTGACCCCGCGAGCGGCCTTGGCACCACCGGCCAGATGATGATGGCCTCCGTCATGGTGGGCGGCATGGTCCCGCCGCTGGTCATCGCTCTCTCCACCACCTTCTTCAAGAACCGCTGGACCAAGACCGACCGCAACGCCGGCATCGTGAACTACATCATGGGCCTGTCCTTCATCTCTGAGGGCGCCATCCCCTTTGCCGCCGCCGACCCCGGCCACGTGCTGCCCTCCTGTATCATCGGCTCCGCCGTTGCCGGCGCGCTCTCCGCGCTCTTTGGCTGCACCAGCCCCGCCCCGCACGGCGGCGCCTGGGTCACCCCGGTCATCGGCAACGGCCTCATGTGGCTGCTCGCCGCGCTGATCGGCTCCGTGGTGGGCTGCCTGATCATCTCCTTCTGGAAGAAGCCCCTTCCGCCCGAGGAGAGCGGCTTGGAGAAGTAAGCACGGCTCGTTGTCCCCTCGCTCCTCCTTCTTGCGCGCCGGGTCTCACGGGCCCGGCGCGTTCTGTTGTCCCTGCGCCATCGGCTGCCCCGCCTCTCCGTCGACCCCTGTCAAATCGCGGCGGTTTTGGGCAAAATGTTTGATGCTCAGCCAGATAGAGCGTGTCCTTCTCGGCTTGAGGGCTCTTCTGACCTGCGGTTTTGCGGCCGAGAAGTGCGGGCCCTTCTCGGCTGACGCTCTGTTTGGGGCTCAGATATAAAATCTATTGCCCAAAACCTCCTCAAAGTGCCACGGTGGGCACGTGCGAGAAGCGCGCAGGCCCTCAAAACCCAAAACCTGCCCTTTTGGTGCAGAGAAGAACGACCCCGGCGCCCACGGCCCGTTGCGCGACCCTGTGTCCACCCCGCCCGCCATGCCGTATACTCAAGGAGTATAGTAACAACCTAATTTAACTGCGGAAACGTTGGTCGATTGTCCTAAATCGTCCCAAGCGAGCCATTATCACGCGCACGGTAGCGCATCCAGGCATCCGCGACCGCCGCCGCGAAGACCTCCCATCGCGGGCGGTCGTAGTGTATCTCGCCGACGTTTCGGCCCACGTGGCCCATCATTGCCTCGAGCATGTCCTCTGCCACTCCCAACTCCCAGCGCATGTAGGTGCGCCACGAGTTTCGGAGATTGCGGAATGGGATGGGTGAGAGGCCCGCGTCAGCGAGTCTGGCATCCCACGCGCGACCGGCTACGGCAGACCCGATGGGCTCTCCGCAGCCATTGTCGCACAGCCACTCGGCGTCCACCGCGAGCACGTCTGCCGCCCACGGCTCGGGCACCACAACCGGGCGCTCTGAGGAGCGAGTCTTTAATCGGTCAGCGACGTGGCCATAGCGGTCAACCTGTCGCACGATGTCTACCACAGCGAGCGTCATGCCGTGAACCTCCGTCTCTCGCACTTCAGCGCGGAGCGGCCCCAATGACTCGCCGACGCGGCACGACGCAAGACCGCACATTATCGCCGGTATGTATGCGGCTGTTCCCCTCACCGCGTCGAGGGCCGCAAGAAGCTCCGAGAGGGTGTACACGTCCTTGCTGTGCTCGCGTCCCGTGCGGCGCGGTATGCGGTAGTCCTCGCGGGCCACATTGGTTGGAGCGGCTTCGTAGAGGACGCACTTGGCAAGGACGCGCCCCATCAAAGCGAGTGACTTCCTCGCGCTCTCCGTGGTCATGCCCATCAGCCACTGCTGAACCCCCAGCGGGCGTATGTCGGTAACCGGTGTGTTACCCCATGCTGGGCAGACATGGGCGCGCCACGTGGACTCGTACATGGTCATGGAATGCGGAGCCATGTCCCCGGACTCCACGCGCTCGCGCAGCTCGGGGAGATACCACGCCTCGTAAGCCTGGCGCAGCGTGGGCGTGGGCCTATCCGCGCTGTGCTCCACGCGCAGCCGCGCCAGCGTCTCGTCGCCGTCGCGGCGCGAGCCGACGATGGTCATGGAGTGACGCGTGTAGCCGCGCCCGTCGTGGAGGTCGGCCCAGTAGCGCAGGCGGCGCCTGCCGTTTCCGGCGTCCTCGTTGGAGCCCCAGGTACTTCGTGCCCTGCGTCGTGGCATAATGGTGCCCTCCATCCTGTCGAGGGGTGGACCCTTTCGCGCTCGCAGGCTTGTCTTGGCGGACCCTGCGGGCGCGGTTTTTTGTGGCTAGGCTATGGGGCGGTCCCCCTCGGTGAGAGTCAGCGGCACACGCACGCCATCAACTACGGCGGTGTAGTCCGTGGATCCCTCACGGAGCATGAAGGGTACGGCCACGCGCACGGTCTGGCCGTCCTCGTACAGCTCGAAGCTGTAGTCGAAGCCTAGGCCGTACTCCCCGTAGCTGAAACCGGTGTTGGCCGGGGTGAGTGTCACGCCGTCGGAGTCCTCCAGCCACATCCTTCCGAGACGCATGGACGGGGTGGAGGTATCAACGCCGTCGTTTGTCAGCTTGAAGAGCAGGAAGCCCATGCAGTAGCCATCGCCGAATCCGCTGTTCTCGGTTGCCCGCTGACTCCATTCGAGGCCATCAACCGTGATAAGGAACTGCCCGCCGGTATTTGCGGCGTAGGAGATTTGCTCGCCCACCGCCGCCGTCTTAACCTCCGGCTCCGCTTCTTCCTCCACCACCTCTTCCGGCTCTTCCTCTGCGGCGGTGTCCTCCACCACCGGCGTATCGTCCGCCGTATCGGCGGGCTGCGACATGCAGCCTACGAGGGCGAGCGTCCCGACCAGCGCCACTGCCGCGATTTGCCTTTTCATCAGATTCCATCCTCCTTCTCAGCCTGGAACCAGACCACGACACCAACAAGCCTCACGGGGTCATCCCCGGTCAGAATGATGTCCTCGTACTCGGAAAAGCTGTCAGCCGTGAGCATGAGCGATGACTGGCCGCGATAGTAGCAACGGAGCACGCTGCGACCGTCCTCGAACTCGGCGACCACCGCGCGCCCGTTCGACGGCTCGGCGTCGGGGTCTACGAGCACGTGGCACCCCTCCGGGTAGCGGCGGTTCATGCAGTCTCCCTCGACCTTGAGGGCGAAGCACCTCGGGTGCCGCGACACGACGCCCTCGGGGAACTCGGCCTCGTAGTCGCTCTCGTGCTCGTCCATGCGCTCGCCCGCGTGGGTGCGACCGAGCACGCGGACGGGAACCATCGCGGAGGTGCCGCGCACGGGGATGGCGTTGGCAGGGAGGGCCCTATTCGTTACGAGCATCGAGTCGAGGGTCGTGTGATATAGCTCGGCCAGCTTCATCAAGGAGCCCATGTCGGGATCATTTTGCCCCTGCTCCCACCTTCTGAGCGTTCCGAGCGGGATATCAGCCGCTTCGGCTGCCTGTTTCTGCGTGAGGCCAGCCCTCCTGCGCATCTCTCCCATGTTGTTCTGCGGGGTCTTCTGATTTGACGGCATGGTAATCACCTCGCGCTTTCTCTGTTTGAGTACATATAACCATAAATCGGAGACATTTTTCTCAATTTGGGTTGAAAATATCCGCAAACTGGTTACTATGGTCATCAGTAACCACGCAGTGAGTACTCAGAGGGAGGTGAAGCCGATGAACAACATCGCTTCCGAGCGAGTGAAGCACAACCTCACCCAGGAAGGTCTTGCTGAGCGTCTTGGCGTTGTGTCAAGAACCATTCGAAGCTGGGAGAAGGACGAGACTTCCGTCCCGTCCAGCAAGGCCTGCGAGATGGCGCAGATGTTCGGCTGCTCCGTCGACTACCTGTTTGGTCTGACTGACGAGCGGCTGTCAACCGCCTAAGCACATACCACCACCAAAGACAGACCCCGACCGACGCAAGAGGCGAAGTCCGTGGGCAGGGGCGGATGAATCAGGGCTTGTCGGCTCCCCCAAAGAAGGGAACCGTCGGTGCGGGCTCCGTTGCGACGACCCGCACGAGTCGAGAGCGTCTGGATGGGCGCACGGGCGTTCCCACCACAAGGTGCCGTGCGCCGACCCCGGCGCTCTCGAAGGCGAGAGTGGCGAGGCGGGCGATGGGGATTCGCGCTGACCCACACAGCGCGGCAGGTCATGGCGACGGCCAAGACCGGGGCGTCAGGTACAAGACAAACATCTGTCTCTGCGCGCGCAGCCGTCTCCATCGTCCACCTCGCCGCTCTCGCAAGAACTGCGCGCGCCCGCCACGCTGGCGGCTTGCGGGCGTCGGGTGCATGGATACTGCCATGTCCTCTCCCGCCCGGCGTCACCCCCGACTCGGCGAGCCGTCGGCGTGGTGGGCGCGCAAGGGCGCTACAGGGTGCCCTCCTCCATCGACCACTGCTCGGCGACGGCGCCTAGCGCGCACACGGAGGCCTGCAGGGCCGACCTGCGCAGCTCCGTCACGAGCCAGGAGTGGTAGGCGCGGAGGAGCGCAAGGGCGCCCTCGTCGCGATCAGCGTCGTCGACGAGCGACGCCACGAAGTCCTCGAAGTCCGGCATGGGTTCCCCTTTCTACGTGTCCATCGGACGAGACGAGGCTATCGCAAGACCGGCCCCGCCATCGTCGCCGCCATGGCTCCGCAGTCGCGGGAAATAGGCTTCACGAGACCGGGGCGCGCCGCAACGGCGCTGCGAAGACGGCATGACAAGGGATGCCACCAGCAACGATGGGGACTACTCCTTTCGCCCATCGGGCGCGCGTGACCCGTGGCGGCGGCGGTGGCCGGGCCGGGAGGGCTTGACCAGATTTTCTGTTTATCGATGTAGAGAGCAGAGCGCCCCCGTGGTGCCGGAATCACCACGAGGGCAAAGACCAACGGAGGTCACACATGAGTATACCAGCAACGGAGTGGGGGTGCCCTCCGCCCAAGGACGGCGAGCACCCGGTCAGCGTGGCCGAGGCCGCGCGCCTGACCGGATACAGCAGGGACCGCATCCAGAAGCGCATCAGGCGGGGCATCCTGCCGTCCGTCATGCCGCTGGGCTACCAGCGCGGGCGGATGGTCTTCGTCTCGCAGCTGCGCTACGTCATGGAGAGGCCGGTGGTGGTCAATGTCTAGCGGAGTCGACGCGTTCTTCGAGCGCCACCCGGGCGCCGCGCTCGCCTTCATGCTGCTCTGCGCGCTGGCCGTCATGACGGCGGACGGGTGGTGGTAGCGATGGCGGGGTGGAGGAAGCCTCCCGCCTGCACGACGGGAGAGCCGTTCGAGCGCTGGGCGCACGAGATGCTTCGGCGCGGCTTCACGGCGTGGCAGGTGGCGAGCAAGGCTGGGGTTCCCGAGACGCGCGTGACGCAGGCCTATCACCGCGAGGAGGCGAGGCGCGATGCAGAGCGAGGCTGAGGCGGTGCGCGCGGCGGAGTCGTGCGTGTTGGGCGCGGCGGAGCGGCACATGTGCGCGCAGGATTCGCGCTGCGGCGGCAAGTGCTGGGAGTGCGACAACTACCACGAGATTCAGGTGAGCGACGAGCTGCCACCGGGACTGGCGCGCCAGCTGAGCTTCTGCGGCGCGTGCGTCGCGGACGGCTGCGTGACCGTCGTGGACAGGAGCGAGTGGCACTCGGCAGACGAGTGCTGGGAGGAGGACCGATGGAGCTGACGGACATCCAGCGCCTCGCCGTGGCGGAGGCCATGGGCAAGGCAATCAAGGACATGACCAACCCGCGCGGCGGCGCCCACGGCGCGCCAACGCTGCGCACCGAGTGCGACGACGCGCTCAGGCAGATGTACGAGGCTGAGGGCGTGGACCGCAAGCGCATCGTCATCAACGGCACGGAGGTCGGCACGCTCTCGGCGCGCCTCTCCAAGCCCGAGAGCGGGACGCGCGTCTCCATGAGCGACACGGGAGAGTTCGTCCGCTGGCTGCGCGAGTCCGACGGTGGCTTCGACGCGCTCTGGCGTCTTGTCACTTCGAGCAAGACGAACCAGGCCGTTATTGACGCCGCGACCGCAGACGGCGAGCTGCCGGACGGGTGCCGCGTGGAGGACTACGAGAGGCCGGCGACCTGGCTTGGGACCACCCTGCGCATCTCCGTCCCCAAGGTCGGCGCGGCGCTCGGAGCGGAGCTGCCGTCAGCGGTGATGGGTCTTCTGGGAGGTGGTCAGGAGTGAGCGATAGGCTTATCGGTCAGGCCGAGCGGGACATGCTCGGCAACGACCTGTTCTGGAGATTCCTCAAGTACGACAATGACATGCCCGGACACTTCATAGACCTTAGATGGACCGGCTACAACGACCACGACTGGTGGACGAAGTGGTCCAAGGGCGAAGAGGTCAAGGATCAGGCAGGGCGGAGGTTCCGCATCGACTTCTCGAACTGCAACGTGTACGAGGTGACCGATGCCCAAGACTAAGCCCAAGGCGCTCGGCACCTCGTGGGAGACCGACGTCGTGCGCTACACCAGGGCACAGCTCGACGACGACCGCATCGAGCGCCGCGCGCTCCACGGCTCCAAGGACATGGGCGACATCCACGGCCTCTACGCCCACGGCTTTGAGGGCATCATCGAGTGCAAGCGCGTCCGCGACATGGGAGCCAAGGCGCTCGCGGAGTACCAGAGGCAGACCATCGACGAGCGGGAGAACGCAGACGCCGACTTCGCGCTGCTCGTGGTCAAGAACTTCAACCACTCGGTGGGCGAGGCCTTCTGCTGGGTGACGCTGCGCGACCTCGCGCGCATCGCCCTGCCGCTCATGGTCTGCGACGGGTGGCTCGACGCCGCCGACGAGACGTGGGTCTGCATGCCGCTCTCGACGGCGTGCGCCCTCATGCGGGGCGACGCATGAGCGCCGAGAGCTGGCAGGCCGCGCTCAAGCGACAGGCGAGCAAGCTCCGCGAGAGGGACGCGAGACAGCCAGCCCCGTGGTGGGTGCGCTTCGACGCTCCGTCCAAAGGCATCTTCGCGCAGGGGAATGACGCGCACGTGATCAACCGCACGCTTTACGCCATGCGCGTGCCAGTGCGCCCGGCGCCCACCGACAGGGACGGCGTCACGTTCTACCCGCTGGACGACGCGGAGTTCGTCGTGGCGGAGGAGTCAGACATGCTCGCCGTGATGCGGTGCGTGCGGCTCACCGGGCTGCACGGGAGCTACCGCAAGGCGGGCGAGACAAAGGAGTACAGATTCTGAAAGGGGGAAGGCATGGGAGTACCCGTGCTCATCATCGGGGCGTCAGGCTCCGGCAAGTCAACGAGCCTCCGCAATTTCACGGAGGACGAGATTGGGCTTTTCAATGTCAGCGGTAAGCCGCTGCCGTTTCGCGGCGGCATGAAGTTCGCGCGCATAACCGATGCCGCGAAGATTCGCGCGCAGCTCGCCAAGGGCTCGCGACGCTGCTACGTCATTGACGACGCGCAGTACATCATGAGCTTCGAGGAGATGGACTCCAAGCTCACGGGCTTCGACAAGTGGAACAGCATCGGATACGGCTTCATCGGCCTCGTCCGCAGCGTGCTCGACCTGCCGGGGGACACCATCGTCTACTTCCTCATGCACAGCGAAGTCGGAGACGACGGAAGGCTCAAGGCCAAGACGCTCGGAAAGCTCATCGACAACCACTACACGCTGGAGGGCCTGTTCCCGGTCGTACTCATGGCAAACAGCACCAAGGAGCGCCACTGGTTCACGACCGTCAACGACGGCGGCTCGACCGTCAAGGCCCCCATGGGCATGTTCGAGCAGGCGGAGATTGACAACGACCTCAAGGCCGTTGACGCCGCGATCAGGTCTTACTGGGGGCTCGCGCCCCTCACCGACAACGAGAAGAAGGAGAGCTAGACATGCCCAAGATTTCGTGGAACGACGTCACCGAGAGCCGTGGCGGCGTCGTGAGCACGCTGCCTTCCGGCGCGTACAAGTGCCAAATCACCAAGGCCGAGTTCGTCACGACCAAGAAGGGGGCCGCCGCGCTCGTCGTGGTCTGGGACGTGGCCGAAGGCGAGCACAAGGGCCACTTCTCGGAGGCCTTTTTCGAGGGCAAGGACTTCCGCCACAACGACTACCTCATGCTGGAGGGCAAGGCGCTCGGCATGACCAAGCACAAGCTCCACGCGCTCGCCGACGCCAACCCAGGCTTCAAGCCGACCGCAGCCATCGACTCCGACCAGGCGCAGCCGTTCGTCGGCAAGACGTGCTACCTGCTCCTGCAGGAGCGCAAGTACACCTACAACGGGCGCGACCAGTCCGAGGTCAACGTCGTTGACTGGCTCAGCCCCGACGAGTTCCGTGCGGGAGACTTCAAGGTGCCGGAGACGCTGGACGAGCGCGAGGCGCAGGCAGCGCCCGCGACCATTGCTGCCCCGCAGCCTCCACAGCCAGACCTCTATGACGAAGACGTTCCCTTCTAGCAGGGTAAACACAACCGACTGACGGGGCCTCTTCGGAGGCCCCTCCCATGCCGCGAGGAGGTGCGAGTGGGCGGCTTCTACAAGTTCCGCGAGAGCGACGTGGAGGGCCTGACCCTCATGCTCTCGCACATCCCGCAGCAGAGCTTCGACAGACGGTGCCGGATGGCGCTCACATGCCTTGCCAATACGTGGGCTGACCCGGCTCGCTGCCCAGTACCGTTCTTCTCGCTTGGGCAGAGGACGCTCTCCGAGAGGACTGGCGAGACCCCGCGCGCGTGCCAGAAGTTCTTCGAGCAAATGGAGCGAGACGGATGGATCGTCCGCGTCGGCACGGAGACGAACCGAGGTGGGAGGTTCGTGCTGCGCACGTTCTCGTGGATGGCCGAGTCTGAGGGGGTCAAACCCCAGCACGAGGAAAAAGGGTTTGAGGGGGTCAAACCCTCAAGGGTTGCACCCCTAGCTGAAAGCCCAGCAAAAAGGGTTGCACCGGTCAAACCCTACGCAAGGAAAAAGGGTTGCACATCAGAACTCTCAGAAGAGAGTTCAGAAGGTGGCGGTTCCCCGGCTGACGCCGGGGACCGCCCGACCGTACGAGACACGCTCGCGGAGATCATAAGCGCGAGAGAGAGGGGTGAGGAGCCGGAATGGCTGAGGTAGGGAAGGAGTGGGAGAGGTTCGCCGCGTCCCTGTACGACCCTGAGCAGGACGAGCTGGACTTCGCCGACCCGCCAACCGTGGTGGGGACCGGCGTGCCGTCGCTCGACTTGGTGCTCATGGGAGGGCTCGCGCCTGGGTGCCACGTCCTCATGGCGCAGCCCGGGGCGGGCAAGAGCGCGCTCGCCCTCCACGTGGCAATGTGCGTCGCCGCGCAGGGTGGGCGCGTGCTCTTCGCGTCAACCGAGATGACACGCCAGCAGTGCCTTGCGCGACTGTCGGCTGCCGTTGCGCACTCTACGCCGGGGATACCCGACTTCTACTGGTCGGCATGGGAGCAGATGGGCCGCAACGCCAGGCGCGAGATGGCCTCGTTCGACCTCGACGCGCAGGGGAGGCTCGACTATCTCGGCAACTTCGCCGCGATACGGGCGCTGCGCGAGCTGAGGCGCGCCTGCCCCGGACTCGCCGTCTCGGACGACGGTCGCGTCGCGTCCGTGGCGGCGCTGCGCGAGACGTGCGCGGACGGTCGAGCCGCCGGGATGGACCTGCTCGTCGTTGACTACCTCCAGCGCCTGCGCCCGCCAGAGGGTTGCGAGCGCGAGGACCAGTACAGGCAGGTGACGGAGACGAGCCGCGCCCTCATGGACATGGCGCGCGAGCTCTCGCTGCCGGTGCTCGTCATATCGAGCATGAACAGAGAGGCGATGCGCTCGAAGGAGGCGTCCATGAGCGGGGGCCGTGGGTCGGGTGACATCGAGTTCGACGCCGTGAGCATCTGGCAGCTCATGCGCGACGGCGAGGACGAGGGCGGGTTCCAGCGCGTTTCGCTCCACGTGACCAAGAACCGGCGCGGGCCGACCACGGGCGAGCGCCCGCTGCGCCTGCTCTTTGACACGAGGCACAACACGTTCTCGGAGGTGGGCGAGTGATCAAGCGAAAGAGATTGACGGACGAGGGCCAGCACGGCATCTTCTGCCCGATGCGCTACGAGGGCGAGGGCAAGTGCATGGGCCAGGCGTGCGCGTGGTGGGTTGACGAGGACGAGCGGAGCGGCCACTGCGCCGTGCTCGACTGGGGGAGGCGCGATGGCAGGGATGCCGACTGACCCATTCGCCCGCCGCCGCCAGCGCCAGCGCGACGAGTTCGAGCGGACGTGCTGGGAGATGGCGTCCAAGGGCTACTCGTGGCGTCTCGTGGCAGAGCGCACGGGAGCCACGCCAGACGAGTGCCGCCACGCCGCGCGCTGCCACGAGAGGCGTGAGCGGCGTGGCAGGTGATGGCAGGGCGCGCCGCCGCCACGGCGAGCCGGACTGCATGGGCCTCTACGAGGGCGGCGAGTGCGAGCTGTGCCTCTTCCGCCGCGAGTGCCGCCTCAGGGCGTGGGAGGTCGAGGACGCGCGGGAGCGCGCGACCGAAGCTAGCGAGAATGGCCCTGAGAGCCGCGAGAGCGACCGTAGGGGCGACGAAACGACATAGGCGGCGCGGATTGCCCGCACAGGAGCACAGAGAGCGTCTGACGGGCCTCTAGGCACCGCAGAACACATTTCACCTGATGGAGGTACAAATGACCGGAATCGAGCGCCTGCGCGAGTTCGCCAAGGGATGCAGGCTCATAGGGCAGAGAGCTTACAGCAACGCCATCGGCGACATCGCCGACCAAATTGCCAGCGAGAACATCGAGGACACTGAGGCCGTCGCGTGGGTGCGCGAGCACGGCGGGCTGGATAGCGTCAAGAAGCGGCTCGACTGGGTGGTCGGTCACTGCTCGACTGAGCAGCAGCTCGACTTCGACTTCTGGCTGTCTGGTCGCGTGATGCACGAGCTTGGCTTCGATGAGGACATGGCCGGCCGCGACGAGGTCGAGCGCAGGCTTCTCTCCCGCCTCATGCCCGAGGACAAGGAATGGCCAAGGTACAAGGACGGCGCTCCCGTCAACTTCGATGACGACGTCGTTGACGCGGAGGGCTTCGAGCTCAAGGTCAAGTCGTTCGAGTTCCACCCGAACGGATTCACGCTGCACGGTGAGTTCGATGAGTCGCACTGGTACGAGGAAGACGACCGACTCGACTATCCCGCGCCCAAGGTGCTCGACGCGGACGGGGTGGAGATTCGCGTGGGGGACACGGTGTGCGGCACGCGAGACATGGAGCCTATGCGGGTCGTCGATACCGACTACCGCGAGTGCGGGTTCAAGCGCATCAAGTGCGAGAAAGAGGGCGAAGGGTTCTTTTTCTACTACGCGGACGAACTGACGCACAAGCTGCCCATCCTCGCCGTCGACGACAAGCCGCTGCGCGAGGGGGAGACGGTGTGGAAGCTCGACGATGACAGGCCCTACACGCTGAAGCGATTCGATGGCGAACACGTGTACATCAACGCGGGAGGCAGCTCCTTCGACACTTGGACGTTCCCGAACAAGCTCACCCACGAGCGCCCCGTCGTGGGCACATGGGAGCGGCTGGAGGAGGACGTGGCCGGGGCCTCGTGCCCGGACGTCTACTGCGTGAATCACCACGTCGACGCGAGCGACACGAGCTACGAGTGGGCCATGGCCCGCGACATCGTGCGCCGCGCGAGGGAGCTGGCGGGGCGTGATGCGTCATGAGGGTGCTCTGCGCCTGCGAGGAGTCGCAGGCCGTCACGTCCGAGCTGCGCAGGCTCGGCCATGAGGCGTACAGCTGCGACCTGCTCCCCTGCGGGGGGGGGTTCCCGGAGTGGCACGTCCAAGCGGACGCCCTGGAGGTGGCGAAGCTGGCGTGGGACATGGTCATCGCGTTCCCGCCCTGCACGCACCTCAGCAGCAGCGGGGCGAGGTGGTTCCCGGAGAAGCGTCGGGACGGGCGGCAGCAGATGGGCATAGGGTTCTTCCTCGCCTTCACCGCGCTCGACCACGTACCGAGGGTTGCGATCGAAAACCCTGTTGGCATCATGTCCAAGCTCTATCGCAAGCCAGACCAGATCATCCAGCCGTGGCAGTTCGGGCACCCCGAGACGAAGGCCACGTGCCTGTGGCTCAAGGGGCTCCCGCCGCTGAGGCCGACGAACGACGTGAGAGTGGAGATGGATGCGATGGACGACAGGGACAGGCACCGAGTGCACCACATGCCACCGGGCCCGGAGAGGGCGCGCATGAGGAGCAGGACGTACCCCGGCGTCGCGCGGGCCATGGCCGAGCAGTGGGGTGCGCTGGCGGAGAGTGGGCAGTGATGTGCGAGTTCTGCGAGCAGGGCGAGCACGTCAAAGCTATGACTGGCACTACGACTGGCACCTACAAGTTCGACGTGAGCCTCGTGTGGGAGGGCGGAAAGTGGCGTCTCGTCACCATTGCAAGGACCAATATCGCAGCGCTCTTCACTGAGGTAGAGGCTTCGTTCTCGATTGAGTACTGCCCCATGTGCGGGCGCAGGCTGGCGGAGAGTGGGCAGTGATGGCCGACATCCTCATCGACGACCTTGACATGTCCGAGTGCGGCCTCAGCGTGTGGGACCAGGACAAGAGCAGCTGCCACATGCTGCTCCGCCCGCCGCACACCATGACCCTCACGATCGCGAACGGGCGAAACAGGAAGCCCGGCCCCTGGTACTACGGAATCGAGTTCACGAGCAGGGAGCAGTGGTTCAAGTTCGTGAGGCTGGTCAACGCCATGAACCGGCGAGTCAAGAAGCTGCCGAGGGACGAGCACGGGTTCCCGATTCTCGAGGGGGCGAGCGAGTTATGAACGCCGAGTACGTCTGCCTCGCCGTGCCGCTCATAGAGGTTGACACCGGCCTCATCCACACCGAGTACGTATCGCGCGAGCGCGTCGTGCGGTGCTGGGACTGCAAGCACGCGGAACCGTGCCCGCTCGCGGACAGCGAGAAGCTGATTTGCGCCTTCCACGACGAGATGCTTGTGAATCCAGATGACTTCTGCGCGTGGGGAGAGCCGAGAGTCAAGAGAGACAAGGAGTGAAGCATGGAGCATGTGGTCCAGCTTGGAATCAACATCGACGACGAGGCGATACGCAGGGCAATCGTAGCAGACGCGAAGTCGCAGGTAATCGGCAGAATCGAGAAGGACGTCAGGGCGGAGCTCGGGGTCAAGGGCTCGTCATGGACCCGCTCGCAGTTCGCGGACGAGGTCGCCGACGCCATCATCGAGAGGGCCGGGGGCGACATCGTCGAGCAGACGGTGGCCGCGCTCGTCGACAGGCTCCCGCGCCGAAAGTGGTTCCGCGAGGCCGTGGGCGAGGACGCCTCCAGGGCGATGGCATCCGGGGGCAGCGATGGGGACTAACCACTACCTTCGGCGCGTGAGGCCGCGCGAGGTCCACGACGAGTACCACATCTGCAAGACGTCCGCCGGGTGGGTCGTCCACTTCCAGGACAGCACCGAGTACCAGGACGAGTGGTGCGACGACGGCGAGTGGGCGCCCCCGAGCTTCCACAGCGTCGCCGACATCCGCAACCTCCTCGGGACGGGGGAGTGGCAGATAAGCGACGAGTACGGGCGCGTCTGCGAGCCCGGAGAGGAGAGCCTGATGGAGTTCGACCGGCTGTGCGCGTGGCGCGGCGGCAAGAGCTTCGAGTGCAACCCGCCCAACCAGCGCTACCCGGAGGGCGACCCTCCCTACGAGAACGTCATGCTCCGGGGCACGTACCGCGACCCAGAGGGATACCTGTTCACGACGGGGGAGTTCTCGTGACCGCCGTGGACGCTCGCGAGCGCGTGGGCGAGATACGCGCCGAGCTGCGGCGGGCGATGAGGCTGCTGTGCAGGCGAGACGTGGACTGGGACGCTGCGGCGGGGTGGCTCTACCGCGCCGAGCGGGACTGCCGCGGGCTCGCGACGGACTGCGTGAGACAGGGAGTGGAGGAGGACGAGAGTGGCTACTGACGAGACCACCGTGACGATACCGCCCGTGCGCGCCTTCGCGGGCGTCAAGGCGGACAAGGCGCACGCGCTCAAGCCGCTGGAGGAGGCGTCGGAGGTCCACGGGGCGTGGCAGGCGATGGCCTCTGCCGAGCTGGCGCACGGTGGCGACTGCGTGCTCGCGCGGCTCTGGCGCAAGAGACTCCTCGACGAGTGCGCCGACGTCATCCAGGCCACGATCAACCTGGTGGCCGCGCTGGGCGTGGAGGACTTCCGGCCGTGGATGAAGGCGTGCGAGCGGCGCAACCGGGAGAGGGGGCGGATCACCGATGGCCGATGAGCTGAGGCCGTGCCCGTTCTGCGGGGGAGAGGCCGAGTTCGAGACCTACGGAGGCACCGCCTGCGCCGTCACGTGCCGGAAGTGTCGCTGCGGCACGCCGACCGTGAGACTCGACGACGGCGAACGGGCCGTGGAGGCGTGGAACCGCCGCGCGGAGCGCACGTGGCACGACTTTTCGGACGAGCTTCCTCCGGCCGGTGTAAGCGTCCTATGCAGGGGCAAGAACGGCGCGCTGTACGTCGGCAAGCCCGTGACGTTCAAGGGCAACGGGACGCGCAAGGTGTGGGTTCCTAGGGGCGACCAGTACCGAACGCCCGAGAATTGGATGGAGGTGAGCACATGAGCCACACGAACCTGCTTCTCGGCCACAACTGGGAGCCGAGCGAGTGGCCCGACCACGTCGACGTGAGCCACGAAGGCACCAGAGACAGCGTGCGCTACGTCCCGGAGCTGGGGCGTCGTGACACCTGCACCGTCGAGTCGTCTCACCCCGCATGGGGCGAGGCCGAAACGTGGTACGAGGTCGAGCTGAGCTGCGGCGACAGCTTCCCGTGGTGGGACAGCTGCCCGCCCGACTTCTGCCCATATTGCGGATGCGAGGTGATTATAGATGCCGACTGACACCGAGCGCCGCGAGGTGGCGCAGAACATGAGAGACGGCGTTAAGAGTAAGACCGAGTGCGAGCTGCTGTCTCTCAACGGAAGCAGCGCGGCGATAAGGTGGCTCATCTCCTACGCTGTGTTCGGAGACAAGAAGTATCACAGCGGAGTTGACCTGCTGGACCGCCTCGCCGACCTCATAGAGCCGCCCACGCAGTGCCCGTACTACCACAGCGACCGGCATTACTGCTCGGTGCATGACGACGTGGTAGACCGCGACGCGCTGCTGGCGCTGGCGGAGGAGATGGACGATTTAGCCGAGGCGTGGGGCGGCAAGTACCCGACGAACCGGGTTGCAGCCTACGCCCGCAGCATCCGCGAGGCGTGCAACGTGGTCGATGCTGGTTGAGGGTTCCGCGACATGCCGCCCCACGTGCTACGATGCTCGAAAGCCTAAAGCGGAGGTGGAGGGTTTGGATACGCCGTCATACACGGACTACGCCAGCGCCGAGGACTTCTTCGAGGCCGTCCGCCACGCCTCCCGAGAGGCCGAGCGGACGCGCCTCACCCTGCTCCAGATGGAGGCCCGCGAGGGCGTGCGCGCGCAGGGATACGAGCCGCGCGTGACGGTAGGCGGCGAGCGCGACCGGATGGCCGCGACCGACTCCCGCATCGACTACGAGGCGCGCATGTCCGATCGCATCGAGCAGGACTACCGGCTCCTCGACATGGCGTGCGCGGCGCTCTACGGCCGCGAGTCCGGCAAGGGCGGCGTGGACGCGCTCATGGGCTCGGCGGTGGCGGACTGCATCAGCTTCCGCTACGTGGACGCGCGACCGTGGTCGGAGGTGGCGGCGCTCCTCGGCTACAGCCGGTGGTCGCGGCGCTCGCTGCGCGACCTGTGCCAGCAGGGCTTCGACGCCATCGACTTCTTCGGGTGGGACAACGTTCTGGGAGGGGTGGGTGACGCGACATGACGAAGAGCTTCGAGACGCACCGATGCAGCGCGATGCCCGACGGATTCTCGCTGCGCAGGTACGAGCCGGACGGCTGGGCGCACCAGTACCCCGAGCCGGGCGGGTGGGTGCTCGCGATGCACGACTACGACTGGGAGTGGATGACCGACTTTCTCAACCATCTGACACCGTTCCGAAGCCAGTCCGTACACTTCTGCCCGTGGTGCGGAGAGAGGCTAGATTGACATGAGCCGCAAGCATCCCGACGGATACGAGCGCCGTCTGCCCAACCGCAGGCGCTGGCTGATTCAGATGGTCGAGACTTTGGCAGACTACTGCGACGATCCATACGAGTTCGCCGACTGGTGCGAGTACATGGACGAGCTTGACGATGTGGAGCGCCAGATGCACATCCGCCCGCGCAAGCGGTACAAGAACAGACTGACGCGAGGTGAAGCGACGTGAGCCAAGAGCTGCACCACCTCGTCGTGGAGGTGGACGGTGAGCGCGTGCTCGAGTGCGACGCGCTGCTCGTCAACATCAGGCCAGACGTTGACCGAGAGTTCGTGCGCGAGGCGTTCGGAAGTTTCGAGGGCTACGAACTCGTCTCCAAGCGCGTCGTCATCGAGGCAGAGTGCCCCGGCGAGATTAACCGAGTCGAGAACCTTTTCATCTAACTCATCGCCCCGTTCGGCTTGCCGTTCGGGGCGTTTTTCGTGCATAAGGGACGCCCCGCGCGCGAGCGCGCCATGGCGCAGTACAATCAAATGACCAGTTCCCTCGGCATCTCGCCGAGAGGCCCCGCTGGATGCGTCCGGCGGGGCTTTTTTCATGCGCCGGCTCGCTGCGCTCGCCTGTCCCCCACCTCCACCTCCACGTGGTCGGGGCGCGCGAGGGGCGAAAAATCAGCACCACGCGGAACCATGCGGAACCATCGAACCCCGTATCCCGTGTGATACATATAGGCTGCGCGTGATGCGCGAGACGATGGGGGGCGCGAGGTGTCTGCCAACCGCTACGCCAACGGCGCGCGCCGCCGCGCGCTCGTCGCCCGCGTCCGCGCCATGGGCGAGCCGTGCCACATATGCGGCCTGCCCATCCCGCCCGACGCGCCGCCCGGCACGCCGCTGGCATTCGAGCTTGACGAGCTGGTGCCCGTGAGCAAGGGCGGCTCGCCTATCGACCCTTCCAATGTGGCCCCAAGTCATAGGTGTTGTAATGCATGGCGCGGCAACAAGCCAATGAATCGCGTCGCTTCCATCCGCGCCGAGGTGCGCGCCCGATTCGGGCCGTGGCCGTCGGCGCTGGCGTTCTGCGAGGGCGCGAGGGCCGTTCTGAGGGGCGCAAAGGGGCGCATGGGGCAAGCGCCCGTGAGACACCCAAAGCGCTCGTCAGGCGCGCTCTGAGAAGGCCAGGGGGGCATCCCCTCCCCGTGGGACGACGGCGTGCCCCGCGGCATAGCGCCGATTCACACACAAAGGCATACCAGCAAGGGGGTGGTCCCCACGAAGGACCTCCGCGTCAAGTACGTGCCCATCGGTGACGTGCGCCCGTACGAGGACAACCCGCGCCGCAACGACGGGGCGGTGCAGGCCGTGGCGGCAAGCCTCCGCGAGTTCGGCTGGCGCCAGCCCATCGTGGTGGACGCCGACGGCACGATCGTGGTCGGCCACACGCGCTACAAGGCCGCGCTCGCGCTCGGGATGACCGATGTGCCCGTGGTCGTGGCATCCGACCTCACGCCGGAGCAGTGCGCCGCGTACCGCCTCGCGGACAACCGCGTGGGCGAGCTGGCGGAGTGGGACAGCGAGCTGCTGGCGCAGGAGCTGGACGGGCTGGCCGACCTCGACATGAGCGCCTTCGGCTTCACCGAGCGCGACATGGAGCGGGCATCTGGCGGCGGCGTAGACTTCTCAAACCTCGACGCCATGAGCGGCGAGGGCGACGATGGCTACGACGAGTTCGTGGAGAAGTTCAAGCCAAAGAAGACCACGGACGACTGCTACACGCCACCCGAGGTGTACGAGGTCATAAGGGACTGGGCGTGCAAGGAGTACGGCATCGACCCCGCGAAGGTCGTGCGCCCGTTCTATCCTGGCGGCGACTACGAGAAGTTCGATTACGGCGGCGGCAAGGTGGTCGTGGACAACCCGCCGTTCTCCATCCTCTCGAAGATCGTCCGGTTTTATCTGGACAGCGGAATCCCGTTCTTCCTTTTCTGCCCGTCGCTCACCGCCCTAGGCTCGGCGAGCACCTGCATGGACTGCTGCCACGTCCTGACATACTGCGACATCGAGTACGAGAACGGCGCGGTGGTCCACACGTCCTTCGTCACGAGCTATGACGAGGGAATCGTGGCGCGGACGGCCCCAGACCTCACGAGGCAGGTCAACGACAAGGTCGCGGAGCTTCGACACGAGAAGGCGCGAAACCTCCCGAAGTACGAGTACCCGCGTGAGGTGCTGACAGCCGCAATGCTGTCGAACATGGCAAAGGCCGGAGTCGAGCTGAAGGTGCCAGCGTCCCAGTGCGTGAGAATCGGGCGGCTCGACGCTCAGGAGGAATCTGGCTCGTCGATTTACGGCGGCGGCCTGCTTGTCTCCGAGAGAATCGCCGCCGAGCGCAGGGAGGCAGAGAGAATCGCCGCCGAGCGCAGGGAGGCAGAGAGAATCGCCGCCGAGCGCAACCGCGAGCAAGGGGGGGCGCTGGCAGCGCCTCTGGTATGGGAGCTGAGCGACCGAGAGCGCGAGATAGTGAGGTCGCTCGGTGAGTGCCATGAGTGACGCCCGCCCCCGCGCCGAGGCCATCTGCGCGTCCCTGCAAGAGCCGACCCGCGCCCGCGCGGTGGAGCTGGCGGAGAACGTGCTGTGGATGGAGCAGAAGCTCGCCAACGCCCGAGAGGTCATAGGCCGCAGCTCCGTGGCAATCCCCTACGACAACGGCGGCGGGCAGCGCGGCATCAGGAAGAACCCCGCGTTCGACGGCTACAACTCGCTTATGTCGAGCTACACGAAGGCCCTCAAGCAGCTCTGCGAGATGCTGGGCGTGCAGGAGGTGGATGATGGCGATGACGGCCTCGATTCCATCATCGCCGGCGCCTCTACGACGAGGCCGCGTCGAGCCGGTTAGGTTCATACAGCCTCCGTCGGTCTCCAACCGCTTCGCGGAGATGGAGGCCTTCATGGGCGCTGGCGGCTTCCGCTTCCTAGACTGGCAGCGCATCGTCTGCTCGTCGTGGCTGGGCGTCGACGCCTACGGGCGCTGGGCCGCCAAGTCGTGCGGGGAGCACGTGCCGCGCCAGAACGGCAAGACGCTCGGCACTACCGCCCCGCGCATGGACTACGGCGCGTGCGTGCTGAACGAGCTGGTGCTCTACACGTCGCACCTGCAGAAGACCTCAACCGAGACCTTCGAGGACGTGGCATCCTTCTTCGACCAGCGGATGTTCCACAAGTACCTCAAGGCCATCCGCACCGCGCTTGGCCGCGAGGCGGTGGAGTTCAAGGCGGGCGGCAAGATTAAGTTCCTCGCCCGCACGCGCAACGGCGGGCGCGGCCAGCACGCTGACCTGCTCGTGTTCGACGAGGACCAGGAGCTGACCGACGAGCAGCAGGCATCCTTCATGCCGTGCCTGTCGGCGTCGAGCAACCCTCAGATTCTCTACACCGGCACGCCACCCGACGAGAGCGCTCCCGGCATGGTGGCGCGCCGCATCCGCGACCGAGCGCTGTCCTGCGCGGAGGGCATCGCCTACGCCGAGTGGTCGGTGCCCGAGGTCGGGGACATCAACGACCGCGAGCGCTGGTACGAGACGAACCCCTCGCTCGGCGTCCTGATACTGGAGTCCACCATCGAGGCTGAGGCGCTGGACATGGCCCCAGACAAGTTCGCCCGCGAGCGCCTGGGGTGGTGGAGCCCGACCGAGAGCGCCGTCGAGCACGTCATCGACGTCGAGGCGTGGGCGCTCTGCGAGACCGACGAGCCGCCCGAGCCGTGCATCACGTGCGCGGGCGTCAAGTTCGGTCCCGACCGCGCGACGCTTGCCTACTGCCTGCGCCCCTCCGAGGGCGCGAGCTACGTGGAGTGGGTGGACACCCGCCCGCTCTCCGAGGGTGTCGGCTGGGTGGCCGCGTGGCTGGACGCGCGCCGCGACAAGGTCGCGACCGTCGCCATCGACGGCGGCAGCACGGCGGCACTGATCACGAGGCTCGCGGACGCGGGCTTCCCGAAGAGGGCAATCGTCACGGCGGGCCCGCGCGACATGGCCAAGGCCGTGTCCATGCTCACCAACGCCGTGGCCGAGCACGACCTCGCGCACTACGGACAAGAGGAATTGACCGCCTCCGCGACCCTCACCGCCCGCCGCCGTATCGGGCAGGACGGAGTTGGCTTCGAGGACGCGGGAGGCGCCGACGCGACATTGATTGAGGCCTGCGCGCTCGCGCTGTGGCAGGCCAAGACCACGAAACGCAACCCCGCGAGGAAGCTGAGGATTGGCTGATGAACCTTCCGGGAATCACGAACGCAGCGGGACTGGACGCCGCCGACAGGAACGCGCTCAACGAGCTGGTGGAGGTGGCGCAGGCCGTGGAGCCGCGCAACCACACGCTCGACGCCTACTACGAGGGCGAGCAGAAGACGCCGGACATCGGCATAGACAACATCCCGGACAGCGTGGACCCCAGCGTGCGCAGCGACTGGGCGCGCAAGGCCGTCACCAGCGTCTCGGAGCGCGTCCGCATGGACGGCTTCACCTTCGCCGGGGACTACGAGGACGAGGACTTCGGCCGCATCGAGCTCGAGAACGACCTCTCCGGCGCCTTCAACCGCACCGTGGCGAGCGAGCTGACCCACGGCTGCATGTTCGCCACCGTCCAGCGCGTGAGCGACCGCGCCGTGGTGCGGATGCACAGCGCGGAGAGCGCCGTCGCGACGTGGGACGTGGCCGAGCAGCGCGTTGGGAGCGGCCTCGTTGTCGCCGACATGCGCCGCACGGACTGGGGAGGGCTCAAGCCGGTTCCGGTGCAGGCCAACCTCCACCTGCCGGGGCGCGTTGTCGTGCTCCGGCGCGTCCTCAGCACGTCATGGGTCGCCGAGACCCTGCCCACCCCGCTCGACCGCCCCATGATGGAGGCGTTCTGCTTCCGCCCCACTGGCACCAAGCCGTTCGGGCAGACCAGAATCACCCGCGCGGTACGCTACCTCGTTGACGAGGTGGAGCGGACGCTGCGCTACATGGCGGTGTCGGGAGCCTTCTACGCCGTGCCGATGATGGCCGCGACCGGCCTCACCGACGAGCAGTTCGATGCGATGGCCAAGAGCAAGTGGCTGATGCGCGTGGGCAGCTGGTTCCTCGCCACGAGGGACGAGGACGGCAACGTGCCGAACCTTCAGCAGTTCCCCGGAGTCTCGCCGCAGCCCTACATCGACGCAATCATGACTTACGCCAAGCTCTTCTCGGGCGCCACGGGCGTGCCACTGAACAGCCTGGGCATCGTCCAGGACAACCCGAGCTCGGCGGAGGCGATAGCGGCCCAGCGCGAGGACATATGCGTGGCCGCCGAGGACTGCATCGAGTCCAACCGTGCCTCCATGCGAAACGTCGCCCTCATGGCGATGGCGGTGGCCGGGAACACCACGATCGACGGCCTCACCGACGAGCAGCGCAGCGTCATCCCGCACTTCCGCAACCCCATGCGCCCGTCGCTGGCGTCCACGGCGGACGCCATGACCAAGATCGCCGCCGTCGTGGACGGATTCACCATGACGCGTGAGTTCTGGGCGGGCCAGGGCTTCGACACCGCCGAGGTGGACAGCATCCTCTCGCAGGTCAACGCCAACAGGAACTCGGCCGCCATCATGAGCATCATGGCTGGCGGCACCTCCGGTGGCCCCGGTGCTTCGCAGCAGGCGGAGTAACGCATGGCCGCGACCATACCGCGCGCCGTGCTCGAATTCGTGACCGAGGAGGTCAACGGCATCTCGGCGGACGCGCAGGCGCGGGTGCTGGCGGTGCTGGAGTCCATCACGTGGACGCCCGAGAACATCGCCGAGTGCCGCGACATCGTGATCCAGGCGCTCGCGGCCGTCATGCCCACCTATACCGACTCCGCCGCCCAGGTCGGCGCGGACATGTACGACGCCGTGCGCGAGGCCGCGGTGGGGGAGGCGATGGGGGCTACCGCCATCAGCGGGTACGAGCCTGACGCCACCATCGGGGCCATCAAGGCGTTCGTCCAGGACATCGTGGATGGAAAGCCCGTGGGGCAGTTCAACCGCAAGGTGCTCGCCCGCGTGGACCGCGACATACGGCGCGCCGAGAACGTGAGCGTGGCGGAGAACGCGAGGCGCGACCCGATGAAGCCGAAATACGCCCGCGTGCCCAGCGGCTCAGAGACGTGCGGGTTCTGCCTCATGCTCTCGTCGTTCGGGTTCCACTATTCGGACAAGAGCGCGGCGAGTCATGCGCACGAAAACTGCGACTGCCGCGCGGTGGCCCGGTTCGACAAGTCGGGGGTGGAGGACTACGACCCTGACGAGATGTATCGGCACTACAAGCAGTGCCTCGACTCGCTCGGTGGCACCTCTGGGATACGGAAGCAGTGGAACAGTCTTCCAGAGGGGGAGCGGAAAAGGCTCATCGAGAAGCGCGGGGGCAAGGAGTCCGATGCGTTCCAGGCGTTCCTCAACAGGCGCATGGCGGCGGAGATTGAGACGCGAGACCCCGAGTGGTTCAGGACCGGAAAGGTCCCAGCATACCGTGAGGAGAGCGGGGCGTCCCCTGATAAGTTCGAGAGGGCATGCGGAGAGCTGCTGAGGTCCAACGGGCTTCCTGTCGAGTTCCGAAAGACGAGGGGAGACCAGCCGGGCGGATTCAGGCGCCGGACATCAGACACGTTCATAAAGGGCGTTGCATGGGAGATGAAGAACCCCGCAGGCAACGGCCACCTGACCGTCTGGAACCAGTTCAAGAGTGCTGTATACGGAAACGACAAGAAGACCCCGAACCCGCAGAGCGACAAGCTGATCATCAGCAACGTAAGGAGCGAAAAGACCTTCGGGCAGATGGTCGATGACGCTCGGAAGGTTCTCGATGACGGGGAATTTCCTGAGATAACCGAGGTCATCATCGTCGGGAGGGATGGGTCCATGAGAAGGCTCGAGAGATAGCGAGAAAGCCGACGGTCGTTCCGGCACACTGGCCGGCGCGCATCGGCTTCTCATGAGAAGTATACCCCAGCGGGGCGTGGCGGGAACGGCAGAAGCGCCGGTCTCAGGAACCGGTGGAGGAATCCGTGCGGGTTCGAGTCCCGCCGCCCCGACCAACCATTTTTCAGAAATCAGCCCCGCACGGGGCTTTTTTCATATCTGGCCGCAGAAGTGCGGCCTTTTTCATGCCGCGGCCCCGCACGGGGCTAAGACACGCGCCGCACGGCGCGGGAAGGGGACCTGAATGGCCGAGAACGAACAGGGCGCGCAGCCCACGGAGCAGACGGAGACCGAGGCTGCACAGCCGACGCCCGCCGAGCCTGAGCGCGACTGGAAGGCCGAGTACGAGAAGGTGCTCGCCCAGTCACGCAAGTGGGAGCAGCGCAGCAAGGACAACGCCGCAGCCGCGAAGGAGCTGGAGGCGCTGAAGGACGCCTCCAAGACCGACGCGGAGAAGCTGGCCGACGCCACCAAGCGCGCCGAGAAGGCCGAGGAGAAGCTCGCCGAGTACGAGCGGAAGGCCGAGCGAGCCGCAATCGTGGTAGAGGTCGCGGCGGCCAAGGGCGTGGACGCCGAGTGGCTGGGCCGCATGGCCGGCGATGACCGCAAGGCCATCGAGGCGAACGCGGACTACATCGCCACGAAGCTCAGCGGCGCGCCCATCTACCCGAGCGTGCTCGACAACGGCCACAGCAAGGCCCCAACGAAGAGTGACCCGAAGCACTCGTTCATGGAGTTCGTAAACAAGTCGCTTTCTTAGGAGGCAACAATGGCACTTTCCACCACCGACATTGACGTTTATCGCGGTACCACCGGCGTCGTGACGCCCCAGGACGTCTCCGAGCAGGTCTGGCAGGGCATCCGCCAGAACTCTTTCGTCATGGCCCACGCCAACCGCATCAACCTTCCCGGCACCGGCGTCAAGGTGAACATCATCACCGGCGACCCGACGCCCGCATGGGTCGAGGAGACGCATGAGAAGACCGTCTCCAAGCCGGCCTTCGAGAACAAGACCATCGTCCCGTACAAGCTGGCCGTCATCGTGCCGTTCTCCAACGAGTTCCGTCGCGACGAGGACACGCTCTACGCCGCCGTCATCGACCGCATGCCCTACGCGATGGCCAAGATGCTCGACCAGACCATCTTCTTCGGCACCGCCCCCGGCGCCAACTTCGACACGCTCACCGGCGCCGACGCCGTTGACCTTCAGGCCGACCCCGCCGGTGCCATCAACTCCGCCATCACCGCCATCGGCGTGGCTGGCGGCACGGCCAACGCCATCGCCGTCTCCCCGCAGGGCTACGGCATCCTGACCGGAGCCAAGGACGATTCCGGCTCTCTCCTCTTCGGCGGCTACAACTCCACCGGCAACCCGACCCCGTACGGCCTGCCCACCGAGACCGTCCACGCCGCGTACAAGGCTGGCAGCTCCGCCGCCAATACCGTCGGCTTCATCGGCGACTGGGCGAAGGCCCACATCGGCGTCGTTCAGGATCTCAACATGACGGTCACCGACCAGGCGTCCCTCAACGACGGCACCAACACCATCCACCTGTGGCAGCGCAACATGTTCGCCGTCCGCATGGAGATGGAGGTCGGCTTCGCCACCGAGGGCGATGACTTCTTCCAGCGCCTGACCGACACCTACCCGGCGGTGTAGCCATGCCGCGCATGAGGATGCCCTACACGGGCACCGTCTACGAGGTGGCGCCGCAGAACGTGGCGGCGCGCCTTGCGCGCGGATACGTGCTTATGGAGGACTTCGAGCCGCCCGTCGAGGTGGCCGACGAGCCGGACGAGGAGCTTCCCGAGCCCGAGCCCGTCCACGAGGACGCCGACGCTGACGCACCCAAGCCCACCGCCGAGTCCACCATCGCGGAGATTCGCGCGTGGGCCAAGGCCAATGGCGTGGCGCTCCCCAAGAGGGGCAACAAGGCACAGCTTCTCAAAGCCATCGGCTAGGAGGTGGTCGGATGACGCCCTTCGCGACCGTCGAGGACTACGAGACCCGCTACGGCGAGGTCGAGGACGAGGCGCGCGTCTCCGCGCTGCTTCAGGACGCCACCAACATCATCGCGAGCCAGCCCGGCTTCGCCATGCGCGAGGACGAGACGTGGCAGGGCGTGCTTGAGACGGTCACCTGCGCGATGGTGCACCGCTCGATGATGAGCGGGGCCTACGCGGGGCTGTCCAACGTCTCGCAGGGCGCGGGCGGCTACACGGCGAGCGTGTCTGTCTACAACCCCGGCGGCGACCTGTACCTCACGCGCAACGAGAGGCGCGTGCTGGGGCTCGGCGGAGGGCGCATCGGGCAGACCGACCCATACGGGTGTGATGCCCGATGATCGCGCCGCTCCCCGACCTCGGCCTGATAGCGGGCGAGACCGTCACCGTGCGCACGCCGACCATCGGCTACGACGAGCACATGGAGGAGGTCGTGACGTGGGGCGAGGCCACCGTGCAGAACGTGGTCGTGACCCCAGGTGCGACCTCCGACGTGCTCGACGGCACGCGGCCGGACGGCACGCGCGTGGCCTTCACGCTCGGTTTCCCGAAGTCCTTCACCGCGCCGCTGCGTGGCTGTCGCGTCACCGTGCGCGGCATCGAGTGCGCCGTCATCGGCGACCCGCAGCCCTACACGCCCGAGAACGTGCCGGGAGCTTGGAACTACACGGCGGAGGTGGAGCGCGTCGATGGCTAGGGGAATCCGCGTGGTTCCGAACATGCGCGGCTACCGCGCGCTGCTCAACTCCAAGGACGTCCAGGCCGACATTCAGCGCAGGGCGGAGGCCATCGCCGCGTACGCGGACAGCCAGCTGTCCGGTGACTGGGGCGACCCTCCGAGAGAGGACCACTTCGAGGTCATCGAGTACACCGGCAAGAAGTTCGGCGCCAAGGGTCGGCTCATAGCGACCAACACCGAGCACGCCAAGCGCTCCCAGAACCAGAACGACACGCTTCTGAACGCCATCGATGCCGGGAGGTAGCACATGGACATTGAGGAGGTCGTCATCGACCACCTGAACCACGCGGGCTTGGGAGCCACGGCCTACCCGGACGTGCCGCGCAAGCGCCCCGCCGCCTTCGTGGTGGTCGAGCGCACGGGCGGGCCGCGCGGCGAGGGGGGCACCTTCGAGCCGATGCTCGACATCCAGTGCTGGGCCGAGACGCGCAGCAAGGCCGCTGACCTCGCCCTTCGCGTCGAGGACGCGATGGGGGAGCTTCCCGCGAGCGCTGACAACGTGTCCGGCTCAGACGTCACATCCACCTTCCGCGACCGCGACTTGGAGAGCGGGACGCCCCGCTACCACGTGGTCTGCACCTGCTACTGCAACGGATAAGGAGGGGCAACCATGCCCGAAAACGCAAACAACACCGCAAACGTCAGCTACGGCAAGTTCAAGAGCGGCGGCTACTTCTTCGTCGCGCCCTACGGCACGCCGCTGCCGACCGATAACACCACCGCGCTCAACGAGGCATTCGTCAACATGGGCTTCATGGGTGACGACGGCTTCGTGTTCGACAACTCCGTCACCACCAACACGGCCCAGGACGCCAACGGCGACACCATCGCGTCCGACTCCGCCGCGCCCACCAAGACCATGACCACGACCTTCCGCGAGATCAAGGCCGCGTCGATGAAGGTGGTCTACGGCTCCGGCAACGTCACCGACGCCGACGGCCTGCTCACCGTCCACGACAAGGGCCCCAACAACGAGACCCTTTCCGCCGTCATCGAGATCCTGCTCAAGGACGGCCGCAAGGACCGCAAGGTAATCGAGCAGTGCTCGCCCAACCAGCTCGGCTCCGAGAGCATCGTCTACAGCTCGCTCGTGGGCAAGCCGCTCACGTGGTCGATCATGAAGGGGAAGACGACCGGGGACTACATCACCGACTACATCGACTCCACCGAGACCGAGGAGGCGTGATGGCCGGGGCCAAGGGGCGCGCCGTCGAGGTCGACGGCATCGAGGTCGAGGTCGCCGTCGACCCGGCGGACGACTACGAGCTCATCGAGTGCGCCTGCGTCTCGAGCGACCCGGGCGCGGGCGTGGAGGAGAGGAACCGCGCCTACTTCAGGCGCAACCACATCCTGCTCGGCGACGGGTACGACCGCGTGATGGGCGAGCTGCGCGACGCGAACGGCGGGAGGCTGCCGCGCGACGTCGTGGCGAGCTTCATGTCCCGCGTCGTCGCCGGGGTGGCGGAGGCAAAAAACTCCTAGGGCTCGGCGCGGCGATCTCCCTCCACGAGGGGGCCGTCCGCGCCGACCTCATGCGCTTCTACGGCGCCTCCCTGGACGAGGGCGGCAAGGGCGTGTCGTGGCGCGACATGGCCGCGATGGTGGCCCACCTCCCCTCGGAGAGCGCTCTCAGGCGCGAGGAGGGCGACGGCTGGAGCGAGGCGGAGCGCCTGCTCGCCCAGATAGCCGACAGCACCTACATCGCGTGGTGGCAGCGCATCGACCACGACAATCCCGACGCGCCTCCCCTCAGGCGCGTGCTCTCGCCGCGCGAGCGGGCCGAGAGGGCCGACGCCGCGCGCGAGGACGTGTACACGCGGGCCGACATGGACCGCATCGCCGACGCGCTCGGCATCCCCGAGGACAGGAGGTAGCGAATGGCAAGGGGCAAGGGAACCGAGCTCGCCAACGCCTACGTCACGCTCATCCCGTCGCTCGACGGGGCCCAGAAGGCCATCGAGGCCGACCTCGCGAAGGTGGACGTCACCGGCGCGGGCAAGAAGATGGGCACCAAGCTCGGCGAGTCAATCGGCGACAAGGCGGGCAAGGACGCGTCCGGGGGCATCGAAAGGGGCATCGAGAAGGCGGACGTCAAGTCACGAGGCGGCAGGCTGGGCTCCGCGCTCGGCGGCGCGCTCACGGACGCCCTCTCCGGCTCCTTTGACGCGTCGTCCGTCACGGACGCGCTGGGCGACGTCGTGGCCGACGCCTCCGGCTCGGGCGGCGCCCTCAGCGCGCTCGGCGAGACCGGCTCGGGGGCGCTCGGCGCCATCGCGAAGGCCGCTCCCATCGCGGGCGCCGCAGTCGCCGCAATCGGTGGCGTGGCCATAGACACGGCTGCGGACTTCGAGGTCGCCGAGGCGCGCATCACCGCCGCCGTGGGCGGCGTGGGCGAGGAGGCCGAGGCCCTCACGGAGGCGGGGCGCACCCTCTACAGGGACGGGTGGGGCGAGTCCATGACCGACCTCTCCGACGCCCTCATAACGGCCCGGGAGATTCTGGGCGACATATCCGAGGAGGACATGTCGGCCGCTGTGGAGGGCGCGCTCGCGCTCGAGCAGACCTACGGCAGCGACCTCTCGGAGACCCTGCGCGGCGCGCGCGTGCTCATGGAGCGGTTCGGGCTGTCGGCCGAGGAGGCCATGGACCTCATGGTCGCGGGCACGCAGCGCGGCCTGGACTACACCGACGAGCTCGGCGACAACCTCTCCGAGTACGCGGGCCGCTGGGCGGACGCCGGCATCGAGGCGTCCGAGTACTTCTCGCTGCTCGAGGCGGGCGTCGACAACGGCGCGTACAGCCTCGACAAGGCGGGTGACTTCCTCAACGAGTTCCTGACCAGCCTCACGGACGGCCGCATGGAGGAGGCCATCGGGAGCTTCTCCGAGGGCACGCAGGACACCTTCGAGGCCTTCAAGTCCGGTGGCGCCGACGCGCAGGACGTCCTGAACGCGGTCGTGGGCGAGCTCGCCGAGATGCCGAGCGGCTACGAGAAGGCCCAGATAGCGTCCGGGCTGTGGTCCTCGCTCGGCGAGGACAACGCCATGTCCATGATCGAGAGCTTCGCTGGCGTCGAGGACACCTTCGATGACGTCGCGGGCGCGTCCAAGGATATGACCGACCAGGTGAGCAACGACCTCGGCAGCAGGTGGGAGACCGCCATGCGCAAGTGGCAGGACCTCCTCGCGCCCGCCGGGGAGGCCGTGACCGGCTTCTTCGGCGGCGTCGCGGACGCGGTCGGCGGCGCGGCGGACGCCCTGGACGGCTTCATAAACCAGCAGTCCGCCTACGGCGAGCTCGACTCGTGGTTCGGGCTGGAGAGCAGCCTCTCAGGCGCGCTCGACGACATGGGCGTGAACGTGGACTACCTCAAGCTCAAGCTCTCCGAGGTGGGCGTGGGCATGGAGGAGATGGACGCCATCGGCTCGGGCCACATCCGGGCGCTCGCGACCACCTTCAACGGCAGCGTCCAGACGATGGTCTGGGCCATCGAGAACTACAACGATGTGCCGCTAATCGACAAGGACGGCTCCGTCGACGTCAACGACGCCGAGCTCGTGGACGCCCAGGGCAACGTCTACACCTGGAACGGCTCCGAGCTCGTAGACAAGAACGGAAACGCGGCGGTCAACGACCAGCAGCTCATCGACGCGCAGGGCCGCATCTACGTGTGGAACGGCTCGTCGCTCAAGTGGCAGCAGACCGGCATCACCGTGGACACCTCGTCCATCGACTCGGCAATGGGCAAGTGGGCGCGAACGAACTTCCCGGCGAAGGTGACGCGAGTGGCCGTGCAAGGCGCGACCGTGGGCCAGATAACGCAGGCCGAGGGTGGCATCATCCCGGGCGCGAGCACCAAGGGCTTCATTGCCACAGGCCCGACGCTCCTTGACGGAGGAACGCGCCTCGTGGGCGAGGCCGGGGCAGAGGCCGTCTTCGACTACGGCGGCTCAAACTACGTCGTCCCGCTCACCAACCGCAAGTACAGCGCGCCCTTCGCTGACGTCGTGGCGAAGCAGGTCGCGGGCTACCTCGGCGGCGGCGCCGGGCGCGCGGACCAGTCGGCCGTGGTCGCGGCCATCGCGGCCCTTCGCGCGGACATCGCGCAGATGGGCGTCTACCTCGACACCGGCAAGCTCGTGGGCGGCATATCGCCGCAGGTCAACCGTACGCTCGGCAGGATGCAGAGGAGGGGGTCGCTGTCATGACCCACGACGTCACGTGGGGCGACACGCCCCTGTGCGGGGAGTACGGCCTCATCGTTGAGTACGGCAGCATCAGCTGCCCGCCGCCCTCGCCCAAGCTCTCCATCGTGAGAATCCCGGGCGGCGTGGACCTCGACCTCACGGACGCGCTCACGGGCCACGCGTCCTACGAGCTGCGCACGGTGTCCTTCGCGCTGCGCTACGACGGGCGCGGGGAGCGGACGTGGCAGGAGGTGGCAAACGACGTCACCAACCTGCTCCACGGGGCAGAGTCCGACTTCGAGCTGTCGTGGGACCCCGGCTTCACCTACCACGGGCGCGCGAGCGTCACGGGGGTGACCTTCATCGCGCCCCGATCGTGCCGCATATCCGTCGAGATCACCGCCGAGCCCTGGAAGCTCAGGGAGCTCCACACCGAGACCCTGAGCGCGGCGGGCGGCGTCACGGTCGAGTGCCAGTCCGGCCGCCGCCCCGTCCACCCCCTCATCAGCTGCACGTGGCCGGTGACGGTGGGCTGGCGGGGGGCCGAGTACGTGGTGCCCGCTGGCCAGACCTACCGGCTCGCCGACGTCACCTTCAGCCAGGGCGCGAACCGGCTCTGGCTCTGCACCTACCGCTGGAGGACGGCGACGTGGGCCGACGTCGCGTCGGTCACGTGGGACGACCTCGCGGGCATCGAGTGGGCCAAGGTCGTCGTGGGCGACGACCCGGACCCCTCAGAGGGCGCCCCGGGCAACGTCTCCGTGACCCTCCAGTGGGAGGAAAGCTACCTGTAGACAAGTGAGGGGGTGCGGGATTGTACCGCGTCTACCTTGGCGGCGCGCTGGCCTTCGACGCGCTCGAGGACGACAGCGTGGTCGTCTCAGCGTCGATCTCGCAGGCCGTCAACGCCGCCGCGTACCTCGACATGGAGCTCTCGCCGGCGGCGAGGCCCGAGGCGGGGCAGTCCGCCGAGGTCCTCTGGGACGGCACGCGGCTCTTCCACGGCCGCGTGACCGAGGTGGAGCAGCGCGCCGACGGCACGTGGGCGGCAAGCGCCGTCTCCGACCTCGACAGGCTCAACGACGTGCTCGTGCCGCCGCACTCGACCGACGGAGAGACGGGCTCCGAGTGCCCGGGCACGCTCTCGGGCTACGTGCGGTGGCTCGCGGAGACCTTCAACGCCCGGCAGGGCGGGGGCTTCCGCGTCGACGTCGGAACCAACCAGGCGGACCTGCTGCGGGAGGGCGCGCTCTCGCTCGAGGACGACTCGTGGCCAACCGTGGCGGCGGCCCTCGAGGACCACGTGCTCGCCCTCGGCGGGTACGTGGACTGGGAGCCGCACGCGACCTCGGGCACGCTCTCGGTGTGGTCGGACCTGCACGAGGCGTCCTCGCAGCTCGTCGACCTCGGGGCGAACGTCACTGACATCAGCGTCACGCGCAGCGTCGAGGGCCGCGCCACGGCCATCGTGCCGCACTCCGGAAGCGGCGAGGACGAGGTGACGCTCGCGGGGCTCACGGCCGCCGAGCGCCAGCTCGTGTCCAACGCCGGGATGTCGCTCACGGCCGGCGGCGACGGCATCATGGACCCGGCCTCCGTGTCCGAGTGGGGCTACCGCGAGGAGCGCGTGGAGATAGGGGGCGTGTCGACGCGCGCCGACCTCGTGCGGGCCGCGATAGCGCGCCTGCGCACCATGGCCGGGCCGCAGGTGACGGTCGAGTGCCGCGCCGTGGACATGGCGCTCTACCGCGAGGACATGGCCCACCTGCGCGTGGGGCAGGCCGTCCGCGTGCGCGCCGAGCCGCTGGGCGTGGACGAGTACCTGGCGGTGCAGGAGATGTCGCTCGACCTCATGGACCCCGCGCAGACCACCTACGTCCTCGGCGTCACCTACGACACCCTCACCGGGCGCCAGAGCGCCTTCCTGCGCGGCCTCAACGGCTCCATCAACCACGCCCTCGACGTCGTGACGGGCGTGGAGGACACCATAAACCACGTTGTCAACGACGCGGACACCGACTACTACCTCTCGGACTCCCCGGACGAGCCTGTGGGCGGCGAGTGGGGCTCGGCCAACGTCGTGCCCATCGACAACAAGTACCTCTTCAGCCGCCCCCACAACACGCTCGTGGACGGCTCGGAGGTCATAGGGGAGCCGACGCTGCTCACCCCGTCGGTCCAGCGCTCCCTCAAGCTCCACCGCGACGTGGGCGACGAGCCCGTGTGGGTGGCCTTCGTGGCCGCCAACAGCGACGTGACCGACCCGGACGCCCAGGGCATGTGCCGCATCACCGGGCAGATGGGCGGCTGGGACGCGAGCGAGCAGGGCGCCGTGACGGTCGCCTTCGGCTTCCAGGACAGCGCGTACGCCACGGGCGAGGGCTCGGCGGGCGTGGGCGTCGTGACCGAGAAGAGCGCCGACATCGACACCTCAAAGGTGTCCATCCAGGCCTACGAGTCCCAGGGCCGCGTCGGCGTCTACGTGATGCTCACCGGCAAGGTGACGGTGTCGCTCTACGCGGAGGGCGACGGCTTCTCCACGCCCTTCGTGGAGCAGTCCACGCAGCCCTCCGGCACCAAGGTCTTCGACCTCGCGGACGTGCAGACCACCTACGAGAGCGCCATCCTGCAGGCCGACAACGCCATCCGCGCCTACGTCGCGGCGACCTACGCCACGCAGGGCGCGCTCGGCGAGGTCCAGTCCACCTTCGACATCCGCGCCAACCAGATCCAGGCGCAGGTCGAGGAGAAGATGGACACGGCGGTCGCGGAGACCAGGTTCACCGAGAAGTCCACCTTCAACCAGTTCAGCGACTCCATCTCCGCCGAGGTCGAGCAGGTGCGCGACACGGCGGACGCCACCGCCACCAAGGCCGCGCAGCTCGAGGTGTCGCTCGAGGGCGTGACCACCACCGTCTCAGAGGCCGTCGAGACCGCCGAGGGGGCCATGGCCAAGGCCACCGAGGTGGAGCAGACCGCAGACAGCATCTCCTCCACGGTGACGGGCCTCGACGGGCGCGTGAGCAAGGTGGAGCAGGACGCGAGCGGCTTCGAGGTCACGCTCGGGCAGGTGCGGGGCACGGCGAACAGCGCGCTGAGCGCGGCGAATTCGGCGAAGACGACCGCGAACACGGCCAACAGCACGGCCAACAAGGCTAACGCTGACGTCCTTAACTACGTCATCGACGGAGCCCCGACCGGCTCCGGCTCGCTCTCCGGGTGGACCGTGACCGGCGGCGTCTACCAGAGGACCTTCCCCGGCGGGGAGAACCACAAGGACTTCTCCTCGCAGTCGGCGAGGAGGGCGTGGGGAGTGGGCGCGCGGCTGAGGTTCACCGCAGACTTCAGGGTGGCCTCCGGCACCTTCTCCTCCTCCGACTTCTTCAACATCTACGAGGGCGGCGGAGACTGGGTCAGCGCGAAGATATACCCGTATCAGGCGGCGGGCGGAGGGTGGGTGACGCTCAGCGCCCTCTTCTCTGGCCCCCTCACGACCCAGACGTCGTCGTACGGCTTCTCCTCCTACGTCGGCTCGTCTGGATCGAAGGTCCTCCAGATGCGCAACGTCCGCATCGAGGAGGCGAGCGACGCCACCACCGCCACCAACTACCTCAAGTTCGACAGCTCCGGCCTCGTCGTTGGAAACTTCTCCGGTACGCTCCAGGGCAACGTGCTGCTGAACTCCTCCGGCATGCAGGTGCGCAACGGGACGTCCATCTACGCGACCTACGGGGCGAATCTGATTGAGCTGGGAAGGAACAACTCGAGCTCCAAGATAAGGATATGCGGCGGCGGGGTGGACCTGAGCTACAACACCACCAACAAAGGGCTCAGCATCTCCAAGTCGACCACCGTGAGCGGTTCCGTCTTCTGCACCCAGCTCTCAACCTCGGGCGTCCTCAACGTCGGCGGCACCATGTGGCTGGGGGTGGGCCAGCGCACGCAGATACGCGGCTTCTACCAGGGCACGAAGGTCGTCAACGTCGATACGACCAGCACCAAGCACGTGCTGCTCTTCAACAACAGCCAGTACACGTCGATAGTGGGCCGCGAGTACAAGGTCGGCGACGTGATCCTCGTAAGCAACGGCGACTACAACGCCAAGCCGCGGCACGCGTACGGGACAACGTACAGGGGCGACACCAAGAACTGGTACGTCTGCGTCGAGAGCGGACAAACCGGCTCGATGCGTATCAACTACCTGATAGTTGCGGTCGCGTAGGCCGCGGATTGGAGGTCTCATGTTCTACGGGGTTCTGGCGGCGTCGGGCGTGGTGCTGCTCACTGACGCGGGGCACGGCAAGCCCGTGGTGGAGTGCGCGGGGCCGTCCTCGGTCCCGGACGGCTACCGCGAGGACTGGGTGTGGGTTGACACGGGGGACCAGCTGCTCCACGTGTGCGACGTGGTGCCCGTGGAGGGCACGCCGGAGGAGGCGGCGCTGGCGCTCAGCCGCATGCAGTTCGCCAGCCTGCCGGACGAGTACGCCTACGAGTTCCGCGCGCTCGCCGACGAGTGGGTGGCGGGCGTCTCCTACGCCGCGGGCCAGCGCGTGAGGCACGCGGGCGAGCTGTACCGGTGCCTCCAGGCGCACGTCTCGCAGGAGGACTGGTCGCCGGGCGCGGCGCCGTCCCTGTGGGCGCGCATCCTGCCGGGGCAGGAGGGCAGCGGGGCCGAGGTCGGCGAGTGGCAGCAGCCAGAGAGTACAAATGGCTACTCCACGGGCGACCGTGTGACCCACGAAGGCCACCTGTGGGAGTCCACCGCCGACGACAACGTGTGGGAGCCGGGCGCCGTGGGCGCCCCGTGGAAGGACCTCGGCCCCGTGGAAGGCGGTGAGGCGTAGTGGCGACCACGAACCTCGGCCTCGAGACCATCCAGCCGAGCGAGCGCGTCTCCCCGGACAAGATCAACTCAAACATGGAGAGGCTGGACAAGCTCGGCGTCGACTACGTCACTCAGTCAGGCGCGACCGGCTCGTGGTGGTGGAGGCGCTGGAAGAACGGCCGCTTCGAGTGCTGGGCCCGGCTCATCCGCCAGTCGCTCGCCCCGACGCTCGAGGGCTACTCGGAGCAGGGCTACGCGCAGGTCACCGAGACCTACCCCGTGACGTTCACGACGCCGCCGCTCCTGTTCGCCACCGCCCGCGCCGACGGCAACCCCAAGGCCCACGTCGCCTACGTCGAGCACGCCAAGGACCAGGCGCAGCTCTACGTGGGCGGCCTCGACTGGGGCAAGCCCGGCGTGGACGTGGAGGTCAACCTCTACGCGATGGGGACGGTGTGACGTGGAGCCAACGCAGGACTTCTGGTCCGGCGTTGGCGCGGGCATTGCCAACTCGCCCGGGTGGATGCTCGTGACCGCGCTGCTCGTCGCATGCGTGACGCTCATCGTCGCAAAGTACGTCGTGCCGAGCCACGAGCGCGTCCGCATGAAGCGCATCGAGATAGAGCAGCGGCAGGCAGAGACCGACGCGGAGAGGGTCAGGGCGAACGCGATGCTCGCCGAGCAGCAGCGCCAGACGAACGTGCTCATAGACGGCATGAGGCAGAGCCTCGACGCCTCGACCGCCCACACCGACGTGCTGGTGGCCGAGCTTCGCGGCTCGCGCGACCGCAGCCACGAGATGGGCGAGCGCGTCGAGCGCATAGACCAGACCACGAGCCACACAGACACGCTCGTTGAGGACATCCACCGACACATCATCGGCGGGGAAGGGACGGACTGACATGCTTGACCACTTTCTGAAGGACGAGTCCACCGAGATGCGGCTCGCGCGAAGCGTCGTGCAGGGCCTCGTGTCCGTGCTCATCGTCGCGCTGCCGCTCGTGCTCGGCGGCGTCATCGAGGACGCGACGTGGGCCTCCATCGCGACCGCCGCCATCATGTGCGTGCTCTCGCCGCTCATGGCGATGTTGCGCACGGGCGACCCCGAGGACGGCACCGTCGACGCGACGGGCGGTGACGCCGAGTGACCGGGATCGAGCGCGGCATCGCGACGATACTCCAGTATGCCGCCGACGACGGCCACGGCTACGTCCTCTGCTCGGGGCACCACGCCACGTACGACCCCGGGACCGACTGCGCGGGCCTCGCGAGGCTCTACGCGGCAACGGTCGAGGGCGTGGGCGTGAGGGGGTATCCGGACTTCGGCACGTGGTCGCTGAGGGCCGCGCTGACCGCGCGCGGCTGGAGGGCAATCCCCTTCGCCAAGTCCAAGCTGCGTCGCGGCGACCTGCTGCTCCGCGAGCGGCGGGACGGCACCGGGCACGTGGTCGTGTGGCTCGGGAACAACCGCATCGTCGGCGCGGAGGGCAACTGGGACGGCAGGCGCGGCGACGGCTCTGGCCGCGAGGTCTGCGAGCGGTCCTACTACGACTACGGATACAACTGGGTCCTGCGCCCGCCCGCGTGGTGCTCGCAGGATCCGGAAGGGGAGGAGCCAAAGGTGGCAATCGAGAGGGTCGAGGGCGGCGTCTACCGCCTGTACAACGCGAGCGGCGGCCAGCACATGTACACCTCCGACCACGGCGAGGCCGAGGCGCTGGCCACCGCCGGCTGGTCCTACGAGGGCGCGCCGTACAGGCAGGGCTCGGGCGCCGAGGTCTACCGCCTGTACAACCCGTACACCGGCGGGCACAACTGGACGACCTCCGCGCTCGAGGTCGGCCAGAGCGTAATCTCAGGCTGGGCATACGAGGGCGTGGCGTGGCGCGCGGGGACCAGGGTCGAGCTGCGCCGACTCTACAACCAGTGGAGCGGCGACCACGTGCTCGCCGCGCAGCCCGAGGCGGCGTCGCTCGTCACGTCCGGCTGGACCGACGAGGGCGTGCTTTGCATGGTCGACTAGAGGCTGGCCCCTCTCTCGCTTCGGCGGGGGAGGGGCCTTTTCGTGTGTCTATGCGGTTAAGAGTTTGATACGATTTACGCGTCCCAGGATTGTCCATAGTTGCCGCTTATTGCGGCTCTTGCGGATGCTGTGGCGCTAAAACCGCAGCTAGTCGCATGTGTGACTCAAGCGGCGTGCTATGAAGTATACTCAAGGAGTCGAGAGGGGGAGCCATGCCAGACGCAGGCCAGAGAATGCGCGCCGCCGAGAACGCCGCCCGGGTTCCGGACGTCGTGGTCATCACGGGCATGTCCGGCTCGGGACGCACTCAGGCGCTCCACGTCTTTGAGGACATGGGCTACTTCTGCATCGACAACCTCCCGCCGCGCCTGCTCCTGCAGCTCGCGGACCTGGTGGGCATCAACTCGGGCGTTGGCCGCCACCTCGCCGTGACCTGTGACCTGCGCAGCCTCGGCCTCTTCAACGAGCTCAACGACTCCCTCACGCAGCTCCGCGAGCACGAGCTCACGGTGAGCCTCGTCTTTCTGGACACCTCCGACGAGGTCCTGCGCCGCCGCTATGACGAGAACCGCAGACGCCACCCCCTGGCGCAGCCCGGTGAGTCCGTCGCCTCTGCGATCGAGCGCGAGCGCGAGCAGCTTGCCGGCGTCCGCGAGTCCGCCGACCTCGTCATAGACACGAGCCACCTGCGTACGAGCGCCCTGCGCAGCCGGCTGCGCCGCGCGTACTCCGAGCTCACGGACCAGCAGCTCATGGAGGTCTCGGTCTTCTCGTTTGGCTTCAAGCACGGCATGCCGGTCGAGGCCGACCTGATGATTGACGTGCGCTTTCTGCCCAACCCGTTCTATGACCCCGAGATGCGCACCCTCACGGGCAACGACCGGCTCGTCTCGGACTTTGTTCTCAAGAACCCCACCACCGAGAAGTTCCTCGATGCGTGGTATCGCCTGCTCGACGTCGCGATGCCGGGCTACGTGGCCGAGGGCAAGAGTCACCTCTCCATTGCCGTGGGCTGCACGGGGGGCCAGCACAGGAGCGTGGCCATTGCCTCCGCCACGGCTGCCTACCTCGAGAAGAGCGGCTATCACGTGAGCCTGTCCCACCGCGACCTTTCGCTCGCCAACGTGAGGACGAGCTAGCATGTCGTTTACCGCCGAGGTGAAAGACGAGCTCTCACGCGTTGAGGCGCCGACTGCGGCGGCCGAGCTCGCGCAGCTCTCGTCGCTCATCCGCGTGTGCGGGACGATGTCGTTTAGGGGCTCCGGGCGCTACTCCATCCGCATTGCCACCGAGACGGGCGCCGTGGCGCGCACGGTCATCAAGCTCACGCACAAGATCTTCGACCTCGAGACCTCGCTCACGGTGCGCCGTTCCGTTCTCCACAAGACGAGAAACTACCTCATTGAGATGCCCGAGCAAGACGAGCTTGCCGCGGACCTCGTGAGGCTCGGCATCCTCGTCCCGGGGCACGGCCTTGCCACCGGGGTTCCCACGGCGCTTCTCGGCACGCGCCCGGCGCGCGAGGCCTTCGTGCGAGGCGCCTTCATGGCAGGTGGTTTCATCGCCGACCCGCGCGGGGACTTTCACCTGGAGATTGCGGTGACGGGGGAGGACTTTGCCCGCGGACTGGTGGCGCTCATCGACTCCTTTGGGGTCTCGGCGCGCCTCAACCGCCGCCGCGGCGCCTATGCCATCTATCTCAAGAGCTTTGACGACGTGATCGCGCTCCTGCGTGCGATGGGGGCGCGGCGCATGGCGCGCGTGGTGGAGGTCGCCCGCGCCAAGAAGTCCGTCAAGAACGACGTCAACCGACGCGTCAATGCAGAGATGGCCAACCAGGCGCGCTCGACGGACGCCGCCGCCTCGCAGCTTGATCTCATCGAGCGTGCCGAGAAGAGCGTGGGGCTTGGGTCGCTGCCCCCGGCGCTCAGGGCCTTCTGTGCGGCACGACGAGCTCACCCCGAGCTCTCGCTCGCCGCGCTGGGGGAGGAGCTCGACCCGCCCGCATCCAAGTCCGCGATGTACCATCGCGTCCTCAGGCTCCAGGAGATCGTCGAGGAGGCCGAGCGTTCCTGATCGGGACGGTGGGCGGTCCAAACCTGAGCGTGCGCGGCTTAAATTCGGACGCGCCTCAGTTTTAGGGATACGACGCGTCGCGCGTGGGGTACACTATCGGGTGGTTAGGGCATCGTGCCCGTCTGCTTTGGTTCGTCGGGGGAGGTCCCCGACGGCACCGTGAAAGGAGAAAGCATGGCAGTAAAGGTTGCTATCAACGGCTTTGGTCGCATCGGCCGTCTGGCTTTCCGTCAGATGTTCGGTCACGAGGGCTCCGAGATCGTCGCCATCAACGACCTCACCTCCCCCGACATGCTCGCGTACCTCCTGAAGTACGACACCACGCAGGGCAACTACGCGCGTGACCACAAGGTCGAGGCCGGCGAGGACTCCATCACCGTCGACGGCAAGAAGATCACCATCTACAAGGAGGCCGACGCCTCCAAGCTCCCCTGGGGCGAGCTCGGCGTTGACGTCGTCCTCGAGTGCACCGGCTTCTACACCTCCAAGGCCAAGGCCCAGGCTCACATCGACGCCGGCGCCAAGAAGGTCGTCATCTCCGCTCCCGCGGGCAACGACCTTCCCACGATCGTCTACAACGTCAACCACGAGCAGCTGACCGCCGATGACAACATCATCTCCGCTGCCTCCTGCACCACCAACTGCCTTGCCCCGATGGCCAAGGGCCTGAACGACTTCGCGCCGATCGTCTCCGGCATCATGACCACCATCCACGCCTACACCGGCGACCAGATGCCGCTCGACGGCCCGCAGCGCAAGGGCAACAAGCGCCGCTCCCGCGCCTGCGCGCAGAACATCGTCCCCAACTCCACGGGTGCCGCCAAGGCTATCGGCCTGGTCCTCCCGGAGCTCAACGGCAAGCTGATCGGTGCCGCCCAGCGCGTCCCGACGCCCACCGGCTCCATCACCAACCTCTACTGCGTGGTTGACAAGGTCGTCACCAAGGACGAGGTCAACGCTGCCATGAAGGCCTACGCTGAGACCATCCCCGAGACCTTCGCCTACAACGAGGACGACATCGTCTCCTCCGACATCATCGGCGAGACCCACGGCTCGATCTTCGACGCCACCCAGACCATGGTCCAGGACCTCGGCAATGGCCAGAGCCTCGTTCAGGTCACCTCTTGGTACGACAACGAGAACTCCTACACCTCCCAGATGGTCCGCACCATCAAGTACTTCGAGAAGTTCGTCGCGTAGCTCTCGCTTCGCATCAGCTTTTCGCATGGGGCGCGGTCGCAGCTCACGGGGCCGCGGCCGCGCCCCCTTTTCGGAAGATATCGTCAAAGGAGTGAACATGGCCTTCACCAAGAAGACCGTCCGTGACGCCGACGTCGCGGGCAAGCGCGTTCTCATGCGCGTGGACTTCAACGTCCCCCTGAAGGACGGCGTCGTGACCGACGACACCCGCGTCCGCGCCGCCATCCCCACCATCGAGTACCTCAAGGACAAGGGCGCCAAGATCATCCTCATGAGCCACCTCGGCCGCCCCAAGGGCGACGGCCCCGAGCCCCAGTTCTCCCTCAAGCCGGCCGCCGACAAGCTCGCCGAGCTCACCGGCTATGACGTGAAGTTCGTCGACGACACCTATGGCGAGAAGGCAAAGGCCGCCGTTGACGCCCTCGCCGACGGCGAGATCCTCGTCCTCGAGAACGTCCGCTTTGACAAGCGCGAGAAGAAGAACGACCCCGAGATCGCCAAGATCCTCGCCTCCTACGGTGACATCTTCGTCCTCGACGCCTTCGGCACCGCGCACCGCGCGCAGGGCTCCGTCGTTGGCCCCGCCGCGTATCTCCCCGCCTACGCCGGCTTCCTGCTCGAGAAGGAGGTCGACACCCTGACCTCGATCTTCGCCGAGCCCGAGCGTCCCTTCGTCGCCATCGTCGGCGGCTCCAAGGTGTCCTCCAAGATCGGCGTCCTCGATCACCTCATCGACTCCGCTGACACCCTCATCATCGGTGGCGGCATGGCCTACACCTTCTTCCTCGCCCAGGGCATGAGCGTTGGCATGTCCCTCAAGGAGGAGGACTGGGTCGAGCGCGCCGGTGAGATGCTGAAGAAGGCCGAGGAGAAGGGCGTCAAGATCCTCCTCCCGATCGACAACCGCGTTGCCGATCACTTTGGCGAGGACGCCGTGCCCGAGATCGTTGCCTCCGACGCCATCCCCGATGACCGCGAGGGAATGGACATCGGCCCCGAGACCGAGAAGCTCTACGCCGAGGCCGTCAAGGCCGCCAAGACCGTCTTCTGGAACGGCCCGATGGGCGTCTTCGAGTTTGACAACTTCGCTCACGGCACCGAGGCCGTCGCCCGCGCCATCGCGGACTCCGACTGCACCTCGATCATCGGCGGTGGCGACTCCGTCGCGGCCATCAACAAGTTTGGCCTGGCCGACAAGATGAGCTGGATCTCCACGGGCGGCGGCGCCTCCATGGAGCTCGTCGAGGGCAAGGCCCTTCCCGGAGTGGAGGCGCTTCTCGATGCGTAAGAGGATGATCGCTGGCAACTGGAAGATGAACAAGACCTACAGCGAGGGCGTCGTCCTCGCCCAGGGCCTTGCCGACGAGCTCAAGGACGGCACCGGCGACGTTGACGTCGTCGTCTGCCCGCCCGCCGTCGACCTCAAGGGCGTCTCCGAGGTCATCGAGCAGACGAGCGCACCGTTTGCGCTCGGCGCGCAGAACGTCTACTGGGAGGAGTCCGGCGCCTACACCGGCGAGACCGCTCCCAGCATGCTCGAGGCCGTGGGCGCCACCCACTGCATCATCGGCCACTCCGAGCGCCGCGACTACTTCGGCGAGACGGACGAGGACGTGAACAAGAAGGCAAAGGCCCTCATGGCTCACGGCATCGTGCCCATCTCCTGCTGCGGCGAGTCCCTCGAGGTCCGCGAGGCGGGCAAGCACGTCGAGTTCGTGGTCGACCAGATCAAGAAGGACACCGAGGGCCTTGAGATCACCGACCCGTCCAAGTACGTGATCGCCTACGAGCCCATCTGGGCCATCGGCACCGGCAAGACCGCCACGGCCGACGACGCCCAGGAGGTCTGCGGCGCCATCCGTGCCACCCTCGTCGAGGTCTTCGGCGAGGAGATCGCCTCCGGCATCCGCGTGCTCTACGGCGGCTCCGCCAAACCCGAGAACATCGCCGGCTTCCTCGAGAAGGAGGACGTCGACGGTGCCCTCGTGGGCGGCGCCTCCCTCAAGGCCGACAGCTTCGCGGCCATGGTCAAGAGCGCCATGGCGTAGCCTCTCATCCTCTCAGATGTGGAGACTGGGGCCCGGACGAGCGTCCGGGCCCCTTTGTGTTATCATTACCGATTGTTATGCACCTGTTCCTAAAGGAGACCTCGTGGGCCCGCTCAACATCATTCTCACCGTTCTGCTGTTTCTCTCCGGCATTCTGACGGTCATTCTCGTTCTCATGCACTCCGGCAAGGGCACGGGCGTCTCTGACATGATCGCGTCCTCGCTCTACAACTCCGGCACTGGCTCGGGCGTTCTCGAGAAGAACCTCAACCGCCTCACGGTGATCACCACCACGGTCTTCATCCTTTGCGTCGTGGTGATGGCCCTGACGTTCCCCACGGGTACCCTCGGCTAGTCTTCTCGACATAGGAGCGTGACGGTGAGGCGTCCCACGGGGCGCCTCTCTTCATGTGCGGTGACAAGGGCGGCCCGTCTCGTGCCGATCGAAAAAAGTCAAAAATGGGGCTTGCATCGGTTTGGCGAGTAGTGCATACTACTCCTTGCGCGAAAGCGCGGTGAACGTCGGAGTGGCGGAATTGGCAGACGCGCTAGCTTGAGGTGCTAGTGACTGACTAAAAGGTCGTGCGGGTTCAAGTCCCGCCTCCGACACCACGAGGTGTCAGCGGGCCTCCCAAATTGGGAGGCCCGCTTCTTTATGTCGATTGTTGTCCGGGCCTCGTGGTAGGCTGGTCGTGTTACCGGGCGAGGGAGCGCACATGGCCAAGGCGGGACTCAGCACGCGGCGCGTCGAGGGCATCGGCGAGGGGAGCCTCGTCGGCACGCTCTCGCGGCTCCTTCAGCTCACCGCGGAGGCCGTGCTCGTCTTTGACGGGCTGGGGCGCGTTCTTCTCGCCAATGACGAGGCTACGCAGCTCTTTGTGGGCGGAGAGGAGCTCGTTGGCTCTGACGTGCGCGCGCTCTTTCCTGCGGGGGAGGACGTTGACGACCTCTCCGTCTTTGATGTTGCCGACCTCCCGTTTCCGATGGACGGCTCTCTGGCGCTCGTCACCTGCCTCTGCGCTGACGGGCGCCTCTCGTCTGTCCGCGTGCGCTGCGACGCCGTCAACGCGCCGGGGGAGACCTATCTGCTCGTTGCCCTTGCCGCCGAGCACGAGAGTCGGCTCGACCGCGAGCGCGCCCGCGACCTCGAGGACCTGAGGCGCGCCAACCACCGTCTCTCCGGCACGCTCAAGATCGTGCTCGACACCATAGACTCCAGCGACCTCGGTGCCCTCTTCGAGCGCCTGCTCGAGGAGCTCACGGAGACCATGGATGCCGACGGCACCATCGTCTACCTTGCCGAGTCCGATGGCTTTCACCTGAGGGGCCTCTCGAGCGGCCTTGCGGGCGAGAAGATCGCGCGCTTCATGCCCTTTGGGCGCAGCGTGGAGCGCCTCGCCGTGCGCGAGGGCAAGGCGGTGCGCCTGCGCGTGCGTGCGCCCTCCGGGGACGACCTCAGGCAGGGCCGGCTCACCACGCGCGAGGTCGTGGACGAGGACACCCACGAGGTGCTGCGCATGCGCGCGGGCATGCTCCCGCCGTTCACGAGCTTCATCGCCGTTCCCGTGTGGTTTGGCGGGCACATCATCTCGATCATCGAGGTGGGCTGGCGCAGGATGCATCCGCTGCTCAAGGATGACGCGCGGCTGCTCGACTCCGTGGCCCACTACCTCTCGGTGCAGCTCGCCGCCGCCTTCACCACACTGCGTGACCGGCGCGCGGACCGCCTTGCCTCGCTGGCAACGGAACTCCGCGAGGAGCTGCTCAACATGGGCTCGGGTGACATTGACGACAAGGACGCCGCGGTCGAGCGGTTCTATTCGATTCTCGCCGAGGCGAGCGACGAACTTGACGCGGGCGTCGTTCGCATGCGGGTTGGGGAGCAGCCCCCGGTCATTCTCGCCGACCTTCCGCTCACCGGGCCGAGTGAGCTCCCCGTGAGCCTACGGGGCGTCCCCGGCACCCTTGAGCGCTCCGGCATAGCCGTGGTGCCCATCGTTCCGGATTCCGAGCTCTTCTCGCTGCTTCGCGACAAGGGCGAGCCGTGCCTCGGGGCGCTTATGGACCTCGGCGTGCTCGCGGGGGAGCGCCGCTGCGCGATGCTGCTGCGCCCGGATGGGGCGGAGCCCTTTGATGACCTGGAGCTCGAGTTTCTGGTGGGCCTTGCCGAGGACATCCGTGACATCGTGCTGGGCGCGGTGGCGCGCGAACAGGACAAGCGCATCTCCCAGGCGCTCCAGACGGGCATGAGAAACGAGCTCCAGCACGTGGAGGGCATCACCGCCCAGGCCGTCTACTCATCTGCCACCAAGGCCGCCTCCGTGGGCGGGGACTTCTACGACCTCATCCGCCTGCCCGATCGGCGCGCGTGCGTCATCATGGGCGACGTCTCGGGCAAGGGCGTCGAGGCGGCCTCGGTTTCCGCAGCGGTCAAGACGGCGCTCGGTGCGTACTCGTGGGAGGGGCTCGCCCCCGCGCGCATGGTGCGCTCGCTCAACGACTTTCTCCTGGGCTTCTCGCGGCTCGAGACCTTTGCGACGCTCTTTGTGGGCATCGTCGACCTTGCGGCAGAGACGCTCACGTACTGCTCGGCCGGGCATCCCCCCGCGCTGCTCATGAGCCCCGGCGCGGACGAGATCTCCATCCTTGACGTTCAGTCGGGCGTGGTGGGCGCCTTCCATGATATCGCGTACCGAGACGGTCACGTCCACCTTGAGCGTGGGGACGTGCTGCTGCTCTACACCGACGGCACGACGGAGGCGCGCGACCCCTCTGGGGCCTTCTTCGGCGAGGAGGGCCTGCGCGACATGGTCATGCGCGAGTCCGCGGGCGACAAGCCCTTTGAGGGCTTCGTGGAGCGCCTCCTGGGGACGCTCGACGCCTTCACCGGTCACAACCTCGAGGACGACGTTGCCATCGTCGCCCTGCGCTACGACGGGCTTGGGTGACGCCCGGGACGTCCCGTGCCCCCGGTGAGGCGTCGGCCGCCGCGCGCTGCGTTGAAGAGCGGTAGTTTTGGGAATAAGTCCAGCATGGCTGCCAAGGTGAACATAGTGCTCTTCTCTGTGGTGGGAGACCTTGACGTGACGACCGTCCCCGGCGTTCGCGCGCGCATCGACCGGCTCATAGAGAGCGGGTGCCGGCGCATCCTCGTGAACATGGAGGGCGTCTCTCACGTTGACTCCGCCGGCATGGGGCTCATCCTCACCGAGCTCAGGCGCATGAGGCGCGAGGGCGGCCTCATCTCCCTCGTCAACGTGTCTCCGCAGGTCTACCGTTCGCTCCGGCGCATGCGGATGCTCGACTACATGCCCGTCTCGCGCTCCGGTGACCGACGGCGCGTGGCGGAGCTTGACCCCTCCGTTCTCCCCAGCTGGCGCACGACGTTTCGCGTGGACGAGGGAGCGCTGTCAGATGCGCGCGAGCGCGTGGGCGCGCTGCTCTCCTCACTGCCCTTCTCGCCGGACGGGGTGTTTGACATGACGCTCGCCTCGGGAGAGGCGCTCGGCAACGCCGTGGACCACACGTGCGGGGGAGGGGTCCTCGTCACGGTCGCCGCCTACCCCGACCGTGCGATCGTTGACGTGGCGGACTGCGGGGCGGGCTTCTCGCTGGGGGCTGACGAGGAGGCGCCCGAGGTTGCGGCCGACGCGGAGCGCGGGCGGGGGATTCGCCTGATGCGCCTCCTGGCGGACTCGGTGAGCATCGAGCAGAAGAGCACGGGGGAGGGCACCGTGGTCAGGCTCGTGAAGCTCTTCGATGCTTCGGGCTCGCTCGACGCCCCCGGCTCGTCCGTCCTTGCATAGGCTGCTTCGTGGGGCTTCACAGTTTCTTCACGTCTCTTGGGGTTCTCGCTTGCGCGCGGCACGCTCGCCCCGTATAGTATCCCTTGCTTTTGCGGGCTTAGCGCAGTTGGTAGCGCGCAACCTTGCCAAGGTTGAGGTCGCGGGTTCGAACCCCGTAGCCCGCTCCATGAAGCTTCGGGCCGGTCTCGATCGGCCTTTTTCATACGGCGAAGTGGCCAAGTGGTAAGGCACGGGCCTGCAAAGCCCTGACCCCCGGTTCGAATCCGGGCTTCGCCTCCAGGATATGACGGGCGCCCCACGGGGCGCCCTTTTGCATACAACGGACGTCTCACGCCAACTGACGGGCGGCGAGAAGAACGGCGAAAATTGCCCCTTGCATTCCGGGGAAGGTTCCCGTAATATATCTCCTTGCGTCGCGGGCTTAGCGCAGTTGGTAGCGCGCAACCTTGCCAAGGTTGAGGTCGCGGGTTCGAACCCCGTAGCCCGCTCCATGAACTTTCGAGGGCCGGTCATTGACCGGCCCTTTTGCTATCCTTAGGCGCTGACGAACGCTTTTGTTCCGAGGAGTTTTCGCCCGATGTTTCTCTCGCTCATCTTTGTCGTCTTTCTCTTCCTTGTGGTCCAGGGCTTTGTGCGGGTGATCGTCTTCTTCTGGGAGTGGCTCTCGCACGGGGACCGCCTTGACGAGGAGAACGTGGAGCGCGCGCAGGAGGCCCTCGAGGAGTCCGAGGACGTTCTCGAGCGCGAGCTTGCGCATGCGGAGCGCCAGCGCGGCCTGGGACGCCTCTTTGCGCGCTGGCACGCCTCCAACGAGGCGGTCGACGAGTACCTCGACCACCTTCACCTCAGCTGGTACCAGGTGATCATCATCTTCTTCGTGGGCTCCATGGCGGGGCTTCTCATCGAGGAGGTCTGGATGCTCGCCACGGCCGGTCTCACGGAGAGTCGCGTGGGCCTGGTGTGGGGACCCTTCTCGCCGCTCTATGGCTTTGGCGCCGTCCTTCTTACGCTGCTGAGCTTCTTCCTGCGCCGCCGCGGCGCAAGGGCGTGGCAGATCTTCGTTGTCTCCGCCCTCATCGGCGGGGTGCTCGAGCAGCTTGCCGGCTGGGGCATGTCCACGTTCTTCGACGCCGAGAGCTGGACGTACCTGCACCTGCCCGACCACATCACGCAGTGGGTCGCCTGGCGCTTCCTCGTGTTCTGGGGGCTTTTGGGGCTGGTGTGGGGCCGTGCCGTCATGCCGCGCCTGCTCTACCAGATTGGCATGCCCACCACGCGCCGCCAGGCGATCTTTGTGACCCTCGTGGCGGTGTACCTGGTGGCGGACGTGGCCATGACGCTCGTGTGCTTCAACCGCAAGACGGAGCGCGACGCGGGGCTTCCGCCCTCCAACGCCTTTGAGCAGTGGGTGGACACCAACTACTCCGACGAGTTCATCGCCGGGCGCTTCCAGAACCTCAAGATCGGGAAGGACCGCGACCTGGTGGACGAGAACGGCAACCTCGTGCTTGACGAGAACGGCAACACCATGACGGAGGGGGAGGGCCAGTGATGACATGCGAGCGCGAGGTCTACCTCGACTACGCGGCGGCGACCCCCGTTGACCCCGCCGTTGTCGAGGCGATGCTGCCGTACCTCACCGAGCGGTTCTGGAACCCGTCCGCGCCCTACGCCCGCGCCCGTGAGGTACGCGACGACGTCGAGCGCGCCCGCGGCACCGTGGCCCGGCTCATCGGGGCCCAGCCGGACAGCATCGTCTTTACCGCCGGCGCCACCGAGGCCAACAACCTCGCCTTTGCCGCCGTGGACGGGCACGTGGTCGTGGACGCCATCGAGCACGAGAGCGTCCTTGCCTGTGCGGGCACCCACGAGCGCCGCACGGTGCGCGTGGGGACGGACGGCATCGTGGACCCCGCGGCGGTGGCGCGCGCCATTCGTCCCGAGACCGAGCTCGTCTCCATTGAGCTCGCAAACGGCGAGATAGGCACCATCCAGCCCGTGCGCGAGATGTCTCGCCTGGTGGCCGCCGAGCGCACGCGCCGGCTCGAGGCGGGCGAGAAGCGCCCCATTCTCCTGCACTCGGACGCGTCCCAGGCGGCGGGCACCCTCTCGGTAAACGTGAGCTCGCTCGGCGTGGACCTGCTTACGCTCTCAGCCGCCAAGATCTACGGCCCCAAGCAGGTGGGGCTGCTGTGGGCCTCCGACGACGTGCGCCTGCGACCGCTCGTCTACGGCGGCGGCCAGGAGGCGGGCGTCCGCTCCGGCACGGAGAACGTCGCTGGCATCGTGGGCTTTGCGCGCGCCCTCGAGCTTGCCTGTGAGCGCCGCGGCGAGGAGGCGCGGCGCCTTGCGGGCCTTCGCGAGCGCCTTCGCGCCGCGATCGTGAGCGAGCTGCCGTGGGCTGTCGTTGCGGGGCCGAGAAACGCCAAGCGTCGGCTGCCGGGGCTTCTCCACGTGTCCTTTGCGGGCATTGAGGCGCGCCGTCTCGTGATCGCCCTCGAGCGCGTTGGCGTCTCGGTGGGCACGGGGTCCGCCTGCGCCGCGAGCCGCATGCGCGTGAGCCACGTGCTCGAGGCCATCGGCATGCCGCGACGGCTTGCCGAGGGCAGCCTGCGCCTCACCCTGGGGCGCGGCCTTAACGAGGCGGACGTGGACTATGCTGCCGCTGCCATCGTGCGTGTCGTCAGAGCCGAGATGACACGCTTGGGGCTCGACGACGCCACCCAGGCGGCGCACGTGGCGGAACTCATGGGGACGTGGCGCTGATGGCACGTGTCTTCTGCGGGCTCTCCGGAGGAGTTGACTCGGCGCTCGCCGCGGCGCTTCTCGTTGAGCAGGGCTATGACGTCACGGCCGTCTACATGCGCAACTGGTCGCGTGACCTGCCAGGCTTTCGCTGCCCGTGGGCGGACGACCTGGCGGACGCGGAGCGCGTGGCGGTGACGCTGGGCATTGACCTTGAGGTCTGGGACTGCGAGGCGGAGTACAAGGCCACGGTGGTGGACTACCTCGTTGACGCCTACGCGCACGGGCGCACGCCCAACCCGGACGTCATGTGCAACCAGACGATCAAGTTTGGCACGTTCGCGGAGCGCGCCCTCGAGCGCGGGGCGGACTTCGTTGCCACGGGGCACTACGGCCGCATCGTGCGCGAGGGGGGCCGAACGTGGCTCCTTCGCGCCTTGGACGAGCACAAGGACCAGACCTACTTTCTGTGGCGCGTGAGCGAGGAGGCGCTCTCCCGCGCGCTTCTGCCCGTGGGAGAGATCGCGGACAAGGCCGAGGTGCGCCGCATGTGCGCCGAGCGCGGGCTCGGCGTGGAGGCAAAGCCTGACTCGGACGGCATCTGCTTTGTGGGGCAGGTGGGCATCCGGACGTTTCTCCTCGACGAGCTCGAGCGCCGCGCGGGCGACGTGGTGGAGTGGGAGACCGGGCGCGTGCTCGGGCACCACGACGGCGCGTTTCTCTTCACGGTGGGGCAGCGCAAGGGGCTTGACCTCGGTGGCGGCCCCGCGCGCTACGTCGTCTCCACGGACGTCGAGAAGAACGTGGTCTACGTGACGGCCGACCGCATGAGCCCCGCGCTCTTCACGCAAGAGATCCGGCTCGAGGACATGCGGTGGATCTCCGGCGAGCACCCGGCCGACGGGCGCTACCTCGTGCGCACGCGCCACACCGGCGAGCTGCGCGAGGTCGAGCTTCTCGGCAGCGTGTTGCGCTTTGACAAACCCGTGCGCCGCGTGGCGCCCGGGCAGTCGGCCGTGCTCTATGATGGCGTCCACTGCCTTGGCGGCGGCATCGTACGGGCGGAGGAGGGACAGCCCCCCTTCCGCAGTTAAGGAGGGCAAGATGTCCATAGAGAGGGCTCGCGCGCACCTTGCGCAGTTTGGGCTTGCGGAGCGCATTCGGGAGTTTGACGCGTCGAGCGCCACGGTGGAGCTTGCGGCCGCGGCGGTGGGCGTGGAGCCCGCGCGCATTGCCAAGACGCTCAGCTTCATGGTGGGGGAGACGCCCACGCTCATCCTCTTTGCCGGCGACGCCCGCATCAACAACCAGGCGTTCAAGGCGACCTTCCACACCAAGCCCAAGATGCTCTCCGCCGAGCAGGCGGCCGAGCTCGTGGGCCACGCCGTGGGCGGGGTGTGCCCGTTTGGCGTGAACGACGGGGTTGAGGTCTTTCTCGACGAGTCGCTCCGGCGCTTTGAGACGGTCTGGCCGGCGGCCGGCAGCTCCAACTCCGCCATCGAGCTCACCTGCGACGAGCTCGAGCGCGTCTCCGGGGCCCGCGGCTGGGTGGTCGTGGGCCGCGGATGGAGAGACGGAGAATAAGGGGATGCGGCCGCTCGCCGCTCTCCCGGTCCCTCAGCGTCGCCCTCGCGCGCTACACTAGACAGACGGACCCGTTGGCATGACGTATGGAGCGCGCGTGGCAGAAGAGCAGGACACTCAGAAGGCGGCCAAGGCGCCCAAGAAGGTGGCGCTCAAGGTCTCTGCAGTCCGCACGGTCTCCCCGGCGGACAACGCCGCCGACAAGAAGTCGATGGGGCAGGTCAGAAAGACCGTCATCTTTCTTGGCTTTGTTGCTGTCGCCTATGCGCTCTACCTCGTCTTCACCGGTCAGGTTGACGAGTTTGTGACGTCGCTTGCCGGCGTTGACACGGCCTGGATCGTGGCGGGCGTGGTCTGCTTCCTCTTCTACTACGTCTTTGGCATCCTGGCCTACGTGCTCTCCGTTGCGGCGGACCCGGACTGCCCCGTGGGCATTCGCGACCTCATGAGCGTCGAGGCGTCCGGCGTCTTCTTCATGCGTCTCACGCCCAACAGCGCGGGCGCCCCTCCCGCTCAGATCTTCCGCCTCACGCGCGCGGGCATGTCCGCCGGCGCCGCGAGCGCCCTCAACTTCACGCGCACCATCATCTACGAGACGGGCGAGGGCGTCTTTGCCGCCATCATGCTCATCTTCTGCGGCGGCTACTTCTACGAGACCTTTGGCGACGTCACCCTCATCGGCCTCTTCCTCTTTGGCTTCAAGGTGGTGCAGGTGGCGGGCTTCATCGCGCTCTGCCTGCTCCCCAAGCCCGTTATGGCGGTGGGCAACTGGGCGCTGCGCTTTGCCAACCGCCGCAAGTGGATCAAGGACGACAAGTACGAGAAGTACTACGAGGTCGTCAACACCCAGGTCATGGAGTTCTCCCGCGCCTTCAAGAAGGCCGCGGCCAACGTGCCCGAGATGCTCGCGACGATGGGCGTGACGCTGCTGCAGCTCGGCTGCATGTACGCGCTGCCGTATTTCGTGCTGCGCTCCTTCGGCGAGCCCGCGGACTTCATGGTGTGCCTCGCCTCTGGCTCGATGCTCGAGCTGCTCGTGAACGCCGTCCCGCTGCCCGGCGGCGCCGGCGGCGCCGAGGTGGGATTTGCCTACCTCTTCAAGGGCATGTACGGCGTGCACCTCACGGCGGGCTTTGTCATCTGGCGTGCGATCGAGTACTTGCTGCCCGTCCTCATTGCCGCCCCGTGCATGGGCCTTCGCTCCACGAGCGGGGAGTCCATCAACCGCCGCGCTAAACGTGCCTGGAAGCGCGTTCGCGGCTTTGTGGGCGGTGCCAAGAGCGGCAAGAAGGCCGCGGCACGTGGTGGCGTCACGGTGAAGCCGGGTGCCAAGAAGAAGGTCACGGTCTCCGGCGGTGCCGGGTCTGGCAAGAAGGATGGCTCCGACGTGGCGGCTCGCATTGCGGCGGGCAAGGCCGCGGCAGCCGCGAAGAAGGCCGCCGCTGAGGCGCCCAAGCAGGCAGGCGACGAGAGCCCCCGGGTGGCGACGGCAAACCTTGCCAAGCTGTGCCGAAAGAGGGAGGCCGAGAAGGGTGCGGGGAAGTAGGGCCTCTCGCGCTGCCGTGTGCCCTGGGCCCCAATTTCAAGAAAGTCAAAATTGGGGCTTGCGCTTTCGGTGGGTTCCTTGCTAATATATCCCTCGCGCTGCGGTCCCCAGCAGTGCATCACATAAGGGCGTTTAGCTCAGGGGGAGAGCGCTTCCCTGACACGGAAGAGGTCACAAGTTCAAATCTTGTAACGCCCACCAACTTGACGCAGGCCGTCGGGAAGTCCCGACGGCCCATTTTCGTATTGCCTATGCTTCATCAATGGGCGACGCCGAGAAAGGCCGGCCTCTGTACCAGTTTTGCCGGAACGCGCCGAGAAGAGCGCTCCTCTGTACCAGCGTCCCCATGGGGAGGGGGACTCAGGATGGTTCGGCCGCCCGTGTTTCTCGGCGCGTTTGGTACATGAGACGGCATTTCTCGGGGGTTTGATTGTGCAGCTGGTACAGATGGCGCAATCTCTCGGCCGTGCGCAGTCGTGACGTGTACAGAGGCGGGATTCTCTCGGCGGGTATCGGGAAAACTGGTACAGACCCTGGGCTTTCTCGGCAGGCACGACCCGCGCAGCCGTCGGCACGCCTACTCCAGCTTGCTCGCAAACTCCAGATAGGAGATGTGCGCGAGGTCGTCGAAGGCACCCGGCACGTTGACCTCGTCATCGAGCGTGCACCACGCCCCGTCCGCGTCACACACGCCAACAAGGCTCACCGCCGGCATCTCCTCGCGCGCGACAAGCTGCGACTTCTGGAAGTCCGTCAGGGGCGCGCCGATCTTCTCGGCGAGCATTGCACCAAGGTAGGCGGGGCTCGCGTCGTCCTTCTCGCCGTCCTGGGCGCTTCCGGCAACGTCGTAGTTTGCCCAGATGAAGTAGATGGTCTCGTGCGTGCGCAGGTTGTGCGCGAGCTCGTCCTGCTCGTCTGGGTAGAGCGCGTCGTTCACGATGGAGGAGAGCGCGGGCTGGTGGTCGCCAAAGAAGACCACGATCACGGGCTGGTCGAGCTCGCGCAGCTCATCGAGAAACTCCGCGAGCGCGCGGTCGGACTCGTCGATGCAGCCCAGGTACTCCGAGAGGCGCCCGTTGTCGTAGTCGCTCACGCCGTCGACCTCGTACTGGTCAACGCGCCCGATGTTCCCCTGGTCGTAGCCGGAGTGGTTCTGCATTGTAACGTCGAAGATGAACTGCGGGGTGTCGCTGCCCATGAGCAGTCCGAGGACCTTGTCGTAGGTCTCCTCGTCCGAGACGCCGCTGTGAAACTCCTCGGCGCCCTCAAAGTCCTCGATGTCGAGAAACTCGTCAAAGCCCATCGCCTCGTAGACGCGGTCGCGGTTCCAGTTGCTGGCGTAGTTGGGGTGCATGGCCGTGGTGTCATAGCCGAGCCCGGAGAACTGGCGGGCAAGGCTCGGCGCCTCGGAGAGGTCGTAGAGCGAGTAGGGGTACTTGCCGTCGCCCACGTAGGCGAGCGAGACGCCCGTGAGGAACTCGAACTCGGAGTTGCACGTCCCGCCGCCGATGACGGACACGTTGAGGGTGCCGTCGGCGAGCGTGTCGACCATGGCCCGGTACTCCCGCGGGCCCTCGTAGCCCCAGCTCTCGCCATCGAGCACCGTGAGGTCGGAGAAGGTTTCGTTCATGATGCACACGACGCTCGGCAGCTCCTCGGCAAACTGCTCCTCGGCGGCCACCCTCTCGGAGGTGGAGCCGCGCGTCTCGTCGTAGGCTGCGACGTAGGAGGCCTCGAGTTCCGTGGCGCCGGCCTCGCTGTAGCCCTCGGGCGCCTCGATGGGGAGGTCCTGCGCCACGGCTATGAAGGAGGTGAGAAACCCCTGCTTACGGTAGTAGTCGAGCGAGTACCAGTACTCCATGCCCACGCCAAGGTCGTCAAAGTAGCTGGGGATGGTCACGCCGCACCAGAGCAGGGCAAAGGCGAGCGCGGCAACGCCGAGGTTGGTCGCGGTCCTTCTCGCCCGCGCTGCGGGGGAGGTCGCGGGCTCGGGGACAACCCCCGCGTACATGGCCTCAGCGAGCAGCAGGCAGGAGAGGCCGAGAAGCACCCAGCCGTCCACGGCATAGACGTAGCCGCCGCTCACTGCCGCGGCGGTGCCCAGGACGAAGAGGTCATTGGGGAGAATGGCCGCGTACTTGAAGCTTGCGACGAAGAACTGCGCGAGGCCGATGAAGAAGCAGGCGCCCACGCCGAGCACGATGCCCGCGCCGCGGCGCTGGAAGAGAAAGTACAGGAGCGTCAGCGCAACGAGGATGATGAGCAGCTCGATGCCCACGCAGCCGGGGCTCATCCACGGCACGTACGAGTTGTAGGGGAGCTCCAGGGCAAGAAAGCCGAGCACGGTGCAGAGAAGGAGCGCCGTTGCGGGAACGGCGGCATGGCGCAGGCGCGGAGGGACGAGCGTGTCCGCGAGCTCACGGACCTTCTCGGCAAGGGAGCGCCTTGCGAGGACGGCGTGCCCGCAGAGAAGGGATGCGGCGTCGAGCGCGAGAAGGCCGAGCGCCGCGCCGCCGTAGAGCCCCGCGGCGCACCAGAAGGTGGCGGCGAGAAGGGCGACGCCCGGGAGCGCGAGCCAGCAGAAGGTGCTCGGGAGGGTGAGGTGGCGCTCGCCGAGGTCCGAGCGAAGGTGGCGCACGACGTTACAGACGAGCAGGACGAGGGCGATGAGGGGAATCGAGGTCTGCAGCAGCGACATGCCGCTCCTAGCGTTACAGGGGGTTTACGTGCCCCTTATCATACGGCAACGCGCCTTTGGCCGCCTTGTGTCTGATAGCATGAGCACATGGATGTGGGAAGACTGACATATCGCGAGTACGCCGCCTTTGCGCGCATGAGCAGCGAGGAGCTTGCGCGCGACTGCGAGATGCAGGCGTTTCGGGCGAGCGGACCGGGCGGGCAGGGCGTGAACACCACCGACTCGGCGGTGCGGGTGCGTCATGTGCCCACCGGGATCGTGGTGGTCTCGCGCGAGGAGAGAAGCCAGCTGCGAAACCGCGAGCGCTGCATCGAGAAGATCCGAGAGATCTGCCGGCGGCGCGGTCGGCCCCCGAGACCCCGCAAGAAGACACGCGTCTCGGCTGCGCAGAAGCGCCGTCGCCTGGAGGCCAAGCGCGCCCGAGGCCAGCTGAAGCAGCTGCGCCGTCGTGTTGACGGCGAGTAAACCTGACAATGATGACAATCTACCCTGTCACCATTGTCATGATGACAAAGGTGACAGGGTAGATTGTCATGAAAGGAGCCCACTATGCCCGTCGTGCACACGTATTGCTCAGCGCCCATCGCGCCCGAGGCGCGCGAGGTGCTCAAGTCCGCCTACGGCCGTGCCATCGAGGCCGTGCCGGGAAAGTCCGAGGCTTGGCTCATGTGCCTCTTTGAGGACGACGCCCACATCTACTTTGCCGGGGACGACTCCGAGCCGTGCGCCCTCGTCGACGTGAGCGTGTTCGCGCGCTCCGAGGTGCCCGCGAGCGCGTGGGAGGCGTTCACCGAGGAGGTCACGCCCGTGATCTACCACGAGCTGGGGGTTGACCCCTCCCGGCTCTACATCCGCTACGGCTGGACGCCGAGCTTTGGCTGGAACGGAGCCAACTTCTAATGGGCGAGAAGGACCTGGACGCCGAGGCTCGTCTCGCCGCCTACGACGCGTTTGCCGCGGGCGTGCGCGACGAGCTGGCCGCTGCGGTTGCCCGCATGGACGAGCTCGCGGCCGCGGGCAAGGTGAAGACGGCCACGTATCGGCAGCTCTTTGCCGCGCGCATCACGCTCAAGGAGATCGACGCCCGCTTGCGCGAGCGCGGGCTGTAGCGCTACTCCGTCGGCGCGAATTGCGACTCGTAGATGTGCTTGTAGCGCCCGCCGGCGGCCAGCAGCTCGTCGTGGGTGCCCTGCTCGGCGATGACGCCGTCTGCCATCACGCAGATGAGGTCGGCGTCGCGCACGGTGGAGAGGCGGTGCGCCACCACAAAGCTCGTGCGCCCTCGCATGAGGTTGGCGAGCGCGCGCTGGACGAGAAGCTCGGTGCGGGTGTCGATGTTCGACGTGGCCTCGTCGAGGATGAGCATCGCCGGTCGGGCGAGAATGACGCGCGCGATGCACAGCAGCTGCCGCTGGCCCGCGGACAGGGCGCTCGAGCCGTCGAGCACCGTGTCGTAGCCCTGCGGCAGGCGGCTGATGAAGTCGTCCGCGTACGCCTCGCGGCACGCCGCGCGCACCTCCTCGAGCGTGGCGTCGGGACGGCCCATGCTCACGTTCTCGCGCACCGTGGCGCGTCGCACCCACGTGTCCTGGAGCACCATGCCCCAGCCCGCGCGCAGGCTCTCGCGCGTCCAGTCGCGCACGTCGCGCCCGTCCACGCGCACGGAGCCCGACGTCACGTCATAGAAGCGCATGATGAGGTTGATGAGCGTGGTCTTGCCGCAGCCCGTCTCGCCCACGAGGGCGATGCGCATGCCGGGCCGCACGGAGAGATCGACGTCGCGCAGCACCGGGCGGTCCTTCTCGTAGCCAAAGGCAACGTGCTCCAGTCGCACCTCGCCGCGCGGCTCTTCCAGGACGGCGGCGTCCGCGGCGTCGGGCTCCTCGGCCGGCTCGTCGAGCAGGGCAAAGAGGCGCCGCGCGCACGCAACGGAGTTCTGCAGCTCCGTTGCCACGCCGGAGATGTCGTTGAAGGGCTTGGCGTACTGGTCCGCGTAGCCGAGAAACGCCGAGAGCCCTCCCACGGTGATGCCGCCCGCCATGGCCACGAAGGCGCCAAAGATGCCGATGGCGGCGTACACGAGGGCGTTCGCAAAGCGCGTGGTGGGGTTCACCAAGGACGAGAAGAACACCGCCTTGAAGCTCTCCTGCCCAAGTGCGGCGTCGGTCTCGGCGAAGCGCGCCGCAACGTCCTCCTGCATCTCAAAGGTCTCGACCGCGGATATCCCGCCGACCATCTCCTCCACGTAAGAGGTGAGCTCGCCGCGCAGGCGCGTCTGGCCCGAGAAGTGCTTGGCGCTATGCGTGGCGATGAAGCGCGCCGTGAAGATGGATATGGGCGTGAGCAGTGCCACGACGGCTGCGATGGCGGGGTTGAGCACAAACATGAAGACGAGCGTCACCACGATGGTGAGCACGCCAACGGGCAGCTGCTGGAAGGCCATGAGCAGGCCGTTCGTGAGCATGTCCGCGTCGGTGACGATGCGGCTGGCAAGGTCTCCGTGGCCATGGGAGTCAAGGTAGGAGAGCGGGAGCTCCTGCAGGTGGTCGAAGCAGCGTCGCCGCAGGTCGAGGGCCGCGTCGAAGGCGAGCCGGTTGGTGGTGGCGGTGAGCGCCCACTGGAAGGCGGCCGTGGCAACGAGCACGACAGCTATCCAGGCAAGCGAGCGGGTGAGACCGCCAAAGTCAACCTCGCTGGGGCCCACCACGCAGTCGACCGCCTGGCCGGAGAGCACGGGCAGCGAGAGCGTGCACACCACGACCGCCACCGTGAGCAGCGCCGCGAGCACCAGGGTGCCGCGCCGGGCGGAAAAGAGGCCGATCATGCGGCGCACGGTGCCGTCAGGCGCGACGCCGCGCGCGATCTTCTCGCTCATCGGGCCACCTCCTCTGCGGTGAGCTGGGACTCGCAGATCTCACGATAGACGGGACAACCCGCGAGCAGCTCCTCATGGGTGCCCAGGCCCACCTGTCGCCCGCCGTCGAGCACGAGGATCTGGTCGGCGTGGCGCACGGCGGTGACGCGCTGGGAGATGGTGATCACGGCGGTGCCGGCGCAGTCGCGCGCGATGGCGCGCCTCAGCGCGGCGTCCGTGGCAAAGTCGAGGGCTGAGGAGGAGTCGTCGAGGATGAGGACGCCCGGGCGTCGCGCGAGGGTGCGCGCGATGGCGAGGCGCTGACGCTGGCCGCCGGAGAAGTTGCGCCCGAACTGCTCGACCTCCGCGGTCAGGCCGCCCTTGCCGTCAACGACGCCCGCGGCCTGCGCGGTTGCGAGCGCGGCCTCGAGGTCCTTCTCGCCCGCGTTGGGGCCGCCCCAGCGCAGGTTGGAGGCAATGGTTCCCGAGAAGAGCGTGGCACCCTGCTCGACGAGCGAGACCACGTGCCGCAGACTCGCGCGCGTGAGCTCGCGCACGTCCGTGCCGCCCACGCGGACGGCGCCCTCCGTGGCGTCGTAGAAGCGCATCGCGAGGCTCGCGAGGGTGGACTTGCCCGAGCCCGTGCCGCCGATGACGCCGAGCGTTCTGCCGGGGGCGAGCTCAAAGCTCACGTGGCTGAGGGCGTGGCCGGCGCCGTCCGCGTAGGTGAAGCTCACGTCGTCAAAGGCGAGGGCGGGCGCACCCGGCGCGAGGATGGCCTCGCGAGGACCGTCGGCCATGGAGGGGCGCGTCTCGAAGACCTCGTTGATGCGACGGGCGCAGGCGGAGGCCTTGGAGAGCAGGACGATGAGGTTCGTGAGCTTGAGGAGCTCCACGAGCGCCTGGCTCACGTAGCTCACGAGGGCCACGAGCTGGCCCTGGGTGAGGTTGCCCACGTTCACCTGGAAGCCGCCAAACCATAAGAGCGCAATGAGCCCGCAGTTGATGGCCACGTAGGTGAGGGGGTTCACGAGGGCGGAGATGTCACCGGTTGCCACCTGGCGCGAGCGGACGGTCTCCGCCGTCCTGGAGAAGGCGGCGCGCTCGGCATCCTCGCGGCGGAAGGCACGCAGCACGCGCACGCCCTCGAGGTTCTCCGTGGTGGCGAGCAGGACGTCGTCGAGCCCGCGCTGGATCTCGCGGTAGCGCTTCGTGGTCACGCGCATGAAGCCCATGACAATGGCGCCCGAGACGAGCACCGCGACGAGCAGCGCCGCTCCCTCGATGCCGTCAACGAGGAAGGCGGCCACCACGGTGCCAAAGGTCACGAAGGGGGAGCGCAGGATGAGCCTGAAGAACATGTTGAGGCCGTCTTGCACCTGCTGGGAGTCGTTGGTGATGCGCGTGACGAGCGTGGCCCTGCCCAGGCGCTCCACGTCCTCGCGCGAGAGGCTGAGCACGTGGCGGAAGAGGTCGTCGCGCAGCGCCGTGCCAAACGCGGAGGCAAGCTTGGAGCAGAAGTACTGCGCCGTCACCGCAACGGCCCAGGCAAAGACGCCCATGACCACGAGAAGCGTACCGTGCCAGAGCACGTAGCCCGCGTCGCGCGTGGCAATGCCCACATCGATGACCTGCGCCATCACGAGTGGGACGAGGAGCTGCAGCAGCGCCTCGAGCATCTTGAAGAGCGGTGCCAGCACGCACTCGGCGTAGTGGCCCGCGAGGTAGCGTCTGAGCTTGAACATTTGGCCTCCGGGCAAAACGGTCAACCGCCTGATTCTACCGCGAGCGGCGCTCGCAGGTTCTTCTTGGCGTGGCAGGTCTGCGTAAGGTTATCCCTCCCAAACCCACGATCTTCTCGCCAGAAACGTAGGTTTGGGAGGGCGTAAGACAAGAAGACCCTCCCAAACCTACGTTTTAGGGGGAGGGTCCGTAGGTTTGGGAGGGTCTAAGAGCCGGGCGAGAAGAACGCAAGCAGCGCTACTCGCCGAGAAGCACCTTACTCGGGGTGATGGGCAGGCTGCGGACGTAGCGGCCCGTGGCGTGGGCGACGGCGCTCATGACCGCGGGGGAGGGCGTGTTGATGACGACCTCGCCGATGGACTTGGCGCCGAAGGGGCCCGTGGGCTCGAAGCTCGGCATGAACTCGACGCGCATCTCGGGCACGTCCATGCGCGTGGGCACCTTGTAGGTCATGAAGTTGCTCGTGCGCAGGCCACCGCGCTCGTCGCGGACCACGTCCTCGGTGAGCGCCATGCCAATGCCCTGGGAGATGCCGCCCTCGGCCTGGACGCGGGCGAGGGCCGGGTTGATGACGGTGCCGCAGTCCACGACGGCGGCGTAGTCCGTGACCTCCACCTTGCCGGTGGCCTTGTCGACCTCGACCTCGGCGATGCCGGCCATGTAGGGCGGCGGCGAGGTGGGCTGCGTGTTGGAGCCGTGGCCCTCGAGCATGCCCGGCTGCAGGCCAAAGCCGATCATCTGGTTGGCCAGCGCGGCGACGGTCATCTCGTTCTCGCCGCAGCGGACGCACTCGCCGTCAAACTCCACGTCCCCGGCCTCGACGCCCCAGACGTGCGCGGCCTGGGCGCGGATCTTGGAGATGAGGTCCTCGGCCGCGCGCAGGACGGCGCCGCCGGTGATGTAGGTGCCGGAGGAGGCGTAGGCGCCGGTGTCGAAGGGGGAGGTGTCGGTGTCGACGCCCTTGGTGACGATGCGGTCGACGTCGCAGCCGAGCGCCTCGGCGGCCATCTGGGCGAGGATGGTGTCCGCGCCCGTGCCCACGTCGGTGGCGCCGATGGAGAGGACGTAGAAGCCGTCGTCCTCGAGGCGGATGTCGACGTTGGCGATGTCGAGGTGGGAGATGCCGGAGCCCTGCATCGTGAGGGCAACGCCGATGCCGCGCACGCGGGCGCCGAGGTCCTCGGAAAGCGGGCGGCCCTTCCAGCCCACCATGTCCATCGCGCGCTCGAGGCACTCGTCGAGGCGGCAGCTGTTGAGGTGCTCCTGTCCCAGCTGCCAGAGCGTCTCGCCGGGCTTCACGAGGTTCTTGAGGCGCAGCTCGCACGGGTCCATGCCCAGCTCGTCGGCAAGCTCGTTGATCGCGGACTCCACGGCAAAGCAGCCCTGCGTCGCGCCATAGCCGCGATACGCGCCGCCAGGCGTGGTGTTGGTGTAGACCACGTCATAGGCAAAGCGGCTGGCGGCGGCGTGGTTGTAGATGGGTAGGGTCTTCCCGCCCACGAGCGTGACCGTGGTGGTGCCGTGGTAGCCGTAGGCGCCGGCGTTGGAGAGCGCGTAGAGGTCGATGGCCTCGATCGTGCCGTCGCGGCGCGCGCCCACGCGCACCTTCATGACCATCTCGTGGCGCGTGTTGGAGCAGCTCATCGTCTCCTCGCGCGTGTAGGAGCAGATGCAGGGGCGCCCGGTCTTGAGCGCGGCGAGCGCGGCATAGGCCTCGTTGCAGCCGCTCTGCTTGGCGCCAAAGCCGCCGCCCACGCGCGGCTTGATGACGCGCACCTGGTGCTTGGGGAGGCCGAGCGCGGTGGCAACCTGTCGGCGAATGTGGAAGGGCACCTGCGTGGAGCTCACCACGGTGAGACGGCCAAAGGCGTCCGTGTAGGCAAAGGAGCGGAAGGTCTCCATCATGGCCTGCTGCGTGGCCTGCGTGCGGTAGGTGCGCTCGATCACCACGTCGGAGGCGGCAAACGCGGCGTCAAGGTCGCCGTGGACGGTCTCGCCGTGCGCCACGAGGTTGCGTGCGGCGTCGCCGGTGGTGTCGCTGCCGTGCTTCCAGTCGTCCTCGTCGTGGACCACGACCTCGTTGTCGAGCGCCTCCTCCACGTCCAGGACGGCGGGCAGCTGCTCGTAGGTCACCTTGACGGCGCGCACGCCCGCGGCGGCCGCGGCCTCGCTCTCGGCGACAACCATCGCGACCTCGTCGCCCACGTAGCGCACGTGGCGGTCCAGGATGACGGTGTCATAGGGGCTCGGCTCGAGGAAGCTCTGGCCCGCAAGGGTAAAGCGGTGGTGCGGCACGTCGTCGGGCCCAAAGACGGCCACGACGCCCGGAACCTCGAGCGCGCGGCTCTTGTCGATATCTGTGACGAGGGCGTTAGCGTGACGCGAGCGCACGAGCTTCACCACGAGCGCGCCCTCGGGCGCAAGGTCGGCGGTGTAGACCGGCTTGCCGGCAAGGAGCGCGCCCGAGTCCTTCTTGGCAACGGGGCGTGCCACCTGCTCGTGCTTCTCGCCGCCCTGCGTGGTGGGATCGGCCGGGACGTCGCGCGGGGGCAGCTCGCCGCCGTTCTTGTGGCGCGCGAGGAAGCGACGGATGGCGCGCATCTGGCTCGCGTAGCCGGAGCAGCGGCAGAGGTTGCCGGAGAGGTAGCGGCGGATGGTCTCGTCGTCCGTGCCCGCGTGCGCGGCGTCCATGGCAAGGACCGCCATCTCAAGGCCGGGCGCGCAGAAGCCGCACTGCTCGGCACCCTCCTCGGCGAGGCACTGGGAGAGCAGCTCGCGCTCGGGGCCCATGCCCTCGAGCGTGGTGACGTCGTGACCGTCGGCGCGCGCCATGAGGACGGAGCAGGAGAGCACGGGCTCGCCGTCGAGCAGGACGGTGCACAGGCCGCAGTTGCTCGTCTCGCAGGCGCACTTGACGGACTTGTAGCCGTGCGCGCGGCAGAAGTCGAAGAGGGTCATGTCGGGGCGGACGTCCTCGGAGAGGCGGGCGCCGTTGAGGGTGAGGGTGACTAGCATGCGGCGACCTCCTTGGCAGACGCGCTCTCGATGGCGCGGCGGATGAGCACGGGTGCCACGGCCCGGCGCCACTCGGCGGTGCCGCGCAGGTCGGAGCCGTAGTCGATGTCCTCCGCGAGGTCGCACACGGCGTCAAGCTCGGCGGGGGAGAAGTTCTTGCGCAGCGGGGTGAGCTCGTCGCCGCCGGTGAGCAGCACCGCCTTCTTGGGGCGCGCGCCCACGGCAACGTGCCAGGAGCCGCGCCAGAGGCCCGCAGCCGCGTTGAGTGCGGAGAAGTCCGTCGCGGCGTTGCGCACGGAGGCAAAGGCCGCGCGGTAGTGGTGCTTGCGAACAAACACGTGGGTGAGGACGTCGCGCCCGGCGCCGCGCTCCACGAAGGGAAGAAGCGGCATGGTTCCCGCGCCCACGAGCTCGACCTCGGTGTCCAGCACCAGAAGCGCCGTCACAATGTCCGAGAAGCCCATGCGGGCGAAGACCGAGCCGCCCACGGTGGCGGTGTTCCTGAACTGGGTGCCCACGATGTCGCGGACCGCCTCGGTGAAGATGCCACCCGTCGCGGCCGCAAAGCCGGCGTGGTTCTCGAGCTGGCCCAGCGTCACCATGGCGCCGATCCTGAAGCCCCCCTCCGTCTCCTCGATCTGGTCAAGGCCGCAGCGGGAGAGGTCGATGCCGAGCGGCGCCACGCGGTCGGCGAGGCGCAGCCACATCATGCCGCCGATGACGGTGGCAAGGCGATTCTCCCGCACGAGGTCGTAGGCCTCCTGCGGCGTGGTGGGGCAGACGTACTTCTCAAAGGTGAGCACGTGTCCTCCTCTGTGCACTTGTCGCTAACCTCATAAGGATACCGCAGGTAAGAGGTGGTTTTGTGGTGCGCGTTATGGTTTTGAAGAAATAACGCCGTTCCCGCCGCGTGGCGCCGGTGTGAGAGCGCCCCTTCTAAGGGTATGCGCGCGGTTGCATGATTGATGCTCTTCTCGGCAGGCCGTGACCTGCGGTTTTGACGTCAGGTGTATTCATCAAACCTGCAATCGCGTACATACCCTTGTGAGGGAGCTCTCGGGACGTTTGCGCTACAATTACTGACGCCGTGTCAATAACGGGAGGGGGGCGAGATGGGCGAGAAGGTCGTGGAGGCGCGCGGTGTCTCCCACGCGTACGTGCGCAAACGTCCCACCCTGAAAGACGTCTCCCTGGACGTGGCGCCGGGGGAGCTCGTTGCCATCGTGGGCGAGAACGGCTCCGGAAAGACCACGCTCGCCCGTCACCTCAACGCCCTCATTCCCCTTCAGGAGGGCGAGCTGCGCGTGGTCGGCATCGACGTGCGCGACGCCGCCAACGTCTGGGAGCTGCGTCGCCTGTGCGGCATGGTCTTCCAGAACCCGGAGAACCAGTTCGTCTCCTCCGTGGTGGGGGAGGACGTGGCGTTTGGGCCCAAAAACTTTGGCGCCGGCGAGAAGGACGCGCGTCTCGCGGCCTCATCTGCCCTGGCGGCGGTGGGCCTGGAGGGCCTTGAGCGCCGCGACGTTCACGCGCTCTCGGGCGGGCAGCAGCAGCGCGTTGCGCTCGCGGGCGTCCTTGCGAGCGGCCCGCAGGTCATCGTGCTTGATGAGGCCACCTCGATGATCGACCCGCGCGGTAGGGACGAGCTCGTCCGCACCGTCCTCGCGGCGCGATCGGAGCGCGGCGCAGCCATCATATGGATCACGCACGACATGGAGCTCGCTGCCCGCGCGGACCGCGTCGTCGTCATGCGCGAGGGGGAGGTCGTGGCCCAGGGTGCGCCCGAGGACGTCCTCACGGACGAGGACCTCCTCTCAAGCGCGGGGCTGGAGCCGCCGCTCGTGGTGCGCACGTGGCGCGTGCTCCAGGCTGCCGGTGCCGTTTTGGGCCCCGCGCCCGTGACGGTGGAGGGGCTGGTGAGCGCACTGTGCGCGTGACGCTCGATGGGGTGACGCTTGCCTACGAGGGAGCGCCGGGCGAGAAGGTCCGCGCGCTCGACGCCGTCTCCCTTGCGGTGGAGGGCGGCGTGACGGGCGTCATGGGCCAGACAGGATCGGGCAAGTCCACGCTGCTCGAGGTGATGGCGGGGGTGCTCGCGCCGGACGCGGGGCGCGTCCTCGTAGACGGGCGGGATGCCTCGGGCGGCGCGGGAGCGCGCCTGCTCGCGGCATCCGTAGGGCTTGTCCTGCAGCTGCCGGAGCGCCAGTTCTTTGAGTCGACGGTCGAGCGCGAGGTGGGCTTTGGCCTGCTCGCCCGGGGAATCAGCACGCGAGAAGTGCGTAGGCGCTCCGAGCGCGCGCTTGCCCTCATGGGGCTCTCCCTCGACGAGCTGGGGGGACGCTCGCCCTTCTCGCTCTCCGGGGGCCAGCAGCGCCGCGTTGCCATCGCCTCGGTGCTTGCCCTTCGCCCCTCGCTTCTGCTGCTCGACGAGCCGACGGCGGGCCTTGACCCGCGCGCCCGACGGGCGTGCCTCGAGGCGATTCGCGCTGCCGCCCAAGAGGGTGCGACCGTTGTGGTTGCGAGCCATGACGCCAACGCCCTCGCTGCCGTCTGCGACTGCGTGGTTGCGCTCGAGGACGGTCGCGTGACGCTTGACGGCACGACGCGCGAGCTTCTGGGGAACGCGGCGCTCATGCGCGAGCACGGTCTCGAGGGCGCCTGCGCCGCGCGGGCCGCCTCTGCCCTGCGCCGCGCCGGCGTGGCCGTTTCGGGCGCGCCGCTCACGGCGGAGGAGCTCGCCGCCGCCATCGTTGCCGGGAGGTCGTCATGAGGGCGCCCGTCGGGTACGTGTGGGCGGACTCGCCCCTGCACCGCATGGGCGTTCCCGCCAAGCTGCTCGGGCTTCTCGCCTGCGTGGCGCTGGTGGTCTGGGCGAGCGCGCCGCTCGAGCTGCTCACGGTGGCGCTCGTCGTGGCCCTGCTCGTTGCCGCCTCGCGCGTGGGGTGGCGCGCCGCCTGCCGCGCGGCATGGGGGCTCAGGTGGTTTCTTGCCATGGTGCTTGCGTTCAACGCGCTGCTGTTCAGCGCGGCCGACCCGCTCTTCTCGCTGGGGCCCCTGCACCTCACGGCGGCGGGCGTCGCCCAGGGTTTGCGCGTTGTGGTGCGCACGCTGCTCGTGGTCGTCCTTGGCACGCTGCTCACCTGCACCACCCGACCGCAGGAGCTCGTGGACGGGGTCCGGCGCCTCCTTCGCCCGCTGGGGCGCCTGGGCGTGCCCGTGGAGGCCGCTGCGCTCGCGGTTGGCGTGACGGTGCAGTTTGTTCCCACGCTGCTGCGAGAGAGCCGGCAGCTCATGCGCGCCCAGGCGCTGCGTTGTGGCGACGTCGCCTCGCGTGGTATCGTGCGTCGTGCCGCAAGCTACGTGCGGCTCTTGGTTCCCATGTTCGTGTCCGCGCTGCGGCGCGCCGACGAGCTCTCCCTTGCCATGGAGGCTCGCGGGTATCGCCTTGACGGAGGGGCCGCCTCCGTGCGCGGGGGAGAGGAAGAGTAGCTATGAGCCAGGTCAAGAAGGTCGTCATCGCCGCGGTGTGCGCCGCGCTCGGCATCGTGCTCCCTATGGCGTTTCACTCCGTGCCCAACGCGGGCGCAACGTGGCTGCCCATGCACATCCCGGTGATGATCTCGGGGCTCGTGGCCGGACCCGCCTCGGGCCTTGCCACCGGCGTGCTTGCCCCCGTGCTCTCGAGTCTTCTCACGGGCATGCCGGCTGCGGCGATGGTGGTGCCCATGACCTGCGAGCTTGCCGTTTACGGCCTGGTCTCGGGGGCTCTCTCGCGGGTCGTGCGCACCGGCAGCGTCAACGCCGACCTCTACGTCTCGCTCATCGGTGCCATGGTTGCCGGGCGCGTGGTGAACGGCGTCCTGCGCGCGCTGATCTTCTCACCGGGCGCCTATACGCTCGAGGCGTGGCTTGCCGCCTCCTTCCTCACCTGCATCACGGGCATCGTCCTGCAGCTCGCCGTGGTGGTGCCCATCGTGGTCTCCCTCGAGCGCGCTGGACTTGTTCCGCCCCGCTACCCGGAGGAGTAGCGTCCGCTTTGTCCGCTTTGTGCCGGGTGCAAAGCGGACGCTCTACAATGTGCGGCGAGAAGAACGTGGGAGAGGGGATGGCATTGGGTCGCTATCGGCTTGTGGCGAGTGACATAGACGGCACGCTGCTCTTCAACTGGAACCCCTCCGGGATAGACCCGCGCGTCTTTGCGTGCGTGAGGGAGCTCGTGGCGCGCGGCGTCGTCTTTCTTGCCTCGAGCGGGAGGCAGCACGCCAACCTCCGCCGGCTCTTTGCGCCCGTGGCGGATGACATCTGCTACCTCTGCGAGAACGGCGCCCTCGTCGTGTGGCGGGGCACGACGCTCGTCCGCCACGAGATGCCGCGTGACCTGGCGCTTGAGGTGTGCCATGCGATCATGGACGTGCCCGGCTGCGACCTGCTCGTCTCCGGCGATCGGACGCACTACGTGCTCGAGGGGGAGGACGCCTTTCTCGACCACATGGTGAACGTCGTGGGAAACGACGTCGAGACGGTGCGGCGCCCCGAGGAGGTGGCCGAGCCCATCCTCAAGGTCTCCTATCACGCAAGCGACGAGGTCATGCGCGCAACTTCCAAGGCGTTCTCGGGGCGTTTCTCGGGGCGGTGCAAGGTCGTGACCTCGGGCGCCACCTGGATGGACGTCATGGCGTCCGGCGTTGACAAGGGCGTGGCCATGCGCGAGCTCGGCGAGGTGCTGGGCATTGCTCCCGCGGAGATGATGGCTTTTGGCGACAACCTCAACGACGCGGAGATGCTCGACCTCGTGGGCGCGCCCTACCTCATGGAGTCCGGAAACCCCGCCCTGTTGGGGCTCAATGACCGGCTGCGCACGTGCGCGAGCGTCCATGGTACCCTTGAGGACCTTCTCGCCGCTGACGTCTTTTAGGGTGTGTACACAGTTGCAAGTCTGATGCTAGCTGCGCACGGTTCTGACCTGCGGTTCTTCTCGCTGGCGTGGCGAGAAAAACTTTTAACTGTGCGCATACCCTGGAGAGCTGGCTCGCGCGAGGCGTTGCCAGGGCCCGTCAGTATAATGGGTCGGCACTGTCTGAAGTCGAAAGGAACCCCATGACGCGCGTTGCGCTTCTCTTTGGCGGCATCTCCACGGAGCACGACATCTCGTGCACGTCCGCCGATAACGTCATCAATGCTCTGAACGACCGCTTTGACCTCGTGCTCATTGGCATCACGCGAGAAGGGCGCTGGGTCCTGTGCCCCTCTGGCACCAACGTGACGGAGGGCGGCTGGGAGGCCGACGCCACCCTCTCCCCGGTGGTCGTTCTCCCCGGTCGCGGCCTTGCCGTGGCGGGAGAGAAGGGCGAGCTTCGTCCACTTTCGGTTGACATTGCCTTCCCCGTTCTGCACGGTCAGGGCGGCGAGGACGGCACGCTGCAGGGCGCGCTCGAGGTTGCCGGCGTGCCGTACGTGGGCTGCGGAGTCATGGCGAGTGCTGTCTGCATGGACAAGGACGCCGCGCACCGCATCGCCGCCGCGGCGGGCGTGCGCTCCCCGCGCTGCGAGGTGCTCAGGCGCGGCTGCACGGCGGAGGCCCGCGAGGCGGCCGTCAGCGCCTGCGGCGGCTTCCCCGTCTTTGTGAAGCCCGCGCGTGGCGGCTCCTCGATCGGCGTGTCCCGCGCGGAGGATGCCGCTGCCTACGCGGCCGCCCTTGACGTCGCCTTTGCCCTTGACGAGAAGGTCGCCGTTGAGGAGGCCATCACGGGCGTTGAGGTGGGCTGCGCCATCACGGGCGACGCGGTGCGCGGAACGCGCATGGGCGAGGTCGACGAGATCGTGGTCTCGGGCAACGGCTTCTTCCGCATTCACCTTGAGGACGACCCGGGCGCCAACACGCAGCTCCGCTGCCCCTCCGAGCTCTCCGAGGATCTTCTCGCCCGCGTTCGTGCGGCCGGGACCGCCGTCTACGAGGCCCTTGGCTGCGAGGGCCTGGCGCGCGTGGACCTCTTCGTGACGCCTGAGGGGGAGGTTGTCTTCAACGAGGTTAACTCCATGCCCGGACTCACGTACTACTCGCGCTTCCCCCAGATGATGAGCGTTGCCGGCCACGAGCTCGGCGACGTGCTTGCGGGGCTCATCGCCGACCGACTTTCCCGCGCGTAGGGGAGAGGGGAGAAGACATGCTGAGAAACGCTTCAATGACCAGGCGTGACGCAGTGATCTCCGCCGGGGCGCTCGCCGCCCTCGCCCTTGCGGGCTGCTCGCAGGAGAAGGCGCCCGCTGAGCAGAGCAATCAGGGCGTCGTGAGCGACGTTCCCTCGACCGAGCCCGAGGATACGCCCTCCGCCGAGCCCGATGGCGCGCTGCAGCCCGACCCTGAGGCCCCCGTCTCCGAGGTTGACGAGAAGGTCGCGTCCATGACGCTCGAGCAGAAGGTGGCGCAGCTCTTCATCGTGCGCCCCGAGGCCGTGACCGGCGTGAGCGTTCAGACCGCCGCGGGTGACGCCACCCGTACCGCACTCGAGCAGATGCCGGTGGGCGGCATCTGCTACTTTGCCGCCAACCTCCTGGACACCGACCAGACGCGCGAGATGCTCTCCAACACGATGCGCTACGGCGAGGAGATCAGCGGCCTGCCGATGTTCCTCTGCGTGGACGAGGAGGGCGGCACCGTCTCGCGCGTGGGCGGCAACCCCGGCTTTGGCGTGGACAACGTCGGCGACATGTGCGACGTGGGTGCCACCGGCGACACCGAGTACGCCTACGAGGTGGCCAAGCACATTGGCACCTACCTCGAGTACCTTGGCTTCAACGTTGACTTTGCGCCGGACGCGGACATTGCCAACAACCCCAACGGAACGATGGGCAGGCGCTCCTTTGGCGCCACGGCGGACGTGGTGGCCCCCATGGTGGCGGCGCAGGTTCGCGGCTTTGCCGACGGGGGTGTGCTCTGCTCGGCCAAGCACTTCCCGGGCATTGGCGGCGCGGCGGGCGACTCGCACGACGGTCGCATCTACTCCGAGAAGACCCTCGACGAGATTCGCGCCGAGGAGCTGCGCCCGTTTGAGGCGGCCATCGAGGAGGACGTGCCGTTCGTGATGGTCGGTCACCTCTCCGTGCCCAATATCACGGGCGATAACGACCCCGCCTCAATGTCCAGCGAGATTGTGACCGACCTGCTCAGAAACGACCTCGGCTTCCAGGGCCTCATCATCACCGACTCGATGGGCATGGGTGCCGCCACGGATTCGCTGCCCGCTGAGCGCCTCGGTGTGGAGCCGCTTAAGGCGGGCGTCGACATCGTGCTCATGCCCGCGGACCTTCAGGCCGCCTACCAGGGCGTGCTTGACGCCGTCGCCTCCGGTGAGCTTACCGAGGAGCGCATCGACGAGTCCGTCCGCCGCATCGTCAAAACCAAGTTCGAACGTCTGTAAATAGGGGAAAACACGTCCCCTATTTACACCAATTTACACATCGACACGCATGCAGCGCATGGCGTTGAGAATGGCAATCATCGCAACCCCCACGTCGCCGAAGACCGCGAGCCACATGTTGGCGATGCCAAACGCCGCGAGGACGAGGATGAGGATCTTCACGCCCAGGGCAAAGACGATGTTCTGCCACACGATGCGCATCGTCTTTCTCGCCACGCGCATGGCCTTTGCGATCTTGGAGGGGTGGTCGTCCATGAGGACCACGTCCGCCGCCTCAATGGCCGCGTCGGACCCCATGGCGCCCATGGCGATGCCCACGTCCGCGCGCATGAGGACCGGGGCGTCGTTGATGCCGTCGCCCACGAAGGCGAGGCGCGCGCCGTCCTTCTCGGCAGAAAGAAGCTCCTCGACGGCAGCCACCTTGTCCTGCGGGAGGAGCTGCGCGCGCACCTCGTCGATGCCCAGGCGTGCGGCCACCGCCTCCGCCACGTCCTTTCGGTCGCCCGTGAGCATGACGCAGCGGCGGACGCCCGCGTCGTGCAGGCTGGCGATCGCGGCCTCGGCGTCCTCCTTCACCACGTCCGCGATGACGATGTGCCCCACGTACGCGCCATCAACGCAGACGTGCAGAATGGTGCCCTTGAGGTCGCAGTCGTGCCAGCTCGCGCCGTGCGCTGCCATGAGCTTGTCGTTGCCCACCAGAACCACGTGCTCGTCCACGCGCGCAGAGACGCCGTGGCCGGACTCCTCGCTGACCTCGCCGATCTTTGCCTGGTCGATCTCGCCCGAATAGGCCGCGCGCACGGAGACCGCGATCGGGTGGTCCGAGAAGGACTCGGCGTGCGCGGCCATGGACAGCACGTAGTCGGGGTTCACGCCAGCCTCGGGGTGGATTGCCACGACGTTGAAGGTGCCGCTCGTGAGCGTGCCGGTCTTGTCAAAGACCACGGTGTCAACGTGGGCGAGAAGCTCGAGATAGTTGGAGCCCTTGACGAGGATGCCGAGCTTGGACGCGCCGCCGATGCCGCCGAAGAAGCTGAGCGGGACGGAGATGACGAGCGCGCACGGGCAGCTCACCACGAGGAAGGTGAGGCCGCGCAGGACCCAGTCGGCCCAGGCGCCCATCCCCAGAAGCGGCGGTATGACGGCGAGCGCGAGCGCCGAGAGCGTGACGGCCGGCGTGTAGACGCGGGCGAAGCGGGTGATGAAGTTCTCGGCGCGCGCCTTCTTCTCGCTGGCGTTCTCAACGAGCTCGAGGATGCGGGCAACTGTGGACTCGCCGTAGGGCTTGGTCGTGCGCACATGCAGGAGGCCCGTCATGTTGACGCAGCCGGAGATGACGCCGGCGCCCGGCTCCACATGGCGCGGAACGGACTCGCCGGTGAGGGCGGCGGTGTCGAGCTGGCTTGCGCCCTCGACGACCACACCGTCAAGGGGGACGCGCTCGCCGGGCTTGACCACGATCGTGGTGCCGGGCGTCACCTCGGCGGGATCGACCTGCGTAAGCTCGCCGTCCTTCTCGACGTTGGCAAATTCCGGCGCAATGTCCATCATGGCCGCGATGGACTTCCTGCTCTGGCCCACGGCATAGCTCTGGAAGAGCTCGCCCACCTGGTAGAAGAGCATGACGGCCGCGCCCTCGGCCATGTGGGGCTCCGTCAGGGGGAAGAGGACCATCGCAAAGGCGCCCAGCGACGCCACGGACATGAGGAAGGCCTCGTCAAAGGGGTCGCCGCGACGGATGTTGCGCGCGGCCTCGAGGAGGGTCTTGTATCCCGCGATGAGGTAGGGGATGAGGAAGAGGACAAAGCTGGCGTAGACGTCGCCGGGCGTGCCAAAGAGCGTGGCGAGAAGACCGCTCTGCTCGACGGCCATGACCACGGCAAAGATGACGAGCGCCACAATGATGCGGTTGCGCCACCGTCTCTGTTTCTTGTTCATAACGTGCTCCCTCGATGTTGGCTGTCAAATTGGGACGTGTTTTTTCTCTCAGAGAATTTGGGACAGGTTTTGGCTACCTGGTGCACGCTCCGCCGCGCGCCCGTAACCTGTCCCAAAAACTCTGAGCAAAAAAACACGTCCCCAATTAGCAGACGATGTCGCAGTCGGGTTCGATTTGGGCCGTGCGGGCAACGACGCGCTGGAGCACGTCGTCAAAGCGGTCGTCGGCGGCCGTGAGCGTGAGCTTTTGCGTCAGGAAGTTAACGGACACCGCGTCCACGCCGTCAATCGACGCGAGCTCGTCCTGAAGCTTGCGGGCGCAGTTGGCGCAGTCGATCTCGTCGAGCTTGAATGACTTTCTCATCGTGAGTCCTTTCGCTGATGAAACGTATCGGTCACCTTTCATCACTCGCAGATGTGGGAGAGGCCCTGGTTGAGCATCGTGTAGACGTGGTCGTCGGCAAGCGAGTAGACCACGTTGCGACCGTCGCGCTGAAACTTCACCAGGTGCGACTGCTTGAGCGTGCGCAGCTGGTGGGAGACGGCGCTCTGGGTGGTGCCGGTCTGCTCAGCGATGTCCGCCACGCAGAGCTCGCGGCCCATGAGGGCAAAGAGGATCTTGATGCGCGTGGTGTCGCTGAAGACCTTGAAGAGGTCCGCAAGGTCGTAGAGCAGCTCCTCGTCCGGCATCTCGTCGGGTTTCTCCCCGATGGCGAGCCCGTCAGCCATGGTGCTCCTTTCTGAACGTATGAGCACATGCTCATGTGTTATCTGAGATTGATTATATGAGCATGTGTTCATATGTCAATAGAAAATATGGGAACGGGGACGTCAAGATAGTTGAGCCCTCCCAAACCTGCGTTTCAACGAGAAGAACGTGGGTTTGGGAGGGCTCAGCAGGACGAGATGGCGCAGAGCCTACGCGAACTCGATCTGGCCCGTCTCGGCGTCCATCGACTTCACGACGGCGAGCGACTCAACCTGGTAGCCGCGCTCGCGCAGACTGGAGCCGCCGGGCTGGAAGCCCTTCTCGATGGCGATGCCGATGCCCTCGACGATCACGCCGGCCTCCTCGCAGATCTCCAAGAGGCCGTTCATCGCGCAGCCCATGGCCATGAAGTCGTCGATGATGAGCACGTGCTCGCCGGGCGTGAGGAAGCGCTTGGCCACGATGACCTGGTACTCGCGACCCTTGGTGTAGCTCGTGATGTTGGTGCGGTACTGGTCGCCGTCCATGTTCTTGGACTCGGTCTTGCGGGCAAAGACCACGGGCACACCGCCAAAGTGCGTGGCAGCTACGCATGCGATGCCAATGCCGGAGGCCTCGATGGTGAGGATCTTGTCGATGCGCCTGCCCGCAAAGAGGCGCGCCCACTCGGCGCCCATGTGGTCGTAGAGTGCCACGTCGCACTGGTGATTGAGGAAGTTGTCGACCTTGAGGACATTGCCCTCGCGAACGATTCCGTCCCTGCGGATGCGGTCCTCAAGCTCCTGCATGCGTGCCCCTCTCGCGTCGTGGAAGTATTTCCCCCCATTATGCATGCTCGGAGCGCATTCTGTACCGCTCGCCTGAAAACTTCCTTCGTCTTCTTTGGGCTTGGGAGGGTCTTTGATGGCTCTGGGGGCTCAGGTGCCGAGAAGGACGCGCACTCGCTACCGCGCGCGGCGGCCGAAGAACGGCAGGCGGGGCAGGCGGCCGCGGTACGGGCTCACGAAGTCCTCCTCGCCGATCTGCACGGCCTTCTCGACCTCGGGCGGCACGCTCTCCACAACGCCGGTGGGCACGTCGGCAACGGGCATGTCCGTGATGTCGGGGACGACGGTGGCGACGGGGCGCTCCTCGCCGGCCTCCTCTGCCGCGGCTTCCGCCTTCTCGCGGTAGCGCACCATCATGTCGCGCTGCAGCTCAACAACGCTGGGCGGCGCCCAGATGAGCGCGTTGGCCCCGGCAGCGATGGTTGCGGCCGCGGTCTCGTCGTCCTTGCCGCCCGTTGCGATGATGGGCAGCGCGGGGAAGGCGGTGCGCAGCTCGGCGATGACCTCGGGCGTGCGCCGACCGGCCGCGACGTTGATGATGCGCGCGCCGGCCTGGACCTTCTCGGCGGCGTCGTTGTCAAAGCGCGTGATCGTTGCCACCACGGGGATGTCCACGGTGGAGACCACCTGGGTGACCATCTCGACCGTGGCGGGGGAGTTGAGGACAACGCCCGCGGCGCCCTGCATCTCGGAGACGGCGGCGAGCTCCGCCGCGCGCCTTCCCGTGGTGGTGCCGCCCCCCACGCCCACAAAGAGCGGGGCCTCGGCAACGGTGAGCAGCGCCGCCGTGATGGCGGGCTGCGCGGTGAAGGGGTAGACGGCAAAGATGGCGTCCGCGTTGGAGTTGCGGATGGCGGCGACGTCCGTCGAGTAGAGCAGCGTGCGGATGCGCCGTCCAAAGAGCGTGAACCCGCTGCACTCCTCGTAGTTCTCGGGCACGCGCAGCGGCGCCTTGCGAAGGCGGCCCTCTATGGGCAGGGGACCGTCGGCGGCGGGGACCAGCTCGTGATGGTTGGCGCCCACCTCAAAGATGCCGGGGGCCGGAAAGCTGCCGCTGAGCTCGGGGGCAATGCTCTTCTCGTTGTTCATCTCGTCCATCGGGCCTCCCGGGTCTCCTGGTTGTTCAGACACTTTTTTGTTCCCCGCTCAGCCCGCTCGTATTCACGCGCGAGAAGAACGTGACCCATTTGTCACGCGCGTCACGCGTCCTGCTGCTCGGTCTCAAACTCGGCGGCAACCTCGCGCAGCAGCTCGCGGATGGGCAGGTGCTGCGGGCACGCGCGCTCGCAGGCGCCGCAGCCGATGCACTCGGAGGCAAGTCCGTGGCCGTGGCCCGTGTGGACGGACTTGTAGTAGAACTCGGCCGAGCTCTCGCCGTAGGCGCGCTTGGCGTTGAGGCAGGAGAAGACGTCGGGGATGTTGATCTTCTTGGGGCAGCCGTCCACGCAGTAGCGGCAGGCGGTGCACTCGATGGTGTTCTGACCGCGCAGGATCTGCGTCACACGTGCAACGGCGTCTCGCTCGGCAGGGGAGAGCGGCACGAGCGGCGAGAAGGTCGCGACGTTCTCGGCGATCATCTCTGGGGTGCCCATGCCCGAGAGCACCATCTCCACGCCGGGGAGCCCCGCCGCGAAGCGCAGCGCGTAGCTCGCGGGCGAGCCGGGGCCCGCGGCGGCAAGGACCTCACGCGCCTCGTCGGGCAGGTTGACCAGACGCCCGCCCTTGACGGGCTCCATCACGATGACGGGCTTGCCGTGCGCGGCGGCAACCTCGCAGCACTCGCGGCTCTGGATGACTCCGTTCTCCCAGTCGAGGTAGTTGACCTGCAGCTGGACAAACTCCACGTTCGGGTGGTCGGTCAGGATGCGGTCGAGGAAGGCCGCGTTGCTGTGGAACGAGAAGCCCACGTGACGGACGAGCCCCGCGTCGCGCGCGGCAAAGGCCTCCTCATAGGCGTGCTCGCGCTGGTACTTCTCGTAGTTGCCCATGCCCTGGGAGTGCATGAGGTAGAAGTCGAAGTAGTCCACGCCGCAGGCGCGCAGCTGGTCCTCGATGAGCGGGCGGATGTCCTCGCGGTGCTCAAAGCCGTTGGGGGAGAGCTTGTCCGCGAGCAGGAACTCGGAGCGGTCGTGGCGCGAGGTGAGCGCCTGGGCAAGCGCGGGCTCGGAGCCGCCGGAGTGGTAGGGGCGCGCCGTGTCAAAGTAGTTGAGGCCCGCGTCCAGGAAGGCATCGACCATCTGTGTGAACGTGGCCATGTCGATGGTGCCGTCCTCGAGCTTGGGAAGGCGCATGCAGCCAAAGCCGAGCTTGCCGCGGGCGTCCTCAAAGGGTGCGACGTGCGTGGTGGTGGGTGCAGCTGCCATGGGTTCCCCTCTCGTTGGTTCTAGCCGAGAGACATTTTACGCCTTGCCCCGCCGTTTGGAGCGCCGATGGGCAAAGGAGGGGTTTTGGGCAAAATCTTTGATGGAGAGAGCTTCTTGACATCAAGGATGTTGCCCAAAACCAGGCAAAACGCAACACGGCGAGAAGAACCCGCAGGTTCCGTCTCGGTTCGTCAGGCCCGCTCTCGAAGCCATATCAAAAGTGTTGCCCAAAACCACCCGATTCTTCTCGCAAGCGGCATCGAGAAGAGCGCGACGGCGTCCAAAACCCAAAACTAGGCGTTTTCGTGCGCGCGCCTGCGGCAGGACCGGGCCGCGCCTAGAAGAGCGAGTAGATGCTCTCGTAGGCCTCTGCGAGCGCCTCGTCGCTAACGACCCACTCGTCGCCCTGGCGCGTCACCTCGATGCCGCAGTAGACGACGTCTCCCTCGCCGAGCTCGTAGCTCTCCAGCAGGTCAGCGTAGACGCCCTGGACATAGGCAACGTGCTCGGCGGAGAGCGGCTCTCCGTAGCCAACGCCCTCGTCGATGAGGTACTCAAAGTACGCGTCGCTCAGCCCCCACATGAAGGAGTTTGCGTCCGGGGCGCTCCCGCACACGTAGACCGTGCCCGTACCGTCGTCGTACGTGTAGGCGCCGTCAAGCGAGAGGGACGTGTTCTCGATGGTCCACGTGGCCCAGGTGCCCGCGTCAATCCCGAGCTCGCTCGTCGTGTAGCCGTCGATTTCATAGAGCTTGTCGTCCATGAAGGAGACGAGCTGCTCGTAGAGCGCGCCGGACTCAGGCGACGAGAGCGCGGAGGAAAGGGCCCCCTCAACGGCCGCGGCAGCCGCCTCGTCCTGCCCCTCGGACTCCTCGGGCTCGATTTCGTAGTTGTCGAAGTCGGAGTCGTCCTCGAGGTCGTCGTAGCCCGAATCGTCCTCGAAGATGGCCCCCACGCCATCGATGGCGCTCTCTCCCAGCGAGGAGACGCAGCTCACGACGGCGCCCCCAAGCCCGCTGAACGCAATGATAACGACGATGAGGGCAATCAGGCAGCCACGGTTTCTGCCGCGTTGGCCAGACGTTGCCTCGGGCGGCGCGGGCGCCTGCCCGCCGGGACGCGCGGTTCTTCTTGGCGGTCTTGCTGCCTTTCGTTTTGGTCCGGGCGCCGCGTGGCCGTCAATGGACGGGGCGTCGTAGTCGTGACCGCGCGTCGTGGGCGCCTGGTAGTTGTCCTCGTCTTTGTGGGGCGTGCCGCCCTTCTCGCCGTGGGCCACGTACTCGGGCTCGTCGTAGGCGTCGTGCTCATCGGGGGGCTCCTCGCTCCCAAGGGGCTCGGGCTCTTCCCACGGCAGCGTGGGCTCCCCGGCGTTGAAGGGGTTTACCTGCTCGTCTTCCGGGCGATACGAACCTAGAACCGACATAGGGCCCCCTCTCAAGAAAAACTTGTGTCCCAGTATAGTCGCGGGGCCCTCATATGGGTATGCTGAAGAGCAACTACCGGCCGTTCTAAGGAGCGCCCATGCCCTTTCTTGGCAGCCTCTTCGGCATCATCGTGTTTGTCGTCGTCATCTTTGCGATTGTGGGCATTGTGACCGGCAACCTCTTCTACGTGGTCAAGCAGCAGCACGCGGTCATCATCGAGCGCCTGGGCAAGTTCTACCGCATCGTGGGCGCGGGCTTCCACGCCAAGATTCCGTTCGTGGACCGCAAGGCCGCCACGGTCTCCCTGCGCACGATGAAGAACGGCTTCAACATCGACGTCAAGACCGAGGACAACGTCACCATTGGCCTCGAGATCTCCGCGCAGTACCACGTGAGCTACGAGACCGGTGAGCGCCCGCAGGACTCCGGCGTCTACAAGAGCTACTACATGCTCCAGCAGCCCGTGGCGCAGATGCGCGACTTCATCACGGACGCGCTGCGCTCCTCGATTCCCGTCTACACGCTCGACGAGGTCTTCGCCAAGAAGGACGACATCGCGCGCGACGTCAATGACACCGTGTCCGAGCAGATGACCGCCTACGGCTTCACGCTCGTCTCGACGCTCATCACCAAGATTGCGCTGCCGGCCGAGGTCGAGGACTCGATGAACCAGATCAACGCCGCCCAGCGCACCAAGGCCGCCGCTCAGGACCTGGCCGAGGCCGACCGCATCCGTCGCGTGACCGAGGCCCAGGCCGAGGCCGAGGCCATGGAGAAGTCCGGCGAGGGCATCGCCAACCAGCGCAAGGCCATCGCCGCGGGCATCTCCGACTCTCTTGCCACGATCCAGGAGACGGGCGTCTCCGCGGCCGAGGCAAACCAGCTCTTCATGTTCACGCAGTGGACCGAGATGATGGGGGAGTTCGCCAAGGCCGGCAAGGCCTCCACCGTGGTGCTCCCGAGCGACTTCACGCAGACGAGCTCGATGTTCGAGCAGATGCTCGCCGCGGGCTCGGCGGGCGCGGACGCCAAGATGCCGCCGGTGGAACCGCAGAAGTAGCGCTCCTCGCGCTTTTGAGTCGGCCGCGGGTCGCGCCCTGTTGGTGGGGCGCGGCCCGCTTGCCGTTCTCGGCTGACCTCGTTCTTCTCGGCTTCTGACGCGTTTCTTGTCCCTGGCGCCTAAAGGAGGTTTTGGGCAAAACGTTTGATGGAGCAGCGTCGTCTGCATCAATGATTTTGCCCAAAACCAAGAAGAAACGTGTCATATGGCGAGAAATGCGCTCTTGGGATGGGCGAGAAGGGCTCGGCGCATAAAACGTTTTGCCCACAACTTGCCAAAAGGCTCACGAAAGGGCATGCCGAGAAGCGCGAGGGGGCGAGAAACCCAAAAGTGCCCACTTTTGGACAGGACGGGGGCGAGAAGAGCGACTAGCGCCCCAGCACCAGGGCGGGCAGCTCGCTCAGGCTTCCCAGCATTCCGGCGCAGCGCTTGGTGAGCTCAGGGGTGGGGGTTGCCCACTCGGGCACCATGAAGGTCGTCATGCCCGCAGTGAGCGCCGCCAGGGCGCCGTTGACCGAGTCCTCAACGGCCACGCAGGCCACGGGGTCCAGCCCCAGCCTTCGCGCGGCCTCAAGGTAGATGTCCGGCGCAGGCTTGGGGTGCGCGATCTCGTCTCCAAAGGTCATGGACGAGAAGAACGGCGTCATGCCAAAGCGGTCCATGAGCGGAATTGCGTGCTCGCGGATGGTGGTCGTCGCAAGCGCCACGGTGACGCCCGCCTCGGCGAGCGCGCGCAGGGCGTCGAGGGCACCCGTGCAGGGCTCGAGTGCCTGCTCGCGGATCTCGTAGTAGAGGTCAACCTGATGGGCAAAGAGGCGGTCGGTGAGCGCCGGGTCGCCAAACTCCTCGTCGACCATCGCGTGCGCGTCGGGCATGCTGCAGCCCACAAAGGCGTTCCAGATGCGCTCGGGGACGTCGATGCCCAGGTCGGCGGCAGCGCGGCGCCATGCCGTCTGGCTCACGCGCTCGGTGTCGATGAGCGTGCCGTCCATGTCGAAGATCACTGCCTGCGGTGAGTGCATGCCCGTCCTTTCCCGTCGATGCTTCCGGCGGGGTATTGTAGCGGATGCCTTGCTGCGTGCGGGCGGCGGGCGGACGTTCTTCTCGGCAAATCCGTCCTAAAGACGCCCCAACGAGAAGGACGGGCGGCGTGAGGACGTTTCTACGGCCCAAACCGTCCGGAACCCGCCCGCTCACAAAACAGGGGCGCCGCCCGAACGGAATCAGCCAGCAGACCGTCCGGATGGCGCCCCAACAGGAGGAAGGGCAACGCCCTACGTTACAGCACGTCAGCGCGCAAGGCCTCCACGAGGTTCAGCGCGTGCGTCTTGTGCAGCGCGTAGCCAGCGCTCGCGGCGAGCACGACGGCAACCACGGCAAACGCCAGCGCCACGTGGCCCCACGGCATCTCAAAGGCGAGCGTGGAGACGGAGTTCGAGAGCGCCGCAAAGAAGCCCCAGTTCACGAGCGTCGCCAGCGCCACGCCGCCCACAAGGCCCTTGACCGCGAAGTCCGCGCACTCAAGGAAGATCATCCGGCGGAACGCGCGCCTGCCCATGCCCACGGACTGCAGCGTCGCAAACTCGCGCGTGCGCAGCATGAGGCCAGAGGCAATGGTGTTGAAGACGTTTGCCACGGCAATCGCCATCGTGATCGCAATGAAGCAATAGAGGAAGACGTTCACGGTGAAGATCATCGCGTTGTATTCGCGCAGCGACTCGCGCAGGTTGTTGATGGTCACGGTGTCGATGTCGCCGCGCGCGCCGTGCGCCTTCTGGATGCCCTCGATGACGGCGTTCTCGTCAGCGCCCTCCGCGAAGCTCGCGAAGTACTGGATGATCGACGTGCTCATCGCGCCCTCGAGCTCGCTCCCAAAGACGGCGCTCGCCGGCATCACGAGCGTGAGCCCTGTGGTCTGGTCCATCATGGCGCTGCCGATGGGAAAGCTCTCTCCCAGGTTGTCGGTGTAGGCGACCACGGGCACGCTCATCGTCTTGAGTCCCAGATCAGAGGCAGGCGAGACGAACGTCACCTCGTTGGTCTTCTCGTCACGCTCGAGCAGCCCGTAGACGCTGCCGTCGTCGCTCATGGCGAGCCACTGGTTGTCCTTGAGGTCGGGCAGCAGCACATCGAGCGTTCCGTCGCTTCCCGTGAAGGGCTCAACGGCACCGTACGTGCTCCCGTTTTTGACGCTCACGCGATTGAAGGCCACGCAGGAGACGTGCTCGGGGTCCGTGGCGTCTCCGGAGAGGCCGAGGTCGGACGCGAGCGCACGCCAGGTGGCGTCGTCTACGAGATAGAAGTCAGCGCTGCCATAGCCGTTGCGGTCGAGCTTGAAGCAGCTTCCGTTGGGCGGGTTCGCGTCATAGGCGTCCACCGCATCCCAGTTCACGCCGGCGGGGTCCACGTGCACGGAGCCGTAGGTGCGCACGAGGCCGCTCGCGCTGCCCTCCTTGACGCCGCTCACCTTTGCGATGTCCGCCGTGATGTCGTTCACGTTGACGGCGGCAGGGGAGTCTGCGAGCTCGCTCGAGGTCTCGGACATGGAGACCCACATCTGCATGTCGGCGCTGCCGCCGTAGTCGATGTAGCTCGTCGTGCCCCTCAGGTAGTCCGACACGAGCCCGGCCGTCACGAGCAGCGCCACGGAGACGGCGAGCGCCATCGCGGCCGCACGGGACTTGCCGGCAGAGACGGCGAGCGTGCGGCGGGCGAGAAACGCCGGCATGCCGCCAAGGCGCGCAGCCATCCCGCGCGGGCGGCGCCCGTTCGCCGAGAAGTCGTCCATCGCGGTGTGGCGGCGCCGGAACACGCGCAGGAGCCGCCTGCTCGGTCGCACGTCCTGCGACTGCCGGATGGCGTCCACGGCGGAGACGCGGCTCGCGCGCAGCGAGGGCGCGAGCGCGCTCACCAGAAGCGCGAGGATGCCGAGTGCGATGGCCGCCACCGCGTCGAGCGGCCGGAGCACGAGGCCCACCGTGACGCCGTTGCCCACGATCATGGACCAGCCCTCAGCGGTGAGCGCAAAGGCCACGGCCGCGCCGCCAATGCCGAGCGCCACGCCGATCGGGATGCCGATGAGCCCGATGATGCCTGCCTCCACGTAGACCGTGCGCCTGAGCTGCCGGCGCGAGGCGCCGAGCGATGCCAGCAGGCCGAACTGCCGCGTGCGCTCCGAGATGGAGATCCTGAACGCATTGGAGATGAGCGAGACGGCCGCCACCACGATCACCGCGGCGAGCACGCCCGCGAAGAGAACGAGCGAGGTGGTGATCTGGCGCCCCGTGTCGAGCCCCTGGTACGTGAGCAGGGAGGAGTTGGTTGCCCAGCTGCCGTCCTCGCCGAGGAGACGCACCATGAGCTGGTCGAGCTCGTTCTCGCTCGTATATCCGGTGGTCGAGAAGAACGCGTTGCCCACGGCGCTTCCGGAGGCGGTCATGGCCGGCTCGTCGGGGCTGACGTAGGCCACGTTGCCGTCTTGATAGCTGGTGCTCACGAAGCCGACCACGGTGTAGGTGCGCGCCTCGCCGACGTCGGCCAGGGTCTCGAGGACCGTCTCGCCCTCGTTGATGGAGCCGTCCTCGCCGGTCTCGTAGCTGTACTCAACTTGGAACAGGGCACCGGACTTGATGGGGGTCTGCGGCTCGCTCGCCCACACGCGCCGGCCGGCGGCAAGCGTGACCTCGCTCCCAAGCTCGATCTCGCCCGCCGAGGTGGCGCCGCCGTTAACGCCGGAGAGCTGCGACGCCCCGGAGACGAGCGTCTCGCCGCGCAGGTACGCGGGGAGCGCGATCTCTCCGGGCTTCTCGGGAAGGCGCCCCTCGTCGAGCTCCGGGGCGGGGTAGACCGCGTAGTCGGTGTCTCCCGCCGCGCGCGGGGTGCTCGCGCTCTCCGCGGGCAGGTCATAGATGCCAAGGTAGGCGCCAGCGTACTCGGCGTTCTCCTCCGAGAGCGCCACAGCGCCGAGGTCGCGGCGGGTGGCAAGGCGGTCGAGGTGGTCGCCGGCGAGCGTGCGGAGGTTGCCGAGCGTGGCGTCGTCGGTGTAGTCGAAGGACTCCTGCCAGACGCCGTCTATGGAGCGCATGTAGTTCACGATGGCGGCGTGCAGGCTCGTCACGCTGGCGAGCACGGCCATGAGCAGGCCCGTCGCGAGCGCGACGCCCACGATCGTGACCGTGGTCCGCACGCGGTTTGCCCTGAGCGAGCGCACCGTGAACCTCGTGAACACGTTGTGATTCAATTGGGGACAGACCCCTTTTGAATCATTAGGGCGATGATTCAAAAGGGGTCTGTCCCCAATTGAATCACGCAGATGCTTTGCGGCCATGGCTACCTCTCCCTTGTGTCGGAGGCGATGCGGCCGTCCTCGAGCGAGATCACGCGGTCCGCGGTGAGCGCGATGTCCTCGTCGTGCGTGATCACGATGAGCGTCTGCCTGAGCTCTCGGTTGGACTTGCGCAGCAGGGCCATGATCTCGGCAGAGTTCTTGGAGTCGAGGTTTCCGGTCGGCTCGTCGGCCAGCACCACGGCAGGTGCGTTCATGAGGGCGCGCCCAATTGCCACGCGCTGCTGCTGGCCTCCGGAGAGCTGGTTGGGCAGGTGGTGCTCGCGGCCCTCAAGGCCGAGCGTGTGCAGCAGTCCCGTGAGGCGCTTCTCGTTGACGGCGCGTCCGTCCATGAGCACGGGCAGGCACATGTTCTCCACCACGTCGAGCACCGGCACGAGGTTGTAGAACTGGTAGACCAGCCCCACCTCGCGGCGCCTAAACACCGCGAGCTGCTCGTCCGAGCGCTCAAAGACGTTCTCGCCGTTCAGAAACACCGTGCCGGATGTGGGGCGGTCCACGCCGCCTATCATGTGCAAGAGCGTCGACTTGCCCGATCCCGAGCTGCCGATGATCGCCACGAACTCGCCCGCGGCCACCGAGAAGCTCACGTCGTCGAGCGCGCGCACGGCGGTGTCACCCGAGCCGTACGTCTTGGTGATGTGTTCAATTCGCAGAATGTCCATGCTGCCTCCTTGTGGCTATCGTCAATTCTATGGTGGAGGAGGCGTCCTGCGTGCGCGTGACGCGCACATGACGAATCTGTCATTTATGACAATGGTGACAGGCACTTTTGTCACTACGGAATGTGTTTTTGAGAGGGATTAAGCTACTTGAACCCTCCCAACTCCACGTTCTGGCGAGAAAAACGTGCGTTTGGGAGGGGCTAACGTGGCGAGAAGAACGCGCGTGCTACACCGTGGCCTTGAAGAAGACGATGTCGAAGCGCGCTCCGCCGCCCGCGGCGTTGCCGGCGCGGATGGAACCGCCCTGTGCGGTGACGAGGCTCTTTGCGAGCGCGAGGCCAATGCCCACGCCTCCCGGATCAACCTCGGAGGGCACGTTCTTCTCGCCCCCGCGGTAGAAGCGCTCAAAGACGTGCGGGAGGTCGTCCGGCGCAATGCCGGGGCCGGTGTCCTCAACGCGCAGACGGAAGGCGAGCGCGTCCTCCGCGCAGCTCACGCGCACCGTCCCGCCGGCAGGCGTGTGCTCGAGGCAGTTCTTGAGCACGTTCTCGAGGGCCTCGGCCGTCCAGGCGAGGTCTCCCTCAAAGCCGGCACCGTCCTGGACGCTGCGCTCGAGCGTTACGTCAGCGAGGTCAAATGCCACCGCCAGCGGCTCGGACGCGCGCGCCACGAGCTCCGCCCCGTTTACGTGGGTGCGGACAAAGTGCACCACGCCCGCGTCGATGCGTGCGAGCTTGAGCAGGGACGAGACAAGCCACTCCACGCGGTCCTCGAGCCGCTCCATCGTGCGCAGGCGAGCGAGCTCCGCCTCGTGGCCGCCCGTCTCCGCAAGCTGACCGCGCACGAGCGACGTCATGAGGGCCAGTGAGGTGAGCGGCGTCTTGAGCTGGTGCGAGATGTCTGCCAGGGCGTCTGCCAGGGCGTTCTTCTCGCGCTCAAGCTCCTCGTTGGCAAGCGCCAGCCGGTTGGTCATCTTGTCCAGCTCCGAGGCCAGAATCGCAAGCTCGCCCTCGCGCATGCGCTCGAAGCTCACGTCGCGCGACCCGTGCAAAACGTCATCGATCTGCGACGCCATCCTGGCAATCGCCCGGTAGCGGTGCCACGTCACAACGAGAAGGACCACAAGCAGCGCCCCCGCCACGCCCGCAACGCAGAGCGCGGCAGCCGTGCCCGCAAGGCGCCAGGCAGCAACGGACCCAATCGCGACCACCGCAAGAAACGCGATCACGGTGCGCCAGACCTCGCGGTTCCTTAGAATCACGCCACCCCTCCCTTGCTGCGCGCCTTGTAGCCCAGGCCGCGCACGGTGACGATGATCTCGGGTGCCGTGGGGTCGTCCTCGAGCTTGTCGCGCAGGCGCTTGATGTAGACGGATAGGGTGTTCTCCTCCACGTAGGCGCCGGCGTCGTCCCAGAGGGCGTCGCGCATCATGTCGCGCGTGACGAGCTTGTCGGCGTTCTTTGCAAAGAGGAGCAGCAGGCGGTACTCAAGGGCGGAGAGCAGGACCTCGCGCCCGTCCTTCTCAACGTAGGCCCGGTCCGGGTCTATGGTAACGCGGCCAATGCGCAGCGTCGCGCGCCCCGGGTGCGCGCGACGTATGGCCGCCTGGATGCGCGCCACGAGCTCGCGCGGGCGGAAGGGCTTGGCCACGTAGTCGTCCGCGCCCATGGAAAGGCCGGTAACGGTATTGAGCTCGTCGTCCGCTGCGGTGAGAAAGATGACGGGGACGTCCGGCGTCACGCGCTTGACGGCGTTGCAGACGGCAAAGCCGTTGCCCTCGGCAAGCGTGAGGTCAACGAGGACGAGCGCGTAGTCTGCGCCCGGCCTGCACGCCAGCTCGACGGCACCCTTCTGGGTGGGGGAGGAGTCAACCACAAAACCCTCGTTTGCGAGCAGCTCGGAGAGACCCTCCACGATGAGCGGGTCGTCCTCTGCGAGCAGGATCTTCTGCCGTGTCATTTTGCCCCCTTCGTCAACACCCGAGTATACGTGCCGGGGCGGCCGGGATAACGTGACGGTTTGGTCACGTTGGGGTGCGGGATCCGTTGTGTGCGGTTTTCTAAAGGGAGCCTTAGTACTACCGAATTGGTGACATTTATCTACCTCGTTGTTTGCTCGGCAGATGCGGTCCGATGCTCTGCCCCCCCTTTGGAAATCCACACACAACGTTGTGCCACGTCACTCGGCGCGCCTGTCGCGGCCCTTCCCGGCAGTCTCCCAGTCGATGAACGGTATGTTTCTTGGCGGTTAGCGGTCAGAAACCATGTGGGAACTGTGGAGGGGATTCAGATGTTAAGCGCGCAACATGTCCGACGTTCCATAGCTCTGCAAAGGGGGAAACATGAACGGAATCGTTATCGTGCTCGTTGCGGCCGTGGTGCTGGTCGTCGGGTACCTGCTCTACGGTCGCTGGCTTGCGCGCACGTGGGGCATCGACGAGCAGGCCCTCACGCCCGCCCGCCGCATGGAGGACGGCAAGAACTTCTCGCCCGCCTCGTGCTTCACGACCTTCTCGCACCAGTTCAGCTCCATCTGCGGCGCCGGCCCCGTCACGGGAACCATCGCTGCCATGATGTTCGGCTGGCTGCCGGTGCTGCTGTGGGTTCTCGTGGGCGGCATCTTCTTTGGCGCCGTGCACGACTTTGGCGCGCTCTACGCATCCGTGCGCAACAACGGCAAGTCGCTCGCGCAGCTTATCGAGAAGTACATCGGTCGCACCGGGCGTCGGCTCTTCCTCCTCTTTAGCTGGCTTTTCACCATCATCGTTATCGCGGCATTTGTGGACATGGTCGCGGGCACGTTCAAGGCCACCTTTGACGCCGCGGGCGCGGTGGACGCCGCCGCCTCGTACGCTGGCGGCGCGGCGGGCACCATCTCGATTCTCTTCACCTTTGTTGCCATCGCCTTTGGTTGGATCAACCGCCGCTTTGGCCTTAAGGGCTGGAAGGAGCTTCTGCTTGCCGTGGTGCTCTTTGTGGCGATGTTCGCCGTGGGCATGCAGTTCCCGGTGTACCTCGACAAGCTCGGCTGGTTTGCCGTCATCACCGTCTACCTGCTCTTTGCTGCCGCAATGCCCATCCAGACGCTCAAGCAGCCGCGCGACTACCTCACCTCGATCATGATGCTCGTCATGATTGCGTGCGCCGTGGTGGGCGTCTTTGTGCTCGGTGCCGCCGGTGAGGCGGAGATGACCGCCCCCATGGTGGCCGACCTCGGCGCCCTCGCGGACAAGGGCAGCTATCTCTTCCCGCTGCTCTTTGTCTCCGTGGCGTGCGGCGCGCTCTCCGGCTTCCACAGCCTTGTCTCCACCAACACCTCCTCCAAGCAGCTCTCCAACGAGAGGGACGCGCTTCCCGTGGGCTACGGCGCCATGGTGCTCGAGTCCTTCGTGGGCGTGCTCGCCATCGTCTTTGCGGCGATCATGTTCTCCGACCTCAACACCGCCGGGACCGGCCTGCTCAACAACGGCGCCGCGGCAACGCCGTTCCAGATCTTCTCGCAGGGCGTTGCGCGCGGCATGACCGCCTTTGGCGTGGACTCCACGCTCGCCACCGTGTTCATGACGATGTGCGTCTCAGCGCTCGCGCTCACCTCCGTCGACGCCGTGGCGCGCATCGGGCGCCTCTCGTTCCAGGAGTTCTTCTCCAAGAGCAACGACGCTGCCGAAGAGGCGGGTGCGGGCACCGAGGGCGCGGCCAGGTTCTTCTCTAACACCTGGGTCGCCACCGTGCTTACGCTGGCGCTGGGCCTCGCCCTCGCCTTCGGCGGCTACAACAACATCTGGCCTCTCTTCGGCGCGTCCAACCAGCTGCTCGGTGGCATGACGATGATCATGCTGGCGGTCTTCTGCAAGTGCACGGGACGCAAGGGCTGGATGCTTTACGTCCCCGTGGCGTTTCTGCTGGTTTGCACGTTCACTTCGCTCGTCCAGAGCATCATCGGCTGCGTGAACGCGCTTGCCACGAGTGGTGCGGCGGTGATCGCGACCTCCGGCCTGCAGCTCGTCTTTGCAATCCTGCTGGTGGTTCTTGGCCTCATCGTGGCATACAACTGCCTTCGCGAGCTCTTTACCAAGAACGCAGGCTCCATTCCCGACGAGGAGCCCGAGTGGTCCGAGCTTGGCCGTGATCACTGCGGCAAGTAGCTGCTCGCTTTAGCTGGCACGGGCGGCTCCCGGAGGTTTTTCAGGTCAGAAACGTCCTGGAGCCGCCCTTTTCCCAAGCACGGGCAGCTCTCGGACGATTTTTACCCCAGGGCCGCTACGGCACACAGGCGTCCCGAGGGGACGTCCGGAGAATGGCCCTGGCGCGCTTCTCGTGAGGGTATGCGCGGGCGAGAAGATCGTGAAAGCGCGCGTTGTGGCTGGGCTCGAGCAGGTGGGTGAGCTCGTGGGCCACCACGTACTCTAGGCAGCTGGGGGGATATGCCGCCAGACGCACGTTGATGCGAATGCGTCCCGTCTTTGGGGTGCATGAGCCCCAGCGCGTTGACATCGCTCGCAGCTGCCAGCCGCTCGCGTGCGCTCCGACGGCTTCCTCCATGCGAGAGATGGCATCTGGCAGCCGCGCCGCCAGCTCCCTGCGGTAGAGCTCGTCGGCCGAGGTTCCCTCCGGCAGGCTTACGAGCTTTCCCCAGAGCGGAACGAACCCGTCCTCAGGCTCCGCGGCGCGCTTCTCGCGGCAATCAATTCTCGCGCGCAGCCAGTCCTCGTGGTCATCGAGAAAGCGCTGGGCGGTTTCCAGCGAGGTGCGGAGGGGGACGGAGAGGTGCGCCGTTCCGTCCGAGCGCACGCGCAGGTTGAGCCGCCGAACGCGCCTGCGCTCGACCTCCACCGGGATTCCTCCCGGTCCGCCTGCCATAAGCGTTCTCTTCATGGCGTCCATTCTACGGGTCAAACGACCGCCCGCCTCGGCACGTAAGTTTTTTGGAGGCACGGCAACAGGCGCACCCAACATCGTTCCACGACCAAAGCCCGTGCTGCAGTGTACCCGAGTTGTGCGAGGTGGGTTTGGCGAGGACGGGTTTGGGTACCATGAAAGCGTCATAAAACGCTATCCAAGGAATCCCATGCTCGAGCTCAACGACATCTGCAAGCGCTACACCACGGGCTCCTTCACTCAGGTCGCACTCGACCACGTCTCCGTTGCCTTTCGGGACAATGAGTTTGTTGCGGTTCTGGGCCCCTCGGGCTCCGGCAAGACCACGATGCTCAACATCGTGGGCGGCCTCGACCACTTTGATGAGGGTGACCTCGTGATCGATGGCATCTCCACGCGCAGGTACAAGGACCGCGACTGGGACACCTACCGCAACAATCGCATCGGCTTTGTGTTTCAGAGCTACAACCTCATTCCGCACCAGACCGTCCTCGCCAACGTGGAGCTCGCGCTCACGCTCTCGGGCGTGGGTCGCTCCGAGCGCCGTCGTCGCGCGCTGGACGCCCTCGCGCGCGTGGGCCTCGCTGACCATGTGAACAAGAAGCCCAGCCAGCTCTCCGGCGGCCAGATGCAGCGCGTGGCCATCGCCCGCGCCCTCATCAACGACCCGGAGATCCTGCTTGCCGACGAGCCCACGGGCGCCCTTGACTCGGCTACGTCCGTGCAGGTCATGGATCTCCTCAAGGAGGTCGCGCAGGACCGTCTGGTCATCATGGTCACGCACAACCCGGAGCTTGCGCACCAGTACGCCACGCGCATCGTCGAGCTCTCAGACGGCCACATCACCTCAGACTCCGACCCCTTCGACCCCGCAACGGCCCCGCGCCGCGAGGCCAAGCGGGCCCGGCGCACCTCCATGAGCTTCCTCACGGCCCTTGGCCTCTCGTTCAACAACCTCATGACCAAGAAGGGCCGCACCATCATGACGGCCTTCGCGGGCTCGATCGGCATCATCGGCATCGCGGCCATTCTCGCCCTGGCAAACGGCGTGAACGAGTACATAGCCCGCGTTGAGGAGGACACCCTCTCCAGCTATCCGCTCACCATCAGCAAGCAGAGCATGGACATCTCGGGCATGCTCTCCGAGGACCCTGGCGCAACCGAGCAGTCTTCCCGCGAGAAGGACGGCGATGCCGAGGACCCCGCCCAGATCCCCGAGTTCATGATGCTCACCGACATGTTTGCCTCCGTTGGCAGCAACGACCTCTCCGGCCTCAAGAGCTACCTCGAGTCCGGCAAGGCGGGCATCGAGGACTACGTCAACGCCATCCAGTACGACTACGGCATTACGCCGCTCGTCTACGCTGCCGACACCTCCGACGGAGTCACGCAGCTCAATCCCAACGCGCTCTCCACGGCCATGACCGGCGGCGCCTCGGGGACGGCTACCGCCGGCATGTCCACGGGCGGCATGTCCGTCTTCAACGAGATGATCGACGACCAGGAGCTCCTTGACTCGCAGTACGACGTCGTTGCCGGCCGCTGGGCCACGGAGGCCGACGAGTGCGTGCTCGTGCTCACGCAGAGCGGTCGCATCAGCGACTACACGCTCTACGGCATCGGCGTGCTCGACCCTGCCGATCTCACGGAGATGGTGAGCTCGGCCATGAGCGGAACGGCGGGGGAGACCGAGATTGCCGAGACGGACGTTGACTTCACGTACGATGACGCGCTCGCGCTTGACTTCAAGGTGATCAGCCCCGCCGACGTCTACCGCAGGAACGCCGAGACGGGTGGTTGGACGGACATGTCCTCCGATGAGGAGTTCATGACAGACGCCGTGAACAATGGCCTTGACCTGCATGTGGTTGGTGTCGTGCGCCCCAACGAGAGCTCCGATGCCAAGGCGCTCTCGGCCGGCATCGCCTACACGCCCGAGCTCACGCTTGAGCTCATGGACCGTTCCGACAATTCCCAGATCGTTCAGCAGCAGCTCGAGGACCCCGAGGTCGACGTCTTCACCGGCAAGACGTTCGACACCCTCCAGGAGGAGGCCAAGAAGGGCGTTGACCTCGAGAGCCTCTTCAGCGTGGACGAGGACACCATGCGCTCGGCCTTCTCGTTTGACACGAGCGCCATTGCCGCGGGGTTTGACCCCTCGGGCATCGACCTCTCCGGCATCTCCGTTGACCTCACGAGCGTTGCCAACTCGGTTGACGTGGAGTCGCTCGTCGCGGGCGCCCCCGCCCCGGACTTCTCGGCGATTCTCGACCAGGAGCTGGAGGACCCAACGCTCACGACCGAGCAGCTTGAGGAGGTGGCGCAGCTCGGCGGCCAGCTCAGCCAGGGCTTTGTGGCCTGGTGGGGAGAGAACGCCGGAGCCATTGACCCGGATGACCCCGAGTTTGTCCAGAAGCTCGCAGGCTACTTTGACCAGTACCTTGAGACGGAGGGTGCCCAGGCAATTCTTGCCCAGGTGGAGGCCGTCGCCGGCCAGCCCGTGCGCGACCGCGTCCAGCAGATCGTCTCGGACTACGTCTCCAACAGCCTCGCACCCTATCTGCAGAGCTTCCTCCAGAGCCTGACCTCGCAGATCAGCTCTGCCATCTCCTCCCAGCTCCAGAGCGCCATGGCGAGCGTGCTCGAGCAGTACGCGTCGCAGGCCGTGGCAAGCCTCTCCAACCTCCAGAGCTCCTTTAGCGTCAACGCCGACATGCTCGCGAGCTCCATCCACTTCAACATGGATGCCGAGGACCTTGCCTCGCTCATGGAGAGCTACGCCAACGCGTCCCAGCTCACCTATGACAACAACCTCCAGACGCTCGGCTATGCCACTGCGGACGACCCCGCCGCTATCCAGATCTACCCCAAGGACTTTGAGGCAAAGGAGCATGTGGTCGATGCCATTGACGTCTATAACGACGAGCAGCGCGCCGCCGGAAACGACGACGCCGTCATCAGCTACACGGACTACATGGGCGTCATCATGGGCAGCGTCACGGACATCGTGAACATGATCTCGCTCGTGCTCATCGCCTTCGTCTCCATCTCGCTCGTGGTGAGCTCAATCATGATCGGCATCATCACCTACATTAGCGTCCTCGAGCGCAAGAAGGAGATCGGCATCCTGCGCGCCATCGGCGCCTCCAAGGGTAACGTTGCCAACGTCTTCAACGCGGAGACCTTCATCGAGGGCCTCATCTCGGGCGTCTTTGCCATCGCCGTGGTGGTGGCGGTCTCTGTTCCCGTTAACGCCTGGGTGCTCAGGGACTTTAACGTCGAGAACATCATGAGCCTGCCGTGGACCTCCGCCGCGGTTCTCATCTGCATCTCCGTTGTGCTCACCCTTGTGGCGGGCCTCATCCCGAGCTCCGCCGCCAGCCGACGCGACCCGGTCGAGGCCCTGCGCAGCGAGTAGCGCGGAGGCCGGCCATGAGCGCCTTCGCCACAGGAATCGTGAGAAGCGTCCGATCGTCGCTCGGGCGCTTTCTTGCCATCATGGTGATCGTGGCGCTGGGATGCGGCTTCTTCGCGGGCCTGAGCATGAGCGGCCCGGACATGCGCGCCGCGGCGGATGCCTACTACGACAACACGGGCCTCTGGGACCTGCGCGTCATCTCAACCCTTGGATTTGGCGAGAAGGACGTGGGGCGCCTCGCCTCCGTTGACGGCGTTGACGCTGCGGCTGGGGTCATGTCCGTTGACGCAATGGTGCGCGTTGACACCGAGCAGGTTGCCGCGCGCGTGGCATCGCTCCCTGATGAGTACCTGAGCGGGGAGGAACCCTCGCTCGACCAGCTCATCCTGCGCGAGGGGCGCTACCCCAGCGCAGCGGGGGAGTGCGTTGTCTCCGCCGACGCCCCCGGGCTGGGGCTCAAGCCCGGTGACACCATCGAGGTGCTCTACGAGTCTGGCGAGAATGACGCGCTCTCCGTGCACGAGCTCACCGTCGTGGGTACCGTGAGCTCCTCGAACTACCCCTATACCATCAGCTTTGGATCCACCACGCTCGGCTCGGGCATGCTCGACCAGTACCTTTACGTCTCTGAGGACACCTTTGTTGAGGGCACGCCCTTCTCGGAGATACACCTGAGCGTTGCCACTGCCGAGGACGCGCTGAGCGGGTCCGACGAGTACTGGGACGTGGTGGACGAGGTTAGGGGTCGCATTGAGGCTGATGCTGAGGGCCTGTCCGAGGCTCGCCTGGATGATCTGCGCTTGGAGGCGCAGGACGAGCTGGACGAGTCCCGCGCGGAGTACGAGCGCGAGCGCGCAGACGCGGAGGAGGAGCTTGAGACGTCTCGTGACCAGCTTGACGAGGCCGCGTCACAGATCTCTGCGGCAGAGGAGGAGGTCGCCGCGGCGGGGGCGGAACTCGAGTCGGGCAGGTCCGAGCTCGCATCACGACGTCAGCAGGCCGAGGACGAACTCGCTGCGGCGCTGGCAGCCATTGACTCCTCCCAGAGCGAGCTTGATGCAAGGCGCTCCGAGCTTGAGGCACAGGCATCGCAGGTCGAGCAGGCTCGCTCCTCTTGCGAGAGCGGAGTGAGCGTGCTTCTCGTCGCACTCTCTGAGCAGGGGATCGAGGCGGGGAACCTCGACGCTGCCGTCCAGGCACTCGACGCCGCCATCTCAGAGCAGCGGGCGGCCAAGGAGCAGCTCGTCTCTGCTGTGGAGCAGCTTGCCGCGCTCGAGACCGCCGGCGCGCTCACGGACGAGCAGGCTACCCAGCTTGAGTCCGCGCGGTTCCAGCTCGTCTGCTTGGACACCACGCTGCCGCGGCTCTCCTCCGCGCGCGAGCAGGCCTCTCAGCTCGTCTCCGCGCGCGATGCGGTGAGCGCCTACGATGAGGGCGTGACACAGGTCAAGGCGGCGCAGGCACAGATTGACGCAGCCCGTCAGGAGCTCGCCGAGCAGCGCTCGTCTGCCGAGTCCCAGCTTGACGAGGCGCAGGCGCAGCTTGACGCTGCCGAGGCGGAGCTCGAGCAGGGACGCTCGCAGCTCTCATCCTCTCGCTCCGAGTACGAGGAGGGCCTCGACGCGTGGGAGGACGCGCGGGAGGAGGCCGACGAGCGCTTTGCCGAGGCGGAGGCAGAGCTCAACGACGCCCAGTCCGAGATTAACTCCCTTGAGGCGCCGAGCCTCTACGTGCTGGACCGCTCGCAGAGTGAGGGCGCAGCAACCTATCAGGCGGACTCCGAGCGCATGGACACCATCTCGACGGTCTTTCCGTTCATGCTCTTCCTCGTGGCCGCGCTTGTTGCGCTCACCACGATGACGCGCATGGTCGAGGACGAGCGCGTCCAGATGGGCACATACAAGGCTCTTGGTTACAGCGCGGGCCGTATCGCTGGCCGCTACCTCGCGTATGCCGCGCTGGCTTCCATAACGGGGGCCGTCCTGGGCATTGCCGTGCTCTCCCAGGTGCTCCCGTACGTGGTGATGTATGCCTACGCAATCATCTACGCCGTTCCCCAGCTTCCGCTCCCGCTGACCGTTGACCCGCTCATCGCGCTCACCTCGGGCGGCCTTGGCGTGGGCGTGACGCTCTTTGCCACGCTTGCCGCCGTTGGATCCGCGCTCCGGGAGACTCCCGCCCAGCTCATGCAGCCGCGCGCGCCCAAGGCGGGCCGTCGCATCCTTTTGGAGCGCGTGCGCCCGCTCTGGAGTCGCCTCTCGTTCTTGCGCAAGGTTGCCGCCCGAAACCTCTTCCGTTACAAGAAGCGCCTGCTCATGACCGTCATTGGTGTGTCCGGATGCACCGCGCTCCTTCTGGTGGGCTTTGGCCTTCATGATGCCATCTGGGACATCATCGACAACCAGTTTGGCCCCATCATGCACTACAACACCACTGTCACTCTCGCAGATGACGCTGGCGAGAAGGACGGCGAGCTCGTCGAGGGCCTGCTCGACGATGCCGGCGTGGACCTGCTTTCGCGTGCGAGCCTTCTGAACTTGCGCGCGGGCTCGGACTTCTCTGGGGAGACGCTCTCCATTCAGGTCGTGGTGCCAGAGGACGCCACAGAGTTTGGTCGGGCCCTCTCGCTGCGGGAGCGTGTTTCCCAGAAGCCCCTCTCGCTTGAGGGGGACGGCATCCTCCTTTCCGAGAAGGCTGCGGGCAAGCTTGGGGTCGGCGTTGGTGACGAGCTCGTGCTCTACGCCCAGGATGCGATTGGCAACGCAACGGGCGACGGCGTTGCCCTGCGCGTTGACGGCGTGGTCGAGAACTACGTGGGCAACGTCGCCTATCTCTCTCCCGCGTGCTGGGACGTCCTGGCGCGCGCCGGTGTCTTTGACGATGACGCCCCGTCCTTCTCGACGCTCTATCTCAACGTGAGCGAGGACGCGGGGCTCCGTGACGAGCTTGCCGAGGAGCTTGAGGCGACGGGCGCCGTCTCGACGGTCGTCTTCACGGACGAGACCGTTGAGATGTATCGCGACATGCTCTCCGCCGTTGACCTCATCGTGGTGGTGCTCATCGTCTCTGCAGCGGCGCTCGCGGCGGTGGTGCTCTACAACCTGACGAACATCAATATCGGCGAGCGCGTTCGTGAGATTGCCTCGCTCAAGGTGCTTGGCTTCAAGCGCGGCGAGGTCTATGCCTATATCTTCCGCGAGGTGCTCATTCTCACGCTCCTGGGTGACGTCGTGGGTCTTGTCCTGGGCACGTGGCTCGAGGGCTTTGTCATCGTGACCGCCGAGGTGGACGTGGTGATGTTTGGTCGCGTGATTCACCCTGCCAGCTACGTCTACGCGTTTGTCCTCACGCTGGTCTTCTCCGTGCTTGTGATGCTGATGATGCGCCGCAAGCTCGACCGCATTGACATGGTGGAGAGCCTCAAGTCAGTGGATTAGCGTTCGAGGGCTATACTGGGCGCAGGAGATGGGAGGATCCATGCTGCAGCGTGACTACATCCTGGAGATTATCGGCGAGTTTGTGGGCGGGATTACCGATGCCCTTGGCCGTGCGCTGAGGGGAGATCAATCCGGCTACGCTGACGCGGAGCATGAGATTGCCGACCTCCTTGAGCTCGAGCCCACCACGGCGCTTGCGCTCTCGCCAGACTCGCTCGTCACGATGATGGTGCTCTCCGGCATGGGGGACTCCGTTGCCGCCTACGTGTGCTATGCGCTCGAGCGCCTGGCCGTGCTCTATGAGCGCGAGGGCAATGAGGACCTTGCCGGCCTTAGGCACCTGCAGGCCCGCGCCGTTGGGGAGTCCTTTGGCTGCGATCCCGCGAGCGTTCCCGAGGAGCTCGTCTCGCTCGACGCGGAGCTTTCTTCATAGGCTGACTTCACTCAGCGGCTGCCGGCACCTCTACCTGGCTCATCTCATCACGGTTCCCTCTGTCCCTAAGGCGCGCTTTCACAGAGGCCATCGTGACATAGGTGTTTCGACCTTCTCGGTAGCCCTCAAGAAGGGATGCTCCAAGCAGCTGGGTAATTCGAGCCCTCGATATCCCTAGAAGTCTCGCAGCCTCTGTTGCCGTTATCTTCTCAACGGTTTCCCTGCCCGCCTGAACGGCAAAGACCATGTTAAATCCTCCGTAGCGCGGCGCGTTGCCAAAGGTTGCCGTTGGAAGGGAAAGCCCCTTCATGTCATAGTCCTCAAGGGTCATCTTGAGCCAGTCGACAACCATATGGCACAGCTCGTCCATGCTGTCGCCCTGTGTGGCGCCCCCAAGATCGTACGGAATGGCGACGTAGCCGCTATCGTCTTTCACGATTTCAAATTCAAAGACTCCAAGCAACACGGTTACCTCCGAGGAAGATGAATGTGAGATTGCTGCATGATGAGCCTAAACGTGAGCTCCTTGATTTCTCGATGTCGCGGAACAATCGTTGACCTACCATCCTTATGAATATACTTCTCGTGATTTGTTCCGCCTGCGCTTTCAAAACCATGTATCTCTAGTAGCTTTACGACCTCTCTTCGCTTTACCATGAGCTCTCCCAAAGTATAAAGTCACTTTATAGGTAATTCAATGCCCCAAGGCGTATTGACCTATTAAGGGGTGAGCACATGCTAGTCGGAGGGAATATTCCTTGCTTTGCCGTCATCTTCCACTTGTCTTCACGCGCAGCTAGATGGGACTGAACTATTGAGAAGCACCGGCAAACGGATGGAAAGTCGCCAATGAGCGGTCTAATTGGGGAGTAGCTTGCAAATTACCCTGAACCGAGGCGTTCTGCCCCCCCTCCTTTGTGGTTCGAGGACATATCTCGCATTTTTGTCATCTCGCTGTCACGAATGCGTAAGGAGCTATAAACTCTTGGAATTGCTGAATGTTATCTGACGGGGGTGGGGATGGAGCTCGTAGCGTGGCTGATTCGCGTGTTGTTCCGCGCCCTGAGCCTCTTTCCGCAGCAGCGGAAGATCGTCCTGCTCTCTCGCCAGGCGGCGCGCCCCTTTGACTTCTCGCTCATCGAGCCCGAGCTCGCTCGTCGCTTTCCCAACCATCGCATCGTGTGGTCCTGCGTTGCCACCATCGGCGAGATGAGCGTCCCGCTCATGCTCCAGCAGCTGTGGCACGTTGCCACGGCAGACCTCTGCCTGGTGGACGGCTACGTTCCCGCCGTCTCGCTGCCACGACGCCATCGCGCGCTCGTGGTCCAGGAGTGGCACGCCCTCGGGGCCATCAAGAAGTTTGGCTATCAGTCCCTGGACACCGCGGCCGGGCGCTCGACGCACGCGGCGAGCGCGCTCAGGATGCACCGCGGCTACGACTTTGTGATTGCGGGCATGCCCGGTGCGGTCGAGGCGTTCTCCGAGGCCTTTGACGTGCCCCGGGAGAAGATCGTTCCACTCGGCCTGCCGCGCATTGACTACCTCTGCTCTGATGCGCTCGCCTCCGCGCGAGCCCGCCGCTTCGCCCGAGCCGATAAGGCGCTCAAGGAGGCGTTCTTCACGTACCCCGACGCTTCCTCGTGCGCGCGCACCGTGCTTTACGCGCCCACCTTCCGTAAGGGAAACGACGACCCCCAGTGGCTCGAGCACGCGGTCCTGGCCCTGTGCAGTGCCCTCTCGGGCACCTCAACGAGGCTCGTCGTTGCCGAGCACCCGCTCGACGGCGTCCACGAGTGCGCCCGCGCGCTCGGGACGCCCGTTGCCTTCATGCGCGGCGTGCCCACGATTGACCTGCTCCACACTGCGGATTACGTCATTACGGACTACTCGACCGTTGCCTTTGAGGCGGGCTTTGCTGGCAGACCAACGCTCTTCTACGTCCCGGACATCGAGGAGTACCGCGTATCTCCCGGCCTTAACATCGATCCTCTGCGCGAGCTGTCCACGATCTCCTTTACCGACGCGCACGAGCTTGCCGAGGTCCTTCTCGGCGCGCGGCCCTATGACGCAGAGGCGTTTTCTGCCTTCATGGACGCGAGCTCCCAGGGCGTTCGCGAGGGCTCAATCACCCGGATCGTCGACGCCCTTGAGGACGCGCTTGCTCGCCCCAAGATGCTGGAGTCCGCATGAAGACCATAGGTTCCGCACGAAGGCTCGTTCGCTCCGCGGGGCTTGGCGTGCTCAGGCACCTGCCGCGCACGCGCCTGCTCGTCCGCAAGGCCTACTGGGCCCGTCAGGGGAGGAGCTACCAGCGCCTTGCCGCCAACGTTGAGGTTGACGAGCGGCTCGTGTTCTTTGAGTCCTTTGGCGGGCGCTCCCTCTCGTGCTCGCCGTGCGCGATCTACCTGGCCATGCTCGGCCAGGAGCGCTTTGTGGGCTATCGCTTTGTGTGGAGCTTCAAGGGTGCCGAGAAGACCGCGGAGATGCGCTCGGCCGAGGCGCTCGCGGACCCGCGCGTCTCGGTCGTTCAGCGCGGCTCCGAGGAGTACTTTCGCGCGCTTGCCGCCGCCAAGGTCCTCGTGCTCAACACGCGCCTTCCCGAGTACGTGACGCCCAAGCCCGAGCAGGTCTTTGTCCAGTGTTGGCACGGGACGCCCCTCAAGCGCCTTGGCTATGACGTTGAGATTGAGACCACCAACGCCCTCAACACCACCTCCGAGCTTGCCGACCGCTTTGGCATGGACGCCGCCAAGTGGACCTACCTGCTCTCTCCCTCGCCGTACACCTCGCAGCACCTGGCGGACGCCTTTGGCCTTCCCAAGGAGCGACGCGCCGAGGTCATTCTCGAGGAAGGCTATCCCAGAAATGACGAGATAGCCCTTGCGGCGGCCGATCCCACGCAGGCGAGAAGGGCCCAGGTGCGAAAGCTTCTCGGCATCCCGGGGGGCAAGCGTGCGCTGCTCTATGCCCCCACATGGCGCGACGACTCCTACCAGGCGGGCGTTGGCTACACCTTTGACTACCTCATCGACTTTGATCTCCTGCGCCGCGAGCTGGGGGAGGAGTGGGTGGTGCTCTTCCGCCCGCACTACTACATCGCCAACCACTTTGACTTCACGGCGTACGAGGGCTTTGTCATTGACGTCTCTGCCTGGAACAACGTGAACGACCTCTATATTGCCGCGGACGCCCTGGTGACGGACTACTCCAGCGTGATGTTTGACTATGCCATCCTGCGCCGACCCATCATGCTCTTCGTCCCGGACTACGAGACCTATGCCAACGACATTCGCGGCTTCTACTTTGACCTTGCGGAGATTCCTGGCCCGCACTGCCGCGAGACGGCGGAGCTCGTGCGCACGCTCAAGGACCCGGAGGGGTACTGGGCCCGCTACGGAGAGGCGTACGACGCGTACGTGCAGCGGTTCTGCCCCAAGGACGACGGCCACGCCGCCGAGCGCGTGATCGATCGCATCTGGGGCTAGGCGAGAAGGGCCGGCAGTTCCGTGGACCCGCGCCGACGCTTCTGGCTTTATTGGTGTCGCCAGTGGTCCACGAGTCCGGGTTTGGGGACCTGCACCGTCATTCTCGGCTGAGAAACCGTCGGTTGCGGTCCCCGAATAAGCTGGGGACCGATTCCGACACTTTGGCGAGAAGAACCGTCGGCCAGCGTCCCCTATTTCGGGACCGTGGACCCGCGCCGACGGTTTCTCACACGGTGCCATGTGCAAATCATCCCCTCATAAGTACAATGTAATTCGTCTGTAAGAGACCCGAGTGGGGGAGCGCATGGCTGACATTCCAAACGTTCACTTTTCCTCCGGCGATGACTACAAGGGCATTCGCCGCGTGCTCACGTACGGCACCTTTGACCTGCTGCACTACGGGCACATCCGGCTGCTGCGCCGCGCGGCCGCGCTGGGGGACTACCTCGTGGTGGCCCTCTCGACCGACGAGTTCAACGCCTCCAAGGGCAAGCAGAGCTTCTACTCCTACGGCGTGCGCAAGGAGATGCTTGAGGCCATCCGCTACGTTGACCTCGTGATTCCCGAGGAGAGCTGGGAGCAGAAAATCTCCGACATCCAGACCTACCACATCGACACTGTGGTCATGGGCGCCGACTGGGCGGACAGCCCCCGCTTTGACTACCTCAAGGACTACTGCAACCTCGTCTTCCTCGACCGCACGGACGGCATCTCCACCACGGACGTGAAGAAGGAGCTCAAGGAGTAGCTCGGGCTTGGTGCGCTTACCAAGAGGCGGGGCAAGGCGCAACGTGGCCTCGCCCCGCCTTCTTCGTGAGAAGCCTGCAGTGCATTCGTTAGGCGAGAAGTGCGGAGAGACCGTCCTTCTCGGCGCCTCGCCAGTGCCGCACCTGTGCGGTTATCCCCTCGGGAATGCCGCAGTTCTGGGGGAGCACGATTGTCGAGAAGCGATTGAGCAGCCACCGAGGGATGTGCTCGATGAGACTCGGGTCGTGAATCGTGTCGAAGGCAAGAACGCAGCTGTCTGCCACGCATGTTGCAAGGATGAGGTTGTTGAGCGAGTCCGGGCCGTAGACGATCGCCCTTTCAAAGGACACGTTTGGCCAGGAGCGCTGTGCCTCGCGACGCGCAATCCCGCAGAGCTCGTCGATGTGCCTTTCCGAGAGACTGGGGCTAAGCTCCAAGTCTGCGAGAAGCGCGCGCTCCTTCTGTGTGGTGGCGGTGAGCGGGTAGGATCTGCCGAACAGCCTGACGGAGCGGTCAACGTCCTTGAGCAGCGAGAGGTTGCACGAGACGTTGACGTCGTAGGTAAGGCAGAGCGTCTCGCTCGCCGGCACCTCATCGAGCATGCTGCGCACGGCCCGTGCGGTGAGGGATGACCTTAGGTCTCCGCAGAACAGAACCGTAGCGTTCTCCACAGGGGCGGCGGGCACCTCGGCTCGCAGACCACGCTCTTGGCCAAGACATGCCCCAACGAGCCTCCTTGAGCAAGAGGAAGACTCATAGGGCGAGAAGCGCCCCGCAAGGGCAGCGGCCTCTTCCGAGCGCTCGCCGCAGCTGGAGAGAAGCTCGACAAGCTCTTCGGCCGTGTTGGCGCAGGGGAGCCCGAGGTCGTCAATGTCAAGGTAGAGGCCGCGCTCGCGCAGGTACTCCTCGCGGTCGTACGTATAGAGGGCGATGGGCTTCCCGGTGACGGCAAAGTCGAAAAACACGCTCGAATAGTCTGTCACGAGCACGTCGCACAGGGAAAGCACGGCGTACGTCTCCCCACATTTGGGGAAGGGGCGAACGTGGCGGTAGGAGGCAAAGGAGACGCGCGAGCCGTCGTAGGGGTGAAGCTTGACGTACATGACCTGATGGTCGTCAAGGCGCTCGTCAATCTCCCGAAGAAGCTCGGCGACGTCGGTCTTCTCGGCAACGTTGGTTGCGGCAGATCCGCGCCACGTGGGAAGGTACGCGATGCGCTGGAGGTCGGAGGGGCCGTCGCCAGCTTCGCCTTCGAGCGAGAGGAACGCTTCCCTTACCTCGTCTGACACACGTGATGGATCGGCAAATGGCTCGTTTCTCGGGTACCCCTCGAGCAGCGTCGTTGCGTGCGTGAAGCCGTCGTACATGTAGGCGCTCTTCATGCACTCGCTCATGTAGGGGCTCTGGAACGCGAGGTAGTCCGCGGCCATGAAGTTCTTGGTGAGGTTGGCGGTGCCCGCAAAGCCCTCTTCCATGTCTCGGCCCAGGCACTTGAGCGGGGTACCGTGCCACGTGTTGAGATAGGTCTGGCCAGCCCTCTTGAGGTAGTAGACCGGAAGGCTTGTATCCGTGAAGACGAGGCGTGCGGTGGCGAGGTTCTGGGCGTAGGTCACGCTGTTGTACTTCTGCAGCTTGATGCGGCTCAGATCGAGGCCGGACGCGTTGATGAGCGCCACGAAGGCACGCCTCGACGCCGCGGTTCGATAGGTGACGCAGATGGTCCATTCTAGGGAGCGCTCTTCCTCAAGGAAGTAGCGGAGCAGGTAGAACATATTGCCGTTGAGGTTGTCACCACGCTGGGAGTCGAGTACGACCTTCGTCTGGTCGATCTCCTGCGTCTGCATGGTCTCGACAAAGACGCGACCCGCGCGCGAGCGACCGGCCCAGCGCCGGCGTGCCTTCCTTTGCTTGAGAATCCGAAAACGGGCTCCTTCGGGGGCGTTGAGCAGGGCCTTGATAAACAGGCGGCTCCCATAGAGCGTCTGGGGGCGCTTTGTCTGCTTGAAGAAGACGTCGAAGTGCCTCCACCAGGGGAAGTGCTCGTCAAGAAAGTCAAAGCACTCCGTCGTAAAGAGCCTCGCCTCGGGACTTCTGAGGGAGCTGAGCGAGCTGTTTTCGAGGACCACGTAAAAGTGCGTGAGGAAGCAGCGGAGAAGCTCCTCCTCAACGTGGAGGAACAGGCCGCGACGCTGGTACGTCTCAATGAGCTTGGTGAAGGCGGGAACAATGTCCAGGCGCTTCTCGGAGAAATCGACGGTAAGCGAGTTCTCTCGGGCAAAGTTGTAGACATAGAGCGTCTCGTGGACGCGCACAACCTTGTTTGCACAGGCAAAGGCGGTATAGGTGAAGAGCAGGTCCTCGTAGATTCTGAGGGTCTCATCAAAGCGGAGCTCGTTTTCCAAAAGGAAGTCTCGCCTGAAGAGCTTGTTCCAGATGTAGGGGACGTTTCGGCGTATGAGCGAGGGCGCCTGAACGAGAGGGTAGCCAAAGCAGGGCCTGCGAGCATAGTCCCTGCGCTGGACGTCATCGCCCTCAACGCGCAGGTAGCCACACGTTGCGATGTCAGATTCCTCGCTGCGGGCCAGCTCGAGGAGCTTCTGGAACATGGTCGTGTCAACGGAGTCATCACAGTCGAGAAACCCCACGTATTCGCCCTCGGCATGTTCAAGTCCAACGTTTCTCGCGTGGGCCGCGCCGGAGTTCTCAATGTGAAGCGCCTGGATGCGAGTGGGGTAGCGCGCTGCAAAGGAGCTGATGATCTCGAGCGACGAATCAGTGCTTCCATCGTCCACAACGACGATCTGCAGGCGGTCGCCAAGGGTCTGGCCAAGAAGCGCATTCAGGGCCTCGCGAACGGTTTTCTCGCCGTTGTAAACCGGAACGATTACAGAGACGTCAAACATGAGCTATCCCTCGATTCCCAAAATACAGCGCTCCGCGACGCGCAGACCGGCATGGGCGTCGTCGAGGTAGTCATAGGTGTCAATGAAGGTCTGGTACTTGTCGGCATATTGCCGGGCAATCTTCTCTGTGTTGGCAAGAGCGTCGATGAGCTCCTCCTGGGTCTCGATGATGGGGCCCGGGAGCTCGTCAAGATCAATGTAGAAGTCACGCACGGAAGAGCTGTACTCCTGGAGGTCGTACATATAGAAGAGGATGGGCCTGCGCAGGTTGGCGTAGTCAAAGAAGACGCTCGAGTAGTCCGTTATGAGAACGTCGCTCACAATGTAGAGGTCGTTGATGTCCTCCCAGCGCGAGCAGTCGATGACCTTGCCGCGATAAGCGCTCAGATTGACCTTGTTTGCAACCAGGTAGTGCAGGCGAACGATGACCATGGAGTCGTCGGGCACGCTGTCGAGGAAGCGCTCGAGGTGCTCGACGGGGTCAAAGGTGTACCCGACGCCCAGGGTGTGCTGGTTGTCGCGCCACGTGGGGGCATAGAGAATGACGCGCTTGCCCGGCTCGATGCCCAACCGCTGCTTGATGTCGTCAACGTCTTCCCGGCTAAACGAGAAGAGGCGGTCGTTGCGCGGGTAGCCCGTCTCCACGAGCACGTTCTCCTTGCCGAGCTGCGTGAGGCCAAACGCACTCGCAAAGACCCTGGTGCAGAACGCCGAGGGGGAGACGAAGAAGTCGTACTTCTTGGCGTCGTTGAGGTAGGAGCGGTGGCCCTTGCGCTGCGAGGTCGTGGCGTTGCCCTCGATGGTGAGATCCATGCCGATCTTTTTGAGGGGCGTTCCGTGCCAGGTCTGAATGACGACCTGTCCCTCTCGCTTGCAGAGCCCCGCGGGCAGGCGCCAGTTGGTGACCCAGAACTTGGCGCGCGCGTAGGCTCTGAGATAGCTTCTGGTGAGGTACTTTACGACGGTGGTCCGCTCGTCCCCTATGCGCTTTCTCAGGTCATCGGGCTTGCGAGAAACCCAGATGAAGCGGTAGTCATCAAAGCGGGGGTCTGACCTCATCGCCTCGTAGATGGCACGGGGGCTGCAGGCATACTGCCTTCCGAGGAAGGACTCAAAAATCACGAGCTTGTCGTCTATGGGAATGTCCTTTGCCACGCTTCTGAAGTAGCGCCGGCGACGGTAATCCTGCAGCGAGTTGAACGTTGAGCGTGCGAAGTACGACGTCTTCGCAAGGCTCTTGACCCTTTTCTTAAGGGCGGCTCTGGATAGTGCCACGTGTTACACCTCATATGATGGGGGAGCGTATCAAACAAGTTTTAATATTAGCCGATATGCTGTGCTCCGCAAGGTAGTGGCCCTTCCCCTTGGTGGCTATAATCACCTACGCTGGTCAAGGCCAAAAGAAGGCGGTGGTCAATGGCGGAGAGGGGCATGGTGGCGCCCACAAGCGCTCCGGGACGTCGAATCGAGTGGATGGACGCTCTCAAGGGCATCCTCATCCTTCTGGTTGTCATCGGCCATGTTCTCTTGCCGATACACACCGAGAGGCCCTACGTCTCTGGCGTGTATGACCTCATCTACCTCTTTCACATGCCGCTGTTCATCTTCGTCTCGGGCTTTTTCGCCAAGCATGCCGTGGACGGGGAGGGGCGCCAGCGGGTGGATCGGGTGCTCACCTACGCTGCGCTGGGCATTGCGTTTAACGTTGCGCTCCGGCTCTTTGCCGGACAGAGCCTCACCCTCCTGCGAGTTCTCGACCTTCCCTCGGCCCCCTGGTATCTCGTTTCGCTCGCGACCTGGTATCTGCTCGTCCCGTTCTTCGCACGGCTCAAGCCTGCCCCTGGCCTTGTTTTCGCGGCGCTGATAAGCATTGCTGCGACCGTCATCCGCGATCAGACGGATGTCCTCGCGCTCAGCCGTAGCGCACATTTTCTTCCGTACTTCTTTGCGGGCTACTATCTGAGCGCGGCCTCGCTCGAGCGTCTGAGAGCGCCGCGGGTGCGCTGCGTGCTGGTGTGCGCGGGCATCGCCGCCGCCCTGTGCTATCTCGCTTTTCAGGATGAGCTCGCGGGGATTTACCCGTTTGTGTATGGCAACAGCGTCTGTCGGATGAGGCTGCTCGTCGCCGTTCCGGGGTATCTGCTGATAAGCGCCCTTGGCATCGTGCTCGCGCTCTGTTGCATGGCCCTCGCTCCCGCTGGCACGCGGGGCACCGGTCGTCTCATTTCTCGCCCGCTCTCCTTCCTGGGGAGAAGGACGCTGCAGATCTACATTTGCCACCGCTTTGTCCGCGAGGCCATGGCCCAGATGGGATTCTACGATTGGGCGGTGGGGCTTGATCAGCCGGTGCTTCTCGCTCTTCTTGTGGCCATCGCGCTCGTCATCTGCCTGGTATTCTCCTGGGGTGGTTTTACCTGGGTCACCAACAAGCTCATCTCGCCGCGCTGGTCATTCATGACGCGGCCTTAGGGGGCGGTCCCGTCATCCCCGGAGATTTTGCGAGAGTTGGCCCTTATCGCCTGCTGACCGTAAACTGTTGACGTAATGCACATATCGCAAGGGAGCATCGTGCTTTCAACCCTCAAGCAAATACTCTCCGACAACTGGCAGTGGCGCCATCAGATCTGGGACCTCGCCAAGATGGATTTGGTGAAGACCTATCGCGGCGCGGCGCTCGGAAAGGTGTGGCTCTTCACCAAGCCCGCCGTCTACATCCTTGTCTACTGGTTCACGCTCTCGGTGGGCATGCGGCACTCCTCCGACGTCAACGGCCAGCCGTTTCTGCTCTGGCTTGCCGCGGGCGTCTTCCCGTGGTTCTTCATGTCAGATGCCATCAACCGCGGCAGCGACGTCTACCACCGCTACTCCTACCTCGTGAACCGCATCAAGTTTCCGCTCTCGGTCATCTCCACGTTCTACACGCTCTCCATCATGATCATCTTTGCGTGCACGATGCTCTTCACCATCGTGGTCTGCCTGCTCACGGGCGTGCACCTCTCGCGCTACCTCCTGCAGCTGCCGCTCGTCATGCTCGTGATGTTTGTCTTCTGGGTGGCATGGTCGATCATGCTCTCGCCGCTCAGCGCCGTCTCGAAGGACTTTGCCAACCTCATCAAGACGCTCTCGATGCCCTTCTTCTGGCTCTCGGGCATCCTCTTCCAGCTGGACGCGCTCCCGCCCATCGGGCAGAAGATCATGGCGTTCAACCCCGTTGCCTGGTGCGTCGAGGCCGTGCGCGACTGCTTTGTCTACAAGCAGTGGTTCTGGCAGCGCCCCGACGAGCTCATACCGTTTCTCATCGTCTTTGCCGTGGTGGTGCTTCTCGCCGTGCGCAACTACCGCCGTCTGCACAAGGAGGTGCCCGATGTCCTCTAGGCAGACTGTCTCGGCCGTCGACCTTGGCGACGCTGTCGTGATCAGGGACGAGGATCGCGAGAACCCCGTTGCGGTGCGTTTTGACCACGTGCGCAAGACCTACAAGCTCTACAAGAACGACCGCCAGCGCCTCTTGGCGTCCTTCTCAAACCACGTGAGGTACGACACAATCAACGCGAGCGACGACCTCTCATTTGAGTGCCGCCGCGGCGAGGCCCTGGCCTTTCTGGGGGACAACGGTGCGGGAAAGTCCACCGCGCTCAAGATGATCACGGGCGTGTGCTTTCCCACGTCCGGAACGATTGAGGTCCACGGGCGCGTCTCGGCGCTGCTGGAGCTCTCGGCGGGCTTTGACATGCGCCTCTCCGGCATGGAGAACATCCAGATGCGCTGCCAGCTCTGGGGGCTCTCGGACGAGGAGGCCTCCGAGATCATCCCGGGCATCGTGGAGTTCTCCGAGCTCGGCAAGTACATCGACCAGCCCATGCGCACCTACTCGAGCGGCATGCGCGCCCGCCTGGGCTTTGCCTTTGCGTCCTCCATCCGCCCGGACATCCTCGTTGTGGACGAGGCGCTCTCGGTGGGGGACCGCAAGTTCTCTGCCAAGTGCAGGAAGCGCGTGCAGTCCATCATCGAGAAGGAGAACGTGACCGTGCTCTTCGTCACGCACTCCACCGCGCAGGCCCAGCAGTTCTGCACGCGCGGGATTGTGCTCAGTCACGGCAAGACGCTCTTCTCAGGAGACATCGAGGAGGCCGTGTCGTTCTACGAGAGCACCTAAGGGCCGCGGTGGGGGCGATGGCAGAGGTGACAGAGGTGATGACAAAGGTGACAGGGTAGATTGTCACCATGAGCATCATGGTGACAATCTACCCTGTCACCTTTGTCATCACCTCTGTCACCTCTGCCCTGGTCAGTCGCGCAGGGCCTCGTCCTGCACCAGGGCGATGAGCTTCTTCTTGAGCTGGCAGATCTTCTGGTCCTGCGAGAAGGTGCGCACGAGCAGTACGATGATGCCGCAGAAGAAGACAAAGTTCACGGGCGCGTCAAAGCCAAGCAGATCAGACGCCCAGTACGCGATCTGCGGGAACACCGCGATGACGATGAGCACGAGCGAGAGCGCAAGCCAGAAGATGGAGTCGGAGATCTCGAGCCCGGCCTTGCGGATGCGCCGCATCACAAAGAAGAGCACGAGAACCGAGCATACGAGCAGGGACGCCCTGAGCGCAACAGACATGCAGATCACCTGAACCACTGGGCGAGAAGAACCGAGGTGCAGATTCTCGCCATGTACGAGATGGACTTCGCGGCGCTGAGATAGCTCTCCCCGGCCTGGCGCTCGCGCATGCTCACCTGGACCTCGCTCACGCGGGCGCCGCGGCGCATGAGGTAGGCGAGGGAGTCCGGCTCGGGGCCAAAGTCAAAGCGCCGGGCGAACTCCTCCATCATGGGTCGGTCGTAGAGGCGAAGGCCCGAGGTGGGGTCGTTGATGCGCTGTCCGGTGGTGAGGCGGATGATCGCGGAGATGAGGCGTGAGCCGATCATGCGCGCGGAGTGCGGCTTCTTCTCTGTCACAAAGCGCGATCCGATGACGATGTCGGCGCCCGTGGCCTCCATCTCCTCGATTAGCCGGGGAAGAAAGCCCGGGACGTGCTGCCCGTCGGCGTCAAACTGCGCCACCGCGTCATAGCCATGCGCAAGGGCGTACTTGACCCCCGTCTGGAATCCTCCCGTGAGCCCCAGGTTGGTGGGGTGGCTCACGAAGCGGTAGCCGCGCTCGCGGCAGATGCGCTCCGTCGCGTCCGAGGACCCGTCGTTGACCACGAGGTAGTCGCAGCCCGTGCGCGCGGCGAGAAGCTCCTCGACCGTCGGGGAAATCGACTCCTCCTCGTTATAGGCGGGGATTATGGCAAGTACCTTCATAGACGCTCGTTCCCGGGGGCCGGTTGTTCTTCCGGCATTATAGTTAATGACGTGGGTGCTGTCCCGGTGCACCGGGCGGTATAGTGTCTTGCGTTCGTAAGCCGTCATCGCTTGAGGTCGCACATGAAGGAGCCCTCGCTCAAGGCCAACATGCTCTGGAACTCCGTGGGCTCGCTCATGTACTCGAGCTGCCAGTGGCTGCTCACGGTGCTCGTCGTCCGCCTCTCCACGAGTTACGACGCCGCGGGCACGCTCGCGCTCGCCATGGCCCTCTCCAACGTCTTCGTGCCCATCGCGCTCTATCGCATCCGCTCCTATCAGGTCTCGGACATCCACGAGGAGACCTCGTCGGGGGAGTACGTGGGCCTGCGCTTTGTCACCATAGCCGCCGGCCTTGCCATAACGGGCCTCTACGCGCTCGCGAGCTGCGACGCCGCCGCGCTGCCGGCGGTCATGCTCTACCTGCTCTACCGGGCTGGAGAGGTCTTCATCGACGTGCTGCACGGCGTGGACCAGCAGCACCTGCGCATGGACTACTGCGGCGTCTCGCTCTTCGCGCGCGGGCTGCTCTCCGTGGCGCCCTTCTCGGCGGTGCTTGCCCTCACCAACAGCCTGGAGCTCGCCGTGCTCTCCATGGTGGTGGCAACCTACCCGGTCATCCTCTGGGACGCCCGCAAGGCGTCGCGCTTCTCCTCCATTCGCCCCATCTTCTCGCGCGCCTCGATCGCGCGCCTGCTCGTGGCGTGCCTTCCCGCCGTGATCGGCAACGCGGCGTGCAACTTCACCGTGACCTTTGCCCGGCAGTACCTGAGCCTGAGCGCGGGCGAGGAGGCCCTGGGCATCTACGCCTCGGTCTGCACGCCCATCGTGCTCATCCAGGCCTGCGCGAGCTACGTCTATGCCCCGCTGCTCGGCGTCTTTGCCGAGCGCCTGGACAGGGGCGACGCCGCCGGCTTCCGAGCGCTGCTCGCCAAGGTGGTCGTGGCGCTCGGCGCCGTCTTTGCCCTGGGGGCGCTCGCCTTTGCGCTTGTCGGCGACTGGTTCATCGGCCTGGTCTTTGGCGCGGGGATGGTGCCCTACGCCTACCTCATGTACGCGGGCATCCTCTGCTCGGCGCTCACGGCGTGCATGGCGTTTCTCGGCGACCTGCTGGTGACCATGCGCGCCATGCGCACCAACCTCGTGGGCAACGTGGTGGCGTGCCTGCTCTCCCTGCCGCTCTCCGTGGTCCTGGTGGACGCCTGCGGCATGAACGGCGTGAGCCTCTCCGTGAGCGCCGCGTTTGCGGTGGGCATCGCGCTGATGGGCTGGGGCGTGCTCGCGCGCTGCGGCCGCGGGGCGGGTGAGGCCTGATGGCGCCGCGCTCGTATGCCCTCTTCTCCGCGCTCTACCCGCCCCATATGGGCGGCGTGGAGCGGTTCACCGCCAACGTGGCGCGCCTGCTCGCGGCGCGCGGCAACGCGGTCACCGTGGTGACCAACGACACCGAGGGCCAAGGTGCCGGCGAGAAGGACGAGGACGGCGTGAGCGTCGTGCGCCTGCCGTGCCACCCGCTTGTCTCCGGCCGCATGCCGCTGCCGCGGCCGTGCGCCCTGCGCTCCCGGCTGCTCCGCGAGGTCTCGTCCCGGCGCTTTGACGGCGTGCTCGTGAACGCCCGCTTCTACGCCCACTCGATCACGGGACTGCGCCTGGCGCGCGCGCAGGGGCTGTGCCCCGTCCTGCTCGACCACGGCTCGGCCTACCTCTCGATGGGGAGCCCCGCGCTCGACTGGCTCGTGCGGCGCTACGAGGACGGCGTGACCGCCCTGGGGCGGCGCTACGACCCCGCCTACTTTGGCATCTCCGAGCGCAGCGCCGCGTGGCTCGGCCACTTTGGCATCGAGGCGCGCGGCGTCATCCCAAACGCCATCGACGCTGCTGCGTACCGCGCTCAGGCATCCGCGCGCGACTTCCGCGCCGAGCTGGGGCTCTCCGCGGAGACGTTGCTCGTTGCGTTTGTCGGCCGCCTTGTTGCCGAGAAGGGCGTGCGGCAGCTGCTCGACGCCGCCCGCGACGCCCGCCTTGCCGGCCGTGACGTGGTCTTTGTCCTGGCGGGGGAGGGCCCGCTCGCCCTGGAGGTGGCGGGCGCCGCCGCGGCGACGCCCGACCATGTGCGCTGGGCGGGCGCGCTCGGCGTCCCGGACGTGGCGGCGCTGCTCCTGCAGGCAGACGCGCTCTGCCTGCCCACGCGCTCCGAGGGCTTCTCGACGGTGCTGCTTGAGGCTGCGGCGTGCGGGTGCTCGCCCATCGTTACGGACGTGGGCGGCGCACGGGAGGTCGTTGCCGGGCCGGAGTTTGGCCGCATCATCGCATCGATGTCCGCCGATGAGGTGGTTCGCGCCGTCATGGAGCTTGATGACGACCGCTCCCTCGTGAGTCTTCGCTCCCGCAACTGCCGCGAGCGGGCCGAGCTCTTCTCCTGGAACCGTACCGTCGACGCCTTGGAGCGCGCCCTGCTCACCTCATAGGCGCCCTCGTGCGCGACCCATTGCTTTGAGGTACCATTCAGGCTACTCACTCAAGAGAAGGTTGGTCCCCATGGCTTCCTCACCAAAGCGTGGTCGTCTCCTCGTTGTTCTTGCGCTGGCGCTTGCCGCGCTCGTTCCGTGCGGTGCCGCCGCCTACGCCGCTCGTGTTCGCCTGGACGTCTGGTATGACGGCCTTAGCATCTCCGACAGCAGCATCCTCGTGGGGGAGAGCGTCACGCTCGACGCCTCCGTCTCGGGCGAGGACGTGGACGGCGTGCGCTACAACTACGGCTGGAGGCGCGACGGCTCCTGGGACAAGGGCAGCTGGAGCACCTCGCTCCAGAACGGCTCTGGCCTCCAGTCCAGCCCAGAGTGGACCTTCAAGCCGCCCGTGGCGGGAACCTACGAGGTCTTTGTTGACGTGGTCCGTCCGGACGGCATCGCCGTGGGCACCAAGGTGGTCTCGCTCTCCGTTGACCGCGGCTGGACCATTCCCTCCGAGCTCTCCCTGAGCGCCACGTCCCCACAGAACACGGGCACCAAGATCGTCATGAGCGCACCTGCCACCGGCACGCGCGCCGATCGCGTTGAGTATCGCTACTCCTGGACGCGCGACAACGGTGCGGACTCGTTTGCCACCTCGTACGTCTCTGACAAGAGCTATGCCTTCACGCCCACCCACAGCGGTGACTACACGCTCTCCGTGGACATTCGCGACAAGGACACCGGGCAGGTCGTCACCCTCAAGAAGAACTTCCGCGTCAACCGTGGCTGGGAGCTTACGGGTCTTGACCTCTCCTACTCCAAGCCCCTGCGCCCAGGGACCAAGGTGACCTGGACCGCGCGCGTCTCCGGCAACACCCAGGGCCTCAAGTACAACTTTGTGTGGGAGCGCGACAACTGGGCGGAGTGGGGCTCCACGGCCCGCTCCGGGGACTGGGCCACCACCAACTCCAAGACCTACACCATCGGCGGCTCGGGGCGCTACTCGTTCTACGTGGACGTTGAGGACCAGTACGGAGAGAAGGAGACCGTCTCGGTGACGGGCGTGCGGGGCTTCTCGGCAAGCGACGCCCGGGATCGCGTGATCAGCGTGGCCCGCGGTGAGCTCAACCCCTATGAGTCCGGCTACAAGTACGAGAACGCGCTCACGGCAGCGGGCGGTACGCTCTGCAACTACCGCCACGGCTGGTGGTGCGTCAACTTCCTGTGGTGGTGCTTCCGCGAGGCGGACCAGCAGGACATCTACGGCACCTCCGGCATGGCCGTCGAGCCCGACTACCTTGCCAACGAGTTCAAATCTCTGGGCGCGTTCAACGGCTCCTCCGGGCTCCAGGGCATCAAGGTGGGAGACATCGCCTTCTCCCTCTACAACGCCTGGAGGCCCGGCCAGACGATTGGGCACGGCGCACTCGTCGTGGGCGTCACCGACACCACCGTGACGGTGATCGAGGGCAACGGAGTGGGCGGCGGCGTGCGCACCAACACATGGTCGCGCTGGGAGTCTCGCTGGCGCGGTTACGCCCGTCCGGCCTACTAGCGCTCATGAAAGCCGCCGAGAAGGACGCTCGTTCCGGAGAGCACATGGCTCCCGCCTCCCGCGGCGTGCGCTATCCCCTCGTTGACGTGGCGCGCGTCGCAGCGTTTGCCGGTGTGCTCGTCCTGCACGTCATCTCACCTGCGGGCGTGGGCATCACGGCGAACATCCTCTCTCGTTGGGCGGTTCCGTACTTCTTCATGGTTGCCGGGTTTTTCTCGTTTGGGAAGGAGCCGAGAAAGCTCGGAAAGGGCCTGCGCCACGCGCTCTTTCTGGCGCTCGTGGCGGCTGGGCTCTACATTGCGCTGCAGCGCTGTGGCCTGTGGTGGAGTGGCGGCGCGCTCGTCACGGCCGAGTACCTGGGCCAGCTTGTGCTCACACCGTCCTTCTTTGTCTATAACAGCGTTCCCTTTGCCTATCACCTGTGGTTTCTCTTCTCGCTTGTCTATGTCTACGCGTTCTACGTGCTCTGGGAGTCATGCGGCTATCCGCGCTGGGCGCTCTACCTGCTCGCCGTGCTGCTCTTTGCCCTGAGGACCAACCAGTTTGAGCTTGCGGGGTCTCCCGAGCCCCTGGGCGACCTTGGTGAGGTCTCTCACTGCTCGTACTACGTCGGCATCCCCATGTTCGCCGCCGGCCTTGCCCTCCGCGGCATCAGGGAGCGGGGTGTCGGGCTGCCCGTCCTTCTGCTCGTGGTCGGGCTCGTCCTGGGCGTGTGGCTCTCGTTTGCGGAGTACGAGCGCTTTGGCCTGCAGGAGGTCTACGTCGGCACGCCGATCGTCGCCTTCTGCGCGCTCGGCGTGTGCACGCGCTTCTCGCTCCCGTCCCTTGGGCGCGTTCCGGTGCTCGGGCGGCTCCTCGCCCTGGGCAGCGCCCCCACGATGTATGCCTACGTCGTCCACCTTGTTGTCCTGGACTGGGTGCGTTATCTCTGGCCCGCCGAGGCCGCGAGCGAGTGGTGGACCTACGGCGTCACGCTCGCAATCTCGCTTGGAGCAGGCTTTATCCTTGCCGCTTTTGCCTCCGGCGTCAGGCTTGCCGCGTCCAAGGTTGCCCAGTTCGTTGGGGTCGCGGATTAGTCACAAACTATTTTGTACAGGCGAAGTACCCCATCCGAGAGAACGAGCTCAAAGCCCTGCGTGTCATCGTCTACATTAAGTCCCGCCCAGACGTCTGCCCTATAGTCACCTAGCATTGTGTAGACATCGCCCTCCGTGTGTTTGGGGCCGTCGAGCAGCAAGAGATAGCGAGCCCCCGTTTTCTTGACTGCGTCCTGAACGCTCCGGGAAGAGGAGATCTCGTTAAGCGACATGCGTATGGACGCGCTCTCCTGCGTCTCATTGGAGGGACGGCAGGACTTGTAGTACACGTTAATGCCGTCGGCGGCATAGGCAAAGGCGCTTCCATCAAAGGGGTTGTTGAGCACGAGCGCATCTTCTCCCACGAGCTCCTTGACGTGCTGGACAAACGAGCGCTCTCGGGCCGTGTAGACCTGATCGTCCGAGAATCGATACGTCCTACGCACCTGATCGCTTGCAAACCCAAAAGGACTGGGTTCGTTGCCCATTGGTCTGCTGTCAAAGTTGACGCACGTGAGCGCAGCCGCTGCAACAAGAAGGGCCGCGGCGGCCACGCGACGTGCGTGTAGCGGGCGATGCCCCAGACGTTTCTGCAGGGTGAGCCACGTCCCTGTGAGCACCTGCGCGACGGACCAGAGACCGAGCGAGGAGAGCGGCACTGCGGCGATTGCCAGCATGGCGGCGGTACGCTCCGGGTCGTTGTACCAGAATCCGCTGATGAGGCGTCGCGTCTCGTAGTCAAGAGTCAGGCCGAGAACAAAGACAAGCGCAATGAGGATATAGGATATGCCAACCCACCTGAGGCTGCCGCTGCGGAGGGCTCGGACAAGCCCAACGATGATGAGCGCACCGAGAAGGTACTGCGGGAACCGAGCATAGTAGCCCGCCGTAAGCACGTTCCAAAGCGCCTCCGGGAGCGTTCGCGAGAATTGCCACACAAAGTCGACGATGTCGGAAAAAAGCGGGCTGTTGAAGAGGATGAGCCACATGCCAACATAGGCAAGGCAAAGAAGGCCTCGTGTCAACAGGAGGAAGTGCGAGCGAGAGATGCGGCGCCATCCTTGGCCCGGAATCAACCTGGGAAGGTAATTGAGCAGAAGATAGGGAAGAAGCAGCAGGGAGGCGGTGAAAATCGAGTTGGGGTGCGTGAGCGCGCATCCTGCTGAGGCGATGAGAAAGCCGGCTGCCAGGCGAGGGTCAAACAGACGCTCTCCGCGGGTCGGAAGAAGGGAGACAAAGAGCGCGGCAAGGGCGGGGAGGCAGCAAAAGGCGGCGAGGTTGGGGAAGGCCCCGTGCACGGTGAGCATGCGAAGCGGGAAGGCTATCGAGGCAAGGCAGGTGAACGCCCCCGCAGAAATTGCCGCTCGGTTTCTCTCGCCGATCAAGCAGCCGAGAAGGGCGCATGTTCCGAGCGGGTAGACCAGTGCGACGAGCGCAATGTTTGTTGCGTTCTCCGCGATGGGCGCCGTGCAGCCGAGCGCCTCGCACACGATCGCGGCAGCGATGTGCCATGCGTTTGGGTAGAAGGATGAGAGCGAAAAGGGCGTCTGATCTGCGGGAAGCGAGGGGTAGACGGTCGTCTTGAGCGCTGAGTAGCTGGCTCCCTCGCTCATGGCGGAGATCATGCCAAGGTGTGTTGCGTTGTCGTCAAACTGGACAAAGGAGTCCGCTCCTTCCATTTGCGCGACAAACGTGACGTAGATTGTTGCACAGCCTACGAGTGCGTAAAGCGCTGGCATCGCCCAGTCATGAGCGTACGATCTCTTTTTCTGTGGTGCGCGTACCGTCTCGGGGGGATGGAGCCGTTTGGCGAGGCAGTAAACCGCGATGGAGCTCATGAGGGAAAAGGCGGTTACGCCTGTGGCATTACTCGCCCCAAGGGGGTCAAGGACAATTCCTCCCAAAGCGAGAAGCCCCAGGGAGACGGGCGCGGAACAGCAAAGAGCGCGCTGCAGGCCCATCCCGCTACCCGCGAGAGCGATTGTCCCCGGTATCAAAAGGGTTGCCAGACAGACGAGTATTGCAAAGGCAACGGATAAGAACATGAAATCTCCGTGCGTGTTGGGGGTAGTGTTAAGCAGGGCACAGTATAGCAGTGTCCGTTTTTGCTCCGTGGCGCACCCCAGAACTGCGTGAGCTCATCACGATAGTTGTGAATAATGGCGGGGGCGGCCCCAATGGAGCCGCCCTCGTCACAGTGCTTGTTAGCCTCGCTTAGTTCGGGTCTACGCCGTACCAAGCCACTTCCTCATGCACCCAGCCAATCTCCACGAGCTTCTCGACCTCCTCGGGGCTTGCGGTGTAGTGGTGGGTTGCCGTCTCTGCGTAGGGGTTGAAGAGGCGCTGCAGCGCGACCGCGTTCTCGGCGCTGGGGTCGGCGGAATACCAGCCCTCGCCCTCCTGCTGCCAGCCGATCTTGGCGAGGGACTCGTACTCCTCCTTGCTGGTGGTGTAGTGGTGGTCGTCGGAGTAGGGGTTGAAGAGGCGGTAGACCGGGATTCCCTCGGTGGGGGCAATCCAACCCGTGCCCTCGTAGGTCCAGCCGAGACCGATGAGGGTGTCGCGCTCAACCGTGCTCGCCGTGTAGAAGTGCTCGCCTGTGTACTGGTTGTACATGCGATACATCGTCTCCACGCTGTCGTCCACCTCGGCGGGGGCGTCGAGGTCCACGTAGTCGAAGTTGATGTCCACGTTGGCGGGGATGCCGTCTATGCGCCCGTTGCACATGCACTGCCAGATGTCGTACTCGCCCTGGTAGCTGCAGGTGAGGTTGTACTGGGCAACCCACTTGTGCCATGCGTCAAACCCGGGGCCCGTGAGGTAGTTGGTCCACCAGTTGAGGTTGGAGTAGATGCCGGGCGTGTAGCCGGCCTCGCGGATGGCTGAGCAGAAGGTAGCCGCGACCTGCTCGACCTGATCGTTGCTCAGGACGTGGTAGTTGCCCTCGCCGTCCTGGCCTGCGGGACGACCCGTCTTGGGGTCCTGCGTCTCAAGGTCGTAGTAGATGGGGTAGGCAACCTGATCGGGCGTGAGGCCGGCGGTCTCAAGCAGGCGCAGCACGTGCTCGGCCTCGTCGAGCGCCGTAGAGGTGTCATAGGCGTAGGAGTAGAGGTAGATGCCAAAGGGGATGTCGTTCTCAATGCAGCCCTTCACGTTGTCAAGGAACTCGGCGTCATCCTGAGAGGTGAGGTTGTAGCCCCAGCCTGCGCGGATGATGACAAAGTCCACCAGGCCCGTCTGCTTGACCTTGGCCCAGTCGATGTCGTGCTGCCACACGGAGACGTCGATGCCCAGGCCGCCCTTGGCGTCGGTCTGTTCCATGCCGGTTGCGCCGTTTACGTTAGTGGCGACGTAGGTGCCGTCCTCGGTCTTGGTCCAGACGTTCCAGGAATCTGGGTCGTAGCAGTCGATCGTGGGCTCCTCTTCCTCCGGGTTCTTCTCGGGGTCTTCCTCGGGGTTCTCGGTGGGCGTGGTGTTGTCCTCGGGCTGGGCCTCCTCATCGTTCTGAGTGGCGGCCTGGTCGTCGGTCAGTGCCGTGCCGGCCGCGAGCTCAGAGAGAGCGCTTGCGCTTGGGGCGTCCGGGTCGGGCTGAAGGCCATCTGCTGCCAGTGCGGTGCAGGGCCAGGCCAGTGTGGCCGAGAAGACCAGCGCGCACACAGAGACGAGCAGGGCTCGAAGGTTTTGCCTCATAGATCCTCCAAACGAGTTGGTGCGGGCATCTACCAGCATCATAGCGTTCAGGAATGTGCCCGGTACCGCCTCAAGCCACGTTTAACAAAGTCGACGGCCGCTCGGTTATGGTCGCTCGTTCTTCTCGCCGTATCTAAGAGCGCGTCTCATAACCTGTAAGCAGGGACTCCGTTGACCCACCGCAGAGCGCGCCATGACAGGCGTTGAGCGAGTCGATGATCGGGAAGAGCGGCTGGAAGTTGTTGCCGTAGTTTGTCATGACCACCAGCACGTACGGTTCGCAGTCCGAGAAGACGATGCCGACGTCGTTGGTCGCGTTTATGCCGACGGGGCTGTCTGGATACCAACCCGGCTTGCACCAGGCCTCGTAGCGCTTGCGGAGAAGCCCTCCCATGGCCGAGTGGTGCGTGCGCCTCATGTATCCGGCAAACTCCGAGGACCCGGCGCCGCCAGAGAGCCACCAGTTCCAGATGTGCTCCCAGGCGTTGGCGGTCTCGCCTGCGGAGATGTAGAGGTAGTCGAGCGCAGCCGAGGGGTGATATGCGCTTGGCGCGCCGTTTGCGGCAAGCCACCGGTCAAACTGCGGGCGACCGTATATGTCCACGAGCCTGCCGTAGGAGGCGTTGTCGGAATCGACGAGCGAGGCTTCCACAAGGCGCGTGTTGGCGCCTGCGCTGCCGTAGTTCTCGAGGATCATGGCGCAGTAGAGCGCCTTGGCGGTGCTCGCCGAGTAGAAGCTCTTGTTGGCGTTGTAGGAGAGGCTGCGGCCGCTGTGAAGGTCGTACATCACCACTCCGATGTCGCGGCCGGCGGCCCTCACAGATGAGATGGCCTGCTCAACACGCTGAAACTCCGCGCTGCCCGTGAAGCCCTCGGGGCCGCCCACGGTAATTCCGCTGGACGTGGTCACGGTGACGTCTCCGCGGGCAACTGCGTACCAGGCCGCTCCCTCGTCATGCCAGCCCCGGCTCACGAGCGCGTTTGCCTCGTCCTGGCTGTAGGTGTAGTTGTGCGTCCCGCGTTGCTCGTAGGGGTTGAACTGTCGCTTGACCTCAACGGTCTTGGCGTCGTCCGAGTACCAGCAGATGCCCTCATCGCGCCAGCCGGCGTCCACGAGCGCCACGCACTCGTCCACGCTTGTCGTGTAGTGGTGGTCATCAACGTAGGGGTTAAAGAGCCTGTACACCGGCGTCTGAGACGACGTGGGGGCGATCCAGCCCACTCCCTCGGGCTGCCAGCCAATCTCCGCCAGCGCGTTTCTCTCGCTGGTGCTTGCGGTGTAGAGGTGCTCGCCGGTGTAGGGGTTGTAGAGGCGCCACATGGACTGCGCGTCTGCCGCGCGGGCGGTCACGGGTGCAAGGAACGTGAGCACGAGGGCAAGGGCCGCCGTGGCAAGAAGCGCTTGGCTCTGATGGCGGTTGGCTCTCATCCGCGGCTCCTTTTCCCGTGCTTGTTGCTGGGGATATTGTCTGCCCGAGTGGCGGTCATATTAGTTTTCTTTAGGCGAGCGGTTGGCGTGCATCGGGGGATATGGTGGGGGTGCATTTCCGGGTGCGCATGGCTGCTTGGAAATCTCGCCGAGTGTGCGGGGCGTGCCGCTTACGCGCTTCGAAAAATCGCCGAGTAAGCGCAGGGTTTTCGGTGCGCTTTGGAAATGCGCCCACTGCGCGCTTGTGGGGGAGGGAGCGCTTTGGAATTGGCCCGAGTGCGCGCCATGGGTATCGCCCACGCATTGGAATCCTGCCGAGTGCGCGGTGCCAGGTTCTTCTCGCTTGGCCATTGTGTCACTCGACGTATTTTTAAAGCGAGAAGTGCCTCATCAGCGTGCTCTCGGTCGCTTTTCTCAGCGTCTCATAGCGCGCCAGCGCACTCGACACGTTTTCTAAGCGCGTTGCCAGGACAGCCGCCTCACTCGAAGCATTTTTGAAGCGTCCCTCGGGACTGTAGCGCGCACTCGGCCTCTTATTTAAGCGCGCCCCTGGACCGGAGCGACTCGGCTACGAGCGCTCCTCGTATCCCGTGAGCAGCGATTCCGTTGACCCGCCGCAGAGCGCGCCGTGGCACGCGTTGAGCGCATCGATGATGGGGAAGAGCGGCTCGAAGTCGCTCCCGTAGTCCGTCATCACCACGAGGACGTAAGGCCCGCAGTCAGAGAAGACCACGCCTACGTCGTTGGTTGCGGCAATGTTAAGCCAGTCCTCCTCGTACCAGCCCGGCTTGCACCACGCGTCGTAGCGCTGCCTAAGCAGTCCGCCCATGGCCGAGTGACGCGTGCGGCCGAGAAGACCGGCAAGCTCGTCAGCCCCCTCGGCCCCCGTGAGCCACCAGCGCCATATGTGCTCCCAGCACTCCGCGGTCTCGGCGGCAGAGATCCAGAGATAGTGCTCCGCCTGAGCGGGTTCCGTGGCGTTGGGCGCGCCGCTCGTGGCGAGCCAGTCGAAGAATTCCTCCTCGCTGTAGTGGTGGAAGAGCGCAAAGTAATCCTCATTGGAGGAGTCCACGACGGCCCCCTCAACCAACCTGGCGTTGCCTCCCGCGGTGCCGTGACGCTCGTAGATCATCGCGCAGAAGAGCGCCTTAGCGGTGCTCGCGGAGTAGCGCTGCTCGCTCGCCCCATAGGAGATTCCGCGCCCCGTGTGCAGGTCGAGAAGGACAATGCCCAGGTCATGGCCATCCTGGTGGACTTTCTCGATCTCATCCTCTACGCGCTGGAACTCCTCGGTCTCGCTAAAACCGGCGGGGCCCGTCACCGTGATGCCGTCCGCCGTCTCAAGGGTAACGTCTCCCCCCGAAAGCGCGTACCAGGCAATCTCGGTGGAGTCTCCTGGGATTGTCGAGCTTATTTCGTAGCCCCTGTCCGTCCGTATGACGGGGAGCGCCTTCCCCTCGTCCGAGTACCAGCAGATGCCCTCGCCCGTCCAGCCGCCAATCATGAGCTGGAGACACTCAATGGGGTCGGCGGTGTAGAGGTGAGTTCCCTCATCCGAGAAGAGCCGGTAGACGGGCTCGTCCGAATCCGCGGGGGCGGCCCACGCGACGCCCCGTGCCTCCCAGCCGGACTCAACGAGCGCGTCGCGCTCCGCCTCGTCGGCCGTGTAAAGCAACTCGCCTGATGTGGGATGAGCAAGCCCCCACACGTCCTGCGTGTCCTGCGCCCATGCCGCGCCAGGGAAGAGCAGGCCCGTCAGCGCGACGGCAGCCACGGTCATGACTATGTTCGAGCGAACGCGCATGCCCCCTCGTTTCCCCAGTTCCCAGGCAGTATCGTACGCGCTGAGAGCGCTTGGCGAGAAGTGCTTGCGCAGGTGATAACAACCTTCTTACATGAGAGCGCCCGGAACCATGACCCTCTGGCGCTTTGGATGGGTCCCGCGCGGCCACGCGTCCTTCTCCTTTGTCTGGCGGGGCTCTTGTGCCATCATCGTGGGTGAGGAATTACACGTTGGCCGGGAGATTGTCATGCCGCGCTTTTCTGTCGTTGTTCCGGCGTTCAATGGCGCCGCGCATATTGCGGAGTGTCTTGAGAGCGTGCTCTCTCAGGGCGTGGACGACCTTGAGGTCATCGTTGCTGATGACAGGAGCTCCGACGAGACGCCCACGCTCGTAAGGGCGCTTGCAGAGAGAGACTCGCGCGTGAGGCTCGTCGAGCGGGCGGAGAACGGCGGCACGCTGCGGGCGCGCCGTGACGGCGTTCTTGCGAGCACCGGGGACTACGTGCTTCTCGTTGATCAGGACGACGCGCTTGCGCCCGGGGCCCTCGAGGAAATCGAAGCCGCCCTCACGGATCACGACCCCGACATCCTCCACTTTGGCGTGAGCGTCATTGCGGAGAACGCTGCGGCGGAGGGCGCCGCTGCCGGCATGACCGGTTTTCTCACGCCACCTCCGCGCCGCTTGGAGGGCGAGAAGATCCTCCAGACGCAGTTCTCCGGTGACCGCGGGTTTGACTGGCACGTTCACCACAAGGTGTATCGCGGCGAGATCGCGCGCAGTGCTTGGGCGGCCACTCATGACGTGCGGCTCACGCTCTCGGATGACCTCTACGCGAGCTTTCTGCTCTGCTCCATGGCGACAACGTACGTGGCGGTCCCCGACGCGCCGTGGTACGAGTACCACCTCGGTCGAGGGGAAACCTTTGGCGCGCGCCAGACGGTTGAGGACGTGCTTGCCACCAGCGAGCGCGATCACGCCGCGCTCACGCTGATCGAGGACTTTGCGTGTTCGGGCGCTGTGGTGCGCGACGACTGGCCCGCACGCGTGGCCGACGTGCGCGACCGCCTCATTGAGCACGTCATGAACGAGCTCCACGACGGCCTTTCCGCCGAGGGGCAGCGGGCTGCCATTGACGGCGTCCTCTCCCTCTGGCCCGCGGACGCCGTGGCGGGGGAGCTCTACCGCTTTGTGCGGGACCGCGCCTACGCGCTCTTTGACGCCCGGACCTGCCCAAAGTCATCCGACGAGCTTCACCGGCTCCTCGCGGACGCGCGTCGCGCGGACGAGCTCGTCTCTGGCCCCGTCTCCCCTCGCTACGCCATCATGAAAGAAGCGGCCGAGCGTCACCTCGGAGACCTTGAGAACCTGAAGGACGAGAGAAGTGTGCGCGGCGTCGTGCGTCACCTTCTTGCGCGTTTGCGGACAAGGTAGACCTGGGACGCACAGTTTGGAGATAATGGGGAGCACCAGACCCGTTGAGAGGGAGCCATTTTGTCACCCACGTTCTCGATAGTCGTCACGGCGTATAACAACGTTGCGTACCTGCCGGGATGTCTCGATAGCATTGCTCGCCAGTCCTACCCCTCGTGGGAGTGCGTCATCGTGAACGACGCCAGCCCGGATGACACGCTGGCGGTTGCCCAGCGCTACGCAAGGGGTGACGAGAGGTTCCGCGTGCTCTCCCTTCCCAAGAACCGGGGGCTCCACCTTGCCCGGCGCGCGGGTATCGAGGTGTGCGAGAAGGACTATACGATCTTTCTCGACGCCGATGACGAGCTCTCCCCGGATGCCCTCGAGGGGCTCGTCTGCGCCATTGGGGACGGGTGCCCTGACATGGTCCACTTTGGCATCGAGGTTGTTCCCTCGGGCGTGTCCGACGAGGACTGCCGCGCCTTTGAGGAGAACGTCAACGCTCCGCTCGAGCGCATGTCTGGAGCGGAGGCCTGCCACGCGATCTTTGACGCTGACGGTGGCTATGCCCAGGACTGGCGCGTCACGCAGCGCGCCTATCGCACGGAGTTCTGCCGCGAGGCGTTTCTTGCCATGGCCGAGGAGCGCCTCGAGCGCGCGGAGGACTGCTACGAGCTGCTTGTTCTCGCGCACCGCGCCAGCGAGCAAATCACCGTGAACGACGTGCGGGCCCTGCGCTACTTCTACGGCCGCGGCGTTACGGGGACCAGCGCCATTGAAGCCGCCACCTTCTCCAGCTTCTGTAGGCAGTTCCGCGCATGTGTGGACGCGATGAAGCGCTACGCGGAGAAGTGCGCTGATGAGGCCGTGAGCCAGCACGTTGCGGGTGCCACGTCCAAGCTCCTCGACCTGCTCATGAACGACTGGCTGCGCCGCGTGGACGACTCCGACAAGGCCGAGGCCGCCCGCGCCGCCGTGGACGCCTTTGGGGCCGGCGAGATTGCCGCACAGGTTATGCGCCTCGTGCGCGACCGCGCCTACGCCGCTCTCACGACGGGGGAGCCCTTCGAGAGCGTGTCCGTTGCCGCGCAGTGGTTCCGCCTTGCAGACGAGCTCGCCGACGGCGCACCCGAGCTACCGGAGCGCTTTGCGAGGTATCGTCACGAGGCACGCTCGCATCTCTATGACATCGAGGAGAACGCCCCCGCGCGCGAGGCTGCGGCCGACGACATCCACCCCGTGAGCGAGCATGACTACAACGACCAGCGCATCCGCATCTTTGTGACCACCCACAAGGAGGTCAACCGCTTCCACAGCGACATCCTCCAGCCCGTTCAGGTTGGGCTCGCGCGCCCGCGCATGCGCTTCCCCTGGGCGCTCCAGGATGACACCGGGGACAACATCGCCGAGAAGAACGCCATGTACTGCGAGCTCACCACGCAGTACTGGGCCTGGAAGAACGTTGACGCCGAGTACTACGGCTTCTGCCACTACCGCCGCTACTTCGACTTTGTGGATCGCCGCCACGATGAGAACGTCTACGGCGAGGTGATGGATGCGCGCATAGACTGGGACTCCCAGAAGCGCTATGGCCTTGACGACGCGACCATGGCCTCCGTCATCGAGGGGTGGGACGTCATCACCACGGGCGTCAACGACATGAGCGCCTTCCCCGAGCGCTACGCCAACCCGCTCGACCACTACGCGCGCGCCCCGCACCTCAACCTTGCGGACCTCACGCGCACCATGGATATCGTCTGCAAGATGTACCCGGAGTACGCCGAGGACGTCCGCGCGTTTCTCGGCGGGCACCGCGCCTGCTTCTGCAACATGTTCATCATGCGGCGCGACCTCTTCCATCGCTACTGCGCATGGATGTTCCCGGTTTTGGAGCGCTTCATGGAGGATTGGGACTGCTCCACCTACAGCCACGAGGGGCTGCGCACGCCCGGGCACCTCTCCGAGCGTCTCCTCAACGTCTTCCTTATCCACGAGCGTCGCGTGAACGTTGAGCTGCGCTGGAAGGAGCTCCAGTGCGTTCACTTTGAGAACCCCGAGCCTCTTCGCCGTCCGGCGCTCGAGCCCCTTGCAGCCGCCGGCCGCCCGGTTATTCCCGTGGTCTTTGCCGCGGACAACAACTACGTCCCCATGCTCACGACGACGATCTTCTCCATGCTGGAGAACGCCTCTCCCGAGCGGCTCTATGACGTGGTAGTCCTCGAGAAGGACATCTCAGCGCACAACCAGCGGCTCATGGGCTCGTTCTTCTCGCGCTTTGAGAACGCTGCGCTGCGCTTTGTCAACGTGCGGGACATCCTGCGCTCCTATGACCTGCGTACGAGTAACGCCCACATTAGCGTTGAGACCTACTACCGCTTTCTTATCCAGGAGGTTCTGCCGGGATACGACAAGGTCCTCTACCTTGACTCGGACCTCATCGTGCGCGGGGACGTGGCGGAGCTCTTTGACACCGAGCTGGGTGACAACTACCTCGCGGCTGCCATTGACATTGACTACCTGGGCAACCTCAACATGGCAGGCGGGGAGCGCCTGCGCTACTCCGACGAGGTTCTGGGGCTTGGGGACCCGTACACGTACTTTCAGGCAGGCGTGCTCGTGCTCAACACGCGCGAGCTGCGCGGGCTGCACAGCGTTGCGGAGTGGCTCGAGCTTGCGGCGGAGACCAAGTACATCTACGACGACCAGGACATCCTGAACGCTCAGTGCCAGGGCCACGTGGTGTTTCTCGACAATGCCTGGAACGTCATGAACGACTGCGGCGGGCGCATCGCGCGCGTCTTCAGCTTTGCCCCGGCGGACGTGTACGACCGCTATCTCACGGCGTATTCCGACCCCAAGATTGTCCACTACGCGGGCTTTGAGAAGCCCTGGAAGTACGGCATGTGCGACCTGAGCGAGCTCTACTGGGAGTATGCGCGCAAGACGCCGCTCTACGAGAAGCTCATGGCGCTTGCGAGCACGCAGCCGCTGCCCGAGCCTGCTCCGGCACCAGAGCCTGCCCCCGAGCCCGTGGTGCTGCTGCCCGAGCGCGCCGTGGGGGAGAGGAGCCTGCTTCGCGTGCTCGACCCGGTGCTGCCGCTTGGCTCGCGCCGCCGCGAGGTGCTCAAGTCCGTCGGGCGCGCCCTGCGTGGTCGCTCGTAGCGCAATTCTTACGGGAGGGCGCTCAAAGGCTATAGTGTCTCTCAGTTGACATTCAGTACGTGAGAAGGACGCATGAGAAAGCACCTGTTTGTTGCTGCGGCGGGCCTGGCCCTGGCCCTCGCGCTCGTCCCGGGCGTTGCCGGCGCCCGCGAGATCAAGACCACGCTTGCGGAGGACTGGCCCAACCGCGTGGTGGAGATTCCCGACAGCTGGACCATAACCGACGAGCAGGTCGCGGAGTGGGAGGCGTCCGTCAGCGACTCTTTCAACCCCGAGGCGTCCGCCTGCTATGCCGCTGAGGGAAAGAGCTGGATCCTCTACCGCCTCTACAACCCCTACACGGACGACCACCACTACACTTCCGACAAGGACGAGTACGCCGAGCTCAAGAAGGTCGGCTGGGTCGGTGAGGGCATCGTCTTCTACTCCGGAAACCTCTACGGCATCCCCGTCTACCGCCTCTACAACCCCTACGTCTCGCACGCGTACCACCACTTCACGCAGGACAAGGACGAGGTCGAGGCACTCGTTGAGGCAGGTTGGGTCAACGAGGGGGTTGCCTGGTTCTATACCAATCAGAAGGGCGCATAGCGCTTGCGCTCACATAAACGCTGCTCGGGCCGTCCCTGGGGGGCGGCCCGGCGCCTTTCTTGGCGAGTTGTTATATCCTTCTTTGTGGAAGCTTTCATCGTCGAGGGGTTGTCATGAAGAAGAGAACGCTCGTCATCTCTGCGCTCGCCCTTGCGCTCGCTGCCGTCCCCGTTGCCGCACTTGCCGCGGGCGGCTCGCTCATGGGCTGGCAGACGCCGGGTTGGTCGGCAGATGACCCCGCCAACGCCGCCTACGAGAGCGACGAGAACCACGTTTCCTTCTATCGTCTCTACAACCCGTATTCTGGCGAGCACCTCTTTACCACGGACGCCGCGGAGCGCGATGCCCTGGCCAAGATCGGCTGGTCAGTCGAGTCTGGCGGGGAGGACGACCCGGCGAGCGCGGGGCTCGTCGGCATGTTTGAGGACCTCCCGGAAAATGACGACTACTGGCCCATCTATCGTCTCTACAACCCGTACTCCCCGCAGGGGGAGCATCACTACACCACGAGCAGGGACGAGTACGATCAGCTCCAGACCATCGGCTGGGTGGGCGAGGGCGTCTTCTGCTGGTCGGCGAGCTCTCAGCGCACCCCCAACTACCGCCTCTTTAACCCCTATGCCACGATGGGCACCCACCACTACACGATGAGCGTCGAGGAGCGCGACGCGCTCCTCGAGCTTGGCTGGCAATGGGAGGGCGTCGGCTGGTACTCCTGGGGGTTCACCGCGTAGCCGCGCCCCTCTCGGGGCTGCGCGTCACGTCTCGCTTTCTCGGCGCGCGGTCGGGATGGGCGCCGTGCTGTCCAGACCCCCTCGTTAGAAGTGGTACCAAGAGCTGAGCGGCCACTCCTGACGCACGTTCGGCGAGAAGTACGGGTCCCCCTTGGCGTAGTGCATGGGCCAGCGCTCCCTCAGAAGCGCCATCTCGCCGATGTGGCGCGCCTGCTCCTCGAGCTTCTCGTCGTGCCCGCGCGAGAGTGACTCATGGTGGTACATCCGCACCTCGGGCGTGTAGACCACCACGTAGCCCGCGTCACGGAGCTTGAGGCAGAAGTCAACGTCGTTGTAGGAGACGGCGAGCGCCTCCTCGAAGCCCCCCACGCGCTCGAAGGCGTCGCGGCGCACCATCATGCACGCTGCGGTGACGGCGGAGAGCTGCCGCTGGCAGGTGACGAGGTTGAAGTAGCCGTCGTTGCCGCGCGGCATGTCGGCAAAGAGGTGGTTGGCCGCACCCGTCACCACTACGCCCGCGTGCTGGATCACGTCGTCGGGGTAGTAGAGCAGCGCCCCGGCGGCACCTACCTCCTCGCGCGCGCAGATGCCCACGAAGCGCTCCATCCACTCGGGCGTGATGAGCACGGTGTCGTTGTTGAGCAGCAGAAGGTACTCGCCGCGTGCGTGGCGGACGCCAAAGTTGATGAGCTTGGAGTAGTTGAAGCCACCCTCGCCGTCCCAGCGCACCACGCGGGCACGTCCTCCGGTCGCCTCCGGCAGGCTCTCGTAGTAGTCAAACGTCGCCTGCTCGCGGCTGTTGTTCTCAACGACGACGATCTCGTAGTTCTGGTACGTGGTCTTATCGACGAGCGAGTCGATGCACGCCCTGAGCACGTCCGCATGGTCACAGGAGGGAATGACCACCGAGACGAGCGGCTCGGGCTGCGGCACGTCGTAGAGCACGCGATAGGTGAAGGGGTAGTCGCCCTCCTCAACGCGCGCCGAGATCCCGCAGCGCGTGAGGTGCTCGGAGACGGCGAGGATGCCGGCCTTGACGGCATAGAGCTTGCTCTCGGGGTTGCCGCAGGAGGAGCCCTCGCACACGCGCCAGTGGTAGAGGACACGCGGCACGTGCGTCACGCGACGCGCGCGCTCGACGGCCTGAAGCGTCATGTGGTGGTCCTGGGCGCCGTCAAACTCGGGCGTGGAGGGCTCGAGCTCGGCAAGGAGGCTGCGGCGGATGGTGAGGAGGTGCGTGATGTAGTTCTTGGTCCTCAGCAGGTCAACGTCAAGGTCAGGCTTGAAGAAGGGCGCCTTGAGAACCCCGTCGAGGTCGAGAATGTCCTCGTCGCAGTAGAGGAGGTCGGTGTCGGGGTGCTCGCTGACGGCCTGAGCGTACTCGAAGAGCGTGTCGGGCTCGATGAAGTCATCGTGGTCAAGAAACGCGACAAAGTCGCCGGTGGCGCGCTCGATGCCGGCGTTGGTGTTACCGGAGATGCCGAGGTTCTTCTCGAGCGTGACGCAGCGTATCCGCTCGTCATCGGAGCATGCCCTCTCAACGAGGGAGCAGAGATCGGCGTTTTCCGGGGACGCGTTTACGAGCACGAGCTCCCAGCGGGCGTAGGTCTGCGCGCGAACGGAGTCCACCATCTCGGTGAAAAGGTTGGCAGGCGTCTGGAAGAGAGGCACCACGAGCGAGAAGCTCGGCGCGCCGGGGAGCTCGCAGCGTCGCTGGAGCTCCTGCTCGAGGAGGTTGGGCCGCTTGAGGCGCAGCCACTCGGCGTAGTAGGGATCAAGCCCGGCGCTCATGTAGCGGTGGCGCATCTCGTTCAGGAGCTCCTCCTTGCGCTCGGGCCAGAGCTCGTGGCAGACGTAGGAGCCCGGGTGGCGCTCGTCCCAGCCAAAGAAGAAGAGCCTGCCGGAGGAGATGGGCAGACGCACCGAGAAGTCATGGACAAGGAGCCCCGCGTGGCGAGACGCACGCGAGCTGTCATCGTGCTCGCCCATGTTGAGAAATGCGGCGCCTGCGGGCATGAGGTGCTCGTCGAGGCAGGCGAGGCGCACGTCGTGCTCGCCTGCGGAGGGAAGGCGGAGGGAGCCGCGAACGATCATCATGTCTTGGTCGGGGATGATCTGCCTGATGACAATCTCCGAGAGCGTGGAGAGCCTGCCCTCGTCAAAGAGGCGAATCTCGGCGCACTTCTCAGGGCGGAGCTTGTAGTTGAGGCGCGAGGTCCACTTTGCGGCCTCGTAGTCTATGGTACGGCGGACGCTCTGGACGAGGCGTCCATGCTCGTCGTACTCGGCTATGGCGTAGGAGGCCTTGGGAACGTCAACGATGGGGGAGACCGCCACGAGGGTGCGCTCGTCTGCCCTGGGCTCCCCAAGGGGGAAGAGGGCACAGGGCACCGTGCGCTCCGGCGAGGCCTCGTCAAAGATCGCGCACACGTCATGTGACGCAGGAACGCCCCTCACAACAAGCTTCTCGTAAATCTTCTCGCTCGCTCGGCAGAGCAGCGCGGAGGCGATCTTCATCTGCACCCTAACTCTCGAGGTTCCAACACGTCTTAGTTTAGGGAATCGGGAGCCTTCCCAAGCGGGGCTTTGGGGCAATTCTCAGCAAACACTCAACGAGCAGCTCAAGGGTAATGGAGAAATCCAGGTGCCGGGAGGTGGGTAGGGGGAGGGACAGTAGAATGAAGCGCTGTGTAACCGCGTCTTTCACAGGGGGTTCTATGTCCCGCACCGCAAACGTAACCAGACGAGACGCCCTGCTCTCCCTTCCCGTTGCAGCCGGCCTTACCCTGGCCGCCTCCGGGACGGCCTATGCCGCGGAGGCGTCCAGCCCAACGCTGCCCTCCTCGCAGGCCATCCGTTACCTTTACCTTGACCGTTCGCGCCTCTCTCTGGGCGGCGAGCAAAATGTTGTGGTTTCGCCCCTTGAGGACGTGGCTTCTGCTGCTCAGGTGCTCTCCGCGAGCCTTTGCATCGAGTGTGGGGAGAGCGGCGATTCCATGATCGTTGAGCTTTCGTGCTCCTCTGCGCGTGCGCTGCTCTTCTCGTTTGTCGCGGAGGAGGCGGGCTCGTATGTTGTCTCCTCCCTTGCGCTGTCCCTTGAGGACGGGTCCTCCGTGCTCGTTGACTTCTCGGACTGCGATGACGCCGTGCGCTCGTTTGCCGTTGAGGAGGGTGCGCAGGCGCTCTCCGAGGGGGATGAGATTGCCACGACGGTGACCGCCTCCTCCGCGGCGGGGGAGCCCGAGGAGGTTGCCTCCGTTGCCGCGGGCGTGGCCGCGTCTGAGGAGGGCGTTAAATCTCCCTCAGGTGCCGGTGCCAGTGCGCGCTCCCTTTCTGGAAAGAGCTCCGAGAGCTCCACGGACTACGTTGTGGTGGTGGCCCTTGACCCCGGCCACTCCGAGGGCGAGAACGGCCGGCCCACCGAGGCCGGTGCGACGGGCGTTGACGGCGCGCGCGAGGAGGAGCTCAACTGGAAGATAACCGAGGCGTGCCGCAGGGAGCTCGAGACCTATGGCAACGTCCAGGTGGTCATGACACGCGAGCGCTTTGAGTACAAGACGCTCTCCGACCGCGTGATCGACGCCATCCGGCAAAACGCCGACATCGTGGTGAGCCTGCACCTCAATGCCATCGGCGGAGGGGACAGCAACACGTCGGCCTACGGCGCCGAGGTGTGGGCGCCCTATGACGGCGAGTACAACAACGAGACCCACGCCGTGGGCGAGAAGGTCGGCAAGGAGATCCTGGACGAGCTCGAGGAGCTTGGTCTGTTCTGGCGCGGCGTCAAGACGAGGACCGTCACCGGCGAGAGCTACCAGTACTCCGACGGCTCCATCGGCGACTACTACGGCATCATCCGCCACGCTCGCAAGGCCGGCATCCCCGGCATCATCGTGGAGCACGCCTTCATCGACAACCGCAGCGACTACGAGGCGTTTCTCAATAGTGACGAGAAGCTCGCCAACCTTGGCATCGCTGACGCCGAGGGCATCGCGCAGGCCTATGGTCTGAAGAAGGTCGGCGCCGAGGACCTCTCTCCCGTCTATGACGAGAGCTACTACGAGCGCGCGTACGCCGCCGAGGTGGCCGAGGACGAGCTGGGCGCGCTCCACCACTTCCTCACGGTGGGCATGGCGTCCGGCTACCGTGCGAGCTCCTCGTTTGACCCCATCTTCTACAAGAACGACGTTGGAAACGTGGACGCCCGTGCGCTCTTTGGCGCCACGATGGCGGGCTACTACTACCACTACCTCAAGACCGGCGCCGCGGAGGGTCGCGCCGCCACCGGGACGGCGCGAGAGATCACCACGCTCTGGCGGCTTTACAACCCCTACACCGGCCAGCACCTCTACACGGCAGATGACGCCGAGAGAAACGTCCTCGTCTACCAGGGCTGGGCGAGCGAGGGCGTGGCGTGGGAGGCCCCGAGGGCGGGCTCCGAGAGCGACTGCGTCTTCCGTCTCTATAACCAGTGGTCGGGCGATCACCACTACACGATGGGCTCCGACGAGCGCTCGCAGATGATCGAGAACGGCTGGTCCGACGAGGGCATTGCCTGGTACTCCGAGGGCTCCACCGGAGCGCCGCTCTACCGACTCTTCAATCCCTACGAGACGGTGGGCACCCACCACTACACGCTTTCCGGCAAGGAACGCTCCCAGATGATCAAGAACGGATGGGTGGATGAGAACATCGCCTGGTATGCCGTCCTGACTCCGGGCCTCGGCGAGTCTGATGACAGCGAGGGCACGCCGATCATGGGCGAGTCCCAGGCGAGCGCCGCGCTTCTCGCCAGCTACTATTGCTCCTCGGTGGGGGAGGAGACGTATCCCTCCTCGGTCTACGCCGAGAAGGGCGCGGCTACGATCGACGACTTCTGCCGTATTCTCGTGGAGGAGGCAAAGACCGAGGGCGTGCGTGCCGAGGTTGTGTTTGCGCAGTCGATGCTCGAGACGGGATGGCTGCGCTTTGGCGGCGCCGTCAAGGTTGAGTGGTGCAACTTCGCCGGGCTGGGTGCCGTCAACTCCAACCCCGTTGACGGTGCCAACCGCTTTGCGGACGTCAGGACGGGCCTTCGCGCGCAGGTGCAGCACCTCAAGGCCTACGCCTCAACTGAAGATCTCGTGAACGAGTGCGTGGACGTTCGCTTTGGGTACGTCACGCGCGGCTGCGCCCCCACGCTCGAGGAGCTCAACGGCAGGTGGGCGGTCCCCGGGGACGGCTATGGCGAGAACATCGCGTCTATGATCGAGCTGATCCTCAAGACGGCATAGCGTCCCTCTTCTTTGGTTTGTGTGCAGGCTTCCCGCATCGTTGAAGCTGCGGGGAGCCTATGCTAAGTTCTGGGAGTTGCAATCACTACGAATAGAGGTTTTATCGTGGCTTCGCACTTTGCCCCCAACACGTCGCAGCCCAAGGAGCAACCCGAGAAGGTCTCCGGCATGGCCTCCGCCCACTCTCGCTCCGATGCCGCCTACTACGCCCAGGCTCGCAAGGGAGGTGGAAACGGCGGTCATCGCGGCCGCATCGTTGCCATTGTGATCGCCGCCGTTGTTGCCGTGGTACTCGTTGTGGGCGGAACGGTGGGCTTCATGCTCTACCAGTCCGCCATGACGGTGAAGGACGACGCCTCCCAAATCATGGCACAGGCCTCCACGCTCTCCGAGAGCCTTCAGAACGGCGACGCCGACGCGCTCTCCGCCTCGATGGGCACCATCGTGGAGAAGACCAACGCCATCAACTCCGAGGTTCACACGCCGCTCTGGGACGTTGCCACGCTCATCCCTGTGGTGGGTGAGGACATCCGCTCCGTGCAGACGCTCGGCTCCGCAGCGCACAGTCTCGTGAATGACGCGCTCGTTCCGGTGACGAGCAGCATCTCCGGCATCAAGCTCTCGGACATCTTCCAGAATGGCGCCATCAACGTCGGCCTCATCCAGACGCTCGCGGACTCGCTCCGCTCGGCGACCCCCGTCATCCAGGAGGCGGTGTCGCAGATCGCCTCGCTTCCCGAGGCGCACATCCCGCAGCTGCGCGACGTCCTCTCTCGCGTTCAGGAGCCCGTCGGGCAGGTTCAGGGGCTCGTTGACCAGCTCCAGCCCGTGCTCGACGTGCTTCCCCAGATGCTGGGCGCCAACGGCCAGACCCGCACCTACCTCGTCATTGCCCAGAACAATGCCGAGCTGCGCACCACCGGCGGCCTCCCCGGCGCATGGGGAACCGTCACCATCACCGACGGCGTCATCCAGATGGGCGAGTTCACCTCCATCCTGCATGACCCTGGCCTTAAGGTTGAGATCACCGAGGAGGAGGTTGCGGCCATCGCCACGAACATGGACACGGACCCCGCCCAGGTGAACTGCACGCCCGACTTCACCCGCGTGGGTGAGATGGCGCGCGAGTACTGGCTCCAGGAGGGCTTTGGTGACGTCAACGGCGTGATTGCCCTTGACCCAGTTTTCCTGCAGCGGCTTCTCTCGCTCACCGGCAGCTTCACCGCCCCTGACGGCACGCTCGTCGACGGTACCAACGCCGCCAAGGTTCTTCTCAGCGACACCTATTGGAAGTATGGGAACGACGGAGACGTCCAGGACGCGTATTTCTCCTCCGTTGCGGGCCTTGCCTTCGAACAGATCATGGGCAACCTCGGCAATGCGGACATGAACCAGCTCTTTGACGTCATCGAGCAGTGCGGCAAGGAGGGTCGCGTCCTCATGTGGATGGTCGACGAGACCGAGCAGAACCTCATGGTCACCTTTGGTTTTGACGGAGGCATCGACACTGACCCCATAAAGCCCGTCCTCGGCGTCTACTTCAATGACGACACGTACAGCAAGATCAACTGGTACACCTCGAGCAACACCACCTGGGACGAGGGCACTAAGAACGCCGACGGCACCACCACCTACAACGTGACCACCACTCTCACGAACAACATCACCCAGGAGGAGGCCGATTCCTCCCCGCTCTACATTCACGGTTCAAACGGCGACAAGCGCGATAACTCCGACATGATCGTCTTCTGCTTCTTCCTCGCTCCCGCCGGCGGCAACATCACCGACTTTGCCTGGAGCGAGGACGGCATCATCGAGGACTACGGCATCGCCCACGAGACGCTGAGCGGTCTGCCTCTCATCCGCGTGAGGGCGCACGCCCGCGCCGGCGAGACGGTCACCTTCACCTACAAGATCACCGTCTCCGCTGAGGCTGCCGAGCCGCTCACCCTGCGCACCACGCCGCTTGCGCAGGAGTACTAGGGGCGGTAGCAGCGAGTCCGAGCGTCACCGGCCCGGTTTTGCCCCTCAGTGGATTGTCGTGTTCGTCTCGGCGATTTCGGGGTAAGATATCACCCGTGGCCTAACGGCTACGGGTATCGCGCGCAAGCGCAGCTTTTGCCCCGCGGGGCGTATGAAAGAAAGGCACGACATGGCACAGGGTACTGTCAAGTGGTTCAACCCGGACAAGGGCTACGGCTTCATCTCTCGTGAGGATGGCGACGACCTGTTCGTCCACTACTCCGAGATTCAGATGGACGGCTTCAAGACTCTGGACGAGGGCCAGGCTGTCGAGTTCGACATCACCACCGGCCAGAACGGCAAGCTCCAGGCTTCCAACGTCCGCAAGCTCTAGTCCTTATCTACATAGGGCGACTTGGAGGGGCTCGCTTCTGCGGGCCCCTTTCCTGTGCCAGGACACATAAGCTGGTATCATGAACGTATTTGTGACCGACCCAAGGAGGATCCTCGCATGCACGGCGACTCCCAGACGCTCGTCTCGATCATCGTTCCCATCTACAACGCCGAGACCTATCTCGACCAGTGCCTTGACAGCCTCACCTCTCAGACGCACCGCGACCTTGAGATCATCTGCGTGAACGACGGGTCCACGGACGGGTCTCCTGCCATCATCGAGGAGCATGCCGCCCGCGACTCTCGCATCGTGGTCATCAACAAGAAGAACGGCGGGTACGGGCAGGGCTGCAACCGCGGCCTCGACGTCGCGCGCGGAACGTGGGTCTCCATCATCGAGCCTGACGACTGGGTAGAGCCCACCATGTACGAGGAGATGCTCGCCTTTGCCGACAGCTTTGAGGAGCAGCTCGACATCGTCAAGTGCCCCTGGACCGATATTCATAACTGGGATGACCCCGAGAAGCAGGCCCCTTACCCGAGCCTCATGGTCGACCGTCTCAAGACCTCCACCAAGCCCTTCACCATTGCCGAGCACACCGTGCTCATGGAGCTCCATCCCTCCATTTGGTCGGCCATCTATCGCAGGGACTTCCTTCGCGAGAACAACATCCGCTTCATCGAGTATCCCGGCGCCGGTTGGGCGGACAACCCCTTCCTCGTGGAGACGCTCTGCCAAGCCAAGACCATCGTCTACCTCAACAAGCCCTTCTATAACTATCGCTGCGACCTCCCGGGCTCCACGCTCAACCACGCAACGGACGAGGCCGTGGCGAGGCCCTTTGACCGCTGGCTCGACATGCTGCAGATCATCGAGCGCCTGGGAATCACTGACAAGCGCATCATCGGCGCGCACTACCTCCGTGGCTTCAACTATACGTTTGGTGCCATCTTTGACGACGGCTGGGACAACGAGGTGGTCCAGAAGAAGACGCGCGAGATCTTCTCGAAGATGGACCCCGACATTGTGGCGCACATTCCCAACCTCGCCCCGCATCGCAAGCGCTTCTTCTTTAGCGTGTTAGGCGAGGCTCCCAAGAAGTACTCCACGCTTCCCTGGGCCAAGCACCTCGCACGCGAGGCGCTCCACACCGTGCGGACCGAGGGCCCGCTCTCCGTGGTGAGAAAGGTCGGGCGCGTGATCACCCCCGAGGAGCGCTCCGAGGCGTAGCCGCTCCCATCGCTTGACTTTAATCCGAAATCGGACTAACCTTGCTCCTCGCACCTGAGGGGAAGGGAAATGATGGACGATAGGGACGAGCTGGTGAGCGCTCGCGCGCTCGACGCTCTCTATCAAAAGACCGATAAGGTCTACTACGAGTTTGCGCGTGGATGCGGGCTCTCTGAGACCGCCTATTGGATTCTCTATGCCGTGGAGGTCTCGGGCGGCAGCGTGGCGCAGCGCGTCATCTCCGAGGAGTTCTCGTACTCCAAGCAGACGGTGAACTCAGCCCTCAAGGCCCTCGAGGCAAAGGGGCTCATTAGCCTCGACTTTGCCGAGGGGAGCCGCAAGGCCAAGGTCGTCACGCTCACGCCGGAGGGCCGCGCCTTCAGCGACGAGCGCATCGTTCCCGCCATCGAGGCGGAGGACCGTGCGTTCTCGAGTCTCTCCGTTGAGGAGCGCTCCGAGTTTTTGCGCCTGGCACGCGCCTATACCGCAGCGATCGACCGCGAGCTCGCGGCCCTGGGCGCGAGGGAGGGGGAATAGATGGCACAGAAGAATCGCGACTACAGCAAGCGCACCTCCATGCGCCTGCTCCTCTCGCTCGTCTCACCGTACAAGGCACTTCTCGCCGCCATCTTTGTTGCGGCGATCTGCGACATGATGGGAATGCTATTCATTCCCACGCAGCTCTCGGCCATGGTCAACGTGGCGGTCAACTCACGTGACATGAGCGCCCTCATGGGTCATGGCGTGGCCATGCTCGCGGCTGCGCTCGTTGGTTCTGGCGGCTACATCACCACGGTGTTCCTTGCCTCCAAGCTCTGTGCCAAGGTTGGTCGCGACCTCCGCATGAAGGTCTACGATGCGTCCCTTGCGTTCTCTGGCTCGGACTTCAACTCGTTTGGCACGGGCTCCATGATCACGCGCACGCTCTCCGACGCCAACGTGGTTCAGCAGACGCTGCTCATGTCTATCCTCATGATCTTCCCCGTGCCGCTCGCCTGTGCGATTGCCGTTGCGCTCGCCTTTTCTACCGACGCTGTCATGGGTTGGGTGCTCCTTGCGGTGACGCTCGCGGTCATTGTCATCTGCGCCCTTGCCGTTGCCAAGTCCGCGCCCATCTTCACGCGCCTTCAGGGCTTCATCGATAACATGAACACCCGCCTGCGCGAGTCCATCACCGGTGTGCGCGTGATCCGTGCCTTTGGCAAGGAGGGTCACGAGCGCGCCCGGCTTGGCGAGACGTTCAACGACTTTGCGACAAACGCCATCAGGGTAAACATTGTGTTTGCGCTCACGGACTCGATCACGTTCTTCCTCATGAACGTCGTTGAGGCCGCAATCATGTGGGTGGGTGCCGACCGCGTGGGCGCCCATGCCATGCAGATTGGCTCCATCTCGGCGCTCGTTGAGTACGCGATGCTCATCATGATGTTCCTCATGATGGCGCAGTTCGCCATCCTCCAGGTTCCGCGCGCCCTCGCGTGCCTCACGCGCGCCGCTGCGGTGCTCTCCACCGAGCCGGAGATCGAGAACGCCGAGACGCCCGTCCAGCTCTGCGCGCATCGCGGCGAGCCGGGTGACGAGGTCGCTCGCTTTGACCACGCGAGCCTGCGCTTCTCGGATGCCGACGAGGACACCCTGCACGACATCTCGTTTGCCCTGAGGCGTGGCCAGACCACGGCCATCATCGGCAACACGGGCTCCGGAAAGTCCACGGTGGCCAAGCTCCTGCTGCGCTTCAACGATGTCACGGCGGGCAGCCTCACCTTTGAGGGGGCTGACGTGCGCAAGGTTTCCCAGGAGGAGCTGCGCTCGCGCATTTCCTACGTTCCGCAGAAGGCCTGGCTCTTCTCTGGCACCATCGCGGAGAACCTTCGTCACGGTGATGCTGATGCCTCAACCGGGCATCTCTGGCACGCCCTGGAGGTCGCTCAGGCGAGCTTTGTGCGCGAGCTCCCCGACGGCCTGGGGACGCGCGTTGCCCAGGGCGGCACGAACTTCTCGGGTGGCCAACGTCAGCGCCTGGCCATCGCCCGCGCGCTCGTGCGCGACGCCGACCTCTACGTCTTTGATGACTCGTTCTCCGCGCTCGACTACAAGACAGACGCCACGCTCCGTCATGCCCTGGCGGGAGAGCTCTCACATGCGGCCACGCTCATCATCGCTCAGCGCGTGAGCACCATCCATGATGCCGACCAGATCGTCGTCCTCAAGGACGGCGAGGTCGTGGGCCTGGGGACCCACGACGAGCTCATGGCCGGGTGCCCCACGTACCGTGCCATCGCCGATTCCCAGTCCAGGGGGGAGGATGCCCATGTCTAGCAAGACCGAGAAGGACCTCGAGCTCGACGAGCTCGCTGAGCTCGAGCGCGGGGAAGCGCCCGTCGAGGGGAAGCAGCCTAGTGAGGACGAGCTGGAGGTGCCCGACGACGCGCTCGGAACGGCCCGTCGTCTCTGGGAGGCGGCGAGCGGGCAGCGCTGGCGCCTCGTGGTTGCCGCGGTGTGCTCGGTGCTCTACGTTGCCGGAAGCCTGGGTGCCACGGCGTACAGCGCCGGCCTCATCGACCTTCTCTGGGGCAACATCCAGGCAACCTTTGAGACGGGCGCGCCCTTTGTGGTGACGCTCGAGAACGGCGGCCTTCAGATCCTCACGTTTTTCGGCATCTGGACCGCCGCCTGGGCCGCGTACACGGTTCAGGTGCTCGTCATGGCGAGCTTTGCCGAGCGTCTCAACCTCGGCCTTCGCAAGCAGATTGGCGAGAAGCTCGCGCGTCTGCCCCTCTCGTACTATGACGCGCACCAGCCCGGCGACACCATCAGCCGCGCCACCAACGACCTCGACAAGGTCTCCGAGGTCCTGCAGCGCGGCCTTCTCCAGCTGCTCATCGCGGTGTGCATGGTCGGCGGCGCCATCATCCTCATGGCAACCTACGACCTTATGCTCACGGCCGTGTTCGTGGTCTTTGGCGTGGTGGCGAGCGTTGCCACCAAGCTCGTGACCGCCCGTACGCTCAAGGTTGCCGCCGCGCGCCAGGCCGCCCTCGGCGAGCTTACCGGTCGGGTGGAGGAGGCCTACAGTGGCCGTGCCGTCATCAAGGCCTTTGGACGCGAGGACGCGAGCCTCGCCGAGGTTGGGGAGGCTTCGGACCGCCTGATGGAGACCTCCGCCACCGCCGACTTTGTGACCAACGCCATCGCTCCCGCCATTCGCTTCCTCATGCGGCTCTGCCAGGTGACGGTTGGTCTTCTCGCCGGAGGCATGCTGGTCATGGGCCAGATCTCCGTTGGCGTCTTCCAGGCGTTCTTCCAGTACGTGATGCAGGCGTCCGAGCCCTTTACGCAGCTCGCGCTCACGGTGAACATGCTCCAGGGCGCGCTTGCCGCCGCAGAGCGCGTCTTCCTCTTCCTTGACGAGGGGGAGGTCGTGCCTGACCCCGAGCGCCCCGCGGAGCTTCCCGATCCCGTGACGGGTCGCGTGGCCTTTGAGCACGTGCGCTTTGGCTATGCCGCCGACCGGCCGCTCATGCGCGACGTCTCTCTTGTGGCGGAACCCGGGCAGAAGGTGGCCATCGTCGGTGCCACGGGGGCCGGAAAGACCACCCTCATCAACCTGCTCATGCGCTTCTACGAGGTCGATGGAGGGCGCATCACGCTCGACGGCGTGGACACGCGCGAGCTCACCCGAGCCGAGCTGCGCCGCCAGTTTGGCATGGTGCTCCAGGACGCCTGGCTCTTTGAGGGAACCATCGCGGAGAACATCGCCTACGGCAAGCCCGGGGCCACGCGCGAGGAGATTGAGGCGGCCGCGCGTGCCGCGCACGTGGACTTCTTCGTGCGCACGCTGCCGCACGGCTATGACACGATGCTCTCCAATGATGCGGAGAACATCTCGCAGGGCCAGCGACAGCTCCTCACCATCGCCCGCGCCATGCTCACGGACCCGGCGATCCTCATCCTCGACGAGGCAACCTCAAGCGTGGACACCCGCACCGAGCAGGCCATCGTGCGCGCAATGGAGGCAATCATGGAGAACCGCACGAGCTTTGTCATTGCGCACCGCCTCTCCACGATCGTCGACGCCGACCTCATCCTTGTGATGGAGAAGGGCACAATCATCGAGCAGGGCACGCACGCCGAGCTTCTCGCTGCGGGCGGGGCCTATGCGGAGCTCTATCGCAGCCAGTTTGCGTAGTGCGGCGCGCGGCTGGGGCCACGGCGGCCTTGGCCGCGCACCGGCCTTCTGGCCCCGGTGGGCGCTGCGCGCCGGCCGTCTCCCGCGAAATGGTATCTTCATAGGAGGACCTGTGCCCAACGCTTAAGGCGGTGTGACCCATGAGGACTCAAGAAGGACTTCTCCCTGTGCTGCTCGCCCTTTCGCTTACCCTCTGCCCCGTGCTTGCGGGTGCCGAGCCTGCGCAGGACGCCTCCGACGAGGCGGCAGACGCTCCCTACGCCATCACCACCTACCGTCTCTATAACCCCTATACGGGGGAGCACTTCTATACCCAGAGCGCCGACGAGCACGATGCGCTCAAGGGTCTGGGCTGGAGCTCAGAGGGCGTGGGCTGGACCGCCCCCTCGGATGGTGACCCAGTCTACCGGCTCTTTAACCCGTACTCCGATGATCACCACTACACCATGAGCGAGGAGGAGCGCGACGCGCTCGCGGGTCTGGGCTGGCGCTACGAGGGCGTGGGCTGGTACTCCGACAAGGACCAAGGGGCTCCGCTCTGGCGCCAGTACAACCCCTACGCCAAGACCGGGGCGCACAACTACACCCTGAGCGCCGAGGAGAACATGGCGCTCGTCTCCCTGGGCTGGCGGCATGAGGGCGTTGCCTGGTACGCGCTCGACGTTGGCCCCCAGGCGCCCGAGGAGCCCTTCTCTGGCTGGTCCGAGGCGGATGGGGAGAGGTTCTACGGCTACGGCGACGGCACCTACGCGACCGGATGGCAAACGGTGGAGGGCAAGCGCCTGCACTTTGATGAGAAGGGCCGGCTTGACACCGGGCTCTCCTTCATCGACGGAAAGTACTATCTGCTTGATGACAGCGGCTCGCCCAAGGGTGGCTGGGCACAGTTCTCCGGCTTTAGCTACTACTTTGACTCCAGCACCGGCGAGATGTATCGCGGTGGCTGGCTCAACGAGGGCGGTAAGACCTATTACCTGGACAAGACGTCAGGCGCCATGGCAACGGGCATGCGCAGCATCGATGGGGCAACCTACCTCTTTGACGAGGCTGGCGCTCCCGTCAAGGGCTGGGCCAACCATGGCGGTCAGAGGTACTACTTCGACCCGAGCAACGGCCAGATGCATCATGGCTGGCTCGACGATGGCGGTAAGACGTATTACCTCGACGCGTCCTCCGGTGTCGTGGTGACGGGCCTTGTCACCATCGACGGAAAGGCCTACATCTTCAAGGAAGACGGGTCGCTCGACAACACGCCCGGCCTGAGCAACATGGTCTCCAAGGCTCAGGGGTACAGCAGCGCCACGAACTGGCTCATCATGGTTGACACCACCAACAACTACCTTGGCATCTTCACGGGCGGAAAGGGCAGGTGGACCCTCCAGAGCTATTGGTTGTGCACAACCGGCAAGGCCTCCACGCCCACCGTTCTTGGCGAGTACACCATCACGGGCAAGGGCTACTCGTTCAACGGCGCGCTGTCCCTTCCTGCATACACCTGCTACTACTACACGCAGTTCTACGGAAACTACCTCATCCACTCCGTCGAGTACTACCAGAACACGTTCAACGTTCTCGATAGTCGGCTCGGGCAGAACCTCTCGCACGGGTGCGTGCGCCTTCCCATCGAGCAGGCTAAGTGGATCTACGACAACATTCCCTACGGAACGAAGTTCGTGTCCTACCGATAGGATTCAGAAAGGCCTCTGCCTACCTTCTGTTTTCTTTCACATGCCCCCGCGGACGTGATAAAGTTCGTTGGTTGACTTTTTTCGAACGAGAGCGGGGAGTACATGTTGGATAGGGTAAAGGGTCCCTCCCTTGCGGCGTCGGTCCTGGTTGCCGGCACCCTTGCGCTGTGCCCGGTAGCGGCGGGCGCAACCGAGACAAACGCTCAGAGTGACGTTGCCGACGGCGTTGTCCTCGAGGTGGGGGAGACGGAGGCCGAGGCTGACTGTGACGAGCCTGGTGTTGTTCTTCCGAGTGAGCCTGCTGTCTCTGATGCCGTCTCTGCGGTACCTGACCCCCTGGCGCCGACTGACTACGACGTTGAGGTGACCCCCGAGGGCGAGAAGACCCCCGAGGGCGAGAAGACCCCCGAGGGCGAGAAGACCCCCGAGGGCGAGAAGACCCCCGAGGGCGACGTTGACATTACTCCAGAGGTTGAGGGTTCGCTCGTTGACGAGTCCGTGGTTCCTGAGGGCGATGGCTTGGCCACCGACGAGGCGGAGCCTGAGGCTGAGGCTAGCGACGGTGATGCGCTGATCGACGAGGACTCCGAGGCAGACCAGGAGACCGTTGAGGAGGATGAGACCCCCAAGGCCTCTGATGGTGACGAGTCTTCCGTTGTGGTCGAGACCCCTGAGGTCTCAATCTCTGAGCCCTCCCTGGATACCGATCAGACCGTTGTCTCTGATCCTTCTGAGGCTGATGGGTCTCAGCCGCTTCAGGTTGACCCGCTTGCTCAGGGCACCCGTGGCGGAGCCGGTTCGTCTGCCGACAAGAACGTTCCCGCCGATGACGAGGACGTTGATTCTGAGTCCCAGGTGAAGGCTGAGGCTGATGTTGAGCCTCAGGCCGAGGTTGAGACTTCTGAGGAGACGAAGGCAGAGCGGGGCTCTAATGAGGAGGACGCAGAGACCGAGGGGGCTGAGGAGAAGGTCGAGACCATCGAGCTCTACCGACTCTACAACCCCTACACCGGCGAGCATCTCTTCTCGACCTCTGCATCCGAGCGCGACACCCTGGTTCCTCTTGGCTGGAAGTACGAGGGCGTTGCGTGGGTCTCGCCGAAGACCTCCGATAGGGCGGTCTATCGTCTCTTCAACCCGTATGCTCCTGGTGGCGACCACCACTACACCACCGACAAGAAGGAGTACGACGCCCTCTGCGCCCTTGGGTGGAGGGGCGAGGAGCTTGCCTGGTACAGCGCTGATGACGACGGCACGCAGCTCTTCCGCTTCTATAACCCGTACGTCTTCTCCAGCACTCACCACTACACGTCCGATGCCGCCGAGCGTCTCTCGCTCGTTGCCCTAGGCTGGCTCTACGAGGGCGTGGCGTGGTTTGGCGTTGATACCGGTCCCGTTGCGCCGAGCACCTCCGAGTCCGGATGGGTCGAGAGCGAGGGCGCTCGCTTCTACGGAAACGGCGACGGCACCTATGCCACCGGTTGGAAGACCATCGACGGCACGAAGTACCACTTTGACAAGAAGGGCCGTCTCTCAACCGGCGTGACCGACGTTGACGGTACCCTGCACTACTTTGGCGAAGACGGCAAGATCAAGACAGGGTGGCAGAAGCTCTCCGACTTCACCTACTACTTTGAGAACGATGGAACGACCAAGCGCTGCGGCTGGTGGGACACCGAGGGCAAGCGCCTCTACCTTGACACCGTCTCCGGTGCCATGGCGATTGGCTGGAAGGACATTGACGGCGGTCGCTACTACTTTGAGAGCTCGGGCAACCTCTATCGAGGCGGCTGGCTCACGCTCGGTGGGGCAACCTATTACCTCGACCCCTCTAGCGGTCTCATGGCCACCGGCAAGCGCACCATCGATGGCGTGATCCGCAACTTCCGCTCGGACGGCGTGTGCACAAAGACCGGCTACCAGGTCAAGTGGAAGGGCCTCTCGCTCTCCAGCGAGAACGTGACGCTGCCCTCGTATGCCAACGGCTCCTACTGGAGCTACGTGCATCCCACGATCATCTCCGCGGACGCCACGCGCGAGGAGTGCATCGAGGCGTTCATCTCCGTTGCGTACGAGTACATGCGTGCCGGCACGCGATGGGTGGACAACAACTGCGGTCGTCCCGGCACTACGGTCGACTGCTCCGGTCTTGTGATGGAGGCGCTCTACGCCTGCGGCATGGACCTCACGGGAGCCTCTGGCGGGGACTACAACCCCTACAGCAAGTACTACTGGAACCACAGCTTTGCCAACACCTGGCGCAACAACCAGACCTTCCAGCCCGTCTCGCTCTCTCAGATCGAGCGCGGCGACATCATCTACTACAACGGCCATGTTGCCATCTATCTGGGCAATGGTCAGATTATCGAGTCGACCATCCTCGCCTCGAACGTTCGCGTGGGAAGCATGTACGCGCCCGGCTCCGTCTTGGGCGCCGCGCGTCCGTTCACGAAGTAAAGGGAACGGGGCTGAGAGCAACGCTCTCAGCCCCGTTTTTCGTAGCGATTCCGCAGGTGCTAGTCGCAGGCCTTGCAGCCCTCGCACTTCTCGGGCTTGGGTGCGCCCTTGCCGCGCTGGTCGGTGTTGTAGAAGCCGGATCCCTTGAAGACGATGCCCGAGGGATCAAAGACGCGCTCGGCCTCGTGCCCGCAGCTCGGGCAGCTCACCTTGGGGTGAGCGCTCATCGGGTGCTCAACCTCAAACTTGGCGCCGCACTCTGGGCAGTGGTAGTCATAACGTGCCATGGTTTCCCTCCGTAACGCAAATCATCCAAACGCAAGATACTTTACCCAACGCGGACCTTGCTAAGCGCGAGGTTTTTCTCGCCCCGCGCGTATATCATCAAAACGTGACACTGGCGTCAGAGCTCATTGTCATGCTGACACTGGTGACAGGGTAAATTGTCAGGTTTTCCTGCGAAGGGGGAGAGATGGACATCGCGGGAGCGATCTTTGACTGTGACGGCACGCTAGTCGACTCGATGAGCATGTGGGTGCATGCTTACGACTGGCTTTACGATCATTACGGCGTTGCGCCCGTCCCCATGGAGATTGTGGAGCCGCTCGCGCTTTCGGAGGCATGCACGCTCTTTCATGATGAATACGGCATGGGCTCCTCGGCCGAGGAGGTCTACGAGGTGCTGTGTGCCCACGTGCGCGACGGCTACGAGCACGAGGTGACGCTCATGCCCGGCGCCCGTGACTTCTTGGAGGAGCTTCGCGCCGCCGGGGTCCCCATGATCGTTGCCTCCTCGACGCCCAAGCGCGAGCTTCGTCACGCGCTGGTGACGCATGGGCTTGACGGGTTCTTCTCCGACATCGTGAGCACCGAGGACGTGGGCGGGCGTGACAAGGAGTTCCCGGACGTCTACCTCGAGGCATGCCGCCGTCTGGGCTCGCCGCGAGAGACCACGTGGGTCTTTGAGGATGCTCCCTTTGGCGTGAGGTCTTCTCGCCGTGCGGGTTTTGCCGTCGTTGGTCTTTTCAACGATCATGACGGGCGCCGCGAGGAGGACGTGCGTCCTTGGTGCGACATCTTCTGCCACGGATATCCTGAGCTATCCCTTGCGCTTCTGCGCGACTACGAGCGTCCCGTTGCCGCGGAGGGCTCACCGCTCCGGGCGCTTGTGATTGACGGCTCGCCCGAGCCGAGCAGCCCGGGGCTCGTGGCACGTCTTGCCGACTCCTCCGATTACGTGATCTGCGCCGACGGCGGGGCGGATGTCTGCCGCCGCGCGGGCATCGTGCCCGACGTCTTCTGCGGGGACTCCGACTCTGCCTCAGATGAGGCGGCTGCGTGGGCCGCTGCCGCGGCGCGCACCTGCGTGAGCTTTCCCTCCGAGAAGTACGCGACCGACCTTGCACTTGCGATCGACTGCGCCCGTCACGAGGCCGCGCGCCGCACCGCGCCGCTTTCGCTGAAGGTGACCTGCGCCTCTGGCGGACGTGCCGATCACGCGCTAGCGGTTGTGGGCCTGCTCGCCGGTGCGGGGTGCGCCTCCGCGCGCATTGTGGAGGACGCCTACGAGATGAGGATCGTCTCCGCGGAGGGGGAGAGCCGTTGGGAGCTGGGGCCCGATGCCGTGGGAAGGACCTTCTCCGCCGTTGCCGTAGCCCCTGGGACTCGTGTCGACGAGCGCGGCATGCGGTGGGAGCTGGAGGACAAGCCGATGGGCCTTCTCGATGACCTGGGAATCTCTAACGTGGTGAGCTCGCCCGACGCGCGGATAGTGTGTCGCGAGGGCGCCGTTGCGGCGTACCTGATCGGGACAACAAAAACGCCACAATAAGTTGGGGTTTGGCCTTGCAGCGCCCACCGCATGTGCTATAGTGGGCGAGCTGTGTAAATGCGGGCGCGAGGAGCGCCGCGCCCCCGAGGAGGTACGAGCATGTCCAAGGTTTGTGAGTTCTGCGGCAAGCACGCCGTTGCCGGTCATTCCATCAGCCACTCCAACCGTGTGGTTAACCGCACGTTCAAGCCGAACATCCAGCGCGTCACCGTCGTTGTTGACGGTCACCGCCGCAAGGCCAACGTCTGCTCTCGTTGCCTTAAGTCCGGCAAGATTGCCCGCAGCTAGTTCTGCGTGACATAGAGTGAGCTGGAGGTCGCCCTCGGGTGGCCTCCTTTTTTATCGGACGGAGCTCGTTCGGATTCCCGACAGTGACGACGCGCGGGTGGCTCTTCTCCCCAAGACCGTCAGAAGTCTGCCCGTAGCTTGGCGGTAACGATGACCTTTCGCTGACCGCACGATGCCATTTGCTGGCTAGATGATTGTCCAGCCTCGTCTCACCTTGTTAATTTGTGAATGACATGGGTCGCTGAAATTGCTCTGAAGAATGGAGGATGACAGAATGGCGAGAAGGGCTTTGACCGCCGCGCTCCTTACGGCGGCAGTTGTGGTAGGGTCGCTCGTTGCTCCGAACGTCACGTCTGCTACCGAGGCTGCGTGCGTACGTGAGGTTTCTCAAAACGTCCCCGATGTTGCCAGTGGGCTGCCTGACAACGTTGAGCTCTTTGACGGGTACGTCAACGGTCTCTTCTACGGGAATGAGCGGGTCGCATTTTTTGCCACGAGTGGGCGCGACCAGCTGACCGACGAGCAGAAGCAGACGTACGACGTGCTGGAAGACGTGATTGTTCAGATTGCGGCCGGATCGCGCGAGCGAACCGACAACATTGCCCTGCCGGGAAAGACCTGGACGTTTACGGAGCTGGGCGTTACCTCGTCGAGCGATGCCCGTGACGCTGCGTTCGACCTCTATATGAGCCGCTTTCTGGGCAATGGCCGCGTCTTCGAGGCGCTCTTCAGCGACCATCCCTACGAGCTGTACTGGTTCGATAAGACCAGTGGATATTCCACCAACTTAAGCACTTCGTCCAGTGGGCAGAGCGTCACGGTGAGCGCTCAGGTAAAGATGTCCGTTGCCGTTGAGTATCAGAAGTCTTCTGATTTGCACTGCGTTGACTCCACTGACGTGAGCAGGGCTCAGAGTGCCGCTGCAACCGCCAAGAGCATTGTCGCCAAGCATGCCGACGAGCCCGACTATGAAAAGCTTGTCTCATACAAGAATGAGATTTGCGAGCTTGTAAGCTATGACACCGCTGCGGCGCTCGATGAATCGACGCCCTACGGCGATCCTTGGCAGCTCGTGAGCGTCTTTGACGCAAACCCGAGCACCAATGTTGTCTGCGAGGGTTACGCCAAGGCTTTTCAATACCTTTTTGATGAGTCGGACTTTACGAGCACCCTGCTTCGCTGCATCACGGTCTCGGGCTCCATGGCGGGTGGCACAGGAGCCGGACCGCACATGTGGAACGTGGTGAGGCTCGATGACGGGCAGAGCTATCTCGTGGACGTCACTAACAGCGACAAGGGCTCTGTGGGACAGGACGGCGGTCTCTTTCTGGCAAGCTATGACGCCGCTTTGGGTAACGCGCATCCGTATTCCTACAGTTTCCACATTGGCTTTGATACGGTTTCCTACCTGTATGATTCGCAAACCGCTGAGCTCTACCCTAAGGACTATCTGCTCATTGCGGGGAAGCCCTACGATGGGGCGGAAGAGCCGCCGGCTCCGGATGGCGACCAGGGCTCTGAGGACACCCCCAAGCCCGACGACACCCCCAAGCCCGACGATGGGTCTGATCCCGATGACGCTCTCAAGCCCGACGACGGGTCTGAGCCCGAAAAGCCCGTCGATGACGCTCCCGCGGCAAAGACCCAGACTATGTGGCGCCTCTACAATCGGTACACGGGCGAGCACTTCTATACCGCGTCCGCAGAGGAGCGCGACCTGCTCGTTGGCATAGGATGGACGGGCGAGGGCGTTGGCTGGGTGGCCCCCACAAGTGGCACGGCGGTCTATCGCCTGTTCAACCCGTATGCCGACGACCACCACTACACCATGAGCGAGGAGGAGTACGACGCGCTTGCGGCGCTCGGCTGGTCCCAGGAGGGCATTGGCTGGTACTCAGCCGACGCCAAGAACGGCGTGCCTCTCTATAGGCAGTTCAACCCCTTCGCGACCATCGGCACACATAACTACACGACGAGCAAAGAAGAAAACGACGCTCTGGTCAAGCTTGGCTGGAGGGGCGAGGGCGTGGCCTGGTACGGGGTGAGCGCCTCGTAGGGGGGCGCTGTCTCCTGGCCCTTCTCGCTGGATTGTCAGCTCGTCATGAGCAGCCGACGGTAGGCGTCAACGCCGGCGAGAAGGACCTGCTCGTCAAAGTCAAAGCGGTCAGAGTGAAGCGGCGTGCCCGTCCCGGTTCCCAGAAGAAGGAAGACCCCGGGCAACGCGCGCTGGTAGAAGGAGAAGTCCTCGGCTATGAGCAGGGGCTCCTCAATGCGCGCCAGTCCCGGAAGCGCCCGCTCAACGGCCGAGAAGAGCTGCGGGTCATTCACGACGGGCGGATAGCCCTCCGAGAAGGTGAGCTCGACCGAGCAGCCCTCGGTACGTGCGGCGTTCTCGGCAAGGGAGGCTATCGCCTCCCGAGAGCGGTCGAACATGGCGTCCGAGAAGACGCGCAGGCTTCCCTCGGCGCGGGCGTGGGCTGCGATGGCGTTTCTCACGGTGCCGGCCTCGAGCTTGCCAAAGCGCAGCAGACACGGCTCACCCGTCTTCATGGCAAAGCGTCCGCAGGCCGCCTCCGCAGAAGGGACAAAGCGCGTTGCGGCAGCAAGGGCGTCGCGCCCTTCTCGCCAGCGCGCGATGTGGCTTGCCACGCCCGTGAACGTTGCAGTGACCTCGCTTGAGCGGGCGAGCAGTGCCCCGGGTCGCGATGCCACGGTGCCGGCGGGGAGGTACGGCCAGAGATGGAACCCAAAGATGCGGTCGGCGGCGTAGCGCTCAAAGGCGCCGCTCTCGCACACGAGCCTCGCGCCACCCGTGGTCTCCTCAGCAGGCTGGAACACAAGGAGCACGTTTCTTGGCAGCTCGTCGGCGCACGTCGTTGGCTCCTGCCCTAAAACGACGCGGTCGAGCCACGTGGCAACCGCGAGCAGCATTGCCATGTGCCCGTCATGGCCGCAGGCGTGCATGCGGCCCGCCCGCTCGCTTGCGTAGGGGGCACCGGTCATCTCGTTGACCGGGAGGGCGTCCATGTCCGTGCGCAGGGCAATCGCGCTCGTGCGCCCGAGGTCAAACCACGCGCATACGGCGCTCTTGCAGGGGGAGAAGACCTCGCACGAGAGCCCCTCGAGCACGCCGCGGACGTACGCCACCGTCTCCGGCAGGTCAAAGTCGAGCTCCGGAATGCGGTGCAGGTCGCGGCGCCAGCGGGTGAGAGCGGCAAGCTCGGGGTTCTTCTCGGTGGGCATGACTTCCTCCAATCGTTACGAGAGTATATCAGCCGCTCATTTCCAAACGCGCACATGCTACAGTGGGCACACTCGATAGAGGCGCGGACGAGAAGAGCCTCGGGGCAGCCGGCAGGCGTCATGACCCCGAGGGGAGGCGAGTCCGCCGAACTTGGCGTCCGGGCGCGGTCGCCGGGTGGGCCTGCGGGAAAGACCCGCAGGACTGTCTGCATGAAACCTGCAGGAGCGCTATCAAGGGGAGCTTGCATGAAGCAGCCTTTTGTGACCAAGGACCAGCTCGTAGACATTGCCGAGCGCTATCCCACGCCCTTTCACCTGTATGACGAGGCCGGCATCCGCGCCAACGCGCGCGCGGTGCGCGAGGCGTTCTCCTGGAACCCGGGCTTTCGCGAGTACTTTGCCGTCAAGGCAAACCCCAACCCCACGCTCGTGGGCATCCTCGCGGAGGAGGGGTGCGGGTGCGACTGCTCCAGCCTCACGGAGCTGATGATCGCCCGCTTGTTGGGAATTACCGGCGAGAAGATCATGTTCTCGTCAAACGACACGCCTGCCGAGGACTTTCGCCTGGCGCGCGAGCTCGGTGCCATCGTCAACTTCGACGACATCTCGCACATCCCGTTCTTTGAGGAGGTTGCGGGCCCGGTGGGGCCGGTCGCGAGTTGCCGGTTCAACCCTGGCGGGCTCTTCCGGCTGGCCAACGGCATCATGGACAGCCCCGGCGACTCCAAGTACGGCATGACGGAGGAGCAGCTCTTTGAGGCGTATCGCATGCTGGTTGCGCGCGGGTGCGCCACGCTGGGGCTGCACGCGTTTCTCGCCAGCAACACGCACGGCAACGAGTACTATCCTGCGCTTGCGCGCATCCTCTTTGAGCTGGCGGTGCGTCTGCACGAGGAGACGGGTGCGCACGTGGGGTTTGTGAACCTCTCCGGCGGCGTGGGCATCCCGTACCGCCCGGACGACGAGCCCTGCGACATACGCGCCATCGGGGAGGGCGTGCGGCGCGCGTATGAGGAGGTGCTCGTTCCCGCCGGGATGGACGACGTTGCCATCTACACGGAGATGGGGCGCTTCATGATGGGGCCGTACGGCTGTCTCGTCACGCTTGCGTTGCACGAGAAGCGCATCTACAAGGACTACCTTGGCGTTGACGCGAGCGCCGTTGACCTTATTCGCCCGGCGATGTACGGGGCATACCACCACATCACCGTCATGGGGCAGGCCGGCGGGCCGGACAAGTCTTCCTGGCCGGCGTCGCGCACCTACGACGTGACGGGCAACCTCTGCGAGAACAACGACAAGTTCGCGGTTGACCGCGCGCTGCCCGAGGTGGAGCGCGGCGACCTGCTCGTCATTCACGACACCGGGGCGCACGGCTATTCGATGGGCTACAACTACAACGGCCGGCTGCGCTCCGCCGAGGTGCTGCTGCGCGAGGACGGCTCCACCGAGCTCATCCGCCGCGCCGAAACCCCCTCCGACTACTTTGCCACCCTGGATGTTACGAAGGGACAGTCCCTTCGTAACATCAAATAGGAAATGTAACAAAGGGACTGTCCCTTCGTAACATCGAGAAAGGTGCCGCTATGGACATGACTAACCTGACTGGCTCGATCGTCGCTCTCGTGACGCCGTTTTGCGAGGACGGCTCCGTTGACTACCCCGCGCTCGAGCGCCTCGTGGACTTTCACCTGGCAAACGGCACCGACGGCATCCTGGTGCTCGGGACCACCGGCGAGTCGTCCACGATGACCGACGATGAGGATTACGAGGTCGCCCGCTGCGTGGTGGAGCGCGTGGCCGGGCGCGTGCCCGTGATCGGCGGAGCCGGCTCCAACGCCACCTTTGAGTCCGAGCGCAAGGCCGCCGGCCTCGTGCGCCTTGGGGTGGACGGGCTTCTCCTCATCACGCCCTACTACAACAAGTCCAACGAGGAGGGCATCTACCGCCACTTCACCGCCGTCCTGGACAAGGTGGACGTGCCCTGCATCCTCTACAACATCCCCGGTCGCACGGGCTGCTCCATCAGCGAGAAGAACCTTGCTCGTCTGGCCGTCCACCCTAACGCGTGGGGCCTCAAGGAGGCCTCCGGCTCCATCAGCTACGCAACGATGGCCGCGCGCTACCTCTCCGACGACTTCCGCATGTTCTCCGGTAACGACGACATCGTCGTGCCGCTCATGAGCCTCGGCGCCAAGGGCGTCATCTCTGTCTGGGCCGATGTTGCGCCGGCCACGGTGCACCAGATGTGCGCGGACTTCCTCGCCGGCAACGTCGAGGCGGCGCGCCGCGCCCAGCTGGACAACCTCGAGCTCATCCACGCCCTCTTCTGTGAGGTGAACCCGATCCCGGTCAAGTGCGCCCTCGCCGAGATGGGCATGATCGGCGAGCACTATCGCCAGCCGCTCTGGCAGATCTCCGATGCCGGCCGCGAGCGCGTCGTCTCCGCGCTTAAGGGGGCTGGTCTCCTTGGCTAGCGCAAACGCCGCGAGAAGCGCGATCGTCGTTGGCGGCAGCGGCCGCATGGGTCGTCTCGTGCGCGAGGCCCTTCTCGATGCGGGGTTTGACGTGACCGGCTCCTACGACGTGGACAACATCGACAGCCTGGACGAGGTCGCGCCAGCGGCCGACCTCATCGTGGACTTCTCGGCCCCCGCGGCGCTCCCGCACGTCGCCGCCTACGTGCGGCGCACCGGCGCGGCCCTCGTGAGCGGCGCGACGGGCTACACGCCCGAGCAGCTGGACGAGCTCAGGGCGCTTGGCGAGAAGAACCGCGTGGTCTGGTCGTCTAACTACTCGCTTGGCGTCGCGGCTCTGCGCCATGCCACTCGCCTCGTCGCCGACGCCCTGCCCGGCTGGGACGTGGAGATCGTGGAGACGCACCACAATCAGAAGGCCGACGCCCCGAGCGGCACCGCCAAGGCGCTTCTCGCCGCGGTTGACCCGGCGGGGGAGCGGCCCGTGGTGAGCGGTCGTGAGGGCATCGTTGGTGCGCGCGTTCTCGGCGAGATAGGCATGCACGCCGTCCGCGGAGGCACCGTTGCCGGAACGCACGAGGTGCACTTCTTTGGCACCGACGAGGAGGTCTGCCTCACGCATCGCGCCGCGAGTCGGCAGATCTTCGTGTCAGGTGCCGTTGCCGCGGCGACGCGTCTGCTCGGGCGCCCCGCAGGCTACTATGACTTTGACACGCTGATGTTTGCGTGATTGCGTAACGCCCGCTTTGCCGTACCCAGAACCGGTTCTGGGTACGGCAAGGGCCCTGCTGGGCACCCAGATCCGGTTCTGGGTGCAACAAGGGCCCCTTAGGCCACCCAAATCCAGATTTGGGCGCGGCAGCGGGGGTTCCCGGAGCCCAGAACTGGTTCTGGGTACGGCAGAGGGAACGCCCGGCACCCAGATATGGTTCTGGGTGCAAGCGTAGGTAACCACTAACGAAAGGACCACCTTTGAACGCCCACGAGATCATCGACTTCATTGCCAGCGCGCCCAAGAAGACGCCCGTCAAGCTGTATGTTCGCGAGAAGAGCGGCATGCGCTGGGACTGGGGCGGTGCGCACGTCTATGGCGGGCGCGACGGAAAGATCGTCTTTGGCGAGTGGTCCGAGCTCGAGCCCATCGTCAAGGAGCACGTCGATGAGATCGAGTACCTAGATATCGAGGCGGATCGCCGCAACTCCGCGGTTCCCCTGCTCGACGTGCGCGGCGTGAACGCGCGCATTGAGCCCGGCGCCATCATTCGAGAGCACGTTGAGATTGGCGACAACGCCGTCATCATGATGGGTGCCGTCATCAACATCGGTGCCGTCATCGGCGAGGGCACGATGATCGACATGGGGGCCGTGCTCGGCGGGCGCGCCACGGTGGGCGCGCGCTGCCATATTGGCGCAGGAACGGTGCTCGCCGGCGTGGTCGAGCCTGCGAGCGCGACGCCCGTTGTCGTTGAGGACGACGTCATGATCGGTGCCAACGCCGTGGTGCTTGAGGGCGTTCGCGTGGGCGCGCGGGCCGTTGTGGCGGCGGGTGCCGTTTGCGTTGAGGACGTTCCCGCGGGCGCCGTGGTGGCGGGCGTGCCGGCGCGCGTCATCAAGATGCGCGACGAGCGGACGGACTCCAAGACGGGCCTCATTGACGCCCTGCGTCAGCTGTAGGAGGCGCCTTGTTGGATTGGGGAAGTGTCCGAAATCGCCTGGTTTTGTGATTTGGTAGGGCGCGCGTCGAGCGGTTGGGTGGAATCCTTGCGAAAGTGCCGGTTTTGGGCAACATGTTTTATGTTGCGGGTCGTTTGATCGTTCTTCTCGCCAGCTAGACTTAAAGTTTTAACATGTATTGCTTGGTTTTGGGCAAAAGGTTTGATGTAAGCCGCTTCGGCTCATCAAACCTTTTGCCCAAAACCTCCCGTTTGGTCCCGGAACGCGGCGGGGATGGGGCGGGGAAGACCTTGGGACGCGCCGGGGACAGGGTCGAGAAGGACCTGCGGTCGAGAGGGGCGCCGCGCGAGTTCTCCCTCGTTTGGAAAGGTGCTGCTCGCGCGCTCCCAACCGTCCCGTCCGACCTTCCTGCGGTATACTGTCATAGATACTGACGATACGCACTTCCTGCCAGCGAGAGGAGAACCACATGTCTGGTGTCGTTCCAGGTACGCTGAGGGTGTCCAATGACTGCATTGCCGACCTCGCCGGCTACGCCGCGCTCGAGTGCTACGGCGTCGTCGGCATGGCCGAGATCGACGAGCAGGCCGGCGTTGCCCGCTTGCTTCCGTCCCAGCGCCTTCGCAAGGGCATCGACGTTGCCGCCGAGGGCGGTCGCGTCTCCGTTGACCTCCACGTGATCGTGGAGCAGGGCGTCAACATGGCCTCCGTCGTGGGCAATCTCTCCAGCTCGGTCAAGTTCCTGCTCAAGCAGATCGCCGAGCTCGACAACGTTGACGTCAAGGTTCACATCGAGGGCCTGCGCAACGCGCGCTAGGCACCCCACGACCACAGAAGAGGTTCTCGAAGATGATTTCCACCGTCATCCGCACATGCTTCCCCGCCGCCGCCAAGGTCGTGGCGGACAGGGCCGAGGAGATCAACAAGCTCAACGTCTTCCCCGTCCCCGACGGTGACACCGGCACGAACATGTCCCTCACCCTCAACACGGTCGTGGGGGAGGTGCAGGCTCTTCCCGCTGACGCCACCATCGAGGACATCGCCAAGGCCATCACGCACGGCTCGCTCATGGGCGCCCGCGGCAACTCCGGCGTCATCACCAGCCAGATCCTCCGCGGCATCGCCGAGGGCCTTGTTGACGCCAAGAACCAGGAGCACCCCACCCCCGCCGACATCGCCCACGCGTGGCGTCGCGGCGTGAAGGTCGCCTTCAAGGCGGTCCGCAAGCCGGTCGAGGGCACCATCCTCACCGTCCTGCGCGATGTCTCCGCGCGTGCGGACCAGCTCGAGAAGACCAAGCTCTCCACCTCCGAGATGCTCGACGCCCTCGTGGTGGAGGCGTACGAGTCCGTTGCCCGCACGCCTGAGCTCCTGCCCGTCCTCAAGGAGAACGGCGTCGTGGACTCCGGCGCCTTTGGTTTTGCCACCTTCCTCGAGGCCTTCGTCAACGCCGCCACCGGCAAGGCGGGCGAGCTCACCGAGTTCAAGACCACCGTTGACGCCAAGGCCGACGTCTCCGCCAAGGTTCAGATCGAGCTCAACGACGACTGGGAGGGCTCGGAGTTCCGCTACTGCAACGAGTTTCTCTTCAAGGCCGAGAAGGACTTCGACGTCGACGAGTCCCTGGCCTACCTCGCCACGCTCGGCGACTGCGAGCTTATCGTGGGCGCCTACCCGGACTTCAAGGTGCACGTGCACTCCAACGAGCCCAACCGCGTCCTCGAGTACATGCTCCAGTTTGGCCAGGTCTACGAGGTCTTCATTCACAACATGGACATGGAGTCCCACGACCGCACCGCCAAGATCGCGGCCGACCAGGCCGATTCCGCCGAGAAGAGCGACGGGCCCAAGAAGGCCCTCGGCTTTGTGGCCGTTGCTGCCGGCTCGGGCGAGGAGGAGATTCTGCGCTCCCTGGGCGTTGACGTTGTTGTCTCCGGTGGGCAGACCATGAACCCCTCCACGGCAGACATTCTCACCGCCATTGAGCAGGTCAACGCCGAGAACGTCATCGTCCTTCCCGGAAACGGGAACATCCGCATGGCCGCCGAGGCCGCAGCCTCCGCCTGCGAGGACGCCAAGGTTGCCGTGGTTCCCACCAAGACCGTGCTCCAGGGCTTCTCGGCAATGTTTGTCGTGGACCCGGAGGGCACGCTCGAGGACAACGTCGAGACCATGACCGAGGCCATCCAGGACGTCCGCGGCGGCGAGGTCACCACGGCCGTGCGCGACTCCCAGGCTGCTGACGGCTCGCCCATTCACGCCGGTGACGTCATGGGCATTCAGGACGACTCCATCGACGTGGTCGGCTCCTCCGTCGAGCAGGTCACGCTTGACCTCATTGCCAAGATGCAGGACGAGGAGGAGGGCGACTCTCTCACCATCCTCGCCGGCCAGGACATGGACGACGAGGCCTTCGAGAAGCTCGTCGCTGCAATCGAGGAGGCCCAGCCCGACCTTGAGATTGACCCGCATCGCGGCGAGCAGCCCCTCTACCCCGTGATCTTCTCGATCGAGTAGCCCTTGGGGTCCCGCCTCGCCATATCAAACGCTTCGGAGAGGGTGCAGAGAACCTGCGCCCTCTCTGACTCTGTGTCGAGGCTGCGCTACGTCAAGGGAAACCGTCAGGCCGCGCTCGAGCGCCTGGGCATCGTGCGCGTTCGCGACCTTCTCCTGCACATTCCTCATCGCTACCTCGACTTCACCCGAGTCACCAAGATCTCCCATGCGGACGTGGGGGAGGACGCAACCATTGTCGTCACGGTTGACAAGGTTACCCTCAAGCGGCCGCGCCCGCGCATGCAGATCGTCGAGCTCTTTGTCATGGACGAGACGGGCGTGCTCGTTGCCACATTCTTCCGTCAGCCCTGGATTGCAGAGCAGGTCAAGCAGGGCGACGTTATTGCCCTCTCGGGCAAGGTTACCTTTGGCTACGGCTTCAAGCAGATGAAGGCCCCCTTCTACGAGGTTGTTGGCTCGTCGTCCGATGCGGGCGGCTATGCGCGCGTGTTGCCCGTCCATCCCGTCGGCGAGGGAGTGAGCGTTCCCTGGATGCGCCGCATCATGGCGGCAGCCCTTGCCGACGAGGGTGACGTCTGCGACTGGCTGCCCGCTGAGCTCGCCGCCCGGCGCTCCCTCATGACGCTCGGGCGCGCCGTGCGCGAGGTACACTTTCCGCGCACAGTTGCCACCGCGGAGACGGCCCGTAGGCGCCTTGCCTATGACGAGCTTCTCTGCCTTCAGCTCGCGCTTCTCACGCGTCGGAACCTTGAGCTCGAGGGCGTTGAGCCCACGCGTCACGTTACGTCTGGCCCGCACATGCGCGCACTTCTCGCCAACCTGCCGTTCACGCTCACCGACGAGCAGCGCCTGGCTGCCGACGAGATTCTCGCCGACATGGCGTCCCCGCACGTGATGAACCGCCTGCTGCTCGGTGACGTGGGCACGGGAAAGACCGCTGTGGCCGCCGTGGCGCTTGCCGCCGTGGCGGACACGGGGACGCAGGCCGCCGTGATGGCCCCCACCTCCGTCCTTGCCCGTCAGTATGCCGAGAAGCTCGGTCCGGTTCTGGACGCGTCCCACGTGAGCTGGGCGCTCATAACGGGCTCCACGCCCTCGGACGAGCGTGCTCTCGCCGAGTGCTCGCTCGCACGCGGCGAGACCTGCGTTGCCTTTGGCACCACCGCGCTCCTCTCGGAAGGCGTGGAGTTCTCCTCGCTCACCCTTGTGGTCATAGACGAGCAGCATCGCTTTGGCGTCGACCAGCGCGCCGCCCTGCGCAGAAAGGGCGCCGGCGCGGACCTGCTTGCCATGACGGCGACCCCCATCCCGCGCACGCTTGCGCTCTCGCTCTACGGGGACGTTGACCTTTCGCGCATCACGCGGCGCCCTCGCGCGGGAGCCGGCATCTCGACCAAGGTCATCTCGCCTGACAGCCTCGACCTTGCGTGGGGCGCGATTCGCGATGCCGTCTCGCGGGGTCAGCAGGCCTATGTCATCTGCCCGCTCGTCGATGACTCCGACGACGGCGCTGCTCTTGACGACGTACCCGAGGCCCTTCGCTCGACGTCAGCGCGCCCACGCTCTGCCGTATCCACGCTTGAGGAGCTCCGCCGGGAGATTCTCCCCGGCATCTCCTGCGACCTTCTCACCGGACGCATGCCCGCTGCCGAGAAGGACGCTGCCATGGAGCGCTTTCGCGCGGGAAAAACCAAGGTGCTCGTGGCCACGACCGTGGTCGAGGTGGGCGTTGACGTTCCCAACGCCACGGCGATGGTGGTGCTCGACGCCGACCGCTTTGGCCTTGCCACGCTGCACCAGCTTAGGGGTCGCGTGGGGCGCGGCGACGTCTCCGGAACCGTTTACCTGTGCTGCGCCGCAAAGCGCGACAGCAAGGCGCGCGAGCGGCTTGGTGCCCTCGAGGCCACCTCGGACGGCTTTGAGCTCGCCGAGCTCGACCTTCGCCTCCGTCACGAGGGTGAGGTGCTCGGGTACCGCCAGAGCGGTGGCGTCTCACTTGAGATCTCTGACCTCGATGCGGACAGGGACCTCGTGGAGGCGGCCCATGATGATGCGCGCGAGCTCGCAAGCGCGGACCCGCGCCTCGTTGCCCCCGTGCATCGCGCGCTCGCCCTCGAGGTGCGCGACAGGTTTGGGGCCTACTTTGATGAACTGGAGCGAGCATGAGAATAGTCGGCGGAAAGTGGCGCGGGCGCACCATCGAGGCTCCGGAGGGCCGCGGCGTCACGCGACCCACAACGGACAGGACGCGTGAGCAGATCGCTTCGATGATCCTCTCTGCGTGCGGCCTTGACCTCTCGGACCGCTCGGTGCTCGACGCGTTTGCGGGGTCGGGCGCAATGGGCCTCGAGCTGCTCTCGCGCGGTGCCGCACGGGCAACCTTTATTGACAGGGACCGACGGGCAGCTGCGCGCGTCAGGAGGTCTGCCGAGGCGCTCGGCGCAAAGCCGGGCGAGTTCTCGGCTCTGGCAGGCGATGTCTTTTCTCTTGTCGATCGCGGCCTTGTGGGAGCCCCCTTTGGAGTTGTGTTTCTCGACCCGCCCTATGCCCTCTCCGCCGAGCGCGTGAGCGACCTTGTTGATCGGCTTACAGTGACGGGCCAGCTTAGCGATGATGCCGTCATTGTGTACGAGCACGCCTCCGATGCGGAGGGGCTCGCGTGCGCCACGGTGCTGAACCTCGTAAAATCTAAGCGACACGGCATCACCGCCGTTGACCTTCTTGTTGTTTCGCGTGAGGAGGACCCCTCATGAGCTCTGATATCATCACGCACGTTGTTGTTCCCGGCACCTTTGATCCGGTGACCCTGGGGCATATCGACGTCATCCGCCGCACGCGTCGTCTCTTCCCGCGCGTGACCGTGGCTGTGGCTGCCTCAGTGAACAAGCACGGGCGCGGAACGGCCTTCACGCTCGAGGAGCGGGTGGAGATGATTCGCGAGGCCATCGTGCTCGAAGGGCTTCCCGATGACATCGAGGTGATGCCGTTCACCGGGCTTCTAGTTGAGTTTTGCGCGGAGCTGGGAGCAGGTGGCGTGGTAAAGGGCCTGCGCGCGATGACGGACTTTGAGTACGAGCTCCAGCAGGCGGACCTCAACAGCCATCTCTCTCCGGACCTTGAGTCGGTCTTCGTTATGTCCAGCCCTGAGTATGGCTATGTCTCTTCGTCCATTGTGCGCGAGATTGCGTCCATGGGCTCCGACGTCAGCATCCTCGTGCCCCCTAACGTCGACCGCCGCCTGCGCGAGCACTACGCAGCGATGTGACGCGGCCTGCGTGACCTTCTCGTTAAGTTCTTATCGTGTTTTATACGAGTGAGAACAATCTGCTAACATGCTGTTCGAATGCCGGGGAAACCAGGCACCCGATGAGTCACGCGAAAGGATCCATAGATGCAGCCAGGTGAGGAAATCGAGAGCTTGGTCGACGAGCTCGAGCAGATTGTGAACGAGGCCAAGTCCCCCCTCATGGACAACGGCACCAAGAAGATCGTCGACGCACAGGACGTTTACGAGATTCTCGATGAGATTCGCCGCGTCTTCCCGCAGGAGTTCCAGGATGCTCGCCGCATCATTAAGGAGGAGCAGGAGACGCTCGACCGTGCCCAGCAGCAGGCCAACTCCATCATTGCCGACGCCCAGCAGCAGGCGATGATTCTTGCCGGCGACCAGGAGATCGTCCGCCTTGCCCAGCAGCAGGCCGACGGCATCCGCGATCAGGCGGCCCAGTATGAGCGCGACACGCGCTACAACGCCGAGGAGTACGCCGACACGGTCCTCGCGCACCTCGAGGAGAACCTCAAGAGCCTCACGAGCTCCGTCTCCCGCGTGCGCCAGACCCTCGACGAGAACTCCGGTCCGCGCAACACCACCAACAACGTGCCCTGGTAGCCATGGAGCCTATCGTCGTTTCGGTTGACGATCGTCTCGCCAACCCCGGTGACACATGGTCCATCGCGGCGCATCTCGATGAGGCAGGCTACACGCTTGGCGACCACGACTTCTCTCTCCCGCGGGGGATCGACTACGACGTCGTGCTCACCAACGCGGGGGAGGGCATCCTCGTCACGGGGCTCCTCCGCGCCCACGTTGTGGGGACGTGCGACCGCTGCCTGGGCGACGCTGACTTCGACGTTACCTCAGAGGTTGACGAATACTACCTCTTCGAGGAGCCCGAGGAGCTTGGCGAGGACGAGGATGAGGCGGACTACGAGCTCGTCTCGTCGGATCGCACGATCGACCTCTCCGGCGCCCTGCTCACGGCCCTTGTGATGGAGACTCCCTTTGTGGTGCTCTGTCGGGAGGACTGCAAGGGGCTCTGCCCCGTCTGCGGCGCCAACCTCAACGAGGGGGACTGCGGTCACGCGGAGCAGATCGAGGCCGAGCGCGAGGAGGAGAGGCTCAGCTCGTCGCCCTTTGCGGCCTTGGCCGGCCTCGACCTTTCGGGCGAGCCCGAGCGCGGGGAGTGAAGAATTGCTGTTCTCGTGCGCTTTATTCGAGGACGTGCTATAGTATCGCCTTGCATGAATCTGGTGATTATGGCCGCCGTGCGCGCTCGGCGGACGTAGGTACGGAACAAGAGAGGTTTTGACATGGCAGTACCCAAGCAAAAGAAGGGCCGCGGCGCCACCCACACCCGTCGTTCGGCTAACAGCAAGCTCGCGGCTCCGGCCCGCTCCGTGTGCCCGCAGTGCGGCGCTCCCAAGCTTCCGCACCACGTTTGCCCCAACTGCGGTCACTACAAGGACCGCGAGGTCATCGTCACCGAGTAGCGCTCGGCGATTATCGACGTGCCAGGCCGGCTCCCTTGCGGGGCCGGCCTTTTTCGTGTCTAAGGGGCCGCACCGGGAAGCCTGTGCCTCCCCGCTTCGTCGATTTCAGCTTGACACGGGCTGTGAGGGCCGACTATGTTCTCACCGAGTTCTTCGTTTACGAGGTGGCGCGCCGCGCGTTCTCTGGGTCGCATGTGCCCCACGATGGTCGGGGCACGACACGTGTCTTCTCGTTTTGGCCTACTTGGAAGGTGAGAGAAACATGTTCTGTAAGACGTGCGGGAGTGAGGTTCCCGAGGACGCGGATCGCTGCCCCAAGTGCGGTGTCGAGCAGGGCGAAGATAGGCCCGCGGGGTCGGCGGCGTTTGACGAGGGGGCATCGTCCCAGCCCAACAGCGTTGACGTCGTCCGGACGGCGTCGCAGGTTGCGCGCAACGTTGCCGATGCCGCCACGCACGCCGTGGGCCAGGCGGCCGACAAGCTGAACGAGATCGCCGGTGGAACCGGCCATGTGGACCTGCGCTTTGCTGACTTCTTTGATCGGGTGCTCAAGCACCACGGCCGAGAGGAGGCGGAGGAGCTCTTCGCCTGTGGCGGGCCAACGACTACGCCGTCGATCTCGGAGATTTCGCGCGAGTGGCCGCACCCGTGGCTCTACTCTCGTGTGTTCCTGGTCCTTCTTGTCTCGCTGGCGTGCTTCTGGGGCATCTCGTACCTCGTTGTCAACGGATCCGGGGCGCACGCGAGCTACTACGCCGGCTTTGCCGGGTTCATGCTGATGTCGGTCCTCATCGTCAACGTGACGGTGCTGACCTTCTTTTTCGAGACTAACGCCCCAAGAAACCTGAGCCTCGCGGCGGTCCTGGGCATCCTCTTCGTGGGCGGGGCGTTCTCCCAGCTCGTGGTCACGCTGGTCGAGTCCCTCTCCAGCAGCTTCGGCGCCTTCGGTGCGATCCTGAGCTCAGTCATCTCAACGCTTGCCCAGGCTGCCCTCATCTACGTCTTCATGAGCCGTCTGCCGCACAGGAACTACGTCTTCTCCGGCATGCTCGTGGGAGCCGCGGTGGGCGCGGGCTTCTCGCTGTTTGACGGGCTCGGCAAGATTATGTCGCTCGTGGCGTTTCATGAAATCTCGATCAGCGAGCTCTTTTCCGCAATGGGCATGCAGGGTCTCGTGCTTGCGATGCAGGCGCTTGGCGGGCATGTGGTAACGTGTGCCATCCTTGGCGGCGCGCTCGCCCTGTGCGACAGAGGAGAGGGGCTTCAGCCCTCATGCCTCACCTCACAGTCGTTCCTGCGGTTTTTGGGTCTCATCCTTGCCGTGCGCGTTCTCTGGGTGATTGACTTTGATGGCGTCCCGATGCTGGACGCCTCGTTCTTTGCGGTTCTTGGCCTCAAGGGACTTCTCGCCGGAGCCGCCGAGTACGCGTCCGGTCTGGACTCGTTCACCGTCCTTCAGGCGCTGCTCACCGTGTTCACGTGGGTGATGGTCGCCGTTTTGCTCAACCGTGCGCTTGCGCAGGTAAACGACCTTACGAGCGGGCCTGCGAATGCCGCGACTGCCGATGACTCCGAGAGTAATTAGGCATTCGGGGGACGTTGCCGTCCCTGCGGCAACATCTTGAAAGAATTTCTCATGAGAAAGCTTGGAAAAGTGTTCATGGGCGGCGTGCTCGCCGCTGCGGTGGCGCTCGGCGCGCTGGTGTCGGCACCGACGAGCGCCCTGGCCGCCGCGGGCGCCAACACAAGCGGAGGCGAGGGCGTGCACCTCTACCGCCTCTACAACCCCTACGCCACCTCCAGCACGCACCACTACACGACTGACGCCGCCGAGCGCGACGTCCTCAAGGCCGCCGGCTGGCGCGACGAGGGAACCGGCTGGGTTGCCATCGCCGGGCGCGAGTTCCTTCTCGATGGGTCCGTGCCCGCGCATGTGCGCGCGGCCGCCGATGCGCTCAAGGTCCCCGATGACGAGTACGTTACCTACTCCATTCAAGACGCCCCGTCCAGCTTGGGCCTTCCGGAGGGAATGAAGAGCATCGGCTTCATCTCGGACGATCGCGAGATGGCCGCCGGGACGTACCTGAACCCGGACAATTCCGTTGACACCGAGCTCTTCTTCATGACGTGGCGTCCTACGTGGTAGGCACCTTCCCCTGCGCACCTGCTCACCACTTGTGCTGAGGCCGGCCCTTCGGGGTCGGCCTCTTTTGCGCTCTCCGTCTGACATCCGTATGCGAGAGGGTGTTCGGCGCCCGCCCGGAAACGCCGGGCGAGAAGAGCGTGGTCCCCTGGCTTGCGGCATAATAGACGCGTATGTTACGGGGCGGCCCGGAGCTCGCCGTGTGCCCCCACGAAGGAGGAAGCATGACCACCATCTGCGTAGACGTCATGGGCGCCGACAAGGAGCCCGAGGTTCTTCTCGACGGCGTTGCCCAGGCCCTTGCCGACGACGCCGACCTCTCGGTGCTCGTTGCCGGCGCGGCGGACGTTGTCGAGCCGTTCTGCGCGAGCCACGATAGGGCCCGCGCACTCGTGACCACCGAGGTCATTACCATGTCCGAGCACCCCGCGCAGGCGGTGCGCGCCAAGAAGGACGCCTCCATCGTGCGCGCCGCGGCGGCGGTTCACGCCGGCGAGGCGGACGGCCTCTTCTCCGCCGGCTCCACGGGAGCCGTGCTCACCGCTGCGACCTTTGGCGTGGGTCGCATCAAGGGCATCAAGCGCCCCGCGCTCTCGCTGCCGTTCCCGGGCATCTCTGGAAAGCCCACGGTCTTTCTTGACATGGGAGCCAACGCGGACGTGAAGCCGGACGTCATGGTTCAGTTTGCGCACATGGGGCGCGCCTACAGCCGCGCGATCCTGGGCGTGGAGGACCCGCGTGTGGGCCTTCTCTGCAACGGCTCCGAGGACACCAAGGGCTCCGAGATGGCGCTTGCCTATCACGCGGCTCTCGAGAAGGGCAACTGCGGCTTTGCGGGCAACGCCGAGGGCACCGATCTTCTCGCCGGAACCTTCGACGTTATCGTGGCCGACGGCTTTACCGGCAACGTGGCCCTCAAGTCCATCGAGGGCACCGGCAAGTTTGTCATCAAGCGCCTCAAGGCTGCGATGGGGGAGTCGCTTACTAACAAGATCGGCATGGCGCTTCTCGCCAAGTCGCTCAAGTCCCTTGCAGCCGAGATGTCCGGCGACGAGTACGGCGGCGCCATCCTGCTTGGCCTGAGGGCCCCGGTGGTCAAGGGTCACGGTGCCACGAGCGCCCAGGCCGTGCGCATGGGCACGCTTGCCGCCGCCCGCGCCGCCCGTGCCGGCCTCTCTGAGAAGATCGCCGCTGCCTGCGACCTCTCGTGAGGATGACGAAAAGGGACTGTCCCTTTTTCGCGCAGCGGGTAGAATTGTATGAAATGTGCAAACCTGAGGAGGAACCATGGATCGTGACGCCATTCTCGCAAAGGTCATCGAGGTCGTTGAGGACACGCTCTCTCTTGGAAGCGACGTGCAGCTGAGCGAGGCCACCAACCTCAAGGAGCTTGGTGCGGACTCGTTTGACCTGCTCGAGCTCGTGACCGCCCTCGAGGACGAGTTCTCCATGACGTTTGCCGATGACGCGGTGGGCTCCATTGCCACGGTCGGCGAGGTCGTCGACGCCATTTCCGGCGCGCAGTAAAGCAGGGGGCTCGTTCGTTGAAGATGCACCACAGAGTGGCCGAGGCCGAGAGGATCTGCGGCCACCACTTTGAGAGACAGGAGCTCATCGAGTCTGCGCTCACGCACCCCTCCGCCGCGGAGGGCAAGGGCGTCTCCGCGTCCTACGAGCGCCTTGAGTTTCTCGGTGACTCCATCCTCGGCGCCATCGTTGCCACGGACCTCTTTGAGCGCTTCCCGGACATGGACGAGGGCGCCCTCACGCAGGCAAAGATCAGCCTCGTCTCCGGCAAGATGCTCTCGAGCGTTGCCGAGCGGCTCGGCGTGGCACCGCTCATCGTGATGGGGGAGTCCGAGAAGGGCACGGGCGCCCGGGGCATGCACTCGGCCCTGGAGAACGTCTACGAGGCCCTTGTTGGTGCCCTCTACCTTGACGCGGGGTATCGCGTGACCCACGAGTTTGTCTTGGAGACGCTTGGCCCCGAGGTCTCCCCGGCTCTGGCGAGAAAGCCCATCAGCCCCAAGTCTCGCCTGCAGGAGGTCGCGCAGCGCGACATGCACTGCGGCCCCGAGTACAAGCTCGTCTCGGAGGAGGGCCCCGCTCACGACCCAACCTTCACCTCCGTCGTGATGGTCGGTGGCAGAAGGATCGGTCGCGGCTCCGGCCCCTCGAAGAAGTCCTCCGAGAGCGCGGCCGCCGTTGACGCCCTCGTCAGTCTTGGCTATGCCGAGACGGGCGACTTCGAGGGCGCCGGCACCACCAACTAGCAAGGAGTAGCACCGCGTGTACCTGAAGTCGCTCACACTCAAGGGATTCAAGTCGTTTGCGGACAAGACGCAGATGAGCTTTGACCCGGGACTCACCGTCGTGGTGGGGCCGAACGGCTCCGGCAAGTCCAACGTCTCGGACGCCATCCTCTGGGTTCTTGGCGAGCAGAGCGCAAAGCAGCTCCGCGGCCAGGCCATGGAGGATGTCATCTTCTCCGGCTCCTCCGCGCGCGGCGCGGTGGGCGTGGCCGAGGTCACGCTCGTGCTCGACAACTCCGATCACACGTTGCCCATTGACTTCAACGAGGTGGGCATCACGAGGCGGATGTACCGTTCCGGCGAGTCCGAGTACCTCATCAACGGCTCCCCGAGCCGCCTTATGGACGTGCAGGACATCCTGCACGACTCTGGCCTCGGCAAGGACACGCACTCGATCATCTCCCAGGGCAAGCTCGACTCCATCCTCTCGAGCCGCCCCGAGGAGCGCCGTGCCCTCATCGAGGAGGCGGCCGACATCTCAAAGCATCGCCGCCGCAAGGAGCGCAGCGAGCGCAAGCTCGCCTCGATGGACGAGAACCTCGCCCGCGCCAAGGTCGTCTCGCGCGAGCTTGCCCGTCAGCTCAAGCCCCTGGAGCGCCAGGTCGACAAGGCTCAGCGCGCACGTGCCCTCGAGGACGAGCTCAAGGAGCTCGAGGTGCAGCTCTACGTTGACGACCTTCGTCGTCTCCAGACGAGCTACAACCTTCTCGCGGCGCGCGACAAGGAGGCCGACGCCGCCATCGAGCTCGCACAGTATCGCTATGACGAGAAAAGCCGCGAGCTCGAGAAGCTCCAATCGCTGCTTGAGCAGAAGGGCCTCTTTGTGGGCGACCTCGGCGAGCAGCGCCGCAGGATGCAGGACATTCTTGGTCGGATGGACTCCGACATGCGCCTTCTCGAGGAGAAGGGCAAGAACATGATCTCGCGCCTCTCCGACATGCGCATGCAGCTCTCTGCCATGGAGAAGCAGCGCGGAGACGCCGCGCGCGAGCACGACCGCCTTGCGGACGAGCTCTCTGACCTGCTCGTGCGCGAGGAGGACCTCAGAGGCTCGGTCGACGAGCTCTCGGCTGCCTCCCACGAGGCGGTTGAGCGTCGCCGTGCCCTGGACGCCGAGATGGCGCGCATCACCTCCGATGAGCGCGCCGCCCGCTCAGAGGCGGACCGCGAGACGCTTGCCTACGCAAAGCTCGAGGACCAGATTTCTAACGCTGAGGTTGAGGATGAGATGTTCTCCTCGCGCCTTGAGCAGCTCGACGAGACCGTGCGCACCGCCGAGGAGGCGCTCTCGGAGCGCGCCCGTCACGCGGAGCGCGTTGAGGCCGAGCTCTCCGAGGCGCGCGAGCGTTCCGCCGCCCTGGCGCGCTCCATCACCCAGCGCAGCCAGGAGCTCGTCTCCGCGCGCAGCGCAGAGTCGGAGGCGCGTACCGCGCTCTCATCGGCGCAGGCCACCCTTGACGCCCTGCGCTCCGTTGACGCCGAGGTGGAGAAGGCAAGCCCGCTTGTGGCGGCGCTTGCGGCGGAGGCCGGTGACAGCGCCACATGCCGTCTCGCTGACCTCATAGACGCCGACAAGGACCTCGAGTCGCTCGTCGAGCAGCTGCTGGGAGACGACCTCGCCGCCCTCGTGGTCCCTGACGCCTCTTCTGCGGGCAGGCTCGTCTCGAGCGCGCTTGCCCTTGAGGACGCAGCCGGTCGCGCGACCATCGTCTCCCTCTCCGCGTTCACGCGGGAGCCCGTGCAGGATGCCCCCGGCGTTCCGCTCGCCGAGCGCCTGCGCGTCTCAGACGCCTCGCGCGACCTGCTCTTCTCGCTTCTCGGCGATGTGCGGCTCGTTGATGACCCCGCGGCCGCCCTTGCGGCGCACGGGAAGTTCCCCGGCCTCACCTTTGTCACGCGCGAGGGTGTTGCGGTGCTTCCGGACGGCCGCATCCACGTTGGCTCCGCGCCGTCCAACGAGACGGGCGCCCTCGAGCGCAAACGCAGGATTCGCGCGCTCGAGAAGAGCCTGGGAGGCCTTGCGGAGGCGCTCGAGGATGCCATCCAGGGCGTCTCTGACGCGGAGTCCGCGCTCGCGGCGGCTCGCGAGGAGGAGGCGGCCACCAAGGGCGAGGTCGCCCGACTCTCCGCCGAGCTCTCCTCGGCAACCTCCGAGCGCGGTAGGCTCGAGGCGCAGATCTCCGCTGCCTCCTCCGAGCGCTCGCAGGTGACTAAGAGGCGCGAGGCCGCCGCAACGAGGGCCGCCGAGGCGCGCGAGCAGATCGAGGGCCATCGCCGTGCCGCTCGCTCCGCTCGTGCGCGCGCCGAGGAGCTCGCGGACGCCCTCTCGCAGAAGAACGACGAGCACCAGGACGCCATCGCAGCCCAGGGCAAGGCGAGCCGCGCCCTCTCTGACGCTCGTCTCGAGCTTGCCATGACGAGCGAGCGACGCGCCAACGCCCAGAGGCGAGAGAGGGAGCTCGCCCGCAGCGTCACCGACCTTGAGCTCCGCATTGCATCCACGGAGCGCTCCTCTCGTGCCCTTGAGGTCGTCCGCCTGCGCGTTGACCCGCTCTACGACCGCTATGAGGCCATCCGCGAGCGCGCGCTCGACTGGGCCGCTCGCCTCAAGGACCGCGCCTCCCTCGCGGAGGCCGACTCCGAGTCGCTCAAGCGCACCATCGGGGAGGCGCGCGAGGCCGTGAGCTCCGCCTCTGCCGAGCTGGAGCGCGCCCGCTCCGCCTCCTCCGAGGTCAAGGTCGACCTCGGCAAGCTCGAGGTCCAGGTTGAGGCCGCCATCAACGCCATCGTTGCCACGGGCGCCGTCCTTGACGAGGCGCTTCAGATTCCCGCTCCGGACGACCGCGAGGCTGCGGAGCGCCGCGTGGCCACGCTCAAGCGCCAGATCGAGTCCATCGGCCCCGTCAACGCGGTTGCCATGGACGAATACCTGCGCCTCAAGCAGCGCGCCGACTACATCGACGAGCAGGTCGCGGACCTCGAGAGCGCCCGTGCGTCCCTCAAGAAGATCACCGCCGCCATCGATCGCAAGATGAGAAACCGCTTCCTTGTGGTCTTTGAGAAGGTCAACAGGAACTTCTCGGAGATCTTCTCGCTGCTCTTCCCGGGCGGCCAGGCGCACATTGAGATGACCGACCCAGACAACCCCTCCGAGACCGGCATCGAGATCGTGGCGCAGCCGCGCGGCAAGCGCATCGCCAAGATGATGCTCATGAGCGGCGGCGAGAAGTCCCTCACGGCGCTTGCGCTGCTCTTTGCGGTCTACAAGGTCAGAACCGTCCCGTTCTACGTCTTTGACGAGGTCGAGGCGGCGCTTGACGACTCCAACCTCTCCAAGCTGCTCGACGCCATTGAGCGGCTCAAGGAGAGCACTCAGCTCATCGTGATCTCTCACCAGAGGCGCACGATGGAGCAGGCCGACGTACTCTACGGTGTGTCCATGCAGGCGGACGGCGTGAGCCGCGTTGTCTCGCAGAGGCTCGACAAAGCCACGGGAAAGGTGGTTGATGCGTAAGATGGGATTCTTTGACAGCCTGAAGCAGGGCCTCAAGCGCTCGCGCGAGGCGATCAACGAGATCTTCTACATGGGCGGCGAGGTTGACGAGAGCTTCTGGGAGGACCTCGAGGACACGCTCGTCATGGGCGACATGGGAGCCGGGGTTGCCATGCGCGTGACCGACGACCTCCGCGAGCGCGCCGCCCGCGAGAACCTCACGCGAGCGGAGCAGCTGCGCGACGCCCTGATTCACCGTCTTGCGGCCGAGTTTCCCGCCGCAAGCCGCGACCCCTTCACCGACCTTCCGAGCTGCGTGCTCTTTGTGGGCATCAACGGCGCGGGCAAGACCACCACGGTGGGCAAGCTTGCCGGTCGTGCCAAGGACTCAGGCGTGCCCTGCGTGATTGGCGGTGCGGACACGTTCCGCGCGGCGGCCATTGAGCAGCTTGAGGTTTGGGGGCAGCGCGCGGGAATCGACGTCATCACGCGCGAGCGCGGCGCCGACCCGGCGAGCGTCTGCTATGACGTGGTTGAGGAGGCCGAGAAGCGCGGCGCTCAGCTCGTCCTCATCGACACCGCGGGGCGCCTGCACACTTCCTCCGACCTCATGCGCGAGCTCGCCAAGGTGGTCAACGTCACGCGCAAGCGCTCGTCGATTCCGGTGAGCGTGGTGCTCGTCATCGATGCCACTACGGGCCAGAACGGCCTCAACCAGGCCAAGGAGTTCAACGACGCGCTCGAGCTTGATGGCCTTATCGTCACCAAGCTCGACGGCACCGCAAAGGGCGGCATCGCCCTTGCCATTTCCAGCCAGCTCGGCCTGCCCATCTATCGCATTGGGGTGGGCGAGAAGATCGACGACCTCCAGACCTTTGACGCGCTCGACTTCTGCCGCGCGCTCGTGGGCGAAGGGATGTAGCCATGTTCAACTCCCTCTCCGACCGTCTCCAGGACACCTTTGACAAGCTTCGCGGCAAGGGCCGCCTCACGGAGGATGACATCAACGTCGCCATGCGCGAGATTCGCATGGCCCTTCTCGAGGCCGACGTCAACTTCCGCGTGGTCAAGAACTTCGTGGCGCGCTGCAAGGAGAAGTGCCTCGAGTCCGACGTGCTCGACTCCCTCACGCCGGCCCAAAACGTGGTCCGCATCGTTTTGGACGAGCTCACGGTGCTTCTTGGCTCCACGGACTCCAAGCTCACGCTTGCGCAGAACCGCACGCCCAACGTGATCATGCTCGTGGGCCTGCAGGGCTCCGGCAAGACGACGGCCGCCGCCAAGCTGGCCTACCTCCTCAAGAGCCAGGGCCACAGCCCGCTTCTGGCTGCCTGCGACACGCATCGCCCCGCCGCCGCCGACCAGCTTGCAACGCTTGGCAGCGAGATTGGCGTCTCGGTCTATCGCGGCGACGGCCGCGATGCCGTCGCCGTTGCCACTGGCTCCATCCGGGAGGCCGTGGACCACATGAACGACATCGTGATCGTGGACACCGCCGGACGCCTTCAGATCGACGAGGAGATGATGGAGGAGGCCGTGGCCATCAAGCGCGCCGTGCGCCCCGATCAGATCCTCATGGTCGTGGACGCCATGACGGGCCAGGACATCGTGAACGTGGTCACCGAGTTTGCCAATCGGGTTGACTTTGACGGCGTCATCATGTCCAAGCTCGACGGCGACGCGCGCGGCGGCGGAGCGCTTTCCGTGCGCGAGGTCACCGGCAAGCCCATCAAGTTCGTCTCGATGGGGGAGAAGCCCGACTCCCTCGAGGTCTTCCACCCCGACCGCATGGCCAAGCGCATCCTTGGCATGGGCGACGTGGTGGGCATCATCGAGCAGGCCCAGAAGGTTGCCGACGAGCAGCAGATGGAAGACGCAGAGCGCATGCTGCGCGAGGGCTTCACGATGGACGACCTCCTCAAGCAGATGCAGCAGATTCGCAAGATGGGCGGCCTGCAGAAGATCATGGGCATGATTCCGGGCATGGAGCGCGCCATGAGCCAGATGCCGGCCGGCATGGACGACAGCCAGATGACCCGTATCGAGGCGATCATTCACTCCATGACCAAGGAGGAGCGCGCCCGTCCCAAGATCATCAACGGTCAGCGCCGCAAGCGCATCGCCGTTGGCTCGGGCCGCAGCGTCCAGGAGGTCAACCAGCTCATCAAGCAGTGGGACGAGATGAACAAGATGATGGGCAAGATGCGCGGCATGGCCCAGCAGATGGGTGGCAAGGGCGGCAAGAAGAGCCGTCGCGCGATGCAGCAGATGATGCGCAACATGGGCGGCGGAATGGGCGGCGGCAGGTTCCCGTTCTAGGCAAACGGAGCGCCGCTCGGCAACGGGCGGCGCTCCGGATAGAATCTATCGAATGCCAAGAAGGACTAGGGCTCCTTGTGGATGACCACGGCGTCACCCATCTCGACGATGTCGTAAAGCTTCTCGGCACTTTCGTAGCTCATGCGGATGCAGCCGTTGCTGCCGTAGTAGGTGTAGATGTCCCCGCCAAACTCGTACTGCCACGGGCAGTTGTGGAAGCCCACGAGGTTGCGCACCACGGGGATCCAGAAGTTCACGTGGCTGTCCCACTCGGGGTTGCCGGAGGAGTCCAGCGGTCCACGCAGGTTGACGTCTCCCTCCTGCATGACGCCACCATTGGCGCCGACGACCCACACGCCGGTGGGGGTGTCATTGTGCTTGCTCGGCTGACCGGTGGTGATGTCGGCCTCCCAGATGACCTCGCCGCCGTCAAAGAACGTGGCGTGCTGGGCGTCTATGTCTACGTCAATGTAGCGGTCGGGCCAGTCTTGGCCACCCGGGTTGATCGAGGCGGCGGTCGAGAGGCACGGGATCTCGATGGTGGAGGGCTGGCCACCCTTGAGGCAGGAAATGATCTCCTGGGCGGTCTTCTCGCCGTCGATGCTCCAGCCGTAGACGCTCGATCCATACGGGTCGGAGTTGTAGTTGCTGCGGTCGTCGTAGACCGTGAACTTCTTGCCGTCGGGGCGCGTGTAGGTGCGCTTGGTGCCCACGGTGTCGAGCTTCTCGGAGAGCTCGCCGTGGCACCAGTCGGCGATGGCCTGCTCATCAAGGCCCACCGTGAGGTCCTCGCCGATGACGACCCAGCTGGCGACCATGTCCTTCGTGAGGTCGTAGGCCTTCTCGCCGGAGAGCGTGAGCTCGGGGGTTGCCGCGAGGTAGGCATTGGCGGCGTCGAGAACGGCGTCGAGGGAGTCCGAGGCGTCAAGGCACTCATCACCGATGGTGACCTCGGTCTCGCGGGCCGAGAAGGCGGAGGCAATGCGGTCTACGACGGCATCGAGGTTGAGGTGCTGGGTGACGACGTCGTCACTCATGACGAAGGCGCCCTGATCGGCGTTGTAGGTGATGCCGCTCGCCCCGGTGGCGTCTGCGGCCTGAGCGCTCTGCTCGATGAGGGGCTGGATGAGCGCGACGAGCTTGTCGCGGTCAAATGAGATGCTCTCATTGGCGGTGAGCTCGTGGGACCTGGTGATCTCGAGCGGCCACGCCCAGGGGTCGACGGAGGATATCGCGGACTGGGCGTAGGCCTCCCCGTCGCAGCGGAGGTCCACGTCGCTCGCGCTGATCGTGAGGTCGATGCCGTTTCCGGAGACGTGGGTCTCAAAGCCGTCGTAGGAAGCGTCCTTCTCCGCGGCCACCTCAGAGAGGGGCTTGAGGGAGACGTCTCGTCCCTCAAGCGTGGTGCCTGGCATGAAATACTGGCCAAATGCGTAGACGCCGCCAAAATAGGCGCCCCCGAGCACGACCGCGAGGGTAACGGGGACTGCGACGAGCGCCTTCTTCCCGCCGCCCTTCTTTGGGGAGGGCGTCTGGGGGGAGCTCATGTGGCTGGGCATATGGGGAACCTCGCCTTGCTATCTGCGTCGACGGATGGTGTCGGCTGGCATAAACTTGCTGAACACATGTGCATCATACACCGAAGAGCGCGGAGGGTAGGCCATGGCACAAATCCTGCAGCTTGATACTCTTAATGACGAAAGGCTCGATGTCTTTGCCCGGCTCACAGAACATCAGCTACGGAACCGTATCAATGCCGAGAGGGGCGTGCTCGTCGCGGAGTCTCATATCGTGGTGGACGTTGCCCTTAAAAGTGGGGTTGAGCCCTGTTCTTTTCTTGTTGACGAGCGCGACCTTGAGTCAAGCCGCGAGCTGCTTGATCGCGCGGGAGATGAGGTGCCGGCGTTCGTGCTCCCGCATGCCGAGATGGAGCACCTGACGGGGTTTCGTCTCACGCGGGGCCTGCTCTGCGCCATGCGACGGCCACGTCCGCGCAGCGTGCCCGAGGTGATCGAGGGGGCTCGCAACGTTGCGGTGATCGAGGACCTTACGGACGTCTCTAACGTGGGAGCGCTCTTTCGCAATGCCGCGGCGCTCGGCGCGGATGCCGTGATCCTCTCGCCCCGCTGTGCGGACCCGCTCTGCAGGCGCTCCGTGCGCGTCTCCATGGGTAACGTCTTTCAGGTGCCCTGGGCTCGCGCAGCGCAGGGGGAGTGGCCCGCACGGACGCTCGGCATTCTGCGCGAGAAGGGCTTCTCATGCCTTGCGATGGCGCTCGATCCCGATGCCGTCCCCCTTGACGATGCGTCCCTCCGCGGTTTGGGGAAGCGCGCGCTCCTCTTTGGCAGCGAGGGGTACGGGCTTTCTCGCGCCGCGATCGAGGGGTGCGAGAAGAGCGTCATCATACCCATGTCCCATGGGGTTGACTCGCTCAACGTTGCCGCGAGCTCGGCCGTGGCCTTCTGGCAGCTCTTCCGGTAGGAGCACAGGCGTTAGCCCCTCTCTTCCTAGCACCGTTTCTGCCGGTTTTGGGTTTTTGACCCTCTCGTGCTCGCGGAGCTCTCGTTTCCGAATGGTTTTGCCGGGTTTTGGGCAACAAGTTTTATGTCACTGGTCCGAGTGGCCAGTTCTTCTCACCAGTAATTAATCTAAGAGATGGTATATCCCGGTTTTGGGCAACATGTTTTATGCGCGCGAGCTCTCAGGCGCGTGAGGGCATCAAATCTTTTGCCCAAAACCCAAGTGTTTTGCCAGGTCGGCGGAACCGCCTGAGACACCGCGAGAAGAACCGGCGAGAAGAGGCGGCCCCCGCGACTCAGCATGGTCGCGGGGGCCGAGGGCGTGCTCGTAAGATGAGTGGCTACTGCTCCGGCGCGGGCATCTTGGGGGCAAAGCCGTCGTCGCGGGTGAGGATGTTCATGAACTCGTCGCCCGTGATGGTCTCCTTCTTCTGGAGGTAGTGGGCGATCTCATGCAGCTTGAAGCGGTTCTCGCGCAGGGTCCTGAGCGCGGTCTGGTGGCCCTCCTCGACGAGCGCCTGGACCTCGGCGTCAATTTCCTGCGCCGTGCCCTCGGAGCAGGTGAGCTGCTGCCCGCCGCCGAGGTAGCGGCTCGCAGGCTGGCCGAGCTGCACCATGCCAAACTTGTCCGACATGCCATACTGCGTGACCATGGCGCGCGCGAGCTGGGTGGCCTTCTCGATGTCGTTTGAGGCTCCGGTGGTCATCTCGTTGAAGATGAGCTCCTCGGCCGCGCGGCCGCCGCAGAGAACGGCGATCTTGTCCTTTGCCTCCTGGCGCGTGGTGAGGAAGTGCTCGTCCTCCTCGACCTGCATCGTGAAGCCGAGCGCGCCCGAGGTGCGCGGGACGATCGTGATCTTTGAGACGGGGGCGGAGCCCTTCTGCATGGCCGCCACGATGGCGTGGCCCGTCTCGTGGTAGGAGACGACCTCCTTCTCGTGCGGGGAGAGGACCGTCGACTTCTTCTTCTCGCCGGCGATGACCACGTCGACGGACTCGAGCAGGTCCTCCTGCGTCACGCGGTTGCGTCCGAAGCGCACCGCGCGAAGTGCCGCCTCGTTGATGATGTTGGCAAGGTCCGCGCCGGACGCGCCGGGCGTGGAGCGAGCCACTACACCAAGGTCGATGCCGCGCTCCATCTTCACGTCATGGGCGTGAATCTGGAGAATGGCCTCGCGGCCGGCGAGGTCGGGGAGCTCGACGGGGATGCGGCGGTCAAAGCGGCCCGGGCGCAGGAGCGCCTGGTCGAGCGTCTCGGGGCGGTTGGTCGCGGCCAGAACCACGATGCCCTTGTGGTTGTCGAAACCGTCCATCTCGGAGAGGAGCTGGTTCAGGGTCTGCTCGCGCTCGTCGTTGGAGGAGAGGGAGCTGTCGCGCCGCTTGCCCACGGCGTCGATCTCGTCGATGAAGATGATGCAGGGGGCCTTCTCGTTGGCCTGCTTGAAGAGGTCGCGCACCTTGGCGGCGCCGCGGCCGACGAACATCTCCACGAAGGCCGAGCCGGCAATCTGGAAGAAGGTGACGCCCGCCTCGCCGGCAACGGCCTTGGCCAAGAGCGTCTTGCCCGTGCCCGGAGGGCCCACGAGCAGCGCGCCGCGCGGGCAGCGCGCGCCGATCTCGTTGTACTTCTCGGGGCTCTTGAGGAAGCTCACGATCTCCTGCAGGGACTCCTTGGCCTCGTCCTGGCCGGCAACGTCCTTGAAGGTTACGCCGGTGTCCTCGCCCTTGATCTCCTTTGCGTTGGACTTGCCGAGGCCGCCGCCCATGCCAAAGCCGCCCCCGCCAAAGTTCATGGAGGGGCCGTCGTCTCCCATGGCCTTCTTCATGCGGCGGTTGAGCCACCAGCCAATGCCGAGGAAGATGAGGATGGGCAGGCCGTAGGAGATGAGCAGCATGAGCCAGAGGTCACCCGAGGTGTCCGGGATGTTTGCGTCAGCGTTGACCCCATGTTCGTCAAGCCGTTGGATGAGGGTGTCATCTGTCGGCCACATGGTGGTCTCGTAGATCTTCTGGCTCTCGCCTTCTCCTGTCGTAAAGGTAAGCGTGTTGTCCCCGGTGTTGAGGTCAACTTTTGTGACCTTGTTCTCGTCGACCATGTTGAGAAACTCGGTGTAGGTCACGCTCTGTACCTGGCTCGCCGTGAGGCCGCTTCCGAGTGCCTGGCTGATCGCGAGGTACGCGATAATCGCGACCAGGATGTAGAGCAGCATCGAGCGACGACGCTTGTTCTCGTTCATGTCCATCTTTTGCGTTTACCCTTCGTAAGAGGTGGTACTTGGGTTATCTGATACCCATTTTGGTGACAAAGCTGACGGCGTAAATTGTGACAATGGTGACAGGGTAGATTGTCACCATTGGGCCATGGTGACAATCTACCCTGTCGCCATTGTCACAATTTACGAGCGCTCGGGGAGCTCGCCAGAGCGGTAGGCGTTGAGAAGCGCCCGGAGGTCGGCGATCTGCTCGCGGATGTCGGCGCCGGTGTCCGTGTCGTTGATCGTGAGAGGGTGCGGCCTTACTTCGAAGCGGTCGTCGTCGCTCATGATGTCGGCGTTGAGGTCGAGGACGTCCGCAATTGAGCCGAAGGGGCGATGAGCCTTGATGCGCATGCCGCGCGGGTCGGCGATGAGGGTGTAGCCGGCGATACCGGTGGTCTTGTGGTAGGCCTGGCAGAAGCCTCCGTCGATGACGATGAGCCGTCCCCCCGCGCGCACGGCCTTTTCGCCCTCCGAGGCATGGACGGGCGTGTGGCCGTTGATGATGTGGCCGCAGCTGGGGTCTACGCCAAACTCCTCGAGGATTCGGCGGCAGACGCGCTCGTCATCCGTGAGCGCGTAGTAGGGGTCTCGAGGTTCCTCCCACGTGCTGCGGTCCTTGAAGTAGGTGCGCTCGAAGGTCTTGACCACGCGGCCCGAGAGCGGGGAGTAGCGTCCGCACCAGAGGTACCACATCCAATCGAGCGAGACCTCGTCGTGCTCGTGCCAGGCGCGACGCGCGAGCTTGTCCGCGTAGTCGTAATAGGCCTTGCCGGAGAGCAGCTGGCCTTGGTGGTTCACGGGGTGGAACGTGCCGTCCTCGTTCATGGGCACGCAGGCGTGGAACAGCACGTCGTTGTTGTGGACGAGGTAGGCGCTCCCGTGCTCGTAGAGGAAGTTCACGTGCTTCTGCAGCTTGTACGAGGTGCGCACAGCCTCGAGGAGGTTGTCCATCACGCGGAGCTCGTCCTCGGAGAGTGCGTAGGGGTCACCCGGATTGAGCGTGGGGAAGTCGCTCGTGGTGAGCTCATAGTCCTTCTCGCCCACGCGTGCGACGCCCCGGGCGGGGTCCACGTGCTCGAGCAGCAGGCGGTCCTCCATGTGCCAGTTGGGGTGACGAAGGATGGTCTGCCCCTCGAGCTTGAAGAGAATGACCGAGATGGCCTTCTCGAGCGGGCTCATGGCGTCGTCTGCGCGATAGGTTGCCTCCGCAAAGAGCGCGAGCTCGCGCAGGGAGATGCCGTAGGCGCCCTCGAGGATCTTGAGCGAGTCGTAGCGGATGTTGTTGCGGATGACGGCGGCAAGGCACGTGGCGGAACCCGCGGCCGCACCCATCCACACGATGTCGTGGTTGCCCCACTGTAGGTCCACGGAGTGGTACTCCATGAGGCGGTCGAGGATCTTGTCGGCGTGCGACCCGCGGTCAAAGACGTCGCCCACGAGGTGGAGGTGGTCCACGGCGAGGCGCTTGATGAGCGAGGCGAGGCTCACGATGAAGTCATCGGCCGAGCCGGTGTCCACGATGGTGTCGATGATGCGCTGGTGGTAGCGCTGGCGCTGCTCGCCCTCGCCGGGGGCCGCGTGGAGAAGCTCATCGATGATGTAGGCATACTCGACGGGCATGGCCTTGCGCACCTTGGAGCGCGTGTAGGAGTCCGAGAGGTAGCGCGCCAGGCGCACGAGGCGCATGAGGGTTATGGCGTACCACTCCGGAGTGGCCGTGCCGCTGGAGCGCAGGCGGCGGAGCTTGCGGTGCGGGTAGTAGATGAGGGTGCAGAGGTCGGCCTGCTCGTCGTGAGTGAGCTCAAAGCGGAAGGTGGCGGCCACGCGCTCCCGGATGACGCCGGAGCAGTTGTTGAGGATGTGCTTGAAGGCGTCGTACTCGCCGTGCACGTCCGAGACAAAGTGCTCCGTGCCTTTGGGGAGGTTGAGGATGGCCTCGAGGTTGATAATCTCCGTGTAGACCGATTGCGCGGAGGGGAACTTCTCGGAGAGGAGCTCGAGGTACTTGCGGTTGGCGGGGGAGAGTGCCTTGTCTGCCATGGGCGTCCCTTCGTGGTGGACTCTGAACCCCATTCTGTGCCACTGGTATCAAATTAGGCAACCACTTTTTGGTGAGGTGCCTGCGAGGTCTCCATGGTTGCGCTTTTGCGAACATTTTGACGCGACGCACCACGCTGACGTGCTACCATGCTGCAACAGGCGATGAAGGGGAGAGTACCCGGGGTCGCGCGGTCAAGAGAGAGCGGGGACGGTGGGAGCCCGCGGCCGTGTCCCGGCGAAGATCACCCCCGAGCTGCGGCCCCAAAGCGCCGAGAGGAGCGTTCTTCTCGCCGTGAGTAGGCGTCGCCGGAGTGGCCGCCGACACAGGCCAGCCGAGTAAGGCGGAAATCCGCTCGCTGGGTGGTTCACAAGCGAAGTCGCATGCGCGCTTCGTCCCAGCAGGAGGGACGGGCGCGCTTTTTGTGCCCGAGGGAAAATGATTCAAAAGGGGTCTGTCCCCTTTTGAATCACGAAGGAGGAGAGCGTGGCGAAAAACGAGTACAAGAAAACGACCAACCTGCCGAGCACGGGCTTTCCCATGCGCGCCAGCCTGGCCCAGAACGAGCCCAAGCGCCTGGCCATGTGGGAGGAGAACCACGTCTACGAGCAGATGATCGCCAAGAACGAGGGGCACGAGAAGTTCGTCCTTCACGACGGTCCCCCGTATGCCAACGGCCCCATCCACCTCGGCCACGCTCAGAACAAGATCTCCAAGGACATCATCAACCGCTACTGGTCCATGCGCGGCTACCAGACGCCGTACGTCCCCGGCTGGGACTGCCACGGCCAGCCAATCGAGCACAAGGTCGAGACCATGCTCGGCACCGAGAAGTTCAACCAGCTTCCCACCGAGAAGATCCGCGAGCTCTGCCGCAAGATGGCCGTGGAGCAGGTTGACACCCAGCGCCAGGGCTTCAAGCGCCTGGGCGTGCTGGGCGAGTGGGACAACCCCTACCTCACCTACGTGAACGACTACGACGCCACGGACATCGAGATCTTCAAGGCCATCTTTGACGCGGGTGCCATCACGCAGGGCTCCAAGCCCGTGCACTGGTGCTCCCACTGCCACACGGCCCTCGCCGAGGCGGAGATCGAGTACGGTGACGAGGTCAGCCCGGCCATCTTCGTGCGCTTTGAGATGACCACGACCCCGGCGGGCCTCGAGGCCTGGGCCGGCAGGCTCTTCGTTGACATCTGGACCACCACGCCGTGGACCCTTCCCGCCGACGACGCCGTGATCTGCCACCCCGAGGCCACCTACGTGGCGCTCGTCCACGACGGCCGCGCGGAGATCGTGGCCGAAGCGCTCGCCGAGCGCTGCGCCGCCAAGTTTGGCTACGGCGAGGTCGAGCTCGTGCGCGGCGAGGACGGCGAGCCCTGGCGCGCCACGGGCGAGCAGCTCGCGCACAACCGCTACAAGCAGCCGATCTTTGGCGACCAGGGCGAGACGGGCGAGTTCATCTACGCCGATTACGTCACCCTAGACGACGGCACGGGCATCGTCCACTGCGCTCCCGGCCACGGCGTGGACGACTACCTCGCCGGTCAGAAGTTCGGCATCCCCACGGTCATGCCCGTGGATGACGACGGCCGCTTCTTTGTGGGTGACGGCATGGGTACAGGCGGCCCGTGGTCCGGCATGGAGGTGAACGAGGCCAACCCCAAGATCATCGAGTGGCTGCGCGAGCGCGGCACGCTGATTCTTCACGAGGACATCAACCACAGCTACCCGCACTGCTGGCGCTGCAAGGAGCCCGTCATCTTCCGCGCCACGAGCCAGTGGTTCGTCTCCATGGACAAGCCCCTGCGCGGCGGCAAGAGCCTCCGCGAGCAGTCGCTCGAGGAGCTCTCCAAGGTCCAGTTCTACCCGTCCCACGCCATCAAGCGCATCGGCTCGATGGTTGAGGGCCGCCCGGACTGGTGCATCAGCCGCCAGCGTAACTGGGGCGTGCCCATCCCGGCCTTCACGTGCCAGGACTGCGGCGAGACCGTAATGAACGACGACACGCTCGACGCCGTGATCGAGCTCTTCCGGAGCAAGGGCTCCGACGCCTGGTTCACCGATGACCCCGCGAGCTACCTCGGGCAGTCGTGCGTCTGCCCCAAGTGCGGCTCTCACCACCTCAAGGCAAACAAGGACATTCTCGACGTCTGGTGGGACTCCGGCGTCTCCCACACCGCCGTCTGCCGCCACCGCGACAACCTCACGTTCCCGGCTGACATGTACCTCGAGGGCTCCGACCAGCACCGCGGCTGGTTCATGAGCTCGCTCATGACCTCCGTGGGCGCCTACGGCGTGGCGCCGTACAAGTCCGTGGTCTCCCAGGGCTTCACGCTCGACGGCCAGGGCCGCAAGATGTCCAAGTCGCTCGGCAACGTCATCGACCCCAACGCCGAGTGCGACACCCGCGGCGCCGACATCCTGCGCCTCTGGGTCACCTCGGTGGACACCTCCAACGACATACCCTGCGACGACTCCATCCTCGACCACGTGGGCGAGGCCTACCGCCGCTTCCGCAACACCCTGCGCTTCCTGCTGGGCGAGATCGAGGGCCAGTTTGACCCGGCGACCGACGCCGTGCCGTATGACGAGCTCCTCCCGTACGACAAGCTCACGCTCGCGCGCCTCTGCCAGGTCCACGACCAGGTGAGCGCTGCCTACGAGTCCTATCGCTTCAACGTGGTCTACCGCACCCTCTACGACTACGTGATCACGGAGCTCTCCAACGGCTACCTCAACGCCACCAAGGACCGTGTCTACTGCGGCGAGAAGAACGGCTTCGAGCGCCGCTCCGCGCTTACCGTGTGGGCGCAGATCCTCTCGATGCTGGTCCACGACCTTCAGCCCATCCTCGTCTACACCACCGACGAGGCCATGAGCTACCTCCCGGCGTCGCTGCGCGACGGCCAGGAGTACGCCGCCCTTCTCGACTGGTACCAAGCTCCCTGGACGGCCGAGGTCTATGAGCCCTACCTCGCCGCCTACGATGCCGTCGTCGAGGCCCGCGCCGCCTTCACCAAGGCCTACGAGGCCGCCATCGCCGACAGCACGCTCACCGAGAAGACCACGCAGGCCGCGCGCGCCACGCTTACGGCGCCGGCCGAGACCCTCGCGCTCCTCTCCGGCGAGCAGGGCTGCGACCTTGCGGAGCCCTTCGTCTGCTCCGAGGTCCTTCTCGCCCAGGGCGAGGAGCTCGCCTGCTCCGTCGAGCCCGCGCACGGCGAGAAGTGCCCGCGCTGCTGGAACTTCCGCGAGCTCGGCGAGGATGGTCTCTGCCCGCGTTGCCACGACGCCGTGGCCGCGCTCGAGGACGCGGAGTAGCGCGTGACCGCGACCGGCCCATCGACTTCCGCCCGCGTGCGGCGGCTGGCGCTCTTTGCGCTGGTCGCCGCCGCGGTCGTGGCGCTTGACCAGTGGAGCAAGGGCGCCGCGCGCGCCGAGCTCGTGCCCGGCGAGCCCGTCACGCTCATCCCGGGCGTGATGGAACTTAGCCTTGTCTACAACACCGGCGCTGCGTTCTCGATGGGGGAGGGCGCGGGTCCGCTCTTTGTTGCCATTGCGGCCGTGATAAGCTGCGCCGGCCTTTGGGTGGCGTGGCGCCGCACCGACGTCCCGCTCTCTTTGCTGCTGGTTGTTGCGGGCGTCGCGGGCGGCGGCATCGGCAACGCCATCGATCGCGTTACGCTTGGTGCCGTCACGGATTTCTTCAAAACCACGTTCATGGACTTTGCCATCTTCAATGTGGCCGACATTTTTGTCACCTGCGGGGTGTTCGTCGCCCTGTTTCTCTGGTGGCGCTGGGATGCGCGTCAGGAGCACGAGCACGATGGCGGGCGCTCTGCCGAGCATTCGGCCTGACGCCGCCGGCTGACTCCACTAGGATCGCGAGTGTGCGAAATTCGGCTTGAGTTTTCAAAACGACGTCCTTCTCGCCAACGTTTCCGCGGGTAATTTTTGCGCGAGAAGGGCTATTTTTGAGAATGGCGGCCGAGTTTCGCGCACTCGCGGAACATGAGCACTCGCGGAACATGTGCGCCGGCGGCTTACCGAGCACCACTGCATCCGTACGTGTAGGCGCTGTGGGCGCTTCCGCCCCGTGATACGATAGCCTGCCGATGGCAGCGCCCGAGACGGGGGAGGAGAAAGCCTGTGGCGTCGCGCGTGATGAACCTCTTGGTGGGGCCCGAGTCCGATGGCATGAGGCTTGACGCCTTTCTCGCCACGGGCGAGGGCATGCCGAGCCGCTCCGCCTGCGCCCGTCTCGTCGAAGAGGGCGCCGTCACCATCAACGAGACCCCCGCCACGAGCAAAAGCGAGAAGGTCCTTCTCGGCGACCGCGTGCGCGCCCTCGTTGAGGAGCCGGACGCCCCCACGGGGCCGCTGCGCCCCAACCCGGAGATTCCGCTCGACATCCGCTTTGAGGACGACTACCTCATCGTGCTCTCCAAGCAGCTGGGCCTGGTGTGCCACCCGAGTCCCGGCCACGTGGACGACACGCTCGCCAACGCCCTCGTTGCCCACTGCGGCTACGAGCACCTGGGCATGCTGCAGGGCGAGGAGCGCCCCGGCATCGTGCACCGCCTGGACATGGACACGACGGGGCTCATGGTTGCCGCCAAGGACGACGCCACGCAGAAGGCCCTCCAGGACCTCATTCGCATGCGCGTGCTCGACCGTCGCTACGTGACGCTCGTGCACGGCTACGTGGCGCATGACGAGGGCACCATCGAGACCGGCATCGCGCGCTCCACGCGCGACCGCATCCGGATGGCGGTCTCGGACGCGCCGGGGGCCCGCGAGGCCATCACCACCTTCCGCGTGCTCGAGCGCTTTGAGGCGGGCAGGCGCGACGAGGGGTACACGCTCATGGAGTGCCACCTCTACACCGGTCGCACGCACCAGATCCGCGTGCACATGCGCCACATTGGCCACCCGCTTGTGGGCGACCAGCTCTACGGGCGCGGGGACGAGCGCATCAACCGCGGTCTTTCTCGCCAGTTCCTGCACTCCTGGCACATCCGCTTTGACCATCCCGTCTCCGGAGAGACGATAGAGCTTGCCGACCGCCTGCCGGACGACCTGCTCGATGTACTAGAATCTCTTAAGGAAACCTCAATGGGGCGCACCGCCGCGGGCGAGGACATCTGCCCGCAGCTCGGCGTCTCCGCATAGTCCGCCGAGAAGCGCAAGGGGTGCGCCATGCCCATGATGGAGCTCAACAAGTTTGGCCTCACGCCGCTCGTCATCTTCAACCTGATCATCTGGCTGTTCTTCACGCTGGCGTACTTCTACCAGATCGTGTATGTGCTGCGCGTGATGTTCAAGGGCACCGTGAGGCTGCCCGAGGCCAAGAAGCAGCACCGCTACGCCTTCTTCATCTCGGCACACAACGAGGAAGTCGTTATTGGCAACCTCGTGCGCTCCATCCTCGAGCAGAACTACCCGCGCGAGCTCATGGACGTCTTCGTGGTGTGCGACGCCTGCACGGACAACACGCACGCCGAGGCAGAGAAGGCGGGCGCCATCGTCTGGGACCGCAACGACCTCGCGCGCCGCGGCAAGAGCTGGGCGCTCGACTACGGCTTCGACCGCATCCTCAACGAGTACGGCGACAAGTACGAGGCGTTTGTCGTCCTTGATGCGGACAACCTCGTCTCAAAGGACTTCATCTCAGTTATGAACCAGGCCTTTGACGCGGGCTACCTCGTCTGCACGGGGTATCGCAACTCCAAGAACTTTGACTCCTCGTGGGTGAGCGCCGCCTATGCGCTCTGGTTCATGCGCGAGGCGAAGTTCCTCAACAACGCGCGCATGATGATGGGCACGAGCTGCGCCATCTCCGGCTCGGGCTGGATGGTGTCCGAGCGCATCGTGCGCGGTATGCACGGCTGGGACTTCCACACCCTCACGGAGGACATCCAGTTCTCCACGTTCTGCTGCGCCAACAACGTGCAGATCGGCTATGCGCCGGCGGAGTTCTTCGACGAGCAGCCCGTCACGTTCAAGGCGTCCTGGACTCAGCGCATGCGCTGGACCAAGGGCTTCTACCAGGTGTTCTTTAGCTACGGGCGCGACCTGGTGAAGGGCATCTCCAAGGGCCGCTTCGCGAGCTACGACATGCTCATGACGGTGGCGCCCGGCATGATCTTGACGCTGCTCTCGTTCTTTGTGAACGCGACGTACCTCATCGTGGGCTCGCTTAGCCACGGCTTCATTGCCACGCAGGCCGAGCTCGACATGTGCGTGGGGTCGCTCATCATGACCTTTGCGTCCATGTACGTCGTGTTTCTCATCCTTGCGGTGATCACCACGATTTCCGAGCGCAAGAAGATTCACGCCAAGAAAAAGTGGCGAGTCGTCACGAACATCTTCACGTTCCCGTTTTTCATGATGACCTACATCCCCATTACGGTGGCCGCGCTCTTCAAGAAGGTCGAGTGGGTGCCCACCAAGCACGACATTGCCGTCAACGTTGACGACGTCGTGGGCGGTTCCGGCGCGTAGGGCAAAAGGGGACGTGTTATTTCTCTCAGAGTTTTTGGGACAGGCCTGCCCAAATTTGCGTGGGCAGGCCTGTCCCAAAAACTCTGAGAGAAATAACACGTCCCCTTTTGCCTGCCAATCCAAAGATTCGGCGCACTCCTGCTGTGGGGGTGCGCCGATTTTTCGGGTGCTGAGTGACGCGGTTTCGGACGTGGCGCTGTTCTGACCTGCGGCGTACTTCTCGTCTCTACGATGGTTCCAGCATCGTGGAAGGAGAAGAACATGACAAGAAGAACCTCAGGCGGGAAGGCATACCCGCTCTTTAGGCCGAGCGTGCACAACCTTATGCTGGCACTCGGCGTGGCTTCTGGGACCGTGCTCTCGGCGGGCGCGGCGTACCTGCTGGGCGCGATCGTGGACGGGCTTGCATCGGGCGGGCTCACGCTCGGTGAGATTGTGGCGCGTCTGACGACGTTTCTCGGCGTGTCGCTCGCGGCCGCGCTCGCGAAGTTCGCCCTCGATGACTGGCTCCCGCTCAAGGCCAACCTCCGCGCGGAGGTGGAGGCCTCCGACGGGGCGATCGACCAGCTGCTCGCCATGCCGCAGCGCGCCTTTGAGCGCCACGACGCCGGCCACTTCCTGAACGTGGTGAACGCTGCGGCGTTTGGTTACGGTGCCATGGCGGTCTACCTGAACGTGAACGCGGTGGGGTACGCGATCGCGGTCGTGGCGCTGCTGGGCTGCGCCACGGCGATCGACGTCCTGCTCGTGCTCGTCTTTCTCTGTGGCCTGGCCGTGTACTTTGCGGTCAACTGGGGCCCCATGCACTCCGCCGGGCGCCTGCTCATGGAGATGATGCCCGCGAGTGAGGCCTGGCAGGAGGAAGTCCGTCGCCTCGTGGAGGAGAAGCGCGCGGCTAACGCCGGCGCCGCCGAGGAGTTCTACCTGCAGCGTTTTGAGGGGAGCACGAACGAGTATCGCGCGTTCCTCCGCCGGCATCGCCTCGCTGACACCGTGCAGGCGACGCTTCCTGCCGCCATCTCGCCGGCACTTCAAGTCGCGGTGCTCGCCGTGTGCGTGGCGCTCTGGTCGGCGGGACAGGTGAGCCTCGGGTCGGTCGTCGCGGCGTGGCAGCTCTTCTCGCTGCTACAGACCCCCATGGCAGGCATCTGCTCGTTCGTGAGCTTCTATGTTGCCAGCCGTCCGAACGTCGTTCTGCTGCGCGAGCACGCCGGTGAGGCCGGGGAGCCTTCCGGCTTCGAGGCGCTCTCGACGGGCGAGAAGGACCTGGTGGCGCGCGTGGAGGGAACCCTCTGGGCGACGCCCGCGCGCGGGGAGGACGGCAAGCGGCTCTGGGCGGGGGAGTTCGAGGTGCGCCCCGGCGAGCTCGTGGTGGTGAAGGGCGCCAACGGAACGGGAAAGTCCCGCCTGCTCGACCTCGTGCGCGGGCTATCCGACCTCGCTGACCTCGACGGCGAGGCCGTGCTCGCGCCGGAGGCGCTTGACGCAGCTTACCTCACGTACCCGGTGCCCGTGGTAACAGGCTCGCTCGCGGAGAACCTGCTGGGCCGGGAGGCGGACCCGGAGGCGGCCCGCGTACTCGACCTGGGCGACCTGACCGAGCGCGCCATCACGGACCAGCCGCTCAACCTTTCCCTCGGCGAGCGTCAGAAGCTGGGGCTCCTCCGCGCGCTCTCGCGCCCCGAGCCCGTGGTCCTTCTCGACGAGCCGCTCGCGAACCTCGACGCCGGGGTGCGGGCGCGCCTGTGCGACCACCTCGCCGGCCTGCGCGGCCGCAAGACCGTCGTGGCGATCATGCACTCGGGCGAGCTTGACGCGGCGGCCGACCGCATCTACGAGGTCCGCGACGGCCGCCTGTCCCGCGTCTGTTAATTGTGGGCGGTCCCCATTTACAGGTTCCGGCTGGAGTCATCCCTAAGGCGCGAGCGCGCCAGATTGGTGGAATCATGATTAAGAAGAGCACATACCCGATTGTGGACATAAGCATTCGCAATGTCGCTCGCTCCGTGGGCGTCGCGGCGTCCACGCTGCTCGCCGCAGCGACGAGCATCGTCGTTGGGCGCGTCGTCGACGTGCTTGCGAGCGGGGCACCGGGCGTCGGGACGCCGCTCTCCCTCGCCCTCGTCCTCGCAGTGGCGTCCGTTGCCGCGACGGTTCTCCTTGGCGAGTGGGTGCCCACGTGGCTGGGGGTGCGCCGCTTCCTCGATAGCGCCGTGGCCTGCGCTAGGAACATCCTCGCGGCCCCGCAGCGCGCCTTCGCGCGCCGTGAGAAGGGCCACTTCGTGAACGTCCTCATGAACTCGACCGACACCTACGGCACGCTGCTCTACGCCGGGGCCAGCGTGCGCATCCCGGGGGCGGTGCTGGCGCTGGTGGGGACCGTGGCCATCACGGCGCTGATCGACCCGCTGATGGCGGCGCTTATCGTCGTCTACGCGCCCGTCCTCTGGCTCGCGCTGCGGCTTCCCACGCGCTCGCTCGCCGAGCTCGAGCGCGACATCCTCCCCGTGCAGGACGCCTGGCTCGGCGAGTCCAAGCGCATCGTTGAGAACAAGCGCGCCGTCAACGCGGCCGGCGCCGAGGGGTACTTCTCGGCGCGCTATCGCGACCGCTCCGAGGCGTTTCTGTGCACCGTGACTCGCTATCGCTTCCTCGAGCTGCTCATCTCCAACCTCCCGGCGCTGCTCTCCTGCGCGCTCGCGGCGGCGATGATGGGCGTTGCCGCGTGGCGTTGCGTGTTGGGTGCGGCAGGCGTGGGCCAGGTGCTCGTGGCGTACTCGCTTGCGCAGCTCGTTCAGGCGCCGCTTACTGCTATCGCGCAGCGCGTGGCGCAGGTTCGTGGAAACATTCCGCACGTCGAGCGCCTGCGTGAGGTTGCCGCGGCTGCGGCGGAGCCCTCCGGCTTCGAGGCGCTCTCGACAATGGGCTCCGGTGACCCCGCGGCGCGTGTCGACGGAACGCTCTGGGCGACGCCCGCGCGCGACGAGGACGGCAAGCGCCTCTGGGCGGGGGAGTTCGAGGTGCGCCCCGGCGAGCTCGTGGTGGTGAAGGGCGCCAACGGCTCGGGCAAGTCCCGCCTGCTGGACTTCCTGCGCGGGCTCTCAGACCCAGCCGACCTCGACGGGCAGGCCGCGCTTTCGCTGGAGGCGCTCCATGCGGCCTACCTCACCTATCCCGTTCCCGTGTTTCCCGGAAATCTCGCCTACAATCTCCTCGGCGCCGCGGCGGACCCGGAGGCGGCCCGCGTACTCGACCTGGGCGACCTGACCGAGCGCGCCATCACGGACCAGCCGCTCAACCTTTCCCTCGGCGAGCGTCAGAAGCTGGGGCTCCTCCGCGCGCTCTCGCGCCCCGAGCCCGTGGTCCTTCTCGACGAGCCGCTCGCGAACCTCGACGCCGGGGTGCGGGCGCGCCTGTGCGACCACCTCGCCGGCCTGCGCGGCCGCAAGACCGTCGTGGCGATCATGCACTCGGGCGAGCTTGACGCGGCGGCCGACCGCATCTACGAGGTCCGCGACGGCCGCCTGTCCCGCGTCAAGTGATGTCTGGTCGGGACGGCGTAAAAATAACGGACATTGTTTTCCTTAAAAAAGTTGCTCAACTGGGAAAACGCTTCTCTGCGAGCCATTTTTAGGAAACCAATGTCCGTTATTTTTTGGCACCTGCTCGGTACTCGGCGGGACCGCACCCAAAACGGGCTCTAAAAGTGCGGTAAAAGTTGCTTGTCCCCGAGTAGCCCACCTGCCTAGCCACCTCGCGCACCGGCAGATTCGTCGCGCGCAGCAGCATTGCCGCTCGATCCATGCGCTGCTCGGCCACGAGCTGGGTGAACGTCATGCCGCAGTGCTCATGGATGAGCTCGGAGAGGTACGTGGTGCTGTATGAGTAGCGCCGCGCCAGCGCAGAGAGGCTCACGGACTCCGGGTGCGCGGAGATTTCCTGCAGGATAACAGCGAGCACCTCGTCTGCACCCTTCGGCGCCTCTTCGGGGATGACAGGGGAGACCAAGGCAATGATGGCGACGCCGAGCGCCTCCACCAGCTGCTCCCAGCCGTCGTGGCGCTCCACGTAGGCCACCGCCGCGGCGGCAAAGAGGTCGATCATGAGCTCCTTGTTGGGGTCGGGCGTGCTGACGCGGCGCACGGGGTGGCGCTTTGCAGCGGTGGTCGTGAGCATGTGAAAGAGCGGTGAGTCCTCGTCCGCGATGGGCATGAGACTTTGAACAAAACGATCGGTCATGAAGTACAGGGCGAGAAAAACCGTGCGGTCCGCGTCCGGGCACGACGCGTCTCCGCAAAGCCCGCCAAGCGGCGCCGTCATCGAGATGATGTCGTAGTCGCCGGGGTTGCGCGGCAGCGCGCCCATCTCGTCCTCGAACCACGCCAGCATGAGGACGTTGCGCCCCGCCCGTGTCGCCCGACTTGCCGTCTCGTCCATGATTTGCCGCACCGCCGCGGCCACGCGCGCACTTTCCATGAGGCCCCCTCTCGATGCTTCGAGTATACGGCGCTCGCCTCCTGCGACCACCCTTCGCATGTCCTTCTCGTGAGCTGGCACTTCTCGGCAAACGGCCCCTGAAAAACCCGTGAGCGGATGTTACAATGAGGTGAACTCAACCAACCAACCGCCGCGGGCGGGGAGAGGAGCCAGCGCATGGCAACGTTCTTCGAGGGGGAGTCCCACACCTTTTCCGAGTACCTGCTCGTTCCCGGATACTCCTCGGCGGAGAACATTCCCGCCAACGTCTCGCTCAAGACGCCGCTCGTGAAGTTCCGTCGCGGCGAGGAGCCGGCGCTCAGCCTCAACATTCCCATGGTCTCGGCCATCATGCAGTCCGTCTCGGGCGTTGACATGGGCGTGGCGCTCGCCATCGAGGGCGGCCTCGCCTTCATCTATGGCAACCAGACGCCCGAGTCCGAGGCCGCCATGGTCAAGGCCGTCAAGGACCACAAGGCCGGCTTCGTGGAGTCCGACTCCACGCTCACGCCGGACATGACGATGGAGCAGGTCATGGAGCTCAAGGCTCGCACCGGCCACTCCACCATGCCCGTCACTGACGACGGCTCCTCCCGTGGCAAGCTCCTCGGCATCGTGACCAGCCGCGACTACCGTCCCAGTCGTGACGACCACCAGAAGAAGGTCCGCGAGTTCATGACGCCGCGCGAGAAGCTCATCGTGGGTGACAAGGACATCACCCTCAAGAAGGCCAACGACGTCATCTGGGACAACAAGCTCAACGCCCTGCCCGTCGTGGACGAGAACGACCACCTCATGGGCATCGTCTTCCGCAAGGACTATGACCAGCACAAGTCCAACCCCAACGAGCTGCTCGACGCCAATAAGCGTTACATGGTGGGCGCGGGCATCAACACGCGCGACTACGCCGAGCGCGTGCCGCTGCTCGTGGAGGCGGGCGCCGACGTGCTGTGCATCGACTCCTCCGAGGGCTTCTCCGAGTGGCAGAAGCGCACGATCGAGTGGGTCCGCGCCAACTACGGCGACTCCGTCAAGATCGGCGCGGGCAACGTTGTCGACGGCGACGGCTTCCGCTTCCTTGCCGACTGCGGCGCCGACTTCGTGAAGGTGGGCATCGGCGGCGGCTCCATCTGCATCACGCGCGAGACCAAGGGCATCGGCCGCGGCCAAGCCTCGGCGGTCATCGACGTCTGCCGCGCGCGCGACAAGTACTACGAGGAGACCGGCGTCTACGTGCCCGTGTGCTCCGACGGCGGCATCGTCTACGACTACCACATGACGCTCGCGCTGGCCATGGGTGCCGACTTCATGATGCTCGGCCGCTACTTCGCCCGCTTTGACGAGAGCCCCACCGAGCGCGTGAACGTGAACGGCCAGTACATGAAGGAGTACTGGGGCGAGGGCTCCGCGCGCGCCCGCAACTGGCAGCGCTACGACCAGGGCGGCGCCTCCAAGCTGGGCTTCGTTGAGGGCGTCGACTCCTACGTGCCCTACGCCGGCTCCCTCAAGGAGGGCGTGGGTCAGACGATCTACAAGATCAAGTCCACGATGTGCAACTGCGGCGCCAAGACCATCAAGGAGCTGCAGGAGAAGGCGCGCCTGACGCTCGTCTCGTCCACCTCCATCGTCGAGGGCGGCGCGCACGACGTTGTGGTCAAGGACTCCCAGCACAGCGTGAGCTATCGCTAGGCGAGAAGAACCTGGACCTGCCGGCCTCCCGGATGTCTCTTCGAGAAGTGCGCTACGCGGAACTTCTCTACGAGACATCCGGGAGGCCTTTCGTTTCTTGAACTTCATCACGGCGGTCGGACGTTCCGTAGAGAAGTTTCGCGTAGCGCACTTCTCGGAGGAACGTTCGACCGCCTGAGCCGAGGTGCTGCTACAATCAAGCGGTTGACCATCGCACACAAAGGAGTCACGCAGATGAGCGACGCCGAGAAGAACTTTGAGGTCCCGGCCTACGACGCCGAGGAGATCGAGACCCGCTGGCAGGCGGCCTGGGACGCCGAGGAGCTCTACAAGACCGAGGAGAGCCCCGAGAAGCCCAAGAAGTACGTGCTCGAGATGTTCCCGTACCCCTCGGGCGACCTGCACATGGGCCACGCGCGCAACTACACCATCGGCGACGCCATGGCCCGTCAGGCCCGCATGCGCGGCTTCGACGTGCTGCACCCGATGGGCTACGACGCCTTTGGCCTGCCCGCCGAGAACGCCGCCATCAAGCACAACACGCAGGCGAGCGTCTGGACCCACCAGAACATCGCGCAGGCCACCAAGACCATGCGCCGCATGGGCTTCTCCTATGACTACGACCGCATGTTCAACACCTGCGACCCCGAGTACTACAAGTGGGGCCAGTGGATCTTCCTCAAGATGTGGGAGAAGGGCCTCGTCTACCGCGACAACTCGCCGGTGAACTGGTGCCCCGGCTGCCAGACGGTCCTCGCCAACGAGCAGGTCGTGGACGGCAAGTGCTGGCGCTGCGGCTCCGTGCCCGAGAAGCGCGCCCTCTCCCAGTGGTACTTCAAGATCACCGACTACGCCCAGGAGCTCCTCGATGACCTCAAGAAGCTCGAGGGCAAGTGGCCCGAGCGCGTCCGCGCGATGCAGGCCAACTGGATCGGTCGCTCCGAGGGCGCCGAGATCGACTTCACGCTGGCGGACGTCGATGGCGTGACGCCCACCGACACCAAGATCACCGTCTTCACCACGCGCCCGGACACGCTCTTTGGCGTGAGCTTCTTCCTGCTGCCGCCCGAGAGCCCGCTTGCCGCGGAGCTCGTTGCCGGCACGGAGCACGAGGCCGCCTTCCTCGAGCTCAAGGCCGCCGCAGAGAAGGTCTCCTCGGTCGACCGCCAGGGCTCGGAGCGCGAGAAGCACGGCGTCTTCACGGGCCGCTACGTGATCAACCCCGTGAACGGCCGCCCGGCGCCCATCTGGGTCGCCGACTACGTCCTCATGGACTACGGCACCGGCGCCGTCATGGGCGTTCCCTGCGGCGACCAGCGCGACTTCGACTTCGCCAAGAAGTACGGCCTCGAGATTGCCCCGATCATCTGCGAGAAGGACGACCCGCTCTACGAGCAGCTCAAGGACCAGCGCGAGCTCGTCGTCACCTCCGTCGACTGGGACCACGCGATGGAGGCCGAGGGCTACCTCGTGCAGTCCGGCCGCTTCACCGGCATGAAGGGCGGCAAGCACTCCGAGGCCGTGGACGCCATCATCGAGTGGCTTGGGCAGCAGGGCCTCGGCCGCAAGACGGTGCAGTTCCGCCTGCGCGACTGGCTCATCAGCCGCCAGCGCTACTGGGGCAACCCCATCCCGATGATCCACTGCGACGACTGCGGTGACGTTCCGGTGCCCTACGAGGACCTGCCCGTCACGCTGCCGGACACGCTCGACCTCGGCGCCGGCGAGACGCTCGCCGCCTACGCGCCGTTCTACGAGACCACGTGCCCCAAGTGCGGCAAGCCCGCCAAGCGCATCACCGACACCATGGACACCTTCACGTGCTCCAGCTGGTACTACCTGCGCTACTGCGACCCGCACAACGAGGAGCTGCCCTTCTCGCGCGAGGCCGTGGACCGCTGGATGCCGGTGGACAACTACATCGGCGGCATCGAGCACGCCATCCTGCACCTGCTCTACAGCCGCTTCTTCACCAAGGTCCTGCGCGACCTCGGCATGATCGGCATCGACGAGCCCTTTGAGAACCTCCTCTGCCAGGGCATGGTCAAGGACGCCAACGGTGACACCATGTCCAAGTCCAAGGGCAACGTCGTGCCGCCGTCCTCGGTGATCGAGCCGTACGGTGCAGACACCATGCGCCTGGCCATCCTCTTCATTGCCCCGCCCGAGAAGGACTTCAACTGGGACGAGGAGGCCGTCGCCGGCGCCAACCGCTTCATCAAGCGCGCGTGGCGCGTCGTCTGGCTGCTCAGCCAGGGCGCCGCCGCCGGCACCGTGGGCGCGGGCACCCTCGACGCGGCGGGCAAGGAGCTCTGGCGCACGCTCAACGGCATGGGCATCAAGTGCACCACCGACTTCGACCGCGGTCAGTTCAACACCGCCATCTCCGCCGTCATGGAGATCACCAACGCCGCGTCCAAGTACGTGAACGACGTGACGCTCGAGCAGCGCGACCCGGCGCTCTGCTTTGCCGTGGCGCACGCGATCGTGACCATGCTCGCCCCGATCTGCCCGCACTGGGCCGAGGAGCTCTGGCACAAGGCACTCGCCCAGGAGGGCTCCGTCTACAACGCCGCCTGGCCCGAGTTTGACGCCGCGGCCGCCAAGGCCGACGAGGTCGAGATTGCCGTCCAGATCAAGGGCAAGGTTCGCGGCCGCGTGACGGTTGCCGCCGACGCCACCGACGACGAGGTCGCCGAGGCCGCCAAGGTCGCGGTTGCCGAGCAGCTCGCCGGCAAGGAGATCAAGAAGGTCATCGTCATCAAGGGCCGCCTGGTCAACATAGTGGCCATCTAAAGCCATACGTACGGGTTGGGCGGCACCGACCTTCCCGCGAGAAGTGCGCTTTGCGGAACTTCTCGCCGGAATGTCGGTGCCGTTTGCGTTGTGTCGGTCTTTGCTCATGGTGGCTATCGAGCACCCAGAACCAGATCTGGGCGCTCGCCCGTACACATAACTAGATCTGTGTACAACGCAGCATCCAAAACCAGATTTGGGCTTTCCTTTCGTGTGCAAATCCCCGTTCTGGGTCAGTCTTGCACCCAGATCCGGTTCTGGGTGGGCGTTTGAGCACAAATCTAGTTTTGAGCAAACGCGTTGCTCAAAACAGGGATTTGAGTGCAGGTGGCGTTGTAGGGGCTGGGATTTTGAAGCTCAACTTCAATCGTCCTTCTCGCTAGCTGGGCTCTCGTTGGCGAGAAGGACCTCTCACTGAGGTGCTTGCGCTCAAAGAGGGGATTTGAGCGCGCCGATTGCTCATATCCGGTTTTGAGCACCAGGGGACACTGGGCGTGCGTGACACGAGGGGTGCCGCGCAACAGATATTCGCCTCCGATGGGTGCGTCTTGTGGGGTTATCGTGGAGGGGCGGTTGACGCAAACCGAGAAACACCGTAGACTAGCAGCGTATTCGAAGTTGTAATCGTAGGAAGTGGGGTGGATCTTCTCGCCCCGCTTCCTTTCTGTATGCAGGTGAGGAGGAAGCATGCCCAAGGCAGGTCTTGAGCAGACCATCATTGACGCCCTGGAGCCCCGGGGTGCGGAGCGCGGCATTGACGTCGTTGACGTCGAGGTCGTTGGCGCGACAAAGGCCCCGTGCGTCCGCGTCCGCATTGACCATGCGGACGAGTCTCTGCCCACGATCTCGCTCGACGAGGTGACGGCCGAGACCGAGTGGATCTCCGCCGCTCTGGACGAGCTCGATCCCATTCCCTCGAGCTTCACGCTTGAGGTCTCGTCCCCGGGCATGGCGCGCCCGCTCCGCAAGCCGCATGACTTTGAGCGCTTTGCGGGCGAGACGGTCTCCGCCAGCCTTGTCCCGGGTGAGGGAAGGCGCCGCTACACGGGCGTCCTCTTGGGTATTGAGGGGTCCACGGTGGCCCTTGAGTGCGATGGCGAGCGCGTTGAGCTTGCCCTCGACGATATCAGGAAGTGCACGATCAAGCCCGACTTCAACGACGCGGGCACAAAGAAGTAAGGAGCGATAAAAACCATGGCATCTGAGATGATGGAAGCCCTCGAGCTTCTGTGCCAGGAGAAGCACATCGACCAGCTCTACCTCATCGAGCGTCTTGAGCAGTCGCTCGCCAAGAGCTATGCCGACGTCCTGCACCTGCCCTTTGGCGCGCGCGTGACCATCGACCGCACCACGGGCCGCGTCTACGTCTACGAGCTCGTCCCCAAGGGCGAGGAGGACCCGGAGACCGGCGAGTACTCCGAGTTTGACGAGGTTGACGTCACGCCCCCCGACACGAGCCGCATCGCCGCGCAGCACGCCAAGGCCGAGATTCGCGCCATCGTGCGCAATGCCGCCCGCCAGCAGATCTACGAGGAGTTCTCGCAGCGCATCGGTGACATCATCACCGGCACGGTGCTCCAGACCACGCCCGACTTCACGATCATCAAGATCCGCGAGGGCGTGGAGGCCGAACTCCCGCACTTTGACCAGCGCCGCTACCCCGAGGAGCGCAACGAGCGCCCCGCCGGCGAGCGCTACGGCCACAACCAGCGCATCAAGGCCATCATCATCGACGTGCGCGACCCCAACTCCACACAGCCCGTGGTCCGCGGCGAGCGTCAGCGTCCGCCCATCGTGGTCTCCCGCACCCACCCGGACCTGCTCCGTCGCCTCTTTGAGCTTGAGGTTCCCGAGGTCTATGACGGCATCGTCGAGGTTCGCAGCGTTGCCCGCGAGCCCGGCATCCGCTCCAAGGTGGCCGTCTCCTCCAACGACGACCGCCTGGATCCCGTGGGCGCCTGCGTTGGCCCCAAGGGCAGCCGCGTGCGCACCGTCGTCTCCGAGCTTCGCGGCGAGCGCGTCGACGTGGTCCTCTGGAGCGACGATCCCGCCAAGTGCGTGGCATCCGCGCTCTCCCCGGCTCGCGTCTCCCGCGTCATCATTGACCCCGAGACAGGCTACGCCACGGTCATCGTTCCCGACGACCAGCTCTCGCTCGCCATTGGCAAGGAGGGCCAGAACGCCCGCCTCGCCGCACGCCTCACGGGCCTTCACATTGACATCAAGAACGAGTCCCTCGCCGCGGGCATCCTGCGTGACCTCCCGCGCGCTACCGTCGAGGAGGAGACCGTCGAGGAGGGCGAGCACCGCTGCGAGTACGTGGGCGCCAACGGCATTCAGTGCCGCAACATGGCCCGTCCCGGCTCGCGCTTCTGCGGCGTTCACGAGCAGATGGCAGACGTGGAGGTCAGCTCCGACCCCGACTCCCTCATCTAAGGGGCGCCAGAACGATCAGTCCCGGGCACGCGCCCGTTTTCCTGGAAGGTAGGTCACATGGCAAAGACTCGCGTACATGACCTCGCTAAAGAGTACGGGATGTCCAGCAAGGAGATGCTCGAGCACCTCCAGGACATGAAGATTCCCGCCAAGTCCGCGTCCTCTACTCTCGAGGACGCCTACGTCTCCATGGTGCGCAAGAAGCTCAAGCCCATTCTCGAGGCCCGCGCGGCTGAGATCGAGGCCGCAAAGCGCGCCGAGGAAGAGGCCAAGGCCGAGGAGGCCCGCATCGCCGCCGAGAAGGCCGAGGCCGAGCGCATCGCCGCCGAGGAGCGCCGCGAGCGCGAGCGCGCCGAGGAGGAGCGCCGTCGCGCCGCCGCCGAGGCGGAGCGCAAGGCGCGTGAGGCCGAGAAGGCCGAGGCCGAGCGCCTCGCCAAGGAGGAGGCCGAGCGCAACCGCGTGCGCGACAACGCTCCCAAGAGCGTGCCCTCGTTCACCTCGCTGCTCGACCAGATCGCGCAGCAGGAGGAGATCCTCAAGAAGCAGGCGGAGGAGTCCTCCCAGAAGAAGGCTGCGGAGAGGAACCGTCCCTCCCGTCACGCCGATGGCCCGCGCGGCGGGGTTCGCCACGGCGCGCCCGCTCAGGCTGCCGCCGACGCCTCCGCGGCGCCGAGCGGGGATGCCGGCGGTCGTCGCCGTGGCAAGAAGGGTCGTCGCGGCGAGGACGGCGGCGAGGACCGTTACAGCCGCATGGCCCGTGAGGCGGAGGCCTATAACCGCAGCCGCGTTCTCGAAGAGGCACGCGTGGCCGTCGAGGAGGCGTCCCGCGAGTCCACCGGTCGCCGCAAGCGCCGCAAGGAGCGCCGCCAGAAGCAGGCCGCCGAGGCCGCGATGGAGCAGCGCATCGAGGAGGCGCTCGCCAACGACCAGGACCTCTCGCAGCTCGACACCGTGAAGGTCCCGCAGGGCTCCACCGTGGGCGAGCTCGCCGAGCTTCTCGGCGTCCCCGCCAACGACATCATCAAGCGACTCTTCCTCCTGGGCACCCCGCTCACGCTCACCGAGTCCATGTCCGACGAGCTCATCGAGCTCGTGGCTGACGACCTCGGCCGTGACGTCAAGGTCATGACCAAGGAGGAGGAGAACTCCTTCACCTTCTACGACGACCCCGCGGACCTCAAGCCTCGTCCGCCCGTGGTCACCGTCATGGGTCACGTCGACCACGGCAAGACGTCGCTTCTCGACGCCATCCGTCACACGGGCGTTGCCGCGGGCGAGGCCGGCGGCATCACCCAGGCCATCGGCGCCTCGCAGGTCACCATCAACGACCGTATCATCACCTTCATCGACACCCCCGGACACGAGACCTTCACGGCCATGCGTGCCCGTGGCGCCAAGGTGACCGACATCGTCATCCTCATCGTCGCGGCCGACGACGGCGTCATGCCGCAGACCATCGAGTCCATCAACCACGCCAAGGCCGCCGGCGTGCCCATCATCGTTGCCGTCAACAAGATCGACAAGCCCGGCGCCAACCCCGACAAGGTCCGCCAGGAGCTCACCGAGTACGGCATCATTCCGGAGGAGTGGGGCGGACAGAACATGTTCGTCAACATCTCCGCCAAGCAGAAGATCGGAATCGACGACCTGCTCGAGACCGTCCTTCTCCAGGCTGACGTCCTTGAGCTCAAGGCCAACCCCGACACCTTTGCCTCCGGCAACGTGCTCGAGGCCAAGCTCGACCGCGGCCGCGGCTCGGTTGCGACCGTCCTCGTCACGCGCGGCACCCTGCGCATTGGCGACGCCCTCGTGGCGGGCATGTCCTACGGCCGCGTCCGCGCGATGCTCGACCCCAAGGGCAACGCCGTCACCGAGGCCGGCCCCTCCGACGCCGTGGAGATCCTCGGCCTTCAGAGCGTGCCCATGGCCGGCGACGAGTTCCGCGTCTTCCACGACGAGCGCGATGCCCGCCAGCTCGCGGACGAACGCGCCCTCAAGGCCCGCATCGAGGAGCAGAACCGCGTGAAGCACGTCACGCTCGAGAACCTCTTCGACACGATGGCCGACGCCGAGGTCAAGGAGCTCAACCTCATCATCAAGGCGGACGTCCAAGGCTCCATCGAGGCGCTCCAGGACTCTCTCGACAAGATGGACCAGTCCGAGGTCCGCATCAACACGATCCACTCCGCCGTCGGTGCCATCACCGAGACCGACGTCATCCTCGCCGACGCCTCCAACGCCATCATCATCGGCTTTGGCGTGCGCCCCGAGGCCAAGGCCAAGAGCGCCGCGGAGCGCGACGGCGTGGAGATCCGCACCTACAGCGTCATCTACAAGGCCATCGAGGACATCGACGCCGCGCGCATCGGCATGCTCAAGCCCACCGAGGTCGAGGTCCAGACCGGCGTTGCCGAGGTTCGCGACACCTTCAAGGTCCCCAAGGTCGGCATCGCCGCCGGCTGCATGATTCAGGAGGGCGAGATCTCCCGCGACGACCAGGTTCGCCTCGTGCGCGACGGCATCGTCGTCTACGACGGCAAGATCGCCTCGCTGCGCCGCTACAAGGACGACGTCAAGAGCGTCAAGGCCGGCTTCGAGTGCGGCATTGGCCTGGAGAACTTCCAGGACGTCAAGCCCGGCGATCAGATCGAGGGCTACCGCATCGAGCAGGTCGCACGCACCGAGTAGACACCTTGGGCGGGGCTCCTGGGCCCCGCCCTCCCTTGGAGCACACTATGAAGCAGAATCAGCACTCGAGAAGAACCAACGAGCAGGCGCGCGTCAAGCTCGCAAACATCCTGCTCTTTGAGGTCTCCGACCCCGACCTCGCGCTCCTGACCATCACCGGCGTTGAGGTCTCCGTGGACAAGTCCTACCTGCGCGCCTATGTGAGCTGCGACGCCGATCGCTATGACGAGGTCACCGCCGCGCTCGGGCGCGCGAAGGGCCGCATTCGCTCGCTTCTTGGCCGCTCGCTCGGCTGGCGCGTCACCCCGGAGCTCGACTTCCGCATCGACACCACCACCGACGAGGCCGAGCGCATCAGCCGCGCCCTTGGGGACGTGCCGCCCACGCTCGCCGTGGAGAAGGACGAGTTTGGCTATCCCGTTGAGCCCGCCCCCACGGATTCCGCACCCAACGAGGAGTAGGGGAGACAGCCGTGCTGTGTGGCCTTGACCACGACGGTCAGAGCGCAAGCTTTGACGAGATCACCCATCTTCTTGAGGGCGCGCGCGGCGTTGCCGTTTGCGCGCACACCTCGCCCGACGGAGACGCCCTCGGCTCCGAGCTCGCCCTGGTCGAGCTCATAGCGTCCCGTTGGCCCGAGAAGGAGGTCGTCGGGCTTCTCGCCGACGACGACGTGGTCCCTCGCATCTACCAGTTTTTGCCGGGCGCGGACCGCCTTGTTCGCGCCCGCGACTACGAGGGCGCGCCCGACCTCTTCTTCTGCGTGGACCTCTCGCAGCCGAGCCGCCTTGCCGACGCCGAGGCGGTTCTCGAGCGCTCCGCGCACTCCGCCGTCATTGACCACCATCCCTCTAACGAGCGCTTCTGGGATGCCGGCATCGTTCGCCCCGAGGCTGCGGCGGCTGGCGTCATCGTGGCCGAGTACGCGCTTCACCTTGCCGGGTCCCTCACGCAGACCATGGCGCAGAACCTTCTCTGCGCGCTCATGACGGACACCGGGCGCTTCCAGTATCAAAACGCCAACGGCGAGGCCTTCCGCGTGGCGAGTGCCCTCGTGGACGCCGGCGCCTCGCCCTCCGAGGTGGCGCTCAACGTCTACCAGAGCGACCGCCTGGGCTATCTCCACCTCTCGGCGACGGTCATGGGCCGCATCACCACCTTTGAGCAGGGAAAGATTGCCTACAGCTACGCCACCTCCGCTGACTTTGCCGCCACCGGCGTTCCCGTTGCTGAGTGTGACGGCCTCGTTGACCTGGTGCGCCGCGTTGACGGATCTGAAATCGCGCTCTTTCTCAAGGAGGTCCCCGGGGGCAAGGTGCGCGGAAACCTGCGCGCCAAGTCCGACCGAGACATCTCCGTCGTTGCCCGCGAGATGGGCGGTGGCGGTCACCCCGCTGCCGCCGGCTTCACCGTCGAGGGTGACATCGACCAGGCGCTCTCCGTCGTGCTTCCCAAGCTCAGGGCGCTCTACGCGCAGGAGGAGGCCGCTCGTTGAGCCGTAAGCCCAGTGCCTTCTCGGCGCTCATAGCCATCGACAAGCCCGTCGGCATGACGAGCCACGACGTTGTCTCGCGCGTGCGCCGCGCGGTGGGCGAGAAGCGCGTGGGGCACGCTGGTACGCTTGACCCGGCGGCCACGGGCGTGCTCGTGGTGGGCATTGGTCAGGCGACCAAGCTCCTGGGCCTGCTCACGCTCGACCGTAAGGGCTACGATGCCACCTTCCAGTTGGGTGCGGAGACCACAACGGACGACGCCGAGGGCGAGGTCACGCGTACGGCCCCGGTGTCGGACGAGCTGCTTGATCTTGGGAGCGCCAAGTTTGAGGTAGCCGAGATGAGGGGCGAGCAGGACCAGGTGCCCCCGGCCTTCTCGGCTGTCTCCGTCAACGGCCGCCGCGCCTACGACGCCGCGCGGGCAGGGGAGGAGCTCGAGCTGGCTGCGCGGCGCGTCCGTGTCTTTGACGCGCGTCTTCTCTCCGTGGACGCCGAGGCCAAGAGCTGGGAGCTCTCGCTTGACGTCTCCAAGGGCACCTACGTGCGCAGCCTCGCGCGCGACCTTGGTCGCAAGCTTGGGTGCTACGCGCACGTGTCGTCGCTCAGGCGCACCTTCTCTGGGCCTGTGACGCTCGCTGACTGCGTGACGCTCGACGAGCTTGAGGCCCGCGGCGCCGAGCTCGTTCACGAGCGCTGCCTCGATCCCGTCCGCGTCCTCGGGCTCCCCGAGCGCGCCCTTGGTCTCGACGAGGTCGTTGACGTCATGAACGGGCGCAGGATCTCGCTTGGAGAGGTTCGTTACGACTGCGTGTCTCGCGTGCCAAACCCTGGGGAGCGCGTGGCGCTCACCTTAGGTGGGGGGCTTGCCGGCATCTGGCGACGTGAGGGACGATCCCTCATTTGCGAGAACAACTTCCCCCAGGCCATCGAGGGGGTGCGCGAGCCCGTCGACGTCCGCTCGCTCGCTCCCGAGTCGCCGCTCGACGCCCGCGGCATCCGCGCGCTCGTGCGAGCCTCAGTTCCCGCGGGCCGCGCGCTTCGTGGCGGCTTTGGCATGCGCCTGCTCGAGGGCTCCGTCGAGTGCGTGCTCGACGTTCCCTACTGCGATCCATTCTTCACTGCCGCTGTCGACGAGCGGGGCAATACGGTCAAGGACCCGCTCTTCTCCGAGAAGGCCGCGCTCGGCGGGGACCGTCGCTTTGTCTGCGCCATCGGTGCCTTTGACGGCCTGCACCGCGGTCATCGCGCACTTCTCTCCCGCGCACGCGCCGAGGCCGACCACCGGGGCTGCCGCCTTGCCGTCGTGACCTTCTCGCCCGACCCCGCGCGCGTCCTCTCCCCAGAGGATGCTCCCGATGACCTGCTCTCCGCAGATGACCGCGAATATGCCCTCATCGACACGGGGGCCGACGCGCTTCTCGTCTTCTCGTTCACGCCCGAGCTGGCCTCCGTGCCCTACGAGGACTTTGTCCGCACGTGCCTTGGCAGCCTTCTTGACGTGCGCGCCATTGTGGTGGGCGAGGACTTCTGCCTGGGCGCGCGCGGCGAGGGCACCGTCTCTGCCCTGAGCGAGCTTGGCGAGACGGACGGTTTTGACGTCATCGGCGTGGAGCTCTCCCGCGAGGGCGGCGAGCCCATCACCGCGACGCGCATTCGTGGCCTCATCAGGCAGGGGAGCGTTGAGGAGGCGTCCGTCCTTCTCGGCCGCTGTCACCTTGTTGAGGGCGAGGTCGAGCGCGGGCGCGGCGAGGGCACGGGCTTTGGCTTTCCCACGGCCAACGTGTGCGTGGCTCCGGGCGCGTGCCTTCCCGCCGAGGGCGTCTACGCGGGCTTTGTCGTTGTGGGCAACGGTCTTGGCACCGATCACGTGGGTGAGGTCGCCTATCCCGCGGCAATAAACGTGGGTAAGCCCCGGACCTTCTCGCCACATGAGGAGGGGGAGCAGTTCCTTGAGGCCACGCTGTTGGGATTTGAGGGCGACCTCTACGGCCGTGTCGTCCGTGTGGTCTTTGTGCGCTGGCTGAGGGAGCCGCGGACGTTTGGCTCTGTGGAGGAGCTGGAGCGCGTGGTTCTCTCCAACGTTGAATGGGTACGCAAGACGCTGGGCGAGAAGGGCATCGAGCTTTCCGGGAGGTGCGGATGATCTCTGAGGAGGACAAGGAGAAGGTCCGCCAGGCGACGGACTTTGTGCAGCTCGTTTCCGAGACGGTCGAGCTGCGGCAGCGTGGCCAGGACTTTTGGGGGTGCTGCCCATTCCACGGCGAGAAGACCCCCTCATTCAAGGTGAACCCCTCGACGGGGCTCTGGCACTGCTTTGGCTGCGGTGAGGGCGGCGACGTCTTCTCCTACGTGCAGCGGCGCGAGAACCTGGAGTTCCCGGACGCGATTCGCTACCTTGCGGACCGTGCGGGCATCGAGCTCACCGAGGAGCGCGGGGGCAGCCGCGGGCCCAAGAAGACCCGTCTCATGGAGGCGCTGGGGGAGGCCGAGTCCTACTACCACATGATGCTCATGCGCGGGCGTGGCGAGGGGCCCGATGCCGCGCGCCGCTACCTTTCCGGTCGCGGTTTAGGCTCGGACGTCTGCAGACGCTGGGGGCTCGGCTTTGCCCCGGGGCACGGTCAGCTCGTCGCCCAGCTGCGCTCGAAGGGCTTCACCTCCGCCGAGCTCGTCTCCGCCGACCTTGCCATGGAGCGCTCGGGGAGGCTCTCGGACCGCTTCTTTGACCGTGTGATGTTTCCCATTCACGACGAGCTCGGCCGCACCATCGCGTTTGGTGGGCGCATCCTGGGTCCCAAGCGCGACAACGTTGCCAAGTACGTGAACACGCGCGACACGCCCGCGTTCAACAAGGGCAAGCACCTCTTTGCCTACGACAAGGCCAAGGAGTCCATGGCGGCGACCGGCGTGGCCATCGTCTGCGAGGGCTACACTGACGTCATCGCCATGCACGAGGCGGGCTTCACCAACACGGTGGCGGCGCTCGGCACGGCCTTCCGTCTTGACCACGTGCGCCTCATGGAGCGCCAGCGCGTGAGCAAGATCATCTGCATGTTCGACGGTGACGCCGCCGGCCAGCGCGCGGCGGAGCGCGCCGTGCGCTACATCGACAAGACCTCGGCTGCCCTGCTCTGCGTGGTCCTGCCCAACAACCAGGACCCGATGGAGTTTCTCGCCGACCACGGCGCCGACGCGCTGCACCCCATCCTTGACTCTGCACGCCCCCTCATGGACTTTGTCTTCGAGAAGCGCCTCGCCGGGCATGACCTCTCGGCACCGGGACGACGCGTGCGCGCCCTTGAGGACATGGCGTCTTTGCTGGCGCCTCTCAAGCACTCGGTCCTTCTCGACGAGTACGCCACGCGTCTGGCCGACACGCTGGGAATGGACGTGGGGGAGACCAAGCGCGCCATCCGTGAGGCACCGGTGCGCGAGCTTGACGAGGAGCGACCGAGAAGGGACGCGCGCCGCACGGACGCACCTGCACCCTCATCGCGTCCCGGGGATGACGAGGTCCCGCTCGATGCCTACGACTACGTTTCCGCTGAGGCGCTGGACGAGGGGGGAGCGCCCGTCATGGTTGAGGCGCCCTCGCCCTTCTCGCAGGTCCCGCTCTCCTCTGACGACAGAATGCAGGTGGCTGCCGAGCGCGAGCTCCTGTGTGCCCTCGCGTCGCGGCCCGATGCGCTGCGCGCCTATGCCGACCGCATCGCCGAGCTCTCCTGGGCGGATGGGCGTCACGAGGCGATGGCGTGGGCCATGCTCTCCACGCCCGAGGGGTCCGCGCCCGCTGACGTTGTGGCCGCCGCCGTATCGGTTGTACCGGACGCGCCGCGCATCCTCTCTGGCGGACGCGTGATGGCGGAGCCCGAGCTCTCTGACTCCGAGAAGCTCGACCTCATCGTTGACACTGCCGAGCTCTGCTCATGCAAGCGACGCATCCGCCAGATTCGCGCCGCACTGCGCTCCTCGGCACCATCCGACGAAGACTCCGAGCGGCTTTTTGGCGAGGCAGCGGAGCTTCAGCGTCGTGTGAACGCGCTCACGAGAAAGCTTTCAGCGGTAACTGACGAGTAGATTTTGGGTATAATCCTGAAAGTTTGTATGTCGAAAGGACCTACGTGGCTGCTAAGAAGACGAATTCCGACGTCAAGCTCTCTGAAGAGCTCTCCAAGGTTGTCGAGGAGCTCTCGGGCGCCGGCTCGAGCGTTACCGAGGATGACATCCAGCTCGCCATTCGAGACATTGACGTCGACTCAGACGAGCTCTCCGACCTCTATGACGCCCTGCGCTCTCGCGGCGTTGAGGTGAGCTCATCCAACGAGGAGGCTGCTCCCGAGTTTGCCATCGAGGGGGACTCCTCAGACGATGACGACTACGATGACGACGATGACGTTGTCACCGACGACTTCGATGAGGACGAGGAGGGACAGTCCGAGAGCGCGGCAGAGGCCAAGGCGGTCAAGGAGGCCCTGCGCTCCGTTCCCAAGGCGCGCGTCTCCAAGCCCAAGCGCTCCTCTCGCGCTCGTGCCCGCAGGGCGGACACGTCCACGGCCATGCTCACCGGCGATCCGGTGCGAATGTACCTCAAGGAGATCGGCAAGGTCGACCTGCTCACGGCCTCCGAGGAGGTCAACCTCGCCATGAAGATCGAGGCGGGCACCGAGGCCACCGAGAAGCTCGAGGCCGCCGAGGACGGCACCCTCGAGCTCACCCGTGCCGAGCAGCGCCGCCTCATGCGCATCGAGCAGGTGGGCCTTGACGCCAAGCAGCAGCTCATCTCCGCGAACCTGCGCCTCGTGGTCTCCATTGCCAAGCGCTACGTTGGGCGCGGCATGCTCTTCCTCGACCTCATCCAGGAGGGCAACCTCGGCCTCATCCGTGCCGTGGAGAAGTTCGACTACACCAAGGGCTTCAAGTTCTCCACCTACGCCACGTGGTGGATTCGCCAGGCCATCACGCGCGCCATCGCCGACCAGGCGCGCACCATCCGCATCCCGGTCCACATGGTCGAGACGATCAACAAGCTCATCCGCGTGCAGCGCCAGCTGCTCCAGGATCTCGGACGCGACCCCACTCCCGAGGAGATCGGCGCCGAGATGGGCATGAGCCCCGATCGTGTGCGTGAGATCCAGAAGATCAGCCAGGAGCCCGTCTCCCTGGAGACGCCCATCGGTGAGGAGGAGGACTCCCAGCTCGGCGACTTCATCGAGGACTCCTCGGCCGTGGCGCCGCCCGAGGCCGCGTCCGACTCCATGCTCCGCGAGCAGCTCGACCAGGTGCTCGATAGCCTCGCCGACCGCGAGCGCAAGGTCATCAAGTTCCGCTTTGGCCTTGAGGACGGTCACCCGCGCACCCTCGAGGAGGTCGGTCGCGAGTTTGGCGTCACGCGCGAGCGCATCCGCCAGATCGAGAGCAAGACCCTCGCCAAGCTGCGTCACCCGAGCCGCTCCGGTCGTTTGAAAGATTATATGGAGGACTGATGTCTGATAACCAGAGGAAGCTCAAGTACTTCTCGTTTGCGATCATGATCTTTGCGCTGCTGCACCTGATTGGTGGTGCCTTCCTGATTGCCGCCTCTCCGCTTGCCGCTGGTCTGCGCCTTGAGGTGGCCGGAGACATGACCGACGGCGTCATCGCCTCCGAGGTGCTCGGCATCGTGGCGATTATCGTTGGCGTCTACTGCCTCATCGTTGGCGTGATGGGCGCGCGCTCGGCGAACAACCCCCGCCACGTTGGCGGCTTCAAGAAGCTCGACATGGCTCTCATCCTGGTGGCGTTCATCGAGTTCCTCATGAGTCTCACCACCGGTCAGATCTCTTGGACCGAGCTCGCCATCGCCTGCGTTGGCATCTTCGCGTACCTGTATGCCGTCAAAGCTAACGAGGAAGTCCTCGGGTAGTCTTTCCAATGGTGCACCCTTGCGGCCCCGTGCGAATGCTCGTGCGGGGCCGCTTTGTGTTTCTCGTTCATACAGATCACGTGCCGAGAAAACCGCGGTGTTGTACCGATCACTGAAGTGCGTGCCGAGAAAACTCGGAGTCTGTACCGGCTTCGGCGTGATACGACTATTAAATCGGCTCCCTGTACCGTACTTCAAAATGGATTGCCGAGAAATATCGGCCGCTGTACCACTCGTACCGAGAACAGCCTGTAGCTGTGCCAGTCATTCGATTAATTGGAAAAATGCATATGAAAAAGGCCGGAGAGCAAGTCTCCGGCCTGAGGTCTCTGGCTCCCCGGGTAGGATTCGAACCTACGACACGCTGATTAACAGTCAGCTGCGCTACCACTGCGCCACCGGGGAATGTGTTCGCGCAAGAAGTAAGTATACAGAAGTGCGTCAGTCGCGCAAGGGGGAATTTTGTTTTTCTCTAAAGGGCGGATTGTTGTTGGGACGCTTATTATCGTGCGCGTCAACGAGACAAAAGCATCCTCGTCACTTTTGGGCAAAAGATTTGATGCGTTGGGGCGAGAAATGCGTGCAGGCGGTTCTTTTCGTCCTTGTCGCAATCTCTTCAACTGGGAAAACGTCAATCCCCGTGCTGCCGTGAAAGAAGAGGGGGCACCGCTCTTGTCGCCCGATATCAAATCTTTGCCCCACAATCGGCCAAAACACCACGGTGGGGGATGCTCCGACGACGCGCAAGGTCTCCAAAACGCAAAACTTCTTATTTGGGGCAAGAATCGGGCGCGCCGCACGCAGGCCTCTGCCTTTTCTATGAGCGCGCAGGCGCTGTGCTAGCATGTGCAACGTTGGTGTGGGGCGCACACGAGGAGGTTCCTTGAGCCACAGAGCCGAGATAAACGATAAGGTCACGCATGTGACGGGCAACCTTGCCAAGGATCGCTTCATCCTTCTTCAGCTCGTGACGAAGGACTTCAAGCTTCGTTACCGTCGCTCCATCCTTGGTGTTGTCTGGAGCGTCCTCAACCCGCTCCTCATGATGATCATCATGAGCTTTGTCTTCTCGTACTTCCTGCGCGGGTCCAACGTAGAGAACTACCCGCTCTACCTCATCGTGGGCAACATCACCTTCTCGCTCATGAACGAGGCAACGAGCACCGGCCTGCGCTCCATCATCGACGCCGCCCCGCTGCTCAAGAAGGTGAGGGTGGACCGCTGGGTGTTCCCGGTGCAGAAGGTCTTCTCGGCGGCCTTCAACTTTGCGTTCTCGCTCATCGCGGTCGTCATTGTCATGCTGTTCTTCCGCGTTGTGCCCACCTGGCACATCATCTGGATGATTCCCGCGCTGCTGCTGCTCATGGTCTTCTGCATGGGCGTGAGCCTGCTCATCGGCGCGCTCGCCGTGTTCTTCCGCGACATGATCCACCTTTGGAGCGTCCTTCTCACCGCGTGGACCTACCTCACGCCCATCTTCTGGGATCTCTCCCTGCTCACGGCGTCAAACGCCCCTTGGTACGTCATTGCCGTGGTGAAGGCCAACCCCATGTACAACTACATCGACATGATGCGCTGCGCCATCGTCTACCAGGCGAGCCCCGGCTCCACGGTCATCATCCTCTCGATTGTCTGGGCGCTCGTGGCGCTTCTTGCGGGCTATCTCGTCTTCCGCAAGACCGAGCACAAGTTCATCCTCTACATCTAGGCGGTTCCCATGGCAGACACCACCTCCGAGTACGCCATCGAGGTCAACGACGTCTCGATGATCTTCAACATCGCCAGCGAGCAGCTCAACAACCTCAAGGAGTACTTCATCAAGATCATGAGGCACGAGCTCTTCTTCAAGGAGTTTCGCGCGCTTGACCACGTGAGCTTTAAGGTGCGCCGCGGCGAGGTCGTTGGCCTGGTGGGCACCAACGGTTCCGGCAAATCCACGATGCTCAAGTGCATCGCCGGCGTCCTGGAGCCCTCCGAGGGCACCATCACGGTCCGCGGCAACATCGCGCCGCTGATCGAGCTGGGCGCCGGCTTTGACCCCGAGCTCACGGCGCGCGAGAACATCTACCTCAACGGGTCGCTGCTCGGCTACTCGCGCGAGTTCGTCGACGGCCACCTTCAGGACATCATCGACTTTGCCGAGCTCCAGGACTTCATGGACATGCCGCTCAAGAACTACTCCTCCGGCATGGTCGCGCGCATCGCCTTTGCCATTGCAACGGTGACCGAGCCCGACGTCCTCATCGTCGACGAGACTCTCTCGGTGGGCGACGTCTTCTTCCAGGAGAAGTGCGAGCAGCGCATCAAGCACTTCATTGAGTCCGGCAACGTGACCGTTCTCTTTGTCTCCCACTCCATGGAGCAGGTCGAGCGCATCTGCCAGCGAGCCATCTGGATCGAGAAGGGCGTCCAGCGCATGGACGGCCCGGCGGCGGAGGTCCTCGCGGCCTATAGCGAGCAGTTTAGCTAGGCCCCGCTCTCTTTCGTCTTGTTCTTCCGGCCGGATTGTCGTACAGTGGGATGGATTCTTTAAGCCGGTGCGAGACGCCAGCAAGGTCAGGTCCCTCGGGACGCTTCTCATAGCCTTATCTTGACGCTCGTGTCGGCTTTGCCGGCAGGGCGTCATTTTGTGAGAAGGGAGTCCCATGGAACAGGCCAAGCTCAAGGCCCAGATTATGGACGAGCAGGCCATGAGCCGCGCGCTCACCCGCATCGCCCATGAGATCATCGAGAAGAACGAGGGAGCCGAGGGCATTGCGCTTGTCGGCATCGTTCGCCGCGGCGCCGCCATCGCGCCGCTGCTCGCCGATGAGATCGAGAAGATCGAGGGCACCCGCCCGCCCGTGGGCACGCTCGACGTGAGCTTCTACCGCGACGACGTGAGTCGCAAGATCGCCCCCGTCGAGTTTGGCACCGACATCCCCTTTGACGTCGACAAGCGCGACATCATTCTCGTTGACGACGTCCTCTACACCGGCCGGACCATTCGCGCCGCGCTCGACGCCCTCATCGACCTCGGTCGTCCCAAGACGGTCCAGCTTGCCGTCATGATCGATCGCGGCCATCGCGAGCTCCCCATCCGCGCGGACTACGTGGGCAAGAACGTCCCCTCCTCGCACGGCGAGGACGTGCGCGTGACCATTGCCCCGTACGACGACGTCAACTCCGTCGAGATCTGGACCAAGCCCACCGACTAGAGCACAGGAGGTGCCAACCACATGCTTTCCGTCAAGCACCTGATCGACACGACGAGCCTCACTGCCGACGACATCACGCAGATCCTCGACACGGCCCGCTCGTTCTCCGAGGTAAACAACCGCGCCATCAAGAAGGTTCCCGCCCTGCGCGGCCGCACGATCGTGAACCTCTTCCTCGAGCCCTCCACCCGCACCAAGAGCTCCTTCGAGCTCGCCGAGAAGCGCCTCTCCGCCGACTCCCTCTCCATGGGCGGCGCCACGTCCTCGGTCGTGAAGGGTGAGAGCCTCGCCGACACCATCGAGACCATTGACGCCATGAACGTCGACATGTTCATCTGCCGCGCCAAGCTCGCCGGTACGCCGCAGAAGATCACCGAGCACACCGACGCCATCGTCATTAACGCCGGCGACGGCAAGCACCAGCACCCCACGCAGGCGATGCTCGACCTCTACACCATCCGAGAGAACTTCGGCCACCTCGACGGCCTCAAGGTCGCCATCGTGGGCGACCTCAGCCACAGCCGCGTGTGCGGCAGCCTCGTGCCCGCCCTCAAGACCATGGGCGCCGACGTCACCCTCGTGGGCCCGCCCACCTTCCAGGTTGACGACCCGGACTACTACGGCGTGCCGCAGACCGCCGACTTTGACTCCGTGATCCCCGAGATGGACGTCATCTACATGCTGCGCGTCCAGCTCGAGCGCATGGAGGGCGCGGCCATCCCGTCCCGCCGCGAGTACAACCGTCTCTGGGGCCTCGACATGAGCCGTGTGGACAAGATGAAGCCCGAGGCCATCATCTGCCACCCCGGCCCCATGAACCGCGGCATGGAGATCAACGCGGACGTTGCCGACTGCGCGCGCTCGCGCATTCTTGACCAGGTGAACGCCGGCGTTCTCACGCGCATGGCCGAGATGTACCTGCTTCTGGGAGGAGAGAACAATGGCGTATCTGCTTAAGGGAGCCCACGTCGTCGACCCGCAGGTGGGCCTTGACGACGTTCGCGACGTGCTCGTTGACGGCGACAAGATCGCGTGCGTGAGCACGTGCATCGAGCCGCCCGCCGACGCCGAGGTCATCGATGCCACCGGCAAGTACCTCGTTCCCGGCCTCGTGGACATGCACGTGCACTTCCGTGATCCCGGCTTTGAGTACAAGGAGACCATCGAGACCGGCGCCCGCGCGGCAACCCACGGCGGCTTCACCGACGTTGCCACCATGCCCAACACCGACCCGGTGACCGACACGGGCGCCGAGGTCCGCTACCAGATCGACCGCTCCCGTCACGCGGGCCTTTGCCACATTCGCCCGATCGGCGCCCTCACGGTGGGGGAGAAGGGCCAGACCCTCGCGGAGATCGGCGACATGGTCATGGAGGGTGCGGTCGCCTTCTCCGATGACGGCCACGGCGTCCAGAGCGCCGGCATGATGCGCACCTGCATGGAGTACGTCTCGCAGTTCGACAAGGTTGTCTCCGCGCACTGCGAGATCGAGTCGCTCACCACGCACGGTGTCATCAACGAGGGCCGCGCCTCCACGCGCCTCGGCATGTTCGGCTGGCCCGCCCTGGGAGAGGAGCTCGAGATCTATCGTGACATCGAGCTCTGCCGCATGACCGGCTGTGCCCTGCACATCGCCCACATCTCCACCGAGAAGAGCCTCGAGCTCGTCCGCGCCGCCAAGGCCGAGGGACTGCCCGTGACCTGCGAGGTCACCCCGCACCACCTGTTCCTGTGCGAGGACGACATCACCGATGCCTACGACACCAACCTCAAGATGAACCCGCCGCTGCGCAGCGCATCTGATGCCGCCGCGCTGCGCGAGGGCATTCTCGACGGCTCGATCGACTGCATTGTGACCGACCACGCCCCGCACGCCCCGCACGAGAAGGACTGCGAGTGGGAGATCGCCTTCTTTGGCATCGTGGGCCTCGAGACGTCGCTGCCGCTCATGCTCACCAACCTCGTGCTTCCCGGCACGATGAGCTGGTCGCGCCTCGTTGAGGTCATGGCCGTGAACCCACGTCGCTGCCTGCGCCTCCCCGAGATTCGCATCGAGGAGGGCTGCACCGCCGACCTCACGCTCATCGATCCCACCGCCGAGGTGACGGTCACCGAGGACTGGCTCCAGAGCCGCTCCAAGAACTCCGCGTGGCTCGGCAAGTCCCTTACCGGCTGCGCCACCGAGGTCTTTGTTGCCGGTCGCCACACGCTCACCAACGGCGTTGTGACCCCGGTCAAGAGGGTCCTTCGATGAGTGCCACCACGTCGGTCCACGACTTCACCGTGGTCTCAAACGAGCCCGTCGCCGAAGGGCTCATGAGGATTGTGCTCTCGTCTCCCGAGCTTGCCGCCTCCCTTGAGGCCGGTCAGTTCGTGAACATCCACGTTCCCGGTGACGCGAGCCAGATCCTGCGCATCCCGCTGTCCTTCTCGCATGCGGACGCGCAGGCCGGCACGGTCGAGATCGTCTATGCCGTGGTGGGTGACGGCACGCGTCGCCTCTCCGCGATGGCGGTAGGGGAGTCCTCAACCGCCGTCGGACCCTGCGGAAACCCCTGGCCGCTTGTCGAGGGCGCTCGTCGCGCCTGTGTCGTTGCGGGCGGCGTGGGCGTCACGCCCGTCGTTGCCTGCGCTCGCATGCTCGAGCACGCCGGCGTGGCCTTTGATGCCGTGGTGGGCGCGCAGACGGCCGGCAAGCTCTGGGGTGCCGAGGTGCTCCAGGGGCTTGGGGCTAAAACCGTTGCGGTGACGACGGACGACGGCACGGCCGGGCGCAAGGGGTTCACGACCGACGCCCTCTCCGAGCTTCTCGACAGCAATACCTACGACGTGGTCTACACCTGCGGGCCCGAGGTCATGATGGCCGGCGTGGCGCGCCTCTGCCGCGAGGCAGGCGTTTCCTGCAGGGTCTCCATGGAGCGCATGATGTGCTGCGGCTTTGGTGCCTGCGGCACGTGCAACGTGGCCATGGCCGATGGGACCTACAAGTCCTGCTGCAAGGACGGCCCCGTCTTCGATGCCGAGGAGGTGGCGTGGTAATGGGCGAGAAGAACGTGAGCATGGCCGTCAACCTCGGCGGCGTGCGCATGCAGAACCCGGTGAACACCGCCTCGGGCACCTTTGCCTTTGGCTCGGTCTTCGAGAGCTTCTACGATGTCTCTCGGCTTGGCGCGATCACCCTCAAGGGCTGCTCCGCCGAGCCCTGGACCGGCAACCCCGCGCCTCGCATGTGCGAGGTTCCGTCCGGCATGATGAACACTGTCGGCCTTGCCAACCCTGGCGTTGTGGGCATGGTCGAGCAGTACGGCGAGTATCTCGCCGGTCTTGAGGGCCGCGGCTGCCGCGTCATCGTGCAGGCCGCCGGCCACTCCGTCGAGGAGTACGTCGCCGCCGTGGAGCTCATCGAGGAGCACTGTCCCTGGGCGAGCGGCGTCGAGATGAACATCTCGTGCCCAAACATCGCCCGCGGAGGCGCCCTTGTGGGCGGCACGCCCGAGAGCGCTGCCGAGGTCGTTCGCGCGGTGCGCCCGCGCGTCCAGCGACCGCTTCTCGTGAAGATGGCACCCGTGCGCGTTCCTGAGATCGCGCGCGCCTGCGAGGCCGAGGGGGCGGACGCCCTCTCGCTCATCAACACCATCAACGGCATGTCCATTGACGTGCGCACCCGCAGGAGCCGCCTCTCCAAGCCCACCGGAGGGGTCTCTGGCCCTGCCATCCACGCGATCGCCGTGCGCATGGTCTGGGAGGCGGCGCAGGCCGTCAGGATTCCCATCAACGGCATGGGCGGCATTGCCAGCTGGCAGGACGCCGCCGAGATGATTCTCGCCGGCGCCACTTCCGTTACGGTGGGAACCGCAAACTTCTACAACCCCACCTGCGCCGCCGACATTGTGGACGGACTTGCCGCCTGGGTGGCCGAGCAGGGCGCATCTGATGTCAACGAACTGATTGGAGCCTTCGAATGCTGACGTACGAACAGGCAAGCGACAAGGTCATCATTGCCCTCGACTGCTCGAAGGAGCGCGCCTTTGAGCTTGCCGACATGCTCTCCGGCAAGGCAACGTGGGTCAAGGTGGGCATGACGCTCTTCTTTGCCGAGGGTCCCGCCATCGTGGACGCGATGCGCGAGCGCGGCCTGCGCGTCTTCCTTGACCTCAAGGTGCACGACATCCCGTTCCAGGTGCAGGGCGCCGTCCGCGCTGCCTCCCTCACGGGCGCCGACATCCTCTCCATCCACGGCCTGGGCTCCTCCGCGATGATCGCCGCGGCCCGCAAGGGCGCCGAGGAGGCGGCCGAGCAGCGTGGCGGAGACCGCACCCGCCTGGTTGCCATCTCCGTCCTCACGAGCATGGACCAGGCCGCCCTGGCCGAGATCGGCGTCGAGTCCCCCGTCGCCGAGGAGGTCGCTCGTCTTGCGAGCCTGGCCTACGGCTCTGGCTCGGATGGCATCGTGTGCTCGCCGCAGGAGGCTGCCGAGATGCGCGCGCTTCTTGGCCCCGATGCCCTCATCGTGACGCCGGGCGTCCGTCCCGCCGGCGCCGAGGTGGGCGACCAGAAGCGCATCGCGACCCCTGCCGCATCGCTTGCCGCCGGCGCGTCCAAGCTCGTCATCGGCCGCCCCATCACGGGAGCCGACGACCCGGTGGCCGCGTTTGACGCCATCTGCGCCGAGATCATGGCGTAACATTGCCCCTCTGACGTGCGCATTTGTCATAGTGCGCTGCGTTTGTGGAGTATTGTCCCCGTGAGCTGCACTTTTGGTAGAGAGGTATTGCAAAACCAAAGCTCAAAGGGCATAGTATGTTGATGCGAGTTTGCCCACGGCGTTGGGCGGCTCATTGGCTCTATACGATGTTTGGAGGAACACATGGCTCTACCCCAGCTTACCGACGAGCAGCGCAAGGCCGCCCTCGAGAAGGCCGCCCAGGCCCGTCACGAGCGCGCCGAGCTTCGCGAGAAGATCAAGAGCGGCAAGGTCACCCTCGAGGACGTCCTCGACTCCGATGACCCCATCGCCAGCCGCATGAAGGTCTCCACCCTCATCGAGTCCCTTCCTGGCTACGGCAAGGCCAAGGCCGCCAAGATCATGGACGAGCTTGGCATCTCCGCCACCCGTCGCGTCAAGGGCCTCGGCGCCCGTCAGCGCGAGCAGCTCGTCGAGGCTCTCTCCAAGTAAGTTGGCTAGACGAGCTCGGATTTTCGTCGTCTCTGGACCGTCAGGCGTAGGTAAGGGCACGCTCGTTGCACTCGTGCGCGAGCGTGTTTCCTGCCTGGGACTGACGGTCTCTGCCACGACGCGCTCCCCGCGTCCCGGTGAGATTGACGGAACGTCCTATTACTTCATGAGCGATGAGGAGTTCCAGCGCCACGTTGATGCCGGGGACTTTCTTGAGTGGGCATGGGTCCACGAGCACCGCTACGGAACGCTCAGGCAGGAGGTCGAACGCGTCATCTCGGAGGGCCGCTCCGTCGTTCTCGAGATTGACGTGCAGGGCGGCATCAACGTCCGTCAGGCCATCCACGATGCGGTTCTCGTCTTCATCGAGCCCCCGAGCTCCGAGGAGCTTGAGCGCAGGCTTCGCGGCCGCGGCACCGAGGACGAGGCATCCATCGAGACGCGCCTTGCCAACGCCCGTGGCGAGATGGCCTATGCCGACCGCTATGACGTGCGCATTGTTAATGATGACCTTGAACGAGCGTGCGTCGAGCTTCAGAATGTGATTGAACGATACGAGAACTACGACGGAGGTCACCAGTAACATGTCCGTTATCAAGCCCGAGATCGACACGCTGCTCGACAAGACCGAGCACAACCCCTTCCTGCTCTGCTCGATCGCGTCCAAGCGCGCCTGCGACATCAACAACATGGTTCGCGGCCAGCACCTTCGCGTGACCGCCATCCAGGACTTTGACGACATCACCACCGTCGCCTCTGGCAAGGACCCCGTCTCCATTGCCATGCAGGAGATCGAGGACGACACCCTGAGCTTCGTCAAGGAGGAGTTTGACGAGGACATCAAGGGTGCCAACACCATCGTTCTCTAGGCGCGCGCATGACCGAAAGACTCTGTCTCGTTCACTATCACGAGATTGGCCTCAAGGGCAAGAACCGCGCGACGTTTGAGAATCAGCTCGTTACGAACCTTCATCGTGCCCTGTCCGTGTTTGACATCTCTCATGTCGGCCGCGTCTCGGGGCACCTTGTTGTGGAGACCGCAGATCACCGCGCAACTGAGGAGCTTGCAGCCGCCATACGTCGCGTGCCCGGTGTGGCGCGCGTCTCGCTTGCCTACAAGTGTGGCCTCGACGACCGCGAGTACGTGACCGCCGCCATCCAGGCGCTCGGTGAGGCAGGGGAGTTTTCCTCGTTCAAGGTGCACGCGCGTCGCTCCTCAACAACCTACGAGCTGCACAGCCTCGACATGAACCGTCTTGTGGGCGCCGCCCTCTGCGAGGCGTTCCCCGACAAGAAGGTGGACGTGCATCATCCCGACTTCACGGTCGTGGTGCATGTGGTTCAGGGAAGCACCTATGTCTATGCCGCCTCGGCGCCGGGCGTGGGCGGACTTCCCGTGGGTACGGCCGGCAAGGTCGTCACCCTGCTCTCGAGTGGCTTTGACTCTCCCGTCGCCACGTGGATGGTGGGGCGCCGTGGCGCCATCTGCGTCCCGGTGCACTTCTCGGGACGCCCCATGACCTCCGACACGAGCGAGTGGCTCTGTCAGGACGTTGTAGACGCGCTGGCTCCCGCAGGCATTGTCGGGCGCCTCTACGTGGTGCCCTTTGGCGAGCGGCAGCGCGAGATCTCGCTTGCCGTTCCGCAGAGCCTTCGCATCATCATGTACCGCCGCGTCATGATGCAGGTTTCCGAGCGCATCGCGCGGCTAGAGGGTGCCAAGGCCCTCGTGACCGGAGAGTCGCTCGGCCAGGTGGCGTCTCAGACGCTCGACAACATCGCTGCCGTCAATGAGGTCGTGACCATCCCAGTGCTCCGTCCGCTCATCGGCTCCGACAAGCAGGAGATCATTCGTCGTGCCGAGGAGATTGGGACCTACGACATCTCCTGTCAGACTGCCCCTGACTGCTGCACCCTCTTCATGCCCCGTCGACCCGAGACCCATGCCCGTATGGACCAGGTTCTCGAGGCCTGGGAGAGCTTTGACCATGAGGGGATGGTGAGCGACCTCGTGGAGAACGTCGAGTGGAGGGACTTCTCGCAGTGCCCCTCCTATCACGCCCCCAAGGGGACGCTTCGGGAGCACCATCGCGAGCTCCAGCCCTTCTCTGGGGCCGAGCGGTAGGCTACGCTCCGCGAGCGACCGGCACCTCATTTGAGACCTTATGAGATGCGCCCCCATAATCGAGGGCGTATCTCTTTTTTGAGAGCTGTGCGGCAGATAGGGGGAAGCTTCCCGACCCGCATCTTGTGATTCTTGATTCCGCCACCTTTGACTTCCTCCACGCTAGTGAGGGGGTGGTCATATGGCGCAAGAGAGGCAGAGGAATCGGGCAAGGCTACTCAGGAAGTTTGGGATCAAGGGTCGGTGGACCGCAGGCGTTGTTGCGGCGCTCGCGGTCGTTGCTGTGACACTTGCCGTCGTACTCTCTCGTGGCGGTGGCTCGCTCATCGAGCGCGCCGAGCCCGTGATCGTCGAGCAGTCAACCGATACGATTCCGAACGAGACGAACGAGGACACGACGGTCGACCCAGAAGAAGATGAGGTCGCTCGGGAAGCCCCCGCAACGCTTCTCGTGCACGTGGACGGCGCCGTGGGCGCGCCGGGCGTCTACGAGCTCGCGGAGGGCTCCAGGGTCAACGACGCCGTTCTTGCCGCCGGCGGACTGCGTGATGACGCCAATACCGCTTCAATAAACCTTGCCGCGAGTCTTTCGGACGGCGAGAAGATTCACGTACCATCCGAGGATGAGGCCGTGGCCTCTTCCGCCTCCTCTACGGGAGGGACTGAGTCAAACGACTCCGCTCCCATCAACATCAACACTGCAGACGTCGCGACGCTTGACGAGCTGCCGGGGGTGGGGGAGTCAACGGCGCGGGCAATTGTCGAGGACCGTGAGGCAAACGGCCCCTTCACCGCACCCGAGGACCTCATGCGCGTATCGGGCATTGGGGAGAAGAAGTTTGCCAGGCTTGAGGCGATGATCTGTGTCTGAGCCCCTCGAGCGCCCGGAACGACCGATGCTGCCGCCCCTCTTTTGGGCTCTTCTCGCCGCGCTGAGCTGCATGCGCATGGTGCTCTGGAACGGTCCGGACCTGCGGATGATACGTGTTGGGGCGGTCGTTGTCGTTGGTTTGGGCACGCTTTGCGTCTTTGCAGTCCACGCCCTGCGTAGAGACGGACTTCTGACGCTCGTGTTGCCCGTTTTTGCCGCCCTTGCCTGCTCGCTTGGCGCCTGCTCCCTCGAGCTTGCGCAACAGGCATCGCTTGCGCAAGGCTTGGGAGCCTCGTCGGTCTCCTCATGGGAGTTTCTCCTGGATGCTGACATGAGCAAGGGGTCCTCCGGGTGGAGGGGCAGGGCAAGCGCGCTCTGGGATGGACGGAGCGCCGGCTCTGTATGGCTCGTATCTGACGAGCGGCATCGCGTTGGCACAACGCTGAGGGTCGTGGGGCGCTTCTCGGAAAACGATGACAACGAGTGGGGAGCGTCATCGCGCGCCCAGGGGCTTGCGGGTACCGTGCGGGCGGTGAGCGTCCTTGAGCGACGGGCAGCGGATGGGCTGTGGGGTATGGTGCTCGACCTTCGCGAGGAGACGCTCGCACGCCTTGAGCCCTCCTCATCCGACGCACGGGCCCTGCTTGCCGGAACGATCTGCGGCTCAACCGTCGCCATGGCGGAGCGGGGCCTGAGCGAGCTCTTTGCCGCATGCGGCGTCTCTCACCTTGTGGCAGTTTCTGGTGGGCACCTCGTGCTCGTCACGGCACTCGCGGGCTGGGCCCTTGATCGGGCGCGACTTCCCGTGCCCCTTCGGGTGGTGGCGCTTCTCATCATCACCGGCTCTTTTGTGGTCTATTGTGGGGCCCCGCCATCGGCGGTGAGGTCATGGGCAATGTCCCTTGTGGCGGAGCTTTCGCGAGCAGCCCGTCGGCGCTCGCATCCGCTCTCCTCCGTATGCGCAGTTGCCCTTGCAATGGCACTGGTGAACCCGGGGGTGACGGGTCAACTTGGCTACCTGCTCTCGGTCATGTGCGTCTGCGGCATCTGCGCGCTCGGGGGCTACGCCCGCTATGTCGTGCGCGTGTGCGTTCCCGGTGTTGGAATGCGAACTCACGGGATGCTCTTTGTGGCGCTGCGAAGAATCGAAGAGGACGCACGCGAGGTGCTGGCACTCACGCTTGTCTCTCAGGCAGTCACGCTCCCGCTCATCTGCTCGACCTTCTCCCAGCTCTCACTCATCGCGCCCCTGGCAAACGTCCTTCTCGCCCCGCTCTTCTCGGCGCTTCTTGCCCTGGGGCTCGTATGCGCCGGACTCTTATGGTTTCCTCCTGCGCAGGCATTGCTGCTTGTGGGCTGCGACGCCATAGGCAGCGTGCTCATGATGGTGGTTCGCGGTCTGGCACGGCTTCCCTTGGCCTGCGTTGCCGTGAGCGTGGACGAGAGCCTGGGTCTTCTTGTGCTGGGAGCGGCTGTGGTGGCGCTGCTACTGTGGTGGCCCCGCGTCACGAGACGGGCGATCCTGTGCCTGCTCGGCCTTCTCCTGATCTTTGGTGGGGCACACGTTGTGAGGTGGCGCTTCCTTGCCCCGCCCTGCGTGCGCGTGCTTGACGTGGGGCAGGGTGATGCGATTCTCATCACAGACGGTGCGGCGTCCGTGCTTGTTGACACGGGGCCCGGTGAGGCCGTTGTTGAGGCGCTCGCGAGGAATAACGTCTTTCACCTCGACGCCGTGGTGCTCACGCACCTGCATGCGGACCATGCGGGGGGACTTGACGGCGTGCAGGGCGTCGTGAGTGTGGGAATGGTCGTTGTTCCTGAGGGCACGGACGCCTCGCAGCTGGGTGAGGGCACGCGAATCGAGGAGTTGAGCTACGGAGACCGCATCATTGTGGGTGACTTTGCGCTGCGGGCAGTGTCGCCCGTTGAGCCCGCGGGAGGGGAGGGCAACGAGGGCTCGCTCGTGCTCTCCCTTGATTACACTCAGGGGAGCCGGCATCTCGCGGGGCTGCTTGCGGCGGATGCCGAGCGCGATGAGATCGGGGCCGCTGTTGTGCGCGGGGACGTGGGTGATATCGACTTCCTCAAGGTTGGCCATCATGGGTCCGAGGCCTCCCTCACGTCCGATCTCGCACGGACGCTCCGACCCGAGGTGAGCGTGGCAAGTGCGGGGGAGGGCAACGCCTACGGTCACCCAGATCCAGTGTGCGTCGAGGTGCTCGAGGAGGCTGGGTCAGTGTTTCTCTGCACCAAGGACGTGGGAGACGTCACCGTGGAGCCTGGTGAGGCCGGGCCTGTTGTGACCTGCCAAGGAGGGGAGGAGCTTTGAGTGCTACACTAGGGGCCATAATCATGGCCCAAAGGGGGTGTGAAATGCCAAGGTGCATACCCATCAAGGAGATCAAGAACACCACGGAGTTTGCGAGGATCGTCGAGGAGTCGCCCGAGCCCGTCATCGTGACGCGCAACGGGCGCGAGGCCTTTGCCGCGATGTCCATCGAGCTCCTTGACGCGATGCGCATGGAGCGCGCCCGAGCCGAGCTCTACCGTCTTCTTGACGAAGCCGAGGAGGCCTCTCGTGACGGTCGTGTGGTAGATGCCAGGGATTCGATCAAGAGGACACGTGATCGCTATGGCCTATGACGTCACCTTTACTGAGCCCGCCGAGCGGGACAAGGATAAGATCGTAGCCTACTGTCTGGTGACGCTTGGGAACCGTGGCGCCGCCACGCGCTTTCTCGATGCTCTCGACAACGTCGTGGAAAACCTCTCGCGAGCACTGGAAATGTATCCCCGTGCAACGGAGGGGCGAGCCGCAGAGGAGGGGTATCGCAAGGCGGTCCTTCTCAGCTACGTTCTGCTCTATCGCTTGAGCGGGGAATCGGTCGAGATCGCTCGCATCTTTCACTCAAAGCAGGACTACGCGCGCCTGCTCTAAACGCCTACGCTGCCGTTCAGGTGGCAAGGAAGGAGCCTCATGGCAGACAAGCCCGCGCTGCTCCCGGCGTACCTCATCGTCGGGCCGGACGAGCTCAAGCGCAAGCAGGCCGTCACGCGCCTCAAGGCACGCGTGGACGGCCCCTTCTCCGCGTTTAACCTAGAGGAGTTGGTGGCTTCCGGTGACCTCGAGCCGGTGGGCGTGCTCGCCTCACTCAACACGCTACCCATGGGGGGCGACCGCCGCGTGGTGGTCATCGAGAATGCCGAGAAGCTCCCCAAGGCCGTTTCCGAGGCCATCGTCGAGTATCTCGGTAACCCCAACGAGAGCTGCACGCTCGCGCTCGTTGCGACGACGCTCGCAAAGACGACGCGACTCTACAAGGCGGTCGCCAAGGTGGGGCCCAAGTCGGTGATCGAGTGCGCCGCCAAGAAGGGAAGGGACCTGCCTCCCTACGTTCAGAAGCTCGCCCAGACGCATGGGGTCTCAATCGCATCCGACGCGGCAACCGAGCTCGTCGCCCGCGTGGGAGAGTCCACGACGATGCTCGACACGCAGATTGCCACGCTCGCGGTGCTCCTTGGCAGCACCGGAACAATCACCAGGCCCTTTGTCGAGAAGAACGTGGCGCGCGTGGCGGAGGTCAAGCCCTGGGAGTTTCTCGACCGGCTCTCCGGGCGCGACGCGCACCGCGCCCTGGCACTGTATCGCCTGCTCGACGGCTCCTCCCTTGGCTTGCTCTCGCTCATCGTGGGCAGGCTTCGCGAGCTCGTCTGCGCGCGCTCGCTCGAGGCGCGCGGGCAGGGTCACGCCCTCGCCACAGAGCTGAAGAAGCAGGACTGGCAGGTAAGAAACCACGCCCGTTGGGCGCGCTCGTTTTCCGAGGGCGAGCTCGAGGGTCTTCTCGGCCTTTGTGCCGAGGCCGAGCGTGCGCTCAAGAGCGGCCAGGAAGAGGAAACGGTCATGGTGCGCCTCATTGCGCGCATCTGCGGGGTCTCCAAGGGCCACCGTCTACCCACATAAAAAACGTGGGCCCGGGCAGCACCCCGGACCCACGTCTCACGATCGATGAGGAGAGAAGCTACTTGATGGTGTTCACGAGCTTCTGGACGCCGCTCTTACGCTGAGCGGCCTGGTTCTTGTGGATGATGCCCTTGGAGGCAGCCTTGTCGAGCAGGCGGCTCGCCTTGTTGGCGGCATCCTGGGCAGCGGCGGCGTCGCCGGCCTCGACGGCGACGCGAACCTTCTTGACAGCGGTCTTGAGCTCGGAGCGGACCGCGCGGTTGCGCTGACGCGCCTTCTCAGCGGTGATGATGCGCTTCTTCTGAGACTTGATGTTAGCCACGTGCAGTTCCTTTCGGTTCTTACTTATCTGAGGCCTCTGTGCTGAGACACGGCGAGGTCAACAATCAGCGAGTATAGCATGTCGGCTCGGAGTTCGCTATCATTCACCACATGTCTACTAACGATACCTCACATATTCGCAACTTCTCGATCGTTGCGCACATCGACCACGGCAAGTCGACCATCTCGGACCGCATTCTCGAGCTCACCCACACGGTGGAGGAGCGCGACATGGAGGCCCAGCTGCTCGACACGATGGACATCGAGCGCGAGCGCGGCATCACGATCAAGTCCAACGCGGTGCGCGTGACCTACGACGCCGACGACGGGGAGACCTATCAGTTCAACCTCATTGACACGCCTGGCCACGTTGACTTCACCTACGAGGTCTCTCGCAGCCTTGCCGCGTGCGAGGGTGCGGTTCTGGTGGTTGATGCCACGCAGGGCGTGGAGGCCCAGACCGTCTCCAACGCCAACCTTGCGATGAACGCCAACCTAGACATCGTGCCGGCAATCAACAAGATTGACCTTCCGAGCGCGCAACCTGACGAGGTCAAGGAGGAGATCGAGGAGGACCTTGCCATTCCCGCGGATGACGCCGTGTGCGTCTCCGGTAAGACGGGCGAGGGCATCCATGACCTTCTCGAGGCGATCGTGCTCCTCGTCTCTCCGCCGAAGGGGGACTATGACGCCCCGCTCAAAGCTCTCATCCTGGATTCCTACTTCGACGAGTACCGTGGCGTCGTGGCCACGGTGCGCGTCTTCGATGGCCACATCCGCAAGGGCGACCAGCTCTTCATGATGCAGGCCGGCGAGGGCTTCCTCGTTGACGGCGTGGGCGTCAAGCGCCCGGCCGAGCAGCTCGTGGACGAGCTGGGCGTGGGCGAGGTCGGCTTTGTCGTCACGGGCCTCAAGGACCCCGACGCCGTGCGCGTGGGCGACACGCTCACGTACCGCGACCGCCCGTGCGCGGAGGCGCTCCCGGGCTATCGCGAGGCAAAGCCCATGGTCTACACCGGCATCTTCCCGGTGGACAACAAGGACTACGAGAACCTCCGCGACGCCCTTGAGAAGCTTCGCGTGAACGACCCGTCCCTTACGTGGAGCCCCGAGACTTCGGTGGCCCTGGGCTTTGGCTTCCGCGTGGGCTTTTTGGGCCTGCTCCACATGGAGGTCGTCAAGGAGCGCCTGGAGCGCGAGTTCTCGCTCTCGCTCATAGCCACCTCGCCCTCGGTAGACTATCACGTCTACAAGACCGACGGCGAGATGATCGAGGTTCGCAGCCCCCAGGACCTTCCCGACGTCACGCGCATCGACCATATTGAGGAACCCTACCTCAAGGCCAAGGTCATCGTGCCGCCCGAGTACACGGGCGCGGTCATGCAGCTTGCCATCGAGCACCGAGGCATCACGCAGGACATGATCTACCTCACCGAGAAGTCCGTGGAGATGCACTTTGACATCCCGCTCGCCGAGCTCATCCTCGACTTCTTTGACCAGCTCAAGAGCCGCACCAAGGGCTACGCGAGCCTGGACTACGAGTTCTCCGACTACCGCACGAGCGACCTCGTGAAGCTCGACATCCTGCTCTCCGGCGACGAGGTGGACGCCCTCAGCTTCATCGTGCACCGCGACAAGGCCTATACGCTTGCGCGCGGGCTCTGCGACAAGCTCAAGGAGATCATCCCGCGTCAGCAGTTCGAGGTGCCCATCCAGGGTGCCATCGGCAACAAGATCATCGCGAGAAGCACTGTCAAGGCCGTGCGCAAGGACGTCTTGGCAAAGTGCTACGGCGGAGACATCTCTCGCAAGCGCAAGCTTCTCGAGAAGCAGAAGGAGGGCAAGAAGCGCATGAAGCAGATCGGCTCGGTTGAGGTGCCGCAGGAGGCGTTTCTCGCCGTCCTCAAGGTGGACGACCAGTGACGGCCGCCGAGGTCCTGTCCGAGTTTGCCGCCGACGCCGCGCTCTCCTCTGACCTTTCTCCCTGGGGCGGCAAGTTTTCTGGCAAGCTGCTCATGGCCCCCATGGCGGGCGTCTCCGACGCTGCGTACCGCCTCATGGCGCGCGCGGGCGGGGCGGCGCTGGCCTACTCGGAGATGGTCTCGTGTGCCGGTCTTCACTATGGCGAGAAGAGCTGGGGGCTCGTTGACCCGGATCCCGCGGAGCCCGACATTGCCGTGCAGCTCTTCGGCTCCAAGCCGGAGCTCTTCCGCGAGTCGGCGCAGCGCGTTTCCGAGCGCCTGGGCGAGCGGCTCGCGCTTCTTGACATCAACATGGCGTGTCCCGTGCCCAAGGTCACCAAGAAGGGGGAGGGGTCCGCGCTGCTCGAGGACCCCGAGCTCGCGGCCAAGATCGTGCGCGCATGCCGCGAGGGCGCGCCGGACGCGCGCGTGACCGTCAAGATTCGTCGTGGTCGCTACATGGGCCAGGAGGTAGCGCCCGAGTTTGCGCGCGCCATGGAGGATGCCGGGGCGTGTGCCATCGCCGTGCACGGACGCTTTGCCACGCAGATGTATCACGGCGAGGCGGACTGGGGCGTCATCGACCGCGTTGCCGATGCCGTGAGCGTGCCCGTCATAGCCTCAGGTGACATCCTCTCCCACGATGCCGCGCAGCGAGCTCTTTCGCAGACTGGCGCCTCGGCCGTGATGGTGGCACGGGGGACGTATGGCAACCCGTGGGTCTTCTCGGGTCACGAGCCCACGGCAGCCGAGAGGATTGCTGCCTTTGAGTGCCACGTGCGCCTGCTCGAGGCCACCGGTGCCCATCTCAAACGTGCCCGCAGCCTTGCTGGCTGGTACTTCAAGGGGATGCCCGACGCCGCGTGCTGGAGAAACGCTGCCATGAGCTGCGTCACAGCCGAGGAGTTTCTCGCCGTTGCCGCTTCCGTCCGCGCCAGCGTCCAAAATGTCCAAAATGCACCCGGTACAGAATGGACATGCTGAGGCAGTTGCTTATCGTCGCTGCTTGGCGTACTCCTCGGTAACCCTAAGCTCCCAGTCTCGTCTGTGACCCTTGACCACCGTGTCGAGGATGAGGCCGCATACGAGCAGGAGGGCTCCCAGCCCACAGAACGCGACCGCCATGATGGCGGTGGGCATGCGCTCGACAAGGCCCGTCTCGGCAAACTCAATCACCACAGGTATGCCCAGGACCAATCCGACGGCCATTGAGATGACCGCGAGCAGCGAGAAGAAGCCGAGGGGCTTGTAGTCCTTGAAGAGCGAGAAGATCATCCCGAGCACCCTGACGCCGTCCGAGAACGTGTTGAGCTTGGAGACCGATCCCGCAGGGCGGTCGCGATACTCAATGGGAACCTGCTTGATTCTCCAGCGCTTGTCGGCCGCATGGATGGAGATCTCGGTCTCAATCTGAAAGCCCGTTGACAGCACGGGGAGCGTCTTGGCAAACACGCGGTTGAACGAGCGGTAGCCCGTCATGATGTCGTTGTACCGAAAGCCGTAAAGGAGATTGACCAGGCCTCTTACCAGGTTGTTCCCAAACCCGTGAAAGGCCCGCGTGTTCTCCTCGCCGTAGGTGCCGTTGGAGATACGGTCGCCAACCACGGTGTCGGCCTCATCGTTTGCGAGCGGGTCAATGAGGAGCGGGGCCGCCTCGGCGGGATACGTGTCATCGCCGTCAACGAGCAGGTAGTACTCTGCATCGATGTCCCTCAGCATCTGGCGCACCACGTTGCCCTTGCCCTGGCGGGACTCCCGCTTCACCCGAGCGCCATGCTCAAGGGCTATGGCGGCCGTGCCATCCGTGGAGTTGTTGTCGTAGACATAGACGGTGGCGCCGGGAAGCGCAGCCATAAAGTCATCGACAACCTTGCCGATGGTCAGCGCCTCGTTGTAGCAGGGAATGAGCACCGCCACCGATTGATATGTCTCCATGCGTCCCTCCTAAGGGGCGTGGGGCGTCTCCGCGCACCCAATCACCTAATACATCTTAATAAAGGTCCCCACGAGCGTGAGCAGGACCATCACGACGAGAAGCACCGCGGTACCGACGTCCGCGCGGGACGGCCCCTCCTCCCGCGGCCTGCCGCCTGGAACGAGCGCAACCATGAGCGCGCCGAGCGCGGGCACAATGAGCGGCAGGTAGTAGCGGCTCTGCACCCCGGCGACCTCCAGGCTTCCAACCGGAGTAAACTGCAGGTAGAGGGCAAGCGATATGAGGAAGCCCACGAGCAACCACACGCCAGCAAGAAGCCCGGAGACGACGACGCGGCCTCTGCCCAAGGAAGGAGTGCAGAGCGCCGAGAGCGAGCGGGAATCCGCGTACAGCGCCGCAACGTAGACGAGAACGGTCAGCCATGAGGGGTACATGACCGTAAAGGGGGCCTCGAGCGCGAAGCAGTCGGTCGAGAAGAGCTGACACACAAAGAGATAGAGATAGCGCAGCGGGTTGGAGAGGACAAAGGCGCCCTGGGCGGCGGGATCAACCGCGTCAGACCACATTGCGCCGGTGTTGACGTCCTTGATCTGGATGTACCACAGGGCAAAGAGCGAGAGCGCCGCAATGCAGACGAGCGCGATTCGCGACCACGTGCTCCGGTCGCGCAGGTCCTTACGCAGGGCGGGGACGAGAAAGAGAATGAGCCCGAGGGGAAGGTAGGTGAGCTTGGCAAGCGCGACGACACAGCCGGAAGCCGCCACAAGACCCCAGTCTGCTCGCGAGGGAGAAGGCCGTGTCGCCAGGCGCATGACGCCCACGACAAAGAGCGTCGCGGCGGCAAAGGTCATCATGTCCGCCGTGACAAATGAATGGTCGAGCAGGGAGAGGGGCGTGAGCGCCACAGCAGCGATGGCCCACTTCCCAGCTGGAGCAAGGCGGATGGCCAGAGCAATGGCTGCGCCAAAGAAGAGTATTCCGCAGAGCCGCGTAACGATTCCGATGATCACGGGGCTCTGCGTAAGGAGCGAGCTCGCGAGAAAGCCCACCACGTAGGGAAGGTAGGCAAGGGGGGAGTTGATGGCAGTGTTGGGGAAAGCCCAAGTTATATCAGCGTATCCCACCTCACCCGCACCTGAGAAGCGAGCGTCGGTCCACCAAGGGAAGGCATAGGGGTCGTTTGCGAGGTCGGCAGTCTGAAAACTCACATTGCCCGCCTTGGCAAGCTCCTGCAGAGCCGCATCCTCTGATCCTCCGTACAGGGCGTACTCGTCGGTCGGGGGCTGCGCAGCCGCAGAGGGGTCAATGTCGTCGTAAGAGACCTCCTGGGGCAGGATGACGCCGTGTGCGAGCTGGCTTACGCGCGCGATGTGCATGGTCTCGTCAAATCCAGCGCCGAGCGGGACCATGATGGCAATGGTGGTCGCCGCAATCAGCCACAGGATAAGAAACACGCAATGTGGCTGAGCCGGACGCGGCAGGGCAGGACCCTGGAAGGTGGGCCCAAGCGCACCGGCGTCCAAGTGGCGCCCCGAGCGCGCGGGTGCGTTTTCTATCATCAAGCTCCATCCTTTACGCGGTTTCACATGAGCTATTGTATCGTCCTTACGTGAGTGCGAGTGTACGCCTGCTCAGTGAGGGGTGCAAAAACGATGGCGGGAGCCCTCTACCTACATGTGCCGTTCTGCGCCAGGAAGTGCGCATACTGCGACTTTGCCTCATGGGCCACCGCCGCAAATGACCCGCTCATGACGCGGTACGCGCGCACCCTTCTCTCTCAGCTCGACGAGGTTGCTTCTCTTGGGCTTCTCGCGGACTGCAAGACCGCATACATTGGCGGGGGAACGCCATCCCTTCTGGGCGAGAAGGCCCTCGGGGCGCTTGTTTCTGCCGTCCGAAAGGTTGCGCCGGAGATGGACGAGCTCACCTGTGAGGCAAACCCGGACTCTCTTGACGACGGCGTTCTTCTTTCCCTGCGCGAGGCGGGAGCGACGAGGCTCTCCATCGGCGTTCAAAGCCTTGATGACGGTGAGCTTGCTGAGCTTGGGCGCCTGCACGACGCCACCTGCGCGCGAGTGCGCGTCCGCGCCGCCGTGGCGTCGGGTCTTGATGTCTCCGTGGACCTCATGTGCGCCACGCCAGGGCAGACGGACGAGAGCTGGGCACGCACGCTTGAGGACGTGGCTTCGCTGGGCGTCGGGCACGTGAGTGTGTATCCGCTGCAGATCGAGGAGGGCACCGCGCTCGAGGCCCGCTACGCTGATGACGCGTGCGCCTGGAACGATGACGAGGTGCAGGCGGCGAGAATGACTCAGGCTCAGGTGACGCTTGAGGGTCACGGTTATTCTCGCTACGAAGTCGCGAGCTACAGCGTTCCAGGTAAGGCGTGTTGCCACAACAAGGCCTATTGGACGGGCGTCTCGTATCTCGGCCTTGGCACGGGGGCCTCGGGAATGCTCAGCCTAGATGAGTACTTGAGGCTGAGGGTCGTGGCGCCTCAGCTTCCGCTTCCGCCCCGGGAGAGCGTCCGAGCCCGACTTACCGTGGCGTCAGATCGCCGTGCCCTTGTGGAGGACTCGCGACTCTCGACCCTGTCCTTCTCGCTTGAGTTCTTGTCAGAGCCCCAGGCCGTCGCCGAGGACCTCATGCTCGGGGCACGTCTTGTCGAGGGGCTGGATCCAGAGCTTGTCTCTCGTGCCCGAGCGCTCTTTGGGGGGAGGCTTGACGGCACGATTGAGGGGCTTCTCGCGAGCGGGCTTCTTGCCGAGAGGGGAGGGAGGCTTGCTCCCACCCAGCGTGGCTGGCTCCTTGGAAATGAGCTTTACGGCGCGCTTTGGGACCTCGCCCCCAGCGAGGTTGCGACGGCACGCTGCTAGACCCGCCGCACCCTCGGTTGAGCGGGGACCCTTGCCGACACTATTTCCTCCGGAACTGTCGGCGCGCGTCCCCACTAACGCAAGTGGGGACCCTTGCCGACGCTTTTGCGGCCGTAATCGTCGGAATGCGTCCCCGCAAGCCCGCGGCCGCTCTGGAGAGGAAGACCCATGGCAACGTCAAAGCTGCTCGAGCCGATTAAGGTCTGCAACCTCACCCTCAAGAACCACATCATGTTCCCGCCGCTCACGACGGGCTACGAGGAGCGCGACAGCTCCATTGGCCCGCGCAGCCTCGCGTTCTACGAGCGCTTGCCAAGGGCGGCGTCTCCTACATCGTCAGGCAACTTGGCGACGTTGCGCCCGTGAACGCCGCGAGCCCTACGCCCAAGCTCTGCGACGACTCGCAGATCTCGAGCTTTGCCGCGCTCGCCGACGCCGTCCACGCCCACGGCGCCAAGCTCGCACTTCAACTCTTCCACCCCGAGTACGACGTCCCGGGCGTGGGCAGGCTCATCATGACCTCGCGCATGGCCGCCATGGAGGGCCAGAAGGCGCAGGCCGCGCTGCCCACGCTCGGCGTTGCGGTGAAGCTTGGCCACCAGCCCACGACCGACGAGCTCAACGCCTTTGACGCCGTCATCGTTGCCGTGGGTGCCGAGAACGTGTTCCTTCCGGTGCCGGGCACCGATGGCGCAAACGTCTTCTCCGCGTGGGACGTGCTCGCCGGTACGGCGGAGCCCGAGGGCAAGGTCGCCGTCATCGGCGGCGGCCTCGTGGGATCCGAGACCGCGGAGTACCTCCTCGCCCGGGGCTTCTAGGTCACCATCGTGGAGATGCTCGACACGATTGCCTCCGGCGAGTCCGGCACCACCCTGCCCACGATCATGGCCGAGTTTGCCGAGAAGGGCGTGAGGCAGCACGTGAACACGCGCGTCACCGCCATCACCGAGGGAGCCGTCGTGGCCGTCTGCGGCGAGGAGGCCGTGACGATCCCGTGCGATGCCGTCGTTATGGCCGTGGGCTCGCGCGCCGTGCCGTTTGACGCGAGCGGCATCACCGCGCCCGTCACGTACGTGGGCGACTGCTCCGGTGAGCGCACCGCCGACATCGCGAGCGCCATCCGAACCGCCTACGCCGCCGCCAACGCCCTGTAGGGTGATCCAAAAGGGGTCTGTCCCCAATTGAATCACGGGGCCCGGGCCGGTCCGGTGCGGCCGGGGCCCGGGAGGGGGGCCC
>NZ_JAUDEA010000019.1 GCF_030372065.1 Thermophilibacter provencensis | reverse complement strand
AGGGGTTTTGGCCCCGCCAAAACCACCTTTGGGCGAGTTCCGCCGCTCCGCGTCGGAACTCGGAAACCGAGGCCATCAGGCCGCAGGCACACGGCGCGCAGGTTCGCGCCGGATAGATTGACAGAAAGGGGGTGCGCCGACATGGCGCAGGCACTGAGCAAGGCGAGCGCGCACGTCTCCTCGGGGGACGTCGCCGAGCGCCACGACAGGCGCGAGTACGTTCCGAAGAACGCCGACCGGTCGCTCGGCGGCCGCAACGTCATCATCCATGACGTCGGCGACTACCGCGAGGCGATCAACGCCGAGTTCCGCGAGGACGTCCTCGCGTACAACGCCTCGCAGAAGCGCGTCGAGCGGCACAAGTCGCTCGACTACTACGCCGAGGTCGCCTCGAGCGCGCAGCAGGAGCCCGTCTACGAGTTCGTTGTGGGCGTCGGCAGCCGCGAGACGTGCGGCGTGTGCGACGACCCGTTCGACGACGAGGAGTTCGAGGCCGCTCAGGCGGCCGACCGCGCGGACGGCGGCCACCGGGCCGACGACTACGAGGCGGCTCATTTCGACGGGCGCCGCTGGGAGGCGATGAAGGCCGAGGGCCGCGAGGACGAGGCGAGCGAGTACGTGCAGCGGCACCTCGCCAAGGGCCTCAAGGCCGAGGCGCACGACAAGGCGGTCGCGATCCTCAAGGACGTCGCCCGCGCGCTGATCGAGAACAGGCCCGACCCGAGGACGGGCAGGCGTCCGATCCCGAAGGGCTTCAAGCTCATGATGGTCGTCCTCCACGACGACGAGCCGTGCGGTACGCCGCACCTGCACGTCGCCGTGTGCCCGATCGCGGAGGGCTACTCGCGCGGCATGCGCCGCCGCATCGGCCTCGCCAAGGCGCTCGAGCAGGGCGGCTACAAGGGCAAGGGCGCGATGCCGGAGCTCTACGAGCACGTCCGTCAGGACGTGATGGTGCCCATCATGAAGGCGCACGACGTCGGGCGCGAGTTCAAGGGCAACCACGAGCGCCACCTCGCGGTCGACGAGTTCCAGGCCAGGCGCGACCGCGAGCGCGCCGCCGAGCGCGCGGAGAGGGCGCGCAGCGAGCTCGCGGAGGTCCGCCGCGAGCTCCACGAGGCCGAGGACGCCGTCGGGGCCGCGCGCGCCGACGCCGACGCGGCGAGGCGCGAGGCGGCCGACACGAGGCGCGAGGCCGGCCGCGACCTCGAGCGGGTCCACCGTGCGAAGCGCGAGGCCGACCGCATGCGCGCCCGCGCCGAGGTCGCGCTCCACGGCTACGAGCCCCCGGCGGGCGTGGAGCTCGTGCCGCCCGCCGCCATGCCGCCTGAGCTGCGCGCGCTGTGGCGCCTCACCGACGGCGACGAGGGCGACGACGCGGTCTACGACCTCCCCGACGACCTCTTGGGCGAGGACGGCGAGCCCGACCTGGACGCGGCCAACGAGCGCGTGGTGGACCTCGCCGACGAGTTCGCCCGTGAGCGCGGCTATGCCCAGGCCTATGTTGACGGGGACGGCGCGTGGCTCGTCACTCCGCCGCTCGAGTTCATGCGCCAGCAGGACGGCTACGAGGACGTCGAGAGCGTCGACGAGCTCACCGACGACGACAGGCTCTACTGGTCGGAGAAGTGGTGGGACGAGGCGAGCCTCCGCATCGCCGACGCCCAGGTCCTCGGGCTCGACCCGACCGTGCCGCACCCCGGCATCGACGAGCGCGAGGCCGCCGTGGAGGCCGCCCGCGCCGACGTCGAGCGCCGCGACCGGGTCGTCGGCGAGCGCGAGGCGGCCTTCGAGCGCCTGGCGTCGAAGCGCCGTAGCGTGGTCGACGCGCTCGACGCCGAGATCGAGGCCAGGCGCGCGGAGGCGGCCCGCCTCGACACCGAGGTCGAGGAGACGAGGGGCTGGCTCGAGGGCGCCGTCGAGCACGTCAAGGCGGCCGACGCCTACGTCGAGCGGGCCAAGGCCGACGCCGAGGCGACGCGCAGGCAGGCCGAGGCCGACGCCGAGCGCACGCGCGAGCGGGCGCGGGTGGAGGCCCGGGAGGGCGTCAGCTTGGCCGTCGGCGACGCCGGCGCCAAGGTCTCACGCCTCGTCGCGGAGTTCACGTCGACGGTCGTCGGCAACGTGTGCCAGCTCGCGTTCGCGACGCTCAAGGCCATGCGGGACAACATGGCCCTCGGCGACGAGTTCGACCGAGCTGCGACGACGTGCATGGTCACGCTCCATCAGGTCGTCGAGCAGGACCGCGACGGGTCGATCGCACGGGCCATCGAGGGCAGGGCGCGCGACGTGATGAACGCCGCGTTCAGCAAGCGAGCCCGCCGCGAGGTCGTGGAGCCCGTGTTCGCGGACGACTGGGAGCCGAGGCCGAGCGGCCGCTCCCGCGACGACGGGTCGGGTCTCTGATGGCCGCACGGGGCGCCTGGAGGGCGCTGACGGCGCGGTGCAGGCACGGCCCGTAGTCCGGGAGGGTGCGCGAGGAAAACGGCCCGTCAGCGGGCCGTGAGGTAGGTCAGAAACGTTTTACGAGCGTAAACGCGCGTTTACGAGAGTGAACGGGTATTTGTACGTCCGTTGGAGGGGCGTTTGCGTGGCGTTTGAAAGGCTACGCGATCGAGCTGCGGGAACGCCGGTCGTTTCAAAGGCCGCTTACGAGGCGTTTGAAACGCCGTTGAACGGTCGTAGCCATTCGAGGGGCGTTTGTAGTGCCGTTGGAAGGATAGAGGGACTCTGAAACGGCGTCAAATATATAGTAAACCTATATGCGATAACTAGTGACTATATAGTATTTGTGCTTTAATCGGATGAACGAGATTGCGTTTGTGGCATTGGATACGCACGGAGGGTTTTATGCCTACACGTTCCGATAACGATGACGAGAAGATCGATAAGCCGGCGCATCGCAAGAGGCGGGCCAAGGCGAAGATGCGCCCCGTGTATACGAGTCTGGTTCTTTCGGTGACTGACCGAGACAAGCGAGACCTTCAGCGTTGGGCGTATGAGGATGGCGTCCCCATGGCTGTGATCGTTCGCAGACTGATTGCGACCGAGCGAGAGGATCGCGGCGAATGAGCGACGAAGGGCTGACGCTAGGCTAGGCCGCGGATTTCTGTCCGCATGACGTGAGACGATGGGCACGGCACCCGCCGGACCCGAGGAAGAAAGGGACTTGAGCACATGGCAGACAACGACACGACGAGGGCGCAGCAGCGCGCCGAGCTGCACAAGGCCATCTGGGCGATCGCCAACGACGTCCGCGGCGCCGTGGACGGCTGGGACTTCAAGATGTACGTCCTGGGCTTCCTCTTCTACCGCTTCATCTCCGAGGACCTCGCGGCCTACATCGACGAGGGCGAGCGCGAGGCGGGCGACGTGGACTTCTCCTACGCCGCCATGTCAGATGAGGACGCCGAGGCGGCCCGCGAGGGCATCGTCGAGGAGAAGGGCTACTTCATGCTGCCCTCCGAGCTCTTCGTCAACGTCGCCGCGCGCTGTGACAGGGACCCCGACCTCAACGAGACGGTCAGGGCCGTGTTCGACCACATCGAGGGCTCGAGCGTGGGCACGCCCTCCGAGAAGAGCTTCCGCGGCCTCTTCGACGACATCGACCTCAACTCGAGCAAGCTCGGAAACGGCGTCTCCGAGCGCAACGCCCGGATCGTGAAGATCGTCAAGGGCATCGCCGGGCTCGACTTCGGCGACATCGCCGACGCGAAGATCGACCTGTTCGGCGACGCCTACGAGTACCTGATGAACATGTACGCGAGCAACGCCGGCCGCTCCGGCGGCGAGTTCTTCACCCCGCAGGAGGTCTCCGACCTCCTGGCGCGCATCGTCATCGGCGACCGCACGAGCGTCAACAAGGTCTACGACCCGGCCTGCGGCTCGGGGTCGCTCCTGCTCAAGTTCGCCAAGCGGCTCGGCCAGGACAACGTCCGCCGCGGCTTCTTCGGCCAGGAGATCAACCTCACGACCTACAACCTGGCCCGCATCAACATGTTCCTTCACAAGGTCAACTTCGACAAGTTCGACATTGCGCTCGGCGACACCCTGCTCGAGCCCAAGCACTGGGACGACGAGCCGTTCGACGCGATCGTCTCCAACCCGCCCTACTCGGTGAAGTGGCCGGGCGACGAGGACCCGACGCTGATCAACGACCCGCGCTTCGCGCCGGCGGGCGTGCTCGCGCCGAAGTCCAAGGCGGACCTCGCCTTCACGATGCACATGCTCAGCTGGCTCTCCGCCGACGGCAAGGCGGCCATCGTCGAGTTCCCCGGCGTGCTGTACCGCGGCGGCGCCGAGCAGAAGATCCGCAGGTACCTCGTGGACAACAACTTCGTCGAGGCCGTCATCCAGCTGCCGGCCAACCTCTTCTTCGGCGTGACGATCGCGACCTGCGTCATCGTGCTCTCCAAGGGCAAGGCCGACGACAAGGTCCTGTTCGTTGACGCGAGCGAGGAGTTCAGCCACGTCGGGAACAAGAACGTGCTCATGCCGGAGAACGTCGACCGCATCTACGCGGCCGTCCACGACCGCAGCGAGGAGGAGCACTTCTCCAAGCTGGTCGGCATCGACGAGGTCGGTGGGGAGAACGACTACAACCTGTCGGTCGGCACCTACGTCGAGAGGCGCGACACGCGCGAGAGGGTCGACATCGCCGAGCTCAACGAGCGGATCCGTGGCATCGTCGCGCGCGAGCAGGAGCTGCGCGAGCAGATCGACGCCATCGTGGCGGACCTGGAGGCGTAGATCATGGGGCATAAGGAAGAGCAAGAGCGGGATGAGAGAGAAGTCGTAGCACGTGTTCGCGGATTCATAAATCAAAGAGAGCTGAATTGCTATTTCGGTTTTTCCTGCGACGATGTGAATAGACTGGACACGGTATTTTCGAAGTTGACGCAAAACAACGAGACGACGTTTCCCGATTTCTACGGCACTGACGCCTGTGTCGAACTGTTCAACATATCATCGTCGTTTTCTGATGAGTACAAGGGCTCTGAGCAGATGAGACAGGACGGGGAGCTGCGAGCAAAGATCGCGCGTGATGACAAGACGTCTGCCATTTCGAATGATTTCACAGCTCGGACGTACGCGCGTGTTCATCCGGATCATTCGTACGACGCCCTGACGAGAAACATGCATGAGCAGGTGCGTAAGCACGTTAAGAGCAAGCGCGCATTCGACAAGAGATTCGATACGTCTGTATTCGTCATGAATCTCGACGAATATGATTTGAGCTGCGCATTTCGCCCTCATGGACTTGTTGATGTAGACGGTTTGCGTATTGGTGATTTGGCCCCTGTCTACGCAAACGGAAAGCCATATGGCCTTTATCGTTTGTCGCGTGACCGGGAGAATCTTGAATGGTTGGCGCGGTTTGCGGGCGATGTCGACTACATTGTTTTCTGCAATCCAGAAACCATTGAGGCGATCAACGTGCATCACGTGCAGGAGATTGTTGCGTATTTGCCATGGGATATGGTTGCTGCTGCTAATCATTCAGTCACTATTGCGTCCTCTATTCCACTAGGAGACGAGAGGCCGGTGAGTCTGTATGAGCAGAATTGACGAGTTGATCCGGCAGCTCTGCCCTGACGGGGTGGAGTATCGCCCTCTGAAGGACGTAGCGACGATCAAGAACGGCAAGGACTACAAAGACCTCGGTGAGGGTGATGTCCCCGTTTTCGGTAGCGGTGGGTCCATGGGCAAGTTTGTCGACACCGCATCTCATGTAGGTCCGACGGTTCTGCTGCCTCGTAAGGGCTCGGTCAGTAACGTTTTCTACGTAGACGGACCGATTTGGAACGTCGATACGGTGTTCTACACTGAAATCGACGAGACGATGATGTTGCCGAGGTTCTTCTATCACGTGATGCTTAACGAGCACATCGAGGACCTCGCCACGGGTAGCGCCGCTCGTCCGTCGCTCACGCAAAGCGCGCTGTACAAGGTTTTGATTCCCGTCCCGCCTCTCGACGTCCAGTGCGAGGTCGTTCGGGTGCTAGACTCCTTCGCGGAGCTGGAGGCGGAGCTGGAGGCGGAGCTGGAGGCGGAGCTGGAGGCGCGCAAGGCGCAGTACGCCCACTACCGCGACGAGCTGCTGTCCCGCGAGAGCCTCGAGGTGATGGCGGGCAGCGATGTTGAGCTCGCAGAGCTGGGCGATCTCGTTGACATTCTTGATTCTAAGCGCAAGCCAGTTAAGCGTGGTGACAGGGTTGCAGGCCCCTATCCGTACTACGGTGCGAATGGCGTTCTGGAGCATGTGAACGACTACCTGTTTGACGGTACGTTCCTTCTGGTTGGTGAAGATGGCTCTGTTTTAACCGCAGAAAATAGGCCTGTTTTGAATTGGGCTGAGGGCAAGATCTGGGTAAATAACCATGCCCATATTCTTGCCGAGCGTTCTAGCGCTGCGTCGTTACGCTATCTCTATTATGCCTTGAGCATATACGATGCGACGGAATTGGTTCATGGGACTCCTCCTAAGTTGAATCAGAAGAACCTTCGTTCCATCGAGGTACTTCTCCCGCCCCTCTCCGTCCAGCGACAGGTCGTCGATATCCTCGACCGCTTTGATGCGCTCACGACCTCGCTCACCGACGGCCTTCCGGCCGAGATTGAGGCGCGGCGTCAGCAGTACGAGCACTACCGCGACAGGCTCCTCGACTTCCCTCGCAAGGAGGTGGCGTAGGTCATGACCGTCGACGACCCCATCGCCAAGGACACGGTCCCCGGCACGCCGACCTACGGCCTCATCCTGCAGGGCCCCGAGTCGACGGTCTGCTCCGAGGCGCCCGCCGCGCCTGCGGCCGAGGGCGCCTACCAGTCGGAGGCCGACCTCGAGGCCGGCCTCATCGACATCCTCACGCACCAGGGCTACGACCGCCTTTACATCGAGACCGAGGCCGAGCTCGTCGCCAACCTGCGCGCCAAGCTCGAGGAGCTGAACGGCATCGAGTTCACCGACGCCGAGTGGAGGCGGTTCAGCTCGGAGAACGTCACGAACCCGGCGCTCACGGTCATAGACAAGACCCGGCGCATCCAGGACGACCCGGTCGTCGCCTTCCAGCGCGACGACGGCTCGTACAAGAACGTCTACCTCCTGGACCGCGACCACATCCACAGAAACCGCCTCCAGGTGATGAACCAGTACGAGACGGACGAGGGCACGCACAAGAACCGCTACGACGTGACGGTCCTCGTGAACGGCCTTCCGCTCGTGCACATCGAGCTCAAGCGGCGCGGCGTGCGCCTGCGCGAGGCGTTCAACCAGATCGAGCGCTACCAGCGCGAGAGCTTCTGGTCGGGCTCGGGGCTCTTCGAGTTCGTCCAGGTCTTCGTCATCTCCAACGGCACGAGCACGAAGTACTACGGCAACACCGTGCGCTGGGACCACACGCACCCCAAGGCGGGCCGCCGGGGCGCGTCCTCGTTCGAGTTCACGAGCTGGTGGACCGACTCGAGGAACCGCCGCATCGCCGACCTCGAGGGCTTCGCGCGGACCTTCCTCTCGAAGGGGACGCTGCTCATGGTCCTCACGCACTACTGCGTGCTCACGGCCGAGGACGAGCCGAAGCTGCTCGTCATGAGGCCTTACCAGATTTGCGCCACCGAGCGCATCCTGAACCGCATCCTCGTCTCCGAGCTCGACCGCCGCCGCCTCGGCACGGTCGACGCCGGCGGCTACGTCTGGCACACCACCGGCTCGGGCAAGACGCTCACGAGCTTCAAGTGCGCGCAGCTCGCGAGCCGCATGGAGGGCGTCGACAAGGTCATGTTCGTCGTGGACCGCAAGGACCTCGACTACCAGACCATGAAGGAGTACAACCGCTTCCAGAGGGACGCGGTGAACGGCTCCGCGGACACGAGGGCGCTGGACGCCAATCTGCGCGACGACACGAAGCGCATCTGCGTCACGACCATCCAGAAGCTCTCCGTGCTGATCGAGAAGAACGCGAGGCACCCCATCTACGACAGGCACGTCGTGTTCATCTTCGACGAGTGCCACCGCAGCCAGTTCGGCAAGATGCACAAGGAGATCGTGCGCAAGTTCAAGAACTACCACCTGTTCGGCTTCACGGGCACGCCCATCTTCGCCAAGAACGCGAACATGAGCGGCGACCCGACCCTGCGCACCACCGAGCAGGCGTTCGGCGACCGCCTCCACTCCTACACCATCGTCAACGCCATCGACGACGGCAACGTGCTGCCGTTCCGTGTGAGCTACTATTCGACGATGAAGCCCGCCGGCGACCTCGGCGACGACCAGGTCGAGGCTATCGATCGCGAGGGGGCGCTCCTGGCCCCCGAGCGCATCATGCGCAACGCGACCTACATCCTCGACCACTACGACCAGAACACGATGCGCAAGGCCGACGGGACGGGGTTCACCTCGATCCTCGCCACCGACGGCATACCGATGGCTCGCGCCTACTATCAGGCCCTGCGCGAGCGCCAGGACGCGCGCGAGGACGCCGGCACGCTGAAACGACGGCTCAAGGTCGCGATGATCTATTCCTTCGCGGCAAACGGCGACGACCTCGAGGCGGGCATCATCGCCGACGAGTCCATGAGCGCCGACGGCCTCTCCGCCTCCGACCGCGAGGCGCTCGAGGCGGCCATCGCCGACTACAACGCGACGTTCGGCACCTCGTACTCCACGGACGGCAAGGGCTTCGACAACTACTACAAGGACGTCTCCAAGCGCCTCAAGGCCCGCGAGCTCGACATGCTCATCGTCGTGGACATGTTCCTCACCGGCTTCGACTCCAAGACGCTGAACACGCTCTGGGTGGACAAGAACCTGCGCATGCACGGCCTCATCCAGGCGTTCTCCCGCACGAACCGCATCCTCGACTCGGTCAAGACCTTCGGCAACATCGTCTGCTTCCGCGACCTGTCCGCCAACGTCGACGAGTCCCTCGAGCTCTTCGGCGACGAGGAGGCCGGCGGCATCGTGCTGCTGAAGCCCTACGAGGAGTACCTCTCCGAGTACCTCGAGATCGTGGACGAGATCCGCGAGCGCTTCATGGACGACGAGGGGCACCTCGCGCTTCTGGGCGAGTCGCAGCAGAAGGCGTTCGTCGGCGCGTTCGGCGCGCTTTTGCGCCTGCGCAACGTGCTGTCGGTCTTCGACCAGTTCAAGGCCGACGACGTCATGAGCCCGCGCATGCTGCAGGACCTGCAGGGGACCTATCTGGATCTCGCGGACCAGTTCAAGCGCGACGCCCGCGCCGAGCAGGCCGACATCGTCGACGACCTCGTGTTCGAGATCGAGCTGATACGGCAGGTCGAGGTCAACATCGACTACATCCTTGACCTCGTGATGCGCGCCCGCTCCGGTAACGGCGAGGACAAGGTCGCCTACGACAAGATCAAGAGGGCCATCGCGACCTCGCCGCAGCTGCGCGACAAGGCCGAGCTCATCCTCGAGTTCGTCGAGCGCATGGGCGTCACCCCCGAGGGCGCCACGGAGACCGATCCGGGCGAGGAGGGCGCTCGCCGCTCCCGCGTCGACGCCGCGTGGTCCGACTACGTGCGCGAGCAGGTCGAGAGCGAGCTCGACGCCATCGTCGCGGACGAGCACCTGAGGGGTGACGAGGTCCGTCGCGTCGTGAGCTACGCGTTCGACGCCGGCGGGGTGCCGGAGACGGGCACGCTCGTTCAGGCGTGCCTCCCGAAGGTCTCGAGGTTCGCCAAGGGCAACGCCTACGGCGAGCAGCGCCATCGCGTGATTGCGCGCCTGCAGGAGTTCTACGACCGCTTCAAGACGCTCATCAGGCGCTACCCGGTGGAGGCGAGCCATGAGGGTGACTAGGGACCCGGACGGCACCTACGTCCTGAGCTGCACCGAAATCGAGCTCGGATACATCGCCGAGGGCCTCTACGCGGTGGAGGACACGGGCCGGCGATGCATCGAGGCCAAGATACCCGACGAGGTCGATGCCGCGGCGCTGCGCGACGAGCTGTATCTTCTGGGTGACATGCGCGCCCAAATCGACGCGGCTCTGGACTGAAAAAAATGACCCCTGCCCAGGCGTGATGCCTGAGCAGGGGTCTCGTGTTACTCGTCCTCTTTGCGGTCCATTTCGAGCGCGTACTGCGCGGCGCACGACATGCCCGCGACGTATCCGCGCAGCCACGTCGGATCGAACGCGTCGTGCTCCTCTCCGCTCGTGACGTGCGCCAGGTCCTCGAGCAGGCGGCTCACGTAGGTTCTCGCGTCCATAGTCTCACCTCCCCTCGGTCGCGCACGAGCGTAGCGCCCCGGGTGCGGCCGAGGTGAAACCATGGTTTACATCATGCCGTCCTCGCCCGCCTCGGTGTAAAAGGCGTACTCCGGCTCGAAGGCCGGGTCACCGTAGGCGGCCTCGATCTCCTCGACGCTCATGCGGCTGACCTCGTCGGATGTGAACTGCCCGTTGTCAGCGAGTATCCACGCATGGGGCCACCAGCTCGGGTAGGCGGCCCAGACGTTCAGCCAGTCCTCCTCGCTGACGCACTCGCCGAAGTCATTGATGCGGTAGACGCCCTCGTACGGCTCGAACTCGTCGCGGACGCACGCCCTGAGCTCGTCGGTCACGTCGAGGATGGCGTCCATGGCCCTCTTCCCGATGGGTTCGCTCATGGTTCCTCCCTTATTTCGGCACGCGGCGCACGGTGGGCGTGCGCAGGTAGTTGTTTACGTTGCCGGCGCACTCGTCGCCGTTGTACATTCGCGCGTAGGGCACGCCCGCCGTGTCGAGGCCGTTCACGACGCGGCCGTCGCCGATCCCGGCGACGGGGAACGGCCTGTAGCGGCCGCCGACCTGCTGCATGTAGACGACGTCGCCGATCTCGACGGACGCCGTTGGCACCTCCTCGGCGAGGAGGAAGTCGCCGAGCTGCTGGTCTTGCGGCTGGGCGGCGTCGATCTCGAGCAGCATGGCGTCGAGCGGGTACTCGTCCTCCTCCTTGAACGGAGCGTAGGGGTACACGCGGTCGACGACCTCCCAGCCCCGGATGACGAAGATGCCGTTGTCGCCGGGGTCCATGGCCTTGTCGGTCGTGTAGCGGCTGATCCCGACGGAGAGGCCGCCCGCGCCCATGAAGTTGGCGATGACCTGGCACAGGCGGGCCCACCCGTACTCGTCGGTGTCGGGGGAGCGGAACCCGCGCAGGTCGCAGTACCTGAGGAACGCTTCGACGCTGTCGCGCCCGCCGTTCCAGTGCAGGTAGACTCCTAAGTCTCTTTTCTCGGTGGTGATGACGGCACGGTTGCCCATGTTTGACCTCCTGAACTTGTCGCTCGCGCATCGGAAACGCGGGCCGTTGGCCTCATGGCTTACGCGCTGCGCGGCTGGCGCCACTCGATCTCGTCCACCATGACCTCTACCTTGCTGCGGCGCTGTCCCTGGCGGTCGTTGTAGGTAAGCTGCCGGAGATGGCCCTGGACCATGGCGAGCGACCCCTTCGCGAGGTAGCGGGCGAGCGCGTCGGCGCGCTTCCCGAAGATCGCGCAGTCGATGTAGCTAGGCCGCTCCTCGAACGCGCCGTCGGTGCCCTTGACGCGCTCCGTGATGGCCACGGTGAAGTTGAGGACCATCGTCCCGCTCTTCGTCGAGCGAAGCACCGCGTCGTCGACGAGGTTGCCGGAGATGGCGACGATGTTGATGGTTGACATTCGGAATCCCCTTTCCATTGCAGCTCGGGCATCTCGCCCGCATCGAAGGGGTCCCCGTGGGAGGCGCGGCTTGACGCGGCCCCGAATCTTTGGTGACAGTATGCCTGGGATTAAGCGTTATTCATTGAGGACGACGGAAGACAGAATGTGGCTGTCTTGCCGCGGTTGTTATCATGTGGTGTCCGCTTGGACACGGTGTTTCCTAAGGTGCTTGCCAGAGCCCGAAGAGGCGGTACAGGGGCCCGCTCAACCCGTTGCTGGGCTACGCGAGGAGGATGTGCCGCGTCGCCGAGGTCGATAGATGGCGCAGAGGAGACGAGCCGCAGCGCGTGAGGGCGGGGCGTCTTTTCCGTGGGCGCCGATGCGGCGGCTGCTGTTGCGGTCGCGGCTGCGCGTCTCCGGGCAACGCAGCCGCCGCCCGCCTGCGGCGGGCGGGTCGAAGGCAAGTGACCAAAACAGGAGATGCGTCGAGCATGATCGTAGGGCGAAGTTACGGAACCGTCTCAAAGTCGGAGCGTCTCACTTTTCCGAGACGCTTTTTGAGACGCATTTGAGATGGGTGTTACCTGCGGAAACGACCAAAAACGGGAGCGTCTCAACTTTCGGGGCGCTTTTTTTGTTTTCTTATATGTGCGTGAGAGACGCATGCGTGAGTAAAAGACGCGGCGGAGGCGTGAGCGGTCGATGCTGTGGATCACGATTGCGAGAGCGCGTTTCCATATGCACACGTAATTTAGCCCCCATATTTGTGAGACACCTAGTAAATAATATGGAAATGACCTTTTACCTGCGGAAACATTGTCTCAAAAACCGTCTCAAATAGCGTCTCAGCTCGTTTTTCTGAGACGGACGGCCTCCCGGTTCCGAAAACCCGTTTCCCTGGGACGTCTCCGACAACGGTTCGACGACCCCGTTTCCGAGGGGTCTGTTGGCTGACGCCTTCCACTGCGTCAGTCGCCGCCGGCTCGAGGCACGCAACACCTCGGCGACCGCGAGGAAAGGAAAGGCGCCCTTACGCGCCGCCGCGTCGTGCCTCGACTCCAATGGGCGCGGGGCCTCGGCGTTGCGTCGCGAGGGGCTCCTGCCGCGTGATACAATGCTCTCAGCGACTGATTCGATCGGCGGTCGTCGGGTAGCGTGCCCGGCGGCCGCCGAAGTTGTATACGTACATCCTAATGTACATCCGACTCTATTGAAATGAAAAAAGCTAGGTACCGAAATAATGGTACCTAGCTGCTATTTCATGGTCGCGGGGGCAGGATTTGAACCTACGACCTTCGGGTTATGAGCCCGACGAGCTACCAGACTGCTCCACCCCGCAATGGGTGCACTGCGTACGTGCAAGAAATAACTATATCGACCGCGCGTTCTTCTCGCAAGAAGAATCTTGCATTGTGAAGCCTTCTCCACAATCGGCCGCGCTGTCACCCCTCCCTTCAGTCCCCGTTACGCATTGCGCTGCTTTGGCGAACTTCACATTCGCCCCAAAAACCCAAGTCCCGCGGGTACATCAAGCGCATTGCGCCCTGCGATTGGCGTGGGGCAATCCCAATGGGAAAGGGGAGGTAATGCATACCGCAACAGTGGCGGGGAGCGCGGCTCGGCCGCAGGGCTCCGCACCGGCCGCCGAGAAGTTCCTCGTGCTGCCCATCGTGATTCTCATCCTCGCTCAGATGGGGACGACGGGCGACAACGGCGCGCTCTCGCTCGCCGCCTCGGCGCTCACCAAGGATCTGGGCGCCACCACGTCTGAGATCCAGCTCGCCAATATGGTCTATCCGCTCGTGGGCGGCGCCTTCATGATTGCCGGCGGCCTGGCGGGCACCATCATCGGCTGGAAGAAGACCTTCCGCATTGGCGCCGCGCTCTGTGCCCTGGGCGAGGTCTCGCTTGCGCTTGCCCCTAACATGGCGGTCTTCATCTGGGTGGGCCGCGTGCTCTTGGGCTTTGGCGCGAGCTTCCTCATTCCGTCGCTTCTGGGCCTCATCCCGCTCATGTACCGCGGCCACAACAGGACGGTCGCCTTTGGGTGCATTGGCGCGGCGTCGGGCCTCTCCGCGCTCCTGCCGCTCATTTTGGGCGTGGTGATGGAGACGGCGGGCATGCACGTCACGTTCCTCGTGCTCGGCGCCTACTTCGTGGGCGTGCTGGCGCTCTCCTTCGAGCTGCCCAAGATCGAGCAGCAGGACGAGAAGCTCAAGTTTGACGCGCTCGGCGTCGTGCTTGCCGCAACGGGCCTGTTCCTGTTCCTCATCGGCATCTCGAGCATCTCGTCCTGGGGTCTCATCCAGCCGCTCGAGGGCTGCCCCTTCACCGTGTTTGGCATCTCGCCCGCGCTGCCGCTGGCTGCCCTGGGCCTTGTGGTGCTCGTCGTTCTCATGAGGGTCGAGAAGGACGTGGAGCAGAAGAACGGTGTTGCGCTGCTGCCGCAGTCCTTCATCCACACCCCGCAGGTGCTGGCCGGCCTCGTGGCCAACGCGCTCACGTTCTTCTTCATGGGCGTGCAGTCCATCCTCATGGCCCCCTACCTGCAGCTCGTTGCCGGCTGGTCGCCGGTTGACGTGGGCGTGATCTCCATCGTCACGGGCGTTCCCACCTTTGCGCTCGCGCTTGGCATTCCCAAGCTGGCGCCTCACGCCAACCCGCGTCACGTGATCCAGACGGGTTATGTCGTGATGGCGGCCGCGCTCGGCGTGATGGCGCTCTCCGTCACCATCGACGGCAGCAACGCCGCGGGCGTCTATCTCGGCGCGTTTCTCGCCGGCGTGGGCGCGGGCACGGTGTCCTCTCACTCCAGCAACGTGGTGGCCCTTGCGGTGAGCGAGCGCGACGCCTCGCAGTCCGGCGGCATCCAGAGCACCATGCGCAACGTCGGTCAGGCCATCGGCGTGGCGCTCCTTGGCGCGGTGCTGCTGCTCGGCATCACCAACTCGGTGCGCGCGGGCGTGGCGGCAGACCCCTCCATCTCGCCGACCGTGCGCGAGCAGGTCTCCGAGCTCACCATCAACCTGGGGAGCAACGAGGAGTTTGAGGAGCAGATCGCGGACATCCCCATGACCCAGGCCGAGCATGACGAGCTCGTGCAGATCGAGGCGCGCGCCCGTTACGACTCCACGCGCGTGGCGTACGCCGTGGGCGCGGGAATCATCCTGTTGGGTCTCCTGAGCACCCCCGCCATCAAGAAGCTTTCCTGACGGCTGGCAAAAGGGGGACGGGTTTTTGGCGACAGGGGCGGCGGGGTAAGTTGACAAAGGTGACAGGGTAAGTGGTGACAAAGGTGACAGGGTAAATTGTCACCATGAAGGACATGGTGACAATTTACCCTGTCACCTTTGTCACCACTTACCCTGTCACCTTTGTCAACTTACCCCGCCGCCCCTGTCGCCAAAAACCCGTCCCCTTTTGCCATTACAGGTCGCGGGCGGTGAGGATCTCCTGCGGGATGAGGCGCGCGCCGTCGAGAACCGCGCGCAGGTAGGCGAGTTCCTTCTCCTTGAGCTCGCCCTCAAAGAGGTCCAGCCCGCGAACGGGCACGCCGCCCTGGTCGGTCTCCTCGTTCTCGAGCGGGTCGGCAAAGCGCCGCATCGCGCGCTTGAGCATGAGGCGATACGCCGGGATGAGCGGCCGCACGGTAAGGCCGTCACCCGCCATCTCGGCGAGCTTGCTCAGGATCTGGAGGCCCGCGCGGTCGATGTCTCCCCAGTAGAGAACCTCAACGTCCTCGGCGTCCATCGTGGCAAGAAGGTCGGGCAGCTTGTGCGGGTCGTCCACAATGTAGCCGTTGCCAAAGACCACGCCGTGGACGCGCTCGCCAAAGAGCCGCTTGCGCCCGTCGAGGAACATCGCGTTTCTCATGTTGACCCAGGGGTCGAGGTTCTCGGAGACAATGAGCCGCAGGTGACGGTGGTGCTTGGGTATGTGGTGCATGAGCTCGAGCTTGGCCTGCGGCCGACAGTTCACCACGTCCGAGAGGCCCATGAGGTGCAGCAGCTTGCGGCCTTCGGACTCCAGCGCCAGGAACTTCTCGTCACCAAAGACCTGGTAGGAGAGCTCTCGCAGGCTCAGGCTGCCGTCTCCGAGCGTGGGTTCTCCCGCGAGCGCCGCGTCCAGCGCGCGCAGCTCGCGTTCGTAGCGGACGTAGGCGTCGGGCGTGCTGAGCAGCCACCCGTTGATCCAGAGGCGCGGGTCGAGCTCGATGATCTTGAGGCGGATGTCGGTGAGCTCGGGCGTCTGCTTGCGCACGGTGTCCAGGCGCGAGATGGCGCGGCCATCGCGCTTGGCGGGCGGCCGGGGGCGCTCGGCCTTGGCAATCGCGCGCTTCTCGGGAATCTCCAGCGTGAAGCCGCCGTCTGCCGCGGGGAGAAGAACACCCAGCTCAACAAGGGTATCCGTGGGAAGCTTTGTTGCGTCGTAGCGCTCGAGGACGGCGCGGACGTCCTTCTCGGCTATGCTCTGTCCGCGCAGGCGGACGAGCCCGCTCGCGATGCCGCCCGCGTTGCCCCTGAACTTGACGGGAAGCTCCTTGCCCAGGAACTTGGCGAGCCTGACGACGGTCGCCTGCTCCTGCTCGGTGAGTTTGTGTGCCATAGATACCCCTTGCCGTTGGTCATTCCAGCATAGCAGCTGGCGCGGCGGCGGGAACGTGGCGGAGCCTTACGCCCGGTTTGGCTATGCCGAGAAAAGCGGTCCTCTGTACCGGATTTCAGAATTCGTGCCGAGAAAAGCCGGGGGCTGTACCACGCTCTGCCTTGGGTGGATTGTCGCGCTGGTACACTCACCGGTTTTCTCGGCAACAGGGGGTTCCACTTGGTACAGAGCGCTTGGTTTCTCGACATGGTCCGTCTCGCCTTGGTACAGAGGGCCGTCTTTCTCGGCAGCTGACGCACAGCTTGGTACAGCGCCGCGGTTTTCTCGGCAGGATTTCTGGAAAGTGGTGCAGGCCCCGGGTTATCTCGGCATCGCACCGTCGTAACGCGGACGCCGGACAGTCATAGCTCGCGGCTAATGAAATGCCTCTCAAGCTTCCCAATAATGGGAGCCGCATGGTCGCAAAGAGAGAAAGGCACGCACATGAGCGAGCAGAAAACGGGCTTGGCAACCTCTGGCACGGCGATAGCGGGACTGGTGCTGGGCATTCTTGCGGCAGTCTCTTCCTGGATGCCCATCATCAACAACTTCTCCTTTGTCCTGGCGCTGGTGGGCGCGGTCCTTGCCATTGTGGGCGTTGTTGGCACCCTGCGCGGCAAGAAGGCGGGCAAGGGGCTGGCCATTGCCGCGCTCATCGTCAACGTTGTTGCCATCGCGATCGTCCTCGGCACGCAGAGCGCGATGAGCGCCGCCATCGACGAGGCGACAAGCGGGCCGGGCGTTGCGGGCGTGACCACCCAGGACGATGCCGACACGGACGCGGATACCAATGACGCCGAGAAGGACGCTCCCGCAGATGAGGCTTCCGAGCAGGCCAGCTCGACGGACCTTGCCGTTGGCAGCACCGTTGACCTTGAGAACGGGCTCTCCGTCACCGTGGACTCCGTGGAGACAGGCCTGACCAACTACGATGGCTCCGCAGTCGTGGGGGTCCACGTGACCTACGCCAACAACGGCGAGGAGACCGCAAGCTACAATACGTACGACTGGAAGGGCCAGGATGCCGATGGCGCCCAGGAGTACTCCACGTACTACAGCGAGGCCACTGACGACCTTGGCTCGGGCACGCTCGCTGCCGGCGGGACCAAGTCCGGCACCCTCTACTTTGAGGGCGGCACGACAAAGGCGCTGTACTTCGGCTCCATCGTGGAGAGCGAGCCCACCGCGAGCTGGGTCATCGAGTAGGGTAGGGCCATGAGCGAACCGCTGACAGAAGAGCTGCTCGACGAGCTTCTCTCCACGTCGAGCATCGACGCCTACCTCGAGGAGCACGAGCCCCGCGCGCTCACGCTCTCCGAGTACCTCCAGCAGCTGCTTGCCGAGAAGGGCCTCGAGCGCTCGCGCGTGGTGCGCATGGCAAACCTCAACGACACCTTTGGCTACCAGATCTTCCAGGGCACGCGTCATCCCAGCCGCGACAAGGTGCTGCAGATTGCCTTTGCCATGGCGCTCACGCTGCGCGAGACCAACCGCGCCCTCACGGCGGCTGGCGTGAGCGAGCTCTACTGCAAGGACCGGCGCGACGCGATCATCATCTTCTGCATCGACCGCGGCTGCTCGCTCCAGAAGGTCAACGAGGAGCTCTACCGCTTTGGCGAGAAGACCATCTGCTAGGAAGCGCCAGTAGGTTTGTGACAGGGGTGGTGACAGGGGCGACGGGGTTGACAAAGGTGACAGGGTAAGTTGTCATCATGGGTTATATGATGACAACTTACCCTGTCACCTTTGTCAACCCCGTCGCCCCTGTCATAGCCCCCCGCCGCCCTGACGATAAAATGGCCCCATGGAAACCGATGAGCTCGCCACATACCTCGCCTCGCTCGAGCGCGACTCCTGCTACCGCGTGGACGTGGTGTACAAGGAGAGCCGTCTCGAGACCACACAGCGCGTCTTCTTCGTGGGCGAGAACGGCGCCGAGCTCGGCCCCTTCGTGCGCAAGTACCTTGCCCCCGGGCTCGGTGGCGCGTACGAGCGAATCTATGCCGCCCAGCGTGACGGCGTGCGTCTTCCGCACCTGCCCCGCATCGTCGAGTGCCACCGTCAGGACGAGCGGCTCGTCGTGGTCATGGAGCACGTCGCCGGCAAGACGCTCGCGGACGTCACGGCGGCTGCGACCGACCACCTCGGCCTTGTGCGCCAGGTCTTTCCCGACCTCTGCGACGCGGTGAGCGAGCTCCACGAGCTTCTCGACCCGCCTGTCATACACCGCGACCTCAAGCCGAGCAACGTCATGGTCTCTGCGGGTGGTATCACCCTCATTGACCTGGGGATTGCTCGCGTCTGGAAAGAGGGTGCCGAGCAGGATACCACGCACTTCGGCACCCGCGTCTACGCGCCGCCGGAGCAGTTCGGCTTTGGCCAGACGGGCGTGGCAAGCGATGTCTACGCCCTGGGCATGCTGCTCTTCTTCTGCCTGACGGGGCGCGAGCCAACGGCGGCGGACCGGGAGGGCGGCTTTGTGGGCGCGGGCGTCTCCGAAGCCCTGCGGGAGGTAGTCGTCCGCGCGACGCAGCTCGACCCCGCCGCGCGCTTCTCGTCTGTTCGCGAGCTGCGCGACGCCCTTCTTGCCGCGCTGGACAAGGCGGGCGAGAAGAGCGTCTGCCCCCAGGAGCCGCCTACGTTTGAGCGCCGGGCACCCAGACCGGGGACGTTGCTCTCGCGCGTTCCCCGCTGGGCGGGCGCGATCTGGAACCTCGTGGTGGTGGGCCTTACCTTTGTGCTTGTGGTGGGCTGCGTGATGGCGGTCGTTGATCCCACGCCAGAGAACGCGGCCCAGCCGCTGTGGTACCTCGTGGTGTCCTACTTCGTCTTTCTTGTCCCGTGCTTCCTGATTGGGTGCTACCTGCTGCTCGATCGCCGGTGGCTGCGGCGGGAGATTCCCGCGCTCACCCGATTCACCGTGCGCCAGGAGACGCGCGCGGGGCTTCTCGTCATGCTCGCGCTCTTTGTGGTGTGGATTGTGGCAGCGTTTATAGCCGGGGCCTAGCTCAGCAGCCGCACGTTGGCCTCGAGCTCCTCAACGTTGCCCGTGAAGTGGTACGCGTGCATGCCGGCAACGCGTGCTCCGATGCAGTTGTCCTCGTTGTCGTCCACAAAGAGGCAGTCGGCGGGGTTGAGGTCAAAGCGCTCGCAGATGAGGCGGAAGATCGCAGGGTCCGGCTTCATGAGGCGCTCATCGGCCGAGACCAGGTAGCCGTCGACATAGGGCAGCGCGGGCGCGTGGCCGAGCTGCTCCATGACGCGCGTGTTGGCGTTGGTGAGCACGTAGATGCCGTAGCCCTCGCCTTTAAGTCGGATGGCGAGGTCGTTGACCTCCTCGATGGGCACGGAGTAGTCGGGCCAGCGCGCGATGCACGCGTGCAGGTTGGGATGCAGACGCTCCGGCAGGTGGTGCTCCGCGTAGCGCGTCATGGTTTCATGGCTGATGGTCCCGGAGTCTAGGAGCGACCACATCGTGGAGCCAAAGAGCGCGTCCTGCAGCAGCGCGGCGTCCTCGGGCGTGTCCGTGAAGAGGCTCGAGAAGTACGGGCCGTCAAAGGTCATGAGCACGTTTCCCATGTCAAAGATGACGTTCTTCACGCTGCTGCCCATGTTTGACCCTCCCTGGTTGGTTGCTGAAAGTATAGCGCGCAGGGTGGGGCGTGAGCGCGCCGGGGAATCGCTGGCCCTGTACCGCAGGCATGGCGGGCTGCCGAGAAAAGCTGTGTTCTGTGCTACGCGCGGTGGCGACATGCCGAGAAACCCCGTCGCCTGTACCACCCGTGCGGGCATCATGCCGAGAAACCCTTCCCGCTGTACCACGTTCAGCGCCAGCATGCCGAGAAAAGCGAGGCTCTGTACCAAGTTCGTAGCCGCGCCGCCGGGAAAGTCGCACGCCTGTACCACCAACGACCTCAAACACAGGCACCGGGGATGCCTTGCTCGGCATCAGGTGATACACTGCTCCGCTTTTCTCGGCGAACATCGGTACAGAGCATGGCCTTTCTCGGCACTCCCGTTGTGGCTGCGGTACACATCGCAGCATTCCTCGGCGTATCTCCTTCCATCTTGGTACAATCCCTTCGATTCCTCGGCATGGCCATGATGCTGTCGTGCTGTCTCAGAAACGTTAGGCCTGTCGATCGTGTTGATTGATCGGATCTCGCTTCGACGCCCCGCCCTTCTCGGCGATCGCTTCAAACTTAATCCAGAGGCTGGCTAGGAGAATGGGGGACGATATGTATAGCAGAACCGAAGGAACGTGGGTTATCTGCCCGCAGCGTTGCACAAGTCCAATCCAGCTCGTGAGGGTGATCGAGGGATGGATGAACGTTGACGACGAGGACTTGGTTGATGGCTGCGTGCCCATGGACGGAAGCATTCAGGCATTTGCAGAGGTTGGCAATCAGTGGTATGAGAAATACGGTGGCCTGTTCACGGATTATTCAAGCGTTGAAGAGTTTGTTATCGATGTCTTTCGATTTGACCCAATCCGTGGGTGTTGGCACGTATTTGCCGGAGAGACCGATCAACAACTCTGGCCCATCCAGATGGATGATTACAGCGAGCTGGAGTCCATGGGCTCATATTGGCAGGAGGCACTCGCACGCATCTTATCCTCAATCGACGGCAAAGCGAGGGGTCGTGCGCTGTTAAGAGTTCCCTTGTCTCTTCGGTCGGAGTTCTCGAGTTGGTGCAGATCGCTTGTCGATAGCAAGGAGTTCGACGGGGGCATGGTCCATGAGACCCAGACCTTCCGTCGATTGGTCGAGGAGTGTGCCAACGAACTGGAGGCCTGCTATAACGCTTGGGATGACTAGCTAGCTGGCAAGAATACGATTTTCTCGTTTGAACTGTCGGTAATGTACGGCAAGAAGCTCCCTGCTCGGAGCTAGTGCCGATTGTGTCGGAATTGCAAGACGACGATTTATATATTGATGATATATCGTATTGGAGAGGCGATCGCTCAGACTGACGGAGAGGGTGTCAGGCTCAATCGATACGAGAAAGGCGTCAAAGAGTAAGTGAAGGTCTGCCCTAAGCAGGATTCCGTTGTTGACGATTTGGGATTTCTTTCCTCGGTATGGGTTGATATGTGCGGCTTGCAATACCTCGGGGACGTCTGTGCCGGTAATGGCACACGTACCGTTGTAGGCATTTAGGAGTTCGCTGCGAAAACGTCCCTGTTGTTCTCTTCTAATTTGCCTGACCTCAACAATGCGGCGGTCATCCAAGCCATCGTAGTCAATGACTATTCTTCGCTCGTCTTCCGACAGCTCGTCAAGACCAGGAGCTGCAAAAAGCCCTTGAGCCTCATTGTCTCTCGTGACAGGGCCATGAAGCGTGAACATGCGTGTGGCGCTGTTGAATCGCTCTACGAATGCAAGCCCCAAAACACGGTAGTCCCTACCGTTCCTATCTACGTTAATAACGCCGACGGGTATTCCGTCAACGAGGCAGTTGATCAGTGAGGAGTTATAGCATTGACCACGGTCTTCACCGTCGTAGGCGGCATAATCGAAGATCCATGTTCCGTCTTCAAGCCAAATGGGCTCCCTGTCGCTATACCTGCGTATTCCTTTTTCTTGTGTGGACAGAAAGTGCGTATCTGCGGCCATTAACGTATCTGATTCGATCGGGAGAGGGAGAGTGGATGCCGGAATCCCTGCTCAGGGATGTGGGCGTGTTGGGTCGAGGCTTCATCCTGTGTGGGAGCGCAGATGAGGTCATGCCAACGTTGCTGATAAACCAGTCATAACATGGAATGAACTCATGGGGCACGAGTTTCTCGGCACGTTTGAGCGTGGGGAGAAGGACGGGGCATTCGTATACGAACTGACCTGACATGGCGCTCCTCTCTGATCATAGTATATGGATTGTCGCAATCAATCCGGGCCGTGTGCCCGTGCTAAACTCACCTCAAGCCCCGTACGAAAGGAAATCCCATGTCTGACGTGCTGTTTGTTGAGTATCCAAAGTGCAGTACCTGCAAGCGCGCGAAGGCGTGGCTGGATGAGCACGGCGTTGCGTACGCGGACCGCCACATCGTGGAGGACAACCCCACGGCAGACGAGCTCGCAACCTGGCAGGCGCGTTCGGGGCTGCCCGTTCGCCGCTTCTTCAACACGAGCGGCCGGCTCTACCGCGAGCGCAACGTGAAGGCGCTTCTCGACGCGGGCATGTCCGATGCTGAGGCCTTTGCCCTTCTCGCCGAGGATGGCATGCTGGTCAAGCGCCCCATCGTAGTGGGGGAGGACTTCGTGCTCGTGGGATTCCGCGAGACGGAGTGGGAGGCTGCGCTATGCTAACACGTGAGTTCTGCGCCGAGAACATGGAGTTCGCGCCTGCCGCCGTTGCCGCAGGCGCCGCGCGAATCGAGCTCTGCGACAACCTGGCCGTGGGCGGCACCACGCCCAGCTACGGGGTCATTCGCGCCGCCGTGGCGCACGCGCGCGAGACGGGCACGGACGTGATGTGCATGGTCCGCCCGCGCGGCGGCAGCTTTGAGCACACGCCCGCCGAGGCGGCCATGATGCGTGACGACCTCATCATGGCCAAGAGCCTGGGCGTCACCGGCGTGGTCTTTGGCTGTCTGCGCGATGGCCGCCTTGACACTGAGCTCACCTCCGAGCTCATCCGCCTTGCTCATGAGGACACTCCCGAGGCTCCCGGTCGCGTGGCCGTGACCTTCCACATGGCCTTTGACACGCTCGCGCCAGAGGACCAGCTCCCTGCCATCGACTGGCTTGCCGAGCAGGGCGTTGAGCGCATCCTCACGCACGGCGGCGCGGCGGGCACGCCCATAGCGGACAACCTCGACCGTCTGCGAGCCTACATCGAGCGCGCGGCGGGACGCATCATCATCCTGCCGGGAGGCGGCATCACCTGGGAGAACGCGGAGGACGTAGCTGCTGCGCTGGGTGTCGCGGAGGTCCACGGCACCAAGATCGTGAAGGTGTCCTAGGTTGCGCTCGCAGGGGATAAGGCGTGCGTCCCAGGTGCGCGACGACCTTGGCTGTCATATGGGGACCGACGAGCTTCTCGCCACGCTTGCGGAGCCGGATGCCCACGTGCAGAACACGGCCTTCTCGGGCCTTGAGCTTGAGGGGGCCTGCGCCAACGGCACCGTCTTTGAGGACGTGGTCTTTCGCGGATGCTCCTTTGATGGCGTTGACCTCTCCAACTGCACCTTCACCGACGTGCTCTTCTCAAGCTGTCGCTTTACGGGTTGCAACATGGGGCGCAGCTGGCTCAACCGCTGCGACTTCCGCTCGTGCTCCGCTCCGGGAATCACCTTTCTCAAGGGCAGGCTCACGGGCGTGACCATGGTGGACAGCCAGCTTTCGTATAGCGACTTCTCTGAGGCTACGGTCGAGCACCTTACGGCGAGCGAGACCAGTCTCATGGAGGCAAATGTCTACGCCACGCGGCTGCGCCACGTGACCCTAGACCGCTGCGATCTTACGCGCGCCACGGTCTTTCGCGCGAGCCTCTCCGGGATTGACCTTTCAACCTGCGAGATTTCGGGCATCCGAGTGTCGAGCGACCTTTACGAGCTGCGGGGTGCCATCGTAAGCGAGGGGCAGGCGGCGCAGCTCGCGGCCCTTCTCGGCATTGTTGTAAAGGAGAGCGAATGGCTCTGATAGATGAGAACGCCTCACTCGAGGAGGTCCAGGCGGTCTTTAAGAACGACCACTTTGCCACCGACGCCTGCGGGTGCCGGGTGGTGGAAGCCGCGCGTGGCCACGCGGTCACCGAGTTTGACATCACACCTGGGCATCGCAACGAGAAGGGCGGGGTGATGGGAGGTGCCATCTTCACGGTGGCAGACCTCGCGTTTGCCGTGGCCTCCAACGTGGGTGAGTCCGTGACGGTGTCTGTGAGCAGCAACATCGAGTTCATGAGCGCGGCGCGCGGCGAGAAGCTCATCGCCACGGCGGAAGTGGACAAGAACGGGCGCACGCTCGCCTTCTACACCTGCTACGTGACCGACGAGCTGGGCACGCCCGTGGCCCGCGCAACGCAGACCTGCATGCACCTGCAGAAGTGATGACAAAGGTGACAGGGTGAGTTGTCATGAAACGTATTTCATGACAACTCACCCTGTCACCTTTGTCATCACCTGCCCCCGTCGCCGTTAGTCCAGCGTGGCGAGCTGGGCGGGAAGCTCCCCGACGAGCGGCTTCATGTATGCGATCAGCTCGGGCGTCACGCCCATGCCGTCAGCGGCAATCCACTCGCGCGGGACGTTTCTCACCTGGTTGGCAACGGAGAGCACGTCCACCAGCTTCGTGCGGGACTCATAGGGCTTGTCCGAGACGCGCTCGATTGCGCACATCTTGGTGGTCTCGCCCGCAAAGGCGGCCTCCACGGCGGCGTGCCCCACGTCATACGCCTCGTTGAGGTCGGTCCTGCTCGCCACGTAGCTCGCGCAGCGCTGGAGCGTTGAGAGCTCAACGGCGCGCGCCTTGCAGCCAAGACGCTGCTTCGTGAGGGCGGCAAGATAGCGGCTCGCGCCGGAGAGCATGGCCAGGTGGCCAAACTCGTCGACGCCGGCGCCCGAAGTGGCGCGCTCGCAGATGAGGCTGCCGTCGGCTGCGCGAACGCCCTCGCTCACGCCCACCATCACGGTGTTCTTCTCGCCAAGGGTCGTGGAGATGCGCTCCAGGAGCGCCTCCTCGTCAAGTGGAACCTCGGGGAGGAGCACCACGTCCGGCTCCACGAAGGAGAGCGCGCTCGAAGCGGCGAGCCAGCCGGCGTCGCGTCCCATGATCTCAACAAAGGTGACGCTCTTTAGGTTGTAAACGTCGGCGTCATAGGCGATCTCGTTCATGGCCGTGGCAACAAAGCGCGCGGCGCTGCCGTATCCGGGCGTGTGGTCGGTGCCAACGAGGTCGTTGTCAATGGTCTTGGGTACGCCGATGAAGCGGATGTCGCTTCCGTGCGCGCTGCCGTATGCGCCGAGCTTGGCGATGGTGTCCATGGAGTCATTGCCGCCGATGTAGAGGACGGCCGTGGCGCCAACCTCGTCAAAGCGCTCAAAGAGGCGCTGGTAGACGGCATCGTCCTGGGAGGGGTCGGGCAGCTTGAAGCGGCAGCTCCCCAGCCAGCTCGCGGGGGTGTTTCTCAGCAGCTCGAGGTCGACCCTGCTCACAAAGGCCTCATCTAGGCGGACGGAGTTGCCGTCGAGAAAGCCCTGGATGCCGTAGCGCATGCCCTCCACGCGAGCGCCCTCCAGAATGCCCGCGGCAATGACGCCGGCAAGGCTCGAGTTGATGGCGGCCGTGGGCCCGCCCGACTGTCCAACCAGCACGTACTTCTCGCGCGACATGGCGCCTCCTCTGTTTGGGGTTCTGCTTGCAACAGCATATCGCACGACGACGCTGTGGCGAGGGTAGGTACACAATTAAAAGTTTTTCAGAGGATGCTCAGGGGATGCGGATGTGCAAAGCCCTAGCTCATGGCGTCGCTTGAACCGCATCGGTTTCTTGACGGCATACATACCCTCGAGAGGAGCCGCCCCAACTCCGGCATCATGTTGCACAATGTGTCAAAATGCGACAGTCCTCTTTCAGGACCCTGCCGAGAAGGGCGTGCAGCTATACTCATATGGTCCCGCCACCCGGCAAACCCGCTCGTAGACGGAGGTATCATGGGAGCGTTCTTCGGCGCTGTTTCTCATCGTGACGTTGCTCTGGACGTGTTCTTTGGCGTCGACTACCACTCTCACCTCGGAACTCGTCGCGCGGGCATGGTCACCTGCCGCGAGGGCGGCGGCTTCAACCGCCAGATCCACTCTATTGAGAACACCCCGTTCCGCACCAAGTTCGAGCACGACCTGCCCGGCCTCACGGGCACCTGCGGCATGGGCTGCATTTCGGACAACGACCCGCAGCCGCTGCTCGTCCGCTCCCACCTGGGCGTCTATGCCATCTCCACGGTGGGCGCCGTCGTCAACCAGGATGCGCTCGTGGAGCGCTTTGAGAATGCGGGCCACCAGTTTGGCGCCATGGGCTCCGGTGCCGTCAACGTCAACGAGCTTGTTGCCGCGCTCATCAACTCCCAGGCCAGCATCGTCGAGGGTATTCGCTACGCCCAGGACCAGATTGAGGGCTCGCTCACGCTGCTCATCATGACGGAGGACGGCACGCTTATCGCCGCGCGTGACAAGATGGGCCGCCTGCCCGTCCTCATTGGCAAGGACGACGACGGCTACTGCGTGACCTTTGAGTCCTTTGCCTACGGCAAGCTCGGCTATGCCGACGAGTACGAGTTGGGCTCCGCAGAGATCGTGCGTATCACCGCGGATGGCTACGAGACCCTCTCCCCGGCGCGCGACGAGATGCGCATCTGTGCGTTCCTCTGGGTATACTACGGCTATCCCAACTCCAACTACGAGGGCGTCAACGTTGAGGTCATGCGCTACCGCAACGGCGCCATCATGGCGCGCGACGAGCGCGAGCAGGGACTTCTCCCCGAGGTCGACTACGTGGCCGGCATGCCCGACTCGGGTCTGCCTCATGGCATTGGCTATGCGACGGAGTCCGGCGTGCCGCTCGCCCGTCCGTTTGTGAAGTACACCCCCACCTGGCCGCGCTCGTTCATGCCGGCCAACCAGGAGGTGCGCAACCGCGTTGCCAAGATGAAGCAGATTCCGGTGCCCGAGCTCATCCGCGACAAGCGCCTGCTGCTCGTGGACGACTCCATCGTCCGCGGCACCCAGATGCGCGAGACGATCGACTTCCTGCGCGACACCGGTGCCGCCGAGGTGCATATGCGCTCCGCCTGCCCGCCCATCATGTACGGCTGCAAGTTCCTCTCGTTCTCCCGCAGCCGCTCCGAGTACGAGCTCATCGCCCGTCGCAAGGTCCGCGAGCTTGAGGGTGACGAGGGCGAGAAGCACCTCGACGAGTACTCCGACGGGCGCACCGAGCGCGGCCGCTGCCTGCTGCGCTCCATCTGCGAGGAGATGGGCTTCGACTCCCTGGAGTTCCAGAGCCTCGACGGCATGCTCGAGGCCATTGGCATCGACCGCAAGAAGGTCTGCACCTACTGCTGGAACGGCCGCGACTAACCCGTCGCCAACCATTGCTTTGAGGAGGTATCTATGGCCACGGTGCTCGTTGTTCTCGGTGCTCTTTCTGCCGCTTACGGCATCCTCATGGCCTTCCTCTATCCCGCGGGCGGGTTCTTCCTCGTGTGGATCGCGCTCGGCGCGACGCTCATCGCAGCGGGGCGCGTCGAGAAGATCCGTCGCGTCGTGGTTGGCATCTGCACGGCCGCGGTTGTCGTTGCCGGCGTCCTTGGCGGCATGGTATGGAGCACGGCCTCCGCGACGCCTCCTGCGGGACTCGACTACCTCATCGTTCTTGGTGCGGGGCTACGACCAGATGGCACGCCGAGCGAGTCGCTGCGCCTGCGCCTCGACGCCGCTCGCGACTACCTTGATGCCAACCCGGAAACGCGCTGCATCGTCTCCGGTGGCCAGGGCCTCGGTGAGACCCGCACGGAGTCTGTCGCGATGCACGACTACCTCGTCCAGCAGGGCGTTTCCGAGAGCCGCATCACACTTGAGAGCCGCTCCACCACCACGGCGGAGAACATTCTCTACTCGCGCGAGCTTCTTCCTGACAGTGCCTCCGTGGGTGTGGTCACCAACGACTTCCACCTCTATCGAGCCCTCCGCATTGCCGAGAAGAACGGCCTTGCTGGTGCGCATGGCCTGGCAGCACCCTCGAATCCGCTCTATCTGCCGCACGCACTGCTCCGCGAGTGCGCGGCAATCGTGAAGGACACCGTGGTCGGCAACATCTAGGAGGGTCTATGGGAAAGCTGAGTCCATGCTGGAGGCGCGCGGACGGATACGTGCTTAGGCAGGCGTGCGCGGAGGACGTGGACGCGTATTGGGCGGGCTTTTGCGAGTTTGACCCTGAGGGCGCGCGGCTCACGGGGAGCAAGGATCACTACGAGCGGGCCGAGGTCGTTGACTTCTTTCTGCGTTGTGTGGACAATCCCAACCGCTATGACCTGCTGCTGATTGGTCCCGAAGGTCGCGTGGTAGGGGAGAGCGTCATCAACGAGACCGATTGGGACGCCCGCAGCGCAAACTACCGCATTGCGCTTTTCGGTGCGGTGGCGCGCGGGCACGGTCTGGGGACGTGGGCTGTGGAGACCACACGCGACTTTGCCTTCGGCGAGCTCGGCCTGCACCGCCTTGAGCTCGACGTGTTTTCGATAAACCCTCGGGCGCAACACGTCTACGAGAAGGCCGGCTTTCGCGTCGAGGGGGTTCTGCGTGATGCCATCTGGCTGGGAGACGGCTACTGCGACGACGTCCTGATGGCCCTTCTCGAGGACGAGTGGCGCGCGTTGCAAGGGTGGTGACAGGGGCGACGGGGTCATGACAGTTTACCCTGTCACCTTTGTCACACTTATGCTGCGGCCTCGGCGTCCAGCGTCTCGCGGATGGCGAGGATGAACTCGCGGGTGCCGAGCGTCTCGGGGTTCTCCAGCGACGTAATGCGCGCGAGGTCGCCCGTCATGCGGCCGGACTCGATCGTGTGGATCGTGGCGGCCTCCAGGCGGTTGGCAAAGTCCACGAGCTCGGGCAGCTCATCCAGCTCACCGCGCTTGCGAAGAGCCCCCGTCCAGGCAAAGATCGTGGCCACGGAGTTGGTGGACGTTGCCTCCCCGCGCAGGTGCTTGTAGTAGTGACGCTGCACGGTGCCGTGCGCGGCCTCGTACTCAAAGTAGCCGTGCGGGCTCACGAGCACCGAGGTCATCATCGCAAGGCTGCCAAAGGCCGAGGACAGCATGTCGCTCATGACGTCGCCGTCGTAGTTCTTGCAGGCCCAGATGAAGCCGCCCTCGGACTTGACCACGCGGGCCACGGCGTCGTCGATCAGCGTGTAGAAGTACTCGATGCCGGCCGCCTCAAAGCGCTCGCGGTACTCCGCCTCGTAGATGTCCGCGAAGACGTCCTTGAAGCGGTGGTCGTAGGTCTTGGAGATCGTGTCCTTGGTGGCAAACCAGAGGTCCTGGCCCGTGGAGAGCGCGTACTCAAAACAGCTGCGGGCAAAGCTCTCGATGGAGGCGTCGAGGTTGTGCTGGCCCTGGACCACGCCCGGGCCGTCGAAGACGTGGACGAGCTCGCGGCGCTCGGTGCCGTCCGCGGCGGTGTAGACGAGCTCCACCTTGCCGGGGCCGTCGATGCGCATCTCGGCGTTCTTGTAGACGTCGCCGTAGGCGTGACGCGCGATGGTGATGGGCTTCTTCCAGCAGCTCACCACCGGGTCGATGCCCTTGACTACGATGGGCGCGCGGAAGACCGTGCCGTCGAGCAGCGCGCGGATCGTGCCGTTGGGGCTCTTCCACATCTGCTTGAGGCCGTACTCCTCAACGCGCGCGGCGTTGGGGGTGATAGTGGCACACTTGACGGCCACGCCCAAGCGCTTGGTGGCCTCGGCGGAGTCAATGGTGACCTGGTCGTTGGTCTTGTCGCGATACTCAAGGCCGAGGTCGTAGTACTCGGTCTTGAGGTCAACGTAGGGGCAGATGAGCTCGTCTTTGATGATCTGCCAGATGATGCGGGTCATCTCGTCGCCGTCCATCTCGACGAGCGGGGTCTTCATCTCGATCTTGGCCATGCGTGCCTCCAAGCGTCGCGTCTTTTGCCGCAACGAGCGTAGCACGAGGGCGGTGCTCGTTGGGAACATGAGACGTGCCGGATACAGTTCTCCGCTCGATAAAAGGCCTTTCGTGTAGCGTGAGCCCGCTCTTTGAAGAAAAAAGCTCCTTCGTGTAGCGCAAAAAACGGCCCCAGCGCTGTGACAGCGGAGTATCGCCAGGGGAGAACCGCAGAAAAGCCCAGTTGGCTACTTCGATACCCCCAAGAATGGTGCTACACGAAGGAGCGTTTTTCGACGGCAGATGACGCTACGCTACACGAAGGACCAAATACCTTATGAGGGCTAGACGCCTGCGCCAGCGGAGAGCCAGCCAGGTTGCCCGGAGCTCACGACGCGCGCGCAGGCGTAGGCGTCGGGGAGCTCAAGACGCGCTGCCACCTCGTAGCTGTCGGCCGTGGGTAGGAGCGCGAGCGCGTCGCCCTCGTCGGGAACGAGCAGCACCACCTTGTCGGCGATGGGATCGTAGGCCGAGGTCGCAAGGCGAGGGTTGCGCTCGACGAATGCGCGTCCCCAGAAGGCGGGCGCGGCAAGCGATGTGTCAAACGCCATCTCGGCGAGTGAGGCAACGTAGCGAGCGGGCTGCGCAGCGCCGGTTGTTGAGAAGTCGTCAAGCTGCCAGGGAATGTCCCCAGCAAGGGGGGAGAGGTGAGCAAAGATGGGCTCGCCCGATGCCGTGAGAAGCCTCGTGTCAAACTCGGCGCTTGATCCGTCTGGGAGGATGAGAAGCGCACCCTGAGCACGGACTCGAGCAAATGTCATGGTGAGGTAGTCACGCAAGATATAGAGGTTATCGCCCCAGCTCTCGGGCGCGGCGAGCTGAGCGAGCCGCTGCAGCGCATCGTCCCAGGAGCCGATGGCAACCATCTGGGCAAAGGCCCGCTCGGGATCGGTAATGTCTCCCTCGCTGGCAAAGGCGTGCCAGGCGCCTCGCTTGGTCTCCGCCAGTCCGTCGAGGTCAATGTCATCGAGGCTGCCGGCATCGACCTCAGTGAGCGCCCAGCGCTTTCCCGCGACGGCGCGAGCCGACCTGCGGAGCGTGACGCGAACGGGCGTGACGCCATCGGGCTGCAGGTAGCGCAGAGCAAACGTCACGTTGCTGCGCGTTCCCTCGAGCGCGCCCGTTGAGCGGGCAACGCGGAAGTCCTCCTCGAGCGTTGCCATGGGGTCAACGTCGCTCGGAAGCGCCTGGTAGAGGATGCTGAGCTGCTCGCTCGAGCACCGCACGTCCGTGTGGAAGTCCTGCGGGAGGTCGCTTTGGATGCGCGCCGCCGCGGGCGCGGGCTCCGGCTCGATGTGCGCCTGTTCAGGGATGACCTGCGGCTCAGGGTCGGCTTCGGGCACATAGGTGATGGTAAGCGAGATCGTAGGCTTGGGAGCGGGCTCCGGTTCCGGCTCGGGCTCCGGTTCCGGCTCGGGCGTAATCTCGGGTTCCGGCTCAGCCTCGGGCTCGGGCTCCGGTGCAGCCTCCACCTCCGGCTCCGCCGCAACCTCCACCTCCGGCTCAACATCAGCTGCGACCTCAGGCTCGTTTGTCAGGTCGGTCGCAGCCTCGACCTCCGGCTCCGCCGCAACCTCCTCCGGCACCTCAACCACGCGCTCCACATGCCGCGGCTTCACCGGTTTCAGCGCCTTCGCGCCGCGCTTGCGCTTCCAGGGCTTACCGCTCGCCGAGCCCTTCTCGCCGGTCCCATCGGAAAGCTTTGCGAGCGCGCGGTCGTACTCCTCGTTCTCAAAGACCGTGGCGTAGACGTATCCCTTCTTGAAGACCGTGAGCTTGATGAACTCGCCGAGCTGCTCGCACAGCTCGCGCATGTCCGAGCAGCCCAGGTCCTCGGGGCATAGGCCGTCGGAAAGAAGGGCCTCCTCTGCGCGCGGCAGCAGGGTCTGCTTCCTCATCCCAAGCTCACGGGAGAGCAGTTGGTATAGATACAGCCTGTTACCAGGGGTTATTTTGGGCATGGCGGCCTCTTCTCACAACGTGGGCGCGCACGTGGCGCGGAAAGTGCGGTCTTCTACCTTACTACCCAAAGGAGGCCGCGGACCCACAAAATCCCCGAGCGGTCAGGAGGTCGCCTCGCGTGCCGCCTTCCTGCTCGCTCGGTTGCGAAGGTTCACGACGGTCGCCTGCATGCCGTGCGGCGCATATCCAAGGCTCTCAAGCTCGGCGAGGTCATGCGGGAGATACTCCGCCAGCGAGAGCTCGGCCGTCTGCTCGATGTGCTCGGGCAGCTCCCCGGGCGTGGCGGCAAGCGCGTAGACGCATGCCCCCTGCGCGCCTAGGCGCTCCTCGTACTCGCTCGAGGGCTCGTCAGGAAAGTCCGCACGCGCGTCCCGGCTCGTCCAGAGCAGGTCGTAGCCCGCAAGAGGCACCTGCGTGAGCATGAAGTCAAAGAGCGGCTGGCTGTCCGTCCGCAGGCGCACCTCGGCGCCCGCGGAAAGGACGTCGCGAAAGTCGAGCAGGCGCTCCATGCACGCCATGCGCTTCCCGGCGTCGCGCTTGCGCGGGAACGGTGTGGGAAAGTTCAGGTAGATGCGCGAGAGCTCGCCCGGCGAGAAGAACTCGCGCACGCGCATGCCGTTTCCGGGAACCACCACAACGTTGGGAAGACCGCTCTCGCAGACGTGCTGCGCTGCGTAGGCAACGCAGACGGGCTCGGAGTCCATGGCAACGAAGAGAACGTCCGGTTCGCGCCGCGCCGCCTCAATGGCAAAGGCGCCCTTGCCGCAGCCAAGGTCAAGGCGAACCTCCGAGAAGGACCTCGCCCCAAGCGGGGCACACGCCTCGCCCCAGCGTCCGCGCCAAAGTGCCGGGTCGAGCTCTATTACCTGTCCGTAGCGCTCGAGGCGCTCCTCGAGGACGAAGTTCTTCGGCAGGCGTGCGTGCATTCCGTGCATGTGTCTCCCATCTGTCAAAAGGGGACGTGTTTTTTCGCTCAGAGTTTTTGGGACAGGTCTGGGGCGCGAAGCTCCGCCCAGACCCTGGCT
>NZ_JAUDEA010000018.1 GCF_030372065.1 Thermophilibacter provencensis | reverse complement strand
CGGCAATATAAAACTTGTTGCCCAAAACCACCCGAAGCGCCCCCAGGAGGGCACGGGCGACAACGCGGACGGCCGCAAAACACAAAATCGAAGTTTTTCGGACACCGGCGGGCGGGCTGGCATACTATGAACGGACGCGTCATCGCGGGTCCGGAATACCCGCGGGCAGAGAAGGGGCAACGCACGTGGCAGAGACGGCAACGGACAGGCTGCGCCTGGTCATCGGTGGCGAGGGGCTCGCGCGGCTCGCCGAGGCGCGCGTGGCCGTGATCGGCCTCGGCGGCGTGGGGTCCTCCTGCGCGGAGGCGCTCGCGCGCGGCGGCGTGGGCAACCTCGTGCTGCTCGACCGAGACGTCGTGGCACCGAGCAACATCAACCGCCAGGCGCTTGCCTTCACGAGCACCCTCGGCCGTCCCAAGGCCGAGGTCATGCGCTCCATGGCGCTCGACATCAACCCCGCCGCCAACGTCACCGCCGTGACCGCGTTTCTCGACAAGGACGCGCTGCCCGAGCAGATGGACGAGCTCGGCCCCCTGAACTACGTGGTGGACGCCATCGACACCGTGGCGCAGAAGCTGCGCCTGGCCGCCTGGTGCCAGGAGCGCGGCATCCCCGAGCTCTCCGCCATGGGCGGCGCCAACAAGCTCGACCCGTGCCGCCTGCGCTTCGCGCGCATCGAGGAGACTGTCAACTGCCCGCTCGCACGCGTCATGCGCAAGGAGTGCCGCCGCCGCGGCATCCGCGGGCTGCGCGTGCTCTTCTCCGACGAGGAGCCGGTCCGCATGGAGGCAATCTCCGACGAGCAATGGATGCGCGAGGGGTCGCTCCTGGGCACGATGAGCTACCTGCCGCCGATCATGGGCCAGATGCTCGCAAGCCGCGTGATCCGCGACCTTCTGGGCTGGGTGTAGCGAGAGAGGCCGGCTGGCGGTCAGTCGCGCAGCAACCAGGCGAGAAGGGCGTCGGCAAGAAGCGCGCACGCGAGCGCCGGAACGGGGCCAAATAGCGACGCTATCCCCACGAGAAAGAGCGCGACCACCGCCCCGGCAAAGCCGGTCACGAGCACGGATCCCAGCCGCGTGGGCGCTGCCGGGTCATCGAGCCCGCAGGACAGCGCAAGAAGCAGGTCCAAGGCGCAGGCAAGGGGCACGGCAAGAAGCGCGTCCGCCCCCAGAACCGAGGCAACAGCAGCCGTTGCCGCAACCGAGGACACGAGCGTCACCGCAAGCACCGGCAGCGCGTCGAGGGCCAGAAGCTCAAGGCGACCAAACGGCAGAAGTGAGCGCACGAGGCGGTTTCTGCAGTCATCCCGGAAAACGCGTCCCAGCTCAAGCGGGATGCGCAGCGAGAAGCATGCGCAGACGAACCACGAGAGCAGCACGCCAACGCCCACGTTCGAGACCATGAGAAGGGCACCCATAGGAACGAGCAGCGCACCCCACGAGAGCAGGCCAAGGACGGACGTGGGGTGCCGCACGAGGCTCAGCAGCCCATGGGAGACGGCTGCCGCTCGGCCCGTGCCAAAGCGCCAGGTCCTTCTCGCCTGCTTGCCGCGACGGGCGCGACGGCGGCGACACGCCTCCTTATACGCACCGGAGTCAACCAGGGCCAGAAAGCGCATGGCGCTGCGGGCGGCGTACAGCTCGTTGTCATCGACGACAAAGGCCATGTTGGCCTTTCCCGACCAGTTCACCGCGCCCGTGAGGAGAAACCCGTTCGCGATGATCACCACGCAGAACGCGTACGGCGTGAACAACCGGGGCACAAACGCAGCGAGAAACCCTGAGGCGGCGATAACACCAACTCCTAGGGCCACAACCGTGACTCCAGCGAACGCGGTGACAACACGGCGGGCGCGCGGCTCCGCGGCACTTCTCGGCAGCACGGCATCGAGCGCGAAGAGCCGCGCGGTGAGCAACGCGAGCGGCGCGGCCGTCACCCATACGGGCCAGGGCTCGCCGGCAAGGGCGGCAAGTAGCGTGCCAGCGAGCGCGCCCACGAGCGCGATTGCCGCGGCGGACCCCACAAGCTGCATCGCGAAGAGCTCCTCCGGGCGCACGACCCGAGCGAGCCACACCATGTCCGGACCTGAGAGGCGAAGCGGCGTCTCCCGAAGCCCGGAAACGCCCCATGCAAGGAAGGCAACCGCCGGAGCCAGTATGAGCAGCTCGCGCGCGAGCCACGAGGACGTGCCCGCACCGAGCGCCTCGCGAAGTCCCCCGACGATGTCGATCACCTGCGCCCACGAGATCGCGAGCGAGACGGCAAAGATGATGACGAGGTAGACCTGATAGGTGCGCTCGAGAAAGCCGCGGTCCTCGTCGATGTCCGCTCCAACCGCAAAGAGGAGAAAGCGAGCGTCGCTGCGCAGGTGGCGAGCGCGCAGTCGGGCGAGAAGCCCCAGGTGGCCGGCCATGTTAGCGCTCCTGGCTCAGGGTGGCGTCACGCAGGGAGAGCGTGACGTCCGGCACGAGCCCGGGCACGTCATGGTGACAGCTCAGGAGGACCGCCGACCCCTCGCGCGCCACGGCCGCAAGCTCCTCGGAGAGCACGAGCGAGGCCTCGCGGTCAAGCGGGCCGTGCGGCTCGTCGAGCAGCAGCACCCGTGGCCGCAGCGTGAGCGCAAGCACCAGCGCGAGCTTCTCGCGCATGCCCCGCGAGTACGCGGAGGGCAGGAGACTCTCATGACCGGTGAGGCCAAAGCGCTCGAGCAGGCGCTCCGCGCGCGGGCGCGCTGCCTCCGCCCGGTTGGCCGCCAGCACGAGCTCGATGTGCTCCGCGGCGGTGAGATCGTCATAGAAGCTCGGAACGTCGGGCACAAAGGCAAGCGTCCCGGGCACGAGACGAGAGCGCCCCGTGAACGGCTTGCCGGCAAGCAGCACCTCGCCCTCGTTAGGCTCGAGCCACCCCGCCAGGCAGCGAAAGAGCGTCGACTTTCCGGCGCCGTTGGGCCCGGTCAGAAACGCCACCTGCCCCGGCGCCAGCGAGAAGGACACGTCCTCCCACACCGGAACGTCCCCGTATCCAAAGCAGAGGTTGCGCACCTCAAGCGCCGCACCGGCCATACGAGCCCCCTTCCGCGATGGGGAGATGATACTCCCCCGCCGCCCCACGTCAACCACCAATCCAGCCGAGCGGACATGCGGCACCGCACCCCATGAGGGTATGTACACCATTGTATTTTTGATATCGAACAAGCAACGCCACTACCTGCTGCTTTTCTCGACGGGGCAACGAGAAAAACTTTTAACTGTGTACAAACCCTCAGGAGCCAGAAGGGACCCCGCGCCAACCCCTCACCCCCACCGTGGTGTCGAGCGAGAGCCCAGACGGAAAGGCCCGCCGGCACTTCTCGGCCAGCGACTTTTGGGCAAAGCCCAATGAGCTGGCGAGAAGTGCCGGCGGGCCTTCAGGTACGTGAGAGCCTACGCGAAGTCCTCAATCTGCGCCTTGAGCTGCTCAATCGTGGCGGTGAGCTCGGCGGCCTGGGCGCGCTTCTTCTCGATGACCTCGGGCGCCGCCTTGGCGACGAAGCCCTCGTTGGCGAGCGTGCGCTCCACGCCCGCGAGGTCCTTCTCGGCCTTAGCGAGCTCCTTGGCGAGGCGCGCGGACTCGGCGGCAAGGTCAACGAGGTCGCCCACGCGGACGAAGATCTCGAGCGAGCCGTCGGCCACGGAGACGCAGCCCTCCGGCTTCTGGGCGTCGGCGGCGGCAACAAACGCCCCCACGTGGCCCACGGAGCGCACGAAGCCCTCCTGACCGGCGAGAACCGCCGCGTCCTCCGCGCCGCAGCGCACGCACACGTCGAGCTCGGCGCGCGGCGAGAGGCGGTAGCGGGCGCGCGTGGAGCGCACGCAGGAGATGACGCGCTTGGCGAGCTCAAAGTCCTTCTCGGCGCGCTCGTTCACGAACTCGGCGAAGCGCTCGGGCTCCGGCCAGGCGGCCACCATGAGGAACTCGGCGGAGTGGTCGTCCAGGCCGCTCGCGGGCAGGGCGTCCCAGACGCTCTCGGTCACGAACGGCATCACGGGATGCAGCAGGCGCATGCACGTGTCGAGCACAAAGACGAGGTTGCGCTGGACCTGCAGGCGCTCCTCGGGCGCGCCGTCGAGCAGGCGGCTCTTGCAGAGCTCGATGTACCAGTCGCAGACGTCGCCCCAGAAGAAGCTCTGAATCTCGCGGGCGTAGTCGCCAAAGGCGTAGGTCTCCAGCTGCTCGGTGGCGTGCGCGACGGCGCGCGCCAGGCGCGACAGCATCCACGCGTCCTCGGGCGTCACCGCGGCCGGGGCGCCCGGCTCGTAGCCCTCGAGGTTCATCTGGACGAAGCGGCTCGCGTTCCAGATCTTGGTCACAAAGCCGCGGGCCTGCTCGGTGCGCGGGCTGTCGATGAGCTGGTGCGTCTTCTTGTCGATGTTGGCGTCAAACTTGACGTCCTGGTTGTTGGTGATGAGCGTGAGGAGGTTGTAGCGCATGGCGTCCGCGCCGTACTTCTCCATAAGCTCCATCGGGTCGACGCCGTTGCCCTTGGACTTGGACATGCGGCTGCCGTCCTTGGCCAGGATCGTTGCGTAGATGTAGACATCGTGGAAGGGCACCTCGTCGGTGAAGTAGAGCGAGCTCATGATCATGCGGGCGACCCAGAGGGCGATGATGTCGCGCGCGGTCACGAGCACCTTGGTGGGGTGGTGCTCGGCGAGCTCGGAGGTGTCGTCCGGCCAGCCCTGCGTGGCGAAGGTCCACAGCTGGCTCGAGAACCACGTGTCGAGCACGTCCTCGTCCTGGTGCACATGGCGCCCGCCGCACTTGGGGCAGACGTCGGTATCCTCCATGAGGGCATCCTCCCAGCCGCAGTCCTCGCAGTAGAACACGGGGATGCGGTGGCCCCACCAGAGCTGGCGGGAGATGCACCAGTCCTTGAGGTTGTCCATCCAGGTGAGGTAGGTCTGGGTCCAGCGCTCGGGGTGGAACTTGACCTCGCCGTCGCGCACGACCTGCGTGGCGCGCTCCTTGAGCTTGTCCACGGCAACGAACCACTGCTCGGAGAGCCAGGGCTCGAGCGAGGTGCCGCAGCGGTAGCAGTGCATGACGGAGTGGTCGAGCTCCTCGACCTTCTCGAGGAGGCCGTGCTCCTCAAACCACGCAACGACGGCCTCGCGGCACTGGTCGCGGTTCATGCCGGAGAACTCGCCGTAGCCCTCGACCACGACGGCGTGCTCGTCGAAGATGTTGATCTGCTCAAGGTCGTGGGCCTGGCCCATCGCGTAGTCGTTGGGGTCGTGCGCGGGCGTGACCTTGACGAAGCCCGTGCCAAAGCCGGCGTCAACGTGCCAGTCGGAGAAGATGGGGATCTCGCGGTCCACGATGGGCAGGTGCACCATCTTGCCCACGAGCTTGGCCTTCTCGGGGTCCTGCGGGGAGACGGCCACGCCGGTGTCGCCGAGCATGGTCTCCGGACGCGTGGTGGCAACGGTCACGTACTCGATGCCGTCGACGGGCTCAACGAGCGGGTAGCGCAGGTACCAGAGGTGGCCCTTCTCGTCCTGATACTCCGCCTCGTCGTCGGAGATGGCGGTGCAGCAGCTCGGGCACCAGTTGACGATGCGCTTGCCACGGTAGATGAGGCCGTCGTGGTACCAGTCGCAGAAGACCTTGCGGACCGCGCGGCTGAACTCCGGGCTCATCGTGAACTTCTCGTCAGAGAAGTCGATCGAGCAGCCCATGCGCTTGATCTGGGAGACGATGGTGCCGCCGTACTCGCGCGTCCAGTCCCAGCAGGCATCGAGGAACTTCTCGCGGCCAATCTCAAGGCGGGAGACTCCCTCGGACTTGAGCTTCTTGTCAACCTTGGTCTGCGTGGCGATGCCGGCGTGGTCCGTGCCCAGGATCCAGCGCGTGGAGCGTCCGCGCATGCGGCTGTAGCGCACGTAGGTGTCCTGGATGGAGTCGTCCATCGCGTGGCCCATGTGCAGGATGCCCGTCACGTTGGGCGGCGGGATGACGACGGTGCAGTCCCCCACTCCCTTGGAGCGCTGGTAGCAGCCGGCGCTCATCCAGCGCTCAATGAGCTCGGGCTCGGCAGTCTGGGGATCATAGTTCTTGGGCATCTCTTCCACGGGGTATCCTCTCCCGGTTGCGTTCATGTCAAACGTACAGGATAGCACGCCCTGATGAAACGTCTCGGTCGAGGCTTCCAAGCCGCCAAAATCTGGGTCTCGCGCCACCAAAAGTAAAAAATGCCCTTCGTGTAGCGGAGCGGCAGGCAAACGAGTAATTTGCCTCTTCGTGTAGCGTACTACCCCGCCATAATTCTTGATATTGATGAGGCGCCCGTAGAAGAGAAATCTAAATCCAGGCAAAACGTGGTCTTAGAGCCCTATCAAGCTTCAGATCAACGCTACACGAAGAGGCAAATTCATTTCCTGGGATCTCCCGCGCTACACGAGGCGCGATTTTCCTAAATCTCACATAAAATCACCCTGTAGAGCTTCAACGAATATCACCAGAGACGCTGTAAATCAGGACATCATCGAAAGAGCGGGTACGATGGCAGTGACACAGAACATTCCGACGTACGCGGACACGCACTGCCATCTCGGGTGGTTCTCCAACCGAAAGCGGGTTGCGCACGCGATTGGCGTGTTCGCCGTCACGGTGACGCCCCAAGAGTTTCTCTCGCTGCGAGACGAGCTCGCGGGCGAGAAGAACGTGGCGCTAGCGGCGGGGCTTCACCCGTGGTGGGTGCGCGACGCCTCCGATGCCAACGCCCTCTGCGGGCTGCTGCCGAACACGCGCTGGGTGGGAGAGATTGGTCTTGACGCCGCCCCGCGGCACAGCGCAACGTGGGACGCCCAGCTTGCGACGTTTGAGCGCATCTGCTCCGTCTGTGCCGAGACGAGCGACCCCGAGGCACCCAAGGTGCTCTCCATCCATGCCGTACGATCGGCGAGCACGGTTCTTGACGTGCTCGAGCGCACGGGCGCGGCGGAGCGTTGCCGCTGCGTGCTCCACTGGTTCTCGGGCACCACCGACGAGCTTTGGCGAGCAGTGCGCCTGGGCTACCACTTCTCTCTCGGCGAGCACTCTCTCGCCACCCGTCGCGGACGCGAGTACGCACGGATTCTCCCCGAAGAGCGCCTCCTCACGGAAACCGACCTTCCCGAAGGCGAGAACACCCCCACCACCGCCGAAGACGTCATCGCATCTCTTGAACGCACCATAACAGGCATAGCCACAGCCCGAAAGAGTACACCCGACGAGGTTCGCGCCCTCGTCTCCCGCAACGCTGCGGCTCTCCTGAACTGACGGACGGACGGCGGCGCGGACCGGCGGGGCTATCGCCGTGCTCAAACGGCTTCGCCGAGCAAGGAACGCGCGGCTGCAGAACTGCGCGCGACGATAGTCCCGCCGGGCCGCGCCGCCGCCCGTCCTTCTCGCCAGTTTGTGAGTAGCCGCCGGCAATGGTAGAGTTGACTGGTCGGACAGGACGATGAACCGAGGACCCATGAAGCCGCTGCGCAAGACAACGCACGTGAGGAACCCGCTCTCGTCGACGATGCTCGCGAGCTCGTCGGTTGACCTCGACCTTCCCCTTTCCGACGTGGTCATCGTCTTTGCCTGCAGCGAGAACTTTGTCCCGTACCTCTCGGTTGCCACGCAGTCGATCATCGAGAATGCTACCGCGGACCGCCGCTATGACATCATCGTGCTCACGCGTGACATCTCCCCCGCGAGCATGATCACCCTCACGCGGCAGGTAAAGTCCGAGAACGTGGGCATCGGCTTTCTTGACGTGGACGCCGCCCTTGGGGACATCGAGCTCCCCCACCACGGGCACTTCCGCCCCGAGACCTACTTCCGCCTGTTGGCGCCCCAGCTGCTCCCCAACGTGGACAAGGCCATCTACCTTGACTCCGACCTCATCGCGGACGCGGACATCGCCGAGCTCTTTGACGTTGACGTGACGGGCTACCCGCTCGCCGCAACGCGCGACGCAGACACCATCGGTCAGATTGAGGGCTACGACACCACGGTGGGGCCCTACCTCAAAAACGAGCTTGGCATGAGCGACCCGCACGACTACTTCCAGGCTGGCGTTCTGCTCATGAACCTTGCCCACCTGCGCGCGACCGTGACGCCTGACGAGTTTCTCGAGCTCTCAACGCAGCGCATGTGGCGCTGGCTCGACCAGGACGTGCTCAACAAGGTCGTGAACGGCAACTACGTGCGCGTTCACATGCGCTGGAACTACCTCATGGACTGGCAGCATCTACGTAGGACGCACATCATCGCAAATGCGCCGGCCGACGTGCGCGCCGAGTACGAGGAGGCTGCCGAGAAGCCCGCGATCATCCACTTTGCGGGGCCCGACAACCGGCCCTGGCTCTATCCGGATGCGGACCGTGCCGACGACTTCTGGCGCTACGCGATGCACTCGCCCTATCTTGACGAGATTCGCGGGCAGCTCGAGGAGTCCCGCGCCACCGCGGCGGGGCTTGCCAAGCGCGTGCAGGTCATCGCGCTCTACAAGGGCATCATGCCGGCCTTCGACAAGGTCTTCCCCGCGGGCACGCGCCGTCGCAACGCCGTGATCAGAACCTACATGGGCCTCGGCGGTGCCAATCTGTAAAATCGGGACGTGTTTTTTCTCTCAGAGTTTTTGGGACAGGCCTGGTGATGACAAAGGTGACAGGGTAGATTGTCAGCATGAAACACATGCTGACAATCTACCCTGTCACCTTTGTCATCACCAAACAGGCCCGGGACGAGTTGTCGTCCCAGGCCTGTCCCAAAAACTCTGAGAGGAAAAACACGTCCCGTTTTAGGCGATGCGGTGCTTGCCGTGGGCGGTCGTGAGGATGCGCGGGGGCTCGTTGCCGCCAACGCTCTCCTTGGTGACGATCACCTTGGTGATGTCGAGGTCGCTCGGCAGGTCAAACATCGTGTCCTGCAGCGTGGCCTCACAGATGGCGCGCAGGCCACGAGCGCCTGTACCGCGCGCGATGGCCTGATGCGCGATCTCGGTGAGCGCGTCATCCTCGAACTCAAGCTCAACGCCCTCGAGCTCGAACATGCGACGATACTGCTTCACGAGCGCGTTTCTCGGCTGCGTGAGAATGTTCACGAGGTCCTCCTCGGTGAGCTCGCGCGTGGCGGTAATCACCGGGATGCGGCCGAGAAACTCGGGGATCATGCCAAACTTGTGCAGATCCTGAGGCATGACCTGCTCCATGAGGTAGTCCTCGTTCTTCTCGGCGCTCTGGGTGACCTCGGCGGCAAAGCCGATGCCCTTCTTGCCGATGCGGTCGGCCACGATCTTGTCGAGCCCCACGAAGGCACCGCCACAGATGAAGAGGATGTTAGTGGTGTCGATGCGAATGAGCTCCTGCTGGGGATGCTTGCGACCGCCCTGCGGGGGCACGCTCGCCTCGGTTCCCTCAAGGATCTTGAGCAGCGCCTGCTGCACGCCCTCGCCGGAGACGTCACGCGTGATGGAGAGGTTCTCGGCCTTGCGGGCGATCTTGTCGATCTCGTCCACGTAGACGATGCCCACCTGCGCGCGCTCCACGTCGCCGTCGGCGGCGGTGATGAGCTTGAGCAGGATGTTCTCAACGTCCTCGCCAACGTAGCCGGCCTCAGTGAGGGTGGTGGCGTCGGCGATGGCAAACGGCACCTCAAGGAAGCGCGCGAGCGTCTGCGCGAGCAGCGTCTTGCCGGTACCGGTGGGGCCCAGCAGCAAGATGTTGCTCTTGGCAATCTCGACCTCCTCGGCACCCTCCTCCACCTCGTCGTTTCCGGAGAGGATGCGGCGATAGTGGTTGTAGACCGCCACGCTCATGGCGCGCTTGGCCTGCTCCTGGCCCATGACGTACTGAGACAGTTCGTCGTAGATCTCGTGCGGCGTGGGGAGGTTCTTGATGGGAAGCTCGCTCTCGGGCTCGTCAATCTCCTCAAAGCCGGCGTGGTCCACCTCGTCGATCATGTCGGAGCACGCGTGCACGCACTCGTCGCAGATGTAGACGCCGCCCGGGCCCGCGATGAGCTTGCTCACCTGGCTGCGGGTCTTGCCGCAGAAGGAGCAGAACATCTCGCCCGTGCCCGATCCTGAGTACTGGTCGTTCGTGGCCATCTGCTACTCCTGGGTCTGGTCGGCTCGGGACGTGATGACCTTGTCGACAAGGCCGTAGGCGCAGGCCTCGGAGGCGCGCATGTAGTTGTCACGCTCGGTGTCGGCGTTGATCTTCTCGATGGGCTGGCCGGTGGCCTCGGAGAGGATCTCGTTGAGGCGCTGACGAATCCAGCGGGTCTCGTCGGCCACGATCTGGATGTCGGTCTGCTGACCGGAGACGCCGGAGCTCGGCTGGTGGATGAGCACCATCGAGTTGGGCAGCGCCAGGCGCTTGCCCTTGGCGCCGCAGGCCAGGATGGCCGCGCCCATGGAGGCCGCCATGCCCACGCAGATGGTGGAGACGTCGGGCTTGATGAAGTTCATCGTATCGATGATGCCCAGGCCCGCGTAGACGTCGCCGCCCGGGGAATCGATGTAGAGCGCGATGTCCTTGTCGGGGTCCTGGCTCTCAAGGTGCAGGAGCTGCGCGATCACGAGGTTGGCGGAGTCGCGCGTGACCTCCTCGCCGAGAAACACGATGCGGTCGTTGAGCAGGCGGGAGTAGATGTCGTAGCTGCGCTCGCCGCGCGGGGTCTGCTCCACGACGTACGGAATCAGCGGGATGTTAGTTGGCTGGTGCATGCATGCTCCGTTTCTTGTAGAAAGCCCCGGACGAGGCGAGCTCGCCCGGGGCGCTTGTGCCTGAGAGATGCGAAGGCTACTCGGCGTCCTCGGACTTCTCGGCGGCCGCGGCGCGCTCGGCAACCTCGTCGACGACGTTCACCTTGGCGTTCTCGACCAGCCAGTCGAGGGCCTTGGTGCGGCGGATGGAGTCGCGGATGGCGGGCAGGCGGCCCTGGTCCTTCCACTCCTTGATGGAGGCGTCAACGTCCTCGACGCCAGCCTTCTCAAACTCGGCGCGAACGTCCTCGTCGCTGACCTCAACGCCGAGCTTGGCGGCCACGGCGTCGAGCGCGAGGGACTGACGCGCGCGCTCCTCGGCCTGGACGCGCAGGTCGGCGATGAAGTCGTCGGACTTCAGGCCGCGGGCGCGCAGGAACATGTCAAGGGAGACATTCTGGCGCTGGAGCTGCGCGAGGAACTCGGAGGCCAGCTCGTTGAAGATCTCGTTCTGATAGGCCTCGGGCACGGTCTCGAGGTCGAGGAGCTTGCCCACGGCCTCGACGACGCGGTCCTCCTTGAGGTTGGGGATCGTGGTCTTCTTGTCGCCCTCGATCTCCTCCTTGACGGCCTCCTTGAAGGCGTCGACGGTGTCATAGCCAAACTTCTTGGCAACCTCGTCGGTGAGCTCGGGCTTGACGGCCTTCTTGATGGCGTTGAGGGTCACCTTGACGGAGAAGGTGTGGGAGTGCTCCTCGCCCTCGTGGACGTGGGTGCGGGTCCACTCGATGGCCTTCTCCTCACCCTTCTTCATCCCGACGATGCCCTCCTGGAGTTGCTCGGGAATCTGCTGGCCGTCGAGGACGAGCATGCGGTTCTTGCCCGCGAGGTGGCCGGCGCCCTCGACGTTCTCAACGTCAACGGAGACGATGTCGCCGGGCTCGACGGCGCGGTCCTCCTCGACGTCCTCGTAGGTCACCTGGTAGCTGAGGAGCTGGTTGATCTGCCAGTTGATCTCGGCCTCGGTGGCCTCCTCGGGCGGGAGGTTGATCTCGGGGGCGTCATAGGAGGTGAGCTCCGCGGAGGGGCGCACGCCGATGGTGGCGGTCACCACGTAGTCGGCGCCCTGGGCAACGAACTCGGGGTCGGCGTCCTCGGGGCCAAAGTTCACGCGGCCGACGGGGGTGACGTCAAGCTCCTCGAGCATCATGGGCTCGATGGCGTTGAGGACGTCGTTGGTGGCCTGGGCGAGCACGGACTCGCGGCCGATGATGCCGTCGATCACCGGGCGCGGAGCGTGACCGCGACGGAAGCCCTGGAAGTTGTACTTCTTGGCGATGTCCTTGTAGGTCTTGGCGATTGCCTTGTCCACGTCGGCGGACGCGACGGTGACCGTGGCGGCCATCTTCTCGTCGACGGGCTTCTCAGCGGTGACGGTGATCTTCAACGTTCCTCCAGTGTCTCGTACGTGCCGGGCGGACGCAGGGAGCGCGGCCGCCATATTGCCTGTTGCGTGCGGGTGCGGGCGAAAGGACTCGAACCTTCACGGGGTCTCCCCCACTGGAACCTAAATCCAGCGTGTCTACCAGTTCCACCACGCCCGCAGATTTCACAGCCTTATGAATATACCAAACTTCTACAGGGTACCCGCTCCGCGCAGGATAATTCACGTCTCTTCACGTTCTTCTCGCGGGACGCTCTGGCGCGGGCTTCTCGCCGGCACTCATATGTATTGACCACGGCTACCAGTCGCAGAGCCTCTGGTACACCTCTTCGAGCTTCTGAACGGTAGAGCCGCCGCGCTCCTGGTACCACGTCCCCTCAACCTGGAAGTAGCGAGCATACGGCCCCTCGACGACGCGGACCTCAAGCTTGCCCCTTGTCGTGGTTTCGACGGTAAAGATGGGTTCGGTGCCAGACATGTCTGGCAGCTGCCCGTCGACGCGCGAGCCCTCCAGGCCCGAGAGGAGACCGGCGACGTACTCGCGGTCCTCATCGTCAAGCGTGACGTCGGTGAGCCCGTGGTTCTCCGTGAGGTGTATGGACACGACCTCGTCGGCGCGCAGGTCCTTGAGTGGGTGGTAGACCGGGAACACGACGCGCCAGACAAAGTACGCGAGCGCGGCCACCCCGCAGAGCGCGACAACCGCCACGACCGCCCGACGGCTCTTCGTCATCTCCATGACAGCCACCTCCTCCGAGGCACGTTCGTCTTAATGAGATTGTTTCCCAAGCGGGAGGGCAGCCGCACAATTTCGGCCAGCGACCATCTCGCGGGCGCAAGCGATGATAAGAGGCCGTCGCTAAGTTAGGCGTGCGGTTACTCGAAGAAGCCCTTGTCGCTCATCGAGGACCAAGTGAGATACATCTCGCGATAGTGTGCAGCTCGATATCGTCCATGCTCGTCTCAAGCATCTCCCCCTCCGGAGAGAAGACCGCGGCACAGGAGGGAGAATTAAGGTTGAGAACTCTTACAACACCACGATCGAGCGTGAAGGCATAACCGTTCACGATCATGTCTGCAGCATCGGCAATGTCTTTGAGCTGGGCATCACTCATGCAACAGCCACCCCCTCGATCGGAGCGAGAAACTCATCGACGTCAAAGTAGAGGTTTTTCAAAATGGGGACCAGGTCGATGTACTCCTCGACCGGCTCCGGACAGCCGTCGTATTCAGCGTTAACCACAAGATAGCCCTTGTCCCATTCCCGAACATCAACGTACCTAACAAGGTTCTTAGGCGTTCGAAAACGAATGTCATGTCCCCCGAACGAGAAGCTCGTATAGGGGCCGTCGCAGCTCAGAACTGCGCAGCTGGAAGATGCGTTGCCCATAGCCCCTCAATCCCTCGTCTTGGCTTCTGATGATGAATGGATTATACCCAGCATCCTTGTCAGCAGAATCGCCACTAAGGCGCTGAAGCTAGGCGTACGTGCCCATGTTCGCGCGATACCCCGCCGCGCAGAGCGCAGCTACAGGCGCAATCGCACCGATGCCGGCAATGAGGAAGAGCGCCGTTCTGTCCAGCACACCGAGGACGTGCGCATAATCGAGAAGCGCCACCGCGGCGGCGTAGATTGCGCACACAAGAGTCGCCATGCCCATGATGCGCGCGAGCTTCGGCGCGTTGACGTGAGCTCGCTCCGCCGCCGAAGCCGTGCTGTAGCCGGCGAGGAGGCCCGCGCCACGCCCGCTGAGCAGGACGGCAGAGACCACGGCGAGGGTCGCAGCGACGATGCCCCACATCCAGACGTACTCCATGATGCGCCCCTTCCGTAGCCGTCTTGCCGGATGACCTCTCTTATGTCGGATGGTACCCAAACGAGAAAAGCAACTGTCGCTTTTCATCACCCAAACTCGTTCAATATGATAAAAAATGACCGTCCTTTTTTCATCGGGAGAGGCGCCATGACGCGACGCGAAGCCCTTATCGCACTGCTGTGCGCGGTCTGCCTGGCCGTGCTGCCCGGATGCTCGGAGGATGAGCTCATGGTCGGCGGGGAGAACGGACCCGTCAGTCACAACGAGCGCGCGCTCGTCCTCTCGGCGGACGAGGCGAGCCAGACCGCCGAGGTTCGCATCCTCGAGCGGCCTGACGACCTCACGCTCACGTGGGGAACGCACCCGGCGGGCGCGGAGGGCACGGCGGACTTCTCCGAGTGGGGCTCGTCCGGCCTCCCCGAGGCCGGCGACGACGTGATCCTCAAGTGGATCGGGACTCCGGCCGAGGAGAGCTCCTTCCCCATCCTGGTCAACAGCTGGGAGCCCACCGTCAGCTTCTACGAGTCGCTCGACGAAGCGCACGAGGTGCGTCTTCCCGCGTCCATGCTGAGATTCTTCTCGCAGACCGCAGATGAGCTGGTCGCGGACTTTGCGGGGACGCCGGAGCTCGCGCTTGAGGCGCGCGCGGACGGCGAGGACCTGGTGCTCACGTTCACCGGCAAGCAGCTTGCGGACTACCGCGCGGACGTCGAGCAGAGCCTCGCTGGCTACGTCTCCTCACTGCAGGACACGGAGGACGTGAGCGCGGTGGAGGTCACGGACGACCACGCGTCCGTCACCATAACCGCCTCGCCCGCGCTTCTCGACAAGCCGCTGCTCGTGGGCCAGGCGTTCATGGCCATCCCCGGGATGTGCGCTACCCTGCAGGCACTCGACGGAACTGAAGACTGGCACGTCGAGATCACCGTCATCGACGCCGAGAAGAACGTTGAGGTCGCACGCGTCGCGCTACCGGATAAGTCCGTGACCATCACGGCCGAGAGCTGGGCCGAAGCTGTTGGCTAGCTCTCACCCGACAACGGCGCAGAGGCCGGCGAAGTAGCCGCCCGCGGCCGTAAGCTCGGCGTACGTGCCGCGCTCGACCACGCGGCCCTCGCGCAGGACGAAGATCTCGTCGTAGCGCGCGAGCAGCGCCGGCTCCAGCCGGTGCGTCACCACCAGGCGCATGGGCCCCTCGAGGTCCAGAATCGCGCCCGCCACCTCGGAGGCCGTCCTCGCGTCCAGCGCCGACGTCGCCTCGTCAACGAGAAGGACCGGCGTCTTTCGCAGCAGCGCCCGCGCGATGGAGACACGCTGCCGCTCCCCTCCCGAGAGGTTGGCGCCGCCCTCGCCGCATGCGTACCCCAGGCCCTTCTCGGCGACGAGCTCGCCGAGGCCCGCGCGGCGGCACGCGTCCAGCACGGCGGCCTCGGGGAAGTCCCGGAACATCGTCACGTTGTTTCCGAGCGTGTCGTCGAAGAGGAAGACCTGCTGGTCGATGAGGCCCATGAGGTCGCAGAGGCTCCCCGCGTCAACGCACCGCAGCTCGTGGCCGCCCACGCGGATGCTGCCCGTATAGCCGTCCTCCCCGCCCATGAGGAGGTTGAGCAGCGTGGACTTGCCGCTGCCGGAGGCGCCCACGAGCGCGTAGCGACCGCCCGGGGCGAGCTCCAGGCTCACGTCGGAGAGCACGGGCTCCCCTCCGTCATAGGCAAAGCCCACATGGTCTAGCACGACGCCGCCCGCGAGGTCGCGCCCGACCCCCTCGCCCCGGCGCGCCTCGTTTTTCTCGGCAGCCTCCGCAAGCTTCTCGATGAGGCCGGCGGCGGCCCGGCGGCTCGCCAGGAACTGCGGCAGCACGTTGATGGGCATGACGAGGTAGTTGCACAGGTTCACGAAGACGAGCACCGTGCCGGCCGTGACCTCGCCCGTGACGGCGAGCCACGCGCCCGCGAGGAAGACGCCGAACTGCAGGAGCGACCCGCAGAGGTTCTCGCTCACCGCACCGATCAGGCACTCCCACCAGTAGCGGCGGCGCTTGAGGGCCTCCACCTCGGCGTTGGCCGCGGCGAAGAGCCAGCGCGCCTCGCCCTCCGCGCGGAAGGCCTTGACCACAGAGAAGCCCGCGAGCAGGTCGCGCAGGCGGGAGACGAAGCGCTCGTTGCCGGCCGAGACCGCCCGCTCGCGCTCCCCCATCTCGCGCCCCATGGCCACGGACGCGGCGATCGGCGCCGCGCTGAGCGCCACGGCCACCGCCGTGAGCGGCACCGAGAGCGCGAACATCATCGCGAGCGACCCCGCGAGCAAAAGCGCGTGGTAGACGATGAGGAAGCCGCGCTTGAGGTAGCCCTCCTCGATGGAGGCCACGTCGTTGGTGAGCAGCGAGAGGTAGCTTCCCGTGTTCTCGCGGGCAAAGGCGCGCACGCCCTTCTCGGAGAGGCGCTCGAACGCGAGCGACTTGTACTGCGCAAGCGCGCGATAGATGAAGGCGCACTTGGCGCGGTACATCCCGAGGCTCACGGCGAGCGACGCCAGCAGAAAGGCGCCGCAGAACACGGCCAGGTGCGCGAGCTCGGAGGCGTCACCGGTGCCGATGACGTCGATGATGCGGCCGAGCAGCCACGACCCAATAAGCGCGGCGGGCACGTCGAGCACCGTAAGCGCGAGGGCGACAGCAAGGTTGAGACGGTTGTCACGATAGAACGCGCGGACGTAGTCGCGCGCGGCGGCGGACATAGTCGACTTCATGGTCTTCTCCCATCAGGTACAGCTGATATGTCGAGAAGGACCTAGAGCATGTCGACCTTTCGCCGGGTGCAGTACGCTACCACCCTACAATGCAGCTCCGACACTGGCAAGCCTCACTCGGCAAGTGGAGGCGAGCGGCAAAAGGCTACCTGCCGGCACTTATATGTGTCGGCCGCACAGCGACCTTCCAGCGGTAAGCGTTACCAAACGCCTATCTTTCACTATGATTAACGCGTCGAAGGGACTCCCATGACTCAGATTCTTCCCCTCGCCCCCGAGGACATCCCGGAAAAGGCGGCAGTCCATGCGCGGACGTGGCAGGAGACATACCGGGGACTGCTTCCGGACGAGCTCAACGACACAATCACGCCGCAGTTCGCCGAGGACGTCACGCGCCGGCTCACCAGCCTGCGCACGCTCGTGGCAAAGATTGACGGGAGAATCGTCGGATACATCAGCTGGTCGGACCGGAGCCGAGAGCACTTCAGCGTCGACGGCGCGGCCGAGATCGGCAACCTCTATGTCCTCCGGGAGTTCCAGGGACGAGGCGTCGGCCGCGCGCTCCTTGAGACGGCACTCTCGCGCATCGGCGAGCGAGACGTCGTGCTGAGCGCGTTCTCCTCGAACGCCGCCGCGCTCGGCTTCTACGAGCATATGGGGTTCGAGAGGACCGGGGTCACCTTCGACGAGGGGTCCATGGAGGAGACCGAGCTGGTCCTTCGGCACAAGGGTGGCGCTTGACCGCACGCACCCCGGATAGACAGCAAGGAGGGGCGGGCCGCTCACCTGCGGCTCGCCCCCTTCATCACAAGCTACATCAGCCCTATGCGGCGCTCACGGGGATCTCCACGTCGCCCACGGTCACGCTCACGATGTCATCCGTGTCCACGATGTGGTCGTAGGTCGTCGCCTTGGAGACGGTGGTCGTGCCGTCGCCGTGCTTCACCGCGGAGCCGTTGGCATCCGTGGCGTCGAACGTCGTCCCGTCCGCAAAGGTCACGATGACGGGAAGGCCAATCGTGGTGGCCTGCTCCTCCAGGGCCTCGTCGCTCACCTCACCGGGAAGCGCGAGGTCGCGCGTCTGCCGGTCGATCGTGTAGTCCACCGTGACGCCGAGGGAGGACACCGCCACGGCGTCGATCGTGACGGCCGAGCCCTGCCACGTTGTTGTCTGGCCCGCTGGCAGGTCGACGGTCGTGTCCACGTAGTTCATCTCAAACTTGAGGTTCCAGTTGCCGGCCGCCAGCGTCTTGAACCCCCCGTCATCGGCGTAGATCTCGAGCTTGCTCATCGAGAAGCGCGCCGTGCGGCCCACGATGCCCGCGTCGTTCCACGTCTGCACCCCCATAACCTGCACGAGCTGCAGAGTGTTGTCACCGGGGTCGGCGTCGTAGAGCCGGACGAGACCGCCGCCGCTCATCGCGCCGTCCACACGCAGGAACGCGTCCCCCACGTATGTCAGCGTGCCACCCTCGTGGAACTCAATCCCCTCGAGCGCGGCGGGATCGTCGAACTCAATCGAGTAGGCCACGGCATAGTTGAACCGGTCGCCTGCCACGGCCTCGGCCGTCACGGTGACGCCGTTCGAGGTCGCGCTCGCACCGATCGGCCGACCCACGTCGTTCAGGAGCTCGGTCTGGGACGGCGCGCCGCCGAAGACGTCCGAGAGCACGTCGGCCGGGTTGGGCAGCACGCCCACCGCCACGGCGACGGTGGCGCCCCCGCCCAGCACGAGCGCCAGGGCAAGCCCGGCGGCGACGCGCACCCAGCGGCGCGCATGGGGACGGGCAGGGCGGCGCGCGGGCATGGTCAGGACCTCGGCAGGGGCCGCGGGCTGCGCGTTCTTCTCGGCGTCTCTTGCGGCTGCGGCCGCGCGCAGGCTCTCGGCCATGCGCGCCTTTGCCTCGTCGGAAAAGTGCAGGTCGCCCATCGAGGCGGTGTAGCTATCAAGCGGGGAAGTCATCGTAGTCTCCCTTCAGGTCGTCTCTGAGGCTCGCGCGGGCGCGGCTCAGGCGCTGGCGCACGGCGGCGTCCGTGGCGCCCACGATCCGCGCGACCTCGCGCGTGGGGTAGCCCTCGTAGTAGTGCAGGTAGACCGCCTCGCGCTGCGGCAGCGGGAGCGCCATCACGGTGTCGAGCACGCGCTCGTCGCGCCTCCGGAGCGCGTCCTCGCCGGGCGTCTGCGCCGCCGCCGGCTCTGGTACGTCGTCAAGCCCCACCGCCGGGTGCGCGCCGCGGTCGCGCAGCAGGTTCCTGCAGGCGTTGGCCGCCACGCGGACGACCCACGCGCGCTCGTGCCCGGGGTCGTGGAACGGCTCCTCGCGCAGGAGCAGCTTCACGAGCGTGTCCTGGCAGACGTCCTCGGCGTCGGCCGTCGAGCGCAGGTAGGTGTAGCACACGCGCAGGACCAGGTCGGCGTAGTCGCGCACGAGCCGCTCGGGATCGCGGTCCAATGCGTTGCGGGGGATTTGCATCGGCCAGCCTCCTCTCATGTACGCCTCTCATCTCTGGGATGCGGCCGCCATCCCGTCACCTACTACACACGCTCGAGCGTGAAACGTGACAACCCAAACGAATCCTAGAACGAGCTTTCCTTTCCATTTCTGTTATCGGCAAACTATCCGCCGAAGAAGTCAACAAATCTGATGATTATTCTGCCGATAACGAGGGATGACCATGGAGTTGCTCTCGGTTGCAAAGGACGCACGACTGGGACGTCATCGCCAACGTTCAACAACGTACGAGCCCCGGAGCAACCAATCTGAGATAGCAAAATGCGCGATAATCCTCTTGGTTGACTAAGGAGGCGCCATGGACATTCCGCGCTGGCCGTACCTCAAGTTCAACGAGCTCGGCGGAACATCAATCTGGTTCACAGGCGTGCCCGACCCTCCTTGTGACGTCCCAGACGTCGAGGAGAAGGTCGAGGAGGCAACCGAGAAGATTCGTCGCCTCGAACTGCGACTTCAGGAGAGATCCGATGACACCAGACGTTCTTAACATAGCATCTGACCTGCGACTTGTTCGACTTGACGCACCACCAGTCGAGGCGTTCTCGTGGTACCAAGACCCCGAGACGCTCTGGATGGTCGACGGCAAGCGCGAGCCCTACACGCCCGAGCGGCTGGCGCGGATGTACGACTGGCTCGCAGAGCGCGGCGAACTCTGGTACATCGAGGTGCGCGACAAGGGCGCGTCGGGCAGCTGGCGCGCGGTCGGCGACGTCACGCTCTGCCCAAGTGACCTCCCCATCGTCATCGGCGAGAAGGACCTGCGGGCACACCACGTCGGTCGGCGCGTGATTGGGGCGCTCTGCGAGCGGGCGCGCGGCCTCGGCTGGCGCGAGGTCCTCGTGGGCGAGATCTACGACTGGAACGTCGCGTCCCAGCGGTGCTTCTCGGCCGCCGGCTTTGAGCCCTACGAGCGCACCGAGCGCGGAGCCCGCTGGCGACGGGAGCTCTAGACGAGACTGAGTGTGCATGAATCGAGAAAAACGACCCCTCCGGAGCCCGTTTTTCTCGATTGCTGCACACTTGGCGCAAACGGGGACGGCTAAGTGAAGGTTGGTGACAAAGGTGACAGGGCTGTTTGTCATCATGACAAACAGCCCTGTCACCTTTGTCACCATCAGTCCGAGCGGAGGGCGTCGAGAAGCGGGACGGACCGCAGGCGGCGCATCGCATACATGCAGCTTGCGAGAAGGACGAGCGCAACCAGCGCCACCGCTCCCGCAACATGCACCCAGGGAACAACGAAGCCCAGGCTCCGCACGCTGATGCCGCCCCGCGCGTAGACCCAGAGGTCAAACGCGAGCGCCGCAACAAGACCAAGCGCAAGGCCCCACGCCGCCGTCCGCACGCACTCGTACGCGAGCATCCGCCGCAGCGCCCGCTCCCCCATGCCCACGGAGCGCAGCACGGCAAAGTCGTGCGAGCGCAGCAGCACGCTCGCGGCGGAGGTGTTAAAGGCGCTCGCCAGGCCGACCACTGCTGCGACGATGCCAACGCCCGAGAGCAAAACCTCCAGCGCCGCGTAGTACACCTGAGTCTGATGCGCCTCAGCCCGCTCGTCCACGGCACCGTCCAAGGCAACAAGCGCAGGGTCCTCCTCGAGCAGACGCTCGACCTCCTCCGCGGCGCGCGCAGAGTCCTCGGCCGTGGCATAGAGCGTGACCATGCCGTACCCAACGAGCTCCTGGTCAAGATCCGCAACGGCAGACGCCGGCGCAAGCACCGTGGGAAGCACACTCTCAAGCTCGCCGCGCGTGAGCCAGAACCACGCCGGTACCCCGTCGAGAAGCCCCACGACCTTCCACGACACGCCTGCCCCAACGACAGAGAGCCGCGTGTCGAGAAGCGCCTCGGAAAACGGACGCTCCCCCGCGCGGTCCGCATCGGTCACCTCGTTCACGACGATGCAGCCTCCCGGGTCCGCCACGGCGCCCACCTCCTCGCACAGACGCGCCCATGTGGCGTCGTCGACGTAGAGGACCGTGCCGAAGACGTTGCCATCGGGACGCCAGAGCTCCTCGTCCGCCCACGACGCCACCGCACTGTCATCCAGGTCCAACGAGACCTGCGTCTTGGAGACAAAGCCCGCCTCGTCAATGCCGTCCAACGCCCGCAGCCGCTCAAGCAGCGCAGGCAGATAGGCAAGCTCGCTCTTGGCACCCAGCGCAGCCGCAGCTCCCTCGCGACTCACCTTCACGCTCACGTCCGCAGGCGTCCCCGCGAAAATGGTCTCTCCCTGATAGGTCGCCATGACGCCACCGCCCACCAGAAGCGCCACGGAAAGCGCGAGCGCAGCCACCGTCGCCCTTCCGCGCGACCTGCCCGAACGACGGAAGCGCCGGGCGAGAAGGACGGGAACCTCGCGGCTCGTCGGTGGGGAGAGGGTCCGCCGCGAGTTCTGCAGGCGCGCTCTGTGCGCCGAAGCTGTCCGAGCGCCGGGCCCTCTCCCCACCGACGAGCCCAGGTTGGCTTCTACCCCGCGCATGGCCTCGACGGCGGGCAGGCGGCTTGCACGGAGCGCGGGTGCAAGCGCGCCGACAAACACCGCTGCCACGGACACGCCCGCAGCGACAAGAAGCGCAGTAGGCTCCACGCTCAACGCGATCGGCAGACCGCGTGTCACAAATGTCGTACCCTCAGCGGCGAGCGACAGTGCCACGGCGTCCAAAGCTACGCCGAGCACAAGCCCCACGGGGATGCCCGCGGCGCAGAGCAGCGCCGCCTCCGCAAGGACGACGCGCACGAGCTGGCGGCGGGATGCCCCCGCAGAGGAGAGCAGCCCGAACTGGCGCACGCGCTCCACGACCGAGACGCGGAAGGAGCCCGATATGAGCGTTACCGTCACGAGGCACGCCAGGGCAGAGGCGCACGCACCAATAAACCCGACGCTCATGTCAAAGCCGCGGCTGTTTCCCAGGCTCAGATACTCCAAGAGTGCGTTGTGATAGGAGGAGTACCCGCCCTGCTCGCAGATGCCCTCCGTCACCTGGTCGAGTTCGTCTACGCCAAGGTCGGGCGCCGCCCACGCAAAGGTCAGCGGCTCCGGCCCACAGTCCGTCTCGTCCGGGCAGACGTAGGCCACGTCCGCGTCCCCGTCGACAATGCCCACGACGGTCAGGGCCCGCGGCTCGCCCACATCCACGAACTCCTCGGCAAGCTGCACCTCGCCCTTCTCGTCAAGCTCATAGCTCGGGGGGTATTCGTAAGCCGAGATGCCGCCCGACGACCGCTGGCGACGCGCGAGCGAGAGCTCGACCGTCGAGCCCACGGGCCACGTCTTCGCCCAGTGCGAGGGCACCGCGACCTCACCCGGCGCCTCCGGCCATCGGCCGTCCGCGAGAGACGGCTCCACGACGAGGTCCTTCTCGCCCGTCAGCGTGGTAACGACGTTGAGCAGCGGAACCTCAGCATCACCCGTGAGCGCCGCGCCGAGGTCTCGTCGCACGGCGAGAGGGTCGCCGAGCTCGTCCTCAACGCGGGCGAGCTGCCCCTCGTCAATCTGCGAGAAGCTCACCTGCCAGGCGCCCTCCAAGGCCACCTCACTCGCAACGAGGCCCGCCCGCAGGCTCCCCACCAGCACCAGCACGAAGGTGAGCAGCGCACACGCAAGCGCCACGCCCGCCGCGGTCACGACCGTGCGCGTGCGGTTAACGGCAAGCGAGCGAATGGCGTAGTGCGTGAAGACGCTGAGCTGCATGGACATGGGCACCCCTCATGCCATCATGCAGCACGAGAGGAGCCTGCGCCAGTGACAGTTCCGTCACGCAGCGACCTGCGCATATGACAAATCGGTCACTGGTCTTACGTACAAGCGACAACTACGCTTGAGACAACGGAATAGGAGGTGGCGCATGACACGGAGACCTTCATCCACGGAACGTCGCGCAAGGCGTCGAGCGAGGAACCACGGCATCTTTCGCATGCAGCTCGCACGAGCCGCGCATTCCCGGATGGCCCGCTACGCCTTCCTCTTCATGATGCTGGTGGTGGCCGCCTCCTTTGCCCAGACGCTTGCCTCCTTCTGGGGGCACGATGCGGGCGAGCTCCCCTCCGCAGCCGCGGGCTGGGCGGGAAACGCGGACTACCTTGGCGTTGCGCCCTGGGCGGTGCTCGTCTTCTTCCTGCTCTTCATCGTCTCGTCCTCGGCCTTCGCCGACACGCTCTACCTTGACGTGCGCTGCCGCGCCGCAGGATGCGTGGCAACAAGGACAACCACGGCCCGCTACGTCTGGGCGACCGCGTGCGCGGCGGCGCTCGCCGCCTTTGTCGTCGTGCTCGTGCCGCTGCTCCTCTCGCAGGCGCTGGCGCTTCTCGTCTTTCCCGCGAGCGCTCCGGACGGCTTTGTCACGAGCTTCAACGACGCCGCCTCCATGCCGGACGTCTTTGGCACCGGCTCGATGGAGCTTTTGCTCTGGGACCTGCGATGGTCCCATCCCTACCTGCACAACCTGATCTTCATCTGCTACGACGCCCTCTGGGCGGCCATCATGGCGGCGGCGTCGGTGGCGGTCTCGCTCTACACGAGGAGGAGCCGTCTCGTGGTGCTCGGCGCGCCCACGCTCGTCTACCTGCTCTCCCTGTTCGTGCTTCCTCGCTGGGCCGCGCTCTCGAACTACCTCTACCCCGGTGCAGCGCCCGAGACCTCGCTCGCCTTCATGGCGCTTGCGCCCCTGGCGGCAACGCTTGCGGTGGTCGCCGCCATCGCGTGGGCGCTCGCCCGCGGGAGGGACGTGCTGCTATGAGCACCCTAGCCGACACCCTGCGTCTGCGCGTGCTCGACCGCCGCTGCCGCCGGGCGCTCGCCATCGTGCTCGCGCTGCGCGCGTGGCAATGGTTCGCGCGGCCCATCGACTTCTGGAGCTATATCCCGGGCACGAGCGGGGCGCTCTACGGCTACATGTGGGTGACGGATGCCAGCTCCGCCGCGTTCCTCCTCGTGCCGCTGCTCGTCTATGCCTGTGCGGGCCACCTCGAGGGCCTGCTTGACGCGCACCGGCTCGTGCGGATGCGCTCGCGCGGCTGGGCGGTGGCGGACTTCCTCGGCATCGCCGCGGGCAAGGCGCTCATGCTCTCCGTGGTCGCGCTCGTGAGCGGGCTCGTCATTGTCGTGCCACAGGTTCCTGCCGAAACGGCATCGCCGCAGCTTGTGCTCGCGTTTCTCGGCATCCTCGCGCGGCAGGCGCTCTTCTTCCTCGTATGCGCCGTGCTCATGCTCGCCGCGTACGCGCTCACCTCGCTCGTGCCGGCCGCTGCTGTTGTGGCGCTTGCCTACGGCGCGGTCGGCTACCTCCTCCAGGGACGGCTCCTGAACGACACCCCGCTCGACCGCTGGGGATGGCTCTGCACGATGCCACCCCGCAACGTGCCGGACACCGCCGACGCTCTCGCCTGCATGGCAAAGTACGCCGTCGCGATTGCCACACTCATGGGCGTGGCGGCGCTCGCCCTACGTCGGCGAGACGTGCTCGGCGAGGGCGGTAGCGGGCCAGGCGAGAAGAGCTCTCGCGGCGAGAGGCACCTCGTCCTCTGGCTCCCTCTGCGCCGCCGCTACCTGGGGCGCGTTTGCGCCTGCGTGGGGGCCGCCGCCCTCGTGGCCTTCCTCCTGTCGCGCGGCAACCCAATCTACGCCCTCGCGCGCCTTCACGCCGGAACGATCTTTCTCCCCAACGACCTAGGCATCGACCTCTTTGGCACGGTCGGCGCCCTCCTACCGCCCCTTGCCCTCGCCTGGCTCCTTGCTAGCTTCCTCACCTCAGACCTCACCCACGCTCCCCTCCTCTTGCCCCGTCTGTCATTTGGGGACGTGTTTTTCCGTGCAGAGATTTCGGGACAGGTTTGCGGAGCGCGCACACCAAAGCGCTGCAACGCGCGGACCCGTTGGGCGCTGATAAGGACCGGCCAGCTTGCGCTTCTTGCCGGGGCGTACGGCGCCCTCGCGCCAACGGTCGCGGCGGCGGCGTGCCTTCTGGGCTCCGGTGACGTCCTCGAAGACGTTGCCGCCGCGCTCGCGCAGGTCCTGCCATTTTCCGTGGCCGGCTCCGTGCTGCTCGTCCTTCTCGTCAACCTGCTCGCGCTGCGCCTGGACGCCGTCATAGCCTGGGCCGTCGTGGCCGTGGCACACGCAACGAGCCTCGTGGCCTGCGTCTTTCTCCCCGAGAGCGCCGTCGTCGCGCTCACACCCTGGCTGCCGAGCGCCGCCGCCACGGCCGCCTTCCACGCCGCGCCCATCGGCGCGAGCGCGCCCCTCTCCCTCGCCTATCTGCTGCTGCTCGTCCTTCTCGCCTGTGCGCTCGTTGTCCGCGAGGCGCGCCGGCTCGACATCCTCGGAGGTGACCGCCATGACTGACCCCACCATCACGACCGCCGGCACGGACAAGATCGTCATCAGCCACGCCACAAAGGTAATCCGCCGGCGCACGGTACTTGACGACGTCTCGCTCGAGCTGCCGCGCGGGGACATCTACGGCTTTTCCGGCATCAACGGGTCCGGCAAGACGATGCTCTTTCGCGCCATCGCCGGCCTCATCCACCTCACGTCCGGCACGATCGACGTCTTTGGCCAGCGCATCGGGCGCGACGCGAGCTTCCCGGCCGGGCTCGGCCTCATCCTGGAGAACGTTGGCTTCTGGGAGGAGTACACCGGCCTCGACAACCTACGCCTGCTCGCGAGCATCCGCGGCGCCATCGGCGAGCGAGAGATCCGCGCCGCGCTCGAGCGCGTTGGCCTGAACCCGGACGACGGGCGCGAGTACGGCGCCTACAGCCTGGGCATGAAGCAGCGGCTCGCGGTGGCGCAGGCCGTGATGGAGTCGCCCGGGCTCCTCGTGCTCGACGAGCCTACCAATGCGCTCGACGTGGACGGCATCGCGCTCGTCTGCCGCATCATTCGCGAGGAGCGCGAACGCGGCGCCACGGTGCTCCTGGCCTGCCACAACGAGCCCGACCTCGAGGCGCTCTTCGAGCGGCGCTTCTACATGGCGGACGGGCGCATCGTGCGGGAGGGGTGATTCGCATGGCGAGAAGAACGCTGAGGCTCCCAAGGCTCACAGGACGCGTCTTTGCCGTGGCGGTGGCGCTCGTGCTCGCCGCGTGCGACGCGCTGGCGCTGGCGTTTCGCGCGAGCGTGACGGACTTCTCTGCGGACCCGGCCGCGCTCGACGCGCTGCCGTACGACGTCCGCACCGATCACGTGCTCCAACTCGCGCTGGCGACCGAAGACGACCTCGAGGCCGCCCTTGCCGAGCGCGAGGCGATGGGCGTCGCCCCGGCCGATGACGCGGCCGACGAGCTCTACCTCACGAGCGCGGCCGTAGAGAACCCCGCCGACTACGCGCCCCTGGTGGTCACGGCAACGTTCACCGGCGAGCGGGAGTACGTCTACCAGGCGTTTCGATGCGCGTTCACGGTGACGGGCATGGTGCGTAACGACAGAGCGAGCGTTGACGTGGGTGACACGATCGACGTCTTTGAGAACCTGCGGATATCCACGCCCGACCACAATCCCACCGGCAAGGGGCAGCAGGGCGACGAGCGTATGGTCACGTTTGGCTACGGGGACTGCTGCGTCCCCTACCGCGAGGGGCAGGAGTACCTGCTCTTCCTAGAGGAGAAGGACTACCCCGAGGGCATGCCGGGCACCGAGCCAGTCTATAGGCTCATCTGGCACCCGTACGCCGCGGTGCCCACGGACGCGCCCGAGCACCCCGAGCGCGTCTGGGTGGACGAGACCCACGTCGTCCACGAGGGCGTCGACGCCAACGGCAACCCTTACAGCTGGGAGGAGGATGACGACGAGATGACCTTTGGGGAGGCACAGCGCTACGACCGCCTCTGCTACGACGAGGAGGCCAAGGAGGCCTATCTTGCCGGAGCCGCCACGATCATAGCCAACACGTTGGGGTCATGACGCCCCCTCGGGCCTGTCACCCCCGTCCGGCACGTACTCGAGGATGTCCCCGGGCTGGCAGTCGAGCGCGCGGCAGATGGCGTCGAGCGTGGAAAAGCGCACAGCGGAGATCTTGCCGGTCTTGATGCGCGAGAGGTTGACCTCGGTGAGCCCGATCTTCTCGGCAAGCTCCTTTGAGCGCATCTTGCGGTCCGCGAGCACGCGGTCAAGGCGAAGGACAATCATTACCGTGCCTCACAGCGTCTCGTCATCCTGCTTCTGCAGGATGCAGCCGTACTCAAAGACGCGACCCACCAGCACGAGCAGGATTCCCAGGGAGACGAGCATCAGGTCTTGGGGCCCAAAGCTCGCCGTGAGCGCGTAGCTCAAGATCTCGCCGGACTCCAGCAGGGCGTGAACGACCGCGGCCGCAATGCCCTCCAGAAGCATGTGAAGCAACGTGGGCGCGCACCCGGCAAGAAGGACCAGCCATCCAACGCGCCCCAGCTCACGCGCCCGTTCAGGGGCAAACGGAACGCCGGTGCGCCGGATCTTGGAGCACATGAGCGCCGCGGCGGCAAAGCCCGCGCACGCCAGGCCGCCAAAGACGACGCCGTTGGCAAGGGTCGAGACGGGGCTTCCGGAGAGATAGACCGTGCCGCCCATGACCTGCGAGCGGCCAACCTCGTTGCCGTCCTCGTCGTAGGTGATCTGAGGCGGCTGCTCCTCCGTCTCGCTCACGAGGAACCCGGGGCTTCCCTTGCTCGTAGAGAAGAAGGCGGTCACGGCGTCACGACCGGTCTCCTCCATCGAGGCGGTTGTGAGAACGAACGCCGACCACGCCCCAAAGAGTGCCGAGAGGAGCGCCACCAAAGCGGCGACCCAGCAGAAGCACGAAGCCACGCGCGCGGCCCCGCGGATGCGGCCGTCTGCCTGAGACCTTGTCAGCATCTCGGTTTTCATTGTGACCCCTCCGTTCTTCTCGCCATGGTTCTTATCGTTCTTGTACCACTAATTATCGACAGTCGATAATTGCGAGAAGAAATTGCGGCGGGCGGCGCAATCCGGTCGGTAGACGCGACGTAAAACGGCGAGGGGCCGCAAGCGCTTGCGCTGGCGGCCCCGAACCCAAAGACGACGCTGCCTAGGCTTCCCCGCGTAGGCCGCCGTCGAGCTCATTGTACCCTACCGAGGGGCGAGTCATTCAGAGGACGACGTCTTTCAACTTGCCCTCACGCACTCTGCTCGCTGGCGACCCTGACGTATGCGACGCACCCCATCGCGTCGCTTCGAACGAAGCCGAGCCTCTCGTAGAGTGCGCAGGCGCCTGAGCCGTCGTCCGTGAGGAGCTCCATCTGATAGACATCCAAAAACCGCTCGATGACGGCGCGCATGAGTTGTGCCCCAATGCCCCTGCGTTGATGCATCGGCGCAACGATGAGGTCCTGCACAAAGACGATCGTGGCTCCGTCGCCCACGACGCGTACGACCCCGACGAGATTTTCGCCCTCAAAGGCGCCCCAGACCGCAAGGGAGCCCGCATACCCCGCACGAAGTCTCTCGGGGCGAGTGGTGTAGTTTGTCCAGCCAACCGCCTCGTACAGGTCGAGAATCTCGCTGAACCGGGCTTGGCACTCTTCGGTGGAAAGCTCACTCACCTCAACGACGCTCTTCTCCACAGCGCCCCTTTCGCGTGAGCTCATCATGAGTGCCTACAATAGCGCGCCACGGCGACGCCGGAGAAGAGCGTCGCCCAAACCATGAGGAACGCCGCACCAAAGAACCAGCCATTGACCGTGTCTAACAGCGTCGAATCGTCAGCGACCGTGTTACTCCACAGCACTGATGTGAGACATAGCGCAAGGAAGAAATAGCTCGCCGCAACGAGGCCCAGCGTTCGGGCACTAGGCTGGACGGTCACGGCAACCACGGGCAACACGAGTACGGGGACGCCGAGGGCAAAGGGAAGCATAGGCACTCCTTTCCGTCTGCGACCACTATAGCCCGCGCGCGCAGCCGGCCGCGCGAAAGAATGAGCGAGAAGAACATCGTCCCAGCTCACAGCCATGGCAAAACCTTTTTCCATCCTCTCGCCGCCATGTAGTCGCCGCCGATCGAACAGGCAGGTACACTTGCCTCAAGGGAGGCGTCATGGACGAGAAGACCGCGGAGAGGGTCACCAACCAAGCGACTGCGCAGCAGATCATCGGCGCGCGCATCCGTGAGTTCCGCGAGACTGCAGGGCTCTCCCAGACCGAGCTCGCGCGGCGCGTCTACGTCTCACGGCAGACGGTCGGGAACTGGGAGGCGGGCCGCACCCTGGCGGACGTACAGAGCCTCGTCCTTCTCAGCCAAGTCTTTGAAACGACCGTCGACGCGCTCATCGGCGAGAAGGGATCGCGGGCCGTGCGGACGACCGCAAACGAGCGCCACGAGCTCCTGCGGCTGCTCGTGCTCTGCGCTGCGCTGCTCGTCGTCTGCGTCATCCTTGTCTTCGTGCGCTACCTGCTCTCGCCGCTGCGACACACGAGTCCTGCGATCGAGCCCCTACGCGGCATCATGCTTTTGACAATGGTCATCTGCGAGGCTATCCTCGCACTTCGTGCCGTTCCTCGTCTCCGTGCGTTCATGCGAGAACACGACCTCGCAGGCGCGGTCGCTGCGACAGCGTTTCTCGAGGGACGCGATCCTACGGAGGAGGTTCCGAGCGACTTCCTGTTTCGCTGGTTCATCCCCTACTGGAAGGTTTGGCTGGCCGCGATTGTGGTTGTCGCGCTGCTTGCCGCCGCGTTCTATGTGAGAGAACTCCCCTAGGGACGACGTAGGATACTGGGATCGTCACTGCCGTATACGGGAAGCCGCCATGTACCTCATCGACTCCAAGCCCACGCCGGACGAACGGCACGCCTGCGTCATCTGGCTCTCGCGCGCGGGGTTTGTGATGGGGCTGGACAAGCGGCCCGTTGAGGCCGAGCCCTCCCCCGCCTCCGTCGTGGCCGAGGTTGCCGAGAAGCACCTCTGCGCGTGGCTCTTCCCGCCAGGGAGGCGCTGCATGAGCCGACTGGAGATCGGCGAGATCTCCTCGCTTCGGAGAGGCCTCGAAACCTGGCCGGTCATGAAGGACGTCATCAAGTATTACGAGTCCATCGTGCTCGCCACGCCCGTCTTTGACGGCCGCCTGCCGGGCATTGTTACCGAGGCGCTCACGAAGTTTGGCCCGTACGACCTCACGGGTATCGCCGTGCTGCCCGTCATCACGCTTGCCGACAGCACGGGCGAGCCCGGAGACGCACTTCTCGCGGACCTGCGGGAGGCGCTTCCCGGCGCCACGCTCGTCGAGCCGCTCGCCCTTCTCGGCGAGACGATCGAGGAGATCGAGCCCCAGCTCACGCCAGCGCTCGACGAGCTTGTCAAATGATTCAAATGGGGTGACACTGGCGTCAGAGCTGACTGTCACCCCATTTGAATCATGCGCGACGGAGACGGACGGCGGTGCCCGAGCAGCAGGTCATGATCATGCCCTCGAAGGTCTCGTAGCCGATGGAGGCGCCCACGATGGCGTCCGCACCGAGCGCGTCGGCGCGGGCCTGCATCTCTTCCAGCACCTCGTTTCTCGCCTGCTGGAGCTCCTCCTCGTAGCCGGCCGAGCGTCCTCCAAAGACATTGCGAATCCCAGCCCCGAGGTCGCGGAACATGTTGATGCCGCTCACGGCCTCGCCGGTAACGATGCCCAGGTAGTCCGTGATCTGGTAGCCCTCAACTGAGTTGGTGGTCGTGACGATCATGAGGTCTCCTTTCAAACGGTTTTTGCGACAAGCGTAACGACAAGATTGGCTCCGTCGAGGCAGGCCGAGAGGTCCATCCCCTGAGCGGTGGCAAGTTTGGCGGCAACGGAGAGGCCAAGGCCCGATCCTGCCGTAGAGCGCGAGGCGTCCGCCTGGTAGAAGCGCTCGAAGAGCCGGTCGGCGTCGATGGCGGAGGGGTCGGCAACGGGGTTGGAGAACTCCACGACAACGCCGTCTTTCTCGCCGCCCTTCTCGCCTGCCGACCGCACGCGCACCGCAAGCGGCCCCAAGCCGTGCCGCAGGGCATTGACCACAAGGTTCTCCACAATGCGCGTGAGCGCCTCCCGGTCCGCCGTCACCTCGACCGACGAATCCTCCAGCTCGAGCACGGGCTCCCAGCCGCGCGCCTCAAACTCAGGATAGTGGCCGAGAAGAACCTGCTCCAGTAGGGGCCTCAGGGCAATGGGCCCCAGCTCAAGCGGGGTATCTGGGTCCGCCGCTCGGGCGTAGGAGAAGAGCTCGTCCAAGAGCCCGGACATCGCCGCCAGCCGCGCGTCCACGGCCGCGAGCTGGGCGTCCTTGCGCGAGGGATCCACCTCCTCGCGCGCGAGCTGCAGGTAGCCGCGGGCACCGGTGAGCGGCGTGCGGACGTCGTGGGAGAGCGCCGAGAGCCCGCGCGAGAACTCGTCGGCGGCGCGCAGGGCGCGCACGCGCTCAGCGCCGGCGGCGTCGATCTCGGCGTTCACGGCATCGACCATGCCGACCATGCCGGGAAGACGGCTTCCGCAGGTGAGGCGCGCGTTGCTCTCGCGTTCGCGGCGCGCGAGGAAGCGCGCCTGGCGCCCGAGCTCGGTGGCGTAGCAGGCAACGACGAAAACCGCACCGAGCCCCACGCCGAGCGCGAGCATCGCCACGAGCATGATTCCCTCTGCCATGTGAAACCTCTCCGTGAAGCTGGCAAGCCACTCCATCCTAGAGCTTGCAAGAAGCCAGTCGACGAGCGGCTCCAGCCAGCGGTAGAGCTGCTCGAGGAACGCGTCGTGCATCACGTGAGGTCACGCCTCGTGCCAACGAGGGCGCCGAGCCCGCCGCACGCAAGGCAGAGCGGGAGGCAGACGATGAGCGCGCGGACAGCCGGGACAAAGCCGGTGGCATCCACGGCAAGCATGTCCGCGGCGCCGTTGCCAACCGCAGCCGTGGTGACGTAGGGCATCCAAGCGATGGCAGCCTCGAGCGCAGAGCCCCATTCCAAGCCGAACGCGTCGCTCACAAGCAGGAGGAAGCTAAAGAACCCCTGTTCCACGGCACCCGAGAGCAGCAGGAACGCGACGATAAAGGCAATTGCTCGGAGACGCGTGAGCTGGCCGACGAGCAACACGACGAGCGCGTAGGCGCACGCCGCGAGCCAGCCCTCCCCCACCCACGCCGCGACCTGCCAGAGCGGCTCGACGCTTTCCACAGGGCGCAGGGTCACGAGGACGCCAAACCCGCTGAACACGAGGTAGGCAAGCAGGATGATGCCGGAAATGAGCACCGTGAGCAGGTACTTCTCGGCAAAGTAGGCGGCGCGGCCGCGCAGGGACGCGAGCAGCGTGCGGTCAAAGCCGGAATCGGAGTCCGCGCAGGAGAGGTGCGCGGCCACGAAGGGGGCGATGGTCGAGACGAGCGCGATGGAGCTCCCGCGCCCGGCGAGGCGCAGCGCGCCGGCGCGCCCGGTGAGGCCGTCGTAGACGATGCCGGGCTCGAGCGGCCACCATATCGTGAGGATCGCGGAACCAAGGGTGGCAAGCGTGACGAGGGCGAGCACGACCCACGGCCAACGGGAGCGCAGCGTGCGGTAGAGGTCCGACTTGAGCAGCGCGATCATGCGACATCCCTCCTCGAGACGAGCAGCGCGTCGGCGGCAACGGTGGCCACAGTAAGCGGCAGACAGACGAGAAGCGCGCGAACGGCGGGTTCAAGGTGCACTGCGTTGTCGGCCGAGAGCATCGTCTGCGCGCCGGCGCCCACCGCAGACGCGATCTCGGCGGGCATCCATGGGCCCACGGCGGCCGTTACCGTGAGGAACTCGCCGCCGAGCAGCGCGTACAGGAAGTCGATTCCGATGAGCAGGCCGCCCTCGAGCAAGCCTCCGGCACTGAGCACGGCAAACCCGATGGTCACGCCCTCGCTGCGTGTGAGATGCGCCACGAGCACCGTAAGCACGACGTAGGGCGCGGCGCAGAGCCACGTGCAGCCGAGCCAGGCGGCCACCTGCCACGCGGGCTCGGGCGTCATCACGGGCACCCCAGAGACAAACAGGCCGAGAAGCCCCACCACAAACGCAAACATAATGAGGACGGCAGCCAGCGCCAGCGAGAAGACGCACTTCTCGGCAAACCAGACCATGCGGGCGCGCTCGCCGAGGGACGAGAGAATCGAACGGGCGAATCCGATGTCGGTTCGATCGCAGCACACGATCGATGCCATGGTCGCGGCAAGCATCTGAACGCCCGCCATGGTGAGCGCCGAGCTGGTGAGGTCGTCATAGCAGACGGGCCCCATGCTGGTCCAGCGCATCATGAGGCCTGGTGCGAGTAGGAGAAACGCCACAATGACAGCCACGCCCCAAATCCAGCGCGAGTGCAGTACGCGATAGGCGTCCGAGCGGAGCAGGGCGATCATCGGGCGTCACCGTCCTTCTCGCCGTCCATGCCGCCCATGAGCTCGACGAAGTACTCCTCGATGTCGCGTTCCTGCTGGGCAAGCTCGCGGACCTCGATGCCGGCCGAGAAGCACGCCGCGCTGACCTTGTCGAGCGCAGCACCCGTGACCACGAGCGCGCCGTCCGGCTCCGCGCGGAAGGTCGCCTGCGGCAACGCCTGCTCGAGCAGGGCGAGGCCGCGCTCCGGCGCCGCCAGCCGCACGCGAACGGAGCTGCCGCAGCGCTCGTGGAGCTCCTCATCGGTGAACTCGGCCGTGAGGCGACCGTCCGCGATGACGCCGAAGCGCTTGGCAACGCGGTCGAGCTGGTCGAGCACGTGACTGGAGATCATGATCGTGACACCGTGCTCGTGGTTGAGGCGCACGAGCGCGAGGCGCATGGCGCGCGTGGCCTCGGGGTCGAGGCCGTTGAACGGCTCGTCCAGAAGCAGCAGGTCGGGGCTACCCACGAGCGCGAGGGCAAGGCCCAGGCGCTGCTTCATTCCGAGCGAGTAGGCCTTCACACGGCGGTGGTCGCGCGGGTCAAGTCCCACGAGGCCGAGCAGGTCGTCCGCCACCTGGCCCGCGTGCGTCATGCCAAGCGCGAGCGCCTTGGCGACGAGGTTGTCGCGCGCGGTGAGGCTTGCGAGCACGCCCGGGCTCTCGATGAGGGCGCCGATGCGCGAGAAGCCCTGCGGGGTCGCGCCGCCGTGCTCAGGGTCGCCAAAGAGGACGACCTCGCCGGCCGTTGGGCGCGCGAGGCCCGCGACCATCTTCATCGTGGTCGACTTGCCCGAGCCGTTCTTGCCCACAAAGCCGTAGATGTCGCCGGCGGCGACGGTCATGTCCAGGTTGTCCACGGCCAGCTTGCGACGGTAGCGCTTGGTGAGGCCGTGCGTCTCTATGACGTTCACGCGAGCTCCTTTCTAGAGGCTGCCTCCCAGTCTGACGGGCAGACCTTTAGAAACCGTGAGCCAAATCTAAAGAAACCTTGAGGATCCAATTGGGGGCGGGCGCTTTTGTGACAGTGGTGACAGGCA
>NZ_JAUDEA010000017.1 GCF_030372065.1 Thermophilibacter provencensis | reverse complement strand
CGACGCCCCCGCCTGCTCCGCGCCCCTACCAACAATCAACGGAGCTCACCCAAAAGGGCGACGACACGTTCCGCGAGCGGGGAGAGGGCACGATCGGCCTTCCAGATAACGGCCGCGCGCGTCTCGAGGCTCTTCTCGACCAGCGTCTTTATGTAGCAGGGGCCCGTGTCGCAGACGGCAAGGAGCGAGCGGGGCACAAGGCCCACGCCAAGGCCAGCTGCCGCGCAGGAGCAGACGCTGCGCGCATCATCGGTGACACAGAAGGGTGTCTTGTCCAGCGCGCTTGCGGTGCGTGCGTCGCAGGTGAGAGGCACGTCCTCAAGCTGGGCGAGAAGGACCGCGAGCTCGTCTCCACGCTCAAACGCGGGGGGCATCACGGCGACGAGCGGCTCCGACGGGGCGTAGCGAACGCGCAGCCCCTGGGTGGAGAAGGGCGTGCGTACGATGCCGACCTCGGCGATGCCGCTGCTCACGAGGTCGAGCACCTCCGGGACGTCTCCCTCACGCAGCTCGAGGGCAACGTCCGGGTAGCGTCCGGCGAGCTCCGCGAGACGTGCGCCCGGCACAAGGCCGGCCACGGACCCGCACGTTGCGAGGCACAGCGCGCCCGTGAGGCCCTTTCCCACGCTCGAGACCTCGCGCGCCGTGGCCGTTGCCATGGCGAGGATGCGGCAGGCGCGCTCGTAGAGGAGCCTCCCTGCCTCCGTGAGCGTCACGCCGCGCGGACCACGCCTGACGAGCTGCGTGTCAAGCTCGCGCTCGAGCTGGGCGAGTTCGTAGGAGAGCGGCGGCTGCGATATGTGAAGTCGCCGCGCTGCCGCGGTGATCTGGCCCTCCTCGGCGATCGCCACAAAGTACTCGAGCTGCTTGAGATTCAAGATGCCTCCCTTGGGTCAACGCGCCATACACAGATTGTATACCTCTCGAGTTGCGGGTGCGGGGCCGTTGCAGAGGGGGTTCTTATAACGCCAGCTCAACATGCTTATGACGAGTTCTTCACAATTGAGTAGGGAGTTGTAAAGGTTTTGTCAATGGCCTTTCGGCGAGCGGACCGATTGGGTATAACAAACGCGTACCGATACCACGAAAGGAGGGAAGGCATGACCAAGATCAAGGACATGAGCAAGCGCGAGCGCAAGGTGCTCGACGCGTGTCACAACGGCTGGTTCATGAGCGGCGAGTATCGCGCCATCATTGACGGCCACGAGCGCCGCTTCCACGCGGATAGCAAGGGGCTTCTGTTCAAGGACGTTGACGAGTGGTTCTCCTCCCACGAGCAGAATCACGCGGATTCGCCCCTGCTCGTCAAGTGCGTGTGCGCGGCGTAAAGCGACACATCATCCCACTTTAGGGGAGGAGGAGCCTGCGGGCTCCTTTTTCTTTGACGCGAGGCGCCCTTCTCGGTGCCCGCGACCCCGGGCGCTATACCTGCGTGGCGTGGCTCAGCATGAGCGCGAGAATGACGGCGAGCCCGCGCTTGAGGCTGTCCTTCTCGATCCACTCCTCGCGCGTGTGGAGCAGGTCGCCCTCCACGGTGCCCACGGTGTGCGCGGGAATGCCCAGCGAGAAGGGAATGTTGGCGTCGGTGGAGGACTCCTGGTGCGTGGGCTCAACGCCGCCCAGCTCGCGCAGGATGTCGTCCGTGCGCGCGATGAGGTCCCACTGTCCCTCGGGGATGACCTCGCCCGAGGCGGGGCGCCGGCCGATGAGCTTGGCCTCGACGCGCGTGCTCTCGCGCAGGTGCTCCTCGACGAGCACGACGAACTTTCCGTACATCTGCTCGAGGCACTCCTCGGATGCCGAGCGGTACTCCACGAGCACGCTTGCGTCCTCGGCGATGGAGTTCACGGTGGTGCCGCCGATGAAGCGCCCCACGTTAATGGTCGTCTTGGCCTCGGTGGGAAGGTCCATCTTGTAGAGGTCCTCGATGAACGAGCAGAGTGCCTCGATGGCGTTGTCGCGTCCGAAGTTCTCCCAGGAGTGGCCGCCCTGCGTGTGGCAGGTCACCTTCCAGCGGTGCGAGCCGACGGCGGAGACCACGTGCATGCCGAGGTAGAGGTCAAAGCTCGTGAACTCGCGGACGCGACCCTCGTAGTGGCGGAAGAGCTCACGCGTGCCGGCGAGGTTGCCGAGGCCCTCCTCGCAGGAGTTTGCCACCACGAGCATGCGGCGGTCGAGCGGTATCCGGTTGAGCAGCAGGTAGCGCGCGGCAAAGAGAAGCCCCACGAGGTTGGCGGTGTCGTCGCCCACGCCCGGGGCGAGCAGCCGGTCTTTGCTCTCTGCCAGGGGAAGGGGGTCGGTGTCCGGGAAGACCACGTCGGTGTGGGCGGCAAAGACGGCGCAGCCGTCGTCCTTCTCGGCTCGCGGGCCGGCGGGAAGGCTCAGGATGACGTTCTTCGCGTCATCGATGCGCACGGAGCCCACGGGGGCGCCCTGCGCGAGCAGCCAGTCGCGGATGAACTCGGAGCGCCGCTCCTCATGGCCGGAAGGGGCCGGAATCTGGGCGAGCGTGCGAAGGAGCTCGAGCTCCTCCTCGTAGCATGCCTCGGCGTAGGAGGTCGCGATCTCTTTGATCTTCTCGTCCATGATGGCTCCCCGGGCAGACGATGATGACAATGGTGACAGGGTCATCTGTCATACCTGAAATTATGACAGATGGCCCTGTCACCATTGTCATGACGTCGAGCGCGACTTTTGTGCATCTGCCGACAAGTTGATGCCGCCCGCGGAGCGTTGCGTCTGTGGAAATGTTAAGCGGGGCATACTACGCGGCGGAACGCCGGCTTTCCGGTACGCTACAACCCAAGGGGAAATCACAATATGGCAGTCAACCGCTTCGTCCTGAACAACATCTCCTACCACGGCTCCGGCGCGATCAAGGAGATCCCCGGCGAGCTCGAGCGCCGCGGCTACAAGAAGGCCTTCGTCTGCTCCGACCCCGACCTCGTGAAGTTTGGCGTCGTGGCCAAGGTGACCGATCTGCTCGACGAGGCGGGTATTGCCTGGGAGCTCTACTCCGAGATCAAGCCCAACCCCACGATCAAGAACGTCCAGGACGGCGTCGAGGCGTACAAGGCCTCCGGCGCTGACTGCATCGTCACCATTGGTGGCGGCTCCTCGATGGACACCGCTAAGGGCATCGGCATCATCGTGGCCAACCCCGAGTTTGCCGACGTTGTCTCCCTTGAGGGCGTGGCTCCTACCAAGAAGCACGCCGTCTTCACCATCGCCGTACCCACTACCGCCGGCACCGCGGCCGAGGTCACGATCAACTACGTGATCACCGACCCCGAGAAGGTCCGCAAGTTCGTGTGCGTGGACGTCAACGACATCCCTGACGTGGCCGTCGTTGACCCCGACATGATGGCCTCCATGCCCGCCGGCCTCACCGCCGCCACCGGCATGGACGCGCTCACGCACGCCATCGAGGGCTACACCACCCAGGGCGCCTGGGAGCTCTCCGACATGTTCCACTACAAGGCCATCCAGCTCATCTCCCAGCACCTGCGCGACGCCGTGGCCGAGGCCAAGAGCGGCGTTCCCGGCTCCGGTCGCGAGGGCATGGCGCTCGCCCAGTACATTGCCGGCATGGGCTTCTCCAACGTGGGCCTCGGCATCGACCACGCCATGGCGCACACGCTCTCCGCGCACTACGACACCCCGCACGGCGTTGCCTGCGCGATGCTGCTGCCGGTTGCGATGGAGTACAACAAGCCCGTCGTGACCAAGCGCCTCGCCGAGGTGGCCGTGGCCATGGGCGTTGACACCACCGGCATGACCGAAGACGAGGCCGCCGACGCCGCGATCGCCGCCGTGCGCCAGCTCTCCGCCGACGTCAACATCAAGCCGACCTGCGACGGCCTGGTGGAGGAGGACCTCGACCAGCTGGCAGACGACGCCATCGCCGATGCCTGCTTCCCGGGCAACCCGCGCGAGGCCGATCACGCCGCCGTCGTGGAGCTCTTCCGCAAAGTGATGGCGTAGCATCCTTATCGACGTGAGGGGGCGCCGCCCTTCTCGCACGCATGTTGCTTTGCGCGCAGCGCTCGGAAAACATGCTTAGCGAGAAGGGCGGCGCCCGCCGTTTCGGGGCTGCTTGGGTTTCGGTTTGGGGTGTGGGCGGTTTGGGGTGGTTTTGGGCAACATTATTGATGCGGGGGCGAGAAGGGCGTGGTTTGGCATCAAAGATGTTGCCCAAAACCTGCCGGGATGGGGCGCGGGGCTGAAAAAACGCCGTACTTCTCGCTAGGTTAAGATTTATATATAAAGTGTGTTGCCCAATACCAGGAGAAACGCCCCGAGAACGGCGCTCTTGGGAGCGCGGGAAGCCCGGAAACCCAAAACTGGCCAAAACGGTGCATTACCGTCGTTCCATGATGGACGCGCGGCACGGGCAGGCTCATACTGTGGTCAGCGAGAAGGGCGGTGAGGCATGGCGGACGTTCGGGACTATCTTGAGCTGCGGGGAGACATCGCGCTCGCGGAGCGCCCCTTCAACGACGTGGACAACCTCGCGCTGGCAACGCTTGCCTACCTCGACCTCACGGGCATCGTGGGCGCGCCCGGCGAGAAGGGCCTGCGCCTCACGGACGCCTGCGGCGAGCTGCTCGAGCGCGCGGGCGGCGACCTCACCGCGCGCGTGCGCTCGCTCGCAACGATTGACGAGCGCTTTGTGGTGGCGCTTGGGGGCTCGGCCCGCCTGGGTGACGCGATTCTGCGCGACTACGTGGACGTGCGCGACGACGAGCGCGTCATGCAGTTCTCGGCCGTGACCGTGGACCTCGAGAGCGGCGAGACCTACGTTGCCTTTCGCGGCACGGACACCACACTCGTGGGCTGGCGCGAGAACTTTGTCCTGAGCTTTGCGGTCACGCAGGCGCAGCGTGCTGCCGCGGACTACCTGGCGCGCGAGCTCGAGCGCGCCGTCGAGAAGGGGCATCGCGTTCGCGTGGGCGGCCACTCCAAGGGAGGCAACCTCGCCGCCTACGCCGCGGCCTGCGCACCCGTGGCCCTGGCCGGTGCCGTCGAGCGCGTCTACAGCAACGACGGTCCGGGCATGGATCGCTCCGTCATGCCCGTGAGCTGCCACGACGTGATGGGGGAGCGCTACACGCGCATTATTCCCGCCTACAGCGTGGTGGGGAGGTTCTTCACGGACGACGCGCCGGCCACCATCGTGAGGAGCTCGGCGGAGCGCAGCCTCCAGCACGACCCGCTCACGTGGCAGGTGGGGCCCGCGGGCTTTCTCGAGGCGGACGGGCCGGACCCGGAGTGCCTCGTCGTTGCCGAGGCGTTCTCGTCGTGGCTCGCGCGGCTTGCGCCCGAGGATCGGCGCCTGCTCACCGACGAGCTCTTCGACGCGCTCGCAGCGGGCGGGGCGGAGCGCTTTGAAGACGTTCTCGCCAGCCCCGCGGCGGCGCAGAAGGTGCTCTCTGCGCTCGGTGGCGTTGACGTCCGCACGCGCGACATGATGTTCTCGCTGCTGGGCGAGCTCGTGGGCGCCTCGGCCACGGCGGCGCGCGACGCGGTGGCGCGCCGGGCAGAGAGCCTTCTGGGCAGGCGTTCGGAGTAGGTTCGGGCGGGTGCGCTACTCGTCCCCGATGATGCCACCCACGACCGAGCTCACAAGTGAGATGATGATGGCGCCCAGGATGGCCGAGCCGAGCGAGTCGATGGCAATGCCCGCGTGGAAGATGTTGCGGGAGAGCCAGCTTGCGAGCTCGAGCACAAAGGCGTTCACCACCACGTAGAAGATGCCGAGCGTGAGCAGGGTAACCGGCAGCGCGAGCACCTGCAGGAGTGGCTTGATGGTGGCGTTGAGCAGGGCAAGCACGAGCGCGCAGAAGACGGCGCCCACCCAGGTTCCGCCCACCGGCACGATGCCGGGAACAAGCCAGATGGCGGCGGCGCAGGCGATGGTGGCCGTGACCCAGCGTGCGACAAAGCTCATGGGAACCTCCTTGACGTAGTGCCCGTGTCCAAAATGTACCCGGTACAAAGTGGGCGAGGACGCGTTGGGTTAGCGGTGGGACGCGAGGATGCGGTCGACCACCACGGCCACGCCGCGGTCGTTGTTGGAGGGCGCGCGGAAGCGGGCGTGCGGCTCCATGCGCTTCTCGGCGTTGGCCATGAGGTAGCTGTGATGCGCCCACTCGAGCATCTGGACGTCGTTGTCCGTGTCGCCAAAGGCAGCGGCGTCCTCTGCCGCCACGCCCAGGTGCTCGCAAAGCCGAGCGAGGCCCGCGCCCTTGTCCACCCCGTAGTTCATCATGTCGATCCACACCGCGCCGCCGCAGGTGACGGAGAGGCGCTCGCCAAAGGCGGGCGAGAAGACCTCGGCGCACACGGGGACGGCGTTGGCCTCGGGCATGAAGAGCGTGTACTTGTTGATCTCCGCGTCAAGGTGGTCGAGGGAGTCAACGTAGGTGATGTCGTAGTAGAAGGTGCGGAAGAACTCGTCGTACTGGCGGTCGCACGAGCGCACGTAGCACGTGTTGAGCCCGCAGACCGTGGGGATGCCGAGGTTGCGCCCCAGCGTGAACTCGGTGAGCTCCTGGACAACCTGGGGGTCGATGAGGCTCTTGAACACGACCTCGCCACGGCACACCACCGCCGCGCCGTTGTCCGAGATGAAGGCCATCTTGTCCTCAAGGCCGGCAAACATGCCGGTCAGGGTGTAGAGGGGGCGCCCGCTGGCGGCGGCAAACGTGACGCCCGCGTCATTGAGCGCCTCGATGCGCCCGGGCATGCCCTCCGGCATGGATTTGTCATCGGCGAGCAGCGTGCAGTCCATGTCGCACGCCACGACGCGGATGTCGGAAAGGCGGGTGTCTTCCTCAAAGTCCAGCATGGTACCTCCCAGCGTTGTGATGACGCAACAATTCTAGCGGGTGGGGTGGCGCGCGGCCACTTTAATGGGCTAAAGTATCTGGTCGATGAGAGCGATGACGGGAGGCGCGCATGTCCGCTGCGGACGAGAAGGACAAGGGACTCGAGAGGCTCCTCGGGGCGCTCGTCTGCGTGAGGACGCCCGACGAGGCGAGGGCGCTGCTCCTCGACCTCTGCACCACGCGCGAGATCGAGGACCTCTCCCAGCGTCTCGAGGTGGCGCGCATGCTCGCCGCCGGCGCGTCCTACGTGGACGTCTCGCGCACCACCGGTGCCTCGTCCACAACGGTGAGCCGCGTCTCCAAGTGCCTGAACGGCGAGGCCGGCGGGTACCGCATGGTGCTCGACCGCCTGGAGGAGCGCGGCAGCCGTTCCGTGTGATTGTGTCCGGTGACTGCGGTAGGATTTCTGGCGAGAAGAACCTCGCGCGGAGAGGAACCCATGTCGCTCGACCTCATGACAACCACAGATGAGCGCCTCGTCTGCCCTGAGGTGGCCGCGCGCCTGCGCGCGGGCCTCGGGGGCTGCGGGCGCGCCGTGCTGCTCGTCCCATCGTTTGCCCAGGCCCTCGACGCGCAGCGCGCGCTCGCGGCGGAGGGGCCCTCGGTTGGGGTCACGGTGACCACGCCCCTGGCCTGGGCGCAGGAGCGCTGGGAGGTCTGGGGGGACGGCCGGCGCTTCGTTGACGCCACCTCGCGCGACGTGCTTGCCCGCCGCGTGCTCTCCCGCGCCGCGTGGCGGCCGGGCGCGCGCCTCTCGGTCACGCCGGGTACGGTCGCGCTGCTCGCGGACATGATGCGCGTGGGCCTGCCCTGGCTTCTGGGGGCGACGGTGCCGGAGGGCGTGACGGAGGCCGAGCGCGAGCTGGTCTCGCTTGCCGCCCCCTATGCCGAGGAGCTCCGGGCCCACGGGCTCGTTGAGCCGTGCGAGGCCATGGCGGCGCTTCCCGGGCTGCTCGATGCCGAGGGCGTTGAGATGCCCCCTGTGACCTGCGCCGGGTTTACCAAGATGTCCCGAGCTGAGCAGGAGCTCGTGTGCGGGCTCGCCGCGACCCATGACGTCTGCTGCGTGGTGCGTGACGCGGGGGACCCCGCCTCGGCGCTCGCGCGTTCCCTGCGCTCCCAGCTCCTCGACCGTGCCGCCCGGAAGGGCGTTGAGCCGCGCTCCGTCACGGGCACGGCCGCCGAGCCCCCCACGCCCGATGACCGAGCGCCCGAGCTCACGGCCCTTCTCGGCGCGCTCTTCTGTGCGGACTCCGGCGTCGTGGCGCCAACGGGTGCCGTGAGCCTGCTCCTTCCGGCGGGGCCCTCGGCCGAGCCCGAGCTCGTGTGCGAGGAGGTCATCGCGCTCGCCAAGCGGGGCGCGCGCGAGGTGGTCGTGGTTGCCCCCGATCCCGCTGCCGCGTGGCGCGAGCTCTCGAGGCGCCTTCCGCCGCGGGGGGCATCCGTCCGCGCGCAGCTCCCCGTGCCGTTTGCCGAGCTCGAGTGCGCCCGCGCCTACCTTGAGCTCATCCAGGCGGTGGCACGGCTCAGCGACCTTGCCGAGCGCTGGCCCGCAGACGAGGCGGTTCCGGACGCCCCGCGCGCCGGGACGGTCCGCGTGAAGCTTGCGGACATGTCCTGGTGGCCGCCGCGTGAGCTCTCCGACTTCCTGCTCTCGCGTGTCTCGCACCTGGACGGCGCTCAGGCGCGCCGCCTTGACGCAACGTGGCGCGGCAATCGCCTGCTCACGCCCGCGGCGGTGCTCGAGCAGCTCCGGTCGACCAAGGACGTCTCCCCCGAGGTTGCGACCGCGGTGCGCGAGCTCCTGCGCGGCAGGCTGGGGTCTGCCGCCTCCAAGCTGTTTGCGCCCTATGTGCAGGGCGAGGACGCGGACGCCCCGGAGGCCGTCGAGGCGGTGGCCGCCCTTTCCGCCGCGCTCGACGTCGCCAAGAGCCTCAAGGAGCTCGGCCTCACGGCAGACCCTGCGCAGGAGCGCTCGATTGCCCTCTCTGAGCTGGTGCGCATTGCCGTCGACGCCTTCGCGCGCACGCGAGTGGCGCTGCGGCTCCAGACAGGCTCGCCGGAGGGTGGCCCCCTTGTGCGCATTGTGTCCCCGCGGGTGGCGTCCCAGATGGCGCCGCGCTCCACGGATGCGGTCCTCATGCTTGGCCAGTCCTCCACGGAGTCTCCGGTTGGTACCGCAGACGAAGTGCGCTCGGCGTTGCTCGCCGCCTTTGGCGTGGAGGGGCCGGAGCGGACCATGGACGCCGCCCGCGCGGAGTTCTCGTCCATCGTTCGGGTCCCGCGCGAGGAGCTCGTGCTCGAGAGGACCCTCTTTGGGGCGGACGGGAAGGTCCGCTACCCCTCGGTCATGCTGAGCGAGCTTCTCGCCTGCTACGGCCTCGAGGCGGACTGCTCCTTCGAGGACCTTCTCGCCACGTTTGGCGAGAAGGGCGTGCGCTCGCGCACGGAGACCGCGCTCAGCGAGAACGCCTCCTCCCTTGGTTCCCGCGCGGCGTGGCGGGGAAGCGATGACCCCGCGCCGGCCGGCCGCATCGACGCCGCCGAGCGCGCGTGCGTCTCGCCGCCGCCTGAGGGCGTCCTTGCCGAGGACTCCCTGCCGCTTCTCTCCGCCTCGCAGATCGAGTCCTACCTCGAGTGCCCGTACAAGTGGTTCAGCCTGCGGCGCCTTCGGCTCCGGGACGCTGACGCCGGCTTCACGGGGGCGGAGATGGGAACGTTTGCCCACCGCGTGCTTGAGGTCACGCGCCGCGAGCTTCTCGCCCGTGCGGCCGAGCGCGCGCTGGGCACCCATGAGCTCGAGGACATGCGCTCCGCCCGGTGTGACGCCATGCAGCAGGCCGCCTATCGCGAGCGCGTCGACGCGCTTGCGGCGTGGGCCCAGGAGCGCCCCGAGGCGCGCCTTGCCGGCTCCTCAGTCGCGGAGGCCGCGGCGCTCGAGGAGGCGCGCCTCGTCCTGGAGGAGGAGTTTGACGCCCACCTCTCTCACCAGTACCAGCTCGAGCGCGGCCGTCGCCCCCTCCCGCAGGCGCTCGTGCCCCACAGCGCGCAGCAGATGGGGCAGCTGCGCGGCCTGAGGAGGGACCTCTCGACGCTGCTCGACTTTGAGTCCGAGATGCTCACCGGCTTTGAGCCGCGCTTCTTTGAGTGGGCGTTCGGCCGCGGTGGCGAGGAGGTCACGTATGCCGGCGTGCGCCTCACGGGCACGGTAGACCGCATCGACGTGGACGCGCACGGCCAGGCCGTGGTGATCGACTACAAGCACAAGTCTGACATCGGCTTTGCGGGCGAGTACGACGTCATCCCCAAGGAGGGCTTTGCTCCCGACGCCCCGGTGGTGCCGCGCCGCGTGCAGTCGCTCATCTACGCCCAGGTGGTGCGTCGTGCGTTTCCGCAGCTCACGGTCAGGGGCGCCGTCTACCTCTGCACCAAGGGCGCCCACGCGCTCGCCGGCGCCGTTGACGAGAACCTCGTGGACAACGTCTTTGGGTTCCGCATGCCGTCGTCGTCTCGCCTCGCGCGCGTGAGCGTGCCGCGCGAGGAGGCCTTCGGCCGCGCGGACGAGCGGGGAATGGAGGCCCTTCTCGACGCCTGCGAGGAGGCCATCGCCGGTCGCATCGAGCGCATGCTGGCCGGAGACATCGAGGCCGCGCCGCTCGACGCGGACGCCTGCCTCTTCTGCCCGGTCCTCAACTGCGAGAGGAGGATCCGCAAGTGAGCGAGAAGAGCCACGGGCAGCCCGCCGCGCGCGACCTGGTGCCCACTATTGACCTCTCCGGTCTCAACGACCGCCAGCGCAAGATCGCCGAGACCCTCGACGAGCCCCTCTTTGTGGAGGCGGGCGCGGGGTCCGGCAAGACCTTCACCCTCACGCAGCGCATCGCCTGGGCGCTCTCCCCGGGCTCGGGCACGGATGGCGAGCCCTTCCTCGAGAGCCTCGACCAGGTCCTCGTGATCACGTTCACCGAGGCCGCCGCGCGCGAGATCAAGGAGCGCGTCCGCACGACGCTGCGCCGCGCGCACATGGGGGAGGCGGCGCTCGCCGTCGACGAGGCGTGGATCTCGACCATCCATGGCATGTGCCGCCGCATTCTCTCGCGTCATGCGCTGGACCTGGGACTCGACCCGGCGTTTGACGTCGTTGCGGACGCGCGCCAGGCGGCGCTCTTTGACCGCGCCATGGACGAGGTCATGCGCGCCGCCCGCTCCGACGAGGCGTTTGCCCCCGCCCTGGCAGAGTTTGACCTTGGCACCTACTCCCCGCAGAGCGGCTACACGGGCGCCATGGGCATCGTCTCCCGCCTTGTGGGCGAGGGCCGCTCGCTCTCGGGGGGCGTGGATGCCCTCCTGCCCGCGGGCGCGCCGCGCGACTCGGTGGCCCAGGCCGTGCGGGACCTCACGATGCGCATGGAGGAGCTGGGGGCGGAGCGGCTCACGAAGGCCGCCGCCGAGAAGGTCGCGCCGGCGTTGGAGGCGCTGCGCGGCCTCGAGGGGCTGGACGCGCGCGAGCGGACGCCCGAGCGCGTGGGGGCAGCGCTCGAGGGCATCGAGCTCCCGCAGGCGCGCGGCAAGCTCAAGGAGGCCGTGTCCGCCGCAAAGTCTGCCCTTGCGCTCGCGCGCGCCGAGGTCTCCTTCGCTCGCGTGGCCCCGCTCGCGGGCGCGCTCCTCGAGCTCGCGCGACGGGTGGACGAGCGCTACACCCAGATCAAGCGCGAAGAGAGCTGCCTCGACAACGACGACCTCGTGCGCCTCGCGCTTCTCGCCGTGCGCGACAACGAGGAGGTGCGCCGCGCCTATGCCGGGCGCTTCCGCCTCGTGATGGTCGACGAGTTCCAGGACACCGACGAGATGCAGCTCGAGCTCATCGGGCTTCTCGCCGGAGAGGACGCGCGCCACCTCTGCACCGTGGGTGACGCCCAGCAGTCCATCTACCGCTTTCGCGGGGCGGACGTGAGCGTCTTCAGGGGCCGCGGCTCCCAGGTCAGCGAGAAGAACGTGGTCAGGCTCGACACCAACTACCGCAGCCACGCCGACGTGCTCTCCCTCGTGGAGCGCGTCTGCACCGGCGGAGACGGGCCGGCCCGTGGGACGATGCCCGCGTTCATGCACCTTGACGCCAACCCGGCGCGCCGCGATGGCTATCATGCCCGTGAGCTGCCGCGCATTGACATTGAGGTCTGCGCCGGAAAGGGCCGCGCCGGACGTGCGAGCCGCCATCAGACGGCCACGATGGCGGCCCAGGTGGCAGACGCCCTCGCGTGGTATCGCGACGCCGGGGAGCGCCCGGGCGACATGGCGCTCCTGCTTGGCGTGACGACCCACGCCGACCTCTACATCGACGCCATCCGCGCGCGCGGCATGGAGTGCGTGGTCACGGGCGGTTCCACCTTTACCTCCACGGAGGAGGTCAAGGTCGTTCGCGCGCTGCTTCACACGCTGGCAAACCCTGCGGACACGCAGTCCGGCCTCTTCCCGCTGCTCGCGAGCGAGATGTTCGGCCTTGACGCGAACGACTTCTGCGAGCTGGGCACGCGTGCCCAGGAGAAGCTCGACGCGCCCACCAAGCGCCCCATCGACCGTGGCCTTGCGGACATGACGTTCTACCGTGACCGTGAGCCCTCCGCGCGCCTGCGCGTGGCGCACGAGGTCATCTCCCGCGCGCTCGAGGAGGTTCGCTGGCGGCCGGTGGCCGACGTCTGCGCGGACGCGGTGCGTGACTCCGGCTGGCTCGCGCGGCTCGAGGCGGGAGGGGCCGAGGGGCTCGCCCGCGCCGCCAACGTGCTCGCCGCCGTGCGCTATGTGCGGGAGCTGACCGCCGAGCTCGGCCTTGGCGCGGCACGGGCCGCCACGGAGTTTGACCTCTGGCTCGCAGCTGCCAAGGTGCCCCCGGCGTCCCTTGCCGGCGACGAGGGCACGGGTGGCGGCACGGTGCGCGTGATGACGGTGCACGCCTCCAAGGGTCTCGAGTTTGGCGTCTGCGCCGTTGCCGAGTGCTGGGGCAACCCGCGCTCGGACGCCCAGGTTGCCGTGGGGACGCTTGGCGGGGAGAAGCGCTTCGTGCTGCGTCCCAAGGAGGCCCCAAAGCTTGCCGACGTGGACCCCGAGGAGCTCGAGGAGAGCGCGGACAAGTCCGCCGAGATGCCGCTTGCCGCGCGCTACCTCGCCCTGCGCGCGCTGGACGACGAGGCGGAGGCGCAGGAGCGCGCCCGCCTGCTCTACGTTGCGCTCACGCGCGCTCGCGAGGCGCTCGTCGTGGGCGTGGCGGGGGCCTCGGGCAAGGAGGGGGTCTGCTCCGCGCTTGCGGCGTCCACGCTCGACGCGCTCTCGGACGGAGCGTGGGAGGCCGCCCCTGGCACGCGTGAGGTCGACTACGGTGGCACCGAGCCGGCACGTCTGCGCTGCGTGGTCGTTGAGGATCAGGGCCGTGGTGCCGAGAAGTGCGTGACGGCCGATTCCGCCGGCACGCTTGCCGGGTTTGACGGCGAGCTCCCCGCAGACCCCGCCGAGGTCGTGCGTCTGGGTGCGCCGGACGGCCCCGAGGCGCCCCACGCGTCCTTTGACCTCTACGAGCCGGACCAGCATGCGCGCCCCGTCTCCCCAAGCACCTGGCGCGCCCGCGATGGCGTCTTCAGCTACTCGAGCGTCTACATGACACTGACGTCAGAGCCAGGTGTCACGTCCGCGCCGCCTGCGCCGACGCGCGCGCAGCGCGAGGCCGAGGCTTCTGGCGCGCCCGAGACCCAGGACGCCGATCGCGCGACCAACCTGGGCTCGGCCTTTCACGAGCTCGCCCAGGCGATGGTGGAGTCCGGGCGCGCGGCGGACGAGCGCCGCGTGGCCGCTCAGGTGCGGCGCTGGAACCTGTCCGAGCGCGCCGAGCGGCGCCTTCGCGCGGCGCTCTCGCGCTGGGAGCGCTCGTCCGTGCGCGCCGAGGCGCTCTCCTGGCCCGTCGTGCGCGCCGAGGTTCCGTTCTTCCAGCGCGTGGACTCCCCGCACGGGGACTATCTCGAGGGCGCGATGGACCTGCTCTGCACGGATGGGGCAGGGAAGCGCGTACTCGTGGTCGATTACAAGACCGGCGACGCTGGCCTCTCGCCTGAGGAGGTCCGTGCTCGCCACGCGATGCAGGCGGAGTTCTATGCCGGGGTTCTTCTCCGCGAGGGGTTTGAGCAGGTGGAGTGCGCCTTCGTGTGCGTTGAGCGCGACGACCCCGATGCTCCCGGCGAGCCGCTCGTGGCCCGCTACGCGTTTGAGGTGCGATGGGGGCCGACGGTCCTTCTCGCCTAGTGTGGACGCGCGCCGACGGTTCTTCTCGCCAAACTGTCGGCCCGCGTCCCCAATCCGCGGTGTGGGGACCGCCTCCGACACTTTGCCGAGAAGAACCGTCGGTCCGTGGCCTCATGGGGAAGAAAGAGATTTTGTAATTCTCGCACCTGCGGAAACGCAATGCGTCGCAGTTCGGGGCCGTAGTTCTCCGACGCCCGTTATCCGGCCCTTCGGCTATGCTAGATAGCGTGAATCTTCCACCAAGCTGACGCGAATCTTCCAGAGACTGACGGGAGCCTGCCGCATGGCATTCGTCCACCTGCACAACCACTCGGACTTCTCGATCCTCGACGCCGCCACGCGCGTCTCGGACATGGTCAAGCGCGCCGTTGACCTGGGCATGCCCGCGCTTGCCCTCACCGACCACGGCTACATGTTTGGCATCCCGGACTTTGACCTGGAGTGTCGCAAGTACAACGACGGCCAGAAGGACATGCACCAGTGGAAGCACGACCTCGAGTGCTTCCAGAAGGACTGGGAGCTTGAGGAGCCCGAGCCGGACGCCGAGGACGCGCCGCTGCACGACCGCGTTCACGCGCAGTGGGCCTCCGACGTCAAGATCTGGAACGAGACGGGCGACCTCGAGGCCGTGCGCGCCAACCGCCCCTCCCTCATGATCAAGCCCATCTTTGGCTGCGAGGCCTACTTCATCACGGACGACTGCATTGAGAAGGGCACCAAGCAGCACCGCTACCACCTGATCCTGCTTGCCAAGAACGAGACCGGCTACGTCAACCTCATGAAGATGATGAGCGAGGCGGCCTCCGGCGACATGTTCTACTACTACCCGCGCACCACCCTCGACATGCTGCGTCGCTACCACGAGGGCATCATCTGCACCTCGGCGTGCGTCTCGGGCATCATCCCGCGCATGTACTTCCAGGGCCGCCCGGACGAGGCGCGCCGCTGGGCGCTCACCTACCAGGAGATCTTTGGCGAGGACTTCTACCTCGAGGTCCAGGACCACGGCCTGGCCGACCCCAACTGGGGCGGCTTCACGGACCGCACCCTCTCCGAGCAGATCGTGCGCCTGGGCGCGGAGCTGGGCATCAAGGTCATCGCCACCAACGACAACCACTACCTCACGCGCGACGACGCGCCCACCCAGGACGTGCTCTCCTGCATCGGCACCGCCTCCAAGCTCGAGGACGTGAACCGCAAGCGCATGACCGGCACCGAGTTCTACATCAAGAGCGAGGAGGAGATGCGCGAGCTCTTCTCATGGTGCCCCGAGGTCATCGACAACACGCTCGAGGTTGCCGACAAGTGCAGCTTTGAGCTCGACTGGTCGCACATGTACCTGCCCAAGTTCCCGGACCTCGACCCCGGCGAGACCTCGGAGGAGCGCTTCCGCAAGGAGTGCGAGACGGGACTGGCCAAGCGCTACGGCGAGAACTGGCGCGAGCTCGAGATCGGCGGCGAGAACGTCAAGGAACGCTTTGAGTACGAGTACAAGGTCATCTGCGAGAAGGGCTTTGCGGACTACTTCCTCATCGTCCAGGAGTACGTGCGCTGGGCCAAGCGCAACGGCATTGGCGTGGGCCCGGGCCGAGGATCTGCGGCCGGCGCCATCGTTGCCTACGCGATGGACATCACGACCTTTGACCCGCTCGAGAACGGCCTCATGTTCGAGCGCTTCCTCTCCCCGCAGCGCTCCGAGATGCCCGATATCGACATGGACTTCGACGATGAGCGTCGCCTCGAGGTCGTGGAGCACGTCCGTCAGCTCTACGGTCCCGAGCGCGTCTGCCACGTCATCACTTACTCCACGATCAAGGCCAAACAGGCCATCAACGACGCCGCGCGCGTGCTGAACTTCCCCGTCTGGCAGGGCCAGAAGCTTTCCAAGATGCTCGCCAACGACCCCAAGCTCACGCTCGACCACGCGCTCCACAAGTCCGAGAAGGCCCCCGACCAGTACTCCCCGGACTTTGAGGACGCCTACAACAACGACGCCGACATGCGCTCCATCATTGACGCGGCGCTCTCCATCGAGGGTCTTCACCGCGGCGAGGGCGTGCACGCCTGTGCCGTGCTCATTGCGCCCACGCCGGTGAACGACCACGTGCCCACAAAGGTCGACACCAAGGGCGGCGTTGAGATCACGCAGTACGAGGGCCACTCGGTGGCGGACATGGGCCTGCTCAAGATGGACTTCCTGGGGCTTCGAACCCTCACGGTCATCTCCAAGGCGCTCGCCAACATCAAGGCCAACCACGGTATAGACATCAACGTCGACGAGATCCCCTTCGATGACCCAGAGATCTACAAGCTCATGCGCGAGGGCCGCACCGCGGGCGTCTTCCAGATTGAGTCCGCGGGCATGACCTCCACGATCAAGAACATGCGGCCGACCGAGTACAAGCAGGTCGTCGCTCTTATCGCCCTGTATCGCCCGGGCCCCCTGGGCGCCGGCATGGTCACGAGCTACATCAACCGCATGAACGGGCGCGAGGAGGCCGTCTCCTACGACCCGCGCCTCGACGACATCCTGGGCGAGACCTACGGCACCATGGTCTACCAGGAGCAGGTTATGAAGATCTCGATGAAGATGTCGGGATTCTCGGCCGGCGAGTCGGACAGCCGCATCCGCAAGCCCGTGGCCAAGAAGAAGATCAAGCTCCTTACCGACACGGTCTTCCACTGGGACGACGGCAAGGACGAGACCACCTACGACCACTGGATGAACGGCGCCGTCAAGAACGACTACAAGAAGGAGACCGCCCAGAAGATCTGGGACGACGTCCTGGAGTTCGCGTCCTACGCGTTCAACAAGTCCCACTCCGCCGGCTACGCCATCCTCGTCATGCAGACGGCCTGGCTCAAGGCCCACTACCCGCGCGAGTACATGGCCTCGGTCCTCACGTCCTACATGGGCAAGACCGACAAGATCGTCCACTACGTCACCGCCTATCGCCATGAGGGCGTGGCCATCCTGCCGCCGGACATCAACGAGTCCGGTCGCGATTTCACGGCCGTCCCCGAGGGCGTGCGCTTTGGCTTTGCCGGCATCCGCGGCGTGGGCGAGGGCGTGGGCGAGGCCATCATGGCGGAGCGCGAGAAGAACGGACCCTTTGCCAACCTCCACGACTTTGTGGACCGCATGGACACCGGCCAGGCCAACCGCCGCGTGGTCGAGGCGCTCATCTGCTCGGGCGCGTTTGACTCGACGGGCTACACCCGCATGCAGCTCATGCGCTTTGTCGACAAGACCAACCCCGAGAACATCATCGACGCCGCGGCCAAGCGCCAGAAGACGCGCGCCGCCGGGCAGTTCTCGATGTTCGACCTCTTTGGTGACGTTGAGGGCTCCGGCTTTGAGAACACCGTGCCGGAGCCGGACGGCATCGAGTGGGACCGCTCCATCAAGCTTGCCAAGGAGCACGAGGTCCTGGGCCTCTACGTCTCTGACCACCCGCTGCGTCCGTACGAGTACGCGCTGGCCAAGAACCGCGACTACACGATTGCCGACATCGAGGTTGCCGAGGAGGTGGCCGACGCCACCGGCGGCGTCCACGAGCGCTTCAAGGTGCCCGAGGGCAAGGTCATCCGTCTTGCCGGCATGATCAACGCCGTGCAGAAGAAGACCACCAAGAACGGCGACCCCATGGCCATCGTTACCCTTGAGGACATGGAGGGCGAGGTCACGCTCGTCATCTTCCCCAAGCTCTACAAGAAGTGCGCGAGCGCGCTCGTGGGCCAGGTTGACGAGGAGACGGGCGAGAGCCAAGGAGACGTCTTCGTGAAGGTGGAGGGCAAGCTCGAGCGCGGTGACCGCGGCAACCAGATCATCTGCATGAACGTGGAGCCGCTCGTCCTGGACGAGAAGAGCAACCGCCCCAAGGTCCTCGAGGTGAACATCCCCGCCGCGCTGCTCACGCGCCCCTACATGGACACGCTCGGCTCCATCCTCGGCCGCTACCCCGGCCTCGACCACGTTGAGCTGCGCGTGGAGGCAACCTCCGGTGACATCATGCGCATGGAGCTGCCCTGCCGGATAGATGCGCGCAACATGGTCCTTCTCGCCGAGATGACCGACCTCGTGGGCCGCCAGGGCAAGGTCCTCGTGGCGTAGGGGCGGCGGGGACCTGTCCTTGCCGCTACCCCCCGCCTCACCCCTCATCGAGTGTACGAAAGTCGGCGAGAAGTGGGTGGGGCGAGAGCGATCAGAGGTGCTATTTGAAGGTCAGCAGATCCCTTACGTCGACCTCAAATGTTTCTGCTAACGAAAGCAGCGTGCTGAGTCTGGGATTCATCGGAGTTTCTGGCTTTGATTCTCCCTTTTCGAACTTCTGGTATGTGTAGGTCGAGATGCCCGAGCGATAGGCGACCTGCTCTTGCGTGAGACCGCGTTCAATCCGCAAGGAACGTAGTCTAATGGCAAGCAGCCTTGCATAGCTGGAGATGTCAGTACATGAGGTGGCGTTTTTCATGTATCGACTATCTGGTACATGCCATACATAAACTACCATACTAGTATGGTATTATCCAGAGGGTCGAGAGGTGTGCACGAATGGGAGACCGAGTCCATTGCATAAATGAAGGCTGTATCTCTACGGACGGAGTGCTCATTGTTCCTGAGGGCACCGTAGAAATACCCCTTTGCCTTTTCGAAGGAAATGGGCTTCTTAAGAAAGTGATTCTGCCAAAAGGGCTGAAAACAGTTGGTCCGCGGGCCTTCTCGTGCTGTTCCAATCTAGAGGAGATTGAGCTTCCGAGGTCACTTTCTTTTATCGGAGAACACGCTTTCTCGTCCTGCTCTCTACGTGATTTGGTAGTTCCATCTGGTGTTAAGACAGTTGCTCCTTATGCCTTTTCCAGCTGTGGGCGATTGGTGCACATTGTTTTGGATGAGGGTGTGACGGCCATTGAATCTCATGCCTTTGAAAATTGTGGCTCCCCTGACGCTGAGATTAAGGTCGATTTGCCTGAAAGCATAGTCAGTATTGCAGATGACGCGTTTGATAGAGAGCGGACAACATCGGCGATAAAGCCAGTTTTGATATGTGCTCCACCGGGCTCTTTCGCGCATCAGTGGGCTAAGGAACATGCGAGCGATGCGCTTAGGGCGTGGGACTAGGGTGTCAGAACCATCGATTGGAGATGACTGATGGGCAAAATTGTAGGCTGGCGTCAGGTGCCGGGCTCTGCCGAGGACTATCCCTGTGAAGAGGCTGATTATGTCATACCAGCTGACGATACATCCGACGGTTGTCTTGACGAGGACACTCGTTTTGAGGAAGTGCCCATACAGGCGCAGGCCGTAAAGTCCATCGATGCTACTGGTGAAGATGACGCAGAAGCTATTGAGCTTGAGGTGGAAGAGCTAAGTGAAGACAGCGGAACGGGGGATAAGATTGCGTCCACTCGTTCTCAGGGGGTGCCTAATCGTACCGAGATAGTGTGTCAGCATATTTCTAAACTTGCGCTTGTCTCTTACGGAGACTGGCAAAGATATTATTTTGACATAACCGAAGCCTCCTATAGATCTATTCGGAGATTAATAGAGACAGGTGAGCGGGCAGAGCGACTTGACTATTTCAGAATCTTGGAAGAAATCCAAGATGTGGTTCTTAGGCAGGCTGCCCAAGGCGTGCAAGACAAAAGGGAGCTGCGCTCCCCGAATCTGAATCGTCTCATTGAATTTGTCGGCGACAAGATGTCAGCCCAGCAGTGACGAGTGCACTATGCATGATACAGATACGCTTATTTTTATTGATACCTGCTCACTTTTGGTCTCATGCTGGGACTCCAGAGGACATGGGAGCGGTGAAACCTTTACAGCCAATCGAGCAAAAGAACAGAACTTTTGGGACATGCTCCTCCCTTCCCTTGGACGTCTCGGCGAGCTGATAGTGACAAAGCGCAACTATGATGAGCTAGTCAAATTGTCGGCTGTTCGTAATGACTCTAGGCAACCACAGCTTGCCGAGCGATGTGCACACGTGCTCAAAAGACTGCTTCCGTTGCTTGAGAACAACTTCGTTTCCATTGTTGGTGACACGAACGATCCATTTGCCGACGCCACCTTGCTCTCGGTTGCGCTTAAGTTCCGAACGCGAAAGAACATGTTGTTCATCACGCAAGATCGGGCTCTGGCAAGCGATCTCATTGCCATCTCAAACTTCAAATCTGTCCGCCCAGGGAGGCATCAAATGAAGGTGAGACGTTTGGACAGGGATGGCGGCATCGAGAAATGGCAATTCAGCGACAACAAACCGGCCGAAAAGAGCCCGAGTTCCCACGAGCCACCCGCTTCAGATGAGCATATCCAGGCACCGAAAGAATGGTGGCGATGACCATGTTTAATACTACCAAGGTCATCACCGGCGGTAAGAAAATAAAGCTCCAAGGTTCTTTGCCGGGGGAGCGCGTCGCAAAAGGTGAGTTGTTATCGATTCCAGTGGTTGCTGACGATGGCAAGCACCGAAAGAACATTGTCCTGACCAAGAAGATTGGGGCGGGAGGGGAAGGTTCGGTCTTTGAGACCAACGTTGGAGACGCTTCAGATTATGTGGCGAAAATCTATCTGCGCGAGAAGCTCACTGATATAAAGTGCGCAAAACTCGAGCTCATGATAGCAAAGGGCATCGAGTGTAAGGGTGTGTGCTTTCCCGTTGCTCTTATCAAGAATGAAAATGACGAAACCGTTGGTTTTCTCATGCCACGAGCCAAGGGGTACGAGCTTGGGAAGTCCGTCTTCCTGCCCAAGCTGCTTCAGGTCCGTTTCCCAAAGTGGACGAGAAAAGACACCATCCAGCTGTGCCTCACCATTCTCCATAAGATTAAGTACCTGAATGACAGGGGCATTATCTTAGGTGACATAAACGGGCAGAACATCCTTGTTGTGTCTCCGACTGAGGTTTATTTCGTAGATTGCGATAGCTATCAGATCGGCAGCTACCCGTGTCCCGCGGGAACGGCTCACTTTACGCCGCCCGAGGCTCAGGGGAGAAGCTACGAGACATTTCTCCGCACTCAGGCAATGGAGAACTTTGCCATTGCGACGCTGCTTTTCATGATTATGTTGCCCGGGAAGTCCCCATATTCCGCCGTGGGTGGCGCAGACCCAGCTGAGAACATAAGACAAGGTAGTTTTCCTTATGAGAGTGATGACAACTCAAAGGTGCCGCCGGGAAAGTGGGGCTTCATCTGGAGCCATATGTCGTTTAACACGCGCAAAGCGTTCGTCGGGACGTTTCGCAGGGGCGGAGACTATTTCGAACCCGAGAAGCGAATGAATGCCGACGGATGGATTGAGGTTTTCGAGAAGTACTGGTACGGCATAGACCATATGCTCGACAACGATCCAATGGCGATGGACCTCTTTCCCACGCGTCTCAAGATGCGCGAGTGCAAGAAATGTGGGAAACGGTATATCCCCAAGCCAGACAGGCACGTCTCCCTTTGTGATGAATGCTATGGATATTCGACTGAAGGACGTCGTGAGTTTCATGAAAAATGGCTTAAGGAAGTGTGGAAAAGCTATCCATGCAAAAACCCAATGTGCCATAACAACGTAACGCTCTACAACAGGGACCAGAGCCGCTACCTAAACAAAAGACTTCCGGAGTATTGCCAGACATGCTGGCAGGAAAGCCATGAAGAGGAGCGCCGTGAGTTGGCGCGAGAAAAATGGTTGGGGGAGGTGTGGAAGAGTTACCCCTGCAAGAACCCAAAGTGCCATAACACCATAACGCTTTATAACAGGGATCAAATCCGCTATCAAAGCAGGCGACTTCCTGAGTATTGCCAGGAATGCTGGCAGGACGAGCCGTGCAAAAAGTGTGGCTATGTAGCGGCAAAGTGGATGCATGACGAGCGAGACGGACTTTGTCGTAGGTGCTACGAGGAAGAACAAAGAGAAAAACGACTCATGCAGCAGAGTGCTGCGAATCAATCATCTGCGTCTAAAGCGGGAAGACGCTCCACGTTCAGTCCTACGAGCTCTCGAAATCAAGGGCGTGCTGCTGCGCCAGGAATAAACCATAGGTCCGCTCCTGTTCGTCCCGCTGCGAAATGGTCTGATTCTCAGACGCCCGCTAGACAAAAAGTCCGACAAACTCGTCGCAAGACGCGAGACAACGTGGTGAATACGCAGCAGGGTTCTGGCGGCTTTTCGCAGTGCAGGGATGCGATAATCGTCTGTTTCTCCTTGCTATTCATGCTCTATTTGATTGCTTCATGTATTGGTTCTGTCAATTAAGTGACTAATGAAAGGAAGTAAACAATGAACGAGCTTATGAAGATTGGTGTCGAGGACCTGTTTGACAACCCAACGCCTCGTGTTCCGGTTGCGCTGTGCCTTGATTGCTCGGGGTCAATGAACGGCGAGCCCATCAACGAGCTTAACGAGGGTGTAAAGACGTTCTATCAAGCTATAGACGAAGACGAGATTGCTCGTTTCTCGGCTGAGATTTGCATTGTGACGTTTGGGCCGGCGGAGCTTGAAGCGGACTTTGCAACGCTTGACGTGCGGCCTCAGCCTCCTATTTTGAGTGCATCGGGGAACACTCCAATGGGCGAAGCGGTTAAGCTCTCGCTCGACAGTCTTGAGCGCCGAAAGGAGCTCTACAAAGAGAGCGGCGTGGATTACTATCAGCCCTGGCTGGTTCTCATGACTGACGGCAAGCCATATGGTGGGAGCCTGGAACTGCTAAACCAGCAGGTCAATCGCGTGACTAGAATGGTCGAGTCTCGAAAGCTCACGGTTTTCCCGATTGGTATCGGCTCTGAAGCAGATATGGGGACTCTCCAGCGCTTTTCGCCCGGTCGCTCTCCTCTGAGGCTTCAGGGGCTCAAGTTCTCGGAGTTCTTCTCTTGGCTTAGCAAGTCTGTCTCACGTGTCTCCCAATCAACGCCTGGTGACAAGGTTGCCCTGGATTTCGAGGGAATTCGTGGCTGGGCGGAGCTGTAACTTCTGGGATTTGGAGGCTAAGACCCCATGAAGCGGGTAGTCTGGAAACGATGTGGATATGCAAGGCGGGGACGCTCACACCTTGCCGATCATGTTGTGTGTCAGGATAGCGTTGGGACATCCTATCGTCGCAACGTGAGCGTTGTTGCGCTTTCGGATGGAGCTGGCTCTGCGGAACTCTCCTATGTTGGCTCAAAGGTCTGCGCTTCCGTGCTGTGCGATGTATTCTGTCGCAGCTTTGATGTCATTTGGAGGATGCCGGAAGAAGCCGCTCGCGCTTCGATCGTGAGGGCAATCCGAAAGGCGCTGATGGAGAAGCTGCCGAGTGGATACGAGATGAGCTCGCTCGCATCAACCGCCCTTGTCGTTGCCGTGAAGCGGAACAGGTATATTGCAGCTCATCTTGGCGATGGTGTTATAGGAATGCGAGGCAGGGACTCCAGTGGTGATTTTCTGCGGGCGTTGTCAGGCCCAGATAACGGAGAATACTCAAACGAGACCATCTTCATTACATCAAGTGATGCCGTAAGTAGACTTCGGTTATATCGAGGCTTGGTCCAGGATGGGGGAAGTCGTGCGACAGGCTTCCTCCTCATGTCGGATGGGCCGGAAGCGGCACTGTATCGCAAGCAAGATGGTCAGCTGGCCCCGGCATGTTCAAAGTTACTTGATGCGGTGAGTTGCTCGACTAAGGGCGAGGCAAATAGCCTCCTTAGCGAGACTCTTGAGCTTATCGCATCTACCAAGACATTCGATGACTGTTCGATTGCGCTCATGTCTCATGTCTAGAGCGAGGACAACCTACTCGATTGCCCGCTTGCAGATCGCAGCGAGTCCCGGCAGGTCCACCTCGATGGCGTCCCAGACAAAGTCGAAGTCAAACCCGCCGTAGGGATGGGCAATCTTGCTGCGCATCTTGGCGACGTCCGCCCAAGGGTATGACGGGTCAATCTCCTCGAAGACGCTGCGATATTCGCTTACCAGCTCACAGATGCGTAGCATGGGCATGGTGAGCAGGTCCTGACAGTCGGTCGAGCGCGCATAGAGGTCTTTGTCAATATGAAGCTCCTCAATGCGCCGCCAGATCATCTCGGCGTTGCGCACCAGCTCTTCTATGATGAACGCCTTAGCTTCCTCTGGCACCTCTCGCTCACGCCTCATAGAGCACCACGCCTTCAGCTTGGGCAGCTTTGCGCACAAAGGGATAGAGGTTCTTCTCGCCAAAGATGACGTCGACGGGACAGCCGAGTGCCTGCTCCAGCTCGCGGTAGATTGCGCCGCGAGCAAAACCGAGGGGGCCAGGGGATTCGACAATGAGGTCAACGTCGGAGTCCTCCTGGGCTTCCCCGCGCGCGAAGCTGCCGAAGAGGGTGACCTTGCTGAGGCCATGACGCGTTGCCGTTGCCGCGACGGCGTTTTGTATGTCATCGAGACGAAGCATGGGTACCTCCTCGTCAAAAGTATACCCTGCAGGTTGTTGAGGGATAACGAGGTTCGTCTGCGCGGGACGCCTTCGCTCTGTCCTCACCGAGCGTACGAAAGTCGGCGAGAAGGGCGGCGAAGGCCTGGCTGACTGCCCGCGCGGCTGCTTGCCGAAAACGGGGGTGCCGTCTGCCGCATTGTTGTTTCCTCCAAGCCTCGGCAGGGGTAAGGAAACACCAGGTTTGCGCATGGGGCGCAAGCAGCGGAAAGGAAACAGCATGAGGCTCGAGAACAAGGTCGCCGTTGTCACGGGTGCGTCGTCTGGTATGGGTCACGCCATCGTGGAGCTCTTTGCGCGCGAGGGCGCCAAGGTTGTTGCCGTGGCGCGCCGCAAGGAGCGCCTGGAGGAGCTTGCCGCCAGTCTGGCCGACGCTCCGGGCGAGGTGGCCGTCTATCCGGGAGACATCTCGTCGCGCGAGGTTAACGAGGGCATGATCGACTTTGCCGTCAAGCAGTTTGGCACCCTCGACATCCTCGTCAACAACGCCGGCATCATGGACGACATGAGCCCGGTGGGCGACGCCACGGACGAGAAGTACGAGCAGGTCATGGCCGTCAACGTCTACGGCCCGCTTGCCGCCATGCGCGCCGCGGTGAACGCCTTCAAGGCCTCCGGCACCAAGGGCTCGATCGTCAACGTGGCCTCCGTGGGCGGCATGCGCAGCTGCGCGGGCGCCATCTACTGCGCCTCCAAGGCCGCCCTCATCTCGCTCACCAAGAACACCGCCTACATGTACATGGCGGACGGTATCCGCACGAACTGCATCGCGCCGGGCGGCATCGTGACGGAGATCGCCACCTCGATGGGCGTCCCCAACCCGGCGGGCTACGGTCGCATCAAGCCCGTGCTCGACTGCGCGCCCGCGCCGGGCTCCGCAGAGGAGATCGCCGCCGCCGCGCTCTTCCTGGCAAGTGACGAGGCGAGCTACGTGAACGGTGCCGTGCTGCCCGTCGACGGTGGCTGGATAGCCGGATAGGTCCGTTTTTCTCGCCCGACGCAAGAATTGCGAGCAAACGGGTACGAGAAGAGCAGCGCGCGCAGAGGGCGGGCGGCAGTTGAGAGGGGTAGTCATGGCAGAGGCAAAGTTCTATCGCTGCAACCACTGCGGCAACATCGTTGCCGTCGTGAAGGACGGGGGCGTCACGCCGAGCTGCTGCGGCGAGCCCATGGAGCTGCTCGTTGCCGGCTCCACGGATGCCGCCACCGAGAAGCACGTGCCCGTTGTTGCCCAGGATGGCAACCACATCGTCGTCTCCGTGGGCGAGGTTGCCCATCCCATGCTCGAGGAGCACTACATCGAGTGGATCGCGCTCGTCACGGACGGCAAGATCTGCCTCAAGCACCTCAAGCCCGGCGACGAGCCCAAGACCAAGTTCGGCGCCTGCTGCTCTGCGGGCGGCACCGTCTACGCCTACTGCAACCTTCACGGCCTCTGGAAGCGCGACCTCGCGTAGCGCGCCCACAAGACGGAGTGGCTGCCTGGCCCCGGGACACCGGGGCCTTTCCGTGCGTGCGCTGTGGCACAATGGAGGCGGAGGCTACGAGGAAGGTCGTTGCATGAAGCTTGCGATTGCCCAGATAAAGACGCGTGCCGGAGCCTTTGAGGAGACGGCGCGGCGCATGGTCGAGTGCTCACGGCGCGCCGCCGAGCAGGGCGCGGAGCTGCTCGTCTTTCCCATGGCTGCGCTCTGCGGATCCTCGCCGGTGCAACCCGTTGACCGCGAGGGCTTTATGGTCGACCTTGCTGATTGCGTGATGGGACTGCTCGACGAGCTCGCGTGCCCCTGTCTCATCCCGGTGCTCACCGAGCTGGGGGACGCTTCCGTGCCCGATGCCCTGCTCGTGGCAGACGGGGACATCACCCCCGTGGCAATCTCCGCGCGCCTGGGCGCCGCGGCGGCGGGCCCGGAGAGCTCCGAGGGCGCCGGCCTCCCCGAGTTCTCGTTTGCGGGCGCGCGCCTGGGCGTCGCCTTTTCCTATGACGACCTCGACGTCTACAACGATTACGAGTACAACGTGGACGTCATCATCTACCTGGGCGGCTACGGCTTTGCCGTGGACGACCCCTCGAGCGCGCTCGGCTCCTCGCTCACGGAGGGGCGCTTCCTCAAGGACGCCGAGACCACCGGGGCGTGGATCGTGGGCGTTGGTTCGCTCGGCTGCTATGACCTGCAGGTCTTTTGCGGGTCGAGCTTTGTCCTGGCGCCGTGGGGCGAGCTTGCCGCCCAGGCCCCGAGCCTCGAGGAGGCGCTGCTCGTCTGCGACGTTGACCCCTCCGCGGAGGGCCCTCTCGCCGAGCCGCTCACCCCTGAGGTCTACGACGCGCCGCTCATGACCTGGGGCGCCCTCTCGATGGGCCTGTCCGAGACCTGCGAGCTTGCCGGCGCGCCCGGCGCCTGCCTCGTGGCGGACGGCAGCCTCGCCTCGTCGCTCGTGGCGGCGCTCGCGACGGACGCCCTCGGCCCCGAGCGCGTCCGCGTGCTCGCCGCGCCCGCAGGCGACGCTGCCGAGCAGGTCGTCTCAGACCTTCTGCGCTCCCTGCGCATCCCCGCGGACCACATTGTGCGCCACGCGCGCAACACTGCCGGCAACGGCGCGCTCGAATGTGACCTCGCACAGGTTGAGCTCGCGGCGCTCGCTCGCGAGACGGGCTTTTTGCCGCTTGGCGCGCGCGATAAGACCGGGCGTGCCCTCGAGGAGCCGCCTGGGGTGGATGCCTCCTGCCTCTGCCCCCTGGGGGACCTCTATCGCTCTGACCTTCTCGCCCTCGCGCACCTGCGAAACACGATGTCCCCCGTGATTCCCGCGCTGGCGCTCGCCTCGGTTGAGGTGCCGGAGGTTGAGGGCCTCTCTGACGAGCTGGGCGGCGCCGAGGCGCGCCTTGGCTTCATCGACCTGGTGCTCTCGAGCTACCTTGAGTGGGAGCTCCCGCTCTCTGACATTGTCTCCGAACGTGGCCGCGCCGAGCTCGTGACGGCCATCATCTCCCAGCTCCGGGCGTGCGGTGACGCCCCCCGGCAGTTTGGGGCGCCCTCGCTCATGATGTCCTCCCGAACGCTCGGCGAGGGCATGGCGCCGTTTGGCCTGGCGTGGGTCGACCGCGCCCGGCCCGCGGAGGGCCGTCTCGCCGGGAAGCTCTCGAGCCTTGCCGATAAGGACGGGGCCGAGGAGGAGCCGCAGGAGCGGGAGGAGCGTCCGGAGAGCGGCGTGAGCCACGAGCAGGAGGTCCGCGATCTTCTGGGCTACCTGAGGGACTTCTCCGCCGGCGGGGTCTTCTCGCCGTTTGACACGTCGGGCCCCGCGGGACAGGGCGGGCGGCACGGGGAAAGTCCGTCGCCGTCACTTTGGGAGGGGCCCTTCTCGCAGAACTGACTTGCAGCCGCGCGCTCCTCTGCTATTATAGAACGGACGTTCGAGCACCTTGGAGGCGCATGGTTGTTCTGGGCATAGATCCGGGCCTCGCCCATACGGGATGGGGCGTGGTGGAGACGCGGGGGTCCATCTGCCGCGCCCGCGCGTACGGCTGCGTGACCACCCATGCCGACGAGCCCATCGACGTGCGCCTGGGCAGGATCTACTCAGAGCTCAGAAGCGTCATCGAGAAGTACGGCCCCACCGAGCTCGCCATCGAGAGCATCTACTTTGGCGAGAACACCAAGTCCGCCATTGCCACCGCGCAGGCGCGCGGGGCGGCCATCGTGGCGTGCTCGACGGCGGGCCTCTCGGTGGGGGAGTACACCCCCATGCAGATCAAGCAGGCGGTCGTGGGAACGGGCGCCGCGGACAAGTACCAGGTCATCTATATGGTCCGCACGATCCTCGGCCTCGATCACGACCCTCGGCCCGACCACGCGGCGGACGCCCTTGCCGCGGCGGTCTGCCACGCCAACGTAACGAGAACCCAGAGCCTTGGGCAGGCAAGGAGGTCCATCGCGTGATTGTCCAGCTAACGGGAACGCTTCTTGAGGTGCTGCCCTCCCGCGTTGTTCTTGACGTGGGCGGCGTTGGCTATGAGCTGGGAGTCTCTTCCACCACGGCGGCGGCGCTGCCGCACGCGGGCGAGGCGGGCGTCACCATCCTCACGCGTATGATCGTGCGCGAGGACGCCATGGAGCTCTATGGCTTTGCCTCCCGTGACGAGCGGGCCCTCTTCGACCAGCTGCGTGCCATCTCCGGCGTGGGTCCCAAGCTCGCGCTCTCCGTCCTCTCGACCTTCTCGCCGGCGGTGCTGGCGCAGATCGTCACGGCCCAGGATGCGGCGCGCATGGCGCAGGTTCCCGGCGTGGGGCGCAAGAAGGCGAGCCGCCTGCTCGTGGAGCTCTCCGACGTGTTCTCCAAGAACGCCGAGCTGCGCGGGCTGGTGGGCCTCATGGAGCCCGATGGCTCCCCGCTGCCGCTGGCGGCGCCTGCGGGTGCGGGCGTTGAGGCGGAGGCGACCGAGGCGCTGCTCTCCATGGGCTTTACCGGCCAGGAGGCCGAGCTTGCCCTCGAGGGCCACGCTGAGGCCGGGGCCACCACCATCGAGCAGGTGCTCGCCTATGCGCTGCGCCGCCTGGGGAGTGGTCGCTAATGTGGGAGGCCAGCGAGAAGGACCTTTTTGCCCAGAGCGCGCCCGTGCGGCCGGTTGGCCCGCGCGACGTCTCCGGCGAGCTCACCTCCGAGGACCTCGACCAGGACCGCACCCTGCGCCCACGGACCCTTGACGAGTACATCGGCCAGGAGCGCGTTCGCGAGAACCTGCGCGTGCTCATCCAGGCCGCGCGCGACCGCGGCGAGGCTCTCGACCACGTGATCTTCTCGGGCCCTCCGGGTCTGGGCAAGACCACGCTTGCCGGGATCGTGGCAAACGAGATGGGTGCCAAGATGCATACCACCTCCGGTCCCGCCATCGAGCGCGCCGGGGACCTCGCGGCCATTCTCACCAACCTCGAGGAGGGCGACGTCCTCTTTGTGGACGAGATTCACCGTCTCAACCATCAGATCGAGGAGATCCTCTATCCCGCGATGGAGGACTTCTTCCTGGACATCGTGATCGGCAAGGGGCCGGCGGCGCGCTCCATCCGCATTGACGTGCCGCACTTCACGCTCGTGGGCGCCACCACGCGCACCGGCCTTCTCACCGGCCCCCTGCGCGACCGCTTTGGCATCTCGTATCGCCTGGACTACTACACGCCCGCTGAGCTGGCCGTCATTGTCACCCGCTCCGCGCGCATCCTCGGCGCGGACATTGACGAGCAGGGCGCGGCGGAGATTGCCTCTCGCTCGCGCGGAACGCCGCGCCTGGCAAACCGCCTGCTCAAGCGCGTGCGCGACTATGCGCAGGTCAAACGCGAGGGAAGCATCACCTGGGAGGTTGCGGCGGAGGCGCTCGAGTTCTTCGAGATAGACGCGATGGGTCTCGACACCATGGACGTGCGCATCCTCACCGCGCTCTGCGAGACGTTCCGCGGGCGTCCCGTGGGCCTTACCACCATCGCCAGCGCCGTCTCGGAGGACCCCTCCACGCTCGAGGACGTCTATGAGCCGTACCTCCTGCAGTGCGGGCTCATCGTGCGCACGCCGCAGGGGCGTCAGGCAACGCTTGCCGCCTTTGACCATCTGGGCATGGAGCCGCCCGCACGGTAGTCTTGCGCGGGCGTCTCGCGTGCTTTTCGCTATGATAGAGGCCGTATTGTGCTGTGTGGCGCCTCGGCGGCGCCCTTCCCAGAAGGAGACCATCGTGAGTGGTTTTGTTTCGGCAGATAACGTCTTCGTTGGGCAGAGTCTCGGGTCGCGCGAGGACTTTCTCCACTTCATCTCCGACAAGGCTGCCGAGCTGGGCGTCACCGACGATGCCTCCGCGGTCTACGATGCGTTTGTCGCGCGCGAGGAGATGGGCGAGACGGGTATGACCGACGGCTTTGCCGTGCCGCACGCCAAGTCCTCCGCCATCAAGGACCCCGCCATCATCGTCGTGAAGAACGATCACGCCGTCAAATGGCCGAGCTTTGACGACAAGCCCGTGAGCATTGCCATCTCGCTGCTCGTGCCGGACGGAGAGGCGGGGACCTCCCACATTCGCCTGCTCTCCAAGACCGCCGTCCTTCTCATGAAGGATGCCTTCAAGAATCTCATCCAGGGCACCGACGACGTCCAGGCGATCGCGGACGCCATAAACGCCGGAATCGATGAGGACTAGCCTCGCGCTGGATTGGTCAGCTGGCCCCGTCGACGCTGTCGGCGGGGCCTTCGCATAAGGAGGAAACATGTTCAATCAGGCAACCGAGAAGCGCGTCGCCGTGTTCGTGGCGCCCGGCCTCGAGGAGATCGAGGGGCTTACGGTGGTGGACCTTCTCTACCGTGCCGGCGTTCCCTGTGACACCGTGGCCATAACGCCCGAGCGCCAGGTGACGTCCTCGCATGAGGTCACCATCGTATGCGACCGTTCCATCAGCGACGCGGGCTTCTCGTTTGATGACTACGACCTGCTCGTCCTGCCGGGAGGCATCCCCGGAACCCCCAACCTGCGCGCCTGCGAGCCGCTCTGCTCCGCTCTGGTTGACCACGCCGAGAAGGGCCTGCCGCTTGCCGCAATCTGCGCCGCCCCCTCCATTCTGGCGGAGCTGGGGCTGCTGCGCGGGCGCCGCGCCACGTCAAACCCGGGCTTCCAGCACGTTCTTGTTGAGCAGGGTGCGGAGCTTTGCGCCGACGAGCCCGTCGTGGTCGACGCAAGCATCATCACCAGCCAGGGTGCGGGCACGGCGATGCTCTTTGCGCTCGAGATCGTTCGCCACTACCTTGGCGACGACGCCGTCGAGCGCGTCCGCGCCGGAGTCGTCCTGAAGTAGCCCGCGGGTTCCGTTGCCTCGCCTCCGCCCTGTTCCTGTCCCTGCCCTCGCCCTGCTTCGCGGGTGTACGAAAGTCGGCGTGCGTTTCTCGCTCTGGGTCTGACGGGCTTGCGTTTCCCCAGTTGGCAGATGCCGGTTTGCGCCTGGTGGGCGTTACACAAAAAGACTTTCGTACACTCGGCGAGAGGGGCGGGGCGAGAAGGACCTTGAAGTGTGACAAGCACGTGACCGAATGCGCACCCGGCTTGACCAGGGGCTGGTCGTTGCTTATCTTCTCGGTATCAAAATACTGCTTTGTTGCATATTCATACTGAAATATGCAATATCGAGAGAGGTTTATCCAAATGGAGCGCATTAGGGCATGTGTTGTGGGGGCTACGGGGTATGCGGGCATCGAGGTGTGCCGTCTCGTCCTTTCGCACCCCGCTCTCGAGCTGACGATGGTGACGGACCGCAAGGAGGCTGGCACGCGCCTCGACGCGTTCTATCCCTCCATGGCCGGCGCATGTGACCTCGTCCTGGTTCAGCCCGAGGCGGATGCCATCGCCGCGGCGGCCGACGTGGCGTTTCTCGCCGTCCCGCACACGGCGAGCCTCGCGCTCACCCCGGCGCTTCTCGAGCGCGGCGTGACGGTGCTCGACCTCTCCGCGGACTACCGCCTGCATGACGCCTCCGTCTACGAGCAGTGGTACGCCACGCCGCACACGAGCCCCGAGCTTCTGTCCCAGACCGTGTACGGTCTGCCCGAGCTCAACCGCGCGGGACTTGCCGCCCTCGCCGAGCGTCGCGCGCAGGGGGAGGCCGTGCTCGTTGCCGTTCCCGGCTGCTACCCCACAGCAACGGCGCTCGCCGCGGCGCCCGCGCTCTCGCAGGGCATGGCCACTGGTGACCTCGTCATTGCGGATGCCATCTCCGGCGTGTCCGGTGCCGGCCGCGGCTGCAACGCGCGCACCCACTTCTGCCACGCCAACGAGTCCGTCGAGGCCTACGGCGTGGCCAAGCACCGCCACACGCCAGAGATCGAGCAGACGCTCTCCGAGGTGGCGGGCAGAGAGATGTCCGTCGTCTTCACGCCGCACCTGGCGCCGCTCACGCGCGGGCTTCTCTCCACGGTCTACCTTGAGGCGGCACCGGGGGTCACAGCAGCGGACGTTCAGGCAGCCTACGAGCGCTCCTATGCCAACGAGCCGCTGGTCACGGCCCTTCCCGCAGGGCAGATGCCCGCCACGTCATCGGTCTTTGGCACCGCGCGTGCCCAGGTGGGCGTTGCCCTTGATGACCGACGCCGACGCACGATTATCGCCTCCTGTGCGATCGACAACCTTGGGAAGGGCGCTGCCGCCCAGGCGGTCCAGTGCGCCAATGCCGTGCTCGGCCTCCCCGAGACCGCCGGGCTTCTTGCCCCGGCGCCGCTCGTCTAGTGCATCCAACCTGTCCAACAGGTACCCGGTACAAAGTGGACACATCAAAACCAGGGGAGAAGTGCAACATGGAGATGATTGAGCCGCTTTGCGTTCCCACGGCGCAGGACGCGCCGGAGGCGTTTGGCTTTGAGCCCTGCGAGGGAGGCGTCTGTGCCGCCGCGGGCATTCGCGCGGCGGGCGTTTCGGCGGGCTTTAGGAAAAACCCCAACCGCTATGACCTCGCGCTCGTTGTTGCGGACCAGACATGCGTGGTGGCGGGCACCTTTACCACCAACCGCTTCTGCGCGGCGCCCGTGAGCGTGAGCCGTGAGCGCGCCGCCCGCGGCCGTGCGCGCGCGGTGGTGCTCAACTCCGGCAACGCCAACGCCGCCACGGGCGAGCCCGGCCTTGCCTGCGCGCGTCGCGCCACGCAGATCGTGGCCGCAGAGCTGGGCTGCGACGAGGAGGACGTGCTCGTGGCCTCCACCGGCGTGATCGGCGTGCAGCTGCCGCTCGCGCCCTACGAGTCCGGCGTCCCGGCCGCCGTGGCCGCGCTCGCCGCCACGCCGGCAGCTGCCCACGACGCCGCCTGCGCCGTCATGACCACGGACACCCGCCCCAAGGAGGTTTCCTTTGCGGGGACGCTTCCCGATGGGCGCACGGTCCACGTGGGCGGCTTCGTGAAGGGCTCGGGCATGATTCAGCCCAACATGGCAACGATGCTCGCCGTTCTCTCCACGGACGCGCCGCTCACCGCCTCGGCCGCGTACGCGGCGCTCTTGGCTGGGGTGCGTGAGGGCTTCAACAAGGTGACCGTTGACTCCGACACCTCCACCAACGACACGGCCCTGCTCTTTGCCACGGGGGCCGCCGGTGGCGAGCAGATCGACGAGTCCTCTCCCGCCTACCCGGCGGTTGCCTCCGCCGTCAAGGGTGCCTGCGTCGAGCTCGCGCGCCAGATAGCCGCGGACGGCGAGGGCGCCACCAAGCTCGTGACCGTGAACGTGACGGGCGCGGCCAGCGAGAAGGACGCGGACACCGTGGCCCGCTCCATCGCCAACTCGCCGCTCGTCAAGACGGCCGTCTTTGGCCACGACGCCAACTGGGGCCGCGTGGCGGCCGCGGCGGGCAAGTGCGGCGTCCCCTTCGACCAGGCCAAGGTCGACATCGACTTCCTGGGCGTGCCCGTGTGCCGCTCCGGCCTCACCGTGCCGATGGACGAGGACGACATGCTGCGCCGCTTTGAGGCGCCGGAGGCCCAGATCACCGTCAGCCTGGGCATGGGCGAGGCGTCCACGCGCGTGTGGACCTGCGACCTCACCCACGACTACGTTACGATTAACGGCGACTACCGGACGTAAGAACCGGTCTCGCGCGCCGCCGGCGGGGAAGGTCCGGCGCTCAGACAGCTTCGCCGCAAAGAACGCGGCTGCAGAACTCGCGGCGGACCTTCCCCGCCGGCGGCGCGCGAGACCGATCTTGACCCCCACGTTCTTCTCGCCAGCGTCTTTTGGAGGCAGACATGAAGCAGCGCGATCGCCAGCAGCGTGAGGCGGCGGCCTCGAAGGTCGATGTCCTCATGGAGGCGCTCCCGTGGATCAACAACATGCGCGGCAAGACCTTTGTCATCAAGTACGGTGGCGCCGCCATGGAAAACGACGAGCTCTGCCGTCAGGTGGTCGCGGACATCGAGCTTCTCAAGCTGATGGGCATTCGCATCGTGCTCGTCCACGGCGGTGGCAAGGCGATAAACGCGCAGCTCAAGGCACTCAACATTCCCGTCACCTTCAAGGGTGGCCTCCGCGTGACCGACGACGCCACGATGGACGCGGTCCAGCAGGTCCTGGTGGGCCAGGTGAACCAGCGCCTCGTCTGGGCGCTCAACGAGTACGGCCACAACGCCGTGGGCATCTCCGGCGCGGACGGCAAGACGCTCAAGGCGGCGCCCATCGACCCCGAGCTGGGTCGCGTGGGCCGCATCCGCGAGGTGGACCCGAGCCTCATCGAGACCATCCTCGAGGACGGCTACATTCCCGTCATTGCCACCGTGGGGTGCGGCGCGGACGGCTTTTACAACATCAACGCGGACGTTGCCGCCGGCAAGGTTGCCGAGGCGATGGGCGCCGACAAGCTCATCTACCTCACGGACGTTGACGGCCTCTACGGGGACATCAACGACGAGGACTCCCTCATCCAGTCGCTCTCGCGCGCCGAGACGCACGTGCTGCTCGAGTCCGGCGAGCTTGGTGGAGGCATGATCCCCAAGATTCGCTCCATCGCGGAGGCCCTCGACGCGGGCGTCTCCGAGGTGGTCATCCTTAACGGAACCTTCCCGCATTCGCTGCTTCTTGAGATCTTCACGGACGCGGGCTGCGGTACCATGTTCACGCAGGACTAACCCATACGAAGGGAGTCGCATGTCCGCCGAAGAGAAGAAGTCGTCCCCCGTAAGCGACGCCGAGTTGGACGTGATGCTTGACGACCGCTTTGTCATGCACACCTATGGTCGCCTGCCCGTCGAGTTTGTCTCGGGCCACGGGGCAACCCTCGTTGACTCCGAGGGGAGGGAGTATCTCGATCTTCTCGGCGGCATTGGCTGCGCGAGCCTGGGACACGCCCACCCTGTCGTGGCCGACGCCATCCGTGAGCAGCTCGGCCGCGTCTGGCAGACCGGCAACTACTTCTACGCCGAGCACCGCGGCGAGCTTGCGGCGGCCCTCTCGACCATGCTCTCCAACACCACCGACGAGGGCGGGCACGTCATGGGCTCTACGGGCACGCACTGGAAGACGTTCTTTGCCAACTCCGGTGCCGAGGCCAACGAGGGTGCCATCAAGCTGGCTCGTCGGTGGGGCCAGGAGAAGCTCGGCGGGGCGCACGTCATCGTCACGGCGCGCAAGAGCTTCCACGGGCGTACGCTCGCGACGCTTGCCGCGACCGGTCAGGACAAGTTCCACCAGAGCTTCCGCCCCCTGCCCGAGGGGTTTGTCTCCGTTCCGCTGAACGACATCTACACCCTTCGCGAGCGCATTGGGCGCGGCGGCATCTGCGCCGTGATGCTCGAGTGCGTCCAGGGCGAGGGCGGCGTGTGGAACGCCAACTACGACTACCTGCGCGACGTGCGCGAGCTCTGCTCCGAGGCGGGAATCCTGCTCATCTGCGACGAGGTCCAGACGGGCTTCTACCGCTGTGGCTCCCCGTTCTGCTACCAGCGCTCCGAGATCGAGCCGGACGTGGTTTCCATGGCCAAGGGCATCGCCGCGGGCTTCCCCATGGGCGCCGTCGCCGCGCGCGCCGAGGTTGCTGACCTGCTGCAGCCCGGCGATCACGGCTCCACCTTTGGCGGCAACCCGCTCGCCTGCGCCGCGGGCCTGGCGACCGTGCGCACCCTCGTTGACGAGGAGATTGGCGAGCACGTGCTCTCCGTCGGGCGCCACCTGCGCCACCGTCTCACCGCCATGCACCACGTCACCGAGGTGCGCGGCCATGGTCTCATGCGCGGCGCGCAGCTCGACGCGCCGGTCGCGGCGCGTGCGGTGGAGGAGGGCCTGACCGACGGCCTCGTCCTCAACCACATTGGCGACTCCATCCTGCGCTTCCTGCCGCCGCTCGTGATCACGCGCGCCGAGGTCGACGAGGCGTGCGACCGCCTCGAGGCCCTTCTCGACCGTTTGGCGTAACCAGATCGTCCCGCCC
>NZ_JAUDEA010000016.1 GCF_030372065.1 Thermophilibacter provencensis | reverse complement strand
TATTGCCGCCCCGCCCGAGGCCCTTCTCGCCGCGTTTTTCTCGATTTGACACCAATTTGGCGGGTTGTGGGCAAAAGAATTGATGGGTAGCCGCCTTGTGCATCAAACATTTTGCCCAAAACCAACCAGTCGGCCTGGAGGCGAGAAGGACCCCGCACCCCAGACTGCTGTTACCGGTTGGCAACGCGTTCGTGGCGCCGCGCTCCGCTCTGGTAGAGTGCGACTCAACGAAAGGGGACGCCATGCACAGAGAGTTCCTGATGGGCAACGAGGCCATGGCCCTGGGCGCGCTCGCGTCGGGTGTGAACGTGGTGGCCGGCTATCCCGGCACGCCCTCGACGGAGGTTCTGGAGACCGTGGCACGCCGCAGGCCAGAGGGCGTCTACGTGGAGTGGTCGGTCAACGAGAAGGCGGCGCTCGAGGTGGCCGCCGGGGCCGCCTACGCCGGGGCCCGCGCGCTCGTCACGATGAAGCAGGTGGGCCTCAACGTTGCCTCCGACCCGCTCATGAGCCTCTCCTACATTGGCGTCAAGGGCGGCATGGTGGTCCTCGTGGCGGACGACCCCGGTCCCATCTCGTCCCAGACCGAGCAGGACACGCGCACCTTTGCCGCCTACGCCAAGCTGCCGATCCTCGACCCGTCGAGCCCGTCCGAGGCCTACGCGATGATGGGGGATGCCTTTGCCCTCTCCGAGGAGCTGGGCTGCCCCGTGATCGTGCGCCCCACCACGCGCGTCGACCACGGCTACGAGGACGTGGAGGTGGCCGATGCGTGCGACTGGGTCCGTCACGAGCCCGAGGGCTTCGTCCGTGACCCGAGCCGCTGGGTCATCTTCCCGGCGCTCTCCGTGCGGGCCCACGCTGCCATCGAGAAGCGCGACGCCCTTCTCGCCAAGCGCCTTTCGAGCTACGCGAGAAACACCGTGACGCAGACGGCCGGTCCGGACGCCCGCCCGCGCCTCGGCATTGCCACCCACGGCGTCAGCGTCACCTACGTCGCGGAGAACCTCAGCGAGAAGGACGACGTCCGCGTGCTTCGCGTGGCGACGCCGTACCCGTTCCCGGAGGACCTTGCCGCCGACTTCCTAGCCGGCCTCGACGAGGTCCTCTGCGTCGAGGAGCTCGACCCCGTGATCGAGCGCGCCCTAGTGGCGACCTGCGGCCGCCGCGGCTTAAACGTAAAGATCCGCGGCAAGCTCACCGGTGACATCCAACCCTCCGGCGAGAACACCGTCGAATCCGTAGAACGTGCCATCGATGGCTTCCTCGGTAGGGGAGAGGCCGACGAGAGCGGGCGGCAGGGTGATTTTCCGCGCGCAGTTCTGCAGGCCGTAGGCCGAAGCTGTTTGAGCACGGGGAATCACCCTGCCGCCCCCACGCTCCCGATCCGCCCGCCCGTCCTCTGCGCCGGCTGCCCGCACCGTGCGAGCTTCTATGCCGTCAAGAAGGCCACGCGCGGCCGCAAGACGCTTTTCTGCGGAGACATCGGCTGCTACACGCTCGGCAACGCCGCCCCGCTCGACATGGTGGACACGTGCCTCTGCATGGGGGCGGGCATCAACATCGCGCAGGGCGTGACGCACGTCGAACCGGACACCACCGCCTTTGCCTTCGTGGGCGACTCCACGTTCTTTGCCTCGGGTATCACGGGCGTGGTGAACGCGTTCTACAACCAAGCCAACATGACGCTCGTCGTGCTCGACAACTCAACCACGGCCATGACCGGCCACCAGCCGCACCCCGGCACGGGCCGCACGATGATGGGCCAGGTCGTGGAGAAGGTCAGCATCGAGCGCGTGCTGCGCGCCATCGGCCTCACGGTGGTGGAGACCGTCGACCCGCTCGACCATGAGGCTGCCGTCGAGACCGTCCGTCGCGTCGCCGACGAGCCGGGCGTCAAGGCGATCATCTTCCGGAGCCCGTGCGTGGTTCTCGCCAGACCAAAGGCGAGAAGCGCGGTGGATGCCGATAAGTGCGTAGGCTGCCAGCGCTGCGTCCGCGAGCTGGGCTGTCCCGCCCTCGTGCCTGACGCCGCCACCGGCAAGGTGCGCATCGACGCCGCGCAGTGCACCGGCTGCACCCTCTGCGAGCAGATCTGTCCCACGCACGCCATCTCGGGAGGTGAGCGCCTGTGAGCACCAATGTCATCCTCGCCGGCGTGGGCGGGCAGGGCGCCGTCCTCGCCTCCAAGCTCCTCGCCCGCGCTGCGATGGAGCGCGGACTTCCCGTCAAGACCGCCGAGACCATCGGCATGGCGCAGCGCGGCGGCTCCGTGTTCAGCCACGTGCGGATGGGGGAGGGCGCTCACTCGCCGCTCATCGGTCGCGGTCGGGCGGACGCGATCGTCGCCTTCGAGCCGGCCGAGGCGGTGCGCCAGCTGCCGTTCCTTCGCCCGGACGGCATGGTCGTCACGAGCGACGCACCCGTCGTTCCCGTCTCGGCGGCGACTGGAGGCCCCGCCTACGACCTGCCCGCCATCATGTCCCACCTGCACGAACGCGTGGGCGAGAAGAACCTCGTAATCGTCGACACCTCCGCGGCGGCTGCCAAGATCGGTACCGCCAAGGCGCTGAACGTCGTCCTTCTCGGTGCTGCCGCCCGAGCCGGCGCGCTCGGGCCCATCACGACCGACGACCTCGTCGCCGCCGTCCGCGCCCTCGTCAAACCCGCCTTCGTCGACCTCGACCTGCGCGCCCTCAACCTCTAGGAGCCTTCCATGCACATCAGCGCGTCCCAGCTCAAGCTCGTGAACGAACAGGTCCAGCGCCTCGTGGCGTCGGGCAACTACTTTGGCCGGCGCCTTCAGGAGGCCGGCGTCACGGAGGTCCTCACCGAGGAGGACTTCCTCGCGCTGCCGTTCTCGGAGAAGGAGGACCTGCGCAACTGCTACCCGCTCGGGGTCTCCGCCGTTGACGAGCGCGAGATCGTGCGCATCCACTCCAGCTCGGGCACCACGGGCACGCCGGTCATCATCCCCTACACGGCGCGTGACGTCGATGACTGGGCCGAGCAGTTCCGCCGCTGCTACGAGCTCGCGGGCATCACGGCACAGGACCGCATCCAGATCACGCCCGGTTATGGCCTCTGGACCGCGGGCATCGGGTTTCAGGCGGGCGCCGAGAAGCTCGGGGCGATGGTCATTCCCATGGGCCCCGGCAACACGGAGAAGCAGCTGCAGTTTATGGTTGACCTGCAGACCACGGTCATCGGCGCCACGTCGAGCTATGCGCTGCTGCTCGCCGAGGAGATCGAGCGACGTGGCATGCGCGACCAGATTGCCCTCACCAAGGGCGTCGTCGGCTCCGAGCGCTGGGGCAAGAAGATGCGCGACCGCGTGAAGGCGGGCCTTGGCATCAAGATCTATGACATCTACGGCCTCACCGAGGTTTACGGCCCCGGCATCGGTATCTCGTGCGATGCCGAGGACGGCATGCACTACTGGGACGACTACCTCTACATTGAGATCGTCGATCCCGAAACGGGCGAGCCGCTGCCGGACGGCGAGTGGGGAGAGATCGTCATCACCACGCTCGTCAAGGAGGGCGCGCCGCTCATCCGCTTCCGCACGCACGACCTCAGCCGCATCATCCCGGTTGCGTGCCCCTGCGGCTGCGCGTTCCCGCGCATCGACGCGCTTCAGGGCCGCTCCGACGACATGGTCAAGATCCACGGCGTCAACGTCTTCCCGCGCCAGATCGAGGAGATCCTCCAGTCGTTCCCGGCGCTCTCGAGCGAGTATCAGATCCGCCTCTCGCACCTCGAGGGCCGCGACACCATGCGCATCTACGTGGAGACGGACGGCACCCAGGACTTCCTGGACACCGCGGATGCCGTTGCCGCCGAGGTCAAGCGCCGCATTGGCTTCACGCCGCTCGTGAAGGTGGTCGAGCTCGGCGTCCTTCCCAGAAGCGAGAAGAAGACCAAGCGCGTCTTTGACGAGAGGTACGAGTAGGGCGAGAAGGCCGAGACAGAGGCGACGAGGCGGGCTGTGACAAAGGTGATGACAAAGGTGACAGGGTAGGTTGTCACCATGTGTTTCATGGTGACAACCTACCCTGTCACCTTTGTCATCACCTTTGTCACAGCCCGTCCCATCCCGTCTAGCAGGTTGAGAAGCGATAGACGATCGTGATTTCGTAGGGCTTCTCGGGGCCAAAGACGCCCTGCTCCCACTCCGGGTGGTGGATGTTGTCCGGATAGAGCTCCGCCTCGCAGGCAAAGCCCGCGCGCGGCCCGTAAGAAGCGCCGTCCTTGGCGCACGTCTCGTCGAGCCAGTTGCCCGTATAGAGGTGCATGCCGGGCGTGGACACAAGCACGTCGAGCGCGCGCCCGCTCACCGGGTCCTCCGCGCGCAGGGCGTGGCGCGGCTCGCCGCCCGGCTCGTAGCCGCGAATGCAGAAGCACTGGTCGTAGCCTCGCGCCCGACGCGTCTGCTCGTCGTCCGCGTCAATCCGCTCGCCGAGCGCCCGCGGCTCCCGGAAGTCGTACGGCGTTCCCGCAACGGCGCGCAGCTCTCCCTCGGGGACGGAGTCCTCGCGCACGGGGAGAAAGGCGCCGGCGTCGATGCTCACCACCTGGCCGAGCACGTCTCCCGAACCATGTCCCGCGAGGTTGAAGTAGGAGTGGTTGGTCATGTTCACGTACGTAACGGCGTCGCTCGTGCACGAGTAAACGATGCGCAGCTCAGCGCCACCGTTCTTCTCGGCAAGCGAGTAGGTGGCCACAAAGGAGCGGTTGCCGGGGAGGCCGAGCTCGCCGTCAGCGAGCTCGCAGCGCAGGCGCACCGCGTTCTTGTCCTCCAGGGCCTCGGCGCGCCAGAGGCGCTTGTGCAGGCCGCGCGCGGAGTCCGTGTGGTTGTTGTTGCGCTGGCCGGGACCGTCGTTTCCCAGCAGGTGATAGACGGTGCCGCCCAGGGGCACCTCCGCGCGGTCGGTGCGGTTGGCAACGGGGCCCACGGTGCCGCCAAAGAAGGCGGGGTTGTCGGCGGCGTAGCCCTCCACCGAGTCATAGCCGAGAAGAACGTCGGCCAGCCGGCCCTCGCGGTCCGGGGCGTCCACCCCAACGAGCGTGGCGCCGAAGTCGCTTACCCGCGCCGCCACCTTTCCCGCGCGCAGCGTGTAGACGCTCGCCTCGCGCCCGTCGCCCGTGGTCCCAAACCCTGTCCGCTCGATCATGCGTGCCCCTCCCGTTGCAGATTTCCCCGCCATCTATGGTAGGGCAACGCGTCCCTGCGCGCCCGCACTTCTCGGTGGCGCGTGGAGAGCCCCGCTCCTGCGGGCGGCTGTCACGTGCTCGCGGTATAGTAGAGGTTCCAAATGGCACCGTCCGAGGGGATGCGAGCATGGCCGAGTACAAGTCCGACATTGAGATTGCTCAGGAGGCAGAGATGCTGCCCATCACGGAGGTCGCCGCGCGCGCCGGCCTCACGGAGGATATGCTGGAGCCCTACGGGCGCACCAAGGCGAAGGTCGACATCCACTCGCTCGCGGACCGGCCGAGCAAGGGCAAGCTCATCCTGGTCACGGCCATCAACCCCACGCCCGCGGGCGAGGGCAAGACCACCACGTCCGTCGGCCTTGCCGATGCCATGAACCGCCTGGGCCACCAGACGATGCTCTGCCTGCGCGAGCCCTCGCTCGGCCCCGTCTTTGGCGTCAAGGGCGGCGCCGCGGGCGGCGGTTACGCGCAGGTCGTTCCCATGGAGGACATCAACCTCCACTTCACGGGTGACTTCCACGCCATCGGCGCGGCCAACAACCTCTGCGCAGCGATGCTCGACAACCACATCAAGCAGGGCAACGCCCTTGGCATCGACCCGCGCCGCATTGTCTGGAAGCGCTGCGTGGACATGAACGACCGCCAGCTCCGCAACGTGGTGGACGGCCTCGGCGGCATCGCCGACGGCATGCCGCGCCAGGACGGCTTTGACATCACGGTTGCCTCCGAGGTCATGGCGGTCTTCTGCCTCGCCACCGACCTCGCGGACCTCAAGGCCCGCCTCGGCCGCATGGTGATTGCCTACACCTATGACAGAAGGCCCGTGACCGTCTCCGACATCCACGCCGAGGGCGCCATGACGGCCCTGCTCAAGGACGCCATCAAGCCCAACCTCGTGCAGACGCTCGAGGGCAACCCCGCCTTTGTCCACGGCGGCCCCTTCGCCAACATCGCCCACGGCTGCAACTCCGTGGAGGCCACCACGACCGCCCTCAAGCTCGCCGACTACGTGGTCACCGAGGCCGGCTTTGGCGCGGACCTGGGCGCCGAGAAGTTCCTCGACATCAAGTGCCGCGCCACGGGGCTTGCGCCCTCCGCGGTGGTGCTCGTTGCCACCGTGCGCGCGCTCAAGTACAACGGTGGCGTGCCCAAGGCCGAGCTCACCACCGAGAACCTCGAGGCGCTCGAGGAGGGCCTGCCCAACCTGCTGCGCCACGTCTCCAACATCAAGGACGTCTGGGGCCTGCCCGTCGTGGTGGCCATCAACGCCTTCCCCACGGATACCGAGGCCGAGCTCGCCCTCGTCGAGCGCCGCTGCAACGAGCTTGGCGTCAACGTCGCACTCTCCGAGGTCTGGGCCAAGGGCGGAGAGGGCGGCGAGACGCTCGCCCGCGAGGTCGTGCGCCTCTGCGACGAGCCTTCCCATTTCCGCTACGCCTACGAGCTCGAGGGCGGCATCGCGGAGAAGATCGAGGCCATCGCCACCAAGGTCTATCACGCCGACGGCGTCGACTTCACCGGACCGGCGAGGCGCCAGCTCGCCCAGCTTGAGGAGCTCGGCTACGGCGACCTGCCCGTCTGCATGGCCAAGACCCAGTACTCCTTCACGGATGACCAGACCAAGCTCGGAGCGCCCGAGGGCTTCCGCATCACGGTGCGCAACCTCCGCGTCTCTGCCGGCGCCGGCTTCATCGTGGCCCTCACGGGCGACATCATGACGATGCCGGGCCTTCCCAAGGTGCCTGCCGCCGAGAAGATCGACGTCACCCCCGACGGCAAGATCGTCGGCCTATTCTAACCTGACAAAAGTGACAGGGTAACTTGTCATGATGACAAAGGTGACAGGGTTAACTGTCACCAACGCCCCCGGGAGGAGGCCCTATGGAAGAGAGGCTCACGGAGCTTTCCTGCGAGGAGTTCACGGAGCGGCTCGCGGCGCGCGAGAGCGTTCCGGGCGGCGGCGGCGCGGCGGCGCTCGTCGGCGCGCTCGGGATCGCGCTCTGCTCGATGGCGGGAGCCTTCACCGCGGGCAAGCCGCGCTTCGCCGCGGTTGAGGACCGGGTCCTCCGTCTCATGGACGAGGCCGAGGACGTCCGCTTCCGCCTGCTCGAGCTCGTCCACGAGGACGCCGAGGGCTTCTCGCCCCTCTCTGAAGCCTATGCCCTGCCCAAGGACGACCCCACGCGCGCGGACGCCATCGAGCGCGCGACCGGGGATGCCTGCATGGCGCCGCTTGCCATGGTGGGGGAGTGCTGCCGGGCCGTCGCCCTGCTCGAGGAGATGGGCGCGTGCTGCTCGCGCCTGCTCATCTCGGACGTTGCCTGCGGCGCCCTGCTCGTGCGTGCCGCGCTCGAGACCGCAAGCGTGAACGTCTACGTGAACACCTCCGCGCTCACGGACCGCACGGTGGCAAACCGCATCGAGTCCACCTGCAGCGAGCTCATCGACGAGTACGCCCCGCGCGCCGAGCGCCTGGCAAGCGAGATGACGCGTCGCATCAGCGAGAGAAGGAAGGGCTGATGGCGCGTCTGCTCAAGGGAGCCCCCGCCGCTGCCGCCCTCACCGAGCGCACCGCCGCCCGCTCCGCCGCCCTCGCCGAGCGCGGCATCGTGCCCACGTTCGCCGTCGTGCGCGTGGGGGAGCGCAGCGACGACCTCGCCTACGAGCGCGCCGCCGAGAAGCGCTGCGCCGCCGCTGGCGTTGCCGTCCGCAAGGTCGTGCTCCCGGTGAGCTGCGACCAGGCCGAGCTCAACGCCGCGCTCGAGGAGCTCGGCGCACAGGACGAGGTCCACGGCATCCTGCTCTTCCGGCCCCTGCCCGTCCACCTCGACGAGGGCGCCGCCGCCACCTGCATTCCCGCCGAGAAGGACGTGGACTGCGCGGGCCCCCTCGGGCTTCTCGCCACGCTCTCGGGACGGGGCGCCGGCTTTGCGCCCTGCACGGCCGAGGCCGTCCTCGCGCTGCTCGACCACTACGAGGTGCCGCTCGACGGCGCCAACGTCACCGTCATCGGGCGCTCGCTCGTGATCGGCCGCCCCGTGGCGGCGCTCCTTCTGGCGAGAAACGCCACGGTCACGACGTGCCACACGCACACGCGCGACCTTGCCGCCGCCTGCAGCGGCGCAGACGTCATCGTGGCCGCCGCCGGTGCGCCCGGGACCGTGGGCGCGGCGTGCGTCCACCCTGGCCAGGTCCTTGTTGACGTGGGCACCACGTGGGACGCCGCTGCCGGCCGCCTGCGCGGCGACGTGGACGCCGAGGCGGTTGCCCCCGTCGTCTCCGCGCTCTCGCCCGTTCCCGGTGGCGTGGGCTCGCTCACAACCGCTATCCTTGTCTCTCACGTTGTCACCGCAGCCGAAAGGATGTGTGCATGAAGGTAACCGAGAAGCCCTCGTCGTCGTACAGCGGGGCGATGACCCCTGCGTCGATGGAGCTCAAGAACGAGCGCGTCGCCGAGACCAAGGCCGGCACGGACGTGGTGAGCGCCTTCGTGCTCGCTGTCATGGCCGGCGCCTTCATCTCCATGGGCGCGACCTTCATGCTCGTCATCAAGTCCGACTCCGAGCTGCCCTTCGCCGCAACGCAGCTGCTCGGCGGCTTCTCCTTCACCCTGGGTCTCTTCCTCATCCTCGCCGCCGGCGCGGAGCTCTTCACGGGCAACTGCCTCATGGTCATGGGCCCGCTCGCCGGGCGCTTCTCGTGGGGGAGCCTCCTCAAGAGCTGGGGCGTCGTGCTCGTCGGCAACCTCGTGGGAAGCGTGCTCGCCGCCGCCGTGGTGCTCGCCGCCGACGTTGCCTCGGCTAACGGCGGTGCGTTCGGGCAGGCCGCCATCGCCGTGGCCGAGGGCAAGGTGGCCCTTGGCTGGGGCACGGCCTTCGCGCGCGCGGTCCTCTGCAACCTGCTCGTCTGCCTTGCCGTGTGGATCGGGCACTCCGCAAACTCGGTCACCGACAAGTTCTTCTCGGCGCTGCTGCCGGTCATGGCGTTTATGGCTGCGGGCTTTGAGCACTGCGTGGCCAACATGTTCTTCCTGCCCTATGCCCTCATGCTCCAGGCAACGGGCGTTGCCGCGGGAGGAGTTGAGCTCTCGGGCGTCATCTCTAACCTGACGGCCGCCACCCTGGGCAACCTCGTGGGCGGCGTGGTGCTCGTGGGCGTCTCGTACTGGTTCGTGTACGGGCGCGGAAGGGGGCGCGCGTGAGCGTGGGCGAGAAGAACGAGCAGGGCTTTGGGCCCATCGACAAGCCGCGCGTGGAGGCTGCCATCCGTGAGCTGCTGCTTGCGATTGGCGAGGACCCGGACCGCGAGGGCCTGCTCGGCACGCCCGACCGCGTGGCGCGCGCCTGCGAGGAGGTGCTCGGCGGCATGCAGGAGGACCCGGGGGCCCATCTGCGTAAGCAGTTTCACGAGCCGGGAAACCAGGAGATGGTGATCGTCAAGGACATCCCGTTCTCCTCCCTCTGCGAGCACCACATCCTGCCCTTTACCGGCAAGGCACACGTCTGCTACATCCCGCGTGACGGTCGCATCACGGGCCTCTCCAAGATTGCGCGCTGCGTCTCCGGCTACGCGCGGCGCCTTCAGGTCCAGGAGCGCCTGACCGGGCAGATCGCGGACGCCATGGTGCGCGAGCTCGATCCGCTCGGCGTGCTTGTGGTCCTCGAGGCCGAGCACACCTGCATGACGATGCGCGGCGTGCGCGCGGCAGGTGCCCTCACCACCACGTCGGCCGTTCGCGGGTGCCTTCGCGACCTCAAGACCCGCGAGGAGGCCCTCCGCCTGCTCGAGCTGTAGGCAACCGTGCGCGCCCCCGAGCGGGGAACGTCCGGCGCTCAGGCAGCTTCGGCGCACAGAGCGCGCCTGCAGAACTCGCGGCGGACGTTCCCCCGCTCGGGGGCGCGCCGCGGGTCGCACGTCATCGATTGCCTTGCGGCAGGGGCCTGGGCATGCCCTGCCGCGAGTTCTTGCCGCGCTCTGTGCGGCAAGCTGTCTGAGCGCCGGGGCATGCCCAGGCCCCGCCCGATAGCGTTACGAGGGAGACTACATGTATCAGTTGCCGTTTGAGGTTCCTGAGATTTCGTATGACGAGGCGCTCGCGATCGTGCACGGGGCGCTGCGCTTTGGGATCTGCCCGCTGCTCGAGACCGTTGAGGACATGCTCGCCGAGCTCGGGGACCCCGACCTCGCCTTTGACTGCGTTCAGGTTGCCGGCACCAACGGCAAGACGTCCACCTCGCGCTACACGGCGGCCATCCTCTCCGGCGAGGGCCTGCGCACGGCGCTCTACACCTCGCCCGAGCTCGTGAGCTACACCGAGCGCATGGAGATTGCCGGCAGCCCTGTCTCTGAGGAGGCGTTCGCTCACGGCGTCTCGGCCGCGCGCGTTGCGGGGGAGCGCGTGAACGCGCGGCGCGCCGCCGCTGGCGAGCGACCCTACGACATCACCGAGTTCGACACGCTCACGGTTGCCGCGATGGTCGTCTTCGCGGAGGCTGGCGTCGACGTAGCCGTCCTGGAGTGCGGCATGGGGGGTCGCTGGGACGCCACCTCTGCCGCCAAGTCCATCAAGAGCGTGGCCGTCACGGGCATCGGTCTTGACCACATGCGCGTGCTCGGCAACACCCTCGAGGAGATCGCCGGCGAGAAGGCCGCGATCATCAAGCCCGGTCGCACCTGCGTGCTCGGCGCAGGCACGGCGAGCCCCGCCTCCGTTGAGCAGGTCTTTCTCGACCAGGCGCGCGCGGCGGGAGTGACCCCAGTGTTGGTTCGCCCCGAAGTGGTAGGCGAGAAGAGGCCGGGGCTTGTCGCTGGCGAATCGCGTCAGCGAGCGAGCGCAGCGAGCGCTGAGCCAGAGGCAAGCCCCGGCCTCTTCTCGCCGGACGGGCTGCCCGTTGCCAGCTTCCACGTCACCAAGCATCCGCACCGCATTGGTGCGCCGCTTGAGCTTGACGTCGCCACGCCGCGCGCAACCTACGCTGAGCTCTCAGCGCTCAAGCCGGAGTATCAGGCACAGAACATCGCCTGTGCCGTCGCGCTTGCCGAGTCGTATCTCAGGCGTGCGCTCAACGAGGACGCGCTCTTCACCTCTGTGGTCCAGTGCCCCACGCCCGGCCGCTTCCAGCTGCTGCGCCCGGAGCCGCCCGTTCTTATCGACGCCTGTCACAACCCGCAGTCCGTAGAGGCGTTCCTCACCGCAATCGATGCCGTGGCGCCCAACCGTGACGAGCGGCCCGTCCTTCTCGCCGCGGTTCTTGCGGACAAGGACGTGGCGGGAATCGTCGCGCTTCTCGCCGCCGCCTTCCCGCGCGTGGCCGTCACGCAGACGGCGAGCCCGCGCGCGCTTCCGGCAGATGAGCTGGCCCGCGCCTTTGTCGATGCCGGCGCAGAGGTGGTGGGGACGTATCCAACGGTTGAGGCCGCTACGTCGGCATTGTGTGGAGAATCGTACGTTGGCTGCGGTTCCATCACGCTCGCGGGGGAGCTTGCGGCTCTTTTTGCCTAACATTTGTTACAATTTCGCTGTCTGTGGCGTTGCTTTGTGACGCTTACCCGGTTTTGAAGGAGCCCCGCTATGGCGCAAGAACTGTTCGACCAGCTCATTACCCCCGAGGTCCGCATGGTCCTCTACCTGATGGTCGTCTGCGTCGTCATGCTCTACATCCTCTCCATCGTCTACGTCATCCGTGACGCCCAGCGTCGCGGCGCCGAGCCGTGGTGGATGTGGGCCATCATTTCCGTCATCCCCATCGTGGGCCTGCTCGCCTACGTCATCCTGCGTCCGAGCTCCTACCTCATCGACCGCGAGGAGCAGGACCTGGACATCGCCCTGCGCGAGCACCAGCTCTCTCACTACGGCATCTGCCCCAAGTGCGGCGCCCCCATCGACCGCGACTTTGTGGTCTGCCCGATCTGCAACACGCAGGTCCGCAACGTCTGCCCCACCTGCCACCGTCCGCTCAACGCGGACTGGAAGGTCTGCCCGTACTGCCGCACCCGCATCCAGTAGCGGCTCTCTGGGACATATCGTCTTTGTGTGAACCCCTGCCTCGGCGGGGGTTCAATTTTTTGTGAGGTGGGGTGAGGAATCGTCCACATCTCGCCCCAGCGAGAAGTACGGGCGGCTTGCGGACGGTTTCGGCCGTGAAACCGTCCACATCTCGTCCGTGCCCTTCTCGCCCGCCGCTCGCTGTCAAAAGGAACCCCTGACCTAAAGCTTCTTGAAAAGGTCTCAGGAGGCAGGTTAGGTTTGACTCGTTGGGTTGGACCTCAAGGACAAGGGGGAACCAATGAGAAAGGCCACGGGCGCTTTTGCGCTTCTTTCCGCGGCGGGCATCGCGCTTGCGTGCGTGGTGGCGCCGGGCACGGCTCAGGCGGCTGACACCACCCAAATGCTGCGCCTCTACAACCAGTACACCGGCGAGCACCTGTTCACTGCCAAGCAGGATGAGTACGACTATCTCGGCTCGATTGGCTGGACGCAGGAGAACGACGCCTGGCTCGCGCCCGCCTCGGGTGACGAGGTGTATCGCCTCTACAACCCCTACAGCGGCGACCACCACTACACCAAGGACGCGGAGGAGTACAAGAACCTCGGCAGCATCGGCTGGAAGAAGGAGGGCGTGGCCTGGCACTCCGACACTGCCAAGTCCGTCCCGATCTACCGCCTCTACAACCCGTACGTCCAGTTTGCCACGCACCACTACACCGCCAGCTGGGAAGAGGTCACCAGCCTCGAGGAGCTCGGCTGGGAGTACGAGGGCGAGGCGTGGTACGGCCTCAAGGACGATGAGCCGGCCAAGCCCGCCGAGACGATCAACGGCAAGAAGGTCGCCCAGGTCTCGGCCGGCGCATACGCTGCCGCCGCCATCACCGAGGACGGCGCCCTGTGGATGTGGGGCGACGACTTCTCAAGCACCCCCGAGAAGGTCGCAGACGACGTTGCCACCGTCTCCGTGGGCACGATCAACTACGCCTTTGTCAAGAAGGACGGCTCCCTCTGGACGTGGGGCGGCAACTTCCGCGGCGAGCTCGGCAACGGCACAACGAGCAGCGTTGACGCGCCCGCAAAGGTCATGGACGGCGTCTCCAGCGTTGCCTGCGGCTACATGCACACGCTGGTGCTCAAGACCGACGGCTCCGTCTGGGCCATGGGCGACAACCAGTACGGCCAGCTTGGCAACGGCACCTTCACGGACAGCACCAAGCCCGTCAAGGTCATGGACGGCGCGGTGGCCATTGCGGCATGCGGTAGCCACAGCGCGGCCGTCAAGAGCGACGGAACGCTCTGGACCTGGGGCAACAACTACAACGGCCAGCTCGGCAACGGTGACACGACGGGTGCGAACAGCGCCACTCCTGCCCAGGTCCTGGACAACGTGGCGTCCGTCTCGCTTGGTACGGCCCACTCCGGTGCCGTGACCAAGGATGGTACCCTCTATATGTGGGGTTCCGCCGGCTTCGGGCAGGTTGGCGTCCGGCCTGACAACCCGCTCGTTCCCTTCTTCGCTCCCGTCAAGGTCATGGACGGCGTCAAGTCCGTCTCGCTGGGCGACCAGCACACCGCCGCGCTCAAGACCGACGGCACCCTGTGGATGTGGGGCGACAACCAGTACGGCCAGCTCGGCGACGGCACCTCGGGCAACGCCAGCGTCACGCCCAAGAAGGTCATGGATGGCGTCGCCAGCGTGGATCTGGGCGACTTCACCGCGGCCGTCAAGACCGACGGCTCCCTCTGGACGTGGGGCCTGAACGAGGACGGCCAGCTCGGCGACGGCACGACCACCAACCGTAACGTCCCGACGCAGATTTCCTCGGCACAGTAGGCCCGAGCGGGACAGCGTCCCGTTGCGGAGAGAAGAACCTGGGACTCCTCCCGACACTCTGGACTCAGAAAGTGTCGGGAGGGGTCCCCGCTTGTGCGGGTGTGGGCGCGAGCCGACGGTTCTTCTCGCCAGAGTGTCGTGCGCATGCTGCGAATCTGTTTCCCCGCGCATGAGATGCGCCCAGATGTGGTAAACCTATGTCGTGCAAGCGAGACGAAAGGCTGACATGCGCCGCTTCATCGCACAGATCGCTCGAACGCAGACTATCTAGGCGTCTGTCCTTCCCATGGCCGGCAGGCCACGGACAGGCGCCGCATATCGCTCGACGCTTCCCATCAGGGCGGCGGACGGGCGTTTTTCATGTTTGAGCACGTATGAGACGACCAGCCAGAGAGAGGTTTCACCATGAAGGTCCTGTACAACGACGGTCACATCGACGAGTGCCCTGCCGACGAGGTTACCCACGTCGTCCGCCACAGCGCCGCCCACATCATGGCCCAGGCCGTGAAGCGCCTGTACCCCGAGGCCGACTTTGCCTACGGCCCCGCCACGGACAACGGCTTCTACTATGACGTCGACCTGCCCGAGGGCGTAAAGATCTCCGAGGAGGACTTCCCCGCGATCGAGGCGGAGATGAAGAAGATCGTGAAGGAGAACCTCAAGTTCACCGTCTTCGAGCTCCCGCGCGAGGAGGCCGTGGCCCTCATGCAGGAGCGCGGCGAGAAGTATAAGGTCGAGCACATCGGCGACCTGCCCGACGATGCCCGCATCACCTTCTACCAGCAGGGCGAGTACATCGACATGTGCGTGGGCCCGCACCTCACCTACACCAAGGCGCTCAAGGCCTTCAAGCTCACGGGCGTCTCCGGCGCCTACTGGAAGGGCGACAAGAACAACAAGATGCTCACGCGCATCAACGGCACCGCCTTTGCCACCAAGGAGGAGCTCGACGAGCACCTGCGCCTGCTCGAGGAGGCCAAGAAGCGCGACCACCGCAAGATCGGCCGCGAGATGGACATCTTCATGATGCGCGACGAGGCCCCCGGCTTCCCGTTCTTCCTGCCCAACGGCATGACCCTCAAGAACGAGCTGCTCACCTACTGGCGCGAGATCCACCGCGCGGCCGGCTACGTTGAGATCTCCACGCCCATGATCATGAACAAGGAGCTCTGGAAGACCTCCGGCCACTGGGACCACTACAAGGACAACATGTACTCCACGATCATCGACGACGAGGAGTACTGCATCAAGCCCATGAACTGCCCGGGCGGCGTGCTCGTCTATGCCTCTAAGCCGCACAGCTACCGCGAGCTGCCCATTCGCGCTGGCGAGATTGGCCTGGTGCACCGTCACGAGATGCGCGGCGCCCTGCACGGCCTCTTCCGCGTGCGCTGCTTCAACCAGGACGACGCCCACCTCTTCGTGCGCCCGGACCAGCTCACCGACGAGATCATCGGCGTCGTGAACCTCATCGACTCGGTGTACGAGAAGTTCGGCTTCAACTATCACCTCGAGCTCTCCACGCGCCCCGAGGACTCCATGGGCTCCGACGAGGACTGGGAGCGCGCCGAGTCCGCGCTGCGCCTCGCGCTCGAGAAGCTCGGCAAGGACTACGTGGTCAACGAGGGTGACGGTGCCTTCTACGGCCCCAAGATCGACTTCCACCTGGAGGACTCGCTCGGTCGCACCTGGCAGTGCGGCACGGTGCAGCTTGACTTCCAGATGCCGATCAACTTCGACCTGGAGTACACGGACGCCGACGGCTCCAAGAAGCGCCCGATCATGCTGCACCGCGTGTGCTTTGGCTCCATCGAGCGCTTCATCGGCATCCTGATCGAGCACTTTGCCGGCAAGTTCCCCACGTGGCTCGCGCCGTGCCAGGTGAAGGTGCTCCCGGTCTCCGAGAAGAGCCGCGACTACGCGCGCGCCGTGACGGAGAAGCTCGAGGCTGCGGGCATCCGTGCCGTTCTCGACGAGCGCGACGAGAAGATCGGCTACAAGATCCGCGAGGCGCGCAACATCGACCGCCCGCCCTACATGCTCATCATCGGCGAGCAGGAGGTCGAGGCCGGTAACGTCTCCGTGCGCGACCGCTCCAACGAGACGGTGACGCGCGAGCTCGACGACTTCATCGCCGACGTGCGCGCCGAGATCGCCGAGCGCCGCTAAGTGCCGCGGTGGGCGAGAAGGACCTCGACATAGACACGTTGCTGGCGCTCTCGTCCCAGATGGGGCGGGAGCGCTGGCGCGTCCTGTCCGACGCGGCGCAGGTGGTGGCCAACTACCTCGCGTGCCACCCGCGCGTGGAGGCCGTGCGCTATCCCGGCCTGAAGGCGGACCCGGACTTCCCCCGCGCAGCAAACACCCTTTTGGGCGGCTTTGGACCGCGCGTTGCCTATCAGGTGGCGGGGAAGTGGCGCCTCTGGGAAGCCGACGAGCGCGACGCCTGCGACCAGGTCATGGAGCTCGAGTCCCAGCTCTAGTGGCGACGAGGTGCGTGCTGACAAGGGTGACAGGGTTGCTGACAAAGGTGACAGGGTTGCTGACAAAGGTGACAGGGTAAGTTGTCACCATCCAAGAGATGGTGACAACTTACCCTGTCACCTTTGTCAGCAACCCTGTCACCCTTGTCAGCACTAGAGGACGGTGACCTCGGCCTCCTCGCAGTACTTCTTGAAGTGCTCGGTGAGGTTACCATCGGAGACGACGTAGTCCACGTCGGAGAGGTCGCAGATCTTGAAGGTGCTCTTCTGCCCCAGCTTGGAGGAGTCCATGAGCACCGCGGTCTTCTCGGCGTGCGCGATGAGGGCGCGCTTGAGCGCCGCCTCGTCGTCGGAGCCGCAGGCAAAGCCCGAGGAGGACTGGAACGACGTCACGCCGAGGAAGAGCAGGTCAAAGCTCAGGGAGCTGACGTCCTCGATGCTTTTGGACCCGTTGAGGCTCAAACTGTAGCGGTTGAGCGACCCGCCGATCATGATGGTGCGCGTGCGCTCAAGGCGGGCGAGCTCGGCCGCGCACGTGAGGCTGTTGGTGAAGACGAGGGTCCGCATGTCGTCCAGCTCGCGGGCGAGCGCCGTGGTGGTGGAGCCGGAGTCGAGAAAGATCGTGCTGTCGGGCCGTACGAGCTCCTTTGCCTTGCGCGCGATGATGGCCTTGGCCTCCACGTTTCTCGTGTTGCGGTTGAGGAGGAGGTCGTCGGTTCCCACCACGTACTCCACCGAGCGCGCGCCGCCATGGGTGCGCACGATGCGGCGAGCCTCGTCAAGGGCCTTGAGATCCGTGCGGAGCGTCATCTCGGAGACGTCGGGGAAGGCCTTCTTGAGCTGGCTGAACGTGACGCTGCCCTCGGACGTGACGAGTGCGGCGATGGCGTCGCGCCGCTCGATCATGGTGCTGCTCATCTGGACCTCCTCGTTTCTCGATGAGAGCATCTTAGCGCAGATGCGCAAATGGCGGCGCCCCTGCCGTGGTCGATTGCGGGGGTGCACGACCGGACCTTACACGAAGGGAAGACGAAAGGGGGTTTCCCTTGCACTATCTCCCTTCGTGTAAGGTCGCCCTTTTATGTGACACTCATCTCTGACGCCAGTGTCACCGGTGTCAGGTTATGCGGCCCAGTGCTCGAGGAGGTAGCGCTCGGCGGCGGGGCACCAGAGGCCCTTGTTGGCCTCGACGATGTCCGCAAGGCCCGCAAAGCGCTCGTCCTTCTCGGCCCACGCGCGAAGCTCGTCAAGCGCCACGAGCGGCATGCTCACGTGCGTGTAGATGAGCTTCTTCCCACCCGGGATCTTCGGGAGGTTGAGCGTGGTCTCGGCGGCGGCGTCAAGTCCGCCCACGTGCGTCACCATGACGGAGGGATCAACGCGGCCGGCTGCCGTGAGCTCGAGGGACTCCACCATGTCGTCTGTGTTGCCGCCCGTGGTGCCCATCACGTGGTGGCTGCCGTAGTGCACCTCGTAGAAGTTCATCTCGGCCTTGAAGTTCTTGTCGGTGGGTCCGGCAAAGAAGTTGAGGCAGCCGTCGCGGCCCAGGATGGCGTCGGAGAGCGTCACCACGGGGGCAACCGGCGCGTAGCAGAGCACGTCGTCAAAGCCCGTTCCGCCCGAGACCTCGCGCAGCGCGGCCACCTGGTTGTCATAGGCGCCGTTGTTGATGAAGACGAGGTCTATGCCCGTCTCGGCCTTGATCTCCTCGGGCGGGAAAAGCTCGGCGGCGCGGTCGAGGCGCTCCTGGTTGATGTCGGCAACGCATACGAGGCTCGGACGCCGATCGCAGTGCAGCGCGTAGGTGAGCGCGCCTAGGCCCATGGGGCCGGCACCCGCCACGATGGCGAGCTTGCCGCCCTCGCGAATGCCCATCTCGTGGGTGTAGACGCCCATCTGCGTGTGGTACGCCGCATGGAACGCGCCGATCGAGCAGCTCATGGGCTCGGCAAGGGAGGCCTGGTAGTAGGCCTCACCGGTATACTCGAGCAGGCAGTCGCACTCCATGACCTCGGCGGGGAGGATGCAGTAGGTGGCGTCGCCGCCGCAGAACTCGTAGGAATAGCCGGGGCTCCACATGGTGCCCTTGTAGTTGAGGGCGGGCTGGATCGTGAACTTCATGCCCGGCTTGAAGCGATCGGCCCACTTGGCGCCCACCTCAACGATGTCGCCGGCAAACTCGTGGCCCATGATCGCGGGGTGCTCGCCCACGTCCTCGTGGACGCGCTTGTGCTCCACGCCCAGGGTGGCGCACTTGTACGTGGACATGCAGATGCTGTCCGAGACCACCTTCACGAGCACCTCGTCGTCCTTGATGGGGGGCAGCTCAAACTCGTCGATGCGCAGATCGTTGGCGGCGTGCAGACGTACGGCCTTGGCCTTCATGATGGTTCCTTTCAACGTGATGACAAAAGTGACAGGGTTGTTTGTCAGGTTTTCTAGAGGGGCTCGATGGTCACTCGGTCCAGAAGCTCGTCGACCAGCGCTCGCTCGGCTGCCTGGGTGCCGGACTGCATGACGTTTGCCGCCCCCGTGGCCATGGCAAGGCGCGCCGCGTCCTCGAGGCTCATGCCGCGCTCCTCCGCGTAGGCGAGCGCTGCCACAACGGAGTCGCCGGCCCCCACGGTGGAGCCCACGCTCACCTTGGGAGAGCGGGCGAGAAGCACGTGGCTCTCGTCGGCGAGAATTGCCCCCGCGCCGCCCATGGAGACCACGACGCGCCCGATGCCGCCGTTGACGAGCCGGATTGCCTCCTCGGCAATCTGCGCCGCGTCGGCGAGCTCGCGCCCGCAGAGGCGGGAGAGCTCGGCATCGTTGGGCTTGACGAGATAGGGGCGTGCCCCAAGACCGTGCGAGAGCGCGGCGCCGTCTGCGTCGAGAAAGACCTTCGCGCCCGCTGACCCGCATGCGCGCACCCATGCCGCATAGGTGGCAACGGGCGCTCCCTTGGGCAGGCTTCCCGAGAGCACCACGATGTCGCCGCAGCTGATGGCGCTCGTAAGCGCGGCGAGCATGGTGTCGAGCGTTGCGATGGAGGCGGTGGGGCCAGGCTCGTTGATGTCGGTGTTCGTCCCGAGCTTGGGGTCAACGACCTTGAGGTTGGTGCGCGTCTCGCCCTCGGCCTCGAAGGCCCAGACGTCGATGCCCTCCTCGGAGAGCATGGCGCGGATCTTCTCCCCAACAGATCCGCCGAGAAGCGCGAGCGCGCGGCTCGTCCCTCCGAGCTTTGCGATCACCTTCGAGACGTTGATGCCCTTGCCGCCCGGGTCCTCGCGCACCTCCGTGATGCGGTTGACCTCGTCCACGGTGAGCCCCTCGACCGTTGCGGTCTTGTCGAGCGCCGGGTTGAGCGTGACGGTGTAGATCATGGCCCCTCCCTTCGATTTGTTGGTTGAAACTGTCGAAACAAAAGTCAAGTGTCATCATAACAACAGTCTCAATTCTGTCAAACCAAAAGTGAAAAGAGCCGAAATATCACCGTTTATCGCCAATATTCAGCCGTTTGGCGGCAAAATTCCGTTGTTTACAATCCTGTCGAAATGAAAGCGTACTATTCAAGTCGTTGAAACAAAAGTCATGGGCGCTCGCCCACACTATTCAACGCGTCGGGTCCGTGCGCGGGCCTTGGAAAGGAGGGACCAATGTCAGTGCGCGAGGGTCTCTCTAAGTTTGGCAAGTTCCTGAGCGGCATGGTCATGCCCAACATCGGTGCGTTCATCGCCTGGGGCTTTCTGACCGCGCTCTTCATCGAGACGGGCTGGCTTCCCAACGAGCAGTTCGCGAGCATCACCGGCCCCATGCTGAGCTACCTCATCCCGATCCTCATCGCCGCCCAGGGCGGCTACCTCACGGGCGGCGACCGCGGTCGCATTGCCGGCGCCATTGCCGTCGTTGGCTGCATCGCGGGCGCGCCCGATACCACGATGCTCATGGGCGCCATGGCCATGGGCCCGTTTGCGGGCTGGGTCATCAAGATGTTCGACCGCCTCATGGAGGGCAGGACGCCGGCCGGCTTTGAGATGCTGATTGACAACTTCTCCGTGGGCATCCTCGGCATGCTACTCGCGATGCTCGGCTACGTGGTCATCGGCCCCGTCATGACCACCATCCTCGCCGTGCTCATGGGCGGCGTGCAGATTCTCGTCCAGTACAGTCTCATGCCGCTTCTGGCCATCTTCATCGAGCCAGCCAAGGTGCTCTTCCTCAACAACGCGCTCAACCACGGCATCTTCACGCCCATCGGCATCGCTCAGGCCGAGGAGACGGGCCGCTCCATCATGTACATGCTCGAGGCCAACCCCGGCCCCGGCGTGGGCGTCCTTCTCGCGTACTGCTTCTTCTGCAGGGACGCCAAGACCCGCCAGTCCGCCCCCGGCGCCATCATCATTCACTTCTTTGGCGGTATCCATGAGATCTACTTCCCCTACGTGCTCATGAACCCCAAGGTCATCATTGCCCCCATCGTGGGCAACATGGCGGCCATCGCGTGGTTCAGCCTCACCGGTGCGGGCCTCACCTCGGCCGCGTCCCCGGGCTCGATCATCGCGTTCCTCTCGATGTCGCCCTCTGACATGATTCTCACCAACCTCATCGGCGTGCTCATTGCCGCGGGCGTGTCGTTTGCCATTGCCGTGCCGCTCGTCCGCTCCATGCAGGTGGCCGACATCGACCAGGCGAGCCAGCAGATGCGCGAGATGAAGGGCACCGCCGAGGCAGCCGTCATCTCCGACACCGAGGGCGGCAAGATCGTCTTTGCCTGCGACGCCGGCATGGGCTCCTCCGCCATGGGCGCCACGCGCTTCCGCAACCGCATCAAGGCCGAGCGCCCGGACCTCACCGTTGAGCACTCGAGCGTGGACACGGTGCCTGCGGACGCGAACATCGTGGTCTGCCAGCGCGTTCTCTCCGAGCGCGCCCGCAAGAGCGCGCCCTCGGCGCAGATCGTCACCATCGACAACTTCCTCGACGACCCGGCCCTCGACTCTCTCTACAAGGCGCTCACGCAGCTCAGCCACGCCGCCGAGCTCATCGAGACCACGCCCGCCCCGGCGCCCGAGCCCGTGGCGGAGGATCGTCCCAGCCTCACGATCACTGCCGACGACATTCAGCTCGGCCTTGCGCCCGTGGGACGCGAGCAGTGCATCCGCGACTCCGGCGCCCTTCTCGTCAAGCGCGGCTGCGTGAGCGAGCCCTACATCGACGCCATGGTGGAGCGCGACCGGCTCACGAGCGTCTACATCGGCATGGGCATCGCCATCCCGCACGGCACCAACGAGGCCAAGGAGGCCGTCGAGAAGACCGGCGTGGTGCTGCAGCAGTACCCCGAGGGCGTGGACTTTGACGGCGAGCGCGCCAACCTCGTCTTTGGCATTGCGGGCAGGGGAGAGGAGCACCTGGAGGTCCTCGCCAACATCTGCCGCATCCTGGAGGACGAGGCCGTCCTTGAGAAGATGAAGACGACCACCGACAAGGACTGGGTCGTGCGCGTCCTCTCCGGCAAGGATGCCTAAAAGGGGACAGTCCCCATTTCAGTCCCCATTTAGGCAAGTAATTTCCGCGCTCGCCGCCGCACGGCGAGCGCGGCCGCCGAAATGCTATACTTCAGCAGAATGGCTCGTTGCGTCAGCATCACCCATCACTATCCTGTCCTTTGTACGACCGCGTTTGCGATGCGTCGCCCGCGCGGTCCGAGAAATAGGAGGAACGCATGGCAGACAACGTTACGACCACGATTGACAGCGTCGAGGCGCTGCAAGCCCGCATCAAGGAGATGCGTGCCGCGCAGGCCGAGTTCGCTAAGTTCACCCAGGAGCAGGTGGACAAGATCTTCTACGCGGCGGCGATGGCCGCCAACAAGGCCCGCATCCCGCTGGCCAAGATGGCCGTCGAGGAGACCGGCTACGGCATCATGGAGGACAAGGTCATCAAGAACCACTACGCCTCCGAGTACATCTACAACAAGTACAAGGACATGAAGACCTGCGACGTCATCTCCGACGACAAGGCCTTCGGCTACAAGCAGATCGCCGAGCCCATCGGCCTGGTTGCCGCCGTCATCCCGACGACCAACCCCACCTCCACGGCCATCTTCAAGACGCTCATCTGCCTGAAGACCCGCAACGCCATCCTCATCTCGCCGCACCCCCGCGCCAAGGCCTGCACCGCCGAGGCCGCCCGCATCGTGCGCGACGCCGCCGAGGCCGCCGGCTGCCCCAAGGGCATCATCGACTGGATCGACGTCCCGTCCCTCGACATGACCGCCGAGCTCATGCGCTCCGCTGACATCATCCTGGCCACCGGTGGCCCGGGCATGGTCAACGCCGCGTACTCCTCCGGCAAGCCCGCCCTCGGCGTTGGCCCGGGCAACAACCCCGCCATCATCGACGACACTGCCGACGTGGAGCTCTCCGTCAACTCCATCATCCACTCCAAGACCTTCGACAACGGCATGATCTGCGCCACCGAGCAGAACGTGATCGTCCTCGACAAGATCTATGACAAGGTCAAGGCCGAGTTCCAGAAGCGCGGCTGCTACTTCCTCCAGGGCGAGGAGATCGCCAAGGTCGGCAACACCGTCATCGTCAACGGCGGCGTCAACGCCAAGATGGTCGGCCAGCCCGCTCCCAAGATCGCCGCTGCCGCCGGCGTGACCGTCCCCGAGAGCACCAAGGTCCTCATCGGCGAGGTCGAGTCCGTTGAGCCCTCCGAGCCGTGGGCGCACGAGAAGCTGACCACCATCCTCGGCATGTACCGCGCCAAGGACTGGGAGGACGCCCTCTCCAAGGCCGAGCGCCTCATCGCCGACGGCGGCTACGGTCACACGAGCTCGCTCTTCATCGACACGCGCGAGACCGAGAAGATGGCCGAGCACGCCAAGCGCATGAAGACCTGCCGCATCCTCATCAACACCCCGGCCGCCCAGGGCGGCATCGGCGACATCTACAACTTCAAGATGGCGCCGTCGCTGACGCTCGGCTGCGGCTCCTGGGGCGGCAACTCCGTCTCCGGCAACGTTGGCCCCCAGCACCTGCTCAACATCAAGTCCGTCGCAGAGAGGCGTGAGAACATGCTGTGGTTCCGTGTCCCCGAGAAGGTCTTCTTCAAGAAGGGCTGCATGCCCGTGGCCCTGCGCGAGCTCTCCGAGGTCTACGGCAAGAAGCGCGCCTTCATCGTCACCGACTCCTTCCTCTACAAGAGCGGCTTCACCAAGAAGATCGAGGAGTCCCTCGACGAGCAGGGCATCGTCTACTCCAGCTTCTGGTCCATCTCGCCTGACCCCAAGCTCCAGGACTGCGAGCGCGGCCTCGAGCAGGTCAAGGCCTTCGAGCCCGACTGCATCATCGCCATCGGCGGCGGCTCCGCCATGGACGCCGGCAAGATCATGTGGATGATGTACGAGCACCCCGAGGCCAAGTTCGAGGACATGGCCATGGACTTCATGGACATCCGCAAGCGCATCTACACCTTCCCCGAGATGGGCGAGAAGGCCTTCTTCGTGGCCATCCCCACCTCCTCCGGCACGGGCTCCGAGGTGACGCCGTTCTCGATCATCACCGACGCCAACACCGGCACCAAGTGGCCGATCGCTGACTACCAGCTCCTGCCCAACATGGCCATCGTCGATACCGACAACATGATGACCCAGCCCAAGGGCCTGACCGCCGCCTCCGGCGTCGACGTCCTCACCCACGCCCTCGAGGCCTACGTCTCCATCATGGCGTCCGACTACACCGACGGCCTCGCGCTTCGCGCCATGAAGCTCGTCCTCAACTACCTCGAGCGCGCCTATGACGACGGCACCGACGTCGAGGCCCGTGACCACATGGCCAACGCGTCCTGCCTCGCCGGCATGGCCTTTGCCAACGCCTTCCTCGGCGTGAACCACTCCATGGCCCACAAGCTCGGCGCCTATCACCACATCGCCCACGGCCTGGCCAACGCCGTCATCCTCACCCGCGTCATGCGCTACAACGCCGCTGAGCGCCCGGTGAAGATGGGCACCTTCCCGCAGTATGATCACCCCAAGACCCTCGCGCGCTACGCCGAGGCCGGTCGCTTCTGCGGCATCCAGGGCAAGGACGACAAGGAGGTCTTCGAGAACTTCATCGCCCGCATCGAGGAGCTCAAGGCTCACGTGGGCGTCCCCGAGACCATCGCCGGCTTTGGCGTCACCGAGGAGGACTTCCTCGCCACGATCGACGAGATGTCCGAGAACGCGTTCAACGACCAGTGCACCGGCGCCAACCCGCGCTACCCGCTCGTGTCCGAGATCAAGGAGCTCTACCTCGACGCCTTCTACGGCCGCGAGCCCAGCTCCTACGAGGACTAGTCCGCACACGTTCTTCTCGTTGCCCAGAAGGAGGCAGCAATGGAACTCTCTGACAGCAAGAAGGTCATCGTCGAGCGCCACAACAAGGCCGTCTACGTCGATGGCGACCGCATCGTCAAGGTGTTCAAGGCCGAGAAGCCGGCCTCTGACATCTTCAACGAGGCCCTGAACATCGCCCGTGTCATCGAGGCCGGCGTGCGCGTCCCCAAGATCCTCGAGGTCTCCCAGGTTGCCGACGGCTCCTGGGCCCTGGCCACCGAGTACGTCGAGGGCGTCACGATGCGCTCCCTCATGGACGCCGCCGAGGGCACCGACGAGTACGACAAGCTCCTCGAGCAGTTCGTGGACTTCCAGATCGAGATCCAGAACACACCCGCTCCCGAGCTCCTCAAGGACCAGAAGACCAAGATCGCCGGCATGGTGGGCAAGGTCAAGGAGCTTGACCCGTCCGTGCGCTACGACCTCCAGATGCGTGCCGATCGCATGGGCTCCGGCCGTGCCATCTGCCACTGCGACTTCAACCCCTCCAACGTCATCGTGACCGAGGACGGCACGCTCTACGCCTGCGACTGGGCCCACGTCACCCGTGGCCTCCCCGAGGCCGACGCCGCGATGACCTACATCCTCTTCAAGATGTATCACCCCGGCCACGCCGAGGCGTACCTCGAGGCCTTCTCCAAGAAGGCTGACGTCGCCAAGCAGAAGGTGCACTACTGGGTGCCCGTCATGGCCGCCGCCGAGCTCTCCCGCGGCCGCAAGGACGCCGAGGAGTTCCTCCGCAGCCAGGTCGACGCCGCGCTCGACATCGACTAGCCCCTCACGGATAGTCACCCTGGGACCCGTCAGCCCCCTGCGGCTGGCGGGTCCTTTCATGACGGCGTGACAGTGGGCTCTGACGTCAGTGTCACGTTGTGACTGTGGCGTCAGAGCCCACTGTCATGATGAATGCGGTAAGCTTGTCTGCGTGAAATCGAGTGGGGGAGTGTGTTGTGATGCTTCGACGTGACTTTCTTCGCCTTGTTGCCGCGGGTGCCCTGGCCATGTTCGTTGGCTTTGGGACAACGGCGTGCAAGTCCGAGACTGATCAGGTAAAGGACGCGGCCAGCGCCCTGCTCGAGAGCTATGTTGTCCCCGTTCCCAACGAGGACGGCGAGGAGCCCGAGGACCCGGCCTGGCCCGCTGCGGACTTTGGCGACGCGGCCACGATGGAGGTCCTCGAGAAGTACGGCGTCATTGCGGACGACTGGCACCGTCACTGCTTCAAGAACTTCTCGTATGAGCTTGGCGAGGCGAGCGTTGACGGTGATTCCGCCACCGTGGACGTGACGGTTACCAACACGAGCCTCTCTGCTGCGCTTGATGCCGCGGGCGCCGACTTCACCGCGTTCACTGAGACGCAGGATTCCGAGGACACCTATGCGCAGGGTGGCAAGGCCGCGCTCTTCTCGCACCTTGTTGACCTGGTCTACGCGCACCTTGATGCCAACGAGAACCCCGTCACGACGACGGTCTCCCTTGCGCTCACGAAGGGCGATGACGGCTGGGCTGCCAACGTTTCCGGCAGCGAGGAGTTCTTCTCGGCTCTCTATGGCGGTTCCAACGTCATCGCCGGGCTCGCTCCCGTGGACGAGGGCGCCGAGGCGCCTGCTGAGGAGCCGGCCGAGTAGCGCACAAAAGACCCCAACTTGTCATTACGCACATGAGCTGCTCGCCGAGAAGAGCCTCAGGCGCGGCAATACGTCACAAACTCAAACCCAACGCCCTCGGGCGTGGCGCCGCCCTCTCGCACGTCCGCAACCTCCCACTCGGGGTTCTCGTCAAGGTTGGGAAACCAGCTATCAACGGGACGCACGCAGTGGTTGCACGTGACGACGGCCCGCTCGCAGCGGGGGAGAAGCTGGCGATAGACCTGATCGCCCCCGATGACCCACGCCTCGTCCTCTCCGGCCACGGCATCGAGCGCCTCCTCAACGGAGTGAACCGCTTCAACGCCCTCGCGCGAGAAGGACGGGTCGCGCGTCAGCACGATGTTGCGCCGATTCTTGAGCGGGCGCCCTCCCGGAAAGCTCTCGAGCGTCCGTCGCCCCATGATGACGGGATGACCCGTGGTGCAGGCGACAAAGTGCCTCATGTCCTCGCGGTTCTCGACGACCATCCCCCCATCGAGCCCGATGCCCCAGTCATCGCACACCGCAACGATCGCGCTCAGCTTGCATGTCATCTCTCATACCTTTCTGTGAGGGGCGGCCCGGCGCATTGCCCCGGCGCTCGGACAGTCCTCTTCGCACGGAGGCGACATTAAGTCGCCTCCGGCTCATGCGGAACTCGCGGCGGGACAAAGCGTCAGGGCCGTCGAGCCGAAAAGGGTAGGCGAGAAGGCCCGGCGCATTGCCCCGCGCGCAGTTCTGCAGGCGCGCTCTGTGCGCCGAAGCTGTTTGAGCACGGGGCATTACTCCAGCCCTTCTCGCCGGCCAGCTCCGTTACACCGCGATCGGGATGTTCTTGACCTGCGGGCCGTGCTCGTAGTTCTCGACGATGAGGTCGTCGGTGGTGAAGTCGTAGAAGTTCGTGACCTCGGGGTTGAGGCTCACCTTTGGCGCCGGGAACGTGAGGCGCGAGATGAGCTCGCGGATGATGTCCACGTGACGGTCGTAGATGTGGGCGTCCGCGATCATGTGGACGAGCTCGCCGGCGTTCATGTTGCTCACCTGCGCCACCATCATGAGGAGAATGGCGTACTGGCAGACGTTCCAGTTGTTGGCCGCAAGCACGTCCTGGCTGCGCTGGACGAGCACCATGTTGAGGGTGGGGCGGTTCTCGCCGGGCTCCTGCGTCACGTTGTAGATGGCGTTGTAGGCGCAGGGGTAGAGGTTCATCTCGTGGAGGTCTGAGAACGTGTAGAGGTTCGTCATGATGCGACGCGAGTAGGGGTTCTCGCGCAGGTCCTTGAGGACGCGGTCCATCTGGTCAAAGTCGCCGTCGGAGTAGTGGGACTTCACGCCAACCTGGTAGCCGTACGCCTTGCCGATCGAGCCGGTCTCGTCGGCCCACTCGTCCCAGATGTGCGAGTTGAGGTCGTGGATGTTGTTGGACTTGCGCTGGTAGATCCACAGAACCTCGTCCATCGCGGACTTGAGGGCCGTGCGGCGCAGCGTGAGCGCCGGAAACTCCTCGCGCAGGTCGTAGCGGTTGCACACGCCAAAGCGCTTGATGGTGTAGGCGGGGGTACCGTCCTCCCAGCGCGGGCGCACCTTCTGGCCCTCGGTGGTGGTCCCGTGCTCGATGATGTCCGAGCACATTGCGATGAAGATGTCGTCTGCTTTGCTCATGTTGCTCCAGCTGGGACTAGCGGGCCGTCATGCCGCTGTTGAAGTAGTAGTCAAACTCGAGTCCAAAGTCATCGAGGTAGTCGTAGTCGTCGTACCCGTCGTATCCGTCGTGGTCGTAGTAGAGCTCGTAGCCGTTGCCGTGGTCGAGGGCATGGTCGTTCACCACGAGCTTGGAGACGGTGGAGACGCAGCTCGAGAGCCCCAGCGTCAGGATGACGAGAAGGGCGATGCCGCAGCCAAAGATGACGTAGGCGGCGTGGCCCGAGTTTGAGTTGTCGGGGCTCGTGGTGGCGCTCGCGCTCTCTATGACGGGGTCGACGACCTGAGGGGTCTCGTTGATCTCTTCGCTCATGGAGCTCCTTTCGTCTCAGTCCATCATAGCAAGCGCGCCGGACACGCGGGCGCGGCCCGCTAGAGGAGCTGGTCCGAGAACGCCTCGTCCCAGTAGTACGCAAGGCCGCGGAGAAGGTCCACGTCTGCCGGCAGCCACTCAACGTCAAAGAGCTCGTCTCGGGCGAGCCAGCGCAGCTCGGAGTGCACCTCCGGGTCGCAGCTGGGGTGCGCCTCGGGGTCGAGCCTCGTGATGTAGCAGTCCATCGTGAGGTGGAACTCCGGGTAGTCAAACTCAACGGTGTCGTAGAGCCACGCCGAGCGTACCTCGCACGAGAGCTCCTCGCCGATCTCCCTGCGAAGGGCCTCGACGGAGGACTCGCCCTCCTCGACCTTACCGCCGGGGAGCTCCCAGGCGCCGGCCTGGGATCCCGTTGAGCGCTGGGCGGCGAGCAGCCGTCCGTCCTGGTTGATGAGTGCGGCGGCAACATGGATGTTCATGGATTCCTCCTATGCCTGAAGCCTGACGATGGCGTACGTGGAGCCGCTCTCGTCGGAGAGCACGACGTCCCAGCCGCCCTCGCACGCAAAGGCGCGCGCGGCAACAACGTCGCCGAGAAGTGCCATCGAGCGATACTGGACCTGGATCCTCCCGAGCGGCGCCTCGTGCCCGAGGGACTCGAGGGCGTCGAGCGCAAGCCTCACGTACTGGGCGTTGTTCACGTGATGGTTGGTGTCGAGATAGCTCTGCGCCACCTTCACGCAGGGGGCCGCCTCGCCCTCTCCGCTCACGCGAATCCTACGGGCGAGGGGCGCCATGTCGAGGCGGGGCTCCTCGCTGAGGTAGACGCGCTGGTCGTCGGGAACGCGCGTGGCGTGCCCGCTCTCCACGTCAAAGACAAACCACTGGGAGTCGGCGCTCACGAGCGTTGCTCCGGAGGCTTCCTCGATCCGGAAGTTCCTGAGCGCGTGCGCGCGCGACATCTCGTAGCACCAGGTGGAGACGCGGATCTTCTCGCCAAAGCGCGGGAGGCGGGTCACCTCGATGGCCCAGTTTGCGAGCACCCAGGCAAGGCGGCGGTCGGTGAGGCTCCCTATGCCCTGGCCGAGCTCGGCGGACTGAAACGTGGAGCAGTCCTGCAGGTAGTTCATTGCCGAGACGAGCGAGAGCCGTCCGGCCTCGTCGCACTCGCTGTAGCGAACGCGTCCCTCGAAAGCGTACATATGACCCCCAGATCAAAGTGTCTTGCTACACCTTAGCAGCTTGTTGGGATGGGTGCGAGAATTGCGCACGGTGTAGAATTGGGCTTCACCGGCACGGGGAAGGGAGCAACGTCCATGCTCAGGTTTGCGACCATTGGCACGAGCGGCATATGCGAGCGCTTCTGCGATGCGCTGGCTCAGAGCGAGGGCGCCGAGCTTGTGGGGACCTACTCGCGCGATCTTGCCCGGGCGCGCTCCTTTGGCGAGCCGCGCGGAGCGTCGAGCTTCTTTGACAGCCTCGACGAGCTGGCGAGAAGCCCTGAGGTTGACGCCGTCTACGTGGCGAGTCCCAACGCCCTGCACGCGCCCCAGGCGCTCAAGATGATCGTGGGCGGCAAGCATGTGCTCGTGGAGAAGGCCTTTGCGTCCAACGAGCGCGAGGCCCGCGGGGTCTTTGACGCCGCCCGCGCGGCGGGCGTGGTTGCCCTGGAGGCCACGCGCAACCTCCACACGCCAACGTTTTCCGCCATCGAGAAGATCGTGGCCCATGAGCTGGGCCCCGTTCGCCTGGCAACCCTGCGCTTCTCCAAGGTCACCTCGCGCATGGGGCGCCTGTTGGCGGGCGAGCGCATCAACATCTTTGACCCGCGCATGTCCGCGGGCGCGCTCATGGACATTGGCGTCTACTGCGTGGAGCCCGCGATCGCGCTCTTTGGGAAGCCCGATGTCGTGCGCGCCCTCTCCGTCACGTCCGTCGTTCCCGGCTGCGCCCCGGATGACCCGTGCTCCGCCATTGACCTTGCCGGCGAGGCGCTCCTGGGCTATGGCGACAAGGTCGTGAGCCTCTCCTACGGCAAGACGAGCGACGACGTCCTGCCCTCGCAGGTGGAGGGCGAGCGGGCGACGCTCACCTGGGAGCCGACCTCCGGTCCCGTTGACCTCAGGCTCTACGAGCACGAGGACAAGGGCCAGGTGTTTCGCGTGGAGAGCGCCCGGGGAAGGCGCCTTGAGGTTCCCATGCCGGAAAACGACATGGTCTGCGAGATCGACGACTTTGTGGCCGCCGTGCTGGGAGACGAGCGCGCCCTTGCCGCCCGCGAGCGCTTTGAGCGCGTCACGCTCGACTCGCTTGCCGTGATGGACCAGATCCGCTCGCAGGCGGGCGTGCGCTTCCCGGCGGACCTCGGCTAGCCCATGGGCCTTCGCGATGACGTTCGCGCCGCCCTCCCGGTGGCGCTCCCCATCATGCTCGGCTACGTTGCCATAGGCATCCCCTGTGGCGTCATGGCGGCGGAGGTGGGCGTCTCCCCGGCGGCTGCGTTTCTCCTCTCCGCGACGTTCTACTCGGGTGCGGGGCAGTTCATGATGGCCTCGCTCGCGCTTGCGGGGACGCCCGTTGTCTCCATGATCGCGAGCGTGGCACTCGTGAGCACGCGCCAGCTGCTCTACTCGGCCGCGCTCTCCCCGTATGCCTCTCGCGCGCCCAAGCCGCTCGCGCTCCTCTTTGCGGCCACGGTGACCGACGAGAGCTTTGGCGTCAACCTCGAGTGCTTTGCCTCGGCGGGGGAGTGGGACGTCTCGCGCGCCACGGCGGTGAACGTTACGAGCATGCTCTCCTGGGCCGCGGCCAACGCGCTCGGCGCCGCCGTGGGGCCGGCGCTCGCCATCCCCACGGCCGTGATGTCGTTTGCGATGACGTCCATCTTCGTGTGCCTGCTCGCGGGGCAGCGCTGGGACCGCGTCACCGCGGTCGTTGCCGTCGCGTCGGTCGCGGGCGTGGTCGCGCTCAAGGCGCTGGGCGCGGGATCGCTTGCGGTCCTTCTTGGTGCGCTCATCGGCGTTGCGGCCGGGCTCGTTGCGGGCGCGGTGCGCAGGGGGCGGGGAGGGGAGCGATGAGCCAGGGCGAGTTCCTCGTGTTCTACCTGAGCGTGCTCGCGGTCATCCTGGTCTGCCGGTGCGTCCCGCTCTTTGCGCTCAAGGGCCGCGAGCTCTCGCCGCGGGTGAGCGAGGCCCTCGGCCTCATCCCCGTGGCCGCCTTTGCGGCGCTCGTTGCCAACGACCTCTTTGACCCGGTCGCAGGGATATCGGTGCCCGCGCTTCTCGCTGCGGCGCTCGTGGTTGCGGTGGCCAGAAAGACCGGCTCGCTCATCTGGTGCGCCCTCGCGGGCATGGTTGCCTATGCGCTGCTGGGCCTCGTGATATAGGGCCTGCGGGCGTTACTTTGGGTAGGCGATGACGTCGGAGTCCCCAAAGCGGGAGGGGGCGTCGTCCGTGCCTCCGTAGGGGCTCATGGCGTCCACGACGAGACGAACGGCGCGCGGCAGGACGCGGGCCTCGTAGGAGCGCACGAGCCCGCTCACGACCTCGCCATCAACCTCGATGGGAACGGGGTGCGAGCACTCAACGCGGATCTTGCGGCCCGAGAAGCTCTCAAGGTGGGGCCGGCCCATCGCCTTGCCGCTTCGGTCAACGAGCCCAAAGGCGAGGGGCTTGAGCAGCTGGGCGGCGTCTGAGGTCTCAACCATGATGACGTCGAGCATGCCGTCGTCCATGCGGCAGTTGGGAACGAGCTGGATGTCCCCCTGGATCATGGCGTTGTTTGCCACAAGGCAGGTGATGCCGTCGCGCTCGTAGGTGCGGCCGTCAACGGTGATGCTGAAGTGCTCGACCTCGGGGCGGGGGTTGGCAAGCGCCGCGGCAAAGTAGGCGGCTTGGCCCATGATGGCCTTGTTGGGGAGCGCGGCCTGCATGAGCTGGGCGTCAAAGCCCGTGCCGGACATGAGGCCAAAGCCTCGGACCACGTGGTTGCCGCCCTCGTCCGTCCAGGAAATCTCTCCGAGGTCGAGCTCGGCCGTCCTTCCCTTGCGACAGGCGCGCGCAAGAGCGGAGGGCTCGGGCGCGTTGCCGATGTTGGCGCACAGGAGGTTTGCGGTTCCCGAGGGAAACACGCAGGCGGGCACGTCTCGCCCGCGAAGCTCGTAGAGCAGCGCCGCCACGGTGCCGTCCCCGCCGGAGACGACGACAAGGTCAAAGTCCTCCGCGTCCGCACAGGCCTCGCGCGCGATAAAGCCCCCCGCGAGGATTCTGAGGACGCACTCGTCGCCGCCGCGCACGAGGGCGCGCGCAAACTGGAAGACGGCATCGGAGCCAAAGCCCGACTTTGGATTGTGGATGATGAGCGTGCGCACGGCTTTCCTCCCCATAAGAAGCGATGCGACAGTTTTTGTATCATAGGGTGCCGTCGGCCTTGGCCGTCGTTCCAAAAGTGTACCCAATCACCGCATGAGAGAATCGAGCGTCTTTGTACCTCTCAACCCAGGACGAGCTCATCGCTTTCTGCGAGCGCGCCGCAACATCCAAGGTCCTTGCCGTCGACACGGAGTTTCTCCGCGAGAGGACCTTCTTCCCCAAGCTCTGCCTCGTGCAGGTTGCCGCCGGCAACGACATCGCCGCCATCGACCCCATCTCGATCGAGGACCTCTCGCCGCTCGCCGCGCTTCTCGAGAGCCCCTCCATCACCAAGGTCTTCCATGCCTGCACGCAGGACCTCGAGGTTCTCTACGACGGCATGGGCGTGATGTGCGCCCCCGTCTTTGACACGCAGCTCGTTGCGGCGTTTCTCGGCATGCGCCAGCAGGTCAGCTACGGCTCGCTCGTCGAGGCGTACTGCGGGGTCCACCTCGCCAAGGCGGAGTCGCTCACGGACTGGTCGCGGCGCCCGCTCGACCCCGAGCAGCTCACCTACGCCGAGGATGACGTTCGCTATCTCCCGGGCATCTACGACCAGATGATGTCCGCGCTCATCGAGAAGGACCGCCTCTCGTGGGTGAAGCCCGAGATGGAGCGCCTCTGCGACGCCTCTCGCATCTGTCGCGACCCGAGGGATGCCTACCAGCGCCTCAAGCGGGCGAGCTCCCTTACGCGACGCCAGCTCGCCATAGCCCGCGAGGTGTGCGCATGGCGCGAGGGCGTGGCCGCGGAGCGCGACATCCCGCGCAAGTGGGTCATGTCTGACGAGGTCATCGTCGAGGTCTGCAAGCGCGCGCCCTCGAGCCCTGAGCGCCTGCGCCGCATCCGCAACACCGAGCAGCTCTCCGAGGGGGACGCTCGCTCGCTCGTCGAGGCCGTCTCCCGTGGTGCCTCGTGTCCGGCGGAGGAGTGCCCCAAGATGGCCAGGCACGCCCGCCCCTCCGCGGAGGCCGAGGGCGTGGTCGACCTCATGTACGCCGTGCTGAGGCTCGTCTCCGAGAAGAGCGGCGTTGCCACCCAGCTCATCGCCACGCGTGACGACCTGCTCGAGTTCCTCCAGGACCGAGGGAGCTCGCGTCTTGCCTCCGGGTGGCGCTGGGAGCTTGCGGGGCGCACGCTCGCGCAGCTGCTCTCCGGCGAGGTGGGCCTCACCGTCAAGTCCGGTCGGATCGAGCTGCTGTAGCGCGCGCCCGCGCGAATTGTTGTCCGGCCCTCCGGGTAGAATGAGTCTCAACCTCTAGGATTGGAGACGGGATGCCTTTCTACTATGGCTTTGGCTACGGGATGGACATGGGCTACCTCATGGTCGCGCTCTTCGCCCTGATCATTGGCGGAGCGGCCCAGGCCTATATCAGGAGCACGTACAACAAGTGGTCCAAGGTGCGCGCCGGCATTCCCGGCACCGGGGCGGACGTCGCCCGTGCCATGCTCGAGCAGGGCGGCGCCGAGGGCGTGGGCATCACGCGCACGCCGGGCAGCCTGACCGACCACTACGACCCTCGGGACAACCGCCTGCACCTCTCGGATGACAACTACCGCGGCGCCTCCGTCGCCTCGGTTGCCGTTGCCTGCCACGAGGCTGGCCATGCCATCCAGGCGGCCCAGGGCTACGGCTTCTACCGGCTGCGCACGGCGCTCGTCCCCGTGGTCAACATCGCCCAGCAGGGGTGGGTCGTCGTTCTTCTCATGGGCGTCTTCCTCAACATGTTTGGCCTCGTCAAGCTCGCCATTGCCCTCTTCGCCATAGCGGTGGCGTTCCAGCTCGTGACGCTTCCGGTGGAGATTGACGCCTCGCGCCGCGCGGTGGCCTACCTCTCCGCGTATGGATCGGGCCTTGACGAGAAGGGCGCCCGCTCGGTGCTCACCGCTGCCGCCCTTACCTACGTTGCGGCGGCGCTCACCTCCATCATGCAGCTGCTCTACCTTCTTGGCCGCTACGGCAGCAGGGGTGACGAGTGATGGCCGAGAAGGGCGAGGGGCAGGCTCCGCTCTCCGTCTCGGACGCCGTCGCGCTCGCCAAGGGCGCGGTCTCCGCGTGGCCCACGCTCGTGGTGAACGGCGAGGTCTCGGGCTTTCGCGGCCCCAACGCCCGCTCCGGCCACTGCTACTTTGAGGTCAAGGACGATGGCGCCTCGATGAGCGTCATCGTGTGGCGCGGCACGGCGGCGAAGATGGGCTTTGAGCTTCGCGACGGCCTCGCGGTGCAGCTCACGGGCAAGTTTGATATCTACAAGGCCTCCGGCAAGCTCTCCTTTGTGGCGAGCAAGGTGGAGGCGGCGGGCGAGGGCCTCCTTCGGCAGCAGGTGGCGGAGCTCGCGCGCGCCCTCGAGCGCGAGGGTCTCATGGACCCCGCGCGCAAGCGCCACGTGCCCGTGTTCTGCTCGCGCGTCTGCGTGGTGACGTCGCTTTCCGGCAGCGTCATCGAGGACGTCAAGCGCACGCTCGCGCGCCGCAACCCGCTCGTTGAGATTGACGTGGTGGGCTGCTCGGTGCAGGGCGCGGACGCCCCGGCAACGATCATCCGCGCGCTCGGCACCGCCGCCGCATCGCGGCCCGACGCCATCCTGCTCGTGCGTGGCGGCGGCTCCTTCGAGGACCTCATGTGCTTCAACGACGAGGGTCTCGCTCGGGCCATCGCCGCATGCCCCGTGCCCGTGGTGACGGGCATTGGACACGAGCCGGACACCACCATCGCGGACATGGTCGCTGACCGGCGCGCCTCAACGCCCACCGCGGCGGCCGAGTCCGTGGCGCCCGCGATCGACGAGGTCGAGCGACAGATGCTGCAGCGCCAGGTTCGTCTTGGCCGTGCCATGTCCGCCGCGCTCGAGGTGCGCGCGCAGCGCGTGGACGCGCTTGCAAAGCTTGCGAGAAGCACCGTGGAGTCCGAGCTCTCCCGTCGCCGCGTTGCGCTCGACGCGCTCGGCGCGAGAAGGTGCCTCGTCGACCCGCTGGCCCCGCTGCACGACCGCATAAGTGACCTCGCGCAGACCGAGGAGCGCCTGCACGACGCCATCCCGCGCTCCCTTGCTCGCGAGGAGCAGGGCGTATCGCGCGTCGCCTCGCGCCTCGTCGAGCTCGCGCCGCGGCTCACGAGGCCGGCCGAGTCAACGCTCGCGCGCCTGGCCGCCTCGCTTGACGCGCTCTCTCCGCTCTCGGTGCTCGCGCGCGGCTACGCCATCGCGCGCGACGGCGCCGGGCACGTGGTGAAGGACGCCTCCGAGCTTGCTGCGGGTGACGAGGTGCGCGTGCTTCTGGGCGCGGGCTCATTTGAGGCCACGGTGACCAACGTTTGCGACTGACAGGGCCTTGGGCCCGGAAAGGTGAGAAGATCATGGCAGAGACCACCTATCGCCCCATTGACGAGATGACGTTCAAGGAGGCCTCCGTAGAGCTCGAGCAGATCGTGCGCGCCCTCGAGTCCGGCGAGCTCGAGCTCGAGGAGTCGCTTGAGCGCTACGGCCGCGGCGTCGAGCTGCTGAAGAGCCTGCGCGAGCGCCTGTCCACGGCCGAGCAGAAGGTGCGCGTCCTTCTCGACGCCACCAACGAGGACGCCCCGGTGACGGACACCGTCTCCGCACCGAGCACGGCCTACATCAACGAGTAACGTCACGCGCCGCGAGAAAGGAACGCACATGTCCGACTGCATCTTCTGCAAGATTGCCAACGGCGAGATTCCGAGCGAGTTTCTCTTTGAGGACGAGAACGTCGTCGCCTTCCGCGACCTCAACCCGCAGGCACCCGTCCACGTGCTTGTGGTTCCCAAGGCACACCACGAGAACTTTGTGGACAACGTTCCCGCCGAGACGCTCGCCTCGATGGAGGCCGCCGTGCGCGCCGTCGCCGAGAAGTGCGGCATCGCCGAGACGGGCTTCCGCTGCATCATGAACACGGGCACCGCCGCCGGCCAGACCGTCATGCACCTGCACATGCACGTCCTCGGTGGCAAGCCGCTCGGCGAGGGTCTCATCCCGGCGTAGGGTCTCGGCCGCGCGAGCGCCCTGCCCTGGCAGCGGCCGGCTTCTGTGACGTGCACGGTTTTGCCTGGTTTTGGGTTTTCCCGCCTGGCGTGTCACGCAACTATTGCGCCGCTGCAGCAAACGTCTGGTTTTGGGCAACAAGTTTTATATCCAGGAGCGAGAAGGACCTCACAACAGGTTCTTCTCGCCCCGTTTTTCACCGTTTGGGCCGGTTTTGGGTGGAGCTTCCGCCGCTCGGACGTCCGAGCATCAAATGTTTTGCCCAAAACCGGAGGGTGGCAGTACGAGGCAGCAACCCGCGCGAACGCCCGCAGCGCCGCTCGCTCTCCGTTTGTCGACGTCGCACCCAAAACGGCTCGTTCGGGCGTATCATAGCCATGTCTGTGGGAAGAGAGAGTGGGGGAGTCCCCGCGAAGGGAGAGTCATGAACGTTCTGGTCATCAACGCCGGCAGCTCGTCGCTCAAGTACCAGCTTCTCGACGTTGACACGCGCGAGGTCTATGCCAAGGGCAACTGCGAGCGCATTGGCATCGACGGCTCGTTCGTCGGTCACGAGGAGATGGGCGGCGAGAAGCAGAAGCTCGAGGTCGCGCTTCCTGACCACAAGACCGCCATCAAGTACGTCTTTGACATCCTGAAGACCGTCGACAAGCCCATCGGCGGCATTGGCCACCGCGTGGTCCAGGGCGGCTGGTACTTCCCCGAGTCCGCGATCGTCACCGACGAGACGCTCGCCCAGGTCCGCGAGGTCGCCCCGCTGGCGCCGCTGCACAACTACGCCGAGGCCGACGTCATCGAGATCTGCCGTGACATGTTCCCCGAGCTCGGCAACGTCATCGTGCCCGACACCTCGTTCCACTACCACATGCCCGAGCACGCCTGGCGCTACGCCATCCCGCGCGACGTCGCCGACACCTATCACGTCCGCAAGTACGGCGCCCACGGCACGAGCCACCGCTTCATCTGGCGCACGGTCCACGAGATGATGGGCGACAAGACCCACAAGCTTGTGAGCTGCCACCTCGGCTCCGGCGCGTCCCTCTGCGCCATCCAGGACGGCAAGTGCATGGACACCACCATGGGCCTCACGCCGCTCGACGGCCTCATCATGGGCACCCGCTGCGGCACGCTCGACCCGGCGACGGTCTTCTACCTCAGCCGCGAGGCGCACATGAGCATCGACGAGATCGACACGATGATGAACAAGAAGTCCGGTCTTCTCGCCGTGTCCGAGGTCTCGTCCGACTCCCGTGACATCGAGGCCGGTGCCGCCGAGGGCGACGAGAAGTGCCAGCTTGCCCTCGACATGTTCAACTACCGCGTCTCCCAGCTCTTTGCCGAGATGGCTGCCTCCATGCAGGGCGTGGACACCATGGTCTTCACCGCGGGCATCGGCGAGAACGCGCCCGAGATCCGCGCTGACATCTGCAAGCTCCTCGGCTGGATGGGCGTCAAGATCGACGCCGAGAAGAACGCGCCGCGCTCCGACGAGCCGCGCGTGATCTCCACGCCGGACTCCGCGATCACCGTGATGGTGGTCCCCACCAACGAGGAGTACATGATCGCCCTCGACGTCGAGGAGCTGCTCGGCTAACTGCTCCCCGATAGCCTCTTCGAGCCCGGTCGCCACCTTCGGCGTCCGGGCTTTTGCGTTCCGGTTCCCCTCGTCGCCCTCTTTCCTTCTCGCCGAGTGTACGAAAGTCAGCGTGAGTTTCTCCGCCGCGCCTGCGGATCCTTCTCGCCAACTGGGGAAACGCTGGGTAAATGAGCTGAGTTACAATGATAAAACTCAGACTTTCGTACACTCGGCGAGGAGAGGGTGGAGCAGGCGCCGCTACATGGCGCCGTCGCGGGAGGTTTAATTCCTAGCGCAGCGGGTACAATTAGGGAACGTGTACGGGACCCCAGGGAAAGGAAGCCCCACATGACCATTGCAAACCTCAATCTCACGCGCCGCCAGGCACTCGGCCTGGGCGTTGCCGCGCTTTCCGCCTTTGGCCTTGCCGCTTGCGACGATGCACCCGCCCCCGAGGGCTCGGGCGGGGAGACCCCGGAGGAGGCGCAGCTTGACGCCGAGGCCTATGACGCCCTTCTCGCCACTGGCCCCGTGGCGGCAGATGACGAGATTGCTGCCTCCGCGTGGGCCACCAAGGTGCGCGACGCCGGCACCCTGCGCGTGGGCGGCGTCCAGACGTCGCTGCTCTTCAGCCTCCTCAACGAGAAGGACGGTGCCACGCGCGGCTTTGACGCCGGCCTCTTCCAGCTGCTTGCCCGCTACATCCTTGGTGACGAGAATGCCTACGAGCTCACGCAGGTCACCTCCAACACCCGCGAGTCCGTCCTACAGAATGACTCCGTGGACGCGGTCTTTGCCACCTACTCGATCAACGACGACCGCAAGAAGGTCATCTCCTTTGCCGGGCCGTACTACACCACGCAGCAGTCCATCCTCGTGATGGCGGACAACTCAGACATCAACTCCCTCGAGGACCTTGCGGGCAGAAACGTTGCCGCACAGTCGGGCTCCACCGGCCCGAGCATCCTGGAGGAGTACGCCCCCGAGGCGCTCATTCAGGAGTTTGCCACTGACGAGGAGGCCAGAAGCGCCCTTGAGCAGGGACGCGTTGACGCCTACGTGATCGACACCGCCATGCAGATGGGCAACATGACCCGCAATCCCGGGCGCTATCGCCTTGCGGGCGAGGAATTTGGCCCGGTTGACGCCTACGGCATTGGCCTGCCGCTCGATTCCGATGGCGTGGACTTCGTGAACGCGTGGCTCCAGCGCATCGAGGACGAGGGCCTTTGGGCCGAGCTCTGGCAGCTCTGCATCGGCGACCGCGCCGGCGTTGAGACTGTCCCCAACCCGCCCGCCATCGGCGCATGATGAAAAGTGGCCGTCACTTTTCACCATGAGGAGGTGTGATGGGGCTTTCTGAGCTGCTCTCAACGTATGGCGACAAGTACCTGCAGGGGCTTCTCGCCACCTGGTCGATGACGGCGGTGTCGTTTGTCTTCGTGATGGCGCTTGCCGTGCTCGTCACGGTGGCGCGAGTCTCGCCGTATGGGCCGCTTCGTCTGGTGGGCGACCTCTACGTGCAAGTCTTTCGCAACATCCCCGGCGTGGCGCTGCTCATCATCATTGCCTACGCCCTTCCGGAGCTGCGCATCGTGCTCGACTGGCGCACCTGCGTCATCGTGACCACCGTCCTTCTGGGCTCTGCGTTTGGCTCCGAGAACTTCATGAGCGGCATCAACACCATCAGCGTGGGGCAGATCGAGGCGGCGCGCTCAATCGGCCTTTCCTTCACGCAGATCGTTCGCAAGATCGTGATCCCCCAGGCACTGAGAACCACGGTGCTCCCCATGACCAACCTGCTCATCGCCGTCATGCTCACTACTGCCCTGGGCTCTCAGGTGCCGCTCAACCCGCAGGAGCTCACTGGTGTGGTCTCCTACGTCAACACGCGCGCGACGGGAGGCGTTCTGGCGTTTCTCGTCTCGGCCCTTGGCTACGCGCTCAGCGCCCTGGCCATCTCGTTTGTGGGCAACCGCCTTGACAAGAGGGTGAGGATTCTCCGATGAGCAGCCCAACTCCTACGCTCTCCATGCGCGACGCCCTCTACGAAACGCCCGGGCCTCGCACCCGCCGCAGGGTGCGCATTGGCACCGCAATCACGGCCGTCGTCGTGCTTCTTGGCATCGCGGCCGTTGTCCGGCAATTCTACGTGACGGGGCAGCTCGCCCCGCGCTACTGGTCGCTCTTCCTGCAGTGGACCACGTGGCGCTTCCTGGGGCAGGGGCTTCTCGGCACCGTTTCCGTGGCCCTCACGGCAGGCGCCATATCGCTCGTGCTGGGATTGCTCCTTATGCTCGGCCGCACGAGCGGCGTCCGCCCGCTTGCCGCGCTCTGTCGCGTGGTCACGGACTTCTTCCGTGGCGTCCCGAGCCTGCTTCTCATCTATTTCCTCTTCTTTGTGCCGGCTCAGCTGGGGGTCAAGATGCCCCCGTTCTGGATGCTCACGCTGCCGGTTGCGCTTGCGGCGGCGGGGGTTCTCGCGGAGGTCTTTCGCGCGGGCGTGAACGCCGTGCCCAAGGGGCAGGTGGAGGCGGCGCTCTCCATTGGCCTCTCGCCGGCGCAGACCATGCGTAAGATCGTGCTGCCCCAGGCGGTGCGCTACGTCATACCCTCGCTCATCGCTCAGCTCGTCGTGGTGGTCAAGGACACCACGGTTGCCTACGTGGTGAGCTTTCCCGACCTCATGCAGAACGCGCGCGTCCTCATCACGAGCTACGACGCGCTCGTCTCAATGTACCTCGTAATCGCGCTCGTCTACATCCTCATCAACTTTGCCATCAACAAGGCGGCGGTCTACGTCTCGCGCAGGACCGGCGCCAAGATCATCCGCTAGGGAACGGAGAACCATGTCCAAGACAGACACCGTCGAGAAGAGCGGGCGGGACGTTCCCGTGATCGAGCTTCGCCACGTGGACAAGCACTACGGCAACCTGCACGTCCTGCGCGACATCAACCTCAAGGTCGAGAAGGGCGAGGTCGTTGTGGTCATTGGGCCCTCGGGCTCCGGCAAGTCCACGATGTGCCGCACCATCAACCGCCTGGAGACCATCGACTCCGGTGAGATTCTCATCGAGGGCGAGCCGCTGCCGCAGGAGGGACGCGACCTCACGCGCATGCGCGCCGAGCTGGGCATGGTCTTCCAGCAGTTCAACCTCTTCGCGCACCTGAGCATCCTCGACAACGTGACGCTTGGCCCGCGCGAGGTGCTGGGCCTCTCCAAGGAAGAGGCAGAGGCGCGCGCAATGGAGCTTCTCGAGCGCGTGGGTGTGGGCGAGCAGGCCAACAAGGTTCCCGCGCAGCTCTCGGGCGGCCAGCAGCAGCGTGCCGCCATCGCGCGCTCCCTTGCCATGCGCCCCAAGGCGATGATGTTCGACGAGCCCACGAGCGCGCTCGATCCCGAGATGATCAACGAGGTTCTCGATGTCATGGTGGAGCTCGCACGCGGCGGCATGACCATGGTCGTGGTGACGCACGAGATGGGATTTGCGCGCCGCGTGGCGAGCCGCGTCATCTTCATGGCCGAGGGCCAGATCGTGGAAGAGGGCTCTCCGGACGAGTTCTTCGACCATCCCAAGACGCAGCGTGCGCGCGATTTTCTCGACTCCATCAGGGGGCACTAGCCATGGCGAGAAGACCGGTCGTCCTCGTTGCCCCGCGCTGGATGCCCGAGTCCATGCGCGGGGAGGAGCGCGTGGCCCCGCTGGAGGCGATTGCGGACTGCTTTGTGGACGCGATACTTGCCGCCGGTGGCCTGCCGCTCATGATGGCGATCACCACCGACGAGGATGTGATCGATGCCTACGTTGACATGGCCGACGGCGTTGCCGTGCCGGGCGGGCCGGACGTCAATCCCGCGCGATGGGGGAGCACCATACCGTATGACCCCGCCCTTCTCTGCGAGCAGCGCGACGCCTTTGAGTTCCCGCTCGTGCGACGCGCCCTTGAGCGGGACGTACCGCTCTTCACCACCTGCAGGGGGACGCAGCTGCTCAACGTGGCTCTTGGCGGGACGCTCTGCGTGGACGTGCCAAGCCTGGGCGCGCGTGAGGGCATGGTGCAGTGGCGCCACGTGGGAATCCTCAACGGCCCCGCGCATCCCATCGAGGTGGAGGAGGGGTCGCTCCTGCAGCGCGCTCTCGGCGGTGCCCGTACCGCGCAGGTGAACTCTGCGCACCACTGCTGCGTGAGCGCCCTCGGCGAGGGCGTTCGCCTGGTCGCGCGCGCCACCGACGGGGTCCCGGAGGCCATCGAGGTGCCCGAGCGACGCTTCTGCCTGGGCGTCCAGTGGCACCCGGAGTACACCTGGGGTCAGCTTGAGACGGACTTCAACCTCTGGCGTTCCTTCGTCAACGCGTGTCGCTAGCGGGCCCGGGGCGGCGATGGCGGGGGGCGACCTGACAGGGGTGATGACAA
>NZ_JAUDEA010000015.1 GCF_030372065.1 Thermophilibacter provencensis | reverse complement strand
CCGGGGCCCCCACCCCCCCGGGGGGGGCCCCCCCGGGGGGGGGGGGGCCCCCCCGCCCTTCTCGGTGCTTCTTGCTGGGCGCTACTTGACGCCGTACTGCTCGTAGTAGGCGTCGATGGCGGCCTTGAGCTCGGGCGTGATGACGGTGCCGTCAAGGGCCTCCACCACGTCGGCCATGGAGACGATGCTCGCTACGGGGAAGCCGTACTTCTCCTGGATTTCCTGCTGGGCGGTCACCTTGCCACCCTTGCCCACCTCCATGCGGTTGAGGCTCACGATGAGGCCCTTGACCTCAACGTTTGCGGCGCCGGTGACCTTGGGATAGGTCTCGTCGATGGACTTGCCCGAGGTGGTGACGTCCTCGATCATGATCACGCGGTCGCCGTCGACGAGCTTGGAGCCAAGAAGGCCGCCCTTGTCGGCGCCGTGGTCCTTCTCCTCCTTGCGGTCGGAGCAGTAGCGGACCTCCTTGCCGTAGAGGTCGTGCAGGGCGATGGCGGTGGTCACGGAGAGGGGGATGCCCTTGTACGCCGGCCCAAAGAGCACGTCAAAGTCCAGGCCAAAGTTGTCGTTGATGGCGTGCGCGTAGTACTCACCCAGGCGCTTGAGCTGGCTGCCCGTGACGTAGGCGCCCGCGTTCATAAAGAACGGGGACTTGCGGCCGCTCTTGAGCGTGAAGTCGCCAAACTTGAGGACGTTGGACTCCACCATGAAGTCGATGAATTCGCGCTTGTAGGCTTCCATGCGTGCTCCTTTCGGGGGCGCTTCTGTTGCTGACTCGATTCTAGCTTTGCCGGCCGGGGCGTGCGCCCTGAAAAATGGTGCGGCGGCATGTCCTTCTCGCCATGTCCTGAAAATCGGGACCGTGGCAGGCGTGGGGACCTTTTCGCCTGCCATGGCTCTGATTTTCAGGACATTTTGCGCCCTACCTCCGATTTTCAGGACACTGAATACCAGGTGCCCGGTAAAGCCGCGGCGAGAAGGACCCGCGGCGAGAAGGGCCTGCGGCGAGAAGGGCCTGCGGCCGGAGGGGCGCGCCGGGAGCGCTCGCACCCCCAATGCGGTACAGTTAAGCGTTGGAAAACAGGGCGAGAAGTACGCATAAAGGAGAAGCCCGTGGAACGCACCCACATCTCTCAGCTCTTCGCCGACATGGACGAGCTCGGCGGCACCACCGTCACCGTTGCCGGCTGGGTCCGCTCGGTCCGCGACATGAAGAACTTTGGCTTTGTCATGCTCAACGACGGCTCGTGCTTCAAGGACCTGCAGGTCGTCATGAACCGCGAGACGCTCGCCAACTACGACGAGATCGCCGCGACGGGCGTTGGCTCGTCGCTCGTGGTCACGGGCTCGCTCGCGCTCACGCCGGAGCGCCCGCAGCCCTTTGAGCTGCAGGCGGCCCAGATCCGCGTGGAGGGTGCCTCTGCGCCGGACTACCCCATGCAGAAGAAGCGCCAGACCCGCGAGTTCCTGCGCACCCAGCAGCACCTGCGCAGCCGCACCAACCTCTTTCGCGCCGTCTTCCGCGTGCGCTCCGTGGCGGCCTACGCCATCCACCGCTTCTTCCAGGAGCGCGGCTTCGTCTACGTGAACACGCCGATCATCACCACCTCCGACGCCGAGGGCGCGGGCGAGATGTTCCGCGTGACCACGCTCGACGTGGAGAACCCGCCTCGCACCGAGCAGGGCACCGTCGACTGGTCGCAGGACTTCTTCGGCCACGCCGCCAACCTCACCGTCTCCGGCCAGCTCCAGGCCGAGAACTTCGCGCTCTCCTTTGGCGACGTCTACACCTTTGGCCCCACGTTCCGCGCCGAGAACTCTAACACGCGTCGTCATGCCGCCGAGTTCTGGATGGTCGAGCCCGAGATGGCCTTCTGCGACCTCGCCGGCGACATGGCCTGCGTGGAGGAGATGCTCAAGTACGTGATCAACTACGTCATGGGCGCCTGCCCGGACGAGATGGAGTTCTTCAACAAGTTTGTGGACAAGGGCCTCATCGAGCGCCTCACCCACGTTGCCACCTCGGACTTTGCGCACGTCACCTACACCGAGGCCATCCAGATCCTGCAGGAGGCCGCGGCAGCGGGCCACGTCTTCGAGTACCCCGTGGAGTGGGGCTGCGACCTGCAGACCGAGCACGAGCGCTTCCTCACCGAGGAGCACTTCAAGCGCCCGACCTTCGTGACCGACTACCCGGCCGCCATCAAGGCGTTCTACATGCGCCTCAACGACGATGGCAAGACCGTGGCGGCCGTGGACTGCCTCGTGCCCGGCATCGGCGAGATCGTGGGCGGCTCGCAGCGCGAGGAGCGTCTCGACGTGCTGGAGCGCCGCATCGCCGAGCTTGGCATGGAGCCGGAGCAGTACAAGTACTACCTCGACCTGCGCCGCTACGGCGGCTGCCAGCACGCGGGCTTTGGCCTGGGCTTCGAGCGCATGGTCATGTACCTCACCGGCGTTGACAACATCCGCGACGTCATCCCGCACCCCCGCACCGTGGGCAACGCGGACTTCTAAGACGAGCTTCGGGGCCGGCCGCGCGCCGGCCCTTTTTTATGACACTGACGTCAGAGCTGGGTGTCATGTGTTCTTCTCGCCAACCAAAACCTGACAGGTAGTGGTTCTTGAACAAAGAGAAGGAGAAATAAGATAGCTGTATACTTTGGCTGAGAACCACTACTTGCTAGGTTTGCTGAAAGGCGCGCTGCATCCCCAGACATGTCGTGCGACAATGGGGCGAGAAGAACCCTCGCAGAGGAGGCTCCATGGATTCCATGACCGAGCATCGCAAGCCCACGCCGCGCAAGCCGACGCCGCGCTCTGGTAGCGCCGCGCACCGGGGCGTCACGCTCACGCGCCGCGGGCTCCTGGCCGCTGCGGCGCTCGTGGGCGTGGGCAGCGTTGCCGCGTGCATGTCCCAGCTCCCTCCCGCCGAGGAGGAGACCCCGGGCGTGGTCATGGACCGCGGCGCAACCGCCGAGCCCGCTGACGTAACCGTCCTCATGGTGGGCGACATCCTGGTGCACCCGAGCGTGTGGAAGAGCGGCGAGAAGGCCAACGGCACGCGCAACTACGATCACCTCTTTGAGCACGTCCGCGATGACGTCCAGGCCTCAGACATTGCCATGCTGGACCAAGAGACGCTGCTCGGTGGCGACGAACTGGGCCTCTCTGGCTACCCGGTCTTCAACGGGCCGCAGGAGATCGGCACCGCCGAGGTAAACGCCGGCTTTGACGTGGCGCTTCACGCCAACAACCACGCCCTCGACAAGGGCATGGCGGGCATCGAGGCGGAGCTCGCCTTCTGGCGCGAGAACCACCCCGAGATGACGGTCACGGGCATGGCGGACAGCGAGGAGGCGGCCGACGTGGTGCCCGTCCTCGAGCGCTCCGGCCACAAGATCGCCATCCTCAACTACGCCACCAATACCAACGGCATTCCCCTGCCCGAGCCCTGGGCCGTCCGGATGATCAGCGAGGAGCAGATCGCCGCGGACATCGAGGCGGCGCGCGTTGCCGGCGCGGAGGCCATCGTGGCCTGCCCGCACTGGGGCACCGAGTACGCCGCCGGCCCCGACGAGGAGCAGCTGCGCTGGGCGCAGGTCCTCGCGGACGCCGGCGTGGACGTGATCATTGGCAACCACCCGCACGTCATGCAGCCCTTTGAGGTGGTGCAGAGCGCGGACGGCCGCTCCGTGCCTGTCTTCTGGTCCACGGGTAACTTCGTCTCCGGCCAGGACAACAAGGCCTCCATGATCGGCAGCATCGCACGCGCCACGCTGACCTTCTCGGGAGGGGGCGTGCGCGTGAGCGAGTTCAAGATCGTGCCCATCATCACCAACAAGGCGGGCACGACGGGGCTCACCACCTATAAGCTGTCCGAATACACCGAGGAGCTCGCCGCGGGCAACGGCATTCGCAACGACTCCAACTGCGCGGACTTCACCCGCCAGTGGTGCGTCGACTTCTGCCAGGAGCGCCTGGGCGCCGGCTTTAACGCGGAGACCTGCGAGTACGTCTGGACTGCGTAGCCAACTTGACGCTGGCGCCAGGGCCGAGCACCGTGAGACCGGCGTCTGCGGCACGCCCATTGGGGTACCATCTCCAATACTTTGCATCAAAGGGAAGGAACCCGCATGGGCTTTCATTGCTCGGATTGCGTGTACGCAAGCTTCGCGTTTCATGAGGAGTCCGGCCTGTACCAGGGGGCGTGCAGCCGCGGCTACACCCTTGCCAACCCTCACGTGAGCACCAGCCCCGAGAACCACTTCGCGGCGAGTCCCCGCGAGCTCGTCCCCACGGTGGACCCGTTTGGCGAGGAGTACCTGCGCACCTCCAACGTCTGCGAGCGATTCATCCGCCCGCAGGACCTGCCCGACGCCTCGCATCACGAGCACCATCTCTTCCACTTTGGGCATCACGGTCACGGCGGCCATGCGGACCACGAGGACCATCTCGCGCCTGACGCCCACGCTGCCAGCAATCACGGCGAGAAGGACGCCCGCTAGCGCCGGTACTTCTCGCCGCGCCCCGCGCCGCCCGTCTACCGAGCGGGACCGCCTTCCGCCCTCCCTCCGCCAGATGGCAGCTTCTTTTCAGATATGCTGTTCAGAGTCTTGGTTCAACCGGGGGAGGGCTCATGGGTAGAGGGAAAAGGCTCGGCGCGCTTCTGGGCACGATCACGCTTGCCGCCTCGCTTGCGGCGTGCGGTGGGAACGCGCTCGGCTCGGGCGAGGGGATCCAGCTTTCCGACCTCGAGAAGATGAGGGACGACTATGTGGGCAGCTGGGAGCTGAGCTCCGCCGAGTTTGAGAACATGACCATCACGGAGGACGACTATGCCGAGTTTGCCAGCCTCGGCATGCACGTGACGCTTGACCTTGACGATTCTGGGGCGCTTCTCGTTGACGCCTTTGGCGAGCAGGACGAGGGCTCGTGGGAGATCGCGGACGAGGACACGCTCTCCCTCACGCTCGGGTCGGACACGGTGGACGTGCCGTTTGAGGACGGCGAGCTCACCCTGACGTACGACGGTGAGACGATGGTCTTTGAGAAGGTTTCCGACGAGCCCAACATGGACCGTGACCCCGCGGAGAACTCCGGCGACGGCCTGGCGGAGCAGATCCAGAACATGGACGAGACCCTCGAGGAGGAGGGACTCGACGATGGCTCGCAGGACGCTGAAGAGCTCGACCAGACCGTGAGCGCGGGCGGGCCCGAGAGCCTGGCGGACCTCCTGAGCGACGAGTGGATTCTCCAGACGCAGCTCTACGTGGCAACGGTGACCATAACCGACGAGCTGGACGTCGTTGTCTGCGATGACGAGATGGCAAGGATCGTCATCGACGGCATTGGCTACGACGCCGAGGGGGACACCGGCTACCACCTTGTCATCGAGAACCGCTCCGATACGGACTACCTGGTATCCAACATCACGACGACGCTCGACGGCGAGGACGTGTGGATGAACGCCACGCTTGGCGCGCCCGTCCGCGCGGGTGAGACGGTCGAGGGGTTCTTCTACTTCGAGCAGGACGAGGGCCTCTCCGTCACGCCCGAGTCCAGCTGCGACTTCATCCTCGGGCTCTATGACGCGGACGAGAGCCTACTGGGGTTCTACGAGGTCTCGCTCTAGCGGTGTGGCTCGGCGCGGAGACCTGCCGCCACGGTGCGGCGCCGCAATCCGACGGTACTTCTCACCCGGCGGGTCTATCATGTGAGACGGGCTGCCGGCCCGCATCTGTCCAAATCGCAAGAATGAGGAGCCATGTCTGACATCGCGCGTGACCTTATCTTTCCCGAGCCCATCTTTCACGAGAAGATCTGGGGCGGCCGCAAGCTGGCCGACGACTTTGGCTACACGATCCCGGACGGCCCCATCGGCGAGTGCTGGGCGATAAGCGCGCACCCCAACGGCGACTGCGTGGTGGCCGAGGGCGCCTGGGCGGGCACGCACCTCTCCGAGCTCTGGGACGCGCACCGCGAGCTCTTTGGCGGCGTGGAGGGCGACCGCTTCCCGCTGCTGGTGAAGATCATCGACGCCAAGGACAACCTCTCCGTGCAGGTGCACCCCGACGACGCCTACGCCGGCGAGCACGAGAACGGCAGCCTGGGCAAGCGGGAGTGCTGGTACGTGCTGGGCGCCGAGGCGGGCACGCAGATCGTCATTGGCCAGCGCGCGCACGACCGCGCCGAGCTTGCGTCCATGATCGAGGAGGGGCGCTGGGACGACATGCTCAACCTCGTGCCGTGCCACGTGGGCGACTTCTTCCCCATTGAGCCGGGCACCGTTCACGCCATCCAGGGCGGCACGCTCATCCTGGAGACCCAGCAGTCCTCCGACGTCACGTACCGCGTCTACGACTACGACCGCGTGGGCGACGACGGCAAGCCGCGCCCGCTGCACATCCAGCAGAGCCTCGACGTGGTGGACTATGCGATGGAGGCGCCCGCGTCCGGCGAGGTCACCGCGCCCGAGGTGGACGGCGTGACCGAGCTCATGGAGTGCCCCAACTTTGTGGTGGACCGCGTGCGCGTGAGCGGCGAGAAGAACGTGGGGGAGGAGTGGCCGTTCCTCTGTGTGAGCGTGATCGAGGGCTCCGGTACCGTGTGCGCCGCCGAGGCCGGCGTGGAGCACGAGATTGCCCGCGGGACGCACTTCCTGGCGCCCGCCGGCTGTGGCGAGCTGCGCTTCTCGGGCAACATGACCCTCATCACCTCCCGCCTTCCGTAGCACACTCGTCCTTCTCCCTCCCAAATCTACAATTCTGGGCCTGGAATGTAGATTTGAGCGGCATTAAGCAACTTGAACCCTCCCAAATCAACGTTCCAGCGAGAAAAACGTGGTTTTGGGAGGGTCTGCTGACAAAGGTGACAGGGTAAACTGTCATGAAATGCGCCGCCCAACATTTCGTCGGGCGGCGCATTTCATGACAGTTTACCCTGTCACCTTTGTCAGGTTTAGGCCTCGATCTTCTCGCCGCAGTGCGGGCAGCGGGTGGCGCCGGCCTTGACCTCCTCGAGGCAGTAGGGGCAGTGCGGGGCAGCAGCCTCCTCGGCAGCCTCCTCGTCGGCCTCCTTCTTGGCGATGGCGTCCATCTTCTCGCGCATGGTGTTGAGACCCTTGACCATGCAGAAGACCACGAAGGCAATGATCAGGAAGTTGATCACAGCGCCAATGAACGCGCCGAGGTCAATGTACTCGGGCGCGGCGTCGGTGCCGGGGACCATCCACTTGAGGCCGGCGATGATGTTGTTGGCCTCGTCCGCGGCGCCGCCGGTGGCGGAGCTGGTCACGGCGGTGAGGAAGTGGATGCCGGGGGTGATGACACTGGTCACGAGGGAGTTGACAATAGCGGTGAACGCACCGCCGACGATGATACCAACGGCCATGTCCATGACGTTGCCGCGGGCGATGAACTCCTTGAACTCATCGACGATCTTCATGCAGGGACCTTCCTTTTCGTACGCTAGATGCACAATTATTCAATCATATCATTTTCAGTCTGCATCCAGCTCAGGCCCCAAGTTCAACCAATGGGTGAAGCGCTAGCTCCAGCCTAGCTCGTCCGTGTCGAGAAGAACGGTGAACGGGCCGTCGTTGACCAAGCTCACGCGCATGTGGGCGCCAAAGACGCCGCGCCCCACACGGTCGGCGCCGAGGTCCGCCTCCGCGAGCTCGCAGAAGCGCTCGTAGAGGTGCTCGGCGAGCTCGGGGGAGGCCGCGCCGGTGAAGGAGGGCCGGTTGCCGCGTCGGGCGTCGGCGTAGAGCGTGAACTGGCTCACCACGAGCAGGCTGCCGCCCGTGTCAACGAGCGAGCGGTTGGTCTTGCCCTCATCGTCCGCGCAGATGCGCAGCGCTGCCACCTTGCGCCAGAGGCGCTCCGCGAGCGCCTCGTCGTCGCCGGGCGCCACGCCCAAGAGCACGAGGTAGCCGGCGCCGCAGCTGCCTGCCACGGCGCCGTCCACCTCAACCTGCGCGCTCTCGACGCGCTGTATGAGCGCTCGCATCCCTAACCCCTCCGACTAAAACCTGTCCCAAAATCTCTGAGCGAAAAAACACGTCCCCAATTTACAGACGGTAGAGGGAGGTGAACTTGGTGGTGAGGTAGTCGGTGTAGTAGGAGGCCAGGAAGGGCTCGCCGCAGGCTGCCTGGATGAGCTCGCCGGAGTCCTTGGCGCGGCCCCAGTGCCAGATGTTGTCGCGCAGCCAGGCGCGGACGGGCGCGAGGTCGCCCGCGGCGCACGCCCCCTCAAAGTCCACGCCGCCGCGCACCATGGCCGCCTTGAGCTGCGCGCCAAAGGCCGATCCCAGCGCGTAGGTGGGGAAGTAGCCAAACGAGCCGTCGGACCAGTGCGTGTCCTGAAGGGCGCCGCGCGTGTCATCCGGCACGGAGACGCCGAGGTACGCGCGGTACTTCTCGGCCCAGAGGCGCGGGACGTCCGCCGCGGTGGCCTCGCCCGAGAAGAGCATCTGCTCGATCTCGTAGCGCACGAGGATGTGCAGCGGGTAGGTGAGCTCGTCGGCCTCGGTGCGCACGAGCCCGGGCTCGGCGCAGTTCTCGGCCAGGTAGAGCAGGTGAGGCGTCACGCGGGCAAACTGGCCCGGGAAGTGCTTGCGCAGCACCGCGAGCAGCGGAGCGGCAAACGCCTCCGAGCGTCCCACGAGGTTCTCGAAGAAGCGCGACTGCGCCTCGTGCATGCCCATCGAGGTGCCCTCGGCAAGCGACGTTGCCGCATAGGCGGCGTCCACGTTCTGCTCGTAGAGGGCGTGTCCGCCCTCGTGAAGGATCGAGAACACGTTGGAGAGCAGGTTGTCCGCATAGACGTGGCCCGTGACCACCACAAAGTCGCGCGACATGCCGCAGGTGAAGGGGTGCTCGGTGCGCCCGATCCAGAGGGCGTCCATGTCCAGCCCCTCAAGGCGCGCGAGGTCGTCGGCCAGGCGCCACTGGCGCTCCACGTCAAAGGAGCCGTCCACGCATTTGTGCGTCGGCTTGTGGCGACTCGCCATGCAATCCGCCAGAAGCGGCACCACGCAGTCCTTCACCTGCGAGAAGAACCGGTCGTAGAAGGCGCGGTCGGTCCCGTGCTCAAACTCGTCGAGCCAGACGTCGTACGGGTCCTTCTCGGCGTTCTTGTAGCCGGCGATGCGGCGCATGGACTCGACGATGCGGTCCACGTAGGGCTCGAAGGACGTCCAGTCGTTGGCGGCCTTGGCGCGGCGCCAGACGTCGTTTGCCTCCACGGTGAGGCGGCTGAAGGCGGCCTGCTCCTCGGCAGGAACGTCCAGGAGCGACGCGCGGTCGCGCCTCAGCACCTTGATCTGCGCGAGGCGGGTCTCGCCAACAAGCTCGGGCTCCTGGGAGAGGCGGTCGAGCAGGGCGCCCGTGGCAGGGTCGCACAGGGCCTCGACGCTCATCTGCTGCAGGTGCGCCAGGGCCTCGCCGCGCTGGGCGGTCGCCTTGGGCGGGTCGATCACGGGGCCGAGCGAGCCGATCTCTGCCATCGCGTAGCGCAGCGAGAAGAGCCTGCGCTCGAGGTCGTCGAGCGCCTCCATGTCCGCACGGGGGTTGGAGAGCGCGGCGTTGATCTGAGTGGGGTCCGTTTCTGCCATGTCTGCTCCTTCGCTGTCGCGTGTCTTACGCGCACCTATTGTCCCACAGTCCGGCGTATATCCGACCAATCGCAGAAAGAACGCGCACGAGAGCCGCCCGCGCCCGTATCATCGTGACGATGGAACTTTGTCTGAAAGGCTGAAAGGGGACTCCCATGGAAGCGGTACTCGGAATCGACGTTGGCGGCACCAGCATCAAGGTCGGCCTCTTCACGCCTGAGGGGGAGCTCCTCGAGGAGCGCAAGATCCCCACGCCCGCGCTCGTTGACGCGCAGGCCTACGCCACAGTGACGGAGGGCATCGGCAAGATTCTCACTGCCCACGACGCCGCGCCGGAAAACGTCATCGCCTGCGGCCTGGACATCCCCGGCCCCGTGGCCGAGGACGGCACCGTGGGCTTTCTGCCCAACATCCAGCTCGACCCGGAGGGGCTCGTGGGCGCGCTTACCGAGGCCTTCCCCCACGCGACCATCGCCTTCGTCAACGACGCCAACGCGGCCGCCCTCGGCGAGCTCTGGGCCGGCGTGGCGCAGGGCACCTCGAGCTACGTCCTCATTGCCCTGGGCACGGGCGTGGGCGGCGGCATCGTCGTGAACGGCCGCCTCATAGCGGGCGCCTTTGGCGCGGGCGGCGAGATCGGCCACATCACCGTCAACCGCGACGAGGAGCTCGTCTGCGGCTGCGGCCGATGCGGCTGCCTCGAGCAGTACGCCTCCGCCAAGGGCATCGTGCGCCTCTACCTGGAGGAGTGCGAGAAGCGCGGCGTCACCCCGGTCCCCGTTGAGCACGCCACGGACACGCTCTCCGTCTTCCGCGCGCTCGCGGGCGGCGACGAGTGCGCCAAGCTGGCCGTCCACCAGATGTGCGACTACCTCGCCCAGGCGATGGCGCTGATCTCCTGCGTGACCGACCCGGCGATGTACCTCATCGGTGGCGGCGTGGCGGGCGCCTTTGCGACCTTCGCGCCGGAGCTGCGCGAGCTCTTCTCGCGCTATGCGCTCCCCACGTGCAAGGACGTGCGCATTGAGGCGGCGAGCCTTGGCAACCAGGCCGCCATGTACGGCTGCGCCTACGAGGCCCTGCGGCTGCGCGAGCAGAACGTGCTCTAGAACGTGCCATTTGCGTCAGGGTTTGGATGGACCGGCGGGGCGATGGTAGTATTCTTGGCGGAAGGCGCAGAGCGGCTTTTGCCGGGTGAGGAGTCATGATGAGCGAGTATGTCCCCGTTGAGCACGTGTTTCTCGGCCAGTCCGCGGGCTCCGTGGACGACGTTCTCCGCCTGATGGGAGCCCTTTCCGTCAAGGTTGGCCTTGCCACCGACGAAGAGGCCGTCTACGAGGCCTTCACGGCGCGCGAGGCCGAGGGCACCACGGGCATGACGGGCGGCTTTGCCATCCCGCACGCCAAGAGCGACGCCATCTCCAAGGCCGGCATGATCGTGGCCAAGTTTGACGAGGGCATCGAGTGGGCCTCCATGGACAACGTGCCCGTCACCTGCGCCATTGCCATCATGACGCCCGCCTCCGAGGCCGGCACCACGCACCTGCAGCTGCTCTCCAGGGTTGCCGTCATGCTCATGAACGAGGACTTCCGTACCAGCGTCCTTGCCACCAACGACGCCGAGGAGATCTCCCACCTCGTCAACAACGCCCTCGACGAGCAGTGATGACAAAGGTGACAGGGTAAACTGTCATGAAATGGGGCCCGACACCACCGTGGTGTCGGGCCCTTCTCGTCTCGCCTGAGCGCGCGGTCTTGCGGGCTACGCCTTGTTGACGGAGCCGAGGTTGGTCATGCGGACCTTGACGAGGTCGGTAATCTCGGCCATGCCGGGCTTGTTGGGCTTCTTGGGGTCAAAGGTGCCGGGGTTCTCGGCCATGTAGCCCATGAAGCCGCGCATGAACGCCTGGCGCAGCTCGGTGGCGTAGTTGACCTTGCAGATGCCGTTGCTCACGGCCTCGGCGACCTGGTCGTCGGGCACGCCGGAGGTGCCGTGGAGCACGAGCGGCACGTCCACGACGGAGCGGATGGCCTTGACCACGCTCTGCTCGATGTGCGGGGTCTCGGTGTAGACGCCGTGCGCTGTGCCCACGCCAATGGCCAGCGAGGTGCAGCCGGTGCGCTCGACAAACTCGCGCGCCTCGTCCGGGTCGGTGTAGGGGTTCTCGCCCTTCACGGCCGGGCCGTCGTCCTCCTTGCCGCCAACCTTGCCGAGCTCGGCCTCAACGGGAATGCCGAGCGGCTTGGCAACCTTGGTCACGGACGCGGTGAGGGCGATGTTGTCCTCAAAGGTGTCGTGGCTGCCGTCGATCATGACGGAGGTGTAGCCGGCCTTCATGGCCTGGACGGCGCGGTCAAAGCCGTCGCCGTGGTCAAGGTGGATGGCCACGGGGACGCTGGCCTGCTCGGCGGCAACGCGGCACATGGCGGCAAAGTAGTCGAGGTTGGCGTACTTCACGGTGCCGGGCGTGGTCTGCATGATGACGGGGGAGCGCAGCTCCTCGGCGGCCTTCACGACGGCCATGACAAACTCGAGGCTCTCGACGTTGAACGCGCCGACGGCGTAGTGGCCGGCCTGGGCGTCGAGCAGCATCTCCTTGGTGGTGACGAGCATCGAAAACTCCCTTCCTCGCGCCGGGCCGCGCCCGGCTCCAACTGCTGATGCTGCCATTGTACGTATCGCGCGCGAGGCCGTGGGGGAGCGCTCCGGCGGGCGGCGCGGGAAAGGGAAAGCAAAGGCAGGAGCGCGGTTCTTCTCGCTGGCCGGTGGGCGCCGCCTGCCGACGGCCTTGCCAAAACAAAAGCAAAAGCAATGTGATAGATTGCCTATAAGGAAAGCAAAAGAAACATATTTCGTTCACAAACGCCGAGAAGAACGTCGAGAAGAACGGAGCCCCCATGCCGGACATGTCCTCCGAGGAGCGCCGCGCCGCCATCCTCGCGATGCTCGACCGCACCACGTCCGTGCAGGTCACACAGCTTGCCGAGGCGTTTGGCGTGTCCCGCGTGACGGCGCGCGCCGACCTTGACGCCCTCGCGCGCGACGGCAAGCTCCGCCGCACCCACGGCGGCGCCGTCTCGCTTTCCAAGACGCTCACGGTCTCCGTCCAGGATCGTCGCGTCAACGTGAACGCCGAGGCAAAGCGCGCCATCGCGCGGCTGGCGGCGCCCTTCGTGGAGGACGGCGACTCGGTGCTGGTGGACTCCGGCACCACGGCGCTCGAGCTCGTGCGCGCCATCTCCGGTCGCTCGGGCGTGACCATCGTGACGGACGACTTCACCATCGCCGACTACGTGGACCGCTCCGCCCCCTCTCTTGACGTCATCATGCTGGGCGGCAGCCTGCGCAAGGGCCACCGCTATACGGCGGGCCCGCTTGCCATGCGCACGCTCGAGATACTCCACCCGGACAAGGCCTTCGTCACGCCCACGTCCTACGTGCCCGGGCGCGGCCTCATGACCAACAACCAGGACATGGCCGAGCTCAAGCGCGCGTTTCTGGGCTGCGCCACGCACACGTACGTGCTCATGGACCAGAGCAAGGTGGGCGCGCCGGGGCTGCTCTGGTTTGGGACGCTCTCGAGCGTGGACGCCGTGATCATGGACGGCGACCCGGCGGGCGCGGTGGGCGAGGACGCCGCCGAGCTGGGCTGTCGCGTCATATACTAGGGCCTCAGCTCTCGAAGGGAGAAACCCGTGGCCATAAAGCTCATCCTCACCGACATTGACGGCACCATCCTGCCGCGCGGGCAGCGCGTGGTCTCGCCGCGCACGGTGGCGGCCTTTCACGCGGCGCTTGATGCGGGAATCTTTGTGGGGCCAGCGAGCGGCCGCGGCTACGCGTGGATCCCGGACTTCTTTGGCGGAGACACCGCCTGCTGCGCCACCGCGCTCGCCACCAACGGCATGCAAGCGTATGTCCGCGGCGAGAAGGTCATGGAGCAGACGCTGCCGCCCGCGGCGCTCGAGCGCGTCCGGCAGATCGTGACGGAGACGCCGAGCGCCGGGCTTCTCGTTTTTGACGAGCTCACGCCGCTGCTTGTGGCGGGCTCGGTGGCAGATCTTGCCGTCGCCTTCCCGTCGTATGCCGAGAAGTGCGTGGTCGCGGAGGGGCTGCCGGACTTTCCCGTGGTCAAGGCCAACGTCTTTGTGGGAACGTCCGCCGACGACGCGGCGCGGCTCGTGGCCCGCCTGAACGCCGAGGTCACGGAGCTCGATGTTGACCGGGCGCTGCCAACCTACTCCAACGTGCAGCCGCGCGGCTGGAACAAGGGCGCGGCCGTGCGGTGGCTCGCGGAGCGCCTGGGCGTAGGCCTGGATGAGGTCGTGGTCTTTGGCGATGCGGACAACGACCTGCCCATGCTCGAGGCGGTGCCCAACTCCGTTGCCGTTGCGGGCGCCACGCCCGAGGCGGCCGCTGCGGCCCGCTGGCACGTTGGCGCTTGCGAGGACGATGCCGTGGCCGCCACGATCGAGGCGCTCGCGGCCGGCGCGTGGCCGTTCTAAAATCCAAACCTCGCGCGAAGGGCATTTTGAGGGGCATTTTCCACCTCAAAATGCCCTTCGTGTGAGGTTGGCATTTTCTCGGCCCCGGTTTTCTCGCTGTCCTCCGAGGGACTCTCCGATGGTATGTGCACAATTCAAAGAATGATGTTCTTCTCAGCTCCTTGTGACCTGCGGTTTTCCGCTCAAGATGCGGCATCAAATATACAACTGTGTACATACCCTTAAAGCGGGGACCGAGAGCCATTCACAAAGTGGGGTGCGGGGCCGCGGCGCGGGCTATACTGGGGGCATGAGCGAGCCTGCTAACAGCCCCCGCGTCCTCGTGGTGGAGGACGATGCCGCGCTCTCCGAGGTGGTCTGCACTTTCCTGGGAGACGAGGGTTACACGTGCGTGCCGGCCTTCTCCGGCACGGAGGCCCTTTTGCTCGCCGAGCGCGCGGGCGAGAAGAACCAGCCCTTTGACCTCGTGATTCTTGACCTCATGCTGCCCGGCGTGCCGGGCGAGGAGCTCATTGGCCGCCTTAGCGCGACCGGGGTTGCCGCGCCCATAATCGTGACCTCGGCTAAGTCTGCCGTGACGGATCGCGTTGCCCTGCTGCGCCTGGGTGCGAGCGACTACCTCGTCAAGCCCTTCGACCTCGACGAGCTGCTCGCACGCGTTGAGGTACAGCTGCGTGGCCGCGCGGGTGCGGAGGTTGGGCCCGCGCCGGAGACGCTGCGCTTTGGCCGCTGGGAGCTCGACCCCGTCGCGCGCACGTTTGCCGTGGACGGCGCGCACCTGCGCCTCACGCGCACCGAGTTTGACATCCTCGCCGCCCTCATGCGCGAGCCGAGCCGCGTCTTTACCAAGCAGGCCCTCTTCGAGCTCGTGCGCAACGAGGAGGCGCTCACGGAGGAGCGCACCATCTCCACGCACATAAGCAACTTGCGCGTGAAGCTGCGGCCCTCCGGCACGGACGCCTACATCCAAACCGTCTGGGGCATCGGCTTCAAGCTCCAGATGTGACAAAGGGACAGTCCCTTCGTCACGCTTCTTGTCGAAGTCTTGTAGGTCTCTGGAGAGTTTCCCAACGCCTCACGGGTAACCTTTGGATAACCCGAGGATGGGAGGAACCATGGCCACATACGCACTGGAAACGAGCAGCCTCTCCAAGTCCTTCTCGCATGGCACCGTGCACGCGGTGCGCAACGTGAGCCTCGCCGTGCCCGCCGGCTCCGTCTTTGGCATCGTGGGCAAGAACGGAGCGGGCAAGTCCACCCTGCTCAAGCTCGTCGCGGGCTTCATGCGGCAGGACGCGGGCACCGTGAGCGTCCTCGGTCGGCAGCTGCGCCCCGGCGAGTCCGACCCGCGCATCGGCGCGCTCGTGGAGGCACCCGCGGTCTACGGCAAGCTCGACGCCTTTGAGAACCTCATGAACCGCGCTCTGGTGCTCGGCCTGCCCGACCCAAAGAAGGCGTGCCGAGAAGCACTTGAGCTCGTGGGCCTTGACGCGCGCACCGCCGGCGACGGCAGCCGCCGCGTCCTCTGGCCGCGCGGCACCTACGTGGACGACCTCTCCACCGGCCAGCGCCAGCGGCTCGGCGTTGCCCTCGCCCTCATCGGCAACCCCGAGCTGCTGCTTCTTGACGAGCCGCTGAGCGGCATCGACCCCACGGGCGTCTCTCTCCTGCGCGACCTGCTCGTCCGCCTCAACCGCGAGCGCGGCGTCACCATCGTGGTGAGCTCGCACGTTCTCGCGGACCTCGGGCGCATGTGCACGCACTACGGAATCATGCGCGACGGCGCCCTCGTGCGCCAGCTCACTTCCGAGGAGCTTGCCGACGCCTGTGCCACCTACCTCACGCTGCGCGTCGATGCCCCGGAGCGCGCGGTGGCCGTGCTCGCCGAGGAGCTGCCGGGCCTTACGGTGCGCGTGCTGCCGGGCGGGTCCCTGCGCGTGACGGCGCCGGGTGGCGGCGAGCCGGACCGCACGGTGCTGGCGCAGGTGCTCCTGGCTGCGGGCATCGCCGTGACGGAGCTCACCGCCAGTGCGCCGGACGTGGAGGCCGAGCTCGTGCGCATCATCGACGGAAAGGCGGACGCCGCGGGTCGCCGCACGGCAAAGAAGGGCAGGTGAGCACCATGACCAACCTGAGAAACCAGCTCCGCGCCGCGCTCTACCTCGCCTCGCGCGACGCCTACGTGAAGGGTGCCTTCGTGCTGCCGGCGCTTCTGATAGCGTGGATGGTGGCGGCGCTCTTTCTCTCGGACGGTACCGCTTGGACCACCTATGAGCTCGCGTTCTCCGGTCTCCTGAGCGTGGGGCCCATCTTCGGGACGTCGTTCGCGACGCTCGGGCTGGCCGCGCATGACCGCGACTCGGGCGGCCTGCGCGCGAGCGCGTGCTCCGAGGGCGGCCGCACGGGCTACGTGGCGTCCCGTGTCCTGCTCGTGGGCGTGCTCGCCACGGCGCTCGCGCTCTGGTCGGCCTTGCTGAGCCTTGTCGCCCTCGCTCTGCCGGGCGTGAGCGTTGACGGAACGCCCGCCGAGACGCTCGCCCTTCTCGCCCTCGTGCGCTTTCTCGTGGGCTGGGCGTACGCGGTCATCTGCGTGGCGCTCACCTCGGCGGCGCACGGCATGGGCGCGACCTTCCTCGTTGCGCTGCTCGTCGCGCAGGGGGCGCTCTATAGCGTTGCTCAGATGATTGGGACCATTGCGTGGCACTTCCTGTTCCCGGCCGTTACGAGCGACTGGTTTGAGGTCCTCTCTGCCTGCTCGCTCCACGGCCTCATCCAGAGCTTTGCCGTAAGCGACCCCGTGCGCTTTCTCGCGCTGCCCCTCGTCTACCTCGCCCTTGCCTCCGCGCTTTTCCACGCGCGCACGGCGCGGCGCAGTCTCTAGGAGGTTGCCATGGCCAACCAGCTTCGCGCCGCGCTCTACCTGCTCGGGCGCAACGTGTACCCCGCCATTGCCGTGCTGCTCGTGATCTTGCAGGAGGCGTGCATCGTGTGGATTGGCGCAAGCGGCACGGTCTACGGCGGCCAGGACTCGTTGATTGCAAACTACGCGCTGCCGTTCATCTGCTGCTTTGTTGCTGTTGGGGTGGCCACGGAGGACGACTCCGCTCACGGTCTGCGCGCCGCCGTCTGCGCGCAGGACGGCCGCGTCCGCTACGCCGTCTCGCGCGCGGTGGCGGTTGCCGTGTCCACCGCGGTCGTGATCGCGCTCGCGCTGGCGCTCGACCTCGTGCCGGCGGCGGTCGGCCACCCGGAGCTCTCGCTCGTGGTCTCGGCGCCGCAGATGCACACGCCCGAGCGCCTGCTCGCCCAGTACCTCTCCGTCCTTGCGTTTGCCGAGCTCGTCCTGCTCGTTGCCTGGGCGTCGAGAAAAACGAGCGTGGCGCTGCTCGTGGCGTTTGTGGTGGGAATCCCGCGCCTTGCCCTGAGCCCGCTGCTCATTCCGGTGGCGCTGCTTCCGGCGCCCGCGACCGGCTGGAGCGTGGACGTGGCCGGTCTTCTCGGCGCGGTCTCTGACCTCCTGCCCGTGGCCGCCCTGACCTCCGTGGTCTCGTACCCGGGCGGCATCCAGCCCGTGAGTCTTGTGGGCGGTTACGTGGTGCCCCTCGTGTGGCTGGTCGCGCTCTTTGCGCTGGGTCGCGCCCTCATGGCGAGAAGGACGGTGTGACGTGGGCGCCCTTCCGCTGCACGGAGCTCGTGACCGCGACCTGGCGCGGCTGGCTGAGCTGCTCGATCGCATCGCTGTCTCGCCCGCTCCCCGTGCGCGCCTGGAGTCCTCCGATCCCGCGGTGGCGGCGCTCGCCCGCGCGGTTGACCGCCACCTGGACGCCGACCTCGAGCGTGACCTCGAGCGCCGCCGCGCCGATGAGCGCTTCCGCGAGCAGCTCGCCGCGCTCTCCCACGACATCCGCACGCCGCTCGCCGGGGCTCAGGGCTACCTGCAGCTCGCCCAGCGCGCGGAGGACCCCGAGCGCGCGGCCCGCTACCTCGAGGGTGCCGAGAAGCGCCTCGCTGCCATGCGCGTGCTCGTGGACGACCTCTTCACGTACGCCCGCGCGGCGGACCCGTCCTGGGAGCCGGAGCTCGTGGCGTGCGACCTCGCCGCTGCGGTGACGGACGCGCTCGCGGCCCGCTACGAGGCCTTCGCCTCGCGCGGCTGGGAGCCGGACGTGCGAGTGGGGGAGTGCGCGCCCGTGCTCGCCGCGCCCGACGCGCTCGCCCGCGTGATAGCAAACCTGCTGGAGAACACCCTCGCTCACGGCCGCGGTGCGCCGTGGGTTCGCGTGGAGGGCACGGCGCTCGCGGTGGAGAATCCCGTGACGGCAGAAGACGCGGCCCGGCTTGACCCCGCGCGCCTCACGGAGCGCTTCTACCAGGGCGATCCCTCGCGCACCGGCCACGGGACCGGCCTTGGCCTCGCCGTCGCCCGCGCGCTCACGGAGTCGATGGGCGGCGCGCTCGCGGTGAGCGTCACCGCCGGCGAGCAGCCGCTCTTCTCGGCCCGCATAGAGCTCCGCCCTGCGCCGTGAGCCGCAGTCTCCGTCCTTCTCGCCCGCGCGCCGACTTCCCACAGGGTATGTACATAATTCAAAAACTAATTAGGTACCGCGCAATCTAAAACTCCAGGTAGAAGCGCCGTCGATTTAGCATCAAACCCTCAACTGTGTACATACCCTCCGGGGAGGGCGGCGCGGCGAGAAACCCAGGCGAGAAACCCAGGCGAGAAACCCAGGCGCGAAGCCCGAACTCGCGCCCCTACGCCACGCGCTCCACGCTCGTGCCGGAGCGCAGCTCGTCTGCCACGGCTATGTCGAAGTGGCCGGTCGACGCCGTGAGGCAGTTGGCGCTCGCGCAGGCCATCGCAAACGCGAGCTGGTCCTCCACGGCCATCCCGCGCGCCATGGCAACGGCGAAGGCACCCACCATCGTGTCGCCTGAGCCCACGGGGTTCACAACCTCGATCTTCGGCGCGCGCCCGCGGAAGACGCCCTCGGAGCAGGCCATCACGGAGCCGTCGCCGCCCAGCGAGACCACGACCTTCTCGATGCCGTACTTCTCGTGCACCTCGCGCGCCGCGGCCACGATCTCGTCCAGGGACTCGGGCTTGCGGCCCAGAATCGCGCAGATCTCGTCCGTGTTGGGCTTGATCATCGTGGGACGGGCGGCAAGGCTGCCCACGAGCAGCGCGCCCGAGGTGTCCAGGATCGCCGGCTTGCCCGCCGCGCGCACGATCTCCACCAGCTCGCGGTAGATGGCGTCGCCGCAGCCCGCCGGCACGGACCCGTTGAAGGTCACCACGTCCGCGCGCGCCGCCACCTCGGCGACCTTTTCGCGCACGGCCGCAACCTCGTCCTCCGTCACCGCGCGCCCGGGCTCCAGGAACTCCGTCGAGCGCCCGTCCGGCTCGAGCACGTTCACGCAGCAGCGCGTCTCGGCCGCCACGTGCACAAAGTCGTGCTCGATGCCGTCTGCGTCCAGCAGCTCGCAGAGGAGCCGGCCGTTGTTGCCGCCCACAAAGCCCGTGGCCACGATCTTCTCGCCGCAGGTGGCAACCGCGCGGGCGGCGTTGAGACCCTTGCCGCCGGCGTTGTCGATGCAGCGCTCCACGCGCATGACGGTGCCGTCCACGAGCGGGCACGCCAGCTGATAGGCCTTGTCGATGGAGCTGTTGAGCGTGACGGTAGAGATCATGACCTCTCCTTTGCCGGGGCAGGCGGAAACTATAAGCCATACAATAATACCGTCGGCGTCTTTGCGCATCCGGCGCGCGCCGCTTCCCGGGAGAAAGGCCCCGTTAATGGCAGAGCCCAACGTTCTTCTTGTGAGGATTGACAACCGCCTCATACACGGGCAGGTTGCCACGCAGTGGAACGCCGAGCTTGGCGCAAACCTCGTCATCGTTGCCAACGACGAGGTTGCCGCAAACGCCATGCGGCAGAGCCTCATGAAGATGGCCGCCCCGCGCGGGGCGCGCACGCGCTTTCTCACCATCGCGGACACCGCGGCTGCCGTGGCGGCCGCAACCGAGCGCCAGCGGATCTTCATTGTGGTGGAGACGCCCGCCGACGCCCTCGCCCTCGTGCGCGCGGGCGTTCCGGTTTCGCGGGTCAACGTGGGCAACATGCACATGACCGGCGACAAGCGCCAGGTCACCCCCTCCGTGGCGGTGGGGGAGGAGGATGTGGCGGCCTTCCGCGAGCTGCGCGCCGCGGGCGTTGAGCTTGAGGTTCGCCGCGTTCCGGGGGCGGATGCCGAGGACGCCGAGAAGCTCCTCGCATAGCCGCCGCAACCTCGCGCTTCCTAACGGTTTTGTCACGTTGGCCGGTGGCCCCGTTCCGCGCGGCACCACCGGGTATCATTGAACAAACGCCCAGCGAGAAGAACGGGGAGGTGGCGATGCTCATACGGAGAAGGGCTCGGAGGCGCCGCCGCGGCGTGCTTCTCGCGCTGCTCGTGGCCGTTGCCCTTGCGGACAGCGCCACGCTCGCCGGCGCCGCGGTCCTGCACGCACGCAGGATCGAGCGCGTCACGGGCGTCAACGCCGTGAGCGCGCCGCGCCTCGAGGCCGAGCGCCGCACGGGACCCTTTGAGACGACGCTTGAGTACGGTGCGCTCTTCTCGGCCGAGGGCCACCAGGTCTCGTCCAACGTCTCCTGGGACGACGAGTGGTTCTTCCAGGACGCCACCTCCTACAACGCCGAACTCGCCCACACCTGCGCGGTTCTCTCCGCCGTGGCCAATGCCGAGAGCGCCTACTACCAGCAGGGGTCCACCTCGCCCGCCTATGCCGAGCACGCCTTTGCCCAGCTTGGCTTTGACGACGTGTGCACGGCGTCGTACCGCTATCGCAGCGAGGTGCTCGACGAGGTGCTCGGCGTCATAGACGGCACGGACGTGGTGGCCTACACGCTGGCAACCAAGCGCGTCGTCTCGCGCGAGACGGGGGCCGAGAAGCTCCTCACCGTCGTGGTGGTGCGCGGGTCGTACGGCTCAGAGTGGCTCTCCAACATTCGCATCGAGGGGAGCTCGGACGTCTCGGGCGCCATCGACGATGACGACCACCTCGGATTTACGCTCGCCGCCAACGAGATCGTGGCGGACCTCGAGGCGCGCGCGGCCGAGCTGGACCCGGGCGTGGAGCGCTCCTACCTCTTCTGCGGGCACAGCCGCGGCGGCGCCGTGGCAAACCTGCTCGCCAGCTACGCCGACGATGACAGCCACACGATCGCCACGGCCGAGGACGTGCGCGCCTACACCTTTGCGACGCCCAACTGCACCTCCGCCGCCGGCGCGCGCGGCGCCGCCTACGACAACGTCTTCAACATCCTCAACCCCTCCGACCTGGTGCCGCAGCTGCCGCTGGCGTGCTGGGGCTACGAGCGCTACGGCCGTGACGTGTGGCTTCCCGCCGAGAAGGACGAGGGCTTTGAGGACCTTCTCGCCGCGATGCGCGCCTCCTACGCCGCGACGATGGGGACGGACTGCCCGGCAGACCCGGGGGACCTGAAGACGGTGCGCAGCTTTGCGGGCACCATCGGGTCGCGCTTCTCGAGCTTTGACGAGCTTGTCTGCCCGGCGGGGCTCGTGGAGCTTGCGGGGGCGGCCGTGAGCTCGGGCGTGGACGCGGGCAGGCTGCTCGCGAGCCACTATCCCAACACCTACATCGCCTGGCTCGACGTCCTGCGCTGAGATCTGTGCTACCATGTCACGCTAGGCGATGACGGAGAGGTTTGGGCGTCACGTTGCCAGCGGACAAGAGATGGGGGTCACCGGCTGAGAGCCCCCTCCAAGGCAGAGGCCCAGAGTTCACTCCACCAGCTGCAACCTGAACCTGATGAAAGGTGACCGTCATTTTTCATCATCAGTAGGGAAGCCGTAGGCCCCACGGCACGGGGCGCAAACGAGAGGGCGCCCGGGAGAGACAACCCGCGCGCCAACCGAGGTGGTACCGCGGATCATTCCGTCCTTGGGCAGCAGCACGGCTGCCGTGAGGGCGGTTTTTTAGTAGAGAAGGGACGAGAAGCTATGGCAATGTCCGATGACCTCAAGGCCATTGAGGCACAGGTGACCGAGGGCCTGGCCGCCGCGGAGAGCATGGAGGCCCTGGAGGCCCTGCGCGTGAGCGTGCTGGGCAAGAAGGGCTCGCTCACGCAGATCATGCGCTCGATGGGCAAGCTCGCGCCGGAGGAGCGCCCCGTGATGGGCCAGCTCGCCAACACCGTGCGCGGCAACGTCGACGCCGCTATCAAGGCGCGCCGCGAGGAGCTCGGGCGCGAGCTCATGGAGCGCAAGATGGCCGCCGACGCCTGCGACGTCACGCTGCCGGGACGTCGCCTCTCCCACGGCACCCAGCACCTCATCAGCCAGATTCGCGAGGAGGTCGAGGACATCTTCTGCGGCCTGGGCTACACCGTCGAGGACGGCCCCTACGTGGAGAGCACCTGGTACAACTTCACCGCGCTCAACGCCCCTGAGGACCACCCCAGCCGCTCGGCCAAGGACACCTTCTACGTGGTGGACAACGCGCCCGGCACCATGCTCCACGCCGAGGAGACCAACGTCCAGGGCGAGTCCGACGTGCTCCTGCGCACCCAGACCTCCGGCGTCCAGGTGCACGTGATGGAGCGCCAGAAGCCGCCCATCTACATGATCTGCCCCGGCACCGTGTTCCGCCCGGACACGGCCGACGCCAACCACCTGCCGCAGTTCACCCAGATCGAGGGCCTCGTCGTGGACGAGGGCATCACCTTCGGCGACTTCAAGGGCACCATGGACTACTTCCTGCGCCAGGTCTTTGGCGAGGACCGCGCCACGCGCTACCGCCCGCACTTCTTCCCCTTCACCGAGCCCTCCTGCGAGGTCGACGTCTCCTGCGGCGTCTGCGGCGGCAAGGGCTGCCGCTTCTGCAAGGGCACCGGCTGGCTCGAGATCCTGGGCGCCGGCATGGTTGACCCCAACGTCCTCGAGTACTGCGGCATCGACTCCGAGAAGTACACCGGCTTTGCCTTTGGCATGGGCGTCGAGCGCATCGCCTGCCTGCGCTACGACCTGCCCGACCTGCGCATGCTCATGACCGGCGACATGCGCTTCCTCTCGCAGTTCTAGGACTTCCTCTGGCACCCCATCTGGCGGCTCATTCGTCGCTCGCGTACCTAAGTACGCGTCGCTCCTCTTTCACCACCATCTGGGGCACCAGAGAAACCCCTAGAACTACGAGAAATAGTTTTTACTAAATCGCGCGAAAAGGAGAAGAACATGCGCGTCTCTTATGAGTGGCTCAAGAGCATGGTCGACGTGCCGGCCGACCCCGCCGAGCTCGTGGCCGAGTTCACCCGCACCGGCACCGAGGTCGAGGCCGTGGAGAAGGTCGGCGCCAACCTGGAGCACGTGGTCACGGCCCAGGTTGTGAGCAAGAAGCCGCACCCGGACTCCGACCACATGTGGCTCTGCCAGGTCTCCGTGGGCGACAAGAACGTGGACGAGAACGGCAACCCCGTTCCCCTGCAGATCGTCTGCGGCGCCCAGAACTTCAACGAGGGCGACCACATCGTGACCGCCATGATCGGCGCGGTGCTGCCCGGCGACTTCAAGATCAAGAAGAGCAAGCTGCGCGGCGTTGAGTCCTGCGGCATGAACTGCTCTGCCCGCGAGCTGGGCCTCGGCAACGACCACGAGGGCATCATGATCCTGCCCGAGGACGCGCCGGTGGGCATGGACTTCACCGACTACCTCGGCATGTCCGATACCGTGATCGACTGCGAGATCACACCCAACCGCCCCGACTGCCTCTCCATGACCGGCATGGCCGTCGAGGTTGCCGCCATGCTCGACGAGGACACCCACATCGAGCTGCCCGCCGTCAAGGTGGAGCAGGGGCCCAACGCCGCCGACCTCGTTGACGTGACGATCGACGACCCCGAGCTCTGCCCGCGCTACACCGCGCGCGTGGTGCGCAACGTGAAGATCGGCCCCTCGCCCGACTGGCTCGCGCAGCGCGTTGCCGCCGCCGGCGGCCGCTCGATCAACAACGTCGTGGACGTCACCAACTACGTGATGTACCTCACCGGCCAGCCGCTCCACGCCTTTGACCTGGGCAAGCTCACCGAGCGCGACGGCCGCCGCCACATCGTGGTGCGCGCCGCCAAGGATGGCGAGAAGCTCGTGACGCTCGACGGCCAGGAGCGCACCCTCACCTCCGACATGTGCCTCATCACTGACGATGGCGTGACCCCGATCGCCCTTGCCGGCGTCATGGGCGGCCTGGACTCCGAGATCACGGAGGCCACGACCGACGTGCTCCTGGAGAGCGCGAACTTCTCGGCCGGTCACACCTCCCGCACCTCCCGCAACCTCGACCTCATGAGCGAGGCCTCCATCCGCTACGAGCGCCAGGTCGACGGCTCCAACTGCGCCAACGTGGCCCAGATTGCGGCCGCGCTCTTTGAGGAGTGCTGCGGCGCCGAGGTTTGCCCTGGCATCGTGGACGTCTACCCCGGCGAGGCCGATGACGCTCCCGTGCAGATCACGCTGCGCCCGAACCGCGCCCGCCTCATCGGTGGCGCCGACATCCCCGAGGAGTTCATGGCCTCTCGCCTGCGCCGCCTGGGCTGCACCGTTGAGCGGGCCGGCGAGGACGCGCTCGCGGTGACCGCGCCCACCAACCGCCCCGACCTCACCCGTGAGGTCGACCTCATCGAGGAGGTCGTGCGCCTCTGGGGCGAGGGCGACATCGAGCCCACCATCCCCGCCGCCAGGAACCACGCCGGCGGCCTCACCCCCGAGCAGCGCCGCGTGCGCAAGATCGGCCAGGTCCTGCGCGCCTGCGGCCTCTCGGAGACCTCCACGTACTGCTTTGCCGCGCCCGACGACCTCTCTCGCCTGGGCATCCCCGAGACCGGCCGCGGCGTGCCCGTGAAGATCATCCGCCCGCTCGTGGCCGAGCAGTCCGAGATGCGCCGCGACATGCTGCCGGGGCTCCTGCGCTCCGTGGCCTACAACCTCGACCACGGCGTGGCAAACGTGGCGCTCTACGAGATCGGCCGCGTCTTCTTTGGCCACGAGCACAAGAGCCTGCCGGACGAGCCGAGCTACGTCTGCGGCGTGATGGCCGGCAGGCGCGCCGACGACGCCTGGAACCAGCGCTTCGAGGACTACGACTTCTTCGACGCCAAGGGCGTGGTCGAGGAGCTCCTGGACGCCCTGCGCGTGAGCAAGGTGCGCTTCAAGGTTGCGGACGCCGAGAAGTACCCCTGGCTGCAGCCGGGCCGCGCCGCTGAGGTCGTGGCGGGCGGCGGCCAGGTCGTGGGCTGGGTCGGCAACGTCCACCCGCGCGGGCTCGCTGCCATGGGCATCGAGGTGCCGGTCGTGGCCTTTGAGCTCTCCCAGGAGGTGCTGCTCCGCCTGGCCGTGGACCAGCGCCCCTATGAGGACATCCCCACGCTCCCCGGCGTGTCCGTGGACCTGGCCATCGTGGTCGACGAGTCCGTGACCTGCGAGACCCTCATGCAGCGCATCACCTCCGCGGGCGGCAAGCTGCTCTCCGACGTCCGCCTCTTCGACGTCTACCGCGACGACGAGCGCGTGGGCAAGGGCAAGAAGTCCATGGCCTTCTCGCTTACGTACCGCGCGGCGGACCGCACCCTCACCTCCGACGAGGTGGAGAAGGCGCACGAGAAGCTCGTGACCAAGGTCTGCAAGTCCACCGGCGGCGAGGTTCGCGCCTAATGATGACAATGGTGACAGGGTAAATTGTCATCATCGGAGGGGTGATGGGTCGATGTTTTGCTCAAACTGCGGACGCGAGCTCCCTGAGGGGACGAAGTTCTGCCCCGAGTGCGGGACACCCTCCGGAGACGGCACGACCGGTGCCGTGAGCATGGGAAACGCGCGAGACATCCAGCACGGTCCCGCGGCGGCCGCCGGGAGGCGGCGGCCCGCGGGGCTGGCGGTCGTTGCCGGCGTCATGGCGCTTCTCGCCGTGGTGTGCGTGGGCGTGTTTGTGGTGGGCGCCAACCCGTTTGGGCAGCCCGCGCCGGAGGAGCCCGTGGCTCAGGAGGAGCCTGCCGAGCAGGAAGAGCCCTCCGAGCAGGAAGAGCCCTCCGAGCAGGAGCCGGCTGACTCCGAGCTTGAGTTCACCGCGCAGGACGACGATCGCTCCAAGACGGGCGACGAGGATGCCGCCGAGAAGGACGAGCGGCCCGCAGACTCCGCCGACGAGCAGGACGACGCCGAGGAGCCCGACGACTCCGACGTCGATACCACCCCCACCTCCGGCGACTACCTGCTCCCGGACAGCGACTCCCACGTCTACACCGCCCAGGAGCTCTCCGGCATGAGCGACTGGGAGCTCTACATTGCCCGCAATGAGATCTACGCGCGCCACGGCCGCTGCTTCAACAACGACGACCTCCAGTCCTACTTTGACGGGAAATCCTGGTACTCCAAGCAGATCTCGCCGGAGGCCTTTGACCAGCGCGCCGGCCAGCTGCTCAACGCCACCGAGCTCAAGAACGCCGAGACGATCCTCTCCGTCGAGCAGGCCCGCGGCTCCGCCTACATCTAGCAGCGCACGAGGGGAGGGCCATGCCAAGCTGGAACATACATACCGCGCACGTTGAGCGGCTGCTCCGCGAGGAGGGGGCCGAGGCGCTGGGCATCACCGACGTCAACGCCTTCCTCTTTGGCAACGTGGTGCCGGACATCTACGTGGGCTACATGGTGCCCAACACCACCTTTCGCATTGACTACAAGCTCACGCACCTCGCGCTGCGCGAGCACATCCCCCTGCCGCGCCACGACGACTTCTGGGAGTTCTACATCGAGCGCCAGGAGCACGTCTCCGACATGACGCTCGGCGCGTGGGCGCACCTGGCCGCGGATCACGTCTACAACGCGCACACCCGTGCCTACCTCAAGAAGATTGGCGTGGAGCCGGGCGAGCGCGCCCGCGTGGGAAAGCAGGCGGACTTCGCGCTCTTTGGCCGCACCCTCGACATTTCCCTTGTTCCCCACGTTGACCAGGCGCTTCTCGCTCAGTGCGCGAGCTTTGGCCCGTACTCCATCCTCGAGCGCGACGCCCGTGCGGCCGTGCGCTCCGCGGCGGAGATCGTGGAGAAGAACCGTGCGGAACACGTGTGCGGCACGCCTACGTATCAGCTGCTCACGGCGGAGTTCTTCGAGGAGGCACGCGAGGAGGCCAATGCCGTCATCGTGGACGGCCTGCGCTCGCGCACCGCGCGATAGCTGTGAAGAAGGTACCCCCTCTGACTCATTTGGTGCTGGCGCACTGACAAGAACGCCCGCCTGCCGGGAAGGCTTCTCTATCACTCACAATTTGTCGCCCCCTGAGGGCGGAGAGGAGAGGCCACGGGTAAAAGGGGCGGGTGAGCTGCAAAGAAATGACCGCGGGGGCCTCACCGGGGAGTTCATCGCGGACATCGTGCTCCAGCTGCTCTCGTACATGGCACAGGTGGAGCGTGACAACATCCGGCAGCGGCAGGCGGAGGGCATTGCCGCTGCCCAGGCGCGCGGTGTCCGCTTTGGGCGACCGCGCATCGAGCGCCCGGACGAGTTTGCCCTGGTGCAGGACTTGTTTGAGCGCGATGAGATAACGGTGGCCGAGGCCGCCAAACGCTGCGGGGTCTCTCGCTCAACGTTTAGGCGCTGGCTCGCGGAGTGCAAGGCGCGGGCCTGAAGGTCGGGTTCCCGCCCTATAGCATGACCCAGGGGAGGCGGGACTCAGGAATCATCACGCCGAGAAGGACGATGAGCGTGATGGCGATGATCGCGCCCAGCACGAACTGTAGGACGACGTTTTGCGTGTTGCGACCGGCCCTGCGCTTGACGATGTAGTTGGTCTGGGAGCCGTCTGCCGCCTCGAGCGCGTCGCGAAAGGCCTTGGCTCGCTGGGCGCGGGGCCCGCGGCGCACGAGCAGCAGCGAGAGGAGCCCCAGGATGAGCACGGCCTCGGTGACGCGCACGGCAATCTGCGTGGAGTCGGGCGCCGTGTTGGTGATGGCAACGAGGGCGATGGCGCAGAGCAGGGTGACCACCGAGACGATGGCCATGATGGCGGTCTCGTAGGTCTCCGTTCCCTCGATGACCTTGACCATGAGCTCCTCGTCCTTCTCGATGAGGCGCCCGATCTTGACCTTGAGGGCAACCGCAAGGGCGAGGAGCTGCTGCTGGGAGGGAAACTCCTTGCCGCTCTCCCAGGCCGCCACGGTCTCAGGGGAGACCCCTGCCCTCTCCGCGAGCTTTGCCTGCGACCAGCCTCGACCCTCGCGAAGCTTGGCAAGTGTGGACCCAAATTCCATGTTCGCTCCCGTCCTCGGGCTTCCCTTGGCCGTATTTTTGACTACAAAAATGGAGAAATAGTGGAGAATAATATTCAGAATCGCATAAATATACAGAAATACTTCAGTAATATACAAAACAAAATGTGAGACAGATAATCGCAAATCGACCGGGGAGGAGAGCAAGGAGGGCCGAGAAACCCGTCTTGTTTACTCTAAATAGCCTGTTGGAAAGAATAATACCTGAACAGTGGACTGTCTCTATAGCTGAAACCCTTCTCAACATGTTCCAAATCGGTATTCAGTCCCTATGCAGATTATATGAAGAAACTCTTCTCAGCAAAAAGAAAATATACGTCGATAATACAGCTAACGAGAAATGTCGATCGAGGAGGCAACTATGAGCGAGCTCATTCTTCCCAAGGTGACGGTCATCCTCCGCGGCTACGAGACGAAGCAGGTGCTGAGCGTCGTCGAGCAGCTCGTGGGGACCAAGGTCAACTCCATCGAGGTGGCGAGCAACTCCCCGCACGCGATGGAGTCCATCGCCCAGGCGCGCAAGGAGTTTGGCACCGAGGTCCACGTGGGTGCCGGCACCGTCAAGAACGCCGAGCTCGCCCGTCAGGCCATCGCCGCCGGCGCCGAGTTCATGCTCTCCCCGATCATGTTCACCCAGGAGATCTTCGACCTCGCCAAGGAGGCCGGCGTCATCACCGTTCCCGCCGCCTTCAGCCCCACCGAGGTCCAGCAGATGATCGACATGGGCGCGGACATCGTGAAGATCTTCCCCGCCGGCCAGCTCGGCCCGGACTACATCAAGGCCATCCAGGCCCCGCTCGGCAAGCTCCCGCTCATGGTCGTGGGCGGCGTGAGCACGGACAACGTCCAGTCCTACTTTGACAAGGGCGCCACGTATGCCGGCATCGGCTCGGGCATCTTTGACCCCAAGGACATCGAGGAGTGCAACTCCGCCAACCTCGCCGCCTCCCTCAAGAGGCTCGAGGAGAACATCGTCTGGTAGGCGTCGCGCAAGCGATCACAGATACGAGAGAGGGAGAACAGCATGGCAGATCTGAGCTTCGACAGCTCGCTCGTCGTTCGCATTGACGAGGAGGGCCTCACCTGCGAGGACGTGGAGCGCCGTCTTGCGGCGGTCCTCGAGGAGCAGGGCTACGTGAAGGACACCTACGCCCAGGCCATCGTCGACCGTGAGGCCAACTTCCCCACGGCGCTGGACATGAGCGGCCTCAACGTGGCCATCCCGCACTGCGACGTTGCCAACGTCAACAAGGCGGCCATGTGCATGGGCGTCCTCGCGCACCCCGTCGACTGGTACAAGATGGACGAGCCCGAGGAGACCTGCAAGGTGTCCGTCGTGTGCATGCTCGCCCTCACCGAGGCCCACGCCCACCTCGAGATGCTCCAGAAGGTCATCGGCTTTGTCCAGGACCAGGAGCTCGTGGGCAAGGTCATCGCCGCGACCGACCCCGAGGAGATCTTCTCGCTCGCGAGCGGCCTTCTCGTCTAGCCATCCAACTAGGGTAAGTGGCGCACCACAGGGGTGCGCTCAAGCGTTCTCTTTGAGAGAGAGGAAGAAAAATGGCAAAGCGTGTTCTCGTGGCCTGCGGCAACGGCGTCGCCACCTCCACCGTCGTGGCTGCCAAGATCAAGGACTACTGCGCCGATCACGGCGTGGCCATCCAGGTCACCCAGTGCAAGATGCTCGAGCTCCACGACAAGGCCAACGACTACGACCTCGTGGTCACCTCCGGCAAGTTCAAGGACGCCGACGTCAAGACCCCGATCATCATGGCCATCTCGCTGCTCACCGGCATCAACGAGCAGGCCACGCTCGACAAGATCGTCGAGGCGCTCAAGGACTAGCTGTCGTCTCGCGGGCAGCGTGCCCGCCGACGCGCGGGTCCCGTCGCCCCGCGATTCTTCAAGGCACAAAACGCACTACATGAGAAAGGAAAGGCATGGACGCGTTCCTTAACGGTGTCAGCACCGTCTTCCAGGCGCTCATCAACGCCGGTGCCTACGTCATGCTGCCGATCATCATCACGATCATCGGCCTCGTCTTCCGCATGAACATCGGCAAGGCCTTCAAGAGTGGTATCACCATCACCTGCGGTTTCGTGGGCATCAACCTTCTCGTCAACCTGCTCAAGTCCGCGGTCTCCCCGGCGGCGAGCGCGATGGTTGCCAACTTTGGCCTCAACCTCGACGTCACCGACGTCGGCTGGGGCGCCATCTCCTCGGTCACCTGGGCCTCCCCGATCGTGGCCTTCCTGGTCTTTGAGATCCTCGGCATCAACATCCTGATGCTCGTCCTCAAGCTCACCAAGACCATGGACGTCGACATCTGGAACTATCACCACATGATGATCGCCGGCATCCTTGTCTTCTTTGTGACGAACAACATCGTCTGGGCCCTTATCGCCACGGCCTTCACTGCCGTCATGACGCTCAAGTTTGCCGACTGGACCTCGCCGCTCATCGAGCACTTCTTCGGGATTCCCGACGTCACGCTCCCGACGATCTCCTACACCTCGTCCATCATCATCGCGGCGCCGCTCAACTGGGTCATCGATCGCATCCCCGGCCTCAACAAGGTGAACATCTCCATCAGGAACGTCCAGAAGTACCTCGGCATCTTCGGCGATCCCATGATGCTCGGCCTCATCCTCGGCTGCGCCATGGGTGCCCTCGCCCTCATGCCGATCGACCAGATCTTCCTCACCGGCGTCAACGTTGCCGCCGTCATGGTGCTCATGCCCAAGATGACCGCCATGTTCGTTGAGGGCCTCATGCCCATCTCCGACGGCGCCCAGAAGTTCACCACCAAGCACTTTGGTGGTCAGTCGCTCTCCATCGGCCTTGACGCTGCCGTCGTTGTCGGCAACCCCGAGGTCATCACCACGGCCCTCATCATGATCCCGGTCACGATTTTCCTGGCCTTCGTCCTCCCGGGCAACCGCATGATGCCGCTCGCCGACCTCTCCGTCGTCACCTTCCGTGTGGCCCTGGTCGTCGCCCTCTGCCGTGGCAACGTGTTCCGCTCCATCCTCATTTCCATCCCGGTGATGGCCGCGATCCTGTACGCCGGCACCTTCGCTGCCCCGTACCTCACCGACCTCGCCACCTCCACCGGCCTGTCCTTCGACGGCCAGATTGCCTCCATGGCCGGCCCGTCGCTCACGCAGACCGCCATCGTGTTCTGGACCTGCATCTCCGAGAACGCGATCATCCTCGTTCCGGTTGCCGTCATCATCTTTGTTGCCGTCTGGTTCCTCGTTGAGAAGAAGATCGGCATGGAGAAGATCGAGGCCTACGCCGCCGAGTACGAGGAGATGGAGTAGCCTCTACTTCGTCCCGCTCAAGACAGGTGCCGTCGACGGGACGGCACCTGTCCCACTCTTTGGAAACTGAGGGGAGAAACAATGGTACGTGCGATTGACAAGCTGGAGCCCTTCCAGCGCGCGATCTCCAAGGCTCACCTCGCAGCGGCCGGCGTTGCCGTGGATTCGCTCGAGAACCCCGACAAGCCGCTCATCGCCATCGCGAACAGCTGGAACGAGGTCTGCCCGGGCCACGAGCCGCTCAAGAAGCTGGCCGAGGAGGTCAAGAAGGGCGTCCTCGAGGCCGGTGGCGAGCCCATCGAGTTCAACACCATCGGCATGTGCGACGGCATCGCCCAGGGCCATGCCGGCATGCGCTACTGCCTGCCGCACCGTGAGATCATCGCGGACTCCTGCGAGGCCATGATCGTGGGCGAGGGCTGCTTCGACGGCGTGGTCTACCTCGGCAGCTGCGACAAGATCATCCCCGCCATGCTCATGGCCGCCGCCCGCATCAACCTGCCCGCGGCGCTCGTGACCTGCGGCCCGTGCTATGACGAGATCAAGCCCTCCGAGTCCAAGGCGCTGCGCGCCCGCTTCCTCGCTGGCGAGGCCACCGAGCGCGACGTCATCGAGGGCACCCTGCGCTACTACACCGGTCCCGGCGTTTGCCCGTTCCTCGGCACCGCCAACACCATGGGCTGCCTCACCGAGGGCCTCGGCATGATGCTGCCCAACGGCGCCCTCTGGCCGTCCTCCACGAGCCAGCGGCGCTTCTCGGCGCGCCAGACCGGCGCGGCCGTCGTCGACCTCGTTCGTCGCAACATCCGCCCGTCCGACATCATGACGCAGGCGGCCATCGATAACACCGTCAAGCTGCTCGCCTCCATCGGCGGCTCGCTCAACGCCCTCATCCACCTGCCCGCCCTGGCCGCCGAGCTTGGCCTGGAGTGCACGTGGACGCAGGTCGCGGAGATCACCTCCAAGACGCCCGTCATCTGCAACGTGGTGCCCAACGGTGACATCTCCTGCGTCAACCTCTACAAGGCCGGCGGCATCCCCGCCGTCCTCGACACCATCAAGGGCGACCTCGACACCTCCGTCATGACGGTCACCGGCAAGTCCCTTGCCGAGAACCTCGAGACGAGCGTGCTGCGCTGTGACCGCTCGGTCATCCGCACCCAGGACGACCCGGCCTCCATCGCCAACGGCATCCAGGTCCTCTACGGCAACCTCGCTCCCGAGGGCGCGCTCGTCAAGACGAGCGCCGTGCCGGCCGACCAGCACGTCTGGAGCGGCACCGCGATGGTCTTCAACTCCGAGGAGGAGGCCTTCGACGCCTACAACGCCCACGCCATCAAGCCGGGCACCGGCGTCATCATCCGCTACGAGGGCCCCAAGGGCGGCCCCGGCATGAAGGAGCTCCACCGCGTCACGGAGATCATGAAGGGCATCCCCAACTCCGCGGTCATCACGGACGGTCGCTTCTCCGGCGCCTCCGGCGGCCTCTCGGTGGGCTACCTCTGCCCCGAGGCCTTTGACGGCGCGCCCATCGCGCTCGTCGAGGACGGCGACAAGATCAACATCGACCTCACCAAGAACCTCATCGAGGTCGAGGTCTCCGACGAGGAGTTCGCTCGTCGCAAGCAGGACTGGAAGCCCGTGATCCACGAGAACGGCGGTCACCTCCTGGCTCGCTACGCCAAGCAGGTCAGCTCCGCCAAGACCGGCGCGGTCATTCAGTAGTTTCAAGAGGGGGCTCATCCCCTTTTGACGCTTCAAGGGCGATAGGGGGACGCCGGGAGCCTCCCGGCGAGGGAAAACGAGGAAGGTGCCGCTCATGATAAGGATCGCTTTCTCAGACATGGACGGTACCTTCCTCACGCCCGAGAAGACCGTCACGCCGGAAAACGCGCGCATGCTGGACGCCGCCTTCGAGCGCGGCGTCCAGTTCGTGCCCTGCTCCGGCAGAAACGTGGGCGACCTGCCGCGCGAGGTGGTCTCCCACCCGAGCGTTCGCTACGCGATCTGCTGCAATGGCGCCCTTATCGTTGACACCTCCACGCAGGAGGTCCTCCGCAAGGTCCTTATCGAGAAGGACCTCGTGCGCAGTCTCTACGAGCGCGTGCGCGACCTGCACGTCACCTTTGACGTCTTTGCGGACGGCCGCGTCTACACGCACCGCGACCGCTTTCCGATCATCGACGAGGTTGACCTCTCCGCTCCCACCAAGGCCTTCATCAAGGCCGGCCGCACCGTGCACTCGATGACGATTGACGAGCTCCTCGACCACGTTGACGGTGTGAACCGGCTCAACCTCTTCTTCCACAACGCATCCGAGGCCCAGGCCATCTGGGATGCCGTCGACGCCATCCCGCAGCTCAGAAGGACGCACTCGCTCCCGTGCAACGTCGAGGTGACCGACGTCGAGGCACACAAGGGCAACGGCGTTCGCTGGCTTTGTGGGGAGCTGGGCATCTCGACCCACGACGCCGTCGCTTTTGGGGATAATGACAACGACATCACCATGCTCCAGGTCGTGGGGGATGGCGTTGCCATGGATAACGCCGAGCCCTCGTGCAAGGCCGTCGCCGATCACATAACTGCGAGCTGCGCGGACTCGGGTGTCGCACGCTACCTCATGCCGATTCTCGAAAGCTGACCGAAGGGAGGCCCGACGTGTCCGATGCCTTTGTCGTAGCGTCGTGTGCCGCAACCTTTGGAATCTTCAACGAGGGCCCGCTCGCGCGTCTCGAGGCCGCGGGCTGCGAGGTGCGGATCAACCCCTACGGCCGCCCGCTCACCGCCTCCGAGATCGTCGAGTTTGCCGAGGGCGCCGACGCCCTCATCCTGGGAAACGACGTCCTGAGCGCCTCAACCATCGACCACCTTCCCGACCTGCGCCTCATCGCGCGCCACGGCGCCGGCTTTGACGGCATCGACTTTCATCGCGCGAGCGAGCGCGGCATCACTGTCACCAACACCCCGGGCGCCAACAGCGAGGAGACGGCAGACCTCACCTTTGCCCTCATCCTCGACCTCGCCCGCATGATCACGCAGTCCGTGGTCCAGCTCAAGGGCGGCGTGTGGAACAAGATCCCCGGGCGCAGCCTCTACGGAAAGACCCTCGGCATCGTCGGCGTGGGCTCGATCGGCATGGCCGTGGCGCGCCGCGCAATGGGCTTTGGCATGGACATCGTGGGCAACGACATCGTCCGGCGCGACGAGGCCGCTCGCTACGGCCTGCTCTACACGGGTCTCAACGAGCTTCTTGCCGTCTCGGACGTGGTGACCATTCACGCGCCGCTCACCTCCGCCACCAGAAACCTCCTCGGTGCGCGCGAGTTCAGGCACATGAAGGACGGGGTCCTTCTCGTCAACACGGCGCGCGCGGGCATCGTGCGCGAGTCGGCGCTCGAGAAGGCGCTCGCAACCGGCAAGCTCGGCGGCTACGCCGTGGACGTCTTTGACCCCGAGCCGCCCACGCTCTCTCGGGTCTACAAGATGCCCAACGTGCTCGCGACGCCGCACATCGGGTCGGCAACGCTCGAGGCCAACCAGCGCATGGGCGACGTGGTGGTGGACAACATCCTCGCCTTCAAGGACGGACACGTTCCGCCCAACCGCGTCACCGCCGTCGACAGCGTCCGCTTCTCGTAGCGCGGGCCCACCCGCGCGGGTGCCGCCTCACCTCTGCTGCGCTAGACTAGGGGCGAGAAGAGCGACAACCCCAGGGAGGCCCCATGACAGACGTCGTCGAGCGCTTCATGCGCTATGTGCAGGTGGATTCCGCCTCGGATCCGGACAACCTCGAGCAGACCCCCTCGACCGAGCGCCAGCACGACATGGCGAGCGTCCTTGCCGAAGACCTGCGCGCCCTTGGCTGCCAGAATGTCCGCGCCGACGAGCACGCCTACGTGACGGGCACGCTGGGCGCCTCCGCCGGTGCCGAGGGCCTGCCCGCGCTCGTGCTCTGCGCCCACATCGACTCCTCTCCGGACGCGCCCGCCTCGGGCGTGCGCCCGCACATCGTCCGCTACGAGGGCGGCGCGCTCGTCTCGGGCATCGTTGACGGCGAGGTCATCCAGACCACGCCCGAGCAGGTGCCCGACCTCGAGAAGTTCGTGGGCGAGGACATCGTCTGCTCCGACGGCTCGACGCTGCTCTCCGCCGACGACAAGGCTGGCGTTGCCGAGATCATGGCGCTTCTCGCCCGCCTGTCGGCAAACCCCGAGCTTCCGCACCCCGCCATCGTGGCCGCCTTTGTGCCCGACGAGGAGATCGGCCACGGTGCGAGCCTGCTCAAGATCGAGGAGCTCGGCGCGTGCGGCGGCTACACGGTGGACGGGGAGGCGCTCGGCGAGTTTAACTACGAGTGCTTCTCGGCGAGCGAGGCCACGGTCTCCGTTCACGGCGTGATGGTCCATCCGGGCGCCGCCAAGGACGTGATGGTCAACGCCATTACGGTAGCCTCCGAGTTCCAGCAGATGATTCCCGCCTGGGAGCGCCCGGAGCACACCTGTGGCCGCGAGGGCTTCTTCCACCCCACGGACATCACGGGCTCCGCTTCAGACGTCACGCTCTCCTACATCATCCGCGACTTTGACGCCGCGGCCTTTGCCCGCCGCGAGCGGACCATGCGCGACGTGGCCGCCTTCCTCAACGCGCGCTACGGCGAGGGGACCGTCGAGGTGTCCATCCGCCCGCAGTACCGCAACATGGCGGAGAAGTTTGGCCCGGACGACCAGCGCCTCATCGACTTTGCCCTCGAGGCCAACCGCGAGGTGGGCATCGAGCCCGTGGTGGTCCCAGCGCGCGGCGGCACCGACGGCGCCCAGCTCACCTTCCGCGGCCTGCCGTGCCCCAACCTCGCCACGGGTGGCTACAACGCCCACTCGGTGCGCGAGTTTGTGCCCGTGCGCTCGCTCGAGGTCACGGTGGACATGCTCGAGCGCCTCGTTGCCAAGTTTGCCGTTGCCCCGGCGTCTGCGGGGGAGTAGCCGTGACCGACGTCCTTCTCGCCGCCGCGGCCGTTGTACTCCCGCTCGTTGCGATCGTCATTGAGCACGTGGGCAACGTCCGCATCACCGAGCGCCACCACAGCCACCATGACACGTACGTGGTCCCCGCTTCGTTTACGCGCTCGATTGTGCTCTCCATGGTGTTCATGGGCGTGTTTGGCCTGCTCATGGGCTGCCTCTGCAGCGCCAACGTCTTTGCAGCGAGTCACGTCACGGTACTCGCCTTCTTTGACGCGTACCTCGTCATGAGCTTTGCCCTCTGGCTTGCCCTCTGCCGCTACCGGGTCTCCACGTTCAGCGACTGCATGGTCGTCACGCCGTTTCTGGGCCCGCGCGTGTGGGTGGCGTACGCGGAGATAGACCGCCTTGCGTGGTCCGGCCTGCGGATGGAGTCCGGCTTTCGCAGCCTGGACGTCTACGTTGGCGGGCGGCGCGTCGTCAAGTTGCGCGGCATCGTGGACATCGAGGAGATCCTCATGAGCATCGACCGCTTTGACCTGCTTCCCCAGACCACCTAGGAGCGACCGTGATCAAGCTCGCCCTCTCGGACATGGACAACACGCTCATCCCCTTTGGCGCGCCGCACGTCTCTGACCGCACCATCGAGGCGGTCCATGCCGTGCTCGACGCCGGCGTGTTCTTTGGCCCCGCCACCGGCCGCGAGCCCCTTGAGCTCAAGCGCTTCTTCCAGGGGGACGAGGCCTGCTTCAGGACGGGCATCTTCTCAAACGGCAAGCGCGTGCATGCCAACGGGGTCGCCGTGCGGACGATCCTTCTTGGCCACAACGAGCTCGTGCGCATCGACGAGGCGCTGCGCGGCGAGAAGGGCGTGTTCCTCGTGTGCTACCCGGAGCAGACCGACGAGACCAACCCCGCCTACGGCGTGCGCACCACCAAGCCCGAGCTCGCCGTCTTCGAGGGACGCACGCACTTTACCGGAACCGTTGTGGACGAGGTTCCCAACGAGGACTTCATCGCGGCGACCATTGCCTGCCCCGGGCCGCCCGAGCGCATGGACCGCTGCCGGCAGATCATTGCCGAGGCGGTTCCCGAGGTGAGGATCGTCTCGCCCATCCCGGAGTGGTTTGACGTGCTGCCGGCGGGGGTGTCCAAGGCGAGTGGCCTCGATGTTCTTCTCGATGCGCTTGACCTCACGCCCAGCGAGGTGGTCGTCTTTGGGGACGCCGAGAACGACCTCGACATCATGCGCCGCGTGCCGCACGCGGTGGCCGTTGCCAACGCAAACGACGAGGTCAAGCGCGTCGCTCGCCATCACGTGGGCTCGGTGGGCGAGGACGGCGTGGCCGAGGCGCTCCTTGAGATCGCGCGGGCAACGGCGGTGGGGGAGACGCCCGCCTTCCTGGCCGATGAGGGGTTGGAGTAGTGTCCGCCCCGCTCACGAGGGGCGCGTTTCTCCGCGCGTGCGCCGCGGGCGCCGCGGGTGCCGCCGTGTCGCTTTCTGCCTGCGCGGGAGGCGGGGATGAGAACGTTCAGAGCGAGCCCGTTGCCACCAATCCCTCTGAGGGCAAGCTCGGCGGCAAGCTCGTGGTGCGCACCTCGTGTCCGGAGCTGCTGGTCAACGCGGTGATTCCCGCCTTCACGGAGAAGACGGGCGTGACGGTGCGCCTGGTGGAGGCGCCTGTCTCCGACCTGCTTTCATGGGATGAGGGGGAGTCCCTCGACCCTGACCCGGACGTTGTCTGGGGAGCGGACCCAAGCTGGTACGAGGGGCTCGAGGAGCTTCTTGAGGAGTACATCTCCGGCGAGAACGGCGCCATGCGCGCGGGGTGTCGCAACGTGGGCGGCTGCGTCACGCCGGTCACCCGCGAGGTTGCCGTGCTTGCGGTGCGCGCGGAAGAGGCCGCCTCGAGCGATTCCGCAGATGACGCCGCGGAGGATCAGGTGGTCACGGGCTATGCGTCACTGCTCGACGAGGGGCTCGCCGGGCACGTGGCGCTGGCGGACCCCCAAACGAGCGCATGCGGCGCCGCGCACGTGGCGGCCATCGACCGTGCCCTTTCCCAGCAGGGGGACGGCGCCGCGCTGGAGCTCCTCCGCGAGCTCCGCGCACAGGGCGTGCCCGTGGCGGACGCAGGGGATGCCCTCGCTGCCCTGGCGGAGGGGGAGTGCCGGGTCGCGCTTGTCTCCGAGCAGCTGGTCTCGCAGGCGATGCTCGCGGACGCCCTCGCGGTGGAGCCCGTCTGCCCCGAGGAGGGCGCCTACGTCACCTGCGGCTGCACCGCCATCGTGAGGGGGTGCGCGCACCTGGCCCAGGCACAGGCGTGGATCGACTACGTGACGGGACAGGAGTGCCAGCAGGAGATGGCCCGCGAGGCCTGCGCGCGCCCGGTCAGAGAGGACGTTCAGGACCCGGAGGGCTTCCCCGAGGTGGGGGAGCCGTCGGTTCCGGAGCGCGAGGTTCTTCTCGCTCAGTGGGCGGCCGCGGGAGAGGCCGCGGACGAGAAATAGACGAGCGCCACAGCGACCCCCGGGTGCAATTGGAATCGTTTTCATACATTTTTGATGGTCACTCAAAAGTAATACCAGTAGACAACTGATAGAGTTGTTACTACCAGTTAAATTGCCCGAAACAACTGCGGAAATGAGTTTTTTAAATAGAAAAAAGGCATTGAGCTGCGAAAACGGCAACTACCGCTCATAGGCAAAAACCGACCGCTCAGAGTCACCTTCACAATTTCGAGATATTTGTGGTGGAAACCTGTATGATGTCTAGGATGGCGTTTCTCGCCTTACGGGAGAAGGTGCCGGATGGGCCGGCACAAAGACACGGGGAGCACAATGCACACGTTTGAGATTCGTGACCAGTTCGTGCTCGACGGTGAGCCGTTCCGGATTCTCTCCGGCTCGATTCACTACTTCCGCGTTGACCCCTCGGACTGGCACAACTCCCTCTACAACCTCAAGGCCATGGGCTTCAACACCGTGGAGACGTACGTGCCGTGGAACCTCCACGAGCCGCGTCCCGGCGAGTTTGACTTTGCCGGCGGCCTCTCCCTCGCGCGCTTCCTCGACGAGGCGGCCGAGCTCGGTCTCTGGGCCATCGTGCGCCCGTCTCCGTTCATCTGTGCGGAGTGGGAGTGGGGCGGCTTCCCCGCATGGCTGCTCCAGGACCGCACCATGCGTCCGCGCTCGCGTGACCCCAAGTTCCTCGCGCGCGTGGCGTCCTACTATGACGCCCTCATGCCCATCCTCGTTGACCGCCAGATCACCCACGGCGGCAACGTCATCATGATGCAGGTGGAGAACGAGTACGGCTCCTACTGCGAGGACAAGGAGTACCTGCGCGCCATCCGCGACCTCATGCTCGAGCGCGGCGTGGACGTGCCGCTGTGCACCTCCGACGGCCCGTGGCGCGGGTGCCTGCGCGCCGGCACGCTGATTGACGACGACGTCTTTGTGACCGGCAACTTTGGCTCCCGCTCGGCGGAGAACTTCGCCAACCTCAAGGCCTTCCACGAGGAGCACGGCAAGACGTGGCCGCTCATGTGCATGGAGTTCTGGGACGGCTGGTTCAACCGCTGGGGCGAGAACGTCATCACGCGTGACGCCCAGGACCTGGCTGACTGCGTGCGCGAGCTCCTCGAGCTCGGCGGCTCCATCAACCTCTACATGTTCCACGGCGGCACCAACTTTGGCTTCATGAACGGTTGCTCCGCCCGCCACACCCATGACCTCCACCAGGTCACGAGCTATGACTACGACGCTGTCCTCAACGAGGAGGGCAACCCCACCGAGAAGTGGTACAAGCTGCGCGACGTGGTGCGCGAGCTCTTCCCGGACGCCTGGACGGCGGACCCCGTCACCAAGACGGCCGTCGAGGTGGGCGCGGAGAAGATCCGTCTCACGGGCCGCACCGGCCTCTTCGAGAACCTCGGCGTCCTCGACGCCGAGCCGGTGAGCTCGCTCTACCCGCAGACGATGGAGGACATGGGCCAGTCCTACGGCTACGTCCTCTACCGCACGCAGATTGAGCGCGACACCAGCGAGCCCGAGCGCATCCGCGTGGTGGACGGCCGCGACCGCGCCCAGGTCTTCGTCAACCAGCAGCTCGTGGCCACGCAGTACCAGGAACACATCGGCGAGGACATCCGCTACGCGCTCCCGGAGGAGCACAACCAGCTCGACATCCTCGTCGAGAACATGGGCCGCGTTAACTACGGCCACAAGTTCCTCGCGGACACGCAGCGCAAGGGCATTCGCACCGGCGTGTGCGTGGACCTTCACTTCGTCCTCAACTGGGAGGCCTACCGTCTTGGCCTCGAGGACGTCTCCAAGCTTGACTACGCTGCCGGCTGGGCCGAGGGGACGCCGTCCTTCTCGCGCTTTGAGTTCACGATCGACGAGCCGGCGGACACGTTTGTGGACACTACGGGCTTTGGCAAGGGCGTCGTCTTTGTCAACGGGGTCAACGTGGGCAGGTACTGGGAGATTGGTCCCATTTCCACCCTCTACGTCCCCCACGGCGTCACGCGCGCCGGCGTCAACGAGCTCGTGCTGTTTGAGACCGAGGGACACGTGAGCGACTCCATCTCCCTGCGCTCTGCGCCCCTCATCAACCACCTCGAGAAAGAAGGAGTTGAGTAGCATGATCGTCGGAGCACGTGTTGACTTCCGTCTCATCCACGGCCAGGTCGGCAACCTCTGGGCCAACGCCCGCCAGGTCAGCCGCTTTATGGTCGTCGATGACCAGGTTGCCGAGGATGCCACCCAGAAGCAGGTCCTGCGCATGGCCACCCCGGCCACCTGCAAGCTCTCCGTCCTGCCCGTCGAGAAGGCCGCGGCCAACATCCTCGCCGGCAAGTACGACGCGCAGCGTCTGTTCATCGTCGTCAAGAAGCCCGAGGTCTACGTCAAGCTCGCCAAGGCCGGCGTGAAGTTCGACGAGATCATCCTCGGCAACATCACCTCGATGAACATCGTCAAGACCTACAACCGCAACATCAACTGCGGCCAGGACGACGTTGACGCCCTGACCGAGCTGAGCAGCATGGGCGTTCCCATGGTCATTCAGCTCACCCCGCAGAACAACCCGGAGCCCTTCAAGCTCTAGGCTTTGGCGCTACGCCGTGAGGGGAGATGCACGGCACAACATAGCGTGTTGGTTCAAACAAGTTCGAGACTGCAAGAAGGAGGAAAAGAACCATGATTCAGTGGTGGCAGATTCTTCTGCTTACGCTCTATGCGGGCTTCCAGATCATGGACGAGCTGCACTGGTACTCCAGCGCCGGCTCCGCCGTGTTCTCCGGTTTCATCACCGGCCTCATCATGGGCGACATGGCAACTGGTCTTTTCATCGGTGGTAGCATGCAGCTCACCATCCTCGGCGTTGGCACCTTCGGCGGCGCTTCCCGCATCGACGCCAACTCCGGCACCCTGATCGCCACGGCCTTCGCCGTGAGCTCCGGCATGGACCCGGAGCAGGCCCTCGCCGCCCTCGGCGTGCCCGTGGCCGCCATCCTCGTCTACACCGACATCCTCGGTCGTATGGCCAACACCTTCTGGGGTCACGCCTGCGACGCTGACGTCGAGAAGATGAACTGGGGCGCCTATAACGTTCACTACTGGATGGGTGCTGTCTCTTGGTGCCTCTCCCGTATGATCCCGGTCTTCCTCGCCCTCGCCTTCGGCCAGGGTCTGGTTGACGCCATCACCACCGCCCTCAACGGCGACCTCGCCTGGCTCGGCACCGGCCTCACCGTCGCCGGTGGCATGCTGCCGGCCGTCGGCTTCGCCATCCTGCTCCGCTACCTGCCCGTCAAGAAGCACATCGCTTACCTGATTCTCGGCTTCGTGATCGCTGCCCTCCTCGGCACCGCCTTCACGAGCATCCAGACCATCGGCGGCGACGTCGCCACGGTCGCCGGTGCTACCGAGACCGCCATCACCGGTGGCAGCTTCAAGGGTCTGTCGATGCTGACCGTCGCTCTCATCGGCTTCGCTCTTGCCTACATTTACTATCAGCAGCATCAGAACGCGGCTGTCGCGACTGTCTCTGCTGGCGTGGAGGGAGATGACGACGATGAGCTCTAATGCCGGACAGACCACTGGCTACAAGCTTACCAAGGCTGACCTTCGCCAGATTAACATCCGCAACCTCGTCGGCTTCCAGGCTGGCTGGAACTACGAGCGTATGCAGCACTCCGGTTACCTGTGGATCATCCTTCCGCAGCTCCGCAAGATTTATGGGGACAACACCGAGGCCCTGAAGACCGCCTGCCGCACCCAGTGCTCGCCGTTCTTCAACACCTCGAACTTCCTCAACACGATCATCACGGGCATCGACCTCGCCATCGAGGAGACCGAGGGCGTTGACGGCCTCGAGACCGTCGCTTCCCTGAAGACCGGCCTCATGGGCCCGCTCGCCTCCATCGGCGACTCCATCTTTGGCTCGCTGCTCCCGACGATCTTCGGCGCCCTGGCCGCCAACATGGCCCAGGCCGGCAACCCGCTTGGCATCTTCATCTGGATCGCCTCCTGCATCGTGGTCGACTGGTTCCGCTGCAAGCAGACCTACATCGCCTACGATCAGGGCATGAAGCTCGTCACCACCATGTCTGACAAGCTCAACGCGATCACCGATGCCGCTACCGTCATGGGCGTCTTCATGGTCGGCGCGCTGATCTCCACCAACGTGGGCATCGTCCTCACGATCAACCCCAACATCGGTGGCGTTCCGCTCAACGTTCAGGACATCCTGAACAACATCTGCCCCAAGCTCGTCCCGGCGTGCCTCGTCGGCTTTGTGTACTGGCTCCTCGGCCGCAAGGGCATGACCTCCACCAAGGCGATCTTCATCGTCCTGGTGCTCGGCGTTGTCCTCGG
>NZ_JAUDEA010000014.1 GCF_030372065.1 Thermophilibacter provencensis | reverse complement strand
GCCGCTCCAGGCCACGCCCTCGTGCACCCAGCCGATCCCGACGAGCGTGTCGCGCTCCTCGGCGCTCGTGGTGTAGTGGTGGGTTGCCACCTGGGTGTAGGGGTTGAAGAGCCTCTGGAGGGGCACCGCGCCCTCGCCTTCGGCGGAGTACCAGCCGACGCCCTCGTAGCGCCAGCCGAGCCCCACCAGCGCGTCGCGCTCGGTCTCGTCCGTCGTGTAGTGGTGGTCGCCGCCCGCCGCGTAGGGGTTGAACAGGCGGTAGACCGGGGAGTCGGATACGGAGGGAGCGAGCCAGCCGGTGCCCTCGGCCTGCCAGCCCTGGCTCACCAGGGCCGCCGCCTCAACCTCGTCGGAGGTGTAGAGGTGCTCGCCGGTCCAGGGGTTGTAGAAGCGCAGCATGCGCAGGACCTCGACGCCGCCGGGCAGGATCTCCTCGGACTGCCTGAGCCCGCAGGTGGCGCAGGCGCGCTCGCGGCTGCCGGCCTCGGTGGCCGTGGCCTGCTCGGTGACCTCCCACGCGCCCCACTCGTGGGCCTCGGCGCCGACCCTCTCGCCGCACGTGGTGCACTGGTGCCAGTGCTGGACCTCGTCGTGGGACCACTCGTCGCCCGCGGCGTGCTTCTCGGCGCCGAGCTTGGCGCCGCAGGTCGCGCACTCGTGCCAGTGGGACGTCCCGTCGGAGTGCCACTTCGCGTCGGCCTCGTGCTTCTCGGTGCCCAGGTTGGCCCCGCAGACGGCGCACTCGTGCCAGTGCGAGGTCGCGTCGCTGGCCCAGGCGGACTCGGGCGCGTGGTCGGCGGCTCCGACCTTGGCCCCGCAGGTCACGCACTCGCGCCAGTGCGAGGCGCCGTCGGAGTGCCACTTGGCGTCCGTCTCGTGGGCAGTCACGTCGAGCCTGGCGCCGCAGGTTGTGCACTCGTGCCAGTGGGAGGATCCATCGGTGTGCCACTCGTCGTCCGCGGTGTGCTTGCCCTCGTCGAGGTTGGCGCCGCAGACGGCGCACTCGTGCCAGTGGCTCGTCGCGCTCGTCGTCCAGCCCTCGGACGGGGCGTGGGCCTCGAAGGAGCACTCGACGGCCTCGCTCATGACGGCGTCGGCGACGTCTCCGCCGGCGCTGGCGACGACCTCGACCGCGTAGCTGCCGGGCTCGGTGACCAGCAGCGTCGCGCTCCGCTGGCCGTCGATGGCCTTGCCGTCACGGTACCACTGGTAGGTGTAGGTGACGGTGTCGAGCGGGTGCTCGACGTCGGCCTTGAGCGTGATGTTGGTGCCCACGTGCACGGAGGTCTCGCCTGCGACCTTGACAGACGGGGCGCTCAGCGCCCACGTGGCGCGGAGTTCAAGGGTTGACGCGTTGGGCGTAGGATCGGAGAAATCCCAAATGCTACTGCCACTGGACCTATATCGCATCCATGCGACCAGGTCGTAGCCCACGGGCCCCTCGAAGTCGGTCGGAATGAGCGCGGTGTCGATAAGCGCGCCCCTCGCCACATAGATGGTGGCATACTCCGTCTCTCCGTCTGTGGATTTGAAGTAGACCTTGATTGATCTTGCTGCCTGAAGGTGAGTTTCTGTGGCGGTGAAGACGTAGCTCCTCTCGTTGTAAGAGACGAACTGGGAGGCGTCGGGTGTGGCTCCATTTGTGTAGGCAACCACGTTAAAGGACGAGGTCGTCGGCGGGCGATTTACGTCAAGCGTGACAGGAGAGGGGGGATTGAAGGAGTCGTCCACCGTGAGTGCGTTATAGCTGAACGCGTCGCTGGCGTTGCCGATGCAGATGCCGTCGGTGAGGATGGGGCTGCCCGAAAGGGCGAGCGTCGATCCCCTTGTGTCGCTCTTGTCCTGTCCTACGACGAGAATAGCGTCGGGGTTCGCGTCTCCGGCTGTTTTGCCGTTACCCGAGATGGTGCCGCCGGAGATGGACATGGTGATGTCGTGGTAATCATCCGGTTCGTATTTTGTTGAGATGGCGGTGCCAAACACGTTGGAACAGGTGTTGTTCACGATGGAGCCGGCGCTCATCTCAAACGTTATCTTTTCCGAGGCAGCCTGCAGGTAGATGCCGCCGGCAGATTCGCTGGCCGAGTTGCCAGATATCTCGGTTCCCGCAAGCGCCAGCTTTCCGGAGCCAAGGATGGAAACGCCGCCTCCCGATAGGGCAGAGATGTTGTTCTTAATGGTTCCACCGTTAAGCTGAATGGTACCAACAACGTTGCCTTCGATTCCGCCACCCGCCGAACTTGAGCGGTTTCCGGAGATCTCTCCGTCGTTCATGGTGAGCGAGCCGCCACCAGTTATGTAGACGGCGGAATTGCCTTGGCCGCTTGTTGCCGAGGCGCCGTTGTTCACGAGACGAGTGGTTCCGTTGATGACGAGGCTGCTCGAGGAGCCGTTAACCTCGACGAGGTAGCCCGAGGCTTTCTGGTTCTGGCCGTCAATGGTGACGTTCGCGAGCGTCAGGGTTCCGCCCGTAACGTCGAAGAGGGTGCCCTCGTATCCGCTGGCGCGCTTAAAGGTCGCGTCCGTGATGGTCGTGTTTTCTTCAATGTCTAGACGGCCCGACATTTCAATTGCGCCGTCTGCCGAGACGAGCGCGAGGGCTTGGTCAAGCGTCTCAACGGGAACGCTGGAGGAGTCTCCGGCATTGTCATCGCTGCCCGTTTGTGGGTTGAGATACACCGTCTCGAGCGTTCCGGTGCGGGCGCCTACTTCAGGCTGCCCCCCCCCTCGTTGATTCCGGGGTCCGCAAGCGCGGCCGCGGGTGCGAACGTCAGGGCGAGCGTTAGCGCCGCCGACGCCGCGAGCGCCCAGGTTCTCTTGCGCATGGGTCTACCTCCTTCTCGTCGGGGGCGGCCGTCCCGTGCGCCGGGGCTCCGGGCGGGCCGCCCGCAACCCTTCCCGCCCTGCGCCTCTCGGTGGCGGGGCGTATCAAGATTCTCCCAGACACCGACCTCGCTGGGGGAGCGAGTTCGGGGCGAAAGGCTGCGAGTTGGGGGCGAAAGGCTGCGAGTTGGGGGCGAAAGGCTGCGAGTTAGGGGGAGGGGGCCGGCCGTCGCGGCCAGCCCGTTGAGGGTATGTACACAGTTGAAAGTTTTTCTCGATGTTCCGGCGAGAAGAACCGCAGGTAGCGGCGTTGCTCCAAAAGCATCAAAGTCGCAACAGTGTACATAGTCTCGGATGAAAGGGTTTTGGGTCGAAAAACCCAACAAGTTCAATTTGAAACTGTGGTAGAGTGTCCGCATTGAACTATTCTGCCGAGAAGTTCAATTTGAGCTAAAAATTGAACCAAAGGAGGCGAGATGGCCCTCGAGACGTTTGCGGACCGGCTGCGCGCCGTCATGGCCGAGCGCGGCCTCAAGCAGGCCGACCTCATCCACGCTGCGTCCGCGCGTGGCGAGAAGCTCGGAAAGAGCCAGGTCAGCCAGTACGTAAGCGGCAAGGTGACGCCGCGCTCCGACGTGCGGGCCCTTCTCGCCGCCATCTTGGACGTTGACGCGGCGTGGCTCGCCACGGGAAACGGGGCCCGAGCCGCCGCGCGGCCTGAGACCGCGAACGCGCCCGTCCGTCCCACCGCTACCACGAGGAGCACCACCATGCGAGAGTTCAAGAAGTCTTCCAAGCTCGATAACGTTCTCTATGACGTCCGCGGCCCCGTTGCCGATGAGGCGGCGCGCATGGAGGACGAGGGCCTGCGCATCCTCAAGCTCAACATCGGCAACCCCGCTCCGTTTGGCTTCCGCACGCCCGACGAGGTCGTTCACGACATGCGCCAGCAGCTGCCGGACTGCGAGGGCTACTCGGACAGTCGCGGCCTCTTCTCCGCCCGCAAGGCCATCATGCAGTACGCCCAGCTCAAGCACCTGCCCAATGTGAGCATGGACGGCATCTACACGGGCAATGGCGTCTCCGAGCTCATCCAGCTCTGCATGAACGCGCTGCTCGACACCGGCGACGAGATTCTCATCCCGAGCCCGGACTACCCGCTCTGGACCGCGTGCGCCACGCTTGCCGGCGGCACGCCCGTGCACTACCTCTGCGACGAGCAGGCCGAGTGGAACCCCGACCTTGCCGACATTGAGTCCAAGGTCACGAGCAACACCAAGGCCATCGTCATCATCAACCCCAACAATCCCACGGGTGCCGTCTACCCCCGCGAGGTCCTCGAGCAGATCGTTGAGATCGCCCGCCGCCACCAGCTCATGATCTTCTCGGACGAGATTTACGACCGCCTGTGCATGGACGGCCACGAGCACGTCTCCATTGCCTCGCTTGCGCCCGACCTGCCGTGCGTGACGTTCTCCGGCCTCTCCAAGTCCCACATGATCGCCGGCTACCGCATTGGCTGGATGATCCTCTCCGGCAACAAGCGCAGCATGCGCGACTTCATCTACGGCATCAACATGCTCTCCAACATGCGCCTTTGCTCCAACGTGCCGGCGCAGTCCATCGTGCAGACGGCTCTGGGCGGCTATCAGAGCGTGGAGCGCTACGTGGAGCCCGGCGGGCGCATCTACGAGCAGCGCAACTACGTCTACGAGGCGCTCAACGCCATCGACGGCATCACGGCCGTGAAGCCCAAGGCGGCGTTCTACATCTTCCCCAAGATCGACGTCAAGAAGTTCAACATCACCGATGACGAGCAGTTTGCGCTGGACCTCCTGCACGAGAAGCGCATCCTCATCACGCGCGGCGGCGGCTTCAACTGGCCGGAGCCCGATCACTTCCGCATTGTGTACCTCCCGCGCATGGAGGTTCTGCACGAGGCCATGGACGACCTTGCGGACTTCTTTGCCCACTACCGCCAGGGCTAGACGTGACGCTGGCGTCAGAGCTGGCTGTCACCATGACACCTGGCTCTGACGCCATTGTCAGGTTGGCGCGCTCGCGGATGAGGTCGTAGTAGCCGGTCAGGGCGGCAAACGGAACAAACTGGGCCGCGCGGTCCACGTGGCGGCGCGGCTCCCCCTCGTTACTCATGGTGTCCTCCCACCTGCTCGTTTCTCTCGCGCGCGGTTGCCTTTGGCTTGAAGCTGGTTCCCCTGAGCAGGGCGTTTTTGCCAAAGCGACGCTTGACCGCAATCGTTGTCTGGGCAAGGCGGTGCTCGGCCGCCTCGGCCTCGACGTCCGTGAAGAGCGTGAGCCCGGCAAACTCCTCGGGCACGAGCGCCCCCACGCCAATGTTCACGCGCCGTATGGCGCGGTTGGGGTCCACCATCTCGTCATAGAGCGCCAGAAAGCGCCGGGAGAGGAGCGCGCGCGAGTTGGTGGTCTGCTCGAGCTTGCGGGAAACCGCCGCGTGCGGCGCCTCGCGCCCGAGCACGCGCGTCCCGTGCTCTCCCGTGAACGTGCGGCCCCCTGCGCCCTCGTCCTCCTCGCCCCATCCGCGTCGCTCGTGCGCGTACCCCACGTAGAGCGAGACGTGCCCGCCCGCAAGGCCCTTCTCCACGAGGTCTAGCACAATGCCGTCCACCATCTCCTGCAGCACCACGCGCGCCTCGTCAAAGGTGTAGTCGCAGGCAAGGACCTGGCCGCTCGCAAGGGAGTGAGCCTTTGGCTGGTAGGCGTGGATCTCTGCCATGGTGCAGGGCTCGATGCCCCAGGCGTGGTCGATGAGCAGCTCGGCGTTGATGCCAAACTCGTCGTAGAGGGCCTGCTCGGGCAGCAGCGCCACCTCGCCGAGCGTGCGCGCCCCCAGCTGCTCGAGCCTGCGCGCGATGCCCGGGCCAATGCCCCAGATGTCCGTGATGGGGCGGTGCGGCCAGATCTTGCACTTGAACGTCTCCTCGGTGAGCTCGCCGATGTTGTCCGGCGCGTGCTTGGCCGTGACGTCGAGCGCCACCTTGGCAAGAAAGAGGTTGGTCCCCACGCCCGCCGTGGCGCAGATGCCCGTCTCGCGCCGCACGAGCTCCACGAGGTCCACGGCCAGCTCGCGCGGCGTCTTCCTGTAGAGCGTCAGATAGGGGGCCACGTCGATGAAGCACTCGTCCACGGAGTAGACGTGGATGTCCTCCGGCGAGAAGAACCTCAGGTAGAGGCTGTAGATGTCTGCCGAGACCTCCATGTAGCGGCGCATGCGGGGCGGGGCCATCTCGTAGTCTATGGTGTCCGGGATCTCAAAGACGCGGCAGCGGTTGCGCACGCCGAGCGCCTTCATGGCGGGCGAGATGGCCAGGCAGATGGTCTTGGGCCCGCGCGTGGGGTCGGCCACCACAAGGCGCCGCTCGAAGGGGTCGTACCCGCGGTCCACGCACTCAACGGAGGCGTAGAAGCACTTGAGGTCTATGCAGAGGTAGGCGCGCTCCACCGGCTTCCCCCTAAGGAATCCAAACACATGTTCTTGTCGCCAACCATGATAGCACCCCCACCGGACGGAGTGATGACAAAGGTGACAGGGTAGTTTGTCATCATCCGGGCGCTTCTTGGCGGCGCGTTCTTCTCGCTGTGTTCTCCGTGCTGGATGGGCGGGTTTTGGGCAACAAGTTTTATGTTGGACGACCCCCTGCACGTTAATTGCGGGCCGGCGAGAAGAACGACCTGCGGAAACGTTGACGCGACGACCCTCGGCCGCCGCCCGAGGCGCCCGCTATATAAAAAGTGTTGCCCAAAACCTCCCCAAACCTCTCGATTTGGCCCCTGCGGCGAGCGCGCGGGGCCGCATCGCGCCGTCCCGAGTCAGAAACCGAGCAAAATAATGTAACCATCACCGACAGGTGCTTCTCGCCCCGCCCTATGCCGCTTGCCGAATGTGCCCCCTCCCACCTTTGTATTTCCTCTGAGGCCGACAAGTACAATGGCCGTAGCGTTTTTCAGCAAGCTTTATGAGAGGAGTTTCCATGAACGCACGCCACATCAGGCGAGGTGGGACGGCCCTTGTTGCCGCGCTGAGCGCGCTGGTGCTGAGCCTCGGCCTCGCTGCGCCCGCCGCGGCGGAGGTTATCGAGAACGAGGGCGAGTTTCAGATGATAGAGGTCAACAAGACCTATACGTTCACCACCGAGGACCCGAGTGCAATCGGCATGTGGCAGGACCAGGACTGGTGGCGCTTCGAGCTGCCCAAGAGCGGGACGCTTCAGCTCGTAGCAACCTCGCTCGCCACGGGGGACGAGGAGGCGGACGCCGGCTGGTCTATCAGCCTCGTGACCTCGGAGGCGCAGGACGAGTTTGGTAGCGCCTATGGCGGATACAACGCCTCGATTAACCTGCTCGCCGAAGATGGCAGCAAGAGCACTGCCATAACTGGCGTCGACGCGGGGACCTACGACATCTCGGTCCACCCCAGCCGCGAGCTCGATTATGGCCAGCAATACCAGCTCATGGTCAAGTACACCCCGTCTGACGCGTGGGAGTCCGAGTATAACAACGGGGCAAATAAGAGTGATGCCCTGACTTTGGGCAAGATGATGAACGGCGGAATCGACAACCAGTTTGACCAGGACTGGTTTGAGTTCACCACGACTGGGTTCGGCACGGTCGAGTTTGCCTTCGACGGGACCGACGCGACCGACGGAACGTGGCGCGTGAGCGTGATCGATAACCCGTATGCGGAAAAGGCCCTCTACGAGAAGGCCTTCGATAGCTCCTCCGCGCACACGACGGGTGAGATCGAGGTCTCTCCCGGCACGCACTATGTGGTGGTGAGCGGCAACCAGTGGGATAAGGGCGTTGTCGACTCCTACTACAAGCTCACCGCTACCTTTACCGCCGATGCCGAGATTCCCATGTGGCGTCTCTACAACCCCTACAGCGGCGAGCACCTCTTCACGAGGGACGCCGAGGAGCGCGAGAAGCTTGCCTCCCTTGGTTGGACCGACGAGGGCCTCGCGTGGACCGCGCCTGGCACGGGCGAGGTTGTCTGGCGCCTCTACAACCCCTACAGCGGCGACCACCACTACACCATGAAGGCCGATGAGTACGAGTCGCTCGCGGAGATCGGCTGGGAGCAGGAGGGCATCGCCTGGTACTCCGCCAGCAAGGACGACAAGGGCGCGGTGCCGCTCTACCGCCTGTTCAACCCCTACGCCACGGTGGCCACGCACCACTACACCGCAAGCTCCGATGAGTACAACAAGCTCGGCGAGGTCGGTTGGGAGCAGGAGGGCTATGCCTGGTACGGCGTGACCCCCGCAAAGAAGTAGCCGCCGTCCCTGACGTCAGCCCCATCATGACAAACTACCCTGTCACCTTTGTCATCATGACAATGGTGACAGGGTAGTTTGTCATCATGGGGAGTGGCGAGAGGAGAAGAGATGCGGGCATTTGTTGCGCTGGAGCTGCCGGAGGCGTTTGCGGACGAGACGGCGGCGCTTTCCCGGGCGCTTGCCGAGGTCTGCGACGGGCGATTTGTGGATCCGGAGAACCTGCACCTCACGCTCGCGTTTCTCGGCGAGGTGGGGGAGGCGGAGGCGCGCTCGGCAATGGCGGCGCTCGACGCGGCCTGCCTTGGCACCGGTCCTGTGCGGCTGGGCGCCACGGGCCTGGGCACCTTTGGTCGTGCGAGTGACGCCACGCTTTGGCTGGGCATACAGAAGGACCCGCAGCTCATGGGCCTTGCGGACCGCATGCGAGAAGAACTTGCCGCCCGCGACCTCTCCTATGACGAGAAGGGCTTTCTGCCGCACGTCACGCTCGCGCGGCGCGCGCGGCTGCCGCGGGGCGGTCTGGGCGAGCTGGCGTTTCCGCTGCCGGACGTGGCTACGCGGCTCACGCTCTTCCGTAGCATCCTCGGCTCGGACGGCGCCCGCTACAAGTCGCTCTACACCGTTGAGCTTGACGCTCGGCTCTGACGCCAGTGTCGCCAGTGTCAAGCCGGTGCCAGCGTCAGACTTGTCCCAAAATCTCTGAGCGAAAAAACACGTCCCAAAATTACAGACAGCTAGCCGTTGATGGCGGAGAGGAAGAGGTCGCCGTAGCGTTCGGCCTTCTTGGCGCCCACGCCGGAGACGGCGAGCAGCTCGTCGGTGGTTCTCGGCCGCTTGGCGCACATGTCCACGAGCGTGGCGTTGCTAAAGATGAAGTACGACGGCACGTTCTGCTCGCGCGCGAGGCTGCCGCGCAGCTCGGAGAGCCGGGCGTAGAGCTCCTGGCCCGCGGCGTCCAGCTCGGAGACGTCCGTGGCGGCGCGGGTCTTGGCGGGCGGTGCCGGCACGCGCTCTCTTCTCGGCGCGCCCTTGGCAACCTTGAGCATGAACGGCCCGTCCCAGGGAGCCTCGCGTCGCAGGAACGCCCCCGAGGCCCCCGTGAGCGCTATCGTGGGGTAGTCGCCGCCCGTCCGCGTAAGCACTCCAAGAAACACCAGCTCATCGATGATGGCACGCATACGCGCGGCGGGCACGTCCGCCATGATGCCGTACGTAGAAAGCCGGTCAAACCCGCGCCGCAGGACCTTCTCGCCGCGCGAGCCGCGCAGCACGTCCACGATCATGGACGCCCCCACGGTGCGCCCGCGCTGGGCGATGCGCGCCACGCAGCTTACCACCTTGAGCGCGTCCGTCGTTGCGTCCACCTCCTCAAAGTCCGTGAGGCAGTTTCCGCAGTTGCCGCAGTACGCCGGCGCCTCCTCGCCAAAGTAGCGCAGGATGTGGGCGCGCAGGCACTCCGTGGTGGTGGCGTAGAAGACCATCTGGCGCAGCCGCTCGGAGTCGCGCTCGGCAAGCAGCTCGCGCTGCTCGGCCGTGAGGCCCTCGCGCGGCTCGCTCCTCGAAAGAAGAAACTCCGCGGTATGGACGTCGCCGGGGGAGTAGAGCAAGAGGCAGTCCGCCTTGGTGCCGTCGCGTCCGGCACGGCCCGCCTCCTGGTAGTAGTTCTCCAGCGAGAGCGGCAGGTTGTAGTGGACCACGTAACTCACGTTGGACTTGTCGATGCCCATGCCAAAGGCATTGGTGGCCACCATCACGCGGCTGCGGTCGTAGAGAAAGTCCTCCTGGTTGCGCCTGCGCTCCTCGGCGGGAAGCCCCGCGTGATAGCGCGTGGCGAGAAGCCCCTCGTCGCGCAGCAGCTCGCAGACCTCCTCGACGGCGCGCCGGCTCGAGCAGTAGACGATGCCGCTCTTCTCAGCCCGCTCGCGGACAAAGCCCACGAGCATGCGGTCCTTCTCGGCGCCGTTTCTGGGGCGCGAGACGGCAAAGGAGAGGTTGGGGCGGTCAAAGCTCGCTATGACCTCAAAGGGGTCGCGCAGGCCCAGGGCGGAGACGATGTCCTTGCGCACGGCGCGGGTGGCAGTTGCCGTGAGCGCCATCACGGGCGGGCGCGCAGGAAGGGCGTCGATAAACTCAATGATCCGCTGGTAGCTTGGCCTAAAGTCGTTGCCCCACTGCGAGATGCAGTGCGCCTCGTCCACGGCGAGAAGCGCCACGCCGCGCGCGGCGGCGGTCTCCACGAAGGCGGGGTCGTCAAGGCGCTCCGGCGCCACGTAGACGAGGGAAAGCGCGCCGGAGGCCATGCCGTAGAGCACGTCCGCCCGCTGGCGGACGCCGAGTGTGGAGTTGAGGAAGCTCGCTGCAACGCCAGCCTGACGGAGCGCCCCCACCTGGTCTGCCATGAGCGAGATGAGCGGTGAGACCACGAGCGTGATGCCGCCCGTGCGCGCGGCGAGCGCGAGCGCCGGCACCTGGTAGCAGATCGACTTGCCCGCCGAGGTGGGCATCACGGCCAGCACGTCGCGGCCGGTGAGCGCAGCGTCCACGATCTCCGCCTGGTGCGGACGAAAGCTCTGGTAGCCAAAGGTGTCGCGCAGAATGTCGAGCGGCGCGTGCTCCGCCATGGGGCTCCTGTCTCCGGGTTCTTCTCGTCCCATTATGAGACTTGCGGGGAGCTGGGTACGGGCAGGTTCCGGACGTTCCGGCCCGACAAACTGTCCACCCGCCGCCCGTTCTTCTCGGCAGCCCCTACGCCACGACCCCCAGTGCCACGAGCGCCACGCAGCACGCCAGCACCGCCCAGTCGCGCGCGACAAGCGGGTAGCGCTTGTAGCTGCTCTCGCGCGTGCGCAGGTAGAAGCCGCGCTGCTCGGCGGCCAGCGCGATGGCGTCCGTGCGCCCCACGGAGCTCACGAGCAGCGGCACGCAGAGTGGCAGCATGAGCCGCAGCTTGCGGAAGGGGTTGCGGGTGTCATACTCCACGCCGCGGGCGGTCTGCGCCTCCATGATGGCGCTCATCTCCTGCGAGAAGACCGGAACAAAGCGCAGCGCGGTGGTGAACGTGAACGCGTAGCGGTACGGCACATGGAGCACCTCCACGCACGCGTTTGCCAGGTCGGTGAGCTTGGTCACCATGAGCACCAGAACAAGCGGCAGCGCCACGCCCAGAAGGCGCAGGCAGACCTTGGAGCCTGAGGTCAGGCCGCCGGTGGTGACAAACCCCCAGATCACGTCCCCGCTGCGCACAAAGACAAGCTGCAGCGCGAGCATCACCACGGCAAGCGGCACGAGCACCTTGAGCAGGCGCGCGAGCCGTCCGGCAACCCCCGCGTACGCCCCGAGCGCAAACGTGAGGGCAAGAAGCCCCAGGAGCAGCGCGTAGGTGTCCGCGAGGAAGGTCGCCACGATGATCGCGGCGGCAAGGGCGAGCTTGGCCACGGGGTTCAGCAGGTGGAGGAGCGTGCCGCCCGGAACGTAGTCGATGATGCTAGTCACGGCGGACCATCTCCTCCACAAGGTCGACGATGCCAGAGACCTGGGCAATTCCCGCAAACGCCGGCGAGACGTCCTCGGCAAGCGCGGCGGACAGCGCCACAACCTGCGGCGGCTCCACGCCCGCGCGGGCCATGAGGGCGGCGTCCGAGAAGACCTCCGCCGCGGTGCCGCGTCCGACAATCTCTCCCCGGGCCATCACAATGACCCGCTCGGCAAAGTCCGAGACGACCTCCATGTCGTGGCAGACCATCGCCACGGCGCACCCGCGCTCGGCCATCTCGGCGACCGTCTCCATGACGGTCATGCACTCGCGGTAGTCAAGGCCGCTCGTGGGCTCGTCCAGAAGGACCACGTCCGGCTCCATCACCACCACGGAGGCCAGCGCCACCATCTGGCGCTGGCCGCGGGAGAGCGAGAAGGGCGCCTCGCCCGCGGGCAGGCCAAAGTGCTCGATGACGGTGCTCGCGCGCCGGCGCGCCTCGCGGCCCTCGACGCCCGTGAGCTCGAGCCCAAAGGCTACCTCGTCGAGCACGGTGTCCTTGCAGATCTGGCGGTCGGGGTTCTGGAAGAGCGTGGAGACGTGCGCGGCAAGGCGGCTCGTGGGCGTCTCGCGCGTGTCGAGGCCGGCCACGCGCACCTCGCCGGAGTCTGGGTGCAGGATGCCGTTCAGGAGCTTGGTGAGGGTGGTCTTGCCGGCGCCGTTCTGCCCAATCACGCCTACGACCTCGCCGGGGTAGACGTCAAAGGTGAGGTCGCGCACCTCGGCGCCCGTCGAGGGGTACGTGAAGCCTACGCTGCGGAAGGAGACGACGGGCTCGCCCTGGGCGGCGCGGGGGCGGGAGGAAGGCTCCGGCACCGGGTTCTTCTCGCCGCGCGGGGATGCGCTTGCCACGCCGCCGACGAGGCCGGCTACCAGGCGCTTTGCCTCTGCGACGGTGAGGCACGGCTCCCCGGGGGCAATGAGGCCGTGCTGGGCGAGGCTGTTGGAGACGCGGGCCACGCGCGGGCTGTCCACGCCCATCGCGCGCAGCTCGGCGCCATGCGAGAAGACCTCGCGCGGGGTGCCGTCAAAGGCAAGGCGGCCCTGGTCCAGGACGAGGATGCGCCCGCAGTACTCTGAGAGGGTGGCCACCTTCTGCTCGATGACCACGACGGTGATGCCCTCGCGCTCGTTGAGGGCGCGCAGGGTCTCGAAGACCATCGTGGTGGACGCCGGGTCGAGCGCGGCGGTGGGCTCGTCGAGCACCAGGACGCGGGGGCGCAGGGCCAGCATGGCCGCGATGGCGACCTTCTGCTTCTGACCGCCGGAGAGGGTGGCGATCTCGCGCTCGCGCAGCTCCGGGATGCCCACGGCCTCGAGCGAGGTGGTGAGGCGGGACTCTATCTCGCCGTGCGGAACGCCGAAGTTCTCAAGGCCGAAGAGCAGCTCGTCCTCCACGACGGACGCCACCATCTGCGCGTCGATGTCCTGGTTGACGCTTCCCACCACGCGCGAGACGTCCGTGAGCGTGACGTCGCAGGTGTCCTGCCCGTCAACGATGACGGCGCCAAAGAGCTGCCCGCGGAAGTGGTGGGGGATGGCGCCGGAGAGCGCCGCCGCGAGCGTTGACTTGCCGGCGCCCGAGGGGCCGAGCACGCCCACGAACTCCCCCGGCGCGATGTCGAGGGAGACGTGGTCGAGGGCGCGAGCGTCCTTCTCGCCGGCGTAGGAGAAGGAGACGTCGTTCAGTTGAATGATGCTGCTAGGTGCCATGAGCGCCTTTCCTGACAAAGGTGACAGGGTAAATTGTCATGATGACAAAATACCCTGTCACCTTTGTCACCATTAGTCGTTGAGCTTGAGGGCCTTCTTGACGGGGAGGTAGAGCGCGCTCACGAGGACGGCGTTGAAGACGCCGGTGAGCAGGACCACGGGCAGCATGGCCGCGGCGAGCTCGGCCGCGCCGCCCACCATGGCGATCTTGATGAGCATGAAGATCACGCCGGAGACGACGGTGGTGGCAAAGGAGCCCACGAGCGGGACAAACCTCTTGGCGGACCCGCGCATGCCAGCGGCCACGATGAGCGCCATGAGCATGGCGGCCACGCCCTCGGCGGCAAAGTCGATGAACGGCGAGGTGGTGGTGACCTGGATCACGGCCGCGGAGATGAGGCCGATGACGAGGGCCTGCGCAACGTTGGGACGCACCACCAGGATGGTGAGGCAGAAGGCCGAGATGATGAACTCGGGGCTGATGAGGCCGCCGGAGATGCCGGAGATGGCCTTGCCCACGGTGAAGTTGAGGATAAAGCCGGCAGCAAGAAGCACGGCGAGAAGAACGAGGGCCTGGATGTCGAGCTTGCCGTGGTCGGCGGAGGCGGCGACGGTGCGGGCGGCGGTGGTGTTCTCAGACATTGTGGTTTCCTTTCATGATGATGACAAAGGTGACAGGGTAAAGTGTCAGGTTTTTCGATCTGAGCTGCGGAGTGGTGCGCGTACAAGAAAAAGGGCCCCCGGTCTTCCGGGAGCCCTCTCAGCGCAAATTGATATGGCGCGTCAAGCTCACCATCGACCGAGCGAGGAGAAGTTGCGCCACCACCAGTTCATGGACGTGCGTGCGTTGACGTTGACGTTGGTGATCATGTCTGGCGCTCCTCTCGTATGACGGCCCGAAGGCGTGACTGCGCTTGATGAGAAGATACGCGCAGCCAAACCACCGCGCAAGTTAGTTTCCCAGCCGGAAACAAACCACCCGAGCCTGCGCTTCGTGCTGGCATGTGAATATCGCGTGGCCGCCGCGAGGCCCGGTTCTTCTCGCCGGTTCTTGGGCATAATGTTGACTAGTTAACATCTGTTGAGCGCCCGACGGGCGGGAGAGAAGAGCGTCGTGACCGAGAAGCGCTTTGAGGACTTTGTGGGCATCATCAGCGCCCTTAACAAGGAGATTCAGCGCATTAAGACCGCCGAGGCCAAGCGACTGGGCTTCCGCGGCTCGGACGTGATGTGCCTCTACTACCTGGTCAAGCATCCCGAGGGGCTCACCGCCTCCGAGCTGGCCCGCGTGGTCGACGTGAGCCGCGCCGCAATGTCGCGCACCATCGCGCACCTGGCCGAGGACGGCTTTGTTGAGGTGGGGGACGCCGAGGAAGGCGACGCCTCCAAGTACCGAGCGCCCGTGCGCCTTACCGAGAAGGGCTTTGAGGCGGCGCGCCCGCTCGATGACATCATTCACCGAGTGCTCGACGAGGCTGGCGGCGAGCTCGCCATGCGCGAGCGCCTGCAGATGTACGATTCACTCAACCACATCCTCGAGCGCCTGAGGACCTTCGCGCGCGACTAGCCAGCGCCCGGTTTGCCGTGCGTCACCGCATGCCGCCTTGCGCCCTTGTCCCGCGCACGAGACTCGGAAAGGAAGCATCATGGCCGTTCGCATCATCACCGACTCCGGCATAGACCTCCCGGGCGAGCTTGACCCTCGCCTTACCGTGATTCACCTGGGCATCACCTTTGGAACGACCACCTACGCCGATGGCGTGGACCTCACCAACGACCGCTTCTACGAGCTGCTCATCGAGAACGACGAGCTTCCCAAGACGAGCCAGGCCACGCCCTTTGCCTACCAGCAGGTCTTTGAGCAGGTCCGCACCGCGGGCGAGGAGGCTGTGGTGATCACGCTCTCCTCCAAGCTCTCCGGCACCTACCAGAGCGCCGTCACCGCGGCGGCGGACTTCCCCGAGGTGCACGTGGTCGACAGCAAGAACGTGACCATCGGCCAGAGCCTTCTCGTGCTCTACGCGCTGCACCTCGTGGACGAGGGCCTCGGCGCGGCGGAGATTGCCGAGAAGGTCGAGGCGGTCGTGGACCGCGTCTGCCTGCTCGCGCTGCTCGACACGCTCGAGTACCTCAAGCGCGGCGGTCGCATTCCCAAGAGCGTGGGTGCCATCGGCGAGCTGCTCTCCATCAAGCCCGTGGTGGGCGTGGAGGACGGCGAGGTCGTGATGCTCGGCAAGGCGCGCGGCTCCAAGAACGGCCGCAACCAGCTGCACCAGCTGGTCGAGAAGCACGGCATCGACTTTGACATGCCGGTCCTGCTGGGCTACACCGGCCTCTCGCAGAAGCTCCTCAAGAAGTACCTGGACGACAACCGCGCCATCTGGGAGGGCAGGGTCGCCGAGGAGGACCTGCCCATCACCTCCGTGGGCGCCACCATCGGCACGCACGTGGGTCCCGGCGCGATTGCCCTCGCGTTCTTTGCTAAGAACTAGCCCTGCCGGGGTGCCGAGAAAACCCGTCTGCTGTACCGGAATCCGGGAGGTGCGTCGAGAAAAGCGGGTGGCTGTACCGGCTTGACCCGTGGCCTGTCGAGAAAAACGCTCCTCTGTACCAGGGCTGCGGCAGTATGCCGAGAAACGCCGGCGGCTGTACCGCGTGATGCCGAGTAATACCGGCGTCTGTACCGGGAGGAGGGGACGCGGCGCCTCCGCTCGCGACTTCCCTGGTACAGAGGCCCGCTTTTCTCGACGACATTTTTCAAAACCGGTACAGAGGCCAGGTTTTCTCGGCGTTCGATTCCGTGGCGGGCGCTGAGACTGGCACAGGCGCCGGTCACGTTACGATGCGCACTACGAGCTGGATGAGCTGGTCGATGGGCATGGGGTTCTCCTCGGCCGTCCATGTTCGGATGGTGGCGAGGATGCCCGAGAGGTAGAACTCGCGCACCACGCGCCGGGCCTGCTCGTCGAGCTCGGCTGCGGGCAGGAAGAAGCGGTCCACGAGCGGGCTGATGATCTCCTTGAGGCGGCGTGAGAACGCCGGGTCCCCGTGCGGTCCCAGCAGCACGCGCGTGTAGTCGCGCGAGCGTCCGGCAAGGCGCAGAATGAGCCCCATGTGCTGTGAGAAGTCGAGCTTGTCGCCCTTGAGCAGGCGCTCGTTCACCAGGCGCTCGATGTTGCCGAGCACCGTCTCCTCGATCTCCTCGAGCAGCTCGTAGACGTCGTGATAGTAGAGATAGAAGGTCGCGCGGTTGTACCCGGCGCGGTCCGTGATCTCGCGCACGGAGATCTTCTCCACGGGCCTCTCCGCGTAGAGCTCCCAGAACGCCTGGCGGAGGTTGGCGCGCGTCTGCTCGGTGACCTGCGGCTGCTTCTTCATGACGTCCTCCGGAACCGCGGATGACTCAAAAGGGGACCGCTCCCCTCGAGTCATTTCTCGACACTTGGGGGGCGGGTGTCGAGCCGAGGTTCTTCTCGCCCCTTGAGCCAAGTATACTTTGATTTAGACAACACGTTGTCGAGTAATCGGAGCCGGCATGTCATACATCGAGTTCTCTGACGTCGTGCGCACGTACGGCGAGGGCACGACCAAGATAAACGCGCTGGACGGCGCGAGCTTCAACGTCGAGAAGGGCGAGCTCGCCGTTATCTTGGGCGCCTCGGGCGCAGGCAAGACCACCGCCCTCAACATCCTGGGCGGCATGGACAGCGCCACCTCCGGCACAATAACGGTGGACGGTCGCGACCTCTCCCACGCCAGCGAGAATGACCTCGTTCTGTACCGCCGCGCGGACGTGGGCTTTGTCTTTCAGTTCTACAACCTCGTGCCCAACCTCACCGCGCTCGAGAACGTGGAGCTGGCCACCCAGATCTGCCCGGACTCCCTCGATCCCACCGAGATGCTCGAGAAGGTGGGCCTGGCAGATCGCCTGGGCAACTTCCCCGCCCAGCTCTCCGGCGGCGAGCAGCAGCGCGTCTCCATCGCGCGTGCCCTCGCCAAGAACCCCAAGCTGCTGCTCTGCGACGAGCCCACCGGCGCACTCGACTACCAGACGGGCAAGCAGATTCTTCAGCTGCTCCAGGACATGAGCCGCTCGGAGCACGTGACCGTTGTCATCGTCACCCACAACGCCGCGCTCGCGGACATGGCAGACCGCCTCATCCGCTTCAAGAGCGGCCGCGTGACGAGCATGACCACAAACGAGAGCCCGCTGCCCATCTCAGAGATCGAGTGGTAGCGAGGTAGACGTGTCCGGCCGTCGCAACATACGCCCCAACGCGTTCTCGCTTGGCATCCTGCGCACGGTGCGCGGGAGCCTCAAGCGCTTCGTGGCGCTTGCCACCATCACTGCGCTTGGCGTGACCATGCTCACGGGCCTGCGCGCGGCCTGCGTTGACCTGCGCAACTCCGCAGACGCCTTCTTTGACGAGCAGCATCTCTTCGATGTGCGCGTGCAGTCCACGCTGGGCCTCACGGACGAGGACGTGGAGGCGCTCGCGGCGCTCGATGGCGTGGAGCTCGCGGAGGGCGGCTGGGCGGAGGCGGCCTACACGACGGTGGGCTCGGCTTCGGAGAAGGTCGACGTCAAGGCGCTCTCGCCGAGCGGCATGAACGAGCCCGCGGTGCTTGAGGGGCGCCTGCCCGAGGCGTCGGACGAGATTGCCGTTACCGCGCGCTACCTCAAGGACTCCGGCCTTGCCCTCGGCGATACCGTGACGTTCCACGGCGATGAGGACGACGAGCCGGCGGCAGACCAGGACGAGAAGGACCAGGACGAGAAGGACCAGGACGAGAAGGACGACGGCCCCCTGGACGACTCCTCCGAGGTCTTCGAGCGACGCGACTACACCATCGTGGGCTCCGTGCTCGACCCCATGGAGATCAACGCCGGCGAGGGGACGATGTCGTTTCGCTCGAGTGGCGCCTCGCAGTACTCGTTCTTCCTGACGCCCGACTGCGTTACAGCTGAGGTGTACACGGTCGTCTACCTTACCGTTGAGGGGGCGTCTGACCCGCTGTGCTACTCGGCCGACTACGAGAAGATCGTCGACGACGTGATGCAGAACGTGGAGGACGCCCGCGGCGAGCGCGAGCGCGCCCGCGGCGAGAGCCTGCGCGCGGACGCCACCGAAGAGGTTGACGAGGCGGAGGCGGAGGCCCTGGAGGAGCTTGCCGACGCCGAGCAAGAGATCGAGGACGGCCAGGCCGAGCTCGACGACGGTCGCGCGGAGGTGGCCGACGGCCAGGCCGAGCTCGACGAACAGCGCGCCGACGCCCTTGCCCAGCTGGATGATGCGCAGGCGACGATAGACGACGGCCGCGCGGAGCTTGAAGAGGGCTCCGCCCAGCTCGATGACGCCCGCCAAGAGCTCGAGGAGGGCATCAGGGAGTACAACGAGGCCCTCCCCGGGGCCGAGCAGCAGCTCAAAGACGGTCAGGCCCAGCTTGACGCCGCTCGTGACGAGCTGTACTCAACAACGATTCCCGGCCTCGAGGTGCAGCGCGACGAGGTCGAGGCAACCATAGATACGCTTACGCAGACCGTAGAGACGATCGATGACGGGGTCGCCGAGATGGCGGACGGAATCGACGCCATGGCCCAGTCCCTCCCGCAGGGCGGCGACGAGCTCTCAGAGATTGCCACGGGTGTCCGGGATTCGTGGGCAGAGGTGGTCTCGGCTGCGCAGGACGGCGATAAGGACGATCAAGACGATGCGGTCGAGGGCTTCTCGGATGCGCTCGGAGAGGCCGCGACGACGCTGACGCCCGTCTCGGAGTCCCTTGCGCAGACCGTCGAGCAGCTGAGCGCGCAGGCCGAGAAGCTCCCGTCGCAAATCGAGTCCATCGACGAGGGGATTGCCCAGCTTGACCTTGGCATTGACCAGGCCGAGAAGGGCGTTGCGGCCATTGACGAGCAGCTGGCGGCACTTGAGGCGGGGGAGGCCCCCGAGGACGATCAGAAACCCGATGACGGCGTCTCCGAAGACGTTGGCGAGGCCGAGGCGCCTGCCGATTCTGAGGCATCGGTTGAGCCCGAGACAGCCGAGGACGATGCCGCGGACGAGGACCCCGAGGCCCCCGTCGACCCCGAGGCCCTCGCCGACCCGCTCGTCGAGGCTCTTCTCGCCAAGCGCGCAGAGCTCCAGGCAACGCTCGACGCCCTTCTCGCCCAGCGAGAGGAGCTCAGCGCAACGCGCGAGCAGGCCGTGCTTGCCCAGGAGGCCATCCCCGAGCAGCTGAAGAGCCTCGAGGAGAGCCAGGAGGGTCTGCAGCAGATCATCTCGCTGGGCACCGCGGACCCCAAGAGCGACGAGAGTGCCGCCGCCATGGCACGCGGACGCATCCAGGCTGCCGACGGTCTCGTACAGGCGCGCGACGGCTTGGCGCAGCTTGAGAGCGGCATCGCGCAGGCAAAGGCTACGGCGGAGGCGGAGTTTCCCAAGCAGCAGGCGCTTATCGACCAGGGTTGGCAGGACCTTCGCAACGCCTATGAGCAGCTCGTCTCCGCGCAGGAGATAATAGAGCAGAGCGAGCGCGAGCTTGCGGACGGCTACGCGGAGCTTGAGAGCGGCCAGGCTGAGCTTGACGAGCAGCGCGCGGACGCGCTCGCGCAGCTTGCAGACGCGCAGCAACAGCTCGACGACGCCCTTGCGGAGATTGCCGAGGGCCAGGCGGAGCTCGACGACGCTCGCGCTACCTTTGAGCAGGAGCGATCCGACGCCCTTGCCGAGATTGCTGACGCACGCGAGGAGATCGAGGACATCCCGGACGCAACCTGGTACGTGCAGGACCGCTCAAGCCTCTCGAGCTACGCGAGCGTGGACTCCGACGCCTCCTCCATCGAGGCCATCGGCACCGTGATCCCCGTCGTGTTTTTTGTGGTGGCCGTGCTCATCAGCCTCACCACCATGACGCGCATGGTCGAGGAGGAGCGCGGCCTCGTTGGCCTTTACAAGGCGCTCGGGTACGGTCGCGCGCGCATCCTCTCCAAGTACGTGCTCTACGCGCTGGCTGCGTGCCTTTTTGGCGGCGTTGTGGGCAACGTGCTGGGCTATGTGGTGCTTCCCGCCATCATCTTCACGATCTTCTCGACCATGTACGCGCTTCCGTACTTTCTCTACGGATTCGACCCGCTGTGGGCGCTTGCGGCGTTTGCGCTCTTTGCCGCCGGTATCGTGGGTGCCACGCTCATCACCTGCTGGCGAGAAATGCGCGAGTCCCCGGCGTCGCTCATGCTGCCCAAGGCGCCCAAGGCGGGGTCGCGCATCTTCCTGGAGTACATTGGCCCCGTGTGGAGCCGGCTTGGCTTCCTGAACAAAGTGACGGCGCGCAACCTCTTCCGCTACAAGCGCCGCTTCTTTATGACCGTCTTTGGAATCGCGGGCTGCGTGGCCCTTCTTGTCACGGGCTTTGGCATCCGCGACACCGTCATCTCGCTCTCTCCGCGCCAGTATGGAGACGCCGGCGTGATCGCCTACGATCTTATGGCGGTGACCTCGACGGATGACCTGGACGCCGTCGTGGACGACCTTCTTGCCGATGACGAGGTATCTGACCTCGTGCTGGTATACATCGACAGCTTGACGGTGAGCTTTGGGGAGGACAAGGAGAGCGTTCAGCTCATTGTGGTGCCCGAGGGTAGTAGCGTCGAGGACTACGTCAAGCTGGAGGGCGCCTCCGGCGAGGTCTCGCTTGACGAGGCGCAGGCTGTTATCACCAAGAACGCCGAGCAGGTTATGGGTCTTTCTGTGGGCAGCGTGATCCACCTGCAGGACTCCACGCTCGCCGAGGGCGAGGCGCACGTGGGCGCCATCGTTGACAACTATCTTGGCAACACGCTCTATATGACCGAGGCCGCCTACGAGGAGGCGTTTGATCAGGAGCTCGAACCCAACGGGGTGCTGGCGCATCTTACAGGAGACGCCGACGAGCAGATCGCGCTCTCCGAGAGGCTCTCTGCGGACGGACGCTATCTCTCCGTGGTCTCTACCCAGAAGCTCGTGAATGACTTCTCGAGCGCCTTTACGCTTATCAACACCGTGGTCTACGTGGTCATCATTCTCGCGGCGGCGCTCTCCTTCACGGTGGTGTTCACGCTTTCCAACACCAACATCTCCGAGCGCGAGCGGGAGCTTGCCACCATCAAGGTGCTGGGATTCAAGCGTCCCGAGGTGCACCGCTACATCAACAAGGAGACGCTCATTCTCACGGGGATTGGCGTGGTGGTTGGCCTGCCCGTCGGCTACGCTCTGGCCCGCTCGCTCACATGGATCTTGCGCATGCCGTCGCTCTACTTCGACGTGGTGGTGGACCCGCTCACGTACGTGGTCTCCGCGGTGCTGGCGTTTGCGTTCACGCTGGTGGTGAACCTCATCACCAACCGCTCCCTCGACCGCATCGACATGGTCGGCGCCCTCAAGTCCGCCGAGTGATGGCGGAGGTGACGGCAGGGGCGACGGGGCAGCTTGGTGACGGAGGTGATGACAAAGGTGACAGGGTAGCTTGTCATGAAATACATTTCATGACAAGCTACCCTGTCACCTTTGTCATCACCTCCGTCACCAAGCTGCCCCGTCGCCCCTGCCGTCACCTCCGCCACCAAAGCGTCACGCCTCGCGCTGGGCGAGGAAGGCGCGGGTGCGGGCCTCGCGTGGGTGGTCGATGACCTGCTCGGCGGGGCCCTCCTCCACGATGACGCCGCCGTCCATGAAGATCACGCGGTCGGCGACCTCGCGCGCAAAGCCCATCTCGTGCGTCACGATCACGAGCGTCATGTTCTCCGCCGCGAGCTGCTTGATCACGCGCAGGACCTCGGCCGTGAGCTCGGGGTCCAGGGCGCTCGTGGGCTCGTCGAAGTAGACGATCTGCGGGTGCATGGCCAGCGCCCGGGCGATGCTCGCGCGCTGCTGCTGGCCGCCGGAGAGCTGGCAGGGCACCTTGTCCTCGTTGCCCGCGAGCCCCATCTTAGCCAGGAGCGCCCGGGCCTCCGCCTCCGCCTCGGCGCGGTCGCGCCTCTGCACGCACACGGGCGCGTCCATCACGTTGCGCAGCACCGAGAAGTGCGGGAAGAGGTTGTAGTTCTGAAAGACCAGGCCAAAGCGGGCGCGCGCCTGCGCGAGCACGTTCTTGTCGCCATATGAGCCGTCCGTGGCCACGGAGACGTCCTCATAGGAGAGGCTGCCGCCGTCCAGGCGCTCGAGCAGCGTGAGGCAGCGCAGCAGCGTGGACTTGCCGCCGCCGGAGGGGCCGATGATGGCAACGACCTCGCCCGGGGCAACGGAGAGCGAGATGTCGTGCAGGACCTCCACGTCGCCAAAGCTCTTACGCGCGTGCTCGAGCGCAACGACGGGGGCGCCCGCGTTCTTCTCGGCATTAGTCATGGTAGTAGCTCAGCTTTCTCTCGATGCGCCCGGCAACGGCGTCGATGAGCAGGTTGAAGATCCAGTAGAACGCCGCGGCGATGGCAAAGGGCAGCATGCTCACCTCGCTTGCCACGAGCTGCTTGGCCACGGTGAACATCTCGATTACGCCGATGGAGAAGGCGAGCGAGGTGTCCTTGACCAGCGTGATGACCTCGTTGGTCATGGAGGGCATGATGCGCTTGACCACCTGCGGCAGCACGATGCGGAAGAACGTCTGCGCGCGCGAGTAGCCTAGGACCTCGGCCGCCTCGTGCTGCCCGCGCGGGATGGACTGGATGCCCGAGCGGTAGATCTCCGCAAAGTACGCGGCGTAGTTGACGATAAACGCCACGATCGTGGCGTACCACTTGCTGTCCGTGGTGAGGCGGATGCCAAAGACGTAGTACGGCACAAAGTAGATGGCAAACATCTGCAGCATGAGCGGGGTGCCGCGCATGATGGAGATGTAGAGACGCGCGAGAAGGGCCAGCGGCTTGAAGCGGCTCATGCGCGCGAAGGCCACAAGCATGCCGAGCGGCAGCGACCCCACGAGCGTGAGGGCAAAGATCTGGAGGCTGACGAGGAAGCCCTCGCCGAGCAGTCCGACCATGGTGAGCGTGTCCACGTGCGTTCCCTTCATGAGGAGGATGCCTAAAAGGGGACGGGCCCCTTTTAGGCATCCGGGGAGGAGCCGATGCTGGGGCGCCTATGCGAGGCACCAGTTGGCGTAGGAGATTCCCTGGTCGGCGTACTTCTCGCAGAGCTCTTCGACGAAGCCCTCCTCGTCCATGGCGCGCAGCGTCTCTGTGACCGTGTCGGCGGAGGCGTCGTCTCCGAGCTTGAAGCCGACGGCGTAGTGCTCTTCGGAGAGGTACTCGTCGAGCTGGACGTAGGCGTCGGGCTTGGCGGCAAGCTGGTAGGCGGCGATGGAGAGGTCGCAGGCCACGGCGTCCACGGCGCCGGACTCGAGCTGCATGAAGGCGGTGTTGTAGTCGGGTGTGGGCTCAAGGTTTGCAAAGGTGGCCCTAAGATCAGCCTGGGCGGCTTCCTCTCCCTCGAGGAGGTTGTACGCGGCGGAGTCAACCTGCGTGATCACGTTCTTGCCTGCAAGGTCGGCAAAGCTTGCGATGCCGGAGTCGGCGCGCGCGACAACGACCTGGGCGTTCAGCATGTACGGCTCGGAGAAGGTGTAGTCCTCCTCGCGTCCCTCCATGGTGAAGCCGTTCCAGATGCAGTTGATGGCGCCACTGTCGAGCAGGGTGTCCTTGGCGTCCCAGTCGATGGGCTCGAGCTGGACCTCCCAGTCGTTGCGGGCGGCGACCTCCTGGGCGAGCTCGAGGTCAAAGCCGGTGTAGTCGCCGTTGTCGTCGCGGTAGCCGTAGGGCGGGTAGGAGGCGTCAAAGCCCACAATGAGCTTGCCGGTGTCCACGGCGCCGGTGCCGGTTCCGACCTCTGCCTCCGGCTCGGTGGAGCCCCCGGTTTCCGCGGGCGCGTCGGGGCTGCTGCCGCAGCCAACGAGGGTGGTTGCGGCAACCGTTGCCGCGGCCATTGAGGTGAGCACGAACGACCTTCTTTTCATCATGGCTGTTCCTTCCATGTGGTTCTTCTCGGCAGCGCTTTATTAAGCTAAAGCGCACGGTCGAATATACGCTTTAGCGCGATGGAGTGCAAGGCAGTTTCCCTGCTGGTAACAGAGGGCGCTGTGGTATGATGGCGCCTCGCGAGAGGGGGCGTCATGGGGATTGTCGAGCAGCTGCTGATTGCCGTTGGGCTTTCGATGGACGCGTTTGCGGTCTCCATCTGCCGCGGCCTTGGCATGAGGAAGCTCAACCTGCGCACCGCCGCGGTGCTGGCGCTTTTCTTTGGGGGCTTTCAGGCGCTCATGCCGCTCATTGGCTGGGCGCTCGGCAGCCAGTTCATGTGGTTGATCGAGCCCGTTGACCATTGGGTGGCGTTTGTGCTGCTTGCCTTCATTGGCGGAAAGATGCTCTGGGAGGCCTTTCACGAGGAGAGCGAGGACTGCGCCTGCGAGGACACGAGCCGGATTGACCTGCGGGAGTTTCTTGTCCTGGCGGTGGCGACCTCAATCGATGCGCTGGCGGCGGGCATCTCGTTTGCGGCGCTCTCGGTGGACATTGTGCCCACCGTTGCGCTCATTGGCGTGATCACGTTTGGTCTTTCGTTTGCCGGTGTTGCCGTGGGGCACTTCTTTGGTGCGCGCTACGAGAAGCCGGCGAGCGTCGTGGGCGGCGTGGTGCTCATCCTGATTGGCCTCAAAGTGCTCCTCGAGCATCTCGGCCTTCTGTGATTTGGGGACGTGCTATTTCTCTCAGAGTTTTTGGGACAGGCCCGGCACGTAGACGCCGGGCCTGTCCCAAAAACTCTGAGAGAAATAGCACGTCCCCAAATCACAGACACGCCTCGGCGATGAGGCGGCGGAGGTCGTCGATGCCCTGACCGGTCTCGGAGGACGTGACGATCACCTGGTCGCGCTCGATGCCGAGCTGGCGGGCAATGGTCGACGCCTGCTGCGCCTGCTTGGAGCGCCCGAGCTTGTCGGCCTTGGTGAGCGCCACCACAAAGGGAAGCTCGCTCTCGCGCAGGAAACCGACCATCTCGTGGTCGAGCCTCTGGGCGTCGTGACGAATGTCCACAAGCGCAATCACCAGGTTAAAACTACGCTCCTGTGCAAAGTAGCCGGAGATGAGGTCTGCCCAGCGCTGCTTCTCCTTCTGCGAGACCTTGGCAAAGCCGTAGCCGGGGAGGTCCACAAAGCGAATGCCGTCCACCTCGAAGAAGTTGATGTTGGCGGTCTTTCCGGGCGTGCTTGAGACCTTGACGAGGCCCTTGCGCCCGAAGAGCTTGTTGAGCAGGGACGATTTGCCCACGTTGGAGCGGCCGGCCACGGCAACCTCGGGGGTGGTAGAGGCGGGGAGCTGCGCAACGGTGCCGTACGAGGCCTCAAAGCGCGCGGTCTGGTAGTTGATGCCGGCCAATGCTGGTCCTTTCACTCGTCTTCAGGCGTTCCATTGTACCGAGGCTTGACGGGGCTCATGAGAAATCGAAAAACCGCCTCTCGTGTAGCGCGAGGCCCTCTCAATTGGGAAAATGCCTCTTCGTGTAGCGTATTTCCGGGGGTATCTCAAGTAGCCAACTGGGCATTTGTGCTCAGATACCTGGCTCCACTGCGTTTTAGGTCACAATTGACGCTGCACGAAGGAGCATTTTCCAATCTGGAGTGCTCCGGCGCTACACGAAGGGTCATTTTTCAAATAAGGGAGACGGCGCGATGTCGAGCACCTTCATAAAAACCGCTGGTTACGGCGACAACCTGCCTGGGGAGGCGGCCGCGCTCCGCTGGCTTGCGGAGGCCGAGCGCTCGGGCGGAATTCGCGTTGTGCGCGTGATTCGCGCAAGCGACGACGTCCTCGAAGAGGAGCGCGTGATCACAGGCGCCCCCTCGGCCGCGGCGGCGCGGCGCATTGGCGCAGGTCTCGCTCACATGCATGCTGCCGGCGCGGCATGGTACGGATGCGCTCCGGATGGCTGGCGGGGAAATCCCTGGTGCGGTCGCGCTCGCACGCCCTACGTGGCGCGCGAGGACGCCTCGACAAGCTGGGGCGTCTTCTTTGCCGAACACCGCATCATGAATTACGTGAAGACGCTCGTTGACCGCGGTGACTTTGACGCGCGCGAGCAGCGGCTCTTTGAGAGCGTGGCGGCACGGCTCGCGTCGGGAGAGTTTGATGCCCCGCAGCCCGCGCTCGTCTGCGAGGCCGACGTCCCGTGCGCGCGCCTGCACGGCGACCTCTGGGCCGGTAACGTGCTCTGGGACGCCAGCCCGGACGCCCCAACCGGCGGTGTGCTCATAGACCCGATGGCCTACGGCGGCCACGCCGAGACGGACCTCGCCATGCTCGCGCTCTTTGGTTACCCCTATCTCGGGGAGGTCGTCCGCGGCTACGACGAGGCCTCGCCCCTCGCGGATGGCTGGCAGGAGCGCGTTGGCCTCCACCAGTTGGCCCCGCTGCTCCTCCACTGCGTTCTCTTTGGGGGAGGGTATCTCGACGAGGCTGTGCGCACTGCGCTCCGCTACGCGTAGGTGCCCGCGGCGGCTCGCGCGCGTGGACGCAAAACGACACTTCTGGCGATAAAAACGTCGGTGCGCGTCCCCGCTGGGAATAACGGGGACGCGCGCCGACGTTCCAAGCGAGAAAACTGTCGGCGCGGGTCCACAAACGGCCGCGCGCCGACAAGGCCGCCGCTATCCGGCGAGACCGCTCACCACGCTCGCAAGCGCAATCACCACGCCCACGATAGACTCGCCGCCCAGCACGCCCGACGCCACGACAATGCCCTTTTCCTCGGAGTCCTCAACGCCCCGCGCAGCGCACGAGCGCTCGTAGACCCACTTGACCCCCGCGCCCAGCGCAGCGGTAAGCGACATATAGAACGGCAGGTAGACGCCAAGCCCAAACATCATCGCCGGCAGCCCGGCCCAGTAGAGCGCAATCCCGCCGAGAAGACCGACCACAAACCCCGGCACGCTCGGGATGCCCGAGACCATCGTTGCCACCACGCTCGCCTGGGCAGAGACAAACATCTCGCCCGGGCCAAACGCGCCGGTCCCGTATGCCGCCACCAGCGTGCACAGCACCGCCACGGCAACCACGGTGCCCAGCAGGGCGCCGATGGCCTGGCCCACCCACATGGTCCGCGGGTTTGTCCCGATGATGGCGCCCGTCTTGAAGTCGCTCATGACGTCGCCGGCAAGGCCGCACGCCACGGCCACCACGCCGGCAACGTAGAAGAGCTGCACCTGACTCGCGTCAGAGAACGCCGCCACCGCAAGCAGCACAATGAGGCCAAAGATCTCCATCGGGTCGATTCCGGTCTGGCCCACGGACTGTGCGCTCATGATCGTGGTCACAAAGGCGAGAAGCACAACGACCACGGCCACGACCGGCCCCAGCCCAAGCCCGATGCACACGACGAGCGCCGCCGCGGCAACCATGAGCGCAAGCGTCCCGCGCTCGAGCTTGCCCCAGCCGTGACCTGAGGAGGTGCCATCGGTGCCGCCGCGCCCGCGCAGCACGCTCGCCGCGTGGGGAAGGATGTCCTTGAGCACCACGCCCACGCCGGAGCCCATCATGAGGCCCATGCCCAGGCTGGACACGATGCCCTGCGCCGTGCTCACGTCCCAGAGCCCGGCCGCGGAGCCGCCCACGATGATGCCGAAGTTGCCCACGAGCGCCCCGGCAAACCAGAACGCCACGGCAACGCCGCCCACGAGAAAGCCCACGGCAAGCATCTGTGGCGAGTTGTAGAGCGCAAAGCTCACGCCCGGGATCGGCAGCTGCAGCAGCATCGACGGCAGCCAGCCCAGCGCGTCGCGCGCCACGCACCACAGGCCCGCCAGGCCCATCGAGCCAAAGAGCCTGCGGCCCGTGACGCCGCCCGTCTTGGTGGCGAGCAGCGTCTCCGCCGCGGCGGTGCCGATGGGGTACTCAAGGTTGGACTCGTCGACAAAGCGCCGGCGGATCGCCGCGGTGCACACCAGGCCCAAAAGCGTGCCGGCAAGCGCCACGAAGAGCATCTCTACCCAGCTCACCTCGTCGGCAAGCCCGAGCATCCAGATGCCGGGAATGGTGAATGCCAGGCCGCCGGCAACCATGGAGCCCGCCGACATCACGATCTGCGTGACGTTGGCCTCGTTGAGGCTCCGGTGCCCAAAGGCCCGCAGCAAGAACAGCGCAACAATGGAGGTGAAGATGGTCGGCCACGGCAGCGCGCCCATCTTGAGGGCGGTGTAGACCGAGGACGCCGTGATGATGACGCAGCCAACGCACCCGATGGCAATGCCCACGGGGCTCAGCTGCCCGCGCCACGAGGCGCGAGAGCCCTTCTCGCTCATATGTCTCCTTTGAATATCCGCTCCCTCGCACAGGGAGTCGGGTTTCTACGGACTGCTACAGTATATGCCTAACGCAGGCGCTCTCGTTTGGGCGAGGAGGACACATGGCACAGGCCGAGAAGAGCGTGCTCACCGTTGACGTGGGCAACACCACCACGCGCTTTGGCCTCTTTGCGGGCGAGAGCCTTGCGGGAACCTGCGAGGTCACCACGGCCGAGCGCCTGACCGTCGACGAGGCAAGGATGCAGCTCTCCCAGGCGGCCCTCATGATGGGGCTGCCCCTCCCCGAGGACGCCATCATGTCCTGCGTGGTGCCCACGCTCGTTGACGTGTGGAGCCGTGCGCTCGCCGCCGCCTGCGGCCGCCGCCCGCTCGTGGTGGGGCCCGGCCTCAAGACTGGCGTCAAAATGCGCTACAACGACCCCTCCGAGGTGGGCCCGGACCGCGTGGCGGACGTCGTTGCCGCGCGGGAGACCTATGGCGCGCCCGTCGTGGTCGTTGACCTGGGAACGACCACCAACTTTGAGGTCGTGGACCCCGACGGTGCCTTCGTGGGCGGCATCATCACCCCGGGCGTGGAGCTGGGGGCCCGCTCGCTCTCCGAGGCGGCCGCGCGCCTGCCCATGATTGGCCTCAAGGCCCCCACCTCCGTCATTGGCAAGAACACGCGCGCCGCGATGATGTCCGGTGTGGTCCTGGGCGAGGTGGCTCGCATAGACGGGCTGCTCGACGCCATAGCCGCGGAGCTCGGGGCAGAGTCTCGCGTCGTAATCACGGGCACGGGCGCCCAGACGATATCTGCCCTGCTGCGCCACGAGGCCGCCGTGGACGAGACGCTTACCCTGCGCGGCCTTCTCCGGCTCTGGGCAGTCAATCAACGGTAGATGCCCGCGCCCTGTCTGTATGCGGGCTAAACAGTCATATCAAAACAGCGAGAAGAACATGCAACCCGCCTGAGCACTGCTTTTGCTCATCTCGGTGCCGCGAGAATCTAAACATTTATAAACAATTTGGCTGTTAATACGCTCGATTTGATATAAACATCTGCTAAACATTGCGTTCACGGACAGAAAAATACCGTTTACGGGGCGCAGTGGTATGCCGCCTGTAAGCCAATAGTAAAAAGAAGAGGACGAAGAGCAGAGTCGTCCAGGGCGGCCCAATCTTTGCCTGGGGAGTTTGGGACAGTACGTCGTTGCACGTACCATGCGGTGCCCAAAGATTTGGCAAGGAGAGTTGGCCGTACGAGCACGGGGAGGGGAGTGGCACCAAAAGGAGATTTGCCGTCTCAGCTTTAGCGTCACCAAAGGTTGTCTTTGAAGTGAACATGTATAAACACATGTTTACTCAATGTTTTGTTGTGCATGGCAAGGAAGTCATGTCAAGGAGAAGGGAAAGGGACATGAGCATTTCGAGAAGGAACTTCCTGAAGGTCGCAGGCGGCACTGCTGGCGTTCTCGCGCTTGCTGGCTGCAACGGTGGCAACACCGACACCCCCGCCTCTGACGACGGCGGCGAGGGCGACGCCAGCCAGGCTGGTGGCGAGCTCATCTCCGTGGGCATCATTAACAACGATCCCAACGAGTCTGGCTACCGCACCGCTAACGACAAGGACATGAAGGAGACCTTCACTGAGGAGAACGGCTTTGCCGCCGAGTTCGCCTACAGCATGAAGAACGAGGAGCAGATCCAGTCCGCTCAGCAGTTCATCCAGAACGGCGTGAAGTACCTGCTCGTCTCCGCCGCCGACACCGCCGGCTGGGACACCCCGCTCCAGGACGCCCAGGCCGCCGGCACCCAGACCATCCTCTTCGACCGCGTTGTCGACGCCGACGAGTCCCTCTACGTGGCCGCCGTCGTCTCCGACATGGACGCCGAGGGTGAGACCGCCGTCAACTGGCTGACCGAGCAGGGCCTCGACGAGTACAACATCATCCACATCCAGGGCGTCATGGGCTCCGCCGCCCAGGTCGGCCGCACCGGCGCGCTCAACAAGGCCGTTGAGGCCAACGACAACTGGACCCTCGTGACCCAGCAGGCCGCCGACTGGGACGCCGCGACCGCCCAGCAGATCACCCAGTCCGTCATTGACGCCGGCACCCCGTTCAACGTTATCTACGCCGAGAACGACGACATGGCCAAGGGCGCCGTGGCCGCCCTCGACGCCGCGGGCATCACCCACGGCAAGGACGGCGACGTCATCATCATGGGCTTTGACCACAACACCTGGGCCCTCGAGGAGGTCATGGCCGGCCGCTGGAACTACGACGGCCAGTGCAACCCCTACCAGGCCGCCACGATCCTCGAGGTCATCAACACCCTCGAGTCCGGTGGCACCGTCGAGGAGAAGACCATCATCATGGAGGAGGGCTACGCCGACTGCGAGACGGTGACCCAGGAGTACATCGACGAGAACGGCATCTAAGTCGAGATTCCACCCCATTTTTGGTTTTTGAATCGGAAGGGGCACGACGCATTCGGCACGGTATCAGCGTCGTGCCCCTTTCCTTTGACAAGGAGGTGAACAACCGGTGGAGAAAGATCATCTCGTTGAGATGAGGGGGATCTGCAAGTACTTCCCTGGCGTGAAGGCTCTGCAAAACGTTGACTTCACGCTGCGCCCGGGCGAGGTGCACGCGCTCATGGGCGAGAACGGTGCGGGCAAGTCCACGCTCATCAAGGTCCTCACCGGCGTCTACGAGAAGGACGGCGGCGACATCTACCTCCAGGGGCACGACGGCGCCGTTTCCATCAAGTCCCCGCAGGACGCCCAGGACGTGGGCATTGCCACCGTGTACCAGGAGATCACGCTCTGTCCCAACCTGACCGTCGCCGAGAACATGTACATCGGCCGCGGCCACAAGAAGACCGAGAACTGGAAGAAGATGTACGCGGACGCGGACAAGATCCTCCAGAACCTCGGCATTCCCATCAGTGCCAAGCAGCAGCTCGGCAGCTGCTCCATCGCCATGCAGCAGATGGTGGCCATCGCCCGCGCGGTGGACATGGACTGCAAGGTCCTCATCCTCGACGAGCCCACCTCGTCGCTCGACGAGTCCGAGGTCGAGAAGCTCTTCGGCATGATGCGCCAGCTCAAGGCGCGCGGCGTTGGCATCATCTTCGTCACGCACTTCCTAGACCAGGTCTATGAGATCTGCGACCGCATCACCGTCATGCGCGACGGCCAGCTCGTCGGCGAGTACGAGATCGAGAAGATGCCGCGCGTCGACCTCGTTGCCGCTATGCTCGGCAAGCAGATGGACGACATGGCCGACATCAAGGGCGACTACACCACCTACGCCGGCGCCGACGCGGACGAGCTCGTCTACGAGGCCGAGGGCCTCAAGAGCAACGCCGCCGTCTACCCCTTCGACTTCCACATCAAGAAGGGCGAGGTCACCGGCTTCACCGGTCTTCTCGGCTCCGGTCGCTCGGAGTGCGTGCGCGCCATCTTTGGCGCGGACCGCGTCACCGGCGGCAAGGTCAAGAAGGGCGGCAAGGACGTCAAGATCACCAAGCCGCTCGACGCCATGAAGAGGGGCATTGCCTACCTGCCCGAGGACCGCAAGGGCGACGGCATCATCGGCTCGCTCTCCGTCCGCGAGAACATCATCCTCGCGGCGCAGGTGCTCCGCGGCTTCCTCAAGCCATTCTCCAAGGCCGAGACCTACAAGATCGCCGACGAGTACATCAAGCTCCTCGACATCAAGACCGCCTCTGCGGACACGCCCATCGCGTCGCTCTCCGGCGGCAACCAGCAGAAGGCCATCCTCGCGCGCTGGCTCTTCACGCACCCGGACTACCTGATCCTCGACGAGCCCACGCGCGGCATTGACATCGGCACCAAGGTCGACATCCAGAAGCTCGTCCTGCAGCTCGCCTCCGAGGGCATGAGCGTCACGTTCATCTCCTCCGAGCTCGACGAGATGATCCGCACCTGCTCCAGGCTCGTCGTCATGCGCGACCGCCACGTCGTGGGCGAGCTCACGGGCGAGGACCTCAACCAGAACAAGATCATGAGCACCATCGCGGGAGGTGAGGCAAAGTGACCATCGAGAAGAGCAAGGACGACAACATCCTCAAGCGTCTCCTTCACAACCAGCTGATCATCCCGATTGCGGCGCTTCTCGCCCTCGTCCTGTTTAACCTCATCGCTGATCCGTCCTTCTTTGCGATCACGATGAACACGGACAGCACGGGCAACCAGGTCCTCTCGGGCCAGCTGATCTCCATTCTCAACAACGGCTCCGAGCTGGCCATCCTTGCCATCGGCATGACGCTCGTCACGGCGGCAACCGGCGGCCAGGACATCTCCGTGGGCGCCACCATCGCCGTGGCCGGCTCGGCGATGCTCGCCGTGCTCTGCGGCGGCAACGTGAGGCCCGAGGCGATTGCGGCCCCCATCATCGTGGCCTTCCTCGTTGGCGTGGTCGTGGCCATGCTCTGCGGCGCGTTCAACGGCGTGATGGTCGCTGTCTTCAAGGTCCAGCCGATGGTCGCCACGCTGATCCTCTACACCGCGGGCCGCTCCATCGCCGCGTGGATCAACAACAACCAGCTGCCGATCATCCCCACCGACTCCGGCTTTGGCGTCTTTGGCGGGTTCATCCCCGGCATCCCGATCCCCACGCCGTTCTTCATCGCCCTTGCCTGCATCGTGGTCATCTTCCTCGTGCTCAAGTTCACGAGCCTGGGCCTCTACGTGCAGTCCGTGGGCATCAACGAGAAGGCCGCGCGCCTGAACGGCCTTAACCCCACGTTCATCAAGTGGCTCACGTTCGTGATTCTCGGCGTGTGCGTGGCCGTGGCCGCCCTCATCAAGGTCAGCCGCCTCAACACGATCAACTACCAGACCATCGCGGCGGACATCGAGATGGACGCCATCCTGGCCGTGGCCCTCGGCGGCAACGCCCTCTCCGGTGGCAAGTTCAACATGGGCGCCTCCATCCTCGGTGCCTATATCATCCAGTTCCTCACGACCACGCTCTACAAGTTCAACGTTGCCTCCGCCGCCCTTCCGGCGTACAAGGCCATCGTCGTCATCGTGCTCGTGGTCCTGAGCGCGCCGATCGTTCGCGAGAAGCTCTCCGCGCTCTGGAGGAAGATTCGCAGTCCCAAGGCAGAAGTGGAGGTGGCAAAGTAAGATGGCAGAGCTCAAGAAGGCTGTTGGTAGGCGCAGCATCACGGACACTAACCTCCTGCTTACCATCACCATCGTCGTGTTTGTCGCCATGTACCTCTTTGCCATGTTTGGCCTTGGCAGGGGCTTCCTTAAGTGGCAGACGTTCTTCAACATCCTGAACGCCAACGCGTCGCTCATCATCACGGCCATTGGCCTCTCGATCGTCATGATCTGCGGCAGCATCGACATCTCCGTTGGCGGCGTCGTGGGCCTCGTCACGATGTGCTGCGCCGTGAACCTTGACTATCAGGGCGGAAACCCCATGACGGCGCTCGTCATCGCCCTCGGCATCGGCCTGGCGTTTGGCCTTATCCAGGGCTTCCTGGTGGCGTATCTGGAAATCCAGCCGTTCATCGTCACGCTGGCGGGCATGTTCTTCTCCCGCGGCCTCACGACGATCATCCACGCGGAGCCGTTCAACGTTCAGAACGAGGCCTTCCTCGCCCTCAAGGACACGCGCCTCACGATTCCGTTCCTGGGCTCTCCCAACAACGCGGGCGTCTTCACCCCCGCCTACATGGAGATCGGCGTGGCCGTGGCGCTCATCCTCGTGGTTCTCGCCTTCGTGCTCCTGCGCTGGACGAGCCTGGGCCGCAGCTTCTACGCCCTCGGCGGCAACCGCCAGAGCGCCCTCATGCTCGGCATCAACACCAAGCGCTCGCTCTTCCTGGCTCACGTGATCAGCGGCCTGCTCGCGGGCATCGCCGGCTTTGTCTACATCATGCACTCCGCCTCCGGCGCCGTCACCAACGCCGAGGGTATGGAGATGAACGCCATCGCGGCCTCCATCATCGGCGGCACGATGCTCACCGGCGGCGTGGGCAACATCATCGGCACGTTCTTCGGCGTCCTCTCGCTGGGCACCATCCAGAACATCGTCTCCTCCGCCGGCTTCAGCGACGCCTGGTGGGCAAAGATCACCGTTGCCGCGATGATCTGCCTGTTCCTCGTCATCCAGAGCGTGGTTCTGGCCAGAAAGAAGCAAACGGAGTGACCCTGAGGTCCTAACGGTGGCGCCGCCGCTCCCGTGGGCGGCGCCCCTCCTTTCCCCTTCCCCTTGCCCCGGCTCCCTCCTCCCAAGCGGGGCAAGGGGCATTGGGGTGGCGCCGGCATGCTGAGACTCGGATGCCGCGCACCCCTTCAGACCCCCAAGAAAGGAGACGGCATGCTCGAGATCAGGAAGTACAAGTTCTACTTCTGCCCCTGCACGCAAGATCTCTACGGCGACGAGGTGCTGCGTCACGTGGCCGAGCACTCGGCCGAGGTCGTGGCAGCCCTCAACGCCTCTGACAAGGTTCCCTTTGAGGTGGTGCTCAAGCCCAACCTGCTCACGGCGGACGTGATCCAGGCCACGTTTAACGAGGCCAACATGGACCCGGACTGCGCGGGCATCATCACCTGGGCGCACACCTTCTCTCCCTCCAAGAACTACATCGCAGGCCTCACGGACCTCCGTAAGCCGCTCTGCCAGTTTGCGACGCAGTACAACGAGGAGATCCCGTACGACACCATCGACATGGACTTCATGAACGAGAACCAGGCAGCCCATGGCGAGCGCGAGCTCGGGCACATCTTCGCCCGCATGCGCTGGGAGCACAAGGTGGTGTTTGGCTACTGGAAGGACGAGGCGGTTCTCGCCGAGCTCGGCCAGTGGATGCGCGTTGCCGTGGGCGTGAACGAGTCCCGCAACATCCGCGTGTGCCGCTTTGCGGACACCATGCGCAACGTGGCAGTTACCGACGGCGACAAGATCGAGGCGCAGCAGGTCTTTGGCTGGACCGTGGACGCCTGGCCGGTAAACGAGCTCGTTCCCTACGTTGACGCCGTCACGCCGGGCGAGGTCAAGGCCCTCACCGACGAGTACTACGACACCTACGAGCTTGTGCTCGACGGGCGTGACCCGGAGGAGTTCCGCCGCCACGTGGAGGTCCAGGCCGCGCAGGAGATCGGCATCGAGCGCTTCCTCGTGGAGCACGGCTACAACGCGTTCTCCGACCACTTTGGCGACCTCGGCGGCCTCAAGCAGCTGCCCTCGCTCTCCATCCAGCGCCTCATGCAGAAGGGCTACGGCTTTGGCCCCGAGGGCGACTGGAAGACGCCGGCCATGGTGCGCCTGATGAAGGTCATGACCGCCGGCGACCCGTCCGCCAAGGGCTCCGCCCTCATGGAGGACTACACCTACAACCTGGTGCCCGGCAAGGAGGGCATCCTCGAGTCCCACATGGCCGAGGTCGACCCGTCCGTGGCCGAGGGCCCGGTGGCCATTCGCGCCACGCCGCTCTCCATGGGCGACCGCGAGGACCCCGCGCGCCTGATCTTCACCGCAAAGACCGGCCCGGCCATCGCCACCTCCCTCGTTGACCTGGGCAACCGCTTCCGCCTGATCATCCAGGACGTGGACTGCAAGAAGGTCGAGAAGCCTATGCCGATGCTGCCCACCGGCACCGTCTTCTGGACCCCGCGCCCCAACCTCAAGGTGGGTACGGAGGCGTGGATCTACGCCGGCGGCGCGCACCACACCGCGTTCTCCTATGACCTCACGGCCGACCAGATGGTTGACTGGGCGGACGCCATGGGCATCGAGAGCGTGGTCATCGACGCCGACACCACCATCCGCGGCTTCAAGCGCGACCTCAGGCTCGGCGAGGTATTCTACCGCTGACGACGAGGAGCGACGGTCACTTCTCGTCACACGTGAATCGCGGCGGCCGTGTCCTCGCCAGGGGGGCGCGGCCGCCTCACTCAACAAGGAGAACACATGGCACTCACCAAGGAACAGATCATCGAGGAGCTCGAGTCCGGGGCCACGGCGCTGGGCATCGAGTACGGCTCGACGCGCATCAAGGCGGTTCTCGTTGACTCGCAGAACGCGCCCATCGCCATTGGTGCCTTTGACTGGGAGAACTCCCTGATCGACGGCTACTGGACCTACAGCGACGAGGAGATCTTCGCCGGTCTTGCCGCCGCCTACGCGTCCATGAAGGCGGACGTTGCCGAGAAGTACGGCGTCACGCTCAAGCGCGTGGGCGCCCTCGGCATCTCCGCGATGATGCACGGCTACCTGCCCTTTGACGCCGAAGGCAAGCTGCTCGTGCCGTTCCGCACGTGGCGCAACACCACCACCACGCAGGCCGCCCACGAGCTCTCCGAGCTCTTTGCCTTCCACACGCCCGAGCGCTGGAGCGTCTCCCACATCTACCAGGCCGTTCTCAACGGCGAGGAGCACGTGCCCCACATCGCCTTCTTCACCACGCTCGCCGGCTACGCCCACTGGCGCCTCACGGGCGAGAAGGTCCTCTCCATTGGCGACGCCTCCGGCATGTTCCCCATCGACTCCACCACGCACGACTACGACGCGGCCATGATCGCCAAGTTCGACGAGCTCGTGGCCTCCAAGGGCGTTGCCTGGAAGGTCGAGGACCTGCTGCCCAAGATCTTGGTGGCGGGGGAGTGCGCCGGACACCTCACGCCCGAGGGCGCGGCCCTTCTCGACGCCGACGGCGACCTCGAGCCGGGCTGCCCGCTCTGCCCGCCCGAGGGTGACGCCGACACCGGCATGATCGCCACCAACTCCATCGCGCCGCGCACCGGCAACGTCTCTGCCGGCACCTCGGTCTTCTCGATGATCGTGCTCGAGCACGCGCTCAAGGACGCCACCGTGCCGGAGATTGACCTCGTGACCACGCCCGTGGGCGACCCGGTGGCCATGGTCCACTGCAACAACTGCACCTCGGACATCAATGACTGGGTTGACCTGCTCTGCGAGTTCTCCGAGCTCATGGGCACCAAGCTCAGCAAGGGCGAGGTCTTTACCAAGCTCTTCAACGCCGCCCTTGAGGGCGACAAGGACGCCGGCGGTATCGTCTCCATCCCGTTCATCTCGGGTGAGACGGTCATGGGCGTCCAGACGGGCTACCCGATGGTTGTCCGCGGGCAGAACGCCAACTTCTCGATCGCCAACTTCATGCGCATGCACATCATGGCCGCCTTTGGGGCGCTTGCCGCCGGCAACGAGGCGCTGCGCGCCGAGGACGTGAAGATCGACAAGCTCTACGGCCACGGCGGCATCTTCAAGACGCCCAAGGTGGCCCAGAGCCTGCTCGCCGCGGCGCTCGAGGCGCCCGTGACCGTCATGGCCACGGCGGGCGAGGGCGGCGCCTGGGGCCAGGCCGTGGCGGCCGCCTACATGGCGCGCCACGAGGACGGCGAGTCCCTCGCGGACTACCTCAACAACAAGGTCTTTGCGGGCATGGAGGGCACCACGCTCGAGCCCGACCCGGCCGACGTTGAGGGCTACCGCGCCTTCCTCGCCACGTTCAAGAAGGTAAACGAGGCCGAGAAGACCGCCGAGGCCGTGCTGTGATGAAGCGCGACTGCCACTTTTCATCACCCGACTGATTGGAGAAGAACATGATGCTCAAGGAGCTCCGCGAGGAGGTCTACGAGGCCAACATGGACCTGCCCAGGCACGGCCTGGTGGTCTTTACCTGGGGCAACGCCTCCGGGCTCGACCGCGAGAGGGGTCTCTTTGTGATCAAGCCGTCCGGCGTGGACTACGACGAGCTCTCGCCGGAGAACCTCGTGATCTGCGACCTCGACGGCAAGGTCGTGGAGGGCGAGCTCAACCCGTCCTCCGACACCGCCACCCACGCCTACCTCTACCAGAAGTGGGGCGAGAAGATCGGCGGCGTCGTGCACACGCACTCCTCCTGGGCGGTCTCGTGGGCGCAGGCAGGTCGCGACGTGCCCGCCTACGGCACCACGCACGCCGACTACTTCTACGGCCCCGTGCCCTGCATGCGCGGCCTCACCGAGGCCGAGATCGAGGAGGCCTACGAGCTCAACACCGGCAAGGTGATCCACGAGGGCTTCACCGAGCGCGGGATCGACCCCGTGGCGGTGCCGGCCGTTCTGGTGCGCAACCACGGGCCCTTCTCGTGGGGCAAGGACGCGGCGCAGGCCGTCTACCACGCGGTGGTGCTCGAGGAGGTCTGCAAGATGGCCACCCGCACCGAGGCGCTCAACCACGGCGTCGAGCCCGCCCCGCAGTACCTCCAGGACAAGCACTACCTGCGCAAGCACGGCCCCAACGCCTACTACGGCCAGGGCGGCGCCCACTGATCATGACAAAGGTGACAGGGTAGTTTGTCATCATCACCGGGCAGCCCGTCATCAACCGTCCGCAAGCCCGCCTAAAGGGGGTCAGTCCCCTTTTAGGCGGGCGAGGGCGTAACAGTGTTTAGATTTGTTTAATATAGGGGGTGTCATGGCAGCACAGCAAGAGTGGAACCGAGCCCCTATGAGACACTCAGGCGTACGAGAAATCAGCAGGAAAACGGGCTTTTCTCCGGCAACCGTCTCCAACGCGCTCAACCATAAACGCGGTGTTAACAAGGAGACGGCGGCCCTCATCCTGCGCGTTGCGCGCGAGCTTGGCTACGAGCGGCCCGACCGCGTGGAGAACGTCAACTTTGTCTTTGCCCGCAAGTCGGGCGAGGTCCTCGACGAGGGCACCTTCCACCCGGGTGTTATCGAGGGCGTGGAGCGCGCCGCGAGCGCCCAGGGCCTGAGCACCATCTACACCACGATCGAGCTCTCCGACCGGCAGACGGCGGCGCGACAGGCCCACGACCTCACGCACAACCCGGACACCGCCGTGGTGCTCCTGGGCACGGAGATGGCGGAGGAGGACTACGACCTCTTCAAGAATCCCACCGCGCCGTTTGTGGTGGTGGACGGCTGGAGCGACCACCTCTTCTTTGACTGCATCGTCACCTCAAACGAGAACTCCGCCTTCCGCGCGGTGACCTACCTCATCAAGATGGGGCACCGCGAGATCGGCTACATCTACGGCTCGTGCCGGATCAAGAACTTCCCGCTGCGCGAGCGCGGCTGGCGGCGCGCGCTGCGCGAGGCGGGCCTGCCCGTGAACCCCGACTTCTGCGTTGAGGTGGGTACGACGGTGGGCACCGCGCGTGAGGCCATGAAGGCGTGGCTCGCCAAGAACCCGGTGCTCCCCACCGCGTTTTTCGTCGAGAACGACATCATGGCCCTCGGCTGCATGCGTGCTATGAACGAGCAGGGCATACGCATTCCCGAGGACGTCTCGATGGTCGGCTTTGACGACCTCTCCTTTGCGAGCATCGCCAATCCGCCGCTCACCACGATGCGCGTTCCCAACCGCGAGATGGGCGAGCTGGCGGTGGAGACCGTCATCAACCGCATGCGCACCCCGCGCGACTACACGAGCGTGGTCCACCTCTCAACGACGTTCGTGGAGCGGCAGAGCGTCCGCGCGCTCACCTAGGGCGGGGGGCAAACGTGGCCGCCAAGGTGACGCTGAGGGACATCGCGCGCGAGGTTGGCCTCTCGCCGACGGCCGTCTCGCTTGTGCTCAACGACCGCCCGTGTAAGATCTCTGCCGAGAACCGCAGGCGCATCAAGGAGGTGGCGCGCCGGAAGCGCTACATCCCCAACCAGATCGCGCGCAGCCTCGTGACGCAGCACTCCCAGACCGTTGGCCTCGTGGTGCCCAACATCGAGAGCCGGTTCTTCTCGTCCCTTGCGCGGCGCCTGGAGCTGGGGTGCCGCGAGCGGGGTCACGCGCTCTTCATCACCAACTCGGATGACTCCTCGGAAAACGACTCCGGGCTCGTGCGGCAGCTCGTGAACCGCGGCGCGGACGGCCTGTTTGTGGTTGCCTCGGGGGAGTCCGGCACGGACGAGCGCCTGGCGGCGACGCTCTCCCAGCTGCCGGTGCCCTACGTGCTCGTTGACCGCCTGATCGACGGCCTCTCCTGCGACAAGGTGGCCTTCAACAACGAGGCGGGCGGCTACCTGGCGTGCCGGCACCTGCTTGACGCCGGGCATCGCCGGATCGCCTGTCTCGCCAACCTTGCCTCCAACACTGGCCGCGAGCGCGTGGCCGGCTACGAGCGCGCGCTTGCCGAGAAGGGCGTGGAGCCGGACCCGGCGCTCGTGCTCGACAGCACCTACTACATCCCCGCCGCCTACGAGGCCGCCCGCGCCCTTCTGGACACGGACGCCACGGCGGTTCTCGCCACGAGCGACAACATCGCCCTTGGCCTGCTCAAGCGCCTCTATGAGCGGGGGCTTCGCGTCCCGCGCGACTACTCGGTGGTGAGCTACGACAACTCGGCTGTGGACGTGCTCTTTGAGCCCGCGCTCACCTCCATCGAGCAGAACGTGGACGAGCTGTCCGCGGCGGCGCTCGAGCTCCTGTTCCGCAGGATCGAGGAGGGCGCGCGCGGGGAGCTGGGCGAGCCCGAGGAGCGCATCCTCATGCCGCGCCTGGTGCTCAAGGCCAGCGTGCGCACCCTCTCGTGAGCGTCCAAAACGTACCCGGCACAAAGTGGGCGCTCACGAGAAATTCAGGAATTCTCGAGAAGTAAAACGTTTTACTCACGTACACTTGCAATCAAGCTGAAACATTTGCCCCAAAGGGAGGGGCGAAGGACGAAGGGAGCAAGCATGGCACAGCCCGTCATCGGCACCCCGTGGAAGAAGCTCAACGGGGGTGTCTCCGAGGAGGAGCTCAAGGGCGTCGACCGCTACTGGCGCGCGGCGAACTACCTCTCGGTGGGCCAGATCTACCTCCGCAGCAACCCGCTCATGCGCGAGGGCTTTAGCCGCGAGGACGTCAAGCACCGCCTTGTTGGTCACTGGGGCACCACGCCGGGCATCAACTTCCTCTTTGGCCACGTGAACCGCCTCATCGCTGATCACCAGCAGAACGCCATCTTCCTCATGGGTCCCGGTCACGGCGGCCCGGCCGGCACCGCGCAGTCCCTGCTCGACGGCACCTATCGCGAGGTCCGTCCGGACATCACCGATGACGAGGCAGGCCTCCAGAAGTTCTTCCGCCAGTTCTCCTACCCCGGCGGCATCCCCAGCCACTACGCGCCCGAGACCCCCGGCTCCATCCACGAGGGCGGCGAGCTCGGCTACACGCTCTCCCACGCCTACGGCGCCGTCCTTGACAACCCGAGCCTGCTCGCGGTTGCCGTGGTGGGCGACGGCGAGGCCGAGACCGGCCCGCTTGCCACCTCCTGGCAGACCAACAAGTTCATGGACCCGCTGACCGACGGCATCGTGCTCCCGATCCTGCACCTCAACGGCTACAAGATCGCCAACCCCACGATCCTCGCCCGCATCTCCGACGCCGAGCGCGACGAGTTCTTCCGCGGCATGGGCTACCACCCGTACAACTTCGTCGCCGGCTTTGACAACGAGGACCACTCCTCGATCCACCGTCGCTTTGCGGCGCTGCTCGAGGCCGTCTTCGACGAGATCTGCGACATCAAGGCCCGCGTGGCGGCCGGCGAGGCCTCCCGCCCGTTCTACCCGATGATCGTCTTCCGCACCCCCAAGGGCTGGACCTGCCCCAAGGAGATCGACGGCAAGAAGACCGAGGGCTCCTGGCGTGCGCACCAGGTGCCGCTGGCCTCCGCTCGCGACACCGAGGCCCACTTCCAGGTCCTCAAGGGCTGGATGGAGTCCTACAGGCCCGAGGAGCTCTTCGACGAGAACGGCGCCATCCGTCCCGAGGTCACGGACTGGATGCCCAAGGGCGAGCTGCGCCTGGGCGCCAACCCCAACGCCAACGGCGGCAAGCTCCGCGAGCCGCTCAAGCTCCCCGAGACCGCCAAGTACGAGGTCCCCGTCGCCGAGAAGGGCCACGGCTTTGGCGCCGTGGAGGCCACGCGCGTCCTCGGCGAGTACACGGCCGAGCTCATCAACAGTAACCGTGACGCCTTCCGCATCTTTGGCCCGGACGAGACGGCCTCCAACCGTCTGCAGCCGTCCTACCAGGTGACGGACAAACAGTGGTTTGGCGAGGGCACCTACGACGACCCTGCCAACGACGAGCACCTCTCGCCCGTGGGCAACATCATCGAGCAGCTCTCCGAGCACCAGTGCGAGGGCCTGCTCGAGGGCTACATCCTCACCGGCCGCAACGGCCTCTGGAGCTCCTACGAGTCCTTCGTGCACATCGTTGACTCCATGGTCAACCAGCACTGCAAGTGGCTCGAGGCCACCGTCCGCCACATTGACTGGCGCGCGCCGATCTCCGGCCTCAACATGCTGCTCTCCAGCCACGTCTGGCGCCAGGACCACAACGGCTTCTCGCACCAGGACCCCGGCTTCGTTGACGTTCTTCTCAACAAGAACTTCAACAACGACCATGTGGTGAACATCTACTACCCGGCCGACGCCAACCTGCTCCTTGCCGTGGCCGAGCGCGCCTACACGTCTACCAACTGCGTGAACGCGATCTTTGCCGGCAAGCAGCCCGCCCCGACGTGGGTCACGCTCGACGAGGCCCGCGAGGAGCTCGCCACCGGCGCCGCCGAGTGGAAGTGGGCGTCCAACACCGCCGAGGGCGAGGAGCCGGACATCGTGCTCGCCTGCTGCGGCGACGTTCCCACCGGCGAGGCCATGGCCGCGCTCGACATGCTCGACAAGCTGGGCGTCAAGGTTCGCCTGGTCAACGTGCTCGACCTTCTCAGCATCCAGAACGCCTGCGAGAACGACCGTGCCATGTCCGACGAGAAGTTCGTTGAGCTCTTCACGGCCGACAAGCCCGTCCTCTTTGCGTTCCACGCGTACCCCGGCACGATCCGCCGCCTCATCTGGGACCGCCCGAACCACGACAACTTCAACGTCCACGGCTACAAGGAGCAGGGCTCCACGACCACGCCGTACGACATGGTCCGCGTGAACGACATGGACCGCTGGGCGCTCGCCGCGGACGCCCTTCGCATGATCGACGCCGAGAAGTGGGCCGCGCAGATCGACGAGTGGGAGAAGTTCCGCGTCGAGGCCTTCCAGTTTGCCGTCGACAACGGCTACGACCACCCGGCCTTCACCGACTGGAAGTGGCGTGACGCCTCCGACGCCGGCGAGGACATCTCCGCCACGCAGATGACCGCGGGCGACAACGAGTAAGTAGCGCTCGCGTCACACGCACCCCAAGGGCCCGGCCGCACCTCTCGCCAATCGAGACGTGCGGCCGGGTCTGTTTTGCGGGTGTGCGCCGGAATAACGTACATGTACGTTTTTGCGCGTTATTTTGAGATTGCCTGTCGAGAAGTGCGTGTTCCCAGGCCGGCGCCTCTCGGCTGTGACGTCACGCGCCGCACATGGTGGCGTGGGCGGCGTCAAGGGCGTCGATAAGGGGCAGCAGCCCGTCGAGGTTTGAGCTCATCGTGGTCATGATCACCATGACGTAGGGGCCGCTCTCGGAGAAGACCACGCCCGCGTCGTTGGTGGCCACAAGCTCGCCGTTGTCCGGGAACCAGCCGGGCTTGCTCCAGACGTCGCACTTCTCGCGCAGGAGCTCGCCGATGGGGGAGCTCACGGTGCGTGCGAGGTATCCGGCAAGCTCGTTGCCGCCGGCCTCGCCCGAGGTCCCGTAGCGATAGATCTCCTCCCAGACGGCGGCAAGCTCACCTGCGGAAATGTTGGGGTAGTACCAGTAGTCAGCGTCCGCCGCCGCCTCCGGCGCGCCGTGGGCCTGAAGCCACGCGGCGTGCGCGTAGAGGCCATAGGTGTTGATCAGCGTCTCAAAGGCCTCGTTTGAGGAGTTGACCAGGCAGTCCTCAACCGTTGCGGCCATGCTGCCGGCCCCGCCGTTGTTCTCGCAGACCATCGCGCAAAACGAGGCCTTGATGGAGCTTGCGGGGTAGAGGCGCTCGTCGGTGTTGTAGGAGATCTCGTTTCCGGTGGTGAGGTCGCGCATCACCACGCCCACGTGGTAGCCGTCCTCCGCGAGGGCGGCAATCTGGGCGTCTACCTCGGCAAAAGCCGACGTGTCGAGAAACCCCTCGGGTGCGGTCGCGCTCACGCCGCTCTGCGAGGTAGCGTTGGCAACGGGGGCGGTGGTATCAAACGGGGGCTCCTCGGGTTCAGGTTCGGGTTCCGGTTCCGGCTCGGGCTCGGGCTCCGGTTCCGGTTCGACCTCGTCGGCGGTCCGGTCGTATACCTCCACCTGCGGCGCGCGCTGCTCCTCCGGGGCTGCCTGGGGCTCCTGGGCACACGAGCAGAGCGGCAGCAGGCACGCCGCGGCAAGAATGACGGCAAGGATGTGGGTCTGACGCATGGCTGCCTCCCGTTAGGCGCTCGTCTCTCGCACCAGTATGACACTCGTGACACTGGCGTCAGAGCTGAGTGTCACGTGCGCCCGCCCCTTTGCGCTCAAATCCGGATTTGTGCAAAGCGGGCGCTCAATTAAGGGTTTTGAGCGTTGGGGGCGTCTCATGGGTCGCCTTTTCGGGGCGGGGAGCCGCCTGTCCTTCTCGCCAACTGAGGTTTTGTCAGCGAGAAGGACCTCCTTCGTTGCCCCAATGCACAAATCACCCATTTGAGTGCGGCGTTTGCTCAAAACCGGATTTGTGCGTCCTGTCGGTATGACACTCAGCCCTGATGTGACGCTCAGCTCTGACGCCAGTGTCACATCGGCGTGCGTCGCAGCGCGTGGAGAAGTTATGCCGCGCTTCTCGCCGTCCCATTTCTGCACAGGTTGTGCAATACTACGCAGGCTGTGAAATATCGGAGAAGGGACTCCATGCAGGAATGCGTGCTCAGCACCGATCGCAGGAGCGTCCGCACCCGGCGGGCCCTGCGGCGCGCCCTCGCGGATGAGATCCTTGCGACGGGCGACCTCTCCCGCGTCACCGTCACGGCGGTGACCGAGCGCGCCGGCGTCACGCGGCGCACGTTCTACTCCCACTTCAAGGACATCCCGGACCTCGTCACGCAGATCGAGGACGAGACCCTCGCCGAGCTCAGGGCCCCGCTCGAGCGCCTTGCGGCCTGCCACCTGGACGACCTGCGCTCCGCGCTCGCCCATGGCGCCCCGGCTCCCGGCGCGGAGGGGCTGCTCACGGCCGTGCGCGACCGCGCGGACTACCTGCGCCCGCTCCTGGGCAACGGCGGCGACCCGGCCTTTGCCGAGCGCATCAAGGCCCTCGTCTACCAGGTCATCGGCACGCGCGCCCTCGACGGGCTGGACCTGCGCGCCCTGGGCCCGCTCTTTGACTACTACCTCACGTTTGCCATCTCCGCTGAGGTCGGCGTGCTCCTGCGCTGGCTCGACGGCGGCTGCCGCGAGAGCGTGCCCATCATGGCGCGCCTCATGACGGCGCTCATGTTCGTACGCCCCGGCGACCTCTACGACAACCCCATTGACCTCGACATTCCCAGCTTCGCCCTTGCCGCGATGTGCTCCGAGGAGGACAACTGATGACCGATAAGACCGCCGCATCCATCCAGGCCGAGAAGAGCGCCCGCCAGCCGCTCGAGCTCAAGGCGGACGGCGCCGAGCTCTCCCCGGCGCGCCGCACGGACTTTAGCCACGCTCACCTGCGCCTGGGCATCGACGTGGGCTCCACCACCGTCAAGCTCGCCGTCATCGACGACAATGACAACCTCGTCTACGCCAACTACGAGCGCCACCACACGGACATCCGCGCCACGGCAAAGGAGCTCTTCGCCCGCGCGCGCAAGGTGATCGGCACGGCCCCCATGCGCGTCTCCATCACCGGCTCGGGCGGCATGCTGCTCGCCAACTGGCTGGGCCTGGAGTTTGTCCAGGAGGTCATCGCCTCCAAGCGCGCCGTGGAGACCCTCATCCCGCAGACCGACTGCGCCATCGAGCTGGGCGGCGAGGACGCCAAGATCATCTACTTCGATAATGGCATCGAGCAGCGCATGAACGGCACCTGCGCCGGCGGCACGGGCGCCTTCATCGACCAGATGGCGTCCCTGCTCCACACGGACGCCGCGGGCCTGAACGAGCTCGCCAAGGACGCTACCCAGATCCACCCCATCGCCTCGCGCTGCGGCGTCTTTGCCAAGTCCGACGTCCAGCCGTTGCTCAACGAGGGCGCAAAGCCGTCCGACATCGCCGCCTCCATCTTCCAGGCCGTGGCCAATCAGACGGTCTCCGGCTTGGCGTGCGGCCACCCCATCCGCGGTCACGTGGCGTTTCTCGGCGGCCCGCTCCAGTACCTCTCGGAGCTCCGCAAGCGCTTCTACATCACGCTCAACCTGGACGACGAGCACATCATCGTGCCGGAGAACGCGCACCTCTTTGTGGCCACGGGCGCGGCCCTTGCCGGCGAGTCCGAGAAGTACGTGACCTTTGACGAGGTCATCCAGTTGCTCGAGAACCTGAAGGACACCCAGGGCTCCGAGGTCGCGCGCCTGGAGCCGCTCTTTGACTCCGAGGAGGACTTCCAGGAGTTCAAGGAGCGCCACGACAAGCAGGTGGTCCCCAAGGGCGACCTCGCCACGTACCAGGGCCGCGTGTTCATCGGCATCGACGCTGGCTCCACCACGATGAAGTGCGCCGTGGTGGGCGAGGGCGGCGAGCTGCTCTACACCTGGTACGGCAACAACAACGGAGACGTCCTCGGCACCGCGCGCCACATCATGGACGGCATCTACGACCGCCTGCCCAAGGGCTGCACCATCGGCCACGTGACCACCACCGGCTACGGCGAGCAGATTCTGATAGAGGCCCTGCGCGCCGACTCCGGAGAGATCGAGACGGTCGCCCACCTGCGCGGTGCCAAGGCCTTTGTCCCGGACGTGCAGTTCATCCTGGACATTGGTGGCCAGGACATGAAGTGCCTGCAGGTTAAGGACGGCGTCATCGAGCACATCATGCTCAACGAGGCGTGCTCCTCGGGCTGCGGCTCCTTCATCGAGAGCTTTGCCGTCTCCATGAACATGACCGTCCAGGAGTTTGCGCAGGCGGCCACGCGCGCCAAGAGCCCCGTGGACCTGGGCTCCCGCTGCACCGTCTTCATGAACTCCCGCGTCAAGCAGGCGCAGAAGGAGGGCGCGACCATCGGTGACGTGGCGGCCGGCCTCTCCTACTCCGTCATCAAGAACGCCCTCTTCAAGGTCATCAAGCTGCGTGACTTCGATGAGATCGGCCAGTGGTGCGTGGTCCAGGGCGGCACCTTCATGTCCGACGCCACGCTGCGCGCCTTTGAGAAGCTCACCGGGCGTGACGTCATCCGCCCGGACATCGCGGGCTGCATGGGCGCCTACGGCGCGGCCCTTCTCGCCCGCGACCGTGCCGGCGCGTATGGCACCTCGCAGGTCCTCTCCCGCGAGGACATCGACAACCTGCAGGTCAAGCACACTAACGTCCACTGCGGGCGCTGCTCCAACAACTGCCTGCTCACCATCAACGACTTTGGCGGCGGCCGTCGCTTCATCACGGGCAACCGCTGCGAGAAGGGCGCGGGTGGCTCCAAGGCCAAGAAGAACGAGGCACCCAACCTCTTTGACTTTAAGAACAAGCTGCTCTTTGACCGACCGGTGCTCCCCGCCGACGAAGCGCCCCGCGGCACCGTGGGCATCCCGCGTGCCCTCAACATGTACGAGAACTACCCGTTCTGGCACGCCTTCTTCACCAAGCTGGGCTTCTCGGTGGTGCTCTCCGACCAGACCTCCGCGGCAACCTACGACGCCGGCATCGAGTCCATGCCGTCCGAGAGCGTGTGCTACCCGGCCAAGCTCTCCCACGGCCACATCATGAACCTCATCGAGAAGGACCCGGATTTCATCTGGATGCCGTGCATCCGCTGGGAGCGCCAGGAGGACGACGGCGCCACCAACCACTACAACTGCCCGATCGTCATGAGCTATCCGCAGGCGCTCGGCCTCAACGTTGACGAGCTCGGCCAGGGCTCCAAGATCGAGTACCTCTCGCCGTTCATCCCGTATGACAAGAAGAAGGAGCTCAAGCGCCGCCTCTACGAGCTCGTCTCCGAGCAGCGCGAGAAGGACGCGGCGGATGGTCGCGGCCGCGTGCGCGGCGAGCACATCACCCGCAAGGAGATCGACGAGGCCGTCAACGCCGCCTGGCAGGCCGACCTTGAGTTCAAGGACGCCATGCACCGCGCCGGCGACGAGGCCCTGCGCTGGATCGAGGAGCATGACGCGCACGGCATCGTGCTTGCCGGCCGTCCCTACCACAACGACCCGGAGATCAACCACGCCATCCCCGCGCTCGTGCACTCCTTTGGCTTTGCCGTGCTCACCGAGGACTCCGTTGCGCACAAGATGAAGCCCGAGCGTCCCATCCGCGTCATCGACCAGTGGATGTTCCATAGTCGTCTCTACCGCGCCGCACGCTTTGTGGCGTCCAGGAACGACCTCGACCTCATCCAGCTCTTCTCGTTTGGCTGCGGCCTTGACGCCCTCACCACGGACCAGGTCCAGGAGATCCTTGAGGCCTCGGGCAAGATCTACACCGTCCTCAAGATCGACCAGGTCTCCAACCTGGGCGCCGCGCGCATCCGCATCCGCTCCCTCATGGCCGCCCTCACCGAGCAGCGCGAGGAGCTGCGCCGCGCCGCCAGCCAGGGCAAGGTCCGCGAGGTCGAGCCCGTGGGCGTCCACAACGCCGACGGCTCGCTCGAGCGCGCCCGCACCACGCAGGAGGGGCGCGTGCCAGTCTACCGCGAGGCCGCCAGCGCCGCCTTCGAGAAGGTCCGCTACACCGAGGACATGCAGAAGGCCGGCTACACCATCCTCGTGCCGCAGATGGCGCCGATCCACTTTGACCTCATCGAGGAGCTCTTCAAGAGCTCCGGCTACAACGTGGTCCTGCTCCCCTCCGTGGACCAGGGCGCTGTTGAGGCCGGCCTCAAGTACGTCAACAACGACATCTGCTACCCGTCCATCCTCGTGACGGGCCAGATCATGGAGGCGGTGCTCTCCGGCAAGTACGACCTCTCCCGCCTGGCCGTGATCATCACGCAGACGGGCGGCGGCTGCCGTGCCACCAACTACATCGCCCTCATCCGCAAGGCACTCAAGGACTCCGGCCACCCGGAGATCCCGGTGATCAGCCTGACCGCCGCCTCCGGCCTGGACGAGAAGAACCCCGGATTTGACGTCCTCAAGAAGCCGGGGCTCCTCATGAAGGCCGTGAACGCCCTGCTCTACGGCGACCTCATCATGCAGCTGCTCTACCGCGTGCGCCCCTACGAGGCCGAGGCGGGCTCCGCCGACGCGCTCTACGACCGCATGATGGCCGACGCCAAGGGCACCATCGTGGCGGGCGGCTCCAAGCGCTTCTATGACCTCTGCCAGCGCACGATCGACGCCTTTGAGGCGCTGCCGCTCGTGAACGACCGCTCCAAGCCGCGCGTGGGCGTGGTGGGCGAGATTCTGGTCAAGTTCCACCCCACGGCCAACAACCAGGTGGTCAAGGTCATCGAGCAGGAGGGCTGCGAGGCCAACGTGCCCGGCCTTGTGGACTTCTTCCTCTTTGGCATGACCAACGCCATCAACACCAACGCCGAGCTGGGCACCAAGGCCACGAGCCGCGCCACCCACATGGCCGGCATCAAGCTCATCGAGGGCCTGCGCGAGCCCATCAACAAGATGCTCGCCAAGACCACGCGCTTCCAGACGTACCCGGACATCTTCGAGCTGGCCGAGAAGGCCGAGCAGGTGCTGTCTCTCTGCAACACGATGGGCGAGGGCTGGCTGCTCACGGCAGAGATGTGCGACCTCATTGAGACCGGCACGCCCAACATCGTGTGCTGCTCGCCGTTTGCGTGCCTGCCCAACCACGTGGTGGGCAAGTCCGTGATCAAGCGCCTGCGCCAGATGCACCCCGAGAGCAACATCGTGGCCGTTGACTACGACCCCGGCGCCTCCGAGGTGAACCAGCTCAACCGCATCAAGCTCATGATCTCTGTGGCCAAGGAGAACTTCCGCGAGAACCGCTCCGGCGGCTTCAAGCTGGAGAATCCCGACGATCCCACGTACGGTGGGGAGGACTACGGCCCCATCCACCTGAGCGACGAGCAGCTCGCCCAGCTCGACCGCGCCAAGGCCGCGGCGCGTAGCTGACGTCAGGGTTGAGTGTCATGATCGGCGCCGTCGGGCCGCGTGTCCGGCGGCGCCTTCTTGTGTGAGGGTCCTTCTCGCCTGAGCGTTGGTCCGCGTCCCCGCTTGGGGCGGATTCAAGTTTGCATTGCACCACCACCTCCAAGTGGTGGTGCAATGCAAACTTGAATCCGCCGGGCTCGGCGGCGAGAAGGACGTGGCTTTGGCTCCTTCCACGGCGGTGCGGCATAAAACCTTTGCCCCAAAACCTCCCCGGGCGCCCCGGATAAGGCGATCCGCGGGACACGAGAAGGGCCAAAAC
>NZ_JAUDEA010000013.1 GCF_030372065.1 Thermophilibacter provencensis | reverse complement strand
CATGGCACAACGGAAGCCTCAAATCTCTGCCGTACCCCCAAATTTCAGGACATTTTGCAGCCTCTATGTGCCGTACCCCAGCTTTTCAGGACACTGAAAAGCTGGGAGAAGAGCCCAAGGACGCGAGAAGTACCACAAGGATGCGAGAAGCGCGGGCGGGCCCGCTAGTCGAGGCAGTACGCCTCCACGGGCACGATGTCGCGGCCATCATCGCGCCGCGAGCCGTCCTGTCCTGCTCGTCGCCGCTCGCGTCCGTTCCAGCGAACGCCGTCGATGCGCTCAAGCTCCTCGTAGAGACGCTGCCTGAGGCGTCTCAGCCGCGTTGCCTCCGCGCGCGTCAGGCGTTTTGCGGGCGTGCCGAGGTCGCGCCTGATCAGATCCACCAGCCCGTCCATGTAGGCCAGGTCGCGATACTGCCTCTTGGTGACGATGTACTCAACAAGCCCGATGGCCGTGAGCTCGTTGTGGCGTTCCGCGTCTCTCGCGTGGGCCTCCTCGCTGGCGTGGTCCTTGCCGTCGTACTCCACCGCGGCGCCAAGCAGCGGCCGCCCGTTGCGCATGGCCTGGGCTGGCGCGCGCAGCAGGATATCCGGCTTGCGCACGCCCGCGCGCATCCTGTTGTGGATGCGCCCGACTTCCAGCGGCTCGTTCATGGAGAGCACGTCAAGGCCGTATCCGCCTCGCGCCGGCTTGAGCCCAAGGCGCAGGGAGAGCTTGGTCTCGCGCGGGGAGCCGGAGCCAACGCAGGCATGACGCAGGGCGCCCCGCACCCCCGCGGTGCCGGCGCGCAGCCGGAGCGCCCCAAGATGCGCGGCCATGCTCTCGCGCGTGGTTATGGGGCGGCTCCGCTGATACATCCCCTCCTCAAGACCCGGGGCAATGGCATAGGTGCCAAGGAGCTCGCTGAGCAGCACGATGAGCTCGAGCTCCGTGAGCTGGGGAGCAAGCTGGACCGCAAGGTGCTCCGGGGCAACGCAGAGTACGCCCGGCACCACCGGAATAGCGGAGTGCGAGGGGAGGGGCTCGGCCACAAACCGCGTTTTCACAAGCTTGGAGCGCCGGCGCGTCCCTCTGTCCGAGACAAGGACCTCGATTGGCCGCGTCAGCTGGGCAAGGGGATCTATGGAGACCAGCAGCGCCGCGAGCTCGTCTTCGTTGGGGGCGAGGCTCGGGACGTAGGCGTCGCAGCGCTGAGGGTCCTCTAGGATCAGGCGCATCCTCTGCGTGCGAATGAGCTCGAGAGCGGAGTTATGAGAAATTAGTATATCCATACTATGATACTAACGTAAAAATTTATCAACGCAAGTGCAAGGTTAACGGAATTTTGAGTTTTTCGGCCGGCGCACATGTCCTGAAAATTGGGGGTATGGCAGAAGGAGAGCCTCAAATCGCTGCCGTACCCCCAAATTTCAGGACATTTTGCGGCCTCGGCGTGCCATGGTCCCGTATTTCAGGACACTGAAATCGGCGTGGCGAGAAGCTCCGACGCGGCGAGAAGCTCCGACGCGGCGAGAAGCGCCGGCAGAACGCGAGCTCGCGCGACCCAGCGCGCAGCCGCTACAATGGGGCAACAAGAACCACCCGTCGCACCGACCCCAAAGGCTGGGGCCGGCGCATTTCCGTGTAGAGGAAGCCCATGCTCATCGACCGCGTTTCTCGCCAGCTGCTCTCCGCCCCGGAGCTCTCCCCGCTTGTGCGCGAGCTCTCCGCCGGCAGCGACGCCTCGCTCTCCGTGGCCCAGTCCGCGCGCCCGCTCGTGCTCGCCGCGCTCTGGGCGGCAAACCCACGCCCGTGCCTGCTCGTGGTCTCGGGCGAGGAGGCGGCGGACCGCACGGCGCGCGCCCTTGCGGCGTGGCTCGGCCAGGACGTTGTGGGCCGCTACCCGGAGCGCAAGGACCGCCCCTGGCAGGACAGCGCGCCGGACGACGCCGTCGTGGGCACGCGCTGCCGCTCCGTGGCCCGCCTTGCCGCGGCCGAGAAGTGCGTAATCGTGGCATCCGCCCACGCGCTGCTGCGCCGCGTGCCGCCCGTGGGCAGCGGCTACTTTGCCTCGAGCACCTTTGCCGTGGGCGAGGAGGTCCCCTTTGAGGACGTGCCCGCGCTGCTCGTGGGCATGGGCTACACGGATGCCGGCGAGGTTGACGCGCCCGGCACCTTCCACGTGCACGGCGACACCGTCGACGTGTGGCCGGCACAGGCGACCTCCCCCGTGCGCATGGAGTTCTTTGGCGACGAGATCGACCGCGTGCGTCGCATGGTGCCCTCCACGGGCCAGACCATCGGCGAGCTCAGGGAGGTCACCGTCTCGCCCTGCCGCGAGCTCGCCCTCACGGACGAGACCGTTGCCATGGCCGAGCGCCAGCTCTATAAGGCGGCCCAGGAGAGCACCAAGGTAGCCGCTGACCTCGAGCTCATTCGCCAGCGCGCCGCGGCTCCCGCGCTCGAGCGCTACTTGCCGCAGCTCTACGGGCGCACCGCCAGCCCGCTCGATCACATCTCCGCGGAGACGCTCGTGGTCCTTGCCGAGCCGCGCTCCCTCTTTGACGACTGCATGCGCGAGACGGACGAGATCGTCGCAGCGGCCAACGCCGCGCATGTGAAGCTCGAGGGGCTCTACACCTCCCCGCGCGATCTGGACTTTGGCAGCCAGCAACGCCTGTCCTTCTCGTCCATGCTGCGCGCGGGCACAGGCGCCTCAACGGCCGAGCTCACGGTGCGCCAGCCCGGCATCGCGGGCTCGGACTCAAAGCTCCTCGGGCGCGTGCGCCAGCTCGTGAAGGACCGCTCGGTCATCCTCTTCACCGTGCCGGACCGCGGCGCGCGCGAGTCCCTTGAGCTGCGCTTCTCGGACGAGAACATCCCCTTCGTGGAGTCCCTGGGAACCGCCGCCGAGAACAACGACCCGCAGGTACCGCCCCTTGCCCGGGGGCAGGTCACCTTTACGGACGCGCCCGTGCCGGCGGGCATAGAGATCCCCGCCGCCCGCCTGGCCGTGCTCTCGGTCTCCGACCTCACGTCCCGCACCGCCAAGGCGCGCCGTCGCGCGCGCCGCGTGGACCCCACGAGCGTGACCTTCCCCTTCAAGCCGGGAGACTACGTGGTTCACGCCACGCACGGCATCGCGCTCTTCTCGGCCATTGTGCGTCAGGAGGTGGCCGGCCGCGAGCGCGACTACTTCCTGCTGGAGTACGCGGGCGAGGACAAGCTCTTTGTGCCCCTGGAGCAGGTGGACCGCATCACGCGCTACGTGGGCCCGGATGGCAGCAGCCCGCGTCTCACGCGCCTCAACACGGCGGACTGGTCCCGCGCCACGGGCAAGGCGCGCAAGTCGGCCAAGAAGCTCGCCTTTGACCTGGTGGACCTCTACACGCGCCGCAGCTCCGTGCCGGGCTACGCGTTCTCGCAGGACACGCCCGTGCAGGAGGAGATGGAGGCGAGCTTCCGCTACGACCTCACGCCTGACCAGCGCTCCGCCATCGCCGACATCAAGGAGGACATGGAGGCGCGCCGGCCCATGGACCGGCTGCTCTGTGGCGACGTGGGCTTTGGCAAGACCGAGGTGGCCCTGCGCGCGGCGTTCAAGTGCTGCCAGGACGCCAAGCAGGTCATGGTGCTCTGCCCCACCACCATCCTGGCGCAGCAGCACTTTGAGACGTTCTTCTCGCGGTTTGCCCCGTTTGACCTCAAAGTGGCCGTGCTCAGCCGCTTTGTGACGCCGGCCCAGCAGCGCCGGGCGCTCGAGGGCTTTGCGGATGGCTCGGTGGACGTGCTCATTGGCACGCACCGCCTGCTCTCGGCCGACGTTAACCCCTATGACCTGGGGCTCGTTATCATCGACGAGGAGCAGCGCTTTGGCGTGCAGCACAAGGAGCAGCTCAAGAACATGCGCGAGCAGGTGGACGTGCTCACGCTCTCCGCGACGCCCATCCCGCGCACCATGCAGATGGCCATGAGCGGCGTGCGCGACATGAGCCTCATCATGACGCCGCCGCCAGGGCGCCTGCCCGTGAAGGTGACGGTGGGCGAGTGGGACCCGGACATCGTCTCCGCCGCCATCCGCGAGGAGCTGGCGCGCAAGGGCCAGGTCTACTACGTGAGCAACCGCGTCCACACCATCGACGACGCCGTGAGTCGCGTGATGGAGGCCGCGCCCGAGGCCCGCGTGGGCGTGGCACACGGCAAGATGAGCGCGCGCGAGGTGGAGGACGTGATGCTGCGCTTCCAGGAGCACGAGATCGACGTCCTGGTTGCCACCACGATCATCGAGAGCGGCATCGACAACCCGCACACCAACACGCTCATCATCGAGGACTCTCAGCGCCTGGGTCTGGCGCAGCTCTACCAGCTCAAGGGGCGCGTGGGCCGCGGGCGCACGCAGGCCTACGCCTACTTCATGTTCCCGGCCGAGCAGCCGCTCACGCCCGAGGCCACGGACCGCCTCACGGCCATCAACGAGTACCAGGACCTGGGCAGCGGCATGAAGATCGCCATGCGCGACCTCGAGATTCGCGGAGCGGGCTCGCTCATGGGCGCCGAGCAGCACGGCAACCTCTCCAGCGTGGGCTTTGACCTCTTCACGCAGATGCTCGGCGAGGCCGTGGCCGAGGCGCGCGGCGAGACGCGCGACGTGGAGCAGGCCGAGGTCACCATCAACCTGCCGGCGGACTTCTTCCTGGCGGAAGAGTACCTGCCGGACGTGGACAAGCGCGTGCTGGTGTACCGGCGCCTGGCCGCGGCGGTGGACCTGGCCGAGGTGGACGCCGTGCAGAAGGACTGCGAGGACAGCTACGGCGCGCTACCGCTCGCGGGGCGCAACCTCTTCGACCGCGCCCGCGTGCGCATCCGCGCGCAGCGCCTGGGCTGCACGAGCGTCTCCCTGGGTGCCGGACGCCTCGCCTACCAGGGTCTGGAGGTGCCGCGCGCCGTGGCCCTCAAGCTCAAGGCCCGCGGCGGCGTGGTCTACCCCAAGAGCAAGAAGGTGGCCTACCCGTTCCACCGCACGGAGGAGGAGGTCATGCCGGCCGCGCTCGGCGTGCTCGAGGAGATCGGCGGCGACGACGAGGTGGAGGACGCCGAGTAGCGGGTTCTTCTCGGTTGTCGTGCGCTACGTGGATGTCCTGAAATTCGGGGCCGTGGCAGATCCGATGTGCCACGGCCCCGATTTTCAGGACACTGAATTGAGAAAACCGCAGGTCGCCCAAACGGCCCCGTGCCGTACCCCCGATTTTCAGGACACGCGAGAAGCGCCGTCGAGAAGAGCGTCCCGCGCTACGACTCCTCGAGCGCCGTCACGGCCGCGTCCACAAAGGCGGGCATGCCGGTCATGTTGGGGTGCGTCCTGTCGGCGTTGAGGTACTCGGGGTGAGCGCGCGCGATGGTCTGCCAGTCCGCAATGTGGACGTTGGGATACTCCTCCGCGATCTTGGCGTAGACCGCGTTGGCGTCGTCGACAAAGGTTGAGGGGCTGTAGATGTTGTAGAGCACGATGCGGCGCTCCGGCCCCAGGGCGTCGATGACCTGGTAGACGAGGTCGTCATCTGCCACGCCGCCGTTGGTGCCAAAGTCGAGAATGACGTTCTGTCGAATGAGGCCCTGCTCGAGGCCCTCGTTTACCACCTCAACGGCGTCCGCCCACTGGCGGATGGGCGCGGCGAGGAAGTTGATGCCGGCAAGCTCGGCCGTGAAGCCGTCGGAGGTGCCCGAGATGAGCGAGTCGCCGATGGCGGTCACGGTGGAGCCGTCGGGGATGCCGGTCATGTCTGCCTCGCTGTAGTTGGGAATCGAGGCGGTGGCGTCCTCGGGCTCCTCCTCGGCGCCATTCTCGCCGTCGTTCTCGCCTTCGGGGCTCTTCTCGCCGTCGCCTTCGCCCTGGGGCTCGCCCTCGCCTTCGCCCTGCTGCTCCTGCTGCTGGGCCTGCTCCTGCTCGGTCTGGGCCTGGAGTGCCTCGATCTGCTGCTGGAGCTGCGTCTTCTCGGGCGCCGTTGCCAGGGCAACCACGGTTGCCGCAACAAGCGCGAGGAACGCCGCAACCAGGACCCTTCCGCCCCAGCCGGTGCGGGCGCGCTCGAGGATGCCCTTGAGCGAGGCGATGATGCCGCCCCGCCTGAACGGCTCCTCCACAAAGCGGTAGCTCAACTCGGAGATGACAAACGAGATAAGAACAAACACCACGTCAACAACGACGTTCTCCACCGTCCCCACCGCCGTGGGAACGAGGATGCGCCCAAAGATGAGCAGGGGCCAGTGCCAGAGGTAGATTCCGTACGAGCGGGTTCCCATCCAGCGGACGGGCGCGAGCTCCATTGCGCGCGCAAAGATGCCGCCCGGCCTTGCCACAACGTTGGTCACGAGCATCAGGCTGAAGAGGCTCCCGAGGAAGAGGCCAAACGGGTACGTGAAGCGCGCGGTGTCCGGGACGAGGCATACGAGCGAGGCAAAGCCCACCAGCCCCACGGGAACGAGCGCCCACGTCCAGCGCTGCGAGGAGAGCCACCGCCGCGAGTGCGGGCCCTTGGACTTGCTCCACACGAGGGCGAGCAGGATGCCGAGGGCAAGGCCAAAGCAGTGCGTGTCCGTTCCGTAGTACACGCGCGTGTAGTTCTCGGGACTTGCGAGGACGCCCATCAGCACCAGCGAGGCCAGGGCGATCGCACCCACGATGCCCAGCAGCTGCGCGTGCGTGAACTTGTGCTTGCGCGTGACCAGAAGCAGCAGGATCGGCGGCCAGATGAGGTAGAACTGCTCTTCCACGGCAACCGACCACAGGTTCTTGAACAGCATCGGGTTCGCCTGGTCAAAGTAGTTGGAGCCGTGGAAGATCTCTATCCAGTTGGTGAGGCAGGTGAGCGCGCCAACAACCTGCCTCGTTCCGCCCACGAGGAGCTCGGGGTAGATGAGGGCGCCCAGGGGCACGCACACCAGAATCAGCACGGCCAGGGCGGGCATGAGCCTCCTCAGGCGGCGGAGCCAGAACTCCTTGAGCGAGAAGGACGGGTTGGGCCCGCGGAGCTTCCTGAGGATGCCGTAGGTAATGAGGAAGCCCGAGATGACAAAGAAGAAGTCAACGCCCACGTAGCCGCCCACAAACTGGTTGGGGGCAATGTGGTAGAGCAGCACCGCGAGAACCGCTATGGCGCGCAGGCCGTCCAAACCGGGGATGTACGAAGATCCGAGCTTGCGCGCGTCCTGCGCGCCCTGGTTGTCAAGGTGAGATTGCATATCAATACCCCTAAGGCGACGGGGGGCGAATACTGAAAGGGAGCCAGAAGCTCATTGTAGGCATTTCAGGAAGGGCCGGCGGCCATGCCAGAAGAATTTGCAGTCACTCGCAACATGCCCCCGGCCACATGCCGAGAAATGCCTGCTCTTGTGCCACGTTTGCGCTGGCGCGCCGAGAAAGGCCCGCCGCCTTAGGCCCGGGGATGGTGCGGCGCCAGGTCTTTCTCGGCGCGCCCCGCGCTAGAATCTTGTGAGATAGACCAACCGTTGAAGGAGCAGCCATGTCCCAGATCGCGGCCCGCGTGGACGCCGAGACCGCCGCGCGCCCCGGTGCGCCGACCGCCCATCCCGAGTTTGACCGCCTCGTGCGCACGATGTGGCGCCTGCGCCAGCCGGACGGCTGCCCGTGGGACCGCGAGCAGACGCACCGCTCCATCACCAAGAACATGGTCGAGGAGGCCTACGAGGCGGTGGAGGCCATTGAGACGGACGACCGCGAGCACCTTGTGGAGGAGCTTGGCGACGTGCTGGAGCAGGTGGTCCTTCATGCGCAGATCGCGGCCGACGAGGGTGCCTTCACGATCGACGACGTGGTCTGCGGCCTGAACGAGAAGCTCGTCCGCCGCCACCCGCACGTCTTCGGCGAGCACGCGGAGGCTGGTGACGGCGGAGAGGTTCAGGACATCTGGGACGAGGTCAAGGCGGCCGAGCGGGCCGCCGCCGGCGAGGCCGAGCGCCCCCAGGGGCTTCTCGACAGCGTGCCGCGCAGCCTCCCGGCGCTCATGCAGTGCCAGAAGATCTCAAAGCGCGCGGCAAAGGCGGGCTTTGAGTGGGCGGACGAGGCCGGCGTGTGGGAGAAGGTCGCCGAGGAGCGTACGGAGATGGAGGGCGAGGCCCCGGGCTCGCCGGAGCGGGCGGCCGAGTTTGGCGACCTGCTCTTTGCCCTCGTAAACGTCGCGCGCTGGGAGGGGATAGACGCCGAGGAGGCCCTCGCCGCCTCCAACCGCAAGTTCAGGGCACGCTGGGCCCGCATGGAGGCCCTCGCGACCGAGATGGGCACCGAGCTGGGGTCTCTTGGCACGGACGAGATGAACGAGCTCTGGAACCGTGCGAAGGCGGAGGAGAAGCCCGCTTAAGGGTCCGGCGCCGCAGCGCGTCTGATATAACTGAGGGTGTGCGCAGCGCCGCACGTGCCCAGCCAAAACGACCTAGAAACGAAAACACGGCATGAGCAACAAGCCCACAGCGAGCAAGCCCACGCGCAGGCAGGCCACCCTCGGCCGTGCCGCCGCCAACGCCGGCGAGGCGCGGCGCGGGAGAGCTGATGCCGCCCGGCGCGCCTCGGCGCCCGGAAAGGCAGCCTCAAAGCCCAAGGCGGCCCCCGCCAAGAAGGGCGCCCGCGCCCTCGGCACGCTCTCCTCGCTCGACGTCCCCGGCCTCATTACCCGCTTTCGCACGGTGCTTCTTGCCGTCGTGGCCGTGATCGTGGTCCTGGTCGCCCTCTACGGGCCCATGCGCGGCCTCTACGTGGCCTGGCGCGACAATGCCGCCCTGCAGGAGACGCTCGACGAGGAGAACAAGGCCACCGAGCAGTACCAGAGCGACGTCAACTCCCTGCTCACCGAGGAGGGAATCAAGGACGAGGCCCGCAAGAAGGGCTACGTGGGAGAGGGCGAGAAGAGCATCGTCGTGGACGGTGAGACCGCCCAGGACGAGCCCGAGGAGGAGGCCGATGAGCCCCTTCCGTGGTACCTTGCCGTCACCGACTTCATCTTCCAGTACAGCGAGCAGGGCGAGGAGTAGCGATGGGACGTCTGGCCTGCATTGACATCGGAACCGTGACCGCCCGCCTTGCGGTGGCCGACGTTGAGGGCGGTCGCGTGGTGCGCCTTGCCAAGCACTCCGAGATCTGCAACCTCGGCGAGGGCGTGGACGCCACGGGCCGCCTCAGGCAGGAGGCCATGGAGCGCGTCTTCGCGTGCGCCCGCGGCTACGTGGCCTCCGCGCGCGAGGCCGGGGCGCTCGCGGTGTGCTGCACGCTCACGAGCGCGGCGCGCGACGCGGAGAACGCGCGCGAGCTGGGCGCCGCACTGGACTCACTTGGTCTTGACTCCCTCATCATTCCCGGTGAGGTCGAGGGCTCGCTGACGTTTCTCGGCGTGGCGCAGGACTTTCCCGGGCGCCGCATCCTCGTGGCGGATAATGGCGGCGGCTCCACGGAGCTGGCCTGCGGCTCGCTTTCCCAAGACGGCACGCTTGACCTGAGCTTTGTTCGCTCCATAGACGTGGGCTGCCGCCGCGTCACCGAGAAGTTCCTCTCGCGCGGCGAGCTTCCCTCCGAGGAAGACCTCGCCGCCGCGCATGCCTTTGCCGCGGAGGGGTTTGCGCCCGCCGTGGCGGAGGGCGGCCTCGCCGCCGCGGGGGCGCCCGGCGCCGCCGACGACGCGCCCGAGGTGCTCGTTGTCTGCGGGGGCACGGTGACGAGCCTCGTTGCCATCGACAAGCGCCTGGAGCCCTACGACTCGTCCCGGGTGCACCTCGCCTCGCTCTCGCGCGAGCGCGTGGACGAGCTCGAGGCGCTTCTCGCCGGCCTCACCGTGGAGGAGCGCGCCGCGCTGCCGGGCCTTCAGCCTAAGCGCGCGCCCGTCATGCTGGGCGGGGCGGTGGCCATCTCCGAGCTCATGACGCAGACCGGTTTCGCGAGCCTCACGGCGAGCGAATCCGACCTGCTCTTTGGCCTTGCGCTCGCCGCGGATGCCACGCTGCGCCGGGCGGATTCCCCGGTGATCTGGAAGCCAACGATGCGCCCGCTGAGCTAGGATGGTCCTTGTCGCCTGTGGGGGCGTGGCGGAATTGGCATACGCAGGAGACTTAAAATCTTCGGCCGAAAGGATTGTGGGTTCGAGTCCCACCGCCCCTACCAGATGCGACTAGCGTGCACACCTGATATACTCTGCCCTGCGTCCCCATCGTCTAGTGGCCTAGGACACGGCCCTTTCAAGGCTGTAACACGGGTTCGACTCCCGTTGGGGGCACCACGACCTGACCGGCCCGGCATCGCCTCGCGCGTGCCGGGCCGTTTCTTTTGTCGCCCCCCCGGGCGTCCAAATGTCCAAAATGTGCCCAGTACAAAGTGGACGCCCTACCAGTCGAGGTCGTTTCTCTCGGCAAAGCGGGCGGCGGACGAGACGAGCCAGTCAAACCCCTGGCACCAGCCGATGAAGTCCGGCACGTCGGCGATGATCGGCTCCGCCTCGCGCACGGCCATCAGGCACTCCTCAAAGCTGCACGGCGCGGCGTCGGGCCGGTCGGGGAGGTAGATCTCCACGTAGGTGGGCCGCAGCAGGGCGTAGGCGCCCCCGCGGCAGAGCTCGTCGTAGCCCCTGAGCGCCCGCCGCGCCGCGCTCATGCGGCCCAGCTTGTAGAGCAGCAGCACGCGCGCGAGGTGCGACCACGCGCTCTCCTGGTGCGAGTAGCGCGCGCAGGCCGCGTCAAAGGCCGGCTCGTCCTCGAGCCGCGCGCAGGCAAGAAGATAGGTGTGGCGGGCCCCGAGGGGGTCAGCGGGCGTGGCGTCCATCACCGAGAGCGCCGCGCTCTGGGCCATGCGGTAGTGCGCGGTGTCAAGGCACGTGCGCGCCACGACGGCACGAAGCCGCAGGTGAGGCCGGTAGTAGATATCGTCCCAGGCGTCTCCCTCGGGGGGCTCGTCCGAGGAGAAGTCCTTCTCGAGCTCAAGGAGCACGTCGAGGAGCCGGTCGGGCGCCGGGTCCTGCGAGAGGACCTCGAGTAGGTTGGCGTCGAGCGAGCTCTCGTCGGATTCGCGCGCCCGCTGGCAGGCGCTGTGGAGCGCCGCAAGGCGCGCGGCGCGCTGCCGCTCAAAGGACTCGTCGTCGAGAAGATCGTCGTTTCGGCAGCTCTCCCGGTAGGCGTCCAGCGCGCGGGCCATGAAGAGCAGCGCGCGCTCGGGCGTGTGGTCGACAAACGCCTCGGGGTTCTCGCGCACGGCCAGGAGAAGCTCCTCGAAGGCCTGGTCGGAGAGGGGCCCGATCTCCTTTCGTCGGCGGTCGGCGCAGCGCCAGATCAGCTCGTCCCATGCGTTCACGCGCCCTGCACCCCCTCGCCGCTGGCCATTCTCGCCGCCTCCTCGGCGGACCTCGGGTCCAGCTCGGCAACCGTCCGCGCGAGCCACGACCCAAAGACGCCGCGCCCTCCGCGGTCGTTGCCCTCCTGGAGCAGGACCACGCCCTCGCTCACCGCGAGGACCAGCTCGTCCTCGCTGTAGGGCGCAACGCGCAGGCGCGCGAACTCGCCGTCGGGCAGCTCGCCCTGCCTGATGAGAATGAAGCCGCAGCCCGGGTACGTCTCGAGGAGCTGGCGCACGACGGCTCGCGCCGCGGCGTAGTCGCAGCGCTTGTGGGCGAGCGAGCAGCGGGCGAGCAGAAGCCAGGCGTCGTTTGCCGGGCGCGCGGGGGAGATGGTCTCGTAGCGGCGCGCAAGCTCCTCGAGGCCGCCTTCGTCCTCGAGCTTGGCGAGGGCGTAGGCAAGGGTGAAGCGAACGTCCGAGAGGTCGCTCGGGTCGGATGAGAGCAGCCGCTCGGCGGCGTTGATGGCGTCGTGGTTGCGGCCGCAGATGAGGGCGTCCTCGGCCATCGAGGCGAGCCAGCGCCAGTACGGGCGCATGGCGATCGTGGCGCCCAGGGCCGCGCGCTCGCCGCCAAAGTCCTCGACGGCCTGGTCGCGCTCGGCCTCGCAGGCGACGCGGACCCCCTCGACCTGCTCGGCGAGGTAGCGGTAGCGCTCGTCCACCGAGGTGCTTCTCGAGGCCGAGAGCATCCGGTGGGCGTCCCAGCACGAGGGGTCAAGGGAGACGGCCTCCTCAAGGAGGGCGCGGCCGCGGGCGATGAGCTGCTCGGCCGCGGGCTCGGCGGCAAACGGCAGCTGGTAGTCAACGATCTTGGTGGCTAGGGCCACCAGGTGAAAGGCGCGGTCGGCGTCGGACTGGGGGAGCGAGTCGCGCTCGCGCGCAAAGCGGCGGCCAAACGTCGCAAACGCGCGCGCCGCGGACGCCGTGTCCGCCGCGTCAAGCTCGAGCGCGTAGCGAAGGCTCAGCCTCAGGTAGTCCTCTCGCTTTGGGTCGTGCGCCATGTGGTCTCCTCTCGCTCCCTATGGTACCCGACGCAACAGCAGGAGCGGATGACGACAGCCAACCCTGTCACCATTGTCATGATGACAAAGGTGACAGGGTTGGCTGTCATCATCTTTGTCGCGCCCGCGGGTGGGCCCCGGAAAAGAACCGAGTGTTGCCGGGGCGTTTCGCTATACTTGAGCCGACCGAGAAGACGCACTTCTCGGCACACATTAAATCCGTCGCGGTGGCGGCGGCAAAGGAATTGGAGGAGTGTTATGGGACGTTTCACCAATCCGCGTGACCTGTACTTCGGCGAGGGCGCCCGCCACGAGGTCAAGAACCTCAAGGGCGAGCGCGCGGTCATCGTCACCGGCGGCGGCTCCATGCGCCGCGGCGGCTTCCTTCAGGACGTCGAGAACGACCTCAAGGAGGCCGGCTTCGAGGTCAAGCTGATCGAGGGCGTCGAGTCCGACCCGTCCGTCGAGACCGTCATGAACGGCGCTGCCGTGATGTCCGAGTTCCAGCCCGACTGGATCATCGCCATCGGTGGCGGCTCCCCGATCGACGCGGCCAAGGCCATGTGGATCAAGTACGAGTACCCCGAGACCACCTTCGAGGACATGTGCAAGGTCTTCGGCCTGCCCAAGCTCCGCACCAAGGCCCACTTCTGCGCCATTTCCTCCACCTCCGGCACCGCCACCGAGGTCACGGCTTTCTCGATCATCACCGACTACTCCAAGGGCATCAAGTTCCCGATCGCCGACTTTGAGATCACGCCCGACGTGGCCATCGTCGACCCCGAGCTCACCTACACCATGCCCGCCAAGCTCTGCGCGCACACCGGCATGGACGCCCTGACCCACTCCATCGAGGCCTACGTCTCCACCGCCGGCTCCGCCTACACCGACGCCAACGCCCTCTACGCCATGCGCGAGATCGTCGAGTGGCTGCCCAAGAGCTACGCCGGCGACAAGGAGGCCCGTCAGCACATGCACGACGCCCAGTGCATCGCCGGCATCGCCTTCTCCTCGGGTCTTCTCGGCATCGTGCACTCCATGGCGCACAAGACCGGCGCCGCCTTCACCGGCGACCACATCATCCACGGCTGCGCCAACGCTATGTACCTCGGCAAGGTCATCCAGTTCAACGCCAAGGACGCCCGCGCCAAGAGCCGCTACGCCTACATCGCCTCTGAGGTCTTCCACCTCGCCGGCGAGACCGAGGACGAGCTCGTTGCCGCGCTCGTTCAGATGATCCGCGACCTCAACGACAAGATCGACATCCCGCAGGGCATCAAGAACTACGGCAAGGGCGGCGTCAAGGCCGACGAGTCCATCATCGACTACGCCGAGTTCGAGGAGAAGAAGAGCCGCATCGCCGTTGACGCCATCGGCGACGCCTGCACCGGCTCCAACCCGCGCCAGCCCACGCCCGAGGAGATGGAGAAGCTCCTCGAGTGCGTCTACAACGACGTGGACGTGGACTTCTAATCTGCGCTTCTCGCATACGTGCAGGAAGGGCCGGAGCCGCTGGGGTTCCGGCCCTTTTTGGTGCCCGCTTTGTACCGGGTGCATTTTGGCCGTGCGCCAGGTGTATGCACGGGCGGCGAGAAAAACGCGTCAGGTGCATTGTGCCCACGGCAAAAGAACGCCAGGTGCATTCGGGGGAATGCACCTGGCGAAAGTGGCGGATACACCTGGGGAATACACCCGGCGGATACACCTGGCATAAGCGGCGGATACACCCAGCGCGCGTAGGCGAGAAGGAGGTGCGCCCGTGGCCTACGCCTCGTACTTCTGCGCGGCCTCGAGGAAGATCTCGCCGTCCGTGCGGCAGGGGACAAACTCGTCGCCCTCGTGCTGGCGCGTCTCGTCTCCCTTGGCGAGCAGGCACACGATCGCGGGGCCCTCGCCCTCGTAGGCGAGCTCCACGCTGCGGCGCACGGCCTCCTCGCGGTCGCAGATGACCTCGTAGGGCGTGCCCTCGGGCGTGGCGGCCGCCATCTGGGCGCAGATCTCCTCCACCGGGTCGTGCGCGGGGTCCTCCTCGGTGTAGATGAGGTAGTCGGACCACTTGGCCGCCTCCTGGGGGAGCTCCGTGCGGCGCTCGTAGGCCTTGCCGCCCGGCGCGCCAAAGAGCGCGATGATGCGATACCCCGGGAACTCCTTCTTCACGGAGGGGAAGAAGCGCTGGTAGGAGAGCTTGTTGTGAGCGTAGTCAACAAGGGCCACCACGCGTGCGCCGAGGTCTCCCAGAAGCTCCATGCGGCCGGGGACCGTCGCGCGCGCGAGCGCGGGAACGATGCGCTCCCGGCCAATGCCGAGCAGCTCGCAGATCGCGATCGTGGCGAGCGCGTTGTCCACGTTAAAGAGGCCGGGCATCGCGAGCGTGACCTCGCCCTCCCAGCTCGGGGTGTGTGCGGTGAAGCTCACGCGGCCGAGCGCCGAGCGCACGTCGGTCGCCCAGACGTCGGCCCCCTCGCGGCCCTCCGCCGAGAAGCGCAGGACGCGCGCGCACTTCTCGGCGCGCCTGGAAACCACGTCGGCCTGGTCGCAGTCCATGTTGATGACGGCGCTTCTGGCCTGGTCAAAGATGAGGAGCTTGCTCTCGAAGTAGTCCTCAAAGTCAGGGTGCTCGACGGGCGAGATGTGGTCGCGCCCGATGTTGAGGAAGCAGGCCACCTCGAGGGTGAGCCCGAGCACGCGGTCGTACTTGAGGCCCTGGCTGGAGACCTCCATGTCCAGGAAGGGCAGGCCCGCCTCGCGCGTGTTGGCGATGTGGCGCCAGAGGTCGGGCGACTCGGGCGTGGTGTTGTGGCTCTCGAGGTTCTCCACGCCGTCGTAGGTGTCGATGGAGCCGATGACGCCGGTGCCGGAGCCGGGCTCGTCGCCGTCCAGCACGGCGCGCAGCATGTAGGAGACCGTGGACTTGCCCTTGGTCCCCGTGATGCCCACCACGCGCACGTCGTTGTCCGGGTGGCCAAAGGCCTCGGCGGAGACGAGCGCCATCGCGCGGCGCAGGTTGCTCGCCACGAGGGCGGGGACGCCGGGGGCCGCGGTGGTGAGCTCGCCCGCATGGGCCTCGTCGCACAGGAACGCCACCGCGCCCTTCTCGAGCGCGCTCGTGAGGTAGGCGGGCTTGAACGCCGCCCCCTTGCACACAAAGACGTGCCCCGCGCGGACAACGCGCGAATCGCAGTCGGCGCCGGTCACGGGCGTGGCGCCCGCTTCGGCCGTGAGGTTGTGGGTGCCTGCAAGCAGGCCCTGCTCCTCAAGGAGCGCGGCCAGCGAGGCGAGATTCGTCGTATTCATGGCCCTCAGTATAGGGCAGGCGCCCGACTTGCGTATGCTAGACTCTTCCTGTCCGGGCGATTGGCGCAGCGGCTAGCGCAGGTGCCTTACACGCACAAGGTCGGCGGTTCGAACCCGTCATCGCCCACCATGCACTTCTCGGCCCCTGCTGGCGCTGCCCGGCGGGGGCCTTCTCGTGCCGGCCCGTGCCCAGGCGAGAAGGACCTTGGGCTACACTGGCAGGGACGAAAGGAGCCCCATGGACGAGAAGACCCTGCCCGAGCGCTCGTTTTGCCGCACCGCGGACCAGATGCGGCCCGTCACCCTCACGCCGGGCGTCATGAAGAACGCCGACGGCTCGTGCCTCGCCGAGTTTGGCGACACGCGCGTGCTCTGCTCGGCGACCGTTGAGGAGGGCGTGCCCAACTGGCGCAAGAACGCGCATGCCGGCTGGGTGACGGCCGAGTACGCGATGCTGCCGGCCTCAACCAACCGTCGCACCCCGCGCGAGTATCGCGGCCGCAAGGGACGCTCCATGGAGATCGAGCGGCTCATCGGGCGGAGCCTGCGCGCCGTCACGCGCCTCGACCGCCTGGGCGAGATCACGATCACGCTCGACTGCGACGTCATCCAGGCGGACGGCGGCACGCGCACCGCGTCGATCACGGGCGCGTGGGTGGCGCTGCACGAGGCGCTCAAGGGGCTCGTGGAGCGGGGCAAGCTGCCCCGTCTGCCGCTCACGGGGCAGGTTGCCGCCATCTCGGCGGGATACGTTGGGGGCGTCGCCCTGCTCGACCTGGACTATCCCGAGGACAGCCACGCCGAGGTTGACCTCAACCTCGTGGGGACGGACGAGGGGCGCATCGTGGAGGTGCAGGGCACCGGCGAGCGCTCCACGCTCGACCGCGCCCAGCTCGACCGCCTGCTCGACCTTGGCCAGGCGGGAATCGAGCGGCTTGTGAGGCTCCAGTCGGAGGCAACTGGCTACCGCCTGTGATGCCCGGGAGGGGCTGCCCCCCTTTGGGCAACGAGAGGAGAGATGACATTGGCACGCATTGAGATCGGCGAGCTTGACCCCGCCGCAACGGTCGTTGTGGCCACGGGCAACGCGCACAAGGTCGTTGAGATCGAGACCATCCTCGCGCCCGTGATGCCGGGGGTGCGCTTTGTGGCCCTCGGCGAGCTGGGGGACTTCCCGGACCCGGTGGAGGACGGCGAGACCTTCTTTGACAACGCCCTCATCAAGGCGCGCGCCGCGCAGGCCGAGACGGGCCTGCCCATGGCGGTCGCCGATGACTCGGGCCTGTGCGTGGACGCCCTCGACGGCGCGCCGGGGATCTTCTCGGCACGCTGGGCCGGCGAGCACGGCAACGATGCCGCCAACAACGAGAAGCTCATGGAGCAGATGGCGGCCGTTCCCGACGAGGCCCGCACGGCGCGCTTTCACTCGAGCGTGGTGCTCGTGCGCGGCGAGGAGGTCCTGCGCGGCGACGGCGACTGCGAGGGCACGGTGGGCCGCGAGCCGCGCGGCAATCACGGCTTTGGCTACGACCCGCTCTTCCTGCCGGAGGAGACCCCGGGCAAGACGATGGCCGAGCTCACGCTTGACGAGAAGAACCTCATCTCGCACCGCTTCCACGCGCTGGAGGACCTGGCCTCCAAGCTGTAGGGCGCGCGCCGCGGGGGGCGCCGCAACGAGGTGACGATATAACCAGTTGGTTCTGATTTCTATGACCAGCGAGGTTCTTCTCGCCCGCCCCGCGTCGTTTTGGTGCCGTTTGCCCGAAGCCCGCCGGCGCGCCCGCGCAAATGCGTCATGATGAAAACGTTCGGGGCGCGCGCCCCGGGCCGCCGTGGACGGGCAGGGGCCTCGACACGGCGGGTCCTTCTCATAGCTTTTGGCGACCTCGCCCTGGTGGTCGCAGTCACGTTGGCGGCGGCCTTTTGCGCCGCACGGCGGGCGGAGGGGCTCGCCGATCTATGGAAGGGATATGTTATGAGAATCGTTCGCGCCAAGGATTACGAGGACATGAGCCGCAAGGCCGCTGCCATCATCGCGGCTCAGGTTACCCTTAAGCCCGACTGCGTGCTCGGTCTTGCCACCGGCTCCACGCCCATTGGCACCTACAAGAACCTCGTTGCCGCCTACGAGGCCGGCGACCTGGACTTCTCGCAGGTCAAGACCTATAACCTCGACGAGTATCGCGGCCTACCCGGCGATCACGACCAGAGCTACCGCTACTTCATGAACGTGAACCTCTTTGATCACGTGAACATCGACAAGGCCAACACGCACGTGCCCGACGGCCTCATGGAGGACTATGAGGCCGCCTGCGCCGAGTACGACGAGGCTGTTGCCGCCGCCGGCCACCAGGACCTCCAGCTCCTCGGCATTGGCAACAACGGCCACATTGGCTTCAACGAGCCCTGCGACTCCTTCATCAAGGGGACGCACTGCGTCGACCTCACCGAGTCCACCATCCAGGCCAACAGCCGCCTGTTTGACAGCATCGACGACGTGCCGCGCCAGGCCTACACCATGGGCATCGGCACCATCATGGGCGCCAAGTCCATCCTCGTTGTTGCCAACGGCGACGCCAAGGCCCAGGCCGTGCACGACATGTGCTACGGCCCCATTGTCCCGAGCTGCCCCGCCTCCATCCTTCAGCTGCACCCCAACGTGGTGGTCGTGGCCGACGAGGCGGCGCTCGCGCTCTGCCCGGCGGAGTAGCGCCGGCGTCACCTGGCGAGAGACGTGCGTATCGGGCGGGAGCCTTCGGGTTCCCGCCCGTTTTTTGCGCTCGGATGCTCCCGGAATTGCCGCGGGAGTGACCCCGCTCTAAAAATAACGGGCACAGGTGCCAGTTTTATTGGCAAGGCACCAACAAAAGTCCAGTTGAGTAAAAGCGAGAGGCCGAGCTGTGCCCATTATTTTTGAGGGTGTCCCAGTACCGTGAGCTCCTTGGGGTAGCGGTTGAGCACCTCGCAGCCGTCCTCGGTCACGATGACGAGGTCCTCGATGCGCACGCCCATGTCCCCGGGAAGGTAGATGCCCGGCTCGATGGAGAAGCACTGCCCGGGCCGCACCGGCTCGTCGTGCGCGGCGCTCACGTCACCGGGCTCGTGGTCCACAAGGCCAATCTGGTGCCCCAGGCGGTGCGTGAACGCCTCGCCCCAGCCGGCCTCCTCAATGACGGAGCGCGCCGCGCGGTCTATCTCGGCAAACGTCACGCCGGGGCGCACGATCTTCTCGGCGGCTTCGTTGGCGCGCAGCACGGCGTCGTAGACGGCGCGCTGGTGCTCCGTGGGCTCGGCGGTGAAGAACGTGCGCGTCATGTCCGAGCAGTACCAGTCGCGCTTGCAGCCCACGTCAAAGAGCACCATGTCGCCCGGCGCAAACGGCGTGTCGTCGGGCTCGTGGTGCGGGTCCGCGGCGTGGTCGCCAAAGCTCACGATGGGGGAGAACGAGTGGTCCTGCGCCCCGAGGCGGCGGTACTCCGCGAGCAGGCCGTCGGCGATCTGGCGCTCCGTCACGCCAGGGCGCACCTGCCGGGCGAGCCAGGCCATGGCCTCGTCGTTGGTGGCGGACGCCGCGCGCATGAGCTCGCGCTCGCGAGCGTCCTTGATCGAGCGCGCGTCGTCCACGGCGTCGGAGGCGAGGACAAACCCAGAGGCGGCGCCGGCCTCCATGAGCGGAACGAGCCAGCGCGCGGCGAGGTCCTTGTCCACGCCGAGCGGCTCGCGGGCGTTCGTCCGCTCGGCAACGAGCGCCACGGGGTCCTCGGTGTCCGAGAAGCTCGCCACGTGCGCCCCGCACCCGTCCGCGCTGGGGAAGAGCCGGTTGGCAAAGAGCGTGGGCGTCCCGTCCGCCGTGACGAGCAGGGCAAGAAAGCGCTCGTACGGCTCGGTGTGGTAGCCGCAGAGCCACCAGATGGAGAGCGGGTCGACGATGAGCGCCTGTGTGAGGCCCCTTCTCGCCAGATTGTTGCGCACGCTTGCGAGCCTCTTCTCGTCCACGCCTGTCCTTTCGCCGGGTCCTGCGGGCAGTGTAGCACCGCTCCGGGCGCCGGGGCGTGGTCTTATCGTGTCAAGAGGTTGAACCAGATTGCAGGCCGGGTCATTGCGTCATATGATGAAATTTCCGCAATTCTGGACTTTTCGCCCAGCGGGGCGTGTGGAGGGTCATATGGAGAACGAGATTCCGCCCGTCAACCGGGTCGACGAGATTCGTGACGAGCTTCACCAGCTCGAGGGAAAGCGCCTCAAGGTCAAGGCCAACATGGGTCGCTCCCGCATTGTGGAGCGCACCGGCACGCTCGTGAACGCGCACCCCTCGCTCTTTATCGTTGAGGTCGAGGAGCGCCGCGGCCGCACCGCGCGCCAGTCCTACCAGTACGTCGACGTTCTCACGGGCACCGTTGAGCTCTTTGACATCGAGACGGGCGAGCGCCTGTTCGACTTTGTCGAGCCCCTGAGCGAGTAGGCGCGCTTGAGCGGCGACGTGGTCGTCAGGACCCCCTGCAAGATCAACCTTCATCTGGGCGTTCATCGCGAGAAGGACGAGCGCGGCTATCACCGCGTCGACTCCGTGATGGCGCCCGTCGCGCTCTTTGACGTCGTGCGCGTTGAGGCCGCGCCCGCGCTGGGAGTGTCCTTCTCGCCCGAGCTTGGCGTGGCGCCCGAGAAGACCGGCGTCTGGAAGGCCGCTACGCTGCTTGCGGACGCGCTGGGTGTGGAGCCCGCGGTGAGGATAAGCGTTGAGGCGCGCATTCCCGAGCGCGCGGGCCTGGGTGGCTCCTCGGCGGACGCCGGCGCCACGCTGCGGGCGCTTGCCGGGCTCTGGGGCGCGGACGCGCTCGACCCGCGCGTGGTGGGCGTGGCCCGCCGCGTTGGGGCTGACGTGGCCTTCTTTCTCGACCCGCGGCCCTCGCTCTGCCTGGGGGCGGGTGACGTGCTCGAGCGCACGTTCCCGTGGCTTGAGATGCCGCTCGCGCTGGTGATGCCGCATGCGGAGGGCGGGTCGACCCCGGCCGCCTACGCGGAGTTTGACCGTGCGGGCGAGGAGCCGGTTGGCTACGAGGGGATGTGCGGGGCGCTCGCCGCGGGGGACGTTGCCGGCGTTGCCGCGCGTCTTCACAACAACCTCGCCGGCGCGGCGCGGGCGCTCTGCCCGGAGGTGGGTGCCGTCGAGACGTGGCTCCGCGGCCAGGCGGGAGTGCTTGCGGCGCAGGTGACGGGCTCGGGAACGTGCTCCTTTGCCATCTGCGAGAGTGGAGACGCCGCAGACGCCATCGCCGCAGAGGCTGCCGAGCGTGGCTGGCGAAGCTGGTCGACAAAAACCCTTGGTTCTGGGGCGGAAGTCTGCTAGAATACCCTTTCGCTACGGGTTGTGGCTCAGCTTGGTAGAGCGCTCGGTTCGGGACCGAGAGGTCGCTGGTTCGAATCCAGTCAACCCGACCACGAACTATTCGGCCGGAGGCGGTGCGCCCCCGGCCGTTTTGCTATCCCTCGTCTTGGGCCAGGGGTCCCTCTCGCCGGATTGTCGCCATGATGTGGCGCGGCACCGCATGAAACGCGCAGCTTCCGATGACGTTTCCGGCGGCGCGCTTTGCGGCCTCGCTGCCGCCGCGCGTGGCATAGGCGTGCTCAAAGCGCTCGAGCATCACGAGGTCGTTGCCGCCGTCGCCATAGACTGCCACCTCGTCTTCCGCGTAGCCGAGCCGTGCCGCGAGCCAGGCCACGGCCTCGCCCTTGTCCACGCCCGCGGCGGTGATCTCAAAGAGGCTCCCGTCAAAGGACGCGTTCACGAGCGTGTCTGCGTGCTCGGAAACAAACGCGTCGACCTCCGCCTCGAGCGCCGGGTCGGCAACGCGGCAGTTCACCTTGCAGACCTCGTGCGAGAGGATGTCGCTCGTGGTCTGGCCAAAGACAAAGCTCTCGCTGTGGAGGCCTCGCCTCATGCGGCGGGCGATGAGGGGGCCCAGAAGGCCGCTTGGCGCAAGATAGCCAGCGCTGTGCTGGTCTCTCGTTCCGCGCACAAAGGTCCCGTCCGGTGCGATGCAGGTAAAGCAGCAGGTGGGAAAGGTGTCGAGAAGCTCCTCGAGCGTGGCGGGGTCTATGGTCACGTGGCGTAGGAGGCGCGCGCCGGGGCCGTAGACAAAGGCGCCGTTGCCGCAGACGACCTCCATGGGAAGCTCGCCAAAGCCAAGCTCGGAGGCGGAGTGCGACCAGCGGCCCGTTGCCACGGCAACGTGGCGGCCCGCAGCGATGGCGCGCTCGATGCGCGTGAGAATGGCGCGGTCCGTCTCGTGGAGCGCGTTGTAGAGCGTGCCGTCAAGGTCGCACGCAAAGAGCTTGATCAAGGCTGTCCTCCCGTTTCTCTCATGCGGAAGTATAAGCCCGCCGGGGCGTCTCGGCTGCGGTGCGGCCCTGCCGCGCCCCGGTCCCGCTGTGCCCCGGCCCCGTCACCATTCTCCGCCCCTGCCGCCACGGGAAGTTTTGGGCAAAAAGTTTGATGCGCATGCTGCCGCAGGCGAGAAATGCATCAAACATGTTGCCCAATACCAGGGAAATGGTGCAAATCGGCCGCCTCGAGGTCCTTCTCGGGGAGGACATATAAAAGATGTTGCCCACAATCGGTCAAAACGTCACGAGAAGGACCTCCCCGCGAGCGCAAGATGCCGAGAAACCCAAAACTGGGGGTTTCCGTGCGGCCGGTCCCCCGCGTAGCCGCCTCGGGCGCTCGCCTCCGTCTACAATGGGGGCGTCGATAGGGAGGCAGCGTCATGAGTGGTTTGCCTAAGTTTGTCTTTGCGTCGGATTCGCTCAAGGGGACGCTCTCGTCTGCCGCCACCGCGCGCCTGCTCACGGCCGCGGCGCGCCGGCACTTTTCGGGCTGCGCGTGCCTCAGCGTTCCCATGGCGGACGGCGGCGACGGCACGGCGGCCGCGCTCGCACAGGCCTGCGGCGGAGAGCTGCGTCGCGTGCGCGCAGCGGACCCGCTCGGCCGCCCCGTTGACGCTGCATACGCCATGCTGCCCGACGGCCGCGCCGTCATAGAGATGGCCGCCGCCTCTGGCCTCCCGCTCCTTGCGCCCGGCGAGAAGAACCCGCTGCTCACGACCACCTACGGCACCGGTGAGCTCATCCGCGCCGCGCTGGGCGCCGGCGCGCGCGACGTGACGCTCGCCCTTGGCGGCAGCGCCACCAACGACGGGGGCATGGGCTGCATGCGGGCGCTCGGTGCGCGCTTCCTCACCGCCGACGGCAACGAGCTCGCGGGCTGCGGCGCTGACCTGGCCCGCGTTGCCTCGATTGACGTCTCCGGCCTCGACCCGCGCGTCCGCGAGGCAGGCTTCCGCCTCATGTGCGACGTGGACAACCCGCTCGTGGGCCCCGAGGGCGCGAGCGCGGTCTACGGCCCGCAGAAGGGTGCCACGCCCGAGAAGGTCGCCGAGCTCGATGCCGGCATGGCCAGCTACGCCCGCGTGCTCGCCGCCACGTTTGGTCGCAACTTCGCGGACGTTCCCGGCGCAGGCGCCGCGGGTGGGATGGGCGCCGCCGCGATGGCGTTTCTCGGCGCCCGGGCGCGGAGCGGAATCGCGTGCGTCCTGGAGCTCACGAACTTCTCGGCGCTGCTTGAGGGCGCGGACCTTTGCGTCACGGGGGAGGGCCACGCCGACGCGCAGACGTCGCGCGGCAAGGTCGTGGACGGTGTGGCGGCGGCCTGCGCGGCCGCGGGCGTTCCGTGCGTGGCAGTGGTGGGCGGTATGAGCGCGGACGCGGCGCGGCTCCCGGGGCTTGCGGCGGTGGTCCCCACGGCGATAGACGCCATGCCGCTCGAGGAGGCCCTGGCTCGCGCGGAAGAGCTCTACGCGCTCGCGGCCGAGAGACTCTTCTCGCTGCTTGCGCTGGGCGCGCGCCTCTAGCGCGCGGCGCCGCCGGGCCCTACTTCACCACGACGGCATCCGCGGGCAGCACGCCCTCGGCGTCCGTGGCGATAAAGGCGTTGTTGCCGGGCTTCTCCGGCTCGTCCGGCCACTCGGGCACGTAGCCCACGTGCGCGAACTCGCGGCCAAACGCCCCCTCCACCTCGCGCAGCGGCCCCGCGCCGCGTCCCGTGCACGCGCAGCGCACGTTGGCCAGGTAAACGCCGTTCTCGGCGAGCCGCGAGCGCACCACGCGCGCGCCCTCGGCCGAGGTGAGCGGCCCAAGCGGCCGCTTGCCGGAGAACGCGTCGTTGACGATGACGTCGTAGGGCTCCGCGGCGGCGCGCAGGAACGCCCAGGCGTCGTCGTTTACCAGGCGAAGCCGCCCGTCCTTCTCGGCGCCCGTCTTCTCAAGGCACTCGTCAAGGAAGAAGAACTCGCGCGCGATCGCGGTGATCGCGGGGTCAACCTCCACCGCGTCCGTCCGCGCGGCGGGCACGTACGCCGCCAGGTACTTGGGCAGCGAGTAGCCGCCCCCGCCCATGACCATCACGCGGACGGGCCGGCCGGCATCGCGCCGCGCCAGCCCCTCGATCACGCCCGCCATGGCGCGATGGTACTCGCAGGCCAGCTCAAAGTGCAGGTCGTCGGGCACGTAGCAGCCGCTCTGGAAGGTGCCGTTGACGTTGAGCAGGCGCACTGGCGTGCCGTCGAGGTTCTCGGACTCAAAGATGAGCGTGAGGCCAAACTTGGTCCGACGCAGCTCAACGCCGCGCCTGCGCAGCGCCCAGGGCATGAGGGCAAGAATGGCCGTGCACACCACGGTCAGGACGAGAAGGGCACAGATGAGCTCCGTCACGGGGCCTCCAGACGACGCGCGAGAATCCGCAATTCCCGCGTTTTAGAGATTGTGAGTAGCGCGTAACGTCGGCTATACTAACTGATGCTGTATTGGGCCTAGGGGCCCATCTTCGACATCGCATCGGAAGGACATCTCATCATGTTTCTTGGCATGGGCATTCCTGAGCTCGTCATTATCGTCGTCATCGTCCTGATCATCTTTGGGCCCAAGAACCTTCCGAAGATCGGTTCCGCCCTCGGCAAGACCGTCAAGAACGTCCGCGAGGGCATGGAGGACGGCAAGGAGGAGATCTCCGAGGGTCCCGTGGAGTCCCACGACGACGTTGAGGTCATCGAGGACGAGGATGACGCCGACGCCCCCGAGGCCGCTTCCACCGACGCGGTCTTCTGCTCCAAGTGCGGCGCCAAGAACGCGGCCGACGCCGAGTTCTGCTCCAAGTGCGGCAACAAGCTCAACTAGTGGCACGCGTCAGGTAGGGAGCAGCACATGGACACCACCAAGAAGATCGAGCTCACCGCCGAGGGCCGTCAGAAGCTCGTCGAGGAGCTCGAGTACCGCGAGGGCGAGAAGCACGACGAGATCGTCGAGCGCATCAAGGAGGCCCGCGGCTTTGGCGACCTCTCCGAGAACTCCGAGTACGACGCCGCCAAGGAGGAGGAGGCCCGCAACGCCGCGCGCGTGAACGAGATCCGCCAGATCCTCTCGCAGGCCGTCATCGTTGAGGCCGGCTCCGGCCACGCCCTCACCGTCTCCATCGGCACCACCGTGGAGCTTGAGGACGAGAAGGGCAAGAAGTCCACGTTCACCATCGTGGGCACCACCGAGACCAACTCCCTCGAGCACAAGATCTCCAACGAGTCCCCCGTGGGCAGCGCCCTCGTGGGTCACGAGAAGGGCGACGTGGTCGAGGTCGTCGCGCCGTCCGGCAAGACGAGGAAGTACACCATCACGGGGATTTCCCGCTAGGTCGGCACTTCCTCTCCGACAGGCAGCAAGCGTGACGCCCCGTGTCTGCAGCAGCAGGTGCGGGGCGCTTCTATCTGAAAGGGACACTATGGCAGAGAACACCGCCGCGAGCGCGGCCGCCGCAGCCACCGACGAGCGCACGATGCGTCGTGCCCGCCGCCAGGCGCTCATTGACGCGGGCGTGAACCCGTACCCCATTGCCTCCGAGGTCACGGCCCACGCCGGCGAGCTTGAGGAGAAGTACGCAGAGCTCCCCGAGGGGGCCGACACCGAGGACGTGGTGAGCGTTGCCGGCCGCATCCGCGCGCTGCGCAAGCAGGGCAAGGCCGCCTTCATCGTGCTCGAGGACGTGAGCGGCTCCATCCAGCTCTTCTGCCGCCACGACGTGCTGGGCGACGAGGGCTGGGCACTTCTCGCCAACCTCGACCTCGGCGACATCCTGGGCGCCACGGGCGCCGTGCTGCGCACCCGCCGCGGGCAGCTCTCCGTCTCCCCGACGCAGCTCACGGTGCTCTCCAAGTCCCTGCGCCCGCTGCCCGAGAAGTTCCACGGCCTCACCGACCGCGAGGTCCGCTACCGCCAGCGCTACGTTGACCTCATCATGAACCCCGAGGTCCGCGACGTCTTCCGCAAGCGCAGCCAGATCATCTCCCTCATCCGCCGCTACATGGAGGCCGAGGGCTACATGGAGGTCGAGACGCCGATGATGCACGCCATCCTCGGTGGCGCCAACGCGCGTCCCTTCGTCACGCACTTCAACGCGCTCGATCGTGACTTCTACCTGCGCATTGCCACCGAGCTCCCGCTCAAGCGTCTCATCGTGGGCGGCATGGAGCGCGTCTTTGAGATTGGCCGCCAGTTCCGCAACGAGGGCATGGACCTCACGCACAACCCCGAGTTCACCTCGATGGAGGCCTACTGCGCCTACTCTGACCTCGAGGGCATGAAGCGCCTCTCCGAGGGCCTCTTCAAGGCCATCGCGCGCGAGGTCTGCGGCTGCGAGGAGGGCAACGAGGTCATCACCTTCCAGGGCCAGCAGATCGACATGTCCGGCACCTGGGCGAGCCGCCCGCTCTCCGAGATTGCCTCCGAGTGCGTGGGCGAGGAGCTCACGATGGACACGCCCATCGAGCACCTGCGCGAGCTCTGCGAGAAGAACGGCATCGAGGTGCAGCCCAACTGGGGCGCCGGCAAGCTCCTCTTTGAGCTCTACGACGAGCTGGGCGAGAAGACCATCGTCAACCCCACCTTTGTGTGCGACTACCCGGAGGAGGTCTCCCCGCTCTCCAAGCGCAAGGCCGAGGACCCGCGCCTCACCGACCGCTTTGAGCTGGTCATTGCCGGCCACGAGTACGCCAACGCCTTCTCCGAGCTCAACGACCCCGTCGACCAGGCCGGCCGCTTTGCCGAGCAGGTTGCCGCCAAGGGCATGGGCGACGACGAGGCCATGGGCTACGACTACGACTACGTGCGCGCCCTCGAGTACGGCATGCCCCCGGCGGGCGGCATCGGCTACGGCATCGACCGCATGATCATGCTCTTCTGCGACCAGCCCGCCATCCGCGACGTCCTGCTCTTCCCGGCCATGAAGCCCGAGACCATCACGCGCGCGGACATCGAGGCCCAGGTTGCGGGTGTGGTGACGGATAACGCCGCCGCCTCCGTGGACGCCATCGCCGAGGACAGCGAGAAGGTCGCGGCGGCTGCGGCCGAGGCTCCCGCGGCGCTTGTCGCCGGGATCGACCGCGAGGCGGCGCTCGCCCTTCTCACCGAGCACAACCACGAGGAGTTCCACATCGAGCACGGTGAGACCGTCGGCGGCGTGATGCGCGTCTTTGCCGAGGAGACGGACCCCGAGAACGCCGACTTCTGGGAGGTCGTGGGCATCCTGCACGACCTCGACTGGGAGGAGCACGCCGACGACCCGGTAAACCACACGGTCTACGCTGCCGAGCTGCTGCGCGCGGCGGGCTGCTCCGAGGAGCTCGTGCGTGCCGTTCAGTCGCACAACTCCGACAACAACCCCGAGCTTCCGGCGCCCGAGCTCCCCATGGAGAAGGTCCTCTTTGCCGTGGACGAGCTCACGGGCCTCATCGGTGCGGCCGTGATCATGCGTCCGAGCAAGTCCGTCATGGACTTCGAGGTTAAGTCGCTCAAGAAGAAGTTCAAGGACAAGCGCTTTGCGGCCGGCTGCAACCGCGACGTCATCCGCAAGGGCGCCGAGCTCTGCGGCTGGGAGCTCGAGGAGCTCTTCTCACGCACCATCGACGCGATGAAGGCCATCGCGCCCGACCGCGATACCTTTGGCAAGTAGGCGGCCCCCGCGTCCTTCTCGCCTTTGACCGCTGCTCCGCGCAGGTGTATTCAGCAGGTGTATTCCCGGTTGGATGCACCTGCGCGGTTTTTCTCGTTACTCAATACACCTGCGGCGCTTTTGACGTGGGCCCTCCATACACCTGACGGATACACCAACCGGATGCACCTGGCGGATGTGCCGAACCGCCTCGCTCGGCATTGAGATTGCCCGCAATGCGCGCTTGCGGAGGTTTCGTGGTTCTTGTCGGCATCCTCGGGGAGCGCCGCCCCAAATGTCCCCTGCCCCAACCTCGGCGTTCGCAGGCCCATGGCAGCTAGGTGCAGACAGGTGGCAGCCTGCGGAAAGCTGGCTGTCAGAACGCTTTGATACGGTTTTCCCTCGTCGGTTGGGAGGGGATGCCATGAATGCCTTTCTTGCGGGAGCGGACTCCCTCAAGCTCACGCGCCTTGCGAGGCGCGACCCGGGCCTGCGGCTTGTTACCTGCGAGGACGGCCTCTGCCGCCCCGCCGCCGAGCCAATCGACCCGGCGGCGCTTCGCGAGGCGCTCCCCCAGGAGCTTTCTGGCTTCACCGTGGCGCGGCCCCTCTCGCTTGCGTCGTTCTCGCGAGACACGCGCTCGCAGTCCTCGCTGGTGGACCCGCGGGCGTTTCTCGCCCGCCTTCCCGAGGGCTCCTTCCTTGAGGTTGTAAGGGAGAGCGGAGTGCCCTTTGGTCCCGCGCGGGACCCGGTGCGCCTGCTTGTCGAGTCGCCGGGCATCAGCCTCGTGGGCTTTGCGCGCAAGCTCCAGCAGCTCGTGAAGAGCGAGGCGATCTCCGAGGACGCGGCGTTTGCCCGCCTGCTCTCCCTTGCCATGGAGGCGTGCGGCCTCTATGCCCGCGATCCGCGCGCCCCGCTGACGGGCGAGTGCTCCTATGACATCGAGAGCGTAACGAGCGCGGATGACCTGCGCGCCTATCTCAGCGAGCTGTCAAGGCTCCAGGGGCTGCGCCTTGCGAGGGAGGTGGCGCGCTATGCCAAGGACGGCTCCGGCTCTCCCGGGGAGACGGTCCTCTCCCTTGCCATGAGACTGCCGCCCCGGCGCGGCGGCATTCCGCTCCCGGACTTCGTTGAGAACGTGCCCATCGAGTGGCCGGAAGACGCGCGCGACATCGTTAAGCACCAGACGATGCGCCCGGACTTCCATTGGCCGAGGCACCACGTGGCGTCGGAGTACAACGGCGGCTTTCACGGCCAGTCCTCGGCGTACGTGGAGGACAGCTTCCGCGTGCAGGACTACGCCGCGTGCAACATCGCGATGGTCCCCGCAACGTACGACGACATCAGAAACGCGGCGTCCCTCGAGCGCTTTGTGCGGCTCGTTGCCAAGAAGCTCGCGCCGCACGAGGACGCCGGCTTTCCGAGGCGCGTTGCCGAAAGCATCGCCGATCCGCAGGCTCGCGAGAAGCGCGTCGTGCTTCTCGGCCAGCTGCTGCCGCCCGACCCCCGGTATTCGGAGTAGCGCCACAGGTGTATTCATCAGGTGTATCCCGCTCTGCGCCAAATTGTTGCCAGGTGTATTGACCACACGGCAAATGTGACTTGGGTGTATCGAGCGAGCAATACACCTGGCGGATACACCTGCGGAGGGACCGATTGGGCCGCGGCGAGAAGGGCTCGGCGAGAAGGGCTCGGCGAGAAGGGCGGCGGCGAGGGCCGGCAGGCGAGAAGGGCAGAGAAGGCCGGCGCGGCGAGAAGAACGGCGCGTCGCTTAACGTGTTTGCGCGGGCAGTCCCCTGGGTAAAAGCTATAATTGCGAAACCTCTATGGAAGGATTGCCCACAGATGTTCGAGAAGTTCACTGACAAGGCCCGCAAGGTGATGAGCCTCGCCCAGGACGAGGCGCGTAACCTCGGGCAGATGTACGTTGGCACGGAGCACCTGCTCCTGGCCCTTATTAAGGAGGGCGAGGGCGTGGCGGCCCAGGCGCTCGCCAAACTCGACGTGACCTACGACGAGACCCTCGCCACCATCCGCGCCATCACCGAGGGGGACGGCGAGCCCGTTCCCGGCGGCCACATCCCCTTCACGCCGCGCGCCAAGCGCGTGCTCGAGGGGGCCTACCGCGAGACCATGACCCACGGCCAGACCTACATTGCCACGGAGCACCTGCTCCTGGGCATCGTCGCCGAGGGCAACGGCCGCGCCATGGACGCGCTGCGCCAGATGGGCGTCTCGGGCGACGCCGTCCGCAACGCCGTGAACGAGCTCGCCGGCAAGAGCTCCGAGTCCGCCCAGCAGCCCGCCACCGCGGACGTGCGCATGGCGGGCTTTGGTGGCCCCGGCCCGCAGCAGCAGGGCGAGGAGGGCTCCGTCCTGGAGCAGTACGGCCGCAACCTCACCAAGCTCGCCGCCGACGGCAAGCTCGACCCCGTCATCGGCCGCGACCGCGAGATCGAGCGCGTCATGCAGGTCCTCGCGCGCCGACAGAAGAACAACCCGCTCATCCTGGGAGACCCGGGCGTGGGCAAGACGGCCATCGTGGAGGGCCTGGCGCAGCTCATCGCCTCGGGCAACGTGCCGGACATCCTGCGCGGCAAGCAGATCTGGACGCTCGACCTCGCGAGCCTCGTCGCCGGCTCGAAGTACCGCGGCGAGTTTGAGGAGCGCATGAAGAAGGTCGTGCGCGAGCTCGAGGAGTCCGAGAACGACATCCTCTTCATCGACGAGATCCACACCGTCATCGGTGCCGGCTCGGCCGAGGGCTCCATCGACGCCGCCTCCATCCTCAAGCCGCCCCTCTCGCGCGGCGAGATCCAGGTCATTGGCGCCACCACGGCCGAGGAGTTCCGCAAGCACGTGGAGAAGGACTCCGCCTTTGAGCGCCGCTTCCAGCCGGTCAACATCGGCGAGCCCAGCCCCGAGGACACCCTCAAGATCATCGACGGCCTCAAGGACCGCTACGAGAAGCACCACAACGTCCGCTACACCGACGCCGCCATCCAGGCCGCCGTCACGCTCTCGAGCCGCTACGTGCAGGACCGCTTTCTCCCGGACAAGGCCATCGACGTGCTCGACGAGGCGGGCGCCCGCACGCGCGTCCACAAGATGACGCTTCCGCCCGAGATCGCCCAGACCGACGCCGACCTCGCGCGCGTCCGCGAGGAGAAGTCCGCCGCCGCGGCCGCCCAGGAGTTTGAGGAGGCCGCCCGCCTGCGCGACGAGGAGAAGGCCCTCGTGGCCCGCCGCGACGAGCTCGAGGCCAAGTGGCGCGAGGAGCTCGCCGCCAACGTGGTCACGGTGGACGAGCAGGACATCGCCGACGTGGTCTCGTCCATGACCGGCGTGCCCGTCTCGAGCCTCACCGAGGCCGAGGCCTCCAAGCTCCTGCGCTGCGAGGACGTGCTCCACGAGCGCGTCGTGGGCCAGGACGAGGCCGTGACCAAGGTGGCCAAGGCCATCCGCCGCAGCCGTTCCCCGCTCAAGGACCCGCGCCGCCCCGGCGGCTCGTTCATCTTCCTCGGCCCCTCCGGCGTGGGCAAGACCGAGCTCGCCAAGGCGCTCGCCGAGTTCCTCTTTGGCAGCGAGGAGGCGCTCATCAGCTTTGACATGTCCGAGTTCATGGAGAAGCACACCGTCTCCAAGCTCGTCGGCGCGCCTCCGGGATACGTGGGCTACGACGAGGGCGGCGAGCTCACCAAGGCAGTCCGTCGGCGCCCGTACTCCGTCGTGCTCTTCGACGAGGTGGAGAAGGCCCACCCCGACGTCTTCAACGTCCTGCTCCAGATCCTGGAGGAGGGCCGCCTCACGGACGGCCAGGGCCGCCACGTGGACTTCTCCAACACCGTCATCATCATGACGTCCAACATCGGCGCGCGCGACATCGCGCAGACCACCACCATGGGCTTCTCGGCCCAGGGTGCCTCGGGCCTCTCCGACAATGAGATCACGAGCCGCGTGATGGCCGAGCTCAAGAAGCACTTCCGCCCGGAGTTTTTGAACCGCGTTGACGAGGTCGTGGTCTTCAAGTCCCTCACGGCCGAGCAGCTGCGCGGCATCGTGGAGCTCATGGTTGCCGACCTCCGCGACCGCCTCATCGCCCAGGGCATGTCCATCGAGCTCACGGATGCCGCGCGCGACCTCGTGGCCAAGGAGGGCGCCGACCCGGTCTACGGTGCCCGTCCGCTGCGTCGCGCGATTCAAACCCTCATTGAGGACCCGCTCTCCGAGGAGCTGCTGCAGAACCTCTGGCGCCGCGGCGAGATCATTCGCGTGGACGAGAAGGACGGAAAGCTCGTCTTTGAGCACGCGACCGGCGAGATTCCAGCGCCGCGCCGCCGCGAGAGCATGGTCTCTCCGGACTTCTCGGCCCTGCCCGAGCCCTCCCGCGGGGCTGCCGGCGCAGGTGGCCTGCTGAGCGCGGGAGAGTAGCTTCGCCCGCGCCCCGCCCGAGGGGCAATGCCCGCCGCGAGTTCCGCAGCCCGGCACCGAGCCAAAGGCCTGGGCCCGGCGCTCGGACAGTCCTCGGCGCAGAGGACGCGCCTGCGGAACTCGCGGCGGACCCAGGACTTCGGCTCGGCGCCGGGCGAGGACTGTTCGAGCGCCGGGCATTGCCCCTCGGGCGGGGCGCTGCCCGCGCTATACTCAGACAAGACCGCAGACGCACGAGAGGGGCGCAGGTGAACGGCACTCAGTTTGAGAGCGGCGCAGGCGATCGCGAGCAGCGCTTCGAGGACGCCATCAGAAAGACGGCGCCGGGTACCCCCCTGCGCACGGCGCTCGACATGATCCTCGCCGGCCACCTGGGCGCGCTCATCTGCGTCGGCGACACCGAGAACGTCCTCGCCGCCGGGGACGACGGCTTCAAGCTGGACGTCTCGTTCACCGCAAACCGCCTCTTCGAGCTCTGCAAGATGGACGGCGCCGTGGTGGTCGACCGCGACCTCACCAAGATCCTGCGCGCCAACTACCACCTCAACCCCGACCCGTCGCTCCCCACCTCCGAGACGGGCACGCGCCACCGCACCGCCGCGCGCATGAGCCTGCTCACCAGGGCGACGGTCATCTCGGTCTCGTCTCGCCGCTCCGTCGTGAACGTCTACGTTGACGGGAAGGGCTACGAGCTCAAGAGCCTGACCGCGCTCTTCTCGCTGGTAAACCAGCTCATCGTGGCCATGCAGAACACGCGCTCCCAGCTTGACCGCAGCCTCCTGCGCCTCACGAGCCTCGAGCTGGACAACGTGGTCACCCTGGGCGACCTCACCAGCATCTTCTACCTCTTCGAGGTGCTCATGACCGCCGGCGACGAGCTCGACGACTGCATCGTCCAGCTCGGCAGCGAGGGCCGCACCACGCAGATGCAGCGCGAGGAGTACCTTGCGGGCATGGACGAGGCCTACACGCTCATGATTCGCGACTACGCCGTGGACTCCTCCGAGGAGACGGCGCGCGCCATCCGCAAGCGCCTCCACGACACCGTGAACACCCAGCTGCGCTCCGCCAAGTTTGTGGCCAAGCTGCTCGGCTACACCGACGAGCGCGGCGAGGACTCCATCATGACCCCGCTCGGCCTGCGCACGCTCTCGCGCGTCTCCGTGGTGCGCGACGGCATGGCCGACAAGATCGTGGACGAGTACGGCTCGCTCCAGGAGGTGCTCGAGGCCGTGGACGACGACCCCTCGCGCCTCGGCGAGATCGGCGTCAAGAACCCCGGCGTGCTCGCCAACAGCCTGCATCGCATGTGGGACAGGGGCGAGTGATGGGCGCGCCCGCCACGTGCCCGCACGCCTGCACCGAGCGCACGGGCGTGCAGGCCGTTTCCGCGGACACCTGCGCCGTCATCGTTGCCGGCGGCTCCGGCGAGCGCTTTGGCGACCCACGCAGCAAGCAGTTCGTGGAGCTCTGTGGGCTTCCCCTCATGTGCTGGTCGATCATGGCGTTTGACCGCGCGCCCTCGGTGGCGCGGATCGTGGTGGTGTGCGCGCCGGACCGCGCAGCGGAGGTCGAGAAGGACGTGCTCTCGCGGCTCTCCCTCGCAAAGCCCGTCGTGCTTGCGGCGTCTGGTGCCACGCGGCAGGACTCCGTGCGCTCGGGGCTCGAGGAGGTTCCGCGCGACCTGGACTTTGTTGCCGTGCACGACGCGGCGCGCCCGCTCGTGGAGACCGAGCAGATCGAGGCGTGCATAGCCGCCGTGCGCGAGGACCGGGCGCTCGCGGGCGCCATTCTCGCCGCGCGCTCCATCGACACGCTCAAGCTCGTTGAGGGCGAGACGATCATCGCGACGCCGGACCGCAGCTTCTACTGGGCGGCGCAGACCCCGCAGGTCTTTCGCACGCCGCGTCTCGTTGCCGCCCACAGGAGCGCCGTTCGCGACGGCTATCAGGGCACCGACGACGCCTCCCTGGTGGAGCGTCTGGGCGGTCGCGTACGGGTGGTGGAGTCCACGCGCGACAACATCAAGATCACGCTGCCCGAGGACCTCGCCATCGCCGAGGCCACGCTCATGACAAAGGTGACAGGGTAGATTGTCATCATGTGTTTCATGATGACAATCTACCCTGTCACCTTTGTCACGTCACCTTTGTCATCAAGGGGGAGCCGATATGCTGCGCATTGGACATGGCTTTGACGTGCACGCGTTTGCCGAGGGGCGGCGCCTGGTGCTGGGCGGCGTTGACGTGCCGTGCGAGCGCGGCCTTGCGGGCCACTCGGACGCGGACGTCCTTGCCCACGCCCTCATGGACGCGCTTCTCGGCGCCATGCGCGCGGGCGACATCGGCAAGCTCTTCCCGGACACCGACCCCGCCTACGAGGGCGCGGACTCCCTCGTGCTCATGTCCCACGTGGCAAAGCTGGCGCGCGAGCGGGGCTTTGCCATCCAGGACGTGGACTGCACCGTGGCCGCGCAGGCGCCCAAGCTCGCCCCGTACCGCGAGCAGATGCGCGAGCGGATGGCCGCCGCGCTGGGCGTGCCCGTCGAGCACGTGGGCGTGAAGGCAACCACCACGGAGCGGCTCGGCTTTGTGGGCCGCGAGGAGGGAATGGCCGCCTGGGCCGTGGCCCTTCTCGACGACGGACGGTAGTCCTTCTCGGCGCCCGTGTTTTGTGGACGCGGGTCGACGCCTTGGTCCCGCAAAACGTCGCTGCGCGTCCCCGCTGCGGATGCGTGGACCCCGCCCGACACTTTCCCGCCAAAATACGTCGCCGCGCGTCCCCATATGCTGCGCGCGGAGTGTGTCCGGCCCACGCGCTATACTGGCAAGACCATCCAACCGGACACCCAAGGAGCGAAGATGCTCGTCTATAACAGCCAGACGCACAAGAAGGAGGAGCTTGTCCCCATCGAGGAGGGCAAGATTCGCATGTACGTCTGTGGCCCCACCGTCTACGACCAGATTCACATCGGCAACGCGCGCACGTTCCTTGCCTTTGACGTGATTCGTCGCTACCTCATGTACAAGGGCTACCAGGTCACCTTTGCCCAGAACCTCACCGACGTGGACGACAAGATCATCAACCGCGCCAACGAGACCGGGCGCAGCGCCGCCGAGGTCGCCGAGGAGTGCTCCAACGCCTTCATCGAGCAGATGCACCGCTTTGGCGTGCTGGACCCGGACATCCGCCCGCGCGCCACGCACGAGATCGAGGCCATGCAGGAGATGATCTCCCAGCTCATCGAGCGTGGCCATGCCTATCCCGTGCCCTCCGGCGACGTCTACTTCTCCGTGCGCTCCGACCACAGCTACGGCATCCTCTCCGGTCGTGACCTCGACCAGATGCGCGCCGGCGAGCGCGTGGAGGTCAATGACGAGAAGCGCGACCCCTTTGACTTTGCCCTCTGGAAGGCGGCCAAGCCCGGCGAGCCCAGCTGGCCCTCCCCGTGGGGTGACGGCCGTCCCGGCTGGCACACCGAGTGCTGCGCGATGATCCACCGCTACCTGGGCACCCCGATCGACATCCACGGCGGCGGCGCCGACCTCATCTTCCCGCACCACGAGAACGAGACCGCCCAGGCCATGTGCGCCTGGGACGCCGCGCTCGCCAACACCTGGATGCACACCGGCATGCTGCGCGTGGACGGCGAGAAGATGTCCAAGAGCCTCGGCAACTTCTACACGCTCAAGGAGGTGCTCGACAAGTACCCCGCCGACGCCGTGCGCCTGCTCATGCTGCAGACTCACTATCGCGCGCCGCTGGACTTCTCCTTTGAGCGCCTGGAGGGCGTTGCCGGCACGCTCGAGCGCCTGGAGACCTGCGCTCGCAACCTGCGCTGGGCGGCCGAGCGCTCCCCGCAGGACGGCGAGCTCAACGACGCCGATCGCACCCTCGGGGCGCAGATCGACGCCGCGCGCGAGGAGTTCTGCCGTCAGATGGACGACGACTTCAACACCGCCGGCGGCCTTGCGGCGATCTTCTCGCTGGTGACGGCCTGCAACACGTATCTCGCGGAGGCTGCTGACGACACCTCCACGGCTGTCTGCCTTCGCGCCGCCGACATGCTCTGTGAGCTCGCGGGGGTCATGGGCATCACGCTGTCGCGCTCGACCGGCGAGGATGACCTCCCGGCGGGTCTCGTGGACCTCGCGCGCGAGCAGGCTGGATACGAGGGCTCGTCTGCCGTCGAGGCGGCCGAGGCCCTTCTCGCCGCGCGTCAGGCCGCGCGCGCCCAGAAGAACTGGGGCGTCGCGGACGCCATCCGCGACGGCATCACCGCGCTCGGCCTCGTGGTCGAGGACACCGCCGCCGGCGCCCGCCTGCACCGCAAGGAGTAGCGCGCCATGGCAAAGAACCAGTCACGCACGCCGGGCCGCGACGTCCGGGGCGGCAAGGGCAAGGGCGGCCGTCCCTTCCGTCCGGCCCAGGGCAAGGGGCCGCACGGCGAGAAGGGCCGCGGTTCCCGTCCGGTCCCGGGCGCGGCGCGCCGCGGGCCGCAGCAGCGCGACCGCGGCGACCTCGTCGAGGGGCGCCGCGCCGTCGAGGAGGCGCTGGCCTGCGGGATGCCGCTGCGCTCGGCGCTCGTGCAGGAGCGCTCCGGCGAGCGCGACCAGGCGCTCGAGAAGATCGTCGCCCGGCTCGACGAGGCTGGCGTCCCCGTCGAGCGCGTGCCGCGCGCCCGCCTGGACGCGCTCTCCAGCCACGGCGCCCACCAGGGCGTCGTCGTGCGCACGCGACCCTTTGCCTACGCCGAGCTCGCGGACGTGATCGCGGCGGCAGGGGAGGGCCCGGCGCTCATCGTCGTGCTCGACCACGTGACTGACCAGGGCAACTTCGGTGCCATCGTGCGTACGGCCGAGGTCGTGGGCGCGGCCGGCGTGATCGTGGCCAAGGCCCGGGCCGCCTCGGTGGGCGTGGGCGCGTACAAGACCTCCGCCGGCGCCGTCATGCACCTGCCCATCGCGCAGGTCCCCAACCTCGCACGCGCGATCGACGAGCTCAAGGCCGCCGGCTTCTGGGCCTGCGCGGCCACCGAGCACGCAACCGAGGACGTCTGGCACGCCCCCATGGGCGGGCGCCTGGCGCTCGTGATGGGCTCGGAGGGCGAGGGCATCTCGCGCCTGGTGGCCGAGAAGTGCGACTTCTCCTGTCGTCTGCCGCAGCGCGGGCGCGTGGAGTCGCTTAACGTGGCCCAGGCCACGACCGTGCTCTGCTACGAGTGGCTGCGGCGCGTCGAGTGTGGCGGCGAGGCCGATGCCTAGGGCGGCCGCCCCGCGCGAGCTGCTCGTGGTGGACGGCTACAACGTCATCTACAAGTCCGTCCGCTACCTCGCCCGCATGGACGAGACCGCCGACGGCGACCCCTTCGAGCAGGCGCGCGAGCTGCTGATCGCCGACGTCGCCGCCTACGCCAAGGGCCGCTACGAGCCCGTGATCGTCTTCGACGCGGCGGGAAACGTCTCGCCGGAGCGGCCGGACCTCTCCAAGGCCGGCGTGCGCCTGGTCTTCTCGCCCGCCGGCGAGTCCGCCGATACCGTGATCGAGCGCCTCGTCACCGAGGCGCGCCTCGCCCCGCAGGCCGTGACGGTGGTCACCTCGGACAACACCATCAGGGCTACGGTGGGCGGCATCCCGGTGACGCGCATCTCGAGCGACGTGCTCGTGACCAACATGGACGCACTCGACGTGGAGTACCGCCAGGCCAACGCCGAGCGCCAGACCCAGCACATGCGCCTCGAGGACCGAATCGACCCGGCGGCCCGCGAGAAGCTCTGGCGCCTCCTGCGCGGCTAGCCTCCAAAACGCGCCTGCCCCCTTTTCGCAGGCGGTGGGGTGAGGGTTCGGCTATCATGTACTGACGCACGCCGGCATGGCTCAATGGCAGAGCAACGGTTTTGTAAACCGTGGGTTGGGGGTTCGACTCCCTCTGCCGGCTCCAGGGGCTCAGGGGCCGCGACTTCACGGTCGCGGCCCATATCCTTAGAGGGGGGGCGGGATGGCAGACGATTTCAGCGAGTGGGCGTCAGATGCCCCGCTGCGAACGCCGGACGGGTTCTCTGAAGCTGTCACGGCGGCTGGGGTGGCCGTCTCAGCCATAGAGCGCAACGAGATGCTTTCGTACGCGTCCAAGACGTTCGTCGGGGTGCATGAGCCGCTGCAGAGGCGCATCCTCGACGGCTACCAGAGCGCAAAGCGGCTGCAGCTGCTCGGGATGGCGGGCTATGTGATCGTTGCGTTGGTGGCGCTCGGCATCGTGCTGGCGCTGCCGCTTGAGATGGCGGCGGATCTTCGGGCGACCGTATGGGCCGCGATTGCCGCCCTTGCCTTCATCGTCTTCATCCCGATGTGGATTCTGCTCTGCAATCACGTGTTCGTTCCGGATTGGAACACCTACGCAACGTGGTACCGCCGTCGCGATCGCAAGGGCCTCGGCTTTGCCGACCTTTACGAGTTGCTTGGCATGACGTATCCGCTCGCACGTGGCTGACGGGCAAGCAGCAACTACGCTGACCTGCGGATGTGTGCACCTCGTGAGTATGGATACGCCCGGTCACGGGGTATATGTTGACAAGATTTTTCCCGCGTCGTAATCTATCTCCCGCTTGCAGGGGAGAACGCGCCCTGCGGGTGGCTGAAAACGGAATGGGGATGTGGCACAGCGGCAACTGCGGCGGACTGTAAATCCGCTCCCTCTGGGTTCCTTGGTTCGAGTCCAAGCATCCCCACCATTCGCCCGTGTAGCTCAGTCGGTAGAGCACTTCGTTGGTAACGAAGAGGTCACCGGTTCAAATCCGGTCGCGGGCTCCATTTCCGCCTTTCAGTCGCAAGGCACCATGCCGGTGTAGCTCAGCTGGTTAGAGCACGCGGCTCATACCCGCGATGTCACAGGTTCGAATCCCGTCACCGGTACCAGAGTTCTTAGCGGCGCCTCGGCGCCGCTTGGCATAAGAACGCAGTAGTTAGAGGATTGGCCGCAAGGCCGGTTCCAAAAGGAGGATGGCACATGGCCAAGGAGAAGTTCGATCGTTCCAAGCCGCACGTAAACATCGGTACGATTGGTCACGTCGACCACGGCAAGACCACCACGACCGCGGCCATCACCAAGGTTCTCTCTGAGACCGAGGGCTGCAAGGCCGACTACACCGCCTTCGAGAACATCGACAAGGCTCCCGAGGAGCGTCAGCGCGGCATCACCATCAACGTTGCCCACATCGAGTACGAGACCTGGGAGCGCCACTACGCTCACGTTGACTGCCCGGGCCACGCCGACTACATCAAGAACATGATTTCCGGCGCTGCTCAGATGGATGGCGCCATCCTCGTCATCGCCGCCACCGACGGCCCCATGGCCCAGACCCGCGAGCACATCCTTCTCGCCCGTCAGGTCGGCGTCCCCTACATCATCGTCTTCCTGAACAAGTGCGACATGGTTGACGACGAGGAGCTCATCGACCTCGTTGAGATGGAGACCCGTGACCTCCTCTCCGAGTACGGCTTCCCCGGAGACGACCTCCCCATCATCCGTGGCTCCGGCCTCGGCGCCCTCAACGGCGAGCAGAAGTGGGTCGACTCCATCATCGAGCTCATGCACGCTGTCGACGAGTACATCCCGACCCCGCCGCGTGACAACGACAAGCCGTTCCTCATGGCCATCGAGGACGTCATGACCATCTCCGGCCGCGGCACCGTTGCCACCGGTCGTGTTGAGCGCGGCATGCTCAAGCTCAACGACCCCGTCGAGATCGTAGGCATCCGCGAGAAGCAGACCTCCGTTGCCACCGGCATCGAGATGTTCCGCAAGACCATGGACATGTGCGAGGCTGGCGACAACGTCGGCATCCTGCTCCGTGGCATCAAGCGCGAGGACATCGAGCGCGGCCAGGTCATCTGCAAGCCCGGCTCCGTCACCCCGCACTCCGAGTTCACTGGCGAGATCTACGTTCTCACCAAGGAGGAGGGCGGCCGTCACACGCCGTTCTTCGCCGGCTACCGCCCGCAGTTCTACTTCCGCACCACGGACATCACCGGTGACATCTCCGAGCTCACCGACACCAACGGCACCAAGGTTGAGATGGCTATGCCTGGCGACCACGTGACCGTCAAGTGCAAGCTCATCCACTCCATCGCGATGGAGCAAGGCGACAAGTTCGCCATCCGTGAGGGCGGCCACACCGTCGGCGACGGCCGTGTCTCCACGATCATCGAGTAGCTTCTAGCTAAGCGACTCTTTCGGGCCCGGCACAATGTGTCGGGCCCGTTTTCTATGGCCGGTGATGACGGGGGTGACTGATGGCAAAGGTGACAGGGTAGATTGTCACCATGGGTTCTATGGTGACAATCTACCCTGTCACCTTTGCCATCAGTCACCCCCGTCATCACCGGCCCGGTCAGTGTGCTTTTTGTGAGAGCGGCACCATCGTTCTTCTCGACTTGACAGACGCAAGTGATGGATGGTATCGTTTGCCACCGCGACACGTTCGAGGGAAACTCCCTCCAACGAGAAGTATTTCAGGAGGATCTGATTCATGCGTACTCTGGTTACCCTCGCGTGCACTGAGTGCAAGCGCCGCAATTACACCACGGACAAGAACAAGGCCAACAACCCCGACCGCATGGAGTTGAAGAAGTACTGCCCGTGGTGCAAGAAGCACACCGTCCACAGGGAGACCCGCTAACTGGTGGGTTTTCATCACAGGCCAGTAGCTCCAATGGTAGAGCGGCGGTCTCCAAAACCGTTTGTTGAGGGTTCGAGTCCTTCCTGGCCTGCCAGATTTCACCACCGGCTATCCTCTCGGGGTTAGCCGGTTTCCATGTAACGGATACTTTTAGGGAGCTAAGGGATGGCGAACAAGGACCGGAACAAGAGGAGCGTCCGCAAGGCCCGCGCCGAGGAGCGTGCGCGCGTCGAGGCCGCTCAGGCCGCCTCTGTCACTCCCGAGCAGAAGGCCGCCCTCGAGAAGAGGGCCGCCAAGGACGCCAAGCTCGCCGCCAAGCAGGAGGCCAAGGCCGAGAAGAAGGACACGAAGCCTGGCTTCTTCCGCCGCATTGGCAACTACCTCGGTGACGTCCGCTCCGAGATGCGCCGCGTGGTCTGGCCCTCCAAGGACGAGCTCCGCACGTATTCCGTTGCCATCGTCGCCATGCTCATCGTCTTTGGCGTGGTGATCTGGCTCGTTGACTCCGGTATCGTTGCCGCCCTCGTGGGCTTCACGGGTCTTAGGGGGTAGACATGGCTAAGCGCTGGTACGTCATCCACACCTACTCTGGTTACGAGAACAAGGTCAAGACCGATCTCGAGCACCGCATCGAGATGATGGGCATGCAGGACCAGATCGTCGACATCCAGATCCCCACCGAGGAGGTCACGGAGATCAAGGACGGCGGCAAGCGGGAGACCAAGGAGTCCAAGGTCCTTCCCAGCTACGTTCTCGTGCGCATGGAGGGCAACGACGACACGTGGTCCTTCGTCCGCAACACCCCCGGCGTCACGGGCTTTGTGGGTCCCGACGGCAAGCCGTCGCCCCTGCGCCGCAGCGAGTTCGACAAGATCATGCGTCGCACCGGCGCCCGCGGCACCACGCCCGTGGTCCCCAAGCGCACCTCCACCAACATCGAGGTCGGCCAGTCCGTCAAGGTCCTCTCCGGCCCGCTCGCGGACTTCGACGGCATCGTCTCCGAGGTCAACGCCGAGTCCGGCAAGATCAAGGTCATGCTCATGATCTTTGGTCGCGAGACCTCCGTTGAGCTCGGCCTCGACCAGGTTTCCGTCATCGCATAGAGGGAGATTCCGCCTGCCCGAATCGGTGAGGATTGCTTCTCGGGCGGCGCATCGATAGTACGCACGCAACGCTCTCAAGGAGAACACCATGGCCAAGAAGAAGGTCGTCAACTTCATTAAGCTCCAGATTCCGGCGGGCGCCGCCAACCCCGCGCCTCCCGTCGGCCCCGCCCTCGGTGCCGCCCAGGTCAACATCATGCAGTTCTGCCAGGCCTTCAACGCCGCCACGCAGGACAAGGCCGGCGACATCATCCCCGTCGAGATCTCGGTCTACGAGGACCGCAGCTTCGACTTCGTCTGCAAGACCCCGCCCGCGGCCCAGCTCATCAAGAAGGAGCTCGGCCTCAAGAGCGGCTCCGGCGTGCCCCAGCGCGACAAGGTCGGTCAGCTCACCCAGGAGCAGCTCACTAAGATCGCTGAGATCAAGATGCCGGACCTCAACGCTAACGACATCGAGGCCGCCAAGAAGATCGTCGCCGGCACCGCCCGCTCCATGGGCGTCACCATCGCCGAGTAACGTGTATCGATGTTACGAGGGGACAGTCCCTTCGTAACATTCAAGAACATGTTGCGAAGGGACTGTCCCCTCGTAACATCGACGTGGGAGGGCGAGAAGCCCGATGACCACAGGAGGTACGTAGCATGCCTAAGCACGGAAAGAACTACAAGGCCGCCGCCGCCAAGGTCGACAGCACCAAGCTCTACTCGCCGAAGGAGGCCATGGAGCTCGCCAAGGAACTGGCTCCCGCCAAGTTTGACGAGACCGTCGAGGTCGCCGTCCGCCTGGGTGTTGACACCCGCAAGGCCGACCAGAACGTCCGCGGCTCCATCTCCCTGCCACACGGCACCGGCAAGACCGTCCGCGTCGCCGTCTTTGCCGAGGGCGAGAAGGCCCGCGAGGCCGAGGCCGCTGGCGCTGACGTGATCGGCTCCGATGACCTCGTGGCCCAGATTCAGGCCGGCGAGCTCAACTTTGACGCCGCCATCGCCACCCCCAACATGATGGGGAAGGTCGGCCGTCTTGGTAAGATCCTCGGCCCCCGTGGCCTCATGCCCAACCCCAAGCTCGGCACCGTCACCATGGACGTCGCCAAGATGGTCGGCGAGCTCAAGGCCGGTCGCGTTGAGTACCGCGCCGACCGTTACGGCATCTGCCACGTCCCGATGGGCAAGGTGTCCTTCGACACCCAGAAGCTCGTCGAGAACTACGGCGCGCTCATCAACGAGCTGCTCCGCGTGAAGCCGTCCAGCGCCAAGGGCAAGTACGTCAAGTCCGTCGTCATCTCCACCACGATGGGCCCCGGCATCAAGGTCGACTCCTCCAAGACCCGCAACCTTATGGAGGAGTAGTACTTCTCGCTTCATAATTGAAGAAACGCTTGACGGGCGTCTCGCTGCGTGGGAGAATGACTAACGCGCGAGACGCCCGTCTCGTGTGAAGGAAACATCGCACGTCCGCTGCCAAAGACAGCCGGTGCCGCAAGGCTCAAAGGGGAAACCCGCCTGCCGAGGTGGTCTCAGAGATTGCATCTTCGAGGACCCCGCTTTGGCTGCGCCAAGCGGGGTCTTCTCATGCGGAAGGCCCGCCAGCGTTGGCGGCTCGTGCCCGACCGCATATCAAGGAGGTGTAACAACATGCCATCCAAGTCCAATGTGGAGATGCTGGAAAAGGTCGCAGGCTCCCTCGAGGCTTCCAACGGCGTCTTTGTGGTCGACTACCGCGGTCTCTCCGTCAAGGAGACCCAGGAGGTCCGTCGCGCCCTGCGCGAGGCCGGCGCCGAGATGAAGGTGTACAAGAACAACATCGTCAAGATCGCGCTCGAGAACGCCGGTCTGCCGAACATCGACGAGATGCTCGCCGGCACCTGCGCCTACGTCTTCTACGAGAAGGACGCCGTTGACGCCGCCAAGGTGATCAAGGAGCAGTCCGAGAAGCTCAAGAAGATGGACTTCGTCGGCGCCATCGCCGACGGCGTCGCCCTCAGCGCCGAGGAGGCCAAGGCCTACGCTGACCTGCCCAACCGCGAGCAGCTTATGGCCCAGATCGCCGGCCTCATCAACGGCTTTGCCCGCGACATCGCCGTGTGCGTCAAGGAGGTCCCCGCTGGCCTCGCCCGCACCGTCAACGCTGTCTCCGAGCAGAAGCAGGCTGCCTAGCAGCAACGCGCGGCCCCGGCCGCACACCCTGGGGCACCCGCCCCGCAGACAGAAGCAAATCGCGCATCCGCGCGAGACCGAAAGGAAACAGAAATGGCTAAGCTTACCACCGAGGAGATCATTGACGCCCTCAAGGAGATGACCCTTCTCGAGGCCTCCGAGCTCGTTCACGCTATCGAGGACACCTTCGGCGTCTCCGCCGCCGCCCCCGTGGCCGCCGTTGCCGCCGCTCCGGTTGCCGCCGCCGCCGAGGAGGAGGAGAAGACCAACTTCGACGTCGTGCTCGAGGGCTTCGGCGACAACAAGATCGCCGTCATCAAGGTCGTCCGCGCTCTGACCAACCTCGGCCTCAAGGAGGCCAAGGAGGTCGTCGAGGGTGCCCCCAAGGCCGTCCTCGAGGGCGCCAAGAAGGAGGACGCCGAGGCCGCCAAGAAGCAGCTCGAGGAGGCCGGCGCCACCGTCACCCTCAAGTAAGTTCGCTTACTGGGTCACGCTCAACGCGCACTTTCAAGGGGTCGGACCTGCGGGTCCGGCCCCTTTTGCGTCCGGCGCCACCTTTTCGTGCGCTTCTCGTGCGTGCGGCAGGTGTATTCCCCGGCGAGAGGGACAGCAGGTGTATTCCCCGGGTACGACAAAAGCGCGTCAGGTGTATGCCAGCACGACAGAATGCCGCTAGGTGTATCCGCGCCGGAATACACCTGGCGAATGCACCTAGGCGACGGTCGGGGATTCCCCGTGCGGGCGCACGGCACGCGGCGCACACCGAACCTTCACAAGCACGTTCTTCTCGCTAAAGCATTTGCGCAGGTAGATTGTGAGAGCGGGAATTCATACTCGAAAACGGCGGTCAAGTCAAGGCTTTTCATTGACCGCCAGGATGGCTTTCGGTAGATTATTACGTTGCGACAATTGCCGCCTTCCACCCTTTTGAAGGAGGAAAAGCCTGGTGTCTACCGCAAAGACTGCTCTTACCAAACCACAAGGCACGACCGGACGCAAGACCTTTAGCAAGATTGCCCCGGCAATGGAGCTCCCGAACCTGATCTCGGTTCAGAAGGAGTCCTTCGAGCACTTCATGGGCGAGGGGCTCGCCGAGTCCTTCTCCGAGTTCTCTCCCATCGAGAACTCCGCCCACACGATGCAGGTGGTCTTTGGGGACCACCAGTTTGGCGACCCGGCGCACACCATCGCCGAGTGCCGCGCCAAGGACATCTCCTACCAGGCCCCGCTCTTTGTTGACGTCCGCTTTGTGAACACCGAGACGGGCGAGATGAAGGAGCAGCTCGTCTTCATGGGCGACTTCCCGCTCATGACCGACCGCGGCACCTTCATCATCAACGGCACCGAGCGCGTGGTCGTCTCGCAGCTCGTCCGCTCGCCCGGCGTCTACTTCTCCTCCGAGATGGACAACGGCGTGCGCGTGCACAAGGCGCAGTTCATCCCCGCGCGCGGCGCGTGGCTCGAGTTTGAGGTCGACAAGCGCGGCCACCTCGTGGTCTCCATCGACCGCAAGCGCCGCCAGTCCGCGATCGTGTTCCTGCGCGCCCTCGGCATCGCCGAGACCGACGACGAGGTCTACGCCCTTCTCGGCGACTCCGACATCGTGCGCAACACCCTCGAACGCGACGCCTCCACCACCCGCGAGGCGGCCCTCAAGGAGATCTACCAGCGCCAGCGCCCCGGCGAGCCCGCCACGGCGGACGCCGGCCGCCTGCTCCTCGATGGTCTCTACTTCAACGAGCTGCGCTATGACCTCGCGCGCGTTGGCCGCTACAAGGTCAACAAGAAGCTCGAGCTCGGCGACGAGCCCACGAGCCGCGTGCTCACGCACCAGGACATCATCGAGGCCATCCGCTACCTCCTCGCCCTCCACGCGGGTGACGAGACCAAGCGCGTCGACGACATCGACCACTTTGGCAACCGTCGCGTCCGCACCGTGGGCGAGCTCGTCCAGAACCAGTTCCGCATTGGCATGAGCCGCATGGAGCGCGTCGTCCGCGAGCGCATGGCCTCTCAGGACGCCGACGACATCACGCCGCAGAGCCTCATCAACATCCGCCCGATCGTGGCGGCCATCAAGGAGTTCTTCGGCTCCTCGCAGCTCTCGCAGTTCATGGACCAGGCCAACCCGCTTGCCGGCCTCACGCACAAGCGCCGTCTCTCCGCGCTCGGCCCGGGTGGCCTCGCCGGCCACAAGTCCGGCTCCAGCCGCCGCACCAACGTGCCGACGGCCGTCCGCGACGTCCACAACTCGCACTACTCCCGCATGTGCCCGATCGAGACCCCCGAGGGTCCCAACATCGGCCTCATCGGCTCGCTCGCGCTCTACGCCCACGTCAACGAGTACGGCTTCATTGAGTCCCCGTACCGTCGCGTGGTTGACGGCAAGGTCACCGACCAGATCGACTGGATGACCGCCGACGAGGAGGAGACGCACAACATCGCCCCCGCCAACACGCCGTTTGACCCCAAGACGGGCAAGTTCATCGAGCTCGACCACAACGGCGAGATCACGCACCCGGAGCGCATCATCGCCCGTACGCGCGACTTCGACGGCTCCTTCGGCGCTCCCGCCCAGGTTGCCGTTGAGGACGTCGACTACATGGACGTCTCGCCGCGCCAGCTGCTCTCCGTGGCCGCCAACCTCATCCCGTTCCTCGAGCACGACGACGCCAAGCGTACCCTCATGGGCGCCAACATGCAGCGTCAGGCCGTGCCCCTGATCAAGGCGCACGCGCCGTTCGTGGGCACCGGCATGGAGGAGCGCGCCGCGCTCGACTCCGGCGAGCTCATCCGCGCCGCGCACGCCGGCACCGTCTCTGAGGTCGACGCCGCCCACGTGGTCGTCTACTCCGACGAGTACGGCTCCGAGCGCTATGACCTGCCCAAGTACGAGCGCTCCAACCAGTCCACCTGCATCAACCACCGCCCGATCGTTCACGCGGGCGACAAGGTCGAGGCTGGCCAGCCGCTCGCCGACGGCACCTCCATCGATCACTCCGAGCTCGCCCTCGGCGCCAACCTCACGGTTGCCTACATGCCGTGGGAGGGCTTCAACTACGAGGACGGCATCATCGTCTCCGAGCGCGTGGTGCAGGAGGACCTCCTCACCTCGGTGAGCATCTCCCGCCACGAGATCGACGCTCGCGACACCAAGCTCGGTCCCGAGGAGATCACCCGCGAGATACCCAACCTCTCCGAGGACATGCTCGCCAACCTTGACGACGACGGCATCATCCGCATCGGCGCCGAGGTCGGCCCTGGCGACATCCTCGTCGGCAAGGTCACGCCCAAGGGCGAGACGGCCCTCACGGCCGAGGAGCGCCTGCTGCGCGCCATCTTCGGCGCCAAGGCGCACGACGTCCGCGACACCTCCCTCAAGATGCCGCACGGCGCCTACGGCCGCGTCGTTGACGTGGTCCGCTTTAGCCGCGAGGCCGGCGACGACCTCCCGCCGGGAGTCAACGAGCTCGTCCGCGTCTTCGTGGCCCAGCGCCGCAAGATCCAGCAGGGCGACAAGATCGCCGGTCGTCACGGCAACAAGGGCGTCGTCTGCAACGTCCTGCCCGTCGAGGACATGCCCTACATGGCTGACGGCACGCCCGTCGACGTCCTTCTCGACCCGCTGGGCGTCCCCTCCCGTATGAACGTGGGCCAGCTCCTGGAGTGCCACCTCGGCTGGGGTGCCTCCCACGGCTGGGACGACGAGTCCGAGAACTCCGACCGCTACGTGCCCGGCCCCATCCCCGTGGCCACGCCCGTCTTTGACGGCGCCACGGACGAGGAGGTCGCGGAGGTCCTGCGCCGCACCAACATCAACCTCATGAACAAGGCCAAGATCGAGTACGGCGAGCACATGCGCGAGGAGTTTGTGCCGCAGCTCAACAGCCTCGGCAAGACCACGCTCTACGACGGCCGCACCGGCGAGCCCTTCAAGAGCCAGATCACCGTGGGCACGAGCTACATCCTGAAGCTCGGCCACATGGTGGACGACAAGATCCACGCGCGCTCGACCGGCCCCTACAGCCTCGTCACGCAGCAGCCCCTGGGCGGCAAGGCACAGTTTGGCGGCCAGCGCTTCGGCGAGATGGAGGTCTGGGCCCTCTACGCCTACGGCGCGGCCAACGTCCTCCAGGAGATCCTCACGGTCAAGTCCGACGACACCAACGGCCGCGTGAAGACCTACGAGTCCATCGTCAAGGGCGAGAACGTCCCGGCGGCGGGCATCCCCGAGTCCTTCAAGGTCCTCGTCAAGGAGATTCGCTCCCTCGCCCTCGACATCGAGCCGATCTCCTACAAGAAGCGCGCCGAGCGCACCGAGCAGGAGCAGCACGACGTGGCCGAGAGCGCCATTGACGTCTTCGCCAATATGGCCGATGACGCCGAGGCGCCCGCCGAGCCCGCAAACGACCTCGAGACGGCCCTCGTGGGTGACGCGACGAGCGATAAGGAGTAGCGACTGTGGCTGATTTCGACACCACTGACTTCGACGCGATCAAGATCTCGCTTGCCTCTGCCGACCGCATCCGCAGCTGGTCGCACGGTGAGGTCAAGAAGCCCGAGACCATCAACTACCGTACCCTCAAGCCCGAGAAGGACGGCCTCTTCTGCGAGAAGATCTTTGGCCCCACCAAGGACTGGGAGTGCGCCTGCGGCAAGTATAAGGGCATCCGCTTCCGCGGCATCGTCTGCGAGCGCTGCGGCGTTGAGGTGACCACCGCCAAGGTGCGCCGCGAGCGCATGGGCCACATCGAGCTCGCCGCGCCCGTGAGCCACATCTGGTACTTCAAGAGCCCCACGAGCTTCCCGCTGGCCCGCCTGCTCGACATCAAGAGCAAGGACCTCGAGAAGGTCCTGTACTTCGCGAGCTACATCATCACCAAGGTTGACTCCGAGGCCCGCGAGGCCGACGCCGTCGACCTCAAGGAGGAGCTTGACGCCGACCTCGAGGAGCTCGACGCCGAGCGCGACGACCAGATCGCCCGCCTGCGCGAGCAGGGCGAGGACTCCGGCGAGGAGTTCGGCGACCTCGAGCCCCTCTCCGAGGACGAGATCCGTGCCGGCATCGCCGACCTCGAGGCCGAGTACGAGGACGAGAAGCGCCTGCGCACCGAGGCCTACGAGAAGTTCATGCAGCTCGAGGAGCGCGAGCTCATCTCCGACGAGGGGCTCTTCTCTGAGCTCAAGCGCTACTACGGCATCTACTTCAAGGGCGGCATGGGCGCCGAGGCCGTGCGCGAGCTGCTGCGCGGCATCGACCTCGAGGCCGAGGCCAAGGAGCTTCGCGAGGTCATCGCCTCCGACACCGCCCAGAAGCAGAAGCGCGAGAAGGCCATCAAGCGCCTGGAGATCGTCGACGCCTTCCTCAAGGGCGGCAACGACCCGGCCAACATGATCCTCGACGTCATCCCGGTCATCCCGCCCGACCTGCGCCCGATGGTGCAGCTCGACGGCGGTCGCTTTGCGGCGTCCGACCTCAACGACCTCTACCGTCGCGTGATCAACCGCAACAACCGCCTCAAGCGCCTGCTCGACCTCGACGCCCCGGCGATCATCGTCAACAACGAGAAGCGCATGCTCCAGGAGTCCGTGGACGCGCTCTTTGACAACGGCCGTCGCGGTCGTCCCGTCACCGGTCGTGGCGGTCGCCCGCTGAAGTCGCTCGCCGAGGCCCTCAAGGGTAAGCAGGGCCGCTTCCGCCAGAACCTGCTCGGCAAGCGCGTCGACTACTCCGGCCGCTCGGTCATCGTCGTCGACCCCACGCTCAAGCTGCACCAGTGCGGCCTGCCCTCGCAGATGGCGCTCGAGCTCTTCAAGCCGTTCGTGATGCGCCGCCTCGTCGAGCTCGGCAAGGTCGAGAACATCAAGGGCGCCAAGCGCGCCATCGACCGCCAGCTCCCGGCCGTCTGGGACGTGCTCGAGGAGGTCATCCAGGATCGCCTGGTCCTTCTCAACCGCGCACCTACGCTGCACCGTCTCTCCATCCAGGCCTTTGAGCCGGTTCTGGTTGAGGGCAAGGCCATCCACCTGCACCCGCTCGTGTGTGCCCCCTTCAACGCCGACTTCGACGGCGACCAGATGTCCGTGCACGTGCCGCTCTCCACGCAGGCCCAGACCGAGGCCCGCGTCCTCATGCTGTCGGCCAACAACCTGCGCTCTCCCGCGTCGGGCAAGGTGCTCACGGTGCCGTCCCAGGACATGGTCTTCGGTGCGTACTTCCTCACCACCGAGAAGACCGTGGAGGGCGCCGAGATGCCCGTCTTTGCCGACTTTGACGACGCGCTTCTCGCCATCGACATGAATCACGAGCTCGACATCCAGCAGCGCGTGGTCGTGCGCGTGTCCGCCGCCGACGCCAACGTCGTCGAGGGCGACCGCAGGGTCTTCCGCATCCTGGCCGCCAAGGGCGAGTACGAGGACCTCGACGTCACCGAGCGCAGCGCGCGCTTTGAGACCACCATCGGCCGCATCATCTTCAACCGCCAGTGCCTGCCCGCCGACTACCCCTTCATCAACTACAAGATGGTGAAGAGCGACATCGGCGCGCTGGTCAACGACTGCTGCGACCGCTACACCACCGCCGAGGTCGAGCCGATCCTCGACGCCATCAAGTCCACGGGCTTCCACTACGCCACCCTCGCGGGCCTTACGGTCTCCGTCTGGGACGCCACGATCCCCGAGGACAAGCCCCAGCTGCTCGAGGAGGCGCAGGAGCGCGTCGACGAGATCAACGAGTACTACGAGGACGGCTTCCTCTCCGAGCTAGAGCGTCACACCGAGGTCGTCAACGCGTGGACCGAGTGCACCGACCTTCTCGCCACCGAGATGCTCGCGGGCTTTGCCGAGGACAACCCCATCTACATGATGGCCGATTCCGGTGCCCGTGGCTCCAAGACGCAGCTTCGTCAGCTCGCCGGCATGCGTGGCCTCATGGCCGACATGTCCGGCGACACGATCGACCTTCCCATTAAGGCCAACTTCCGCGAGGGCCTCGAGCCGCTGGAGTACTTCATCTCCACCTACGGCGCCCGTAAGGGCCTCGTCGACACGGCCTCCCACACGTCCGACTCCGGCTACCTGACCCGTCGTCTCGTTGACGTGGCCCAGGACGTCATCGTCCGCGAGGAGGACTGCGGCACCGACGAGGGCGTTACCTACCCGCTCATCAAGCCGGGCCAGACCTCTGTGGACACCGACCTCATCGGTCGCTGCGCCCTGAACGACATCTGCGACCCCGAGACCGGCGAGGTCCTTATCGCCAAGGACGCCTACGTGGAGTCCAAGGCCGACCTTGAGATGCTCGTCGAGCACGGCCTCAAGAAGGTCGAGCTCCGCGCCCTTCTCACCTGCAAGTCCAAGTACGGCGTCTGCCAGAAGTGCTACGGCTGGGACCTCTCCACCCGTCGTCCGGTCAACATCGGCACGGCCGTGGGCATCATCGCCGCCCAGTCCATCGGCGAGCCGGGCACCCAGCTCACGATGCGCACGATTCACTCCGGCGGCGTCGCTGGCGCCGACGACATCACGCAGGGCCTCCCCACGGTCGCCCGCATGTTCGACGTCGTTGGCAACGTCAACGAGAAGATCCTCGGTCGAGAGGCCGACCTCGCGCCGGTCTCCGGACTGCTCCGCATCACGCCCGAGCAGGCCGAGTACCTCCTGCGCATCGTTGACCCCGAGGACCAGACCCGCACCATCGAGGAGTGGCGCGTCCCCGCGTCCGTGCGCTTCATGCCGGGCGTCGAGGACGGCGTCGAGGTCCGTGCCGGCGACCAGATCACCCGCGGCTTTGTCAACTTCCGCAAGCTGCGCCGCCTCACCGACATCGAGTCGACGATGCACACCTTCGTCGAGTCGGTCAAGGACGTCTACACCTCCCAGGGCGTTGACCTCAACGACAAGCACATCGAGGTCATCGCACGCCAGATGCTGCGCCGCGTCCAGGTGACCAACCCGGGTGACTCCCAGTACCTCCTCGGCCAGTACGTCGACCGCTACGTCTTTGCCGACACCGTTCGCAACGTGGCGCTCGCCGGCGGCACCCCGCCCGAGGCCGAGCCGGTCATTCTCGGCACCCTCAAGGTGGCCAGCTCCATCGACTCCTGGCTCTCCAGCGCGTCGTTCATCCGCACCGCCGGCGTCCTCACCGAGGCCGCCATCGAGGGCGACGTCGACCACCTGCTCGACCTCAAGTCCAACGTCATCGTGGGCAAGCAGATTCCGGCTGGCACGGGCCTCTCCGCGTACCAGGACGTGAACCTCACCTATCACGGCACCAAGATCGACGGCCCCACCTCGCCTCTGGCCAAGAGCCTGCCCGAGTGGGCGCCCGACGAGCTCAAGGGCATCGAGGAGCAGCTTCCCAAGCAGCTCGACTGGGTTGGCGACGACTACGGCTTTGGCGGCGTGTACTCCAAGAACGGCCGCACGCTCTCCAGCGAGGACGCCAAGCTCTATCTCTTTGACGACCTCGGCGTCTCGCAGCGCTGGACCAACAAGTTCAGCGAGGTGGGCATCGAGACCGTGGGCGACCTCATCGGCAAGACCGAGGACGACCTCCTGCGCATCGACGGCATCGGTGCCAAGGCAATCGAGGAGCTTCGCGACGGCCTTGAGGCCCGCGGCCTGCTCTACATCCTCGAGCCCGAGAACGACGAGGCTGACAGCGAGGATCTCTCCCAGCTGCTCAACATGGTCTTCTCGCCGGATGCCGACGCCGACATCATGCTCGGTACCGCCGCGCCGGCCACGCACCACTTTGATGATGACGAGCTCATCGGCGGCTCCGACACCGTCTCCAACGACTCCGACATCATCAACGAGGACCTTGGGTCCCTCGACGACCTCCTCTCCCAGGTGGTCCGCCAGGAGACCGAGGACTAGCGCTCGGATCATACGCGCCTAACGGGCCGGGGCCCCCCGCCCCCCCCCCCCGGGGGGGGGGGGGGGGGTGGGGTGGGGGGGGGGGGGGTCGTG
>NZ_JAUDEA010000012.1 GCF_030372065.1 Thermophilibacter provencensis | reverse complement strand
GATATGTCCGTCTCCGCGCGCCCAAACGTGGGTATGGTGTGTCACATCGTGCATACACCCCGTTCTAGGGAGGCATCATGGCTGCAAAGGGTTCGGAGAAGGTCAAGAACGTGGTCCTTGTGGGCCAAGGCGGCGTGGGCAAGACCATGCTGGCCGAGGCCATGCTTCACCTGACGGGGCGTACCACCCGTCTTGGCGGCCACGCCGGCACCAAGCCCACGCTTGACTATGACGGCGAGGAGGGCGAGCGCGGTTTCTCCATCTCTACCGCCATTGCCCCCATCACCTGGGAGGGTACGCGCCTGAACGTGCTCGACGCCCCGTGCTACCCGGACTTTGTGGGCGACGCCTACGCCGCCATGTCCGCGTGCGAGACGGCCGTCTTTGTGGTTGACGCCGCCTCCGGCCCGGGCACCATCACCACTCGCCTGTGGTATGCGGCCGAGGAGCAGAGCCTCGCCCGCGCGCTCTTCATCAACCGCCTGGACCGCCCGGACGCGGACTTTGACGTCGCGTTTGCCGCACTCCAGGAGCGCTTTGGCACCAACCTGGGCGCCGTGACCATCCCGATGGGCTCCGGCGAGGCATTCAAGGGCATCATCGACGTCGTTCACATGAAGGCCCGCCACCTCGAGGATGGCAAGCCGGTCGTGGAGGACGTCCCCGCCGAGTTCGTCGACGCCGCCGAGGCCGCCCGCGCCCAGCTCACCGAGCTTGTCGTTGAGGCTGACGACGAGATCATGATGAAGTACCTCGAGGGCGAGGAGGTCACTCAGGACGAGCTCGAGGGGCTTCTCGCCAAGGCCATCCGCGAGCGCGTGTTTGTGCCCGTCTTCTCCGGCAGCTGCGTGCGCGAGGAGGGCGTCATCTCCTTCATGGATGCCGCCGTGGCCTGGTTCCCCACGATGGCCGACTTTGGCCGCATTCCGCTGGTCAACGGCGAGCAGCTCGACATCTCCGAGGACGACGAGCGTCCCGTGGTCTTTGCCTTCAAGTCCCTGAACGACCCGCAGAACGGCCGCCTCTCCTTCCTCAAGGTGCTCGCGGGCACCATCACGCCGGGCATCGAGCTCACCAACGCGCGCACGCGCAAGTCCGAGCGCCTCGGCCACCTCTACCAGATGTGCGGCAAGGAGACCACAGACGTGGCGCAGGCCGCCGCGGGCGACATCGTGGTGGTGCCCAAGCTCGACGCCATGACCGGCGACACGCTCTCCGTGACCGGCAAGGTCGAGGCCGCCGAGTTCCGCTTCCCCAACTCGCTCTACCGCATCGCCATCGAGCCCGACGCCCGCGGCACCGAGGGCAAGCTCTATGCCTTCCTCGAGAAGAGCGCGGACGCCGATCCCACCCTCAAGGTGGAGCGCGACGAGGATACCGGCCAGACCGTCATCTCCGCCATTGGCGAGGCGCAGGTCAGCGTTCTTCTCGACCGTCTTGAGGACCGCGCCGGCATCACCGCCCACACCGTTGCCCTCAAGATCCCGTATCGCGAGACCATCCGCCGCGTGGCCTCCGCCCAGGGCCGCCACAAGAAGCAGACCGGCGGCGCCGGCCAGTACGGCGACTGCTGGCTGCGCATCGAGCCCAACCCGGGCGCCGGTTACGAGTTTGTTGACGAGGTCGTGGGCGGCCACATCCCGCGCGGCTTCATCCCGGCCATCGACAAGGGCGTCCAGGAGACCATGCGCGAGGGCGTGCTCGCCGGCTACCCGATGATCGACGTCAAGGTTGCCGTCTACGAGGGCTCCTACCACCCCGTTGACTCCAACGAGATGGCGTTCAAGACCGCCGCGCGCATCGGCTTCCAGAAGGCCGTCGACCAGGCCGAGCCCGTGCTGCTCGAGCCCATGGCGCACCTGCGCATCACCGTGCCGGAGAGCTACGCCGGTTCCGTGATGGGCGACGTCTCCGCGAGCCGCGGCCGTGTTGAGGGCATGGAGGCCGGCACCGGTGCCGCCGCCGGCGAGACCACCGTCGTGGCCACGATCCCGTACGCCGAGGTCACCGACTACGCTACCCGCCTGCGCTCGCTCTCGCGCGGCACCGGCGAGTTTGAGCTCGAGATCTCCGGCTACGAGCAGGTCCCGCACGACATCCAGCAGAGGCTCGCCGCGGACTACGCCGCCCGCCGCGCCGCCGGCGAGAAGTGATACGAAGGGACAGTCTCCTCGTATCGTCGTGAGCCCCCCCACGCGGGCGGTCGGTCCAAGTGGCCGGCCGCCCGTTCTTCTCGCCGAGAACGGGGTAAAATGCCCCTGAGTGGCTATCACTTCCATCCCAAGGAGGACACCATGCTTTCCGCAGTTCAGATCAAGCCGGACGTCTACTGGGTCGGCGCGCTCGACTGGAACGCGCGCGAGTTCCACGGCTACACCACCGAGGCGGGCATCACCTACAACGCCTACCTCATCCTGGACGAGAAGGTCACGCTCATCGACACCGCCAAGGTCACCTTTACCGACGAGCTCCTCGAGCGCATCTCCTCGGTCATTGACCCGTCCAAGATCGACGTGCTCATTGCCAATCACGTGGAGATGGACCACTCCGGCAACACGCCCACGATCAAGCGCCTGGCGCCGGGCTGCCAGATCTACTGCTCCGCGCCGCAGGGCGTGAAGAACATGACTGCGCACTTTGGCGACCTGGGCTACAACGGCGTCAAGACCGGCGACACCCTCTGCATCGGCAAGCGCACGCTGGCCTTTGTGCAAACCCCGATGGTCCACTGGCCGGACAACATGGTCACCTACGACGCCTACGACAAGATCCTCTTCTCCAACGACGCCTTTGGCCAGCACTTTGCCAGCTCCGCCCGCTTTGACGACGAGAACGACATGTGCGAGGTCATGCACCAGGCGCGCAAGTACTACGCCAACATCGTGCAGCCGTACCGCGCGCAGGCCGCGGCGGCCGTGAAGGCGGTGCGCGGGCTTGGCCCGGACGCGCTCGACATGATCTGCCCGGCGCACGGCGTCATCTGGCGCTCTCACGTGGAGGACATCCTGCGCGCCTACGAGGAGGACTTCGTCTCCGGCGCCGTCCGCGAGCGCGCCGTGGTGGTCTACGACTCCATGTGGCACTCTACCGAGAAGATCGCCCGCTCGCTGGTGGATGGCTTCCTTGCCGCCGGCATCCCCGCGCAGCTCATGGACCTCAAGGAGAACCACATCTCCAACGTCATGGACGTGTTCCTGGACTGCAAGTACGTGTGCGTGGGCTCGCCGACGCTCAACAGCCAGATGCTGCCCACCGTTGCCGCCTTCCTCACGTACATGAAGGGCCTCTCGCCCAAGAACGAGAACCGCGTTGGCCTGGCGTTTGGTAGCTATGGCTGGGCGCCGATGGGCCCCAACAACGTGGCCAAGGAGCTGGAGGCTGCCGGCTTTGCGATGCCGGTCAAGACTCTCGCCGTCAACTGGATTCCCAGCGAGGAGCAGCTTGCGGCTGCCAAGGACGTCGTGAGGGAGCTCATCGCGTAAGGATTCCGCACGCGTCAGTCACCCCAGGAGCCGCCCGGAACAACCCGGGCGGCTTTTTTGCGCTTCCTTTCCGTTATCTATCACGAAACTGCATAAGTTAATATTGTAGCTTTTAACTAGACAGTTGAAGTAGGCTTAAGGTTCTGTATCCTTTCAAACAGGAGACGGGAGGATGCAATGGGACGAAGGCTGGTGGTTGGGTTTGAGTCGGCGCTTGAGTTTTGGCGGAGCGCGCGGCAGGGATCGCTCGCTGCGGCGGACGACGATTTTGCGGGGGCGGTGATCGGGCGTCGCCCCGAGACGGTTGGGCAGACGGCTCGGCGCGCGGCGGCGCTCTGCGGGCTTGACACTCCCATTCGGGTCGTGGTGCCCTCGGCGGCCAAGCGCTACCACTGCGGCCAGGTAAAAAGCGGGGTGTTTGGTGGGCCACTCGGAGATAAGTACCTCTATGGCGTTGACAGCGATGTCTTTGTCTGTCGTATGCCAGCCGTATTGGTCCAGCTTGCGACCCAACTTGACGAGATCGAGCTTGCGCAGCTTGCGTGCGAGATGATGGGTTCCTATGGGTTTGACCCGGATCCAGCGGAGGGGTTCGATAAAGACGTCAAGCCATTGGTGGCGTACGACGAGTTTGCTAGCTACATCAGGGCCGCCTTGGCAACAAAGACGCGCGGAGCGCGTCGGGCGATGGACGCCCTGAGCCTTGCTTCGTCAAACTCCAATTCGCCTCGCGAGACGGATGCGGCAATATTTATGAAGCTCACCCGCGCTCGCGGAGGACTTTCGCTTTCTGGGTTCGAAATGAATGCGACCATTGAGCTTCCGGAAGAGCTTCAGAAGATTGTTGGCCAAGGGGTGCTCAGGCCGGATTTCTACTGGCCAGGCGCAAAGCTCATCGTCGAGTACGAGAGCGACGAGTTTCATGCCACTCCTGAGGCCATGAAGCGTGACGAGCGTCGCCGTAGGGCGTTCGAGGCTGCCGGTTATATGCAGCGAAGACTGACAAACGACATACTTAAAAGTGATGAGCAGTTCAATATATTCATGAGCGAACTGGCAAGGAGGGTCGATCCGCATAGGACTCCCGCCACGAAGATTATGTTGGACAAGCGTCGGGACCTTCGTGAGCGACTGTTTGGTCCGCAGGACAAAGAGGCGGCCCTGGATGCCTTGGCCCATCCCTACGAGGGAGTGATTCTTTGAGATTTGCCCCTTCGTGTAGCGCTCGCCCGTCCCGATTGAGAATTTGCCCCTTCGTGTAGCGCGAAAACTGGCAAATAACTTGGTCTGAAGGGCAAGCCCGATGGCTTCGGAGGGAAAAGACCAGTTGACAAGAACGACAAAGTTGAGCCTAACCCAAGAATGACGCTACACGAAGGGGCAAATTCCTGCGCGCGCCGCCAACACGCTACACGAAGGACCATTTTTGGATGTGGGTGACGTTCTAAGCATGCGGACAAGGCTTTTACAAAAGGCTGCCTCGCATCAACGTCGAATGCGTCCTCGTGCGCGACCTGCTAAAATCAATCCATTATGCCGGCGGCGCTAGCGTCCCAGCTGCCGGCAGGTATCTGAACCCCGACCGAGGAGGTTGCGCACGAGCGCATGGACGTAGCGATAAGTATTGTGGTCACCTTCCTGCTCACCCTGGCAAACGGCTATTTCTCGATGTCCGAGCTGGCGGTGGTGAGCGCCAAGAGGGCGGTTCTGGAACCCGAGGCAGAGGATGGTGACCGCAAAGCCCGTGCCGCACTTAACCTGGCCTCCAATTCGGAGCAGTTCCTCGCGACCATCCAGGTTGCCATCACGCTCGTGGGCTTTGCGTCCTCGGCGTTTGCGAGCACCAGTCTCTCCGACCCGCTCGAGTCCTGGTTTGTGAGCCTTGGCATGCCCGCGGGCATTGCCGGACCGCTTGCCCCCGTGCTCATCACGCTGGCCGTCTCCTACCTCTCCATCGTTGCCGGCGAGCTCGTGCCCAAGCGCATGGCCCTCTCCAACGCCGAGGCGGTTGCCAAGTCCGTCGCCGGCCCCATCCGCGGCTTCATGCAGGTGGCGCGCCCGCTCGTGTGGCTCACGGCCAAGTCTGCCAACGGCCTCTCGGCCCTTCTGGGCATCGCATCCGCCGACGAGCGCGACAGCGTCTCCGAAGAGGAGATCAAGTACATGGTGACCGACGCGGACGAGCTCTCCGACCAGGAGAAGTCCATGATCCACGAGGTCATCGACATGGGTGACACCATCGCCCGCGAGGTCATGGTCCCCCGCGTTGACATGACGGCCCTCGAGGACACCTCCACGCTCACCGAGGTCCTCTCGGTCATGCGCCGCACCGGCTACTCGCGCATCCCCATCTACCACGACTCCGTGGACCGCATCGTGGGCATCGCGCACATCAAGGACCTCATCAGCCCCATCCTCGACGAGGGCCGCGCCGACGATCCCGTCTCCGCGCACGTGCGCTCCGCCGACTTTGTGCCAGACACCAAGGACATCATCCCGCTGCTCTCCGAGATGCAGTCCAGCCACGACCAGATGGTCATTGTCGTGGACGAGTACGGCGGCACCGCCGGCGTCATCACGATCGAGGACATCGTCGAGGAGGTCGTCGGCGAGATTGAGGACGAGTTTGACCCCGACAACAAGTACCTCACCAAGCTCTCCGACCGCGAGTGGCTCGTGGACGGCCGCTTCTCCATCGATGATGCCATCGAGCTCGGCTGGCCCATCGAGGATAGCGAGGAGTACGAGACCGTTGCCGGCTTCGTCCTTGAGCTCGCGGACAAGCTCCCGCACCCCGGCGACGTCATCGAGAAGGATGGCTACCAGTTCCGCGTCCAGTCCATGCGCGGCCGCCGGCTCTCCATGCTGCGCGTGATTGCCCCCGAGCCCCCCGCCGAGGACGAGAACGACAACGCTGGCGGCGAGAAGGACGCGGACTCGTCGAAGGAGTAGGCCCGTCCGGCCAACATTAACTACAATGTGGTGGAAAGCCCCCGCCCGCCCCACGGGCCAGAAGTGAGAGGGAGCCCCGCGATGGCTCAGATGATTGACATCAAGAAGGTCACGATCGGCCCGCGCAACCTTGAGGCCGTGGTGGAGGTTGCCCCGAGCGCGCCGCTCATGACCAGCGACGACGCCGAGGGCACCAAGCTCGTGCTCGACCTCATGCCCGAGCTCGCCGAGCACGTCTGCCTGGGTGACGCCGCCCCGCGCTTTGGCGAGGTCGCCGAGAACACGGAGCTCGCGCACCTGCTCGAGCACGTGACCGTCGAGCTTCTCGCCCGCACGGACGCCGCCGGGGACATCGCGAGCGGCCAGACCACCGAGCTCGGCGAGCGCACCTATCAGATCACCCTCGCGTGCCCGGATGACGTTCTTGTGGCGGGCGCACTCTCGAGCGCCGCCTGGATCCTCCAGTGGGCATACTCCGGCGGAGGGGACCCGCGCCCCGACATCGACGCCATCGTTGGCGGTCTCGTCGATCTTGTCGCGAGCCTTGGTGACGAGAAGGACGAGGCTGCCGAGCCCGGCAGCGTTGATGGCGTTGCCGACCCGGCCGAGCTGGAGGTCATCGAGGAGGAGCCGGAGACGGCACCCGAGGCGGAGGACGTTGCCGAGGAGCAGCCGGAGCCCGAGTCCGATGTCGAGCCCGCCGACGACGCCCCCGCGCAGAGCCCCTGGCCGACGGACGTCGTTCCCCGTCCGCACCTCGTTCGTTAAGGCGCACCACCTCGCGCCACGCACTTGTCCGCACTGACAGGAGGTACTCATGAACAAGAAGACGGTTGGCTTCATCTTTGGCAGCATCGTCGGCGCCGCCGCCGGCGTGGTCGCGGGCATCATGCTCGCTCCGCGCTCCGGCGCCGAGAGCCGCGCCATGGCGGCCGATGCCATGAACGACGCGTGGGATTCCGCCGTTGACACCTACGAGCGCGGCGCCAGCGTCGTCAACGACAAGTTCAGCAACGTTCGCCCGGTCGTCGACGCCAAGACCGACGAGCTGCGCGCCAAGGTCGACCTCGCTCGCGAGCGAATGGACCAGCTCCGCGACTCCCTCTCCGAGGCCGTCGCGTCCGCGTCCTCGCAGGTCCAGGACGCCGTGACCAACGTTGCCGACCGCGTCTCCGCGATGACTGACGCCCCTGCCGGCGAGACCGCGGCCGAGGCCGTGCACGTTGAGGTCGTGGACGCCGAGGACGAGGCCACGGAGGCCTAAGGGCGTGCTTAGGGTAGGTGCTCTCACGGGCCTGCGCGTCCTGTTCCTCAAGAAGACCAAGGCCGCCAAGGACGGCACCGTCACCGACGTCTACCGGAGGCTCGGCAAGGTGCACAACGCGGTCTTCTCGCCCGACGGCAAGAAGGTGGTTGGCCTCATGGTCAAGCGCCCGGACATCGCCGGCATGATCAAGCGCGAGGACGCGTTTCTGGCCTGGGACTCATTCAAGATTCAGGACGAGAAGACCCTCCTGGTGACGCGTGCCGAGGACGGTCTGGACGTTGTCGCCCGCAAGCGCCTGGCGCTCGACTGGGACAGCTGCATCATGTGGACGGGCATGGACGCCAAGACCGTGTCCGGAAAGCCGCTGGGCTACGTCTCGGACGCGGAGTATGACGAGAAGACCGGCCGCGTGACGCGCTTTCTCACCGCGGACGGCGGCATGGCGCGGGCACTCATCGGCTCGTTTGTGATCACGCCCGAGATGGTGTGCGGCTACGCAAACGGCTTCATGGTCGTTGACCCCGGCGACAAGGCCGTCGAGCTCGATGGCGGGCTTGCCGGCGCTGCGGGCGAGGGCTACGCGCGCGCTAAGGCCAAGGGTGCCGAGATGGGCAAGAAGGTCGGCGCCGTAGCGGGGGAGGCCGTGGACAAGGGCTCCTTTGCGCTTGGCCGTGCGATCGGCAAGGCAAAGCGCGCCATCGCGGACGCGTCGGCGCCGGAGCAGGCGGAGCCCGAGGTTCCCGCCGTTGCCGCAGCGGACGTTCGCGTTGAGAAGCCCGTCGAGCGCATTGCCGAGAAGAGCGCGCCGGCTGCGGCCACGTCAAAGAAGGCTGCGCCCAAGACGTACGCGCCCGTGGTAAAGAAGAAGCCGGCACCGTCGACGGGCGACAGGGTGGCCCGCGCCGCCGGCAAGCAGCTCGGCTCCCTGGGCAAGATGTTCGGCTCCTTCAAGGACGAGTTCAACAAGGCCAGCAAGTAGCCTGGGCGGCGGGGTAAGCTGACAGAGGTGATGACAGAAGTGACAGGGTAAGTTGTCACCATCATTTTTTGATGGTGACAACTTACCCTGTCACTTCTGTCATCACCTCTGTCAGCGTCCGTCAACGCCCCCGCCGCCTACACCGCCTCAAGCACACCGAGCAGGGCCTTGTGGTCCGTCCCGCTGATCTCGACCGTTTCGAGCTCGCTCACCACAATCCCGGAGTCGCGCGCGTACACGATGTGGTCAATCTCGATGAGCGACGGCAGCCCGTCCGAGGGGTACGTCATGTGCAGCCCCTGTCCGGAGGCTTGGCTCGCGTCCACAAAGCTCGAGCCCAGAAGGTCGCGGAAGCGTGGGTGCTCCCACGTGGAGTTGAAGTCGCCCATCACCAGGTAGGTGTGGTTGTACTCGGAGAGCGAGCCAATCACGGAAAGCCCCTCGTCCCAGAGGTCCTGCGCCCCGCGCACGGGCGAGTTGGGGTGCACGCTCACCACGCGCACGGCAAGGTCGCCCACCATGATGGTGCCGGCGGGCATGGAGCTCGTGTCTATGGGCAGCAGGTTTCCGGAGACGTTGCTCATGGGCGCCATGGTCCAGATGCCGTTGCGCCCGCCGTTGCTCACGGCCGATGCCTCGTCGGAGATCACGTAGTACGGCAGCACGTCGTAGATGCCGGCGGCCGCAAGCTCGCTCAGAAACTCGTCCGTGAGCTCCTGCATGCAGAGCACCTCAACGTTCTTCTCGCGTACCAGCGCCACGACCTCCTCGGCCGAGGCGCCGCCGTTCTTGGCGTTGAGCGTCATCACGCGCGCCACGGAGTCCTGCGTGCTGGGCGTGGCCTCAACCAGCGCCGCCGCGCCCTCGGAGACTCTCTCGCCGGGCAGGAAGTAGCCGCGGTGCCACCAGCCCATCGCCGCCAGCGCCGCAAGGCACACCACGAGCAGGAGGCGTCGCCGCCAGAGTGCCGCCAGCACCAGGCACAGGACAATGGGCACGACCAGCCACGGAATAAACGAGACCACTTCCGGCACGAGCCGACCGTTAGCGAGCTCCGCGGGAAGCTTGCGCAGCGCCATCATTCCCAGGACGCCCAGCATGACCAGCCACAGCAGCACAGAGAGGCAGCCGTGCTTGGCCGGCTTCCAGCGGTGCGGCGCGCGGGGAGAAGAGCCTCCGCTCGCGGGCTCGCCGCCCTGCGCGGGGGCGTCGGGCGGCGCCGCACTCCCCGCGACGCTGTCGATAAACGGCACGGCAACGCGCGGACCCGGCGCGGTGTCTCCCGGGGCCGAAGCCGTGGCGACGGGCCGGGGCTGCACGATGGTCGCCTGCGACTCCAGCCACTGGTCCGCGGCGGCAACGGCTCCCGTGTCCGACTCATCGGCCGGGAAGGCGGAGGTCATGGCCCATTCCTCGTCCGACATGGGCTCCCAGCGGGCCTCGGTGTCCTCCTCGGGGGAGGGGATGTCCGCCATGGAGGGGGAGCGCCTGGTTGGGGCCGGGGTCGGCGCGGGCGTGGGGGCATCGTTGGCGTAGCCGCCGGGCATCGCGCGCGTCTCGTCGTTTTGGCTGTGGTTCTGTGGCATGTGAGTCCTCCGTCGCGGTTGCCACTATCGTAGCGGAGCGCGCCCGGGTTCGGCCGTGGGGCGGGGTCTTCTCCCTCGCTGCTTCAGAATCCTGCCGAGTGCGCGCGGGCGGCGGTGGTGCCGCTGCGGAAACGCGCCGAGTGCGCGGCGGAACCCCGGCGGCGCTGCAGAATCCCGCCGAGTGCGTCGCGCCTCCCCGTCCCCGCTGCAGAATCCCGCCGAGTGCGCGCGTTTGGGGCCAACGCCGCTTCGGAAATCCCTCGAGTGCGCGATGCGGCCCGAATCAGCGTCCCCCGCCCGCTCGCACTCGGCGCAAAACCAAAGCGCTTCTCCGTCCAACTATGCGCACTCGGCGCAAAACCAAAGCGCTGCCAGCCTCGCCCGCGCGCTCGACGGCTTTTCTCAGCACCCCGTCACCCCCTTCCGCGCATTCGAGCCAATTTCAAAGCGCCCAACTGCCCAACCGCGCGCACTCGGCGCAATTCCGCAGCGCCCCAGCCCCGCTCCAACCACGACAACCGCCTAGTCAAGCCCATACGCCTCAACAGGCACAACATCCCAGTCGTCGTTGAACCCAGGGCCCTCGTTCTTCTCGCCGGCCAAGCGTGCGCGCTGGCGCTCCAAGCCGTCCCAATGCTCGCCGTCAATGTGCTCAAGCTCCTCATACAGTTCTTGGCGCAGCCGCTTTCGCCGCGCCGCCTCCGCTCGGGTGAGCCTCTGGCGCGGCAGGCCAAGATCGCGACGAATCAGGTCGGCAAGCCCGTCCATGTACTCCAGGTCCCCGTACTGCTTCTTGGTCACGACGTACTCAACAAGCCCGATGGCCGTCACCTCGTTGTGGCGCCCGACGTCGCGCGCGTGACCCTCCTCGGTGCCGTGGTCCCTGCCGTCATACTCAACCGCCGCGCCAAGCAGGGGCCTCCTGCCTCTCGTTGCGCCGCCTGGCGCGCGAAGCAGGATGTCCGGCTTGCGGACTCCCTTTCGCATCTTGTTGCCAATGCGGACCACCTCGAGCGGCTCGTTCATCGAGAGTACATCAAAGTTCTGACCGCCTTGCTGCGGCTTGAGCCCCAGTCGCAGCGAGAGCTTGGTCTCGCGCGGAGAGGCCGACCGCACGCATGCCTTCCCGAGCGCGCGCCTGACCTGCGCCACCCCGCGATACGTTCCCAGCGCGTCGAGAAACTCCGCGATCCGCTCCGGCGTTGTGATAGGGGAGCGGCGCGTAATCATGCCGTCCTCTAGCTGCGGCGCGATGGCGTAGGTCCCAAGCAGCTCGGACAGAAGGACGATGAGCTCAAGCTCCGTGAGCTTGGGGGCCATGAGGACGGCGAGAAGTTCGGGACCAACGCTGCGTATTCCCGGAGCCACCTCAAAGGCGGCGTTGTGTAGCAGCGGGTGGCTCATGACGTGCGACGCTATGCCCGGTATGCGGCTCCGCCCCTTTGTGGCGGCAACGAGGACCTCGATCGGCGCGTCAAGTCTGGAGAGAAACGGCGCACTGGCAAGAAGGGCCTCAAGGTCAGATGCGCTGGGGGCGGCGCCGGGCACACAGGCGTCGCAGCGCCGTTGCCCCTCGAGGGTCCGGCGGGTCTCCTGCGCGCGGATGACGGCAAGTGCCGTGGTATGTGAGAGCAGCACGTCCATAGGGTTGCGGTACGCGACTTCATGTGGTCTACCTGCGAGAATCTAAAATACTTCGACACGAACCTTCCATATAGCTTACCGCTAGCTTTCACGCCGGGGCGCTTTTGGTCGGACGAGCTGCGGTGCTTTGGCGATTGATAATGCGCGTGATAATGCTGGCGCGAGCGGAAGCGAGTGAAGGTGCCGTGGAATTGCGCCGAGTGCGCGCGGGCGGCGGTGGCGCCGCTGCGGAAACGCGCCGAGTGTGCGGCGGTGGCGCCGCTGCGGAAACGCGCCGAGTGGGTTGTTGCGCTCGGGTTCCGCTGCAGAATCCCGTCGAGTGTCCGGCGGCATCCCGTTCCCGCTGCAGAATCCCGCCGAGTGCGTCGTGCCTCCCCGTCCCCGCTGCAGAATCCCGCCGAGTGCGCGCGTTTGGGGCCAACGCCGCTTCGGAAATCCCTCGAGTGCGCGATGCGGCCCGGCTTGGCGGCCCCGCCCGCTCGCACTCGGCGCAAAACCTAAGCGCCGTCGGCGCCGCTTACGTGCACTCGGCGAGAAACCCCAGCATCTCAGATGCTCCTTCGCGCACTAGAGCCAATTCCAAAGCACCCTCGCGCCCGTCCGCGCGCACTCGGCGCAAAACCAAAGCGCGATCAGCCCCGTCCGCGCGCACTCGACAGCTCTTCTCGGCGCCCCCGAAGCCGCCCCGCCCCGCGCCACCGCACGCCGCTTATCATTCGTTAACGCAGCTACGCCCGCAAAACGCCCGCAAAGCCAACCCCCGCGCGCCCGCGGCAACTATGGCATGATGAATCGGTACGTTTGCCACATTAGACGTCGTTGATGCAACAAATCGAACGCCATATGCGGTAACGTAGCAATGTCTCTGTCAGTGGGCGGGGGCATACATATCCTTCCGGCGGGCAATCGTCGCTACACGCGCGTTGTCGCAGCTGCCAGGAGAATGAATAGTCGCAGTTGTTGCCGGGAGCGGCTATGGCGAAGCCTTGTCGAAAGAGGGTGATGCCATGGCTAAGTCCTCTCTTTACGTGATTCAGGTCACGGGCGGCAGGGAGGAGCACGCGCGCCAGCTCGTGCTTCGCGTGCTGCCGGGCGTGGCCGAGGATTGCTACACCCCTGCGTACGAGGCCATGAAGAAGATCCACGGCGAGTGGAAGCTCTGCCGGGGCGTTCTCTTCCCCGGATACATCTTTGTTCAAACGTCTGACCCCGCGGCGCTGGCGCACAGGCTCGCGAGCGTGCCCGCGTTTACCCGCTTACTCGGTAACAGCGACGACTCGTTCATTCCCCTGACAGACGACGAGGTGGCGTGGCTCAACGCCTTCACAAACGTCGAAACCCACGTGGTCGAGATGTCCGAGGGCGTCATCGAGGGCGACCGCGTGCTGGTGACCAAGGGGCCGCTGCGCGGTCACGAGGCCCAGATTGCGCGCGTTGACCGCCATAAGCGAACAGCCGAGCTGGAAGTGCACATGTTCGGTAGAACCAAGAGGGTGAAGGTTGGACTCGAAATTGTCCGAAAGCGCGCAAGCGCCTGACGAAAAGAACGTAGCTGCCGAGAAGGAAGTGGCAGCCGTCGATGGCCTGGCTTACCGCTTTGTCAAGCGCTCCTTTGACATCGTTTTCTCCGGGGTGGTTACGGCTGTCCTTGTCGTTCCCGTTGCGGCGCTCGGGATTGCCATCTCGCTCGAGTCCCCCGGCGGCCCGATGTTCCGTCAGGCCCGCGTGGGTAAGAACGGCAAGCAGATTCGCATATTCAAGCTTCGCTCTATGTATGCGGATGCTCATGAGCACCCGGAGCGCTACCTCTCTGAGGAACAGCTTGCGCAGTGGCGTCGTGAACAGAAGGTGGATAACGACCCGCGCGTTACGCGTATTGGACGTCTGCTACGTAAGACCTCTCTTGATGAGCTTCCCCAGTTCCTGAACGTACTCATCGGAGACATGTCCGTCGTGGGACCACGTCCCGTGACGGAGGAGGAGACCTACGAGTTTGGTGCCGATCGCGACCTTGCCCTCTCGGTTCGGCCCGGAATTACCGGCCTCTGGCAGGTAACCGCACGAAATGATGCCACTTGGGAATCAGGCGAGCGCCAGAGGCTTGAGCTCGAGTACGTCCGCAACCGCTCTATTGGGATGGACCTGCGCATTGTCCTTGCGACGTTCGGTGCGGTCCTCAAGAAGACAGGGAAGTAACGCATGCCCAAGACTCACATCGTCCTTCTCTCAGGTGGCTCAGGGAGCCGTCTTTGGCCCCTCTCGAGCGGTGTGCGCTCTAAGCAGTTCCTTAAGGTGCTGCGCGATGCTGAGGGAAACCATGTCTCCATGGTGCAGCGCACCTACGCTAAGGTGACCACCCTCGTTCCCAATGCGGACGTGACGGTGGCCACCTGCGCCGAGCAGGCCTCCATGCTTGCAGATCAGATTCAGGGCGACTACGCCCTTGCGGTGGAGCCCGAGCGCCGCAACACCGCCCCGGCCATCATGCTCGCATGCGCTCATCTTGCTTGGGAGCAGGGTGCTGACCTGTCGGACCCCGTGATCGTGCTTCCAATCGATTCCTACGTCGAGAACGCCTACTACCTCGGCCTCGCAAGGGCAGCCGAGGCTGTCGAGGCGGGAGCCGCCGAGCTCGTTCTGCTCGGCGTAGAGCCCACTTATCCGAGCGAGAAGTACGGCTATATCGTTCCGGCGGAGCCAACGGGCTCGCCCCGTCCCGTTGAGCGCTTCACTGAGAAACCTGACGCCGCGACGGCCAAGGAGCTCATCGCGCACGGCGCCCTTTGGAACTGCGGCGTCTTTGCCTTCCGTCTATCGCATGTCCTCGACATCCTTGCAGGTTATGGAGAGTTCTCTTCCTACGCGGATCTCCGATCTCGCTACGGTGAGCTTCCTAAAAACAGCTTCGACTATGAGGTCGTGGAGAGTGCTTCCTCCGTTGCGGTGGTGCCCTACGCGGGGTCTTGGAAGGATCTCGGTACTTGGAATACCCTCACCGAGGAGATGACCGACCTTGCCTCCGGCAACACGGTGCTTGATGAGGCCACGTGTCCCGGCACCTATGTGGTGAATGAGCTCGATGTGCCGGTTATCGTGGCCGGAATAACCGATGCTGTGGTGGTAGCCACCGAGGACGGGGTTCTCGTCTGCTCAAAGGATCTCAGCGCAAAGCTCAAGAATTACGTTGCAAGGATTGATGATGCCCGTTAGCAGGCAGTTAAAAGTCGCGCTTGTTCACGACTGGCTTGTCGGCCAGGGCGGAGGCGAGCGCGTTCTCAAGTGCTTTCACGAGATGTGGCCGGAAGCACCCATCTATACGCTCGTCTACGATGAGACCAAGGCACCGGCGTGGACACGCGAGTGTGACGTGCGCACTACGTACATCCAGAAGTGGCCGGGTGCGAAGAGCCACCACAAACTCCTTCTTTCGTTCATGCCCAAGGCATGGGAGGCCTTTGATCTCACTGAGTATGACCTCGTAATCAGCTCTTGTGCGAGCTGCTGTAAGGGTGTCCTCACTCGTCCTGATGCGGTGCACATCTGTTGCTGCTATTCCCCGACTCGCTATGTGTGGGACCTTTACTACGAGTATCTTGCCGGTGCAGGAGCAATCAAGCGCCTGTTCATGCCGCGCATGATTCACAAGGTGCGCATGTGGGACTATCTCGCTGCGCAGCGCGTTGACGAGTTCGTGGTTGACTCCAACTTCGTGGGCAAGCGAGTTGAGAAGTTCTATCGTCGTCAGGCCACCACGATTTATCCCGGCGTAAGGGTCAATGAGCAAGAGGTGCGTGACGCTCCCGAGGACTATTACCTCGTGGTTTCTCGTTTCGTCGGCTACAAGCGCGTGGACATCGCTGTTGATGCGTGCAACAAGTTGGGCAAGCGGCTCATTATTATTGGGTCTGGCGGTGAGGATGAGGAGCGTCTTCGCGCTGCAGCGGGCCCAACAGTTGAGTTTCTTGGGCGCGTTTCCGATGAGGAGATGCGTAACTGGTATGCAGGTGCAAAAGCGTTTCTGTTCCCCGGTATGGAGGATTACGGTCTGACGCCGGTCGAGGCAATGGCAGCCGGGGTTCCTGTGCTTGCCTACGGCAAAGGCGGCGCCCTTGAGACGGTTTCTGACGGTCGGACCGGACTCTTCTTTTACCAGCAAGACGCGGACGGTCTCTGTGAGTGCATCGAGCGTTTCGAGCGCGAAGGCGTTGCGCTCTCCCGTCAGGAGATTCACGAGTACAGCAAGCGGTTCTCTGAGGACAACTTTACAAAAGAGTTCCGCTTGTTTGTCGATAAAACCTTGGAAACAAGAAAGGTGCAGTAACCCATGAAGAAGGCGCTCATCACCGGCATCACCGGCCAGGACGGCAGCTACCTCGCGGAGTTTCTTCTTGAGAAGGGCTACGAGGTCCACGGCATCGTCCGGCGCTCCGCCGAGCACACCACGGGTCGCATCGACCACCTCATCGCCGCCGGGTCGGTGGCCCTGCACGACGGCGACCTCTCCGACTCCTCCTCCATCATCCGCGTGATGTCCGAGGTGCGCCCGGACGAGGTCTACAACCTCGCTGCCCAGTCCCACGTGGGAGTCTCCTTTGACGCCGCGGAGTACACCGGGGACGTGGACGCCATCGGCGTCCTGCGCGTGCTCGAGGCGGCGCACATACTGGGCATGGACAAGACCTGCCGCATCTACCAGGCGTCGACCTCCGAGCTCTACGGCAAGGTGGAGGAGGTCCCCCAGAACGAGGAGACCCCGTTCCACCCCTACAGCCCCTACGCCGTCGCCAAGCAGTACGGCTTCTGGATGGTGAGGGAGTACCGCGAGGCATATGGGATGTACGCCTGCAACGGTATCCTCTTCAACCACGAGTCCCCCCGTCGTGGCGAGACGTTCGTGACCCGCAAGATCACGCTCGCGGCCGCGCGCATTGCCGAGGGACTGCAGGACCGCCTCGAGCTCGGCAACCTCGACAGCCTCCGCGACTGGGGCTATGCCAGGGACTACGTGGAGTGCATGTGGCTCATCCTTCAGCAGGACGAGCCGGACGACTTCGTCATCGCGACGGGCGTCCAGCACTCGGTGCGCGAGTTCGTGGAGTGGTCCTTCAAGCACGTGGGAATCGAGCTTCGCTGGGAGGGACAGGGTATTGACGAGAAGGGCTACGACAAGGCCACGGGCAGAATGCTCGTGTGCGTGAACCCGGCCTTCTACCGCCCGACCGACGTCGTGAACCTCTGGGGCAACCCTGCCAAGGCCCGCACGAAGCTCGGCTGGGACCCGCAGCGTACAAGCTGCGAGGAGCTCTGCCGCATCATGGTCGAGCACGACCTCGAGATTGCGAAGAGGGAGAGGGCCCTCCGAGATGCCTAGGGCTCTCATATTTGGTGTTAACGGATTCGTCGGCGGGTATCTGACGCGCGAGCTCGCGTGTCACGGCTACGAGGTCATCGGGTCGGACATGGGGGAGGCGGCCGCCCATGAGGGGATGTCCGGATACTATCCCGGCAACCTACTCGACGCCGACCGCGTCTCCGAGATAGTCTGCGCGACGTGTCCTGACGCAATTGTCAACCTCGCCGCGATCAGCAGCGTTGGCCAGTCGTGGAAGGTGCCCGCGCTCACCATGCAGGTGAACGTAGTGGGGGCCATTAACATCCTCGAAGCTGCTCGCGCGACGAGGGAGTCCCCCAAGATCCTCCTTGTTGGCTCCAGTGAGGAGTATGCGCCCTCGGACAAGCCGCTCAAGGAAACCGATCCGCTCGATGCGACCAATCCCTACGGTATCTCCAAGGTGACGCAGGAGCGCTTCGCCGAGCTCTATGGAGAGCGTTATGGCCTGCGCATCTATCGCACGCGCTCGTTCAACCACACAGGTCCCGGTCAGTCCACCAAGTTCGTCATCCCCAGCTGGTGCAAGCAGGTAGCGGACATCGAACGATCGGGTAGGCCCGGGGTCATCCATGTTGGCAACATAGATGTGGCTCGCGACTTTTCGGATGTCCGGGACGTTGTGCGCGCTTACCGAATGATTTTGGGGAGTGATTGCGCGGGCGAGGTCTTCAACGTGGGTAGCGGGAAGGCGCTGCCCCTGCGGGAGGTTCTGAGCACGATTACCCGTCTTTCTCATCAAGAGATAAGGGTCGAGCAGGACGAGAGCCTGTTCCGCTCGGGCGACGCGCCGTATATCTGTGCAGACTGCGCTTTTGTAACTGACAGGCTTGGATGGAGCCCTCAGATTCCGATTGTCCAGACCCTGCAAGAGGTCTTTAGCCAGTTTGTCGGCTGAAATTCTGATTAAAGCGACTGCCTAGGTAGATGCTATGAATGTCGGGATGCTTACAACCCATGGAACCATGAATTACGGTGGATTGCTGCAGGCATATGCACTGCACCATACCATCGAGGACTTTGGACATAAGGCGACTTTCATCAACTATGTTCCAAATATGCATGATATCAAACGCCATCCCATACAGTTCGTAACCAAGCGCTCGGGGTTCATTCGCAAATCAATCTTCGGGCTTCGGCATTACGGAGAGCTAAAGAAGAAGGAGGGGCTCATCTCAGCGTTCCGCAAATCCTATATTCCGTGCTGGCCAAGCACTCCGATTGAACTTAATGGGCTTCCTGGTGCGGTAGAGAACTATGATGTAGTGTGTGTGGGAAGTGACCAGCTGTGGAACCTCAACCAGCCCGATAATGCAAACGGTGCATATTATCTAGACTTTGATAGGTCTACTCGGACCGTTGCCTACGGCGTGTCCTTTGGAGACGGCATAGGCAAGGCAAAAGAGCAGACAGTCCAGATGCTCAGCGCTGTCAAGCGATTTGATAGCGTATCTGTCCGAGAACTTGAAGGCCAGTCGTTCTTGGGCGAACATAGCATCCAGGCCGAGGTGGTATTAGATCCAACATTGCTTGCTTCCGGCGAGGTGTGGGAACCGTTTCTCGGTCGTAGGCCGCTGGTCGACGGCGAGTATATCCTCGCTTATGGTTTTTCAAACGCGAATCAAAGTTACTCTGATCTTATAAGTTCCGCCCTCTATGCTTCAAAAGCGACGGGCCTTCCGGTCATCAATCCCGTGATGACGCCAGCGATGGATGCCGCGGGGTTCACGAACCGCTATGAGGCCGGTCCAGCCGAGTTCATTAACCTGATAGAGCACGCGAGCCTCGTGGTGACCAGCTCATACCATGGATGCATCTTCTCCTTCCTGTTGGAGAGGCCATTCGTTGCCGTCTTCAACAAGACGGGAAGGGAGCCTCGGAAGGACACACTCTTAAACCTGATCGGCGAGGGCAATCGAAAGGTGATCGCCGGAGAGCGTTTCGAGGTAGCACAGCAGATGCATGCCCCTAAGGGAGCAAACGCCTCCCTGATGGAAGCCAGAAGCAGGTCACGTGCATTTCTGCGAGAAGCCCTAGCTGAAGGGAACGCATGACGTCACCTATCGAAACTCTGCCGAAGGAGCAGTGCTTCGGCTGCGCCGCTTGCGCAGCGGCGTGCCCGACCGACTGCATAGAGATGACTTATGGGCAGGATGGCTTCCTGTATCCACAGGTCGATGAATCACGTTGTGTAGCCTGCGGGCGATGTGAGGGAGTTTGCCCGGCGCTTTCCCCGGCCGCCCCCTTCAATACAAAGGGCGAGTACTACACGGTTCAGCTCAACGATAGAGACGCGCTTGCAAGAAGCTCGTCGGGCGGGGTGTTCTGGGGGCTAGCAAACGAAGTTATAGGTCGCAGTGGCATTGTGGTCGGCTGTGCTATGGACAACGATATGCTTCCAACCCACGTGATGGCATGCTCGCGCGAGGAAGTCATGCCCATGCAGGGGTCGAAGTACGTGCAAAGCTACGTTGACCCAGAGCTATACAGGAACATAAAGGGTGCTCTGGATTCCGGAAAGCTGGTGTTATTCACCGGCACTCCCTGTCAGGTTGCCGCTTTGACGCGATACCTGGGGGCAGACCGGCCGAATCTTTGGACGGTCGATTTGGTCTGTCACGGTGTTGCCAGTCGCGGCGTTTGGCGTCATTACGTAACCGAGATTGAGGAGAAGCACCGGGGAAAAGTTGTAGGCGTCAGCTTCCGATCGAAGAAGTTGGACGCACACCCACGAAATCACACTCTGCTCTTTGTCATTAATAGATTGGGCGAAAAGAGCAGTGAAGCCTTTGAGGTCGGTGGCAGGGCCCTTGACGATCCCTTTGGCAGCTCGTTTTACCATAATCGGATACTACGTGAGTCGTGCTACACCTGTCCGTTCTCGTGTGAGCGGCGCGTGGGAGACTTCACAATAGGTGACTATGGTGTCCTTGATTCGGGGCTCCCAAACTCTGATGGGCTGAGCTTTTGCTCGATCAACTCGGTTAAAGGCCGGCAGCTGTGGGAAGAGACCAAACAGCGGTTCATGTTTGAACGACTTCCGGCTTCGTATAGCCAAATCAACCTCGAACAGCCAACGCTGCGCCCATCAGGTCGCGATGCCATGAGGGCGATGCGGTACGATTCTGAGCATCCTGAACGCGATATTAATCTACGCTTGCAAATAACCCTAGCCGATAGGATAAAGCAACTGCTCCCCGAGGGCTTCAAGGCCGCTATCAAAAGGGTTTTGCATAAGCTCAGAGAGGCGGGCTAATCATGAGATATGCAATCAATGGCAAGTTTCTGTCCGAGAGCATAACGGGTATGCAGCGATACGCGCGAGAGGTGCTCTGTCAGCTCGATACCCTATGCAGCCCGGGTGAGCTGATTCTTGTCGTACCGCAAGATGCCAAGGATATCCCTCAGCTCAATAACATCGAAGTGGTTCAGCTGAGAGGCAGGGGAGGCATTCCCTGGGAGCAGCTGACGTTGCCGCTTTGGTTACGCCGCCATAAGCTTCCCTGCGTCAACATGCTCAGCGTGGTGCCTATTCTGTACCCCCACGGGCTAATCGTTGCGCATGGCGTTAACTATAAGGTAAACCCTCAGTTCTTTGTAACGCTTAGGGATAAGCTGTCGAGGTTTTGGCATATTGCGAACTTCTGGGTGCAATTTAACCGAACCGAGAAAATATTGACTGATACTGAGTTCTCCAAACGAGAGATTATCAGCACGTATCACGTTAGCCCCCAAAAAATACGGGTGTCTGGTTGCGGTTGGCAGCATATCCAGAGGATACTTCCGGCAAAGGATACATTCGAGCGCTATTCCCAGATTGCTCCCGGCAGCTACTTCTTCTCAATGTCATCAGTGACATATAATAAGAATTTCAAATGGATTGCTCAGGTAGCCCAATATAACCCCGAGGAGAAGTTTGCGATTGCGGGCGGGCGTAACCTTGAGCGCTACTTTGATGATATGGGCGTGAAGCAACCGGACAATCTCTTCTTTTTAGGATACGTGTCCGATCAAGACGCTAAGACGCTTCTAATGAACTGCAAGGCATTTCTGTTTCCGACATACTATGAGGGATTCGGCATTCCTCCTATGGAGGCGCTCGCGTGTGGGGCCCAAGCTATAGTGTCGGATACGGACACGATGCACGAGGTGTATGGCAGCTCCGTTCATTACATTGACCCCGATAACCCACAGGTTTGTCTGTCAAACGTGCTAGCCGAAAAAGTTGCGCCGGCCAAGACGGTGCTGGACAACTTTAGTTGGGACAGGACGGCCACTGAACTGTATGCCTATATTACTAAGGAATGTTAGGACAAGTAATGCACAGCCAAGCACTAAATAAGTCGAGAAACATACGTGCATCGGTGACGCGTTTTCTGGTGGCATCTGCTATATTAACTTGCAGTTTTGATATCTTTCTTACTCTCGAGGTGGCGGGGGCAACTATCCGCTATTGCCAAATTGCAGAGATGTGTCTGGCGTGCATAGCATTAGGCGGTAAGGGACACTACAGAGGGATATTAAGAGACAAGAGCTTCATTGCTCTCTTGGTGTTTGTCTGCCTCAACACAGTGTTCGTTTTCAGATCGGAGAGTCTCACAAATGCAATTGGATATGAAGGCTGGCTGCTCATCAACGTTATCTTTCTAGTTGCCGCTTATGGCCTGACCGAGCGCGGGGATGTATCTGTTTCCTTTCTGGCGCGGTGGTATCTTGTTGGCTCCTCGATTGTGGCTCTATTTGGCTTACTTCAGTTCGCGCTCTCACATGTTGGCGTGTACTTGTTTGTTACGCAGTTTGGTCAGACAGGGTTCGGGAGAATCAACGGCTTTTCCTTCGAGCCCTCCTACTACTCGACATATCTGATTGCAGCGTGGGTCACGCTTGCATACCTGGCGGAAAAGGGCAGTTTTATCGTTCTTTCCAGACGGATGGGGTATGGATGTCTCCTGGTGCTTACTTTGTCGATTCTTCTTTCAACATCAAAGCTAGGGTGGGGCGCCATGGCGCTTTGGGTGGTACTCCGCGTGATCATGGCCTTAAAGTCTGCGTTATGCGGCCGCTCATTTGGGTCTAACATAAGTGTTAGGCGCGCGGTTCCCCTCGTGGCTATTGTGATAGTCATAGTCTGCATCGTTGGTCTCATTGGACAAAAATATGATTTAATTAATACATTTTTTGCTGGTTCGGGACTGTTTGGAACTAGTGCGCACTCTAGCGGCGACAGGCTAAGCCGAATGGGCAGCCTGCTTGCCCTATTTGTTCAATCCCCGCTGCTGGGCGTGAGTCTGGGTGGAGTTGACCCGGCACTTGCGACATACCTGGATATTCCCTACTCGACCAATGGGTTGGGGATAAATACGACGCTCGAAGTGGCGGTGGCGACGGGGGTGTTTGGGGCGCTTGCATGGTTGTTTTTTGTGCTTACAACTTGCCTTTTCCGGCCATTCGTAAGCAAGCGCGATGCGTGCTCGCTGCTCACAAAAGGGCTGGCTGCTGGTGTTGCAATACAGTTTCTGCTTCTGCAGGCAAATCAAAATATGCTTCGACCGTACTTCTGGGTTGGAATCTCGATTCTCTTTGCGGCCCTACAAAAGGGGGGCATGGCATCACGGAGGGCCGACCCACATTTATTGGGCGGGGAACGCGCGGATAATTCAAGCGGTCAAGCTCTATGAATTGGAAAGAAGTAGTAGGCAACGCAGCAGTTGCTTTTATGGCTCAAAGCGTTGCGATGCTGCTGAGCGTTGTTCAAACGCTGATAGTGCCCAAGTTTCTCGGGGTGACACAGTTCGGATATTGGCAGCTATTCGTTTTTTACGCGTCATACGTAAAGCTGTTCAGCTTAGGACTTAATGATGGTGTCTACCTAATAAACGGCGGTAAAACCTGGGCGACAATCAACAGAAGTCTTATCTCGTCCCAGTTTGCGTTTGGACTGCTATACGAGTCGATTATTGCGTTTGGCCTCGGTCTCTTCGCATTTATGGCAAATCTGGAATTTGGCCGAAGGCTAGTCATATTCTGCGTGGCAATATTCTTGATAATCCAGAACGCCTGTCTATATATCACGGGAGTTCTGCAGGCAGTAAACGAAACGAAGAAATCCTCAATGTTTACCATCGTAGAGAGGATTGCCTACCTTGCGTTTCTCGGCGCGTTGTTCCTTGGGGGAGTTCGGAACTTTGTGCCATATGTGCTGCTTAACCTTCTGTCAAATGCAATTGGTTTAGCGTACTGTCTGTGCGAGTTCAAGGGTGTCTTGCGTTCGGGATTGGCGAACGTTAGAGAAACTGCTCGCGCGGCGATTTCTAGCATCCGAGTTGGAATCAAGTTGACAATAGCCAATCTCGCCAGCACGCTTATTGTTGGTTTGTCGCGCTTTGCCATAGACGCTGCATGGGGAATCGAGGTGTTTGGCAAGGTCTCGCTTTCGCTGTCTCTCACCACATTTTTTCTTGCTTTCGTCAATCAGGCAAGTATGGTGCTGTTCCCGGCGCTGCGCCAATCCGGGGAGAGAGAGATTGATGGATTCTTCATCTTTTCAAGAGACTTTATGGGAATCTTCTTTCCGTGTATGTACCTGCTGTACTTTCCGATAGTCGCGATGCTGTCTCTATGGCTTCCCGACTATCAAGATAGTCTTCAATTCTTTATGTATCTAATTCCAATTTGCGTATACGATAGCAAGGTAAACATATCGTGCTTTACCTATCTCAAAGTCAAACGCCTAGAGGCTCGGATGTTGACAGTCAACCTGCTGACAACCACTTTCAGCGCCATTGGTACTGCAATTGCAATATCGGTGTTCGACTCAGTCTACGGTGTCTTCATCTCGATGGTGAGTGCCATTGTAATTAGAAGCTATTACCTCGATTGGTTTGTTTCGAAGCGAACCGGTGCTCCGAAGAGTTTAGTTGGGCTTTCCGAGTTTCTAGTAACGGCTGCATTTATTTTGAGCGGATTGCTTCTCTCTTCAGTGTGTGCGGCCCTTGTGACGTTGGCATTTTGCTGTATGCACCTTCTGGTATGTCGGGAACGTGCTGCCGAAATGCTTGACCTGCTGAGGCGACGGATTTAGCCAAGGACCAATCTGGTCCTGTTATTGGAGATGCGAAACAAATGAGTATAAAGTTCGGTACCGGCGGAGTCAGAGGGAAGCTGGGCGAGGAAGCTGGGCGCATAAATGAGGGGGCTGTCGCCCGCGTGACTCAGGGGTTCGCGAACCACCTTCGCGAGCGCTTCGCCGTCCCCTCCGTCGCGATTTGCCGCGACTCCCGCCATTGCAGCGATGAGTTCGCGCGGCGCGCGGCGGAGGTGCTTGCCGGAAACGGCATTCGAGCGCTGCTCTTCCCGCGTGTCGAGCCAACGCCGGCGCTCTCGTTTGCGGTGCGTGAGCTGGGATGCTCAGCGGGAGTTGTCATCACCGCATCGCACAACCCCAAGGAGTACAACGGCTACAAGGTCTACGGCGCTGACGGCTGTCAGATTACCGTTGCTGCTGCCGCTGAGATCCAGGACGAGATTAACGCTGTCGGCCCCGACAGCGTGCAAGCGGTTGCTTACGAGGAGGGTGTGGAGTCGGGGCTTATCGGCCTGATTCCGGACGACGTGCTCGACCGCTACTGCGACGCTGTCCTGGCGCAGTCCACGGGCGCCGACTGCTCGGGCCTGCGCGTTGCCTACACCCCGCTCAACGGCACGGGGCTCGAGCTCGTGTCGCGCACGCTCGCGGGAATCGGCGTGACGGACCTTCACGTGGTTCCCGAGCAGGCCGAACCCAACGGCGACTTCCCCACGTGCCCCAAGCCCAACCCTGAGGAGCCGGCGGCGCTCGAGTTGGGGGTTGCGCTCGGCCAGCGCGTTGGGGCGGATGTACTTCTCGCCACGGACCCGGACGCAGACCGCGTGGGCGTCGCGGTCCCGCACGACGGCGAATGGAAGCTGCTCACGGGCAACGAGCTCGGGCTGCTCCTGCTCGACTTCTTGGCCACGCGCGCTGGGGCCGCGGGCGAGGACATGTCGCACAAGGTGGTGGTGACCACGATCGTCTCGGCGCCGATGGCGGACGACCTGGCGCGGGTGCACGGGCTCGAGCTCAGGCGCACGCTCACGGGATTCAAGTTCTGCGGCGAGCAGATCGGCATACTGGAACGCCAGGGTCGCGAGAGCGACTTTCTTTTTGGCCTTGAGGAGAGCTACGGCTACCTGGCGGGCACCTACGTGCGAGACAAGGACGCCGTGGTGTCCTGCGTGCTCGCATGTGAGCTGGCGGCGTACTGGAAGGCACGCGGGCTCGACCTCTGGGAGGCGATGCGGGCGCTCTACGATCGGTACGGGCACTGGGGCAACGAGCAGGTGTCCGTTGCCTACGAAGGGGAGGATGGCGCGGAGCGCATGGCGGCCGTTATGGACGCGCTGCGCTCCGAGCCGCTCGCGGAGCTGGGCGGGCTCGCGGTGGAGCGCGTCATCGACTACGCCCCTGGCGCGCCCATGCCCGTGGTGAATCCTCTTCCGGGCTCTCCCGCCCAGGTCCTTCCGCCCTCCAACGTGCTCGAGTGGCGTCTTGCTGGCGGGTCGCGCGTGCTGGTGCGTCCGAGTGGAACCGAGCCCAAGGTGAAGGCCTACGTGTTCGCTAAGGGCGAGACGTCGGAGGAGGCTGAGGGGCTTCTTGCCAAGCTCGTGCGGGAGGTGCGAGGGCTCCTCTCGTAGGGAATCTCAATTGGTTACGGATGGGCGGCGGTCGCGTGGCGTGCGCGGCCGCCGCCTTTTGTTTGTGCGGTAACGGAGGGGCCACGACGGATGTGGCAGGATGCAAGAGCGCCTTTACACCCCAGGGGTCGGTAGTGTCGCGAAAAGTGGTGTAGGGGGTCTCCGGCCGGAATCGGTAACGTACAATTTCTTGCGCACTTTGACAGCGGAATAGCGTCCAGGTAAGGAAGGAGGGCGCGGCCCGCCCCGGTATGATTCGAGTTGCCTAGACAAGAAACATGCTGGAGGAGGAGCCATGCCCGAACCCATTGCATCTTTGAACGAGGAGTCGTTGAGGGCCGACCTTCGCGAGCTCGTCAGGAGGACCGTCGAGGACACGCTGAACGGGCTCCTCGAGGAGGAGGCCGGCGACCTTGTGGGCGCCGAGCGCTACGAGCGCACCGCTGACCGCGAGGCCTACCGCGCCGGGCACTACGAGCGGAAGCTCGCGACGACGCCCGGCGAGGTGACGATCAGGATGCCCAAGCTCAAGGGCATGCGGTTCACAACGGTCATCATCGAGCGCTGCCGGCGCCGGGAGACCTCGGTCGAGGAGGCGATGATCGAGACGTGCCTCGCCGGGGTCTCGACCCGCAGGATAGAGGACGTCTCCGAGATCCTCTGGGGCTCGAGCGTCTCGGCCGCCACCGTCTCGAACCTGAACGAGAAGGCCTTCGAGGCCGTCGAGGAGTGGCGCAACAGGCCGCTCGAACGCGCCCACCCCTACGCCTGCGTCGACGGCATCTACCTGAAGCGCGGCTGGGGCGGCAGCTACGAGAACGTCGCCGTGATGGTCGCCATAGGCGCCGACGACGACGGCTGCCGCGAGGTCATCGGCGCCGCGGAGGGGTTCACGGAGTCGGCCGAGTGCTGGCGCGAGTTCCCCTCTTGGCTGAGGTCGCGGGGGCTGCGCGGCGCGCGCATGTTCACGGGGGACAAGGCCGCCGGCATGGTGGGGTCCATCGCCGAGGTCTTTCCCGGCGCCGCCTACCAGCGCTGCACCGTGCACTTCTACCGTAACGTTCTCGCCAGGGTGCCCAAGTCCAGGCGAGCCAAGGTCGCGGCCATGCTCAAGGCGATCCACGCCATGGAGTCGCGCGAGGCCGCCGAGGCCAAGGCGCTGGAGGTGGCCGCCGGCCTCGACGGCATGAGGCTCGGGGAGGCCGCCAAGGTCGTGAGGAACGGCTATGCGGAGACCCTGACCTACACGAGGTTCCCGCGCGAGCACTGGCGGCGCATACGCACCAATAACGCGATCGAGCGCCTGAACAGGGAGATACGCAGGCGCACCCGTGTGGTCGGCACCTTCCCCGACGGGAAGAGCGCCCTCATGCTCGTGACCGCCAGGCTCAAGTACGTCGCGGAGAGCGAGTGGGGCTCTCGTCGCTACCTGGACGTGACTCTGCTGGAGGGGTAGCCGTACCGGAGGGCGGGCCTATGGGGCTGTCGGAAAGTGCGCAAGAATCTTGACGGTGCCCGGCGCGAAACGTTTGCGCGGATGGTTGGTTTTTCATTAGCGGTATCAGCAGTCATCGACCCCGCGCAGGTCAAGGCCGTTCGCAGGATCAAGGGCCTCTCGGGCGTGAAGAACGACCGCGTCGACGCGGGGCTCATCGCCGAGGCGCTGCGCATCGGCCAGTACGACCCGATGAGGCTCGCCACCGACGAGGTGCAGTCGCTCAGGACGCTCACCCGCTACCACCAGACGTTCAAGGCCGAGCTCGCCGAGGTGAAGACCCAGTGCACGTGCCTGCTTGACTCCTACTTCCCGGAGTACGCGTCGGCATGGTCGGACGTGTTCGGTGCGGGCAGCCGCGCGGTGCTCTCCAAGAGCCCCCTGCCGTCGGAGCTGGCCCGCAGGAGGGTCGACTTGCTGCAGCGCGACATCTCCGAGGCCGCGCGCGGCAGCAGGCGGATGGGCGGCAAGGCCGCCGAGCTCAAGGCGCTCGCCAAGGCCTCGGTCGGCATCAGGCTCGGCGAGGCGGCGGCGTCGTTCCAGGTGAGGTCGCTCGTGCGCCAGATGGACTTCCTCGACGGCGAGTGCGCCGAGGTGGAGCGAAAGGTCCGCGAGCTGCTCGAGAGGGTTGAGCCGCTCGTCCTCACCATCCCCGGCGTCTCGTACACGACAGGGGCCAAGATCGTCGCCGAGATAGGCGACATAGGGCGCTTCCGCAACGCGGCGGCGCTCGTGAGCTACGCCGGGCTCAACTCGTCGGTCAGCCAGTCGGGCAAGTTCGACAGCGGCGGAGGGCCCATCACGAAGCACGGCTCGCCGTACCTCAGGCGGGCGCTCTGGCTCGCCGCCAACAGGGCGCGTCAGTACGACCCGACGCTCAGGGCCTTCTACGAGAGAAAGCGGGCCGAGGGCAAGTGCCACCGCGTGGCGGTGACGGCGGTCGCCAGGAAGCTCTGCCACATCGTCTTCGCGGTGATGCGCGACCAGGCCCCCTATGACCCGGCGAGGCCGGGAAGGGACCCGTCAAAGCATTCGGTATCCGGTTCTCAAGGCGCTGGTTCCGATGAATCTGGAAACGAGAAAAGCTAGCCTTCAGGTCTTGACTTCATATAGCTGGTCTCCTTCCAACGGGCGAGGGCGCCCGGATGGCGCCCTCCCAGCTGAAAGGCTATCGGATTCTGGGACCAGTATCGTTTATGTAGAACGGAGGTACTAACTAGGTGCAGTACTCATGAGCGCCAACGCAACTATTTCTCATCTATTGAGTGAACAGAACCGCAAGACCGATGTCGGCGAATGCTGATTCGCCCTGACGTTGTCTCCGAGCGCTCACCGAACCGATTCTATCGATTGCCTATTTTCAATCCCTGATATTTGGGGCCTAAGTATAAGTGGAAGGAACGCTCTATCCCCCTAGGGAACCGCATAACTAGATTGTTGCTCCAGTATTGTTCGTCAACTATCACGAGAAAGGACTGACGATGACGAAACGGCTAAGACAAGGACTATCCCTTCTGATGCTCTCGCTTTCTGCATTTATATTGTCTTTCGTGATTGCGTCTCCTGCATGGGCGCAGAACGAGGTTCTTGAGGTTAATCAGGCCTATGAATTGAAGGCGGGGTCCTATTCTTTCCTGCTTGGCTCTGATGGACGCGTAACCATCAAGGTTATTCCGGGGTCTAGCTCCGAAGATGCAAATGCGGGGTGGAAGGTTGATGTTGAACGTACTGAAGTAGCCTTGGGCTATCCCCCTGACATGCCTCCCTATTATGCTTCTGGGACCGCCCGGTTGAGCGACGCGCAGGGCGTAGAACTTAATGACGGGTTGAACGCGGGAACATACGCCCTCAATCTCAGCAATCTCGATGCCGCTCATCCGTTGCCCGATGACGCTACGGCTACTGTCGTTGTTCTTTACGACTACGGCCTAATGAGCGAAAACGAATCCGAGTCGAACGACTCACCTATCGCGGCAGATTTGATTGAATATACTTTGTTTACGATGTCCGGAACGGTTCATCCAACTGGCACTAGCTCGGGACCAGACTACTTCCGCTACACAACCAACGTTGCCGGCATGCTTACCGTTGAGTTTACAGGAGATGCTGATTCGAATATGAGTTGGCAGCTGGAGGTGTTTGACGAGTCCGCCGCCTCAGTCTCCGACGCTCAGCCCCTCGGTAAATGGCGGCTGGGGACTGATGGCCAGACACAGAAGTTCCAGGTCAGGGCTAGCGACACAGGGATGTATTACGTGGCAATCGTTCCGGATGAGCATACTCAGGCATCAGGAAGTTACAAGTTGAGGGTGTCATGCACACCTGATAGCTCTATTACTATGTGGCGCCTTTACAACCCCTATACGGGGGAGCATCTCTATACATCAGATTACTCAGAATATGAAAGGCTCGGCACAATTGGATGGAAGCTCGAAGGCAAGGCATGGGCAGCGCCCGTCATAAGCGGTGACCCTGTTTGGCGCCTTTATAACCCATATACTGATGACCACCACTACACCACGAGCAAATCCGAATATGACGAGCTTGCCGGACTAGGGTGGAAGCAAGAGGGCATCGGTTGGTATTCTGCCTCACGTGAAGACGGACTGCCCATATATCGGCTCTACAACCGATACAACGGATACCATCACTACACTATGGACGAAGTTGAGAGTATCGCACTGAGTGAAATCGGATGGACGCCAGAGGGTATTGGCTGGTATTGCTATGCATAAACGGCCTCACTCGCCTTTCTTCAGCATGGAAGATTAGTTGAGTGGCGCCCCTGGCTCTTCTCGGGAAGTCCATTAGGAACTTCCTCCCCAAAGACCAGGGGCGTTTCTTTTTTGTTTGTTGCGATTGAGAGGCGACTACGAGCGCCGACTGATTCCGACCAATAGCGCCATCGAGAGACTTAAGTGCGATATGCGCAGGTGCACACGCGTAATTGGGGCCTTCCCCCGCGGCAGATGTTCGACATGCTTCCCATGGAATCGAACGTACCGAGAACACGCCCGATATGATGAGGCTTCGACGCTAATACCAATCAGCGTCATTCCCCCGCCTGAATAAATGAGCTCGAGCCTTTGTTCATAGCGCTCAGCATTCTCAGAACAACATCCCTACCCCAAAGGGCTACACCCGTTGCCTCAGCGAGTTCCTTGGCGCTGGCGGTAAAGTCACTGTTGGTCATCACCACCCCGACATTGCAGTGGTAGAACTGCCTCCCAGCCGTCACTTCCTGCACCGCCTTGTTACCGACCAGAGAGTCGTACCTCTTGCACTGGATTGCATAAGTGACACGATCTTTCTCGCACAGAATGTCAACCCCTTGGTCTCCGCTGCCACTCGTCACTTCAACCTTCTTGTATCTGTTGGCCTCGAGGAGCCTCGCGCAGAGCCGCTCGAACTCATACCCCTCCATGGCGTCAATAGAGCCAATCAACTCATCCGGGCACTCGTACTCATGGGCGGGCTCCTCAACGTTCTTTACTCGGACTTTTGTACGTGAGTAGAGCTTGTTGTTCTTTTCCATAAGCTTCGCAAGCCTGCTGGCATCTAAATCAAGATCTAGCACTGGGAATAATCTCTGATCCTCTCCCGAAGATTGTCGAGACGCGGCCGTCCTGATATCGGCAATGAACGTCGAGCAACAGTCATCCAGTCCCGAGAGAATCTCCCTTGCCAGATGCCTGGCTTCGCGAAGCGCCGGCATACATGACAACGGGACATCGATGATGAGCAGCTTCAGATACTCGGGAGCAAGTTCTCGGTAAGCCTTTGTCATCAAATATGCGGCCCTGTCAGCATGCTTGATGACAAGCGAGTCCCACGGGCGCTTGTCCATCTTTCTTAGTAGGTGAATGGCCTTGTTGGTTTTCTTTCTCCCATCTCAGCATAATTGAGGGCACTATCCTCGCCCTCGCAAAGATGACCTCGCGGAGTGACTGATGTTGGAGACCAGCCCCAATTGACCTGATTGTGGGGTTTGCCTCGACGGGGCTCGACCATAGCCTGCATAGGTCTACCTGTTCGGAGAGAATCTGCGCGAACAGGCATAGCTGCCAATCAGACTGCCTCTGCTCAATGATTGTCATCGCAGCTTCAGAGAGGTGTCGCATGTCAAGCTCCCCCTACAAGTAGGATAGATAAAGCACGCCAATGATTAATTGACGCTATACCAGCGCCGATCTGCGCCAGGTCCCTGCGGTACTCGTTGTAGATGGCCTTTCGCCTGTACTTTTGCCGAGAACACGATGTGGTACTCGCAGAGCCACTTCGCGTGAGCGAGGCTGTTGGTCCTCTTGGCCACGGCAATCACCTTCCCCTCGGGGCTGGCGACCTGAACAATCACCATGCTAGGGGGAGGTCTACCACGGGGAGGCGTTGCGCTTGCTGTGAGAATTCAAGGGATTGACTCGGCGGACCATCTTGAAGATAGCGACATTGCTCAGTTTACGAAGACGTATAGGGTACTGAGTCTTCGCTCGCGTGGCCGAGGGAACGGTTTTGCGGCGGAAGATGTTGGCATCAATTCCGAGATAGGTGCCATAATGGTCTTCGGCCACTCTCTCTCGGGGTTGTGTGCCGAATGTTGGTGTCGGGCCACCCCCCCAAACCTGCCCGATTGTAGCGCCTGATATATAATCTAACCTGTCAAGAGGCAGAGATGCCCTGCCCGCTTCTTTGCGGGTGGGGGAGTTTCTCTATGTCCGATCCAGGGCGCCCGTCGGGGCGTTGAGCCGGCACGGCTTCGGCGATCTCCAGTCTGACATCCGCGCGTTGGCTAGCGCATTCCGATCTCTCCGGCACGGGGAACCCGCCTTCTAGTATCGCGCGTGGCCCGCAGGCTGCGCATAGGCGCTCCGCGGTTCTCCCCATCGCCGCCCTCTTGGGCGCCCGGGCCATCGGTATGGGTCAGCCCTCGCAGACCGCGAGGGCCCAGACGAAGCCCGCGAGCTCGCGAGCGACGGCGACGTTGGCCTTGCTCGCCTGGATGCCGCGCCTCCTGAGCCTCTCGGCCTCCGCGGCGACGCGCGCCGCCTCCGGCCCGATGCCCGACCTCTTCGCTATCTCGGTCGGGGACAGCGGGCTGCGCCTCCTCGCGTGGTGCCAGGCGGCCTCCACCATCAGCGTGCGGGCGTGCCCGTTGCCCGTGCGGGTGATCGGGCCGCGCGAGACCCTCCCGCCCGACGAGTCCTCCGAGGGCACGAGCCTCAGGTAGGACATGAAGGCGGGCGTCGAAGGGAACCGCGAGAAGTCGCCGACCTCCGCGGCGATCGAGAAGGCGGTCACCGTGCCGATCCCCCGGACGGCGGAGATGCGGGAGACGAGGGGCGCCCACTCGGGCTCGGCGGCGAGCCCGGCGACGGCGGCGTCGAGCCGGTCGCGGCGCTCCTCGCAGGCGACGACCTGCTGCAGGCACTCCCCCATCACCAGCCGCCTGAAGTCGATCGTGCCGTAGGCGGTCATCGGCATGTCGGCCAGCGCCATCGGCGCCGCGCCCTGCTGTAAAGTGTCCATGTGGTCATCTCCCAAGTCTCTGTCAGCGTGGTAACTGAAGATTCTAGGCGGTGGCCACACCCCTTTTCGGGGGTGCTCTGACACCAACGTTTGGCACGCTATCGCCAAATACAATGAAAACTATAGACACGCATGCAACGCAAAGACTTTCAAGCTGGTGGATTACCGTTGTTCCCTCACAGAGCGCTACAGTCCTGAAGAATTTGCCAGACTCGTACAGTTTTACGTTCTCGATAGACCTTTTGATCAGAAAGTGGAAGACAGGGCCAAGACGCTTGAAGGTTATGGCTGGAAGGGAAACCCTCAGTCAACCAAACTGGAGCGTCTGCTTCTCCAGCAGTCGGGCATTCAGCAGTTCATAATACTGGGGAGTAATTCAATCAAAGAGACTCTAAAGATTATGAAGCTCGATGAGGAAATCTGTGCTGATCATCCACGAGCTCTCCTGCACCGCCCAACAAAGATAAAGCTTAACGAGGACGGGTCCATTACTCGCGCCAGCAATGATAACAGGATGCAATGCCTGCTCAAGAATATTCGAAATGGGATTGCCCATGGGCAGACCTACATCTTCCCAAATGGAGCCATCCTGTTGGAGGACAAGGCTGACGAAGGCGCTGTTACTGCGAGGATTCTCGTGCGCAAGGAAAGTTTGTTGAATTGGATTGACGTAATTCAGGCGGGAAGCCAGAAGACGTGAGCAGTTCTTGAGGCCGAGGTAAGGGCTCGCCTCAAAGGAAACGCTGGCCGGATGTGCCATTCAATAATACCATATGAATATATCTACTCTAATTAAACCACAAACCTTGCAAAGTAGTATTTAGCATTAAGTTCTGCTCAGTGGGATTCCGAGGGGCCTGCACAACTTTTCGCGACACTGCCCCTAGCTCCAGGGAGAATCTGTACATTACCTCCTCACTCGGAATCTGTTATTGATTCCAGAGAATGTTGAGAGGTGGAGCGGTCCTAAGATTTGAAGTGCGCGGCATGCCGCGCGGAATTGAGGCCGGCGAAGCCGGCAAAATGAAGCAGCAGCCATCCTCCACCAAAGAATATCATCGACGCAATAATACCCTCAGGAACAAGGGCGGCGGCGTCGCTCGTGCGAATAATGCCCAGCAAGGCATGCAAAAGAGACGGAGAGATCGCAAGCGTTATTACCATGAGCCCCGCGAAAACAAGCATATATGCGGGGAGCTTAGTAAGCTCGCGCTTTCTAAAGATATCTTTGAGTACAGGACTTAGATAATTAACATCCGTCCTGTTTAGAAGTCTAAACCCTACTGTGAATACGGCGATTCCCAGAACGAGAGTGACGAGAATAACCGCCGATGAAATGACTGCAAACATCTCCTGGTTCGTTTCGGCGAACTCGGGTACGTTAAGCGACATGCTATAAAGTGCCTTGGCGGCTCTGGAAATAATGTTTATAACTGGATACAAGAGTGAGAGCAGGCCAGTCGAGATGGCGGGGAACGCGAAAATCGGTATGAGTGTATTCACCAGGCCTTTAATCCGTGAAAGGGGTTCTGGTGGGGCAAGCCTCCGTCTCATCCTGCCCTTTGTTCTTGCGCCAGAAACGTGAAGGCAGTATATTCCGCTGCCCAACAAAACCAGAATCCCAGCAATGAGCTTGAGAAGTGTTTCGGCGGGGAGCTTATCGGTCAACCATGCTCCGAAGCCAGCGGCACTAAGGACCTTGATGGTCCATTTTGCTGCTGAGGCAAAGCTCCACGACGGTACCTCTACCATCTCGTCATTGCTGTTGCCGTCGCTCCCGTTCATTTCTTGTCCTTTCGCAGAAGTTGGATCGTCGGGATTGCCGCCTATCGTCTATGATTCCCTTAGCTGGAAGACTTAAACATGATTTCTGTTTAACAGTGTGCTCGGGAGAGGAATGCAATGCGTCTGCTCAGAGTTCAGATTAAGAACGTTCCCCTATATGAAGACGCTGGCATCAACATTGATTTTGTTGCTACCGACCGTGTTATTCGAGGTGATGGAGAGGCGACCGCCGATGTGACAAAGGTTGGGACTTCTGGCTCAATTTACACGGAGAACGTTGTGGGCATCACCGGCGTTAACGCGTCGGGCAAAACGACGACGCTCAACCTATTGCGGTTTGTCCTGGGATATATGACAGGTTCCTTTGTCATGCGTCAGCTTTATTTTGATTCGGGATGGATTGGCAAGCTTGGTCCTTCGCTTGTGATAACGGTTGTGTTTTGGGAGCGGGGGGCCTTCTATCAGCTCCGTTCTGAGCTGGCGCATTCTTACGAGCCCGTAGGTGAGTCTATTCCTGGCGGAAGAATAACGCGTGATGCCTTTTCGTTTACGGATGAGACGCTGTGGCGCCTAGAAGTAAAAAGGCCGAGCAAGAGGATGCTCACGTCATCCTCCGAGTTTGAGTCCAAGGCCTCGATTGTCCTCAAGAGAAACGGAGACGAGGGCGACCCTACGGTAATATCTGGAGAGTCTAAGGCTTTTCTCGATGATCAGACCAGCATTGTTTCAAAAATAACCGGAAAGACCGCGGCAAGAGTGGAGCGTTCCACGAGGCGTCTCCCGGAGATCTCTATGCCGACTCCCGTTATTCAGGCTTTTGACGCAAGCGTTGAAAGCCTGACATGGGATGCGGGCGCTCAGATCTTCCGCCTCAAGTTTAAGGGTGAAGAAGAGCGGCTCGTCAGCATGGGTGTTGCTACTCGGATACTATCGAGCGGAACAATCGCTGGCGCCGAAATGGTGGGGCATGCCATCGACGTTCTGCGCGAGGGCGGATACTTCATTGTTGACGAGATTGAGAATAGCCTCAACAGATCGCTCGTAGGCGTCATTCTGAACCTTTTTGCGTCTCCCGTGACTAACCCTCATGGGGCGCAGATGATTTTCTCGACACATTATCCGGAGCTTTTGGATTTGCTGAGGCGCAAAGACAACGTGTACGTGCTAACGAGGACCAGCGAATACAGGACGAGAGTCATCAAGTATTCGAGCGTGGTCGACCGCGTTGAAAACAAAAAGAGCGAGGTCATTCTCCACAATGTCATTCCGGGCTCAATGCCAAGCTACCCTGACGTTCAGGCGATGAGAGACTATGTGAGGAGGTATGTGCAAGGTGAGTGATGCCAGATACAACCTCACACATAGGTATGTTCTATTTAGTTGCGAGGGGGCTGCTGAGGGAGTCATCATCCAGCGCCTCTACGAAGACGGACTGCTTGTGGTCGATAAAGACAGGGTGGTGTTTGACGCCGTGTATTCCGATCGTCCGTATACGCGCACAAGAAAGGCTGCGGATATAGCCAGCCAGTATCTTGGGATGGACTATTCAGTTAATGGTGCAGAGGGGCTTCTGGTCGCGAGAATTGTGGACAGTCGCTCTGCGCGGTTTGAGCTGCCAAAAAGAGCGGGGGCTGATGCCGTGGTGCAGAGCTTCTTTACCCGCCCGGAAATCGAGATGCTCGCTGTTCATAAGCAGGGGGCATTCGATTTATGGCAGAGGCAGAGCCGGAGGAACCGCTCTCTGAAGCCAAGTGAGTTCTGCAAGCAGGAGCTCGGTCTCTCCAAAATCAAGGAGACCAAGTTTCTTAAGGAATACTGGTCCAATGGCGCCGAACTTGCGGAGTGCATCAAAAGGTATGCGTCAAAGGCCCGGCGTGAAAACGATGAGCTTATGCTTGCCGATCTGCTGGCGTAAAGGTTAGGCAGGCTCGATTGTCCTTTCACACAAACCGGAGCGAGCCGCCGGGCTGGCTGGCCGCCACGCCCGCCTGTGCCAGCATCTCAAGCCACTCGCGGCGGTCGTCTTCAAAGCTGTCTGCCAGCTCCTGCTGCTTCTTCGCGAGGTCAAACGGTGCGTAGCCTTGGGCTTCTCCCCACTTGAGCGCATCAAGGCACTCCTCGTTGAAGGGGTCTGAGATGGTAACGAGAAAATGCTCAAAGCCGTCCGGGCCGCCCACGTCCTCGGGTGGGGCGTCGCCCTCGCCGTCCATGAGCTGCGGCGCCGTGACGTCCGCGTTGCGCATGGTCTTCACGAGCTTGATCTTGTGCTCCCAGCCGTCGCCGTAGTCGTAGCTGTAACGCGCCGTGCGCGAGCGGGGAAAGACGTCGCCCAGAAGCACCTCGCGAGCCTCGGCGAGCGCGTAGCCCCTCGGGATGAAGACGTCCTCCGGCGCCTGGAAGGCGTGCTCCTCCATGTGGAGGTGCGTGCTGTGTGCGACCATCTCAAAGTTGAACAGGTGCGCGTCGTACCAGTTGAAGATGCGCTGGATGACAAGGTGCAGGTCAAGGAAGCTGCAGGTTGCAGGCACGAGCACTTCTCGCCAGCAGGGGAAGAGCCCGTCAAGGTCCAGCTCGATGCGCAGGAGAAAGGCGCGACGGTCGTCTTCGGTCCGGTAGGGGAGCGGGTCAAAGAGCGGAGCGTCGTCAAGGGAGGCGGGCGACGCCGCGCGGGGCCTGGTGTCCTCGTACATGTGGTCAAACGCCTCGGCGATGATGAGCGCGGCGCCCTCGGCGACAACAAGTCCGCGCTCGGTAAGCGTGATCGAGTCATTTTTGCCGGTCAGCTCGATGAGTCCCATTTTGGAAAGGCTGTCGAGCGCGGATGGGTCGTAGCCACGTTGAGAGTGCCAGCGCTCCGTCTTGCCCTTGCCCTCCCGACGGCTCGTGAGCCGGATGAGCGCCAGCGTGAGCATTTGGACCAGCTGGGCGCGGGCTTCCTCGGGCGTGGCGGGAAACTCGCCGTTGCGCCGCTGTGCCATGCGGGCTCCTATCGTTGGGCGGGTGAATAAAAGCATACTGAATTCAGCGCTGGATTACTCCGTATATTGTCCGAACGCCCTCGCCATTCGAATGGGATTGCTAATGCTGGGCGACATCGTAGAACATGCCTTCTTTGACAACTCCGCTTTTTTCCATGACTGGTAGAGTTTAGGTTCAGTAATGGCAGTTTGGTGCCGGAGGTGCCCATGTCCTTTCGCGATGGCGATTACAGCCTGGAGGAGATTGTTCGTGGAGTGAGGGAAGGCAGGAAGCTCCGTTACTACCTTGCGTAACGAACCACGAATATTCGCGAACGTTCGCGAATGACCCCGAACGTTCGGGATTTTCTCGCTACCGCCGCTCGTCGCCGCGGTGGCTGGGGGCTGCGCGCAGCTGCTCGGCTACAATCTATCCAGTTCTGTCGCGCGAAAGGACCCCACATGAAGGGCATCATCCTCGCCGGGGGCTCCGGCACCCGTCTTTACCCGCTCACCACCGTGACGAGCAAGCAGCTGCTGCCCGTCTACGACAAGCCGATGGTCTACTACCCGCTCTCCACCCTCATGCTGGCGGGCATTCGCGACATCCTGATCATCTCCACGCCCACGGACCTGCCCAACTTCGAGCGCCTGCTCGGCGACGGCTCGGACTTCGGCATCAGCCTCTCCTACGCGGAGCAGCCCAGCCCCGACGGGCTGGCCCAGGCCTTCGTCATCGGCCGGGAGTTCTGCGCCGGCGAGCCCTGCGCGCTCGTGCTGGGGGACAACATCTTCTATGGCAACGGTCTTTCTCGCCACCTGCGCCGCTCGGTGCGCAACGCCGAGGCGGGCCGCGCCACCGTCTTTGGCTACCGCGTGGACGACCCGGAGCGCTTCGGCGTCGTTGAGTTTGACGAGAGCTACAACGCCGTCTCCATCGAGGAGAAGCCCGAGCACCCCAAGAGCAACTACGCCGTGACCGGCCTGTACTTCTATCCCGGCGACGTCTGCGAGCGCGCCGCCGCCGTGCGCCCCTCGGCCCGCGGCGAGTACGAGATCACGGACCTCAACCGCATGTATCTCGAGGACGCGGCGCTTGACGTGGTCACGCTCGGCCGCGGCTACGCGTGGCTGGACACCGGCACCATGGAGAGCCTCTTCGAGGCGTCCCAGTTTGTCCGCACCGTCGAGACGGCCCAGGACCTGCCCGTCTCCGTCCCCGAGGAGATCGCCTTCGAGAACGGCTGGGTCTCCCGCGAGCGCCTGCTGGAGTGCGCGGAGCGCTACGGCAAGTCCAACTACGGCGCCCACCTGCGCACCGTGGCGGAGGGCAAGATAGCACCTGACCGCAAGTACCCAGAGGAGTAGCCAATGGAGTTCGAGAAGGACCTGCGCGCGGAGGAGACCGGGATTCCCGGACTTCTCGTCTTTGACCTCCCCGTGCACGGAGACGCGCGTGGCTGGTTCAAGGAGAACTGGCAGCGTGCCAAGATGGTGGCCGCGGGGCTGCCGGCGGAGTTCCGCCCGGTGCAGAACAACGTCTCCTTCAACGCCGAGCGCGGCGTCACGCGCGGCATCCACGCAGAGCCCTGGAACAAGTTCATCTCGGTGGCCGCCGGCTCGGTCTTCGGCGCGTGGGTGGACCTGCGTCCCGGCGAAACTTTTGGCCGTGTCTTCACCTGCGCGCTAGACCCCTCCCGAGCGATCTACGTGCCCCGCGGCGTGGGCAACTCCTTCCAGGCGCTCGAGGACGGCACCGCCTACACCTACCTCGTGGACGCGCACTGGTCCGCGGAGCTCAAGAAGACCTACACCTTCGTGAACCTGGCCGACCCCGAGCTCGCCATCGAGTGGCCCATCCCGCTCTCCGAGTGCACGCTCTCTGAGGCCGACAAGAACCACCCCCTGCTCGCCGACGCCGTCCCCATGGCGCCGCGCCGCACGCTCGTCACGGGCTGCGACGGCCAGCTCGGCCGCGCCGTGCGCGCCCTGGCGGGGGAGCGCGGGCTCCTCGGCAGCTTCGACTTCTGCGACATCGACGAGTTCGACTTCTCGGACCCCGCCCAGTACGACCGCTACGACTGGTCCCTCTACGGCACCGTGATCAACTGCGGTGCGTACACCGCCGTCGACCGCGCGGAGACCCCCGAGGGCCGCGCCGCCTGCTGGCGCGCCAATGCCACGGGTCCCGCGCTTCTCGCCCGCACCTGCGCGGAGCGCGGCATCACGCTCGTGCACGTGAGCTCGGACTACGTCTTTGACGGTAGCGCCGAGAACCACGGCGAGGGCGAGGCGCTCTCCCCGCTCTCCGTCTACGGCCAGTCCAAGGCCGCCGGCGACCTGGCCGCGGCCGGTTGTCCCGCGCACTACGTGGTCCGCTCGAGCTGGGTCATCGGCGACGGGAGGAACTTCGTGCGCACGATGGCCGGCCTTGCGCGCCGCTGCGCCGACCCCGCGGACGCGCTCGAGCGCGTGACGGTTGTGGACGACCAGCTGGGACGGCTCACCTTCACCGACCAGATGGCCGAGGGGATCTTCGCGCTTCTCGACGCCCGCGCGCCGTACGGCACCTACAACCTCACCGGCTCCGGCCGCGTGGCCTCCTGGGCCGAGGTCGCCCGCGAGGTCTTCGACCTGACCGCCGGCAACGGCGACGCGGTTCGCCCGGTGACCACCGCCGAGTACTACGCCGGCGCCGAGGGCCCCGTGGCGCCGCGGCCGGCACACTCCGACCTCGACCTCTCCAAGGTCCGCGCGACGGGCTTCTCGCCCCGCGACTGGGAGGACGAGCTGCGCGAGTACGTGGCGGGCCTGCAGGATTAACTCAATCGAATAGCAGATGACTATCTGATAAAATAGCAGAGTATTATCTGCTGTACGATGAACAGGGATGTGGTGGAGATGGAGCCAATTTACTCGATGACAACGCTTCAGCGTAATCCCTCGCAGGTAAAGGAGGCTGCGCGCGACTCGGTTGTTCGGATTACCGAGCAGGGGGCTGGCGCCTATGTGTTCTGCAGCGAAGAGGCCTTTGAGAGGCGAATCGCCGCAGAGCGCGAGGACGCCGCGTTTGAGGCTCGTCTCATGGAGGCGGTTGGTCGCGGCATGGCGGATATTGGGGCGGGGCGTTATACGACCTCGGTTGAGGGGGCGTTTGCGCGCGCGGAGGAGCTGAGGAGGAAGCGTGCCTAACGTCGAGCTGCGCATCTCTGAGGAATTCTCTGCGGGCCTGGCCGACATCTACTCCGAGAGGGTTCTTGGGAGAATCTGGGACGCTCTGAACAATCTCCAGTCGTTTCCCGAGATGGGCTCGGCCCGGGTGAGGCGCTGTCTGACCGATCAATATGGAGAAGAACTTCGTCAGATTCCCATTTCAACGTTTCTTATCGTATATCGCTACGATGGTCGGGTGGTTGACGTGCTCGCGCTCGTCTATGGCCCCTCTGTTGTTTGATTTCTGCTTGTATACCGGTATATAGGGAGGCATAGCATGTCCGACACCTTCGAGCCCACCAACATCATCGTCACCGGCGGGTGCGGCTTCATCGGATCCAACTTCGTGCACTTCGTCGTGCGGGAGCACCCCGGGGTCCACGTGACCGTGCTCGACAAGCTCACCTACGCGGGCAACCCGGAGAACATCGCGGGGCTGCCCGCCGACCGCGTGGAGCTCGTGGTGGGCGACGTCTGCGACGAGGCGCTGCTCGAGCGCCTGGTGCCGGGCCACGACGCGATCGTCCACTTCGCCGCCGAGTCCCACAACGACAACTCCATCGCCGACCCGGGGCCCTTCGTGCGGACCAACGTCGTGGGCACCTACCGCCTGCTGGAGGCCTGCCGCAGGCACGGCGTGCGCTACCACCACGTCTCCACCGACGAGGTCTACGGCGACCTGGCCCTCGACGACCCGGCGCGCTTCACCGAGGAGACCCCCTACCGCCCGAGCAGCCCCTACAGCTCGACCAAGGCGAGCTCGGACATGCTCGTGCGCGCCTGGCACCGCACCTACGGCGTCCGCGCCACCATCTCCAACTGCTCCAACAACTACGGCCCCTACCAGCACGTCGAGAAGTTCATCCCCAGGCAGGTCACCAACATCATCTGCGGCACCCGCCCCAAGCTCTACGGAGACGGGCGCAACGTCCGCGACTGGATCCACACCGAGGACCACAGCTCCGCGGTGTGGGAGATCCTCACCAGGGGCCGCTACGGCGAGACCTACCTCGTCGGCGCCGACGGCGAGCGCGACAACATCACCGTCCTGCGCGAGATCCTGCGCGCGATGGGGCGGCCCGAGGACGACTTCGACTGGGTGCGCGACCGCCCCGGCCACGACCGCCGCTACGCGATCGACAGCTCCAAGCTCAGGCGCGAGCTGGGCTGGGAGCCCCGCCACACCGACTTCGCGGAGGGCCTGGCCGCCACCATCGAGTGGTACCGCGACAACGAGGCCTGGTGGCGCCCCGCCAAGGAGGCCACGGAGGCCCGCTACGCCGCCCAGGGGCAGTAGGGACGCCGCGGCCCTCCGCGCCCTTCCCGGCGCCCGTCCCGTCTTTGCTGAGGGGCGGGCGCCCATTTTGTGCCTGTTACAAGCTGCGCGTTTGGTCCCGTTGTCCGCAAAAAAGTGCGGACAACGGCCTCCCTCGTGCCTTGAGCACCCCCGCCGCCCCCGTTGTCCGCAAATAATCGCGGACAACGGGGGCCACCTCCTCCACGCTATACTCGTTTCAGCAAGGCACGCGCAGGAAGCACCGGGAGCAGCAGTGGGACGAGCGGGCGGAAAGCACTTTAGGCGCAGACCCAGAAGCGCCTGGATTGACGCGCTGCGCGTGCTCGCGGTGCTTCTCGTTGTCTTCAACCACACGCCCGGCTATGCGCTGTACCAGACCAGCTCCGGCCCCACAGCCTGGGCATATCTCTTCGTGACCATGCTCACGCGCGTCAACGTGCCGCTGTTTCTCATGGTCTCCGGCGCGCTGCTCCTGGGGCGAGAAGAACCCATCAGTCACACGGTCGGCCATCGTCTCCCCAGAATTCTCGGCGCCATCGTGGTCTTTGGCGGCATCTGCTACGTCATCAGGTTTGGCGGAACGGCCGGAATCGTGCGCGGCATCCTCTCCGGAGACACCGAGGGCTCGTATTGGTTCCTCTACGCCTACGCGGGCATGATTTTGCTTCTTCCGTTCCTGCGCGCCGTGGCCGCCCGGATGGGCCGGGCCGAGTTTGTCTACCTACTGGTGCTGCACGCCATCATGACAGCCGTTGTGCCCATGGTGAGCTACGCCGTCAGCGCGCTCACGGGCAGCGGCATCACGATCAACCTTACGTTGCCGATCGCCGTCGAGCGGCAGCTGTTCTACCCGCTCGTAGGCTACTACCTGGGACGGGTGGTTGACGTGCGGCAGATAACGGGCAGTCTTCTGGCAAAGTTGGGGCTGGCAGCGCTCCTTGGCATCGCGGCGTCGAGCGCGCTTACGTACCACCAGGGTGTGACCACGGGTTATACGGAGGACTTCGTCTCACTCTTTGACTGGGTGAGCGCAGTCGCGGTGTTTCTGCTGGCGAGAAGGACCCTCGACGGGCGGCCCGCGCTGAGCGAGCGCCTGCCGGGGCTCTGCCGCGTGGTCACGACGCTGGGTCCGCTCACGTTTGGCGTGTACCTCTTTGACCCCATCCTCAAGTGCTGCCTCTGGCCCCCATTGCGCGATCTTCTCGACCCCGTGCTGCCCATGCTGGTGGTTTCTGCGCTGTGGTGTCCGGTGAGCCTTGCCGTTGGCTCCGCCCTCACCTGGCTGCTCAGGCGCGTGCCGGTGCTCGGCCGCATCGTGTGACTGCGGCGGCGCCCGGGTTGGGCGGGCGACGGCTGGAAGGTATGTACACTGTTTCAGGTTTGATGCACTCTCAACGTCGATAAAACCCCAGTTCAGCGCGCGGCGAGAAGAACATCAAACCCGCAACAGTGTACATACCCTCATTGGGGGCCGCACCGCGCAGGGAAAGCCGCCCCGCGCCCACCGAAACATTCCGCCGTTCGGAAGTTTTTACATTTAAGGTTGCTATCAGCCAATATCATCACTGCTAACGAGTTATGTTGGCCGCGATGAAAGGATTAACAAATGATAAGACGGAGAATGGCCAAGAGGGGAGTTGCCCTGTTCTTCTCGCTGGCCGCCGCGGCGGCGCTCAGCCTGGTATGCGCAACGCCCGCATGGGCCGATCCGGGTAACGAAAGCCTTGAGACGGCAACGTACGTGAACGTCAACCAGACGGTCTCCAGCACAACGCTCGAGTACGATGACGACGACTTCTATCGCTTTACCACTCCATCAAACGGAGTTGTTCAGCTCAGCCTCAGCAATGCTCAGAACTCAAGAGGTGGCTGGAACGTCTACCTGCGCGATCTGGACAACAATACCATCGCCAACTTTAGCTGGGAGTCCAATGCCACGAGTCATACCGGGACGCGCATCGGTCTTCCTAAGGGCACGTACGCGATTGAAGTATCCCCGCGCTCAAGCACAAGCGGTCAGCGCTACAACCTTACGATTGGGTTTTCAGCTGCTTCGGACTGGGAGACTGAGTTCAACGACGGACTAGAGACTGCCGACGCAATTTCAGTGAACAAGGCGGTCAAGGGCTCAACCATCGACTATGACGACGATGACTTCTATCGCTTTACCACGCCGTCCGACGGAGTAGTTCAGCTCAAGCTTACCAACGCGCAGAACTCGAGGGGCGGCTGGAACGTCTACCTGAGGAATCAGTCCAACGAGACAATAGCCAACTTTACGTGGGAGTCTGACGCCACGAGCCACTCGGGTATGCGCATCGGCCTGCCCAAGGGCACCTATACCGTTGAGGTGTCTCCGCGCTCAAGTACCCAGGGCCAGGAATATACCTTTACGACTGGCTTTACCGCTGCCTCCAACTGGGAGACTGAGCTCAACGACAGTCTCTCAACGACCGACACCATCACGCTGGGCAAGACCATCAATGGCTCGTCCATCGATTATGATGACGATGACTTCTACCGTCTTGTCCTTTCCAAGAGTTCGACCGTTGTTCTGAGTCTTACCAACGCTCAGTACTCAAGCGGTCGCTGGCATGTTTACCTGCGGGACATTAACAACAACAAGATTGCGGACTTTAGCTGGGATGCCGACCAGACCAGCCATTCGAGCTCCTCGATTCGCCTCAACGCAGGCACCTACACCATTGAAGTGTCTCCGAATACGAGTATGTCGGGCCATGAGTACGCCCTCACCGTTTCCGAGCCGCCCCAGACCCAGACGATGTATCGCCTGTACAACCCCTACACCGGCGAGCACTTCTACACCGCCAACGCGGGCGAGCGCGACACGCTGAAATCCATCGGCTGGACCTACGAGGGCGTTGGCTGGGTGGCGCCGACCTCGGGCGACCCGGTCTACCGCCTCTTCAACCCCTACACCGACGACCACCACTACACGACGAGCGCGAGCGAGCGCGACACGCTCAAGAAGATCGGCTGGCGCTACGAGGGCGTGGGCTGGTACTCGGGCGGGTCGGTCCCGGTGCTCCGCCAGTTCAACCCCTACGTCCAGACGGCCACCCACAACTACACCGTCAGCAGGGAGGAGAACGACAAGCTCGTCTCCATCGGCTGGAAGGCCGAGGGCACCGGCTGGTACGCCGTGAGCGCGAAGTAGCGTCACGCGCATAGTCATTGCGGGGACGCGCTGGGACCTGCCGGCGCGTCCCCTTTTCGTAGAAAGGGAGGGTGTGGTCAGCCATGCGTCAGAGACCTGGCAGGTTGGCAGCAGTCGCGCTTCTCGCCGTGGCGTTTGCGGTTTTGTTGGTGCCGATGTCGGCGCGCGCGGCAACGCTGCCCATGTACCGCCTGTACAACCCCTACACCGGCGAGCACCTCTATACCTCCAACTCCGAGGAGTGCAGCAACCTGTGGTGGATCGGCTGGTCCTTTGAGGGCACCGGATGGGAGGCTCCCTCCGAGGGCAAGCCGGTCTACCGCCTCTTCAACCCCTACACCGACGACCACCACTACACGATGGACGCGAGCGAGCGCGACGCGCTCAAGAAGATCGGCTGGCGCTACGAGGGCGTGGGCTGGTACTCGGGCGGCGGGGTGCCGCTCTATCGGCAGTTTAACCCGTACGTCACCACGGGCACGCACAACTACACCACGAGCAAGGAGGAGAACGACGCGCTGGTTCGTCTTGGGTGGCGCGGCGAAGGCGTGGCATGGTACGCCGAGGGGCTTGGGGACCCCAACGCAACGCTCGTGCACAGCTATAAGACGGTTTCCTTTAACAGCGAGGGCGGCAGTGAGGTCCCCTCCCAGAGCATCCTCATGGGCGAGCGCGTGACCAGGCCGGCAGGCCCAACGCGTGCGGGCTACACCTTCAAGGGCTGGTACAGCGACTTTGAAAAGAAGGTCCCGTATGACTTCTCCGCGCCCGTGACGGAGGCCATGAACCTCTATGCCCTGTGGGAGAAGAACGTTGCGTACCGTTACGAGGCGTACTACATAGATGGCCTCGGCTCAACGTGGTATGACGGCTCGAGTCGCACGCTCTACATCAAGACGGACAATCCGACCGGTAGCTTCCGGCTCGCTGACGCCCAGGCAACCGAGACCTGGGTCATGGTCCTGCAGCCGGGCGAGTTTCTCGACGTAAAGGACAGCGGTCTCGCACAGAACGCCAACTTCCTCAAGGTTCCCGGGGGCTACGTGGTGCAGTATCGCTTTGACACGGAGGCCACGGGGGCGCACACGATCGAGATAAGGGAGACCGACCCGAACGACCCGTACTACCAGGGGGCGGTGGCGGCAACCTTCACGGCAGACTTCAAGAGCTATGACGCCACCGTGGACGCGTGGATTGACGAGCAGATCGCGCGCTATACCACCGCGGACATGACCCCGCCCGAGAAGATGCGCAAGATCTGCGCCGGCCTGCTCCAGGAGTTTTCCTACCTGCACGTTGACGGCGAGAATCTTGTCTTTCTGGCGTCTGAGCCCAACAACCCGTTCTTTGTGACCAAGCGCTGGGATTCTGCAACCTCGCCGGCAGTCTTGTGTCAGATTGCGGAGTGCGTGGGAGGCTTCTCGAGCATCCACAATTGCTACGGCGACTACCCGCGCGGCTCGCTTGAGTGGCAGTACACGCACTACCTCTGCAAGTGCGTCTATCAGGGCGTGGAATACAGCTTCCAGGCATGCCCGACGGCGGACACGGGCCAAGTTGACCTCGCAAGCGTAAGGCCCATAGACTTTGGCAACCTGAGCAGCCCGGTGTTCGACCGCGCATAAGCACGGCACGTGCGCCCCGGCAGGCGTGCTTGCCGGGGCGCTCGCACAAAAAAAGAGGGGCGGGGGTATACCTGTAAAGCTTACAGAACCATGACAGTAGGTTCTGGTTTCCTCATTGATAGAACTGACACCCTCTGGGTAACCTTTCTCTCAAGGTTAGTTTCAGCCAACGAGAGAAAGGCAGGACCATGAGACGGCACGAGTCCGACCACAGGCGCCTCCCGCGCATCGCAGCGCTTCTCGCTGCGTTTGTGATGGGGGCGCTCTGCCTGGCGCCCGCGACCGCCGCGGCCGACGATGACGATTACCGCAGAGCGAGGACCATCGCGGTCAACCAAACCTACACGGCGAGCGCGCATGAGGCGAGCGATGACGCGTGGTATCGCTTTGACCTGACGCAGGCCGGCCCGGTGAAGATCAAGCTCACGAGCTCAGTTGCCTCGTGGGGCGAGTGGGAGGTCAGCCTCTACGACGCCTCGCGCCGCGACGACGATGACATCCTCGAGTACGAGGCGCGCGCGAGAAACGGCAGCTTCGAGACGGCGGAGATCGGCCTTGCCGCGGGAACGTACTACCTCGAGATCGAGGGCGACGATGACGACGACCGCCGCGGCGCCACGTACGGCCTGCTGGTCTCGCATACCGCAAGCGGCTCATGGGAGACCGAGACAAACGACGGGCCGCGCCTTGCCGACGAGCTGCGCCTGAACTCCGCGATCAAGGCCACGACCACCCACGTGGACGACGATGACGACGATCGCGACGACTTTGACGATGATGATGACTGGGACGACGACGATGACGACGAGGACTGGTTCAAGTTCACGCTCTCCGGCTCCACCGACGTCCGCCTGGCCTTCTCCAACTCCCAGCGCAGCCGTGGCGGCTGGAACGTCCAACTCTTCAGCGAGCGTGACTTCCGCAGCTCCCGCGCCCTTCTTGCCGAGCGCCACCACGCCAGCGAGACCGGCTTTGAGAGCAAGCAGCTGACCCTGGGCGCCGGCACCTACTACGTGAAGGTTGACCCCAACGTGGGGACGAGCGGCGCGTCGTACTCGCTCGAGCTGCGCACCGGCGCCTCCTCGGGCCAGAACCAGGGGCAGAACCAGGGTCAGAGTCCCGAGCCCGTCAACGGCGAGCGGATGTATCGCCTCTACAACCAGTGGACCGGCGAGCACTTCTACACCTCGAGCAACGTTGAGCAGAAGGCGCTCGTGAGCATCGGCTGGACCGACGAGGGAACCGGTTGGGTGGCGCCCGCCGACGGCAAGCCGGTCTACCGCCTGTTCAACCCCTATACGAGCGACCACCACTACACGACGAACTACGAGGAGTACGTTGAGCTCGGGCGCATTGGGTGGAAGCAGGAGGGCGAGGGCTGGCGCTCCGGCGGCTCCACGCCCGTGTATCGCCTGTACAACCCATTTGTGCGGGCCTGCACGCACCACTACACCACGAGCAAGGCCGAGAACGACTCGCTCGTTGCCCTTGGCTGGGTCGCCGAGGGGGTCGGCTGGTACGCCAACGAGTAGCGCCTCCGGCCGCCCGCGCGGTCGTCAAGTGATGGGGACGTGTCGAAGACGGCTTCGGCACGTCCCCTTTTTGCGGAGGATGGCATAAACTTACAGGCAGCTTACGAGAAGAACGGGGAGGACGGCGTGATCAACTCTTGCAGCAACGGCGCGGACCGGCGTGCCGAGGTGGGCGTCTTTGGCAGCGGTGCATGGGGCCTTGCGCTCGCGCGGCTCTTCTCGCTCCAGGGTCATCACGTGACGGTGTGGTCGGAGTCCGCGCAGACCGTCGAGCGCCTGAGCTCCACGCGCACCATCCCCCTGCCCGGAGACCCGGACCTGCCCACGGAGATTGCTCTCACCACCGAGGTCAAGGACGCGGCGGCCGAGAAGGACGTCATCGTGTTTGTGACCTCGTCGCGCTTTGTGCGCCCGATGGCCGCCCAGGTTGCGCCCTACGTGCGGCCGGACGCGGTTCTCGTCTGCGCCACGAAGGGCCTCGAGGAGAACTCGATGGACACGATGACCGAGGTCATTGCCGACGAGCTCGCCAAGGCGCGCCCGGACGTCCGCCCCGCCGTGGTGGCGCTCTCCGGCCCCAGCCATGCCGAGGAGGTCGCCTTTGACATGCCCACCGCCATCGTGGCGGCGAGCGAGAACGAGGAGGCGGCCCTGCTTGTCCAGCGCCTCTTCTCCAACGAGGTCCTGCGCGTCTACACCAGCTCCGACGTGCGCGGCGTTGAGCTCTGCGGCGCCCTTAAGAACGTGATCGCCCTCGCGTGCGGCATCGCGCGCGGCCTAGGCTTTGGCGACAACTCCTCCGCGGCGCTCGTCACGCGCGGCCTGGCCGAGATGCGCCGCCTGGGCACCGCCCTCGGCTGCGACCCGGAGACCTTCTTCGGCCTTGCCTGCACCGGCGACCTGGTGGTCACGGCCGGCAGCCTGCACAGCCGCAACCTGCGCTGCGGCAAGATGCTCGGCGAGGGCGTGCCCGTTGACGAGGCGGTGGCCAGGGTCGGCGCCGTGGTCGAGGGCCTAAACGCCCTGCCCGCGGTGCTCGAGCTCTCCGAGAAGCTCGGCGTTGAGATGCCCATCTGCGAGATGGTGGGCCTCGTCGTCTCCGGCAAGATCAAGCCCCAGGACGCCACGGCGCTGCTCATGGGCCGCGAGCTCAAGACCGAGACCCCCGACGCGTACCTGTAAGGGTCCTCTCGCTTTTTCGACCTCGCGCGACGGCCATTTTGGCGTGTGATTTGGCGTCAAAAATGGGCGACGCGCGAGGTCGGTTGCCCTAGAGCCGCCATTTACCCAGAAAAAACCTCCGTACAATGCGTTGCCGCGCAATCAGCCGCGCGGTCATCACGCAACGTGCCAAACTGAAAGGCACGACAGGCCCGGGTGGGTAGCCCATGTGTCCCCGGAGGTGCGTGATGAGAAGAAGAGCCCTGTTCCTCTCGCTTGTTTGTGTCGTCCTGACCTGCCTTCTCTGCGTTGCACCCGCGCCCGCGCTTGCCGCGCCGGAGGACCACTCCACCATGGCAACGGCCGAGAAGATCGACATAACCATCAGCGCGTCCCACAGCGCTTACGCTCCGGATGCCAGCGGGGACGTCTGGTACACCTTCTCCGTGCCCAAGACCGGAAGCGTGCTCTTCTCGTTCTCAAGTGCCCCGAGGGAGGGCGCGAGCTGGGAGATCGGCCTCTACGACGCCTCCGGAGAGCTCATCTACAGTCCCGGCGCGCAGGACGTGTCCGCGTACTACGACGTTCCGTATCTGGGCTATGAGGCGGGCACGTACTACCTGCGCATCAGGGTGACCTACGGCGAGCAGGCCGAGAGCTTTGCCTACACCTTCCAGGCGCACTACAGCGAGAATCCCTATGGGGAGACCGAGCGGAACAACACCGCCGCAACGGCGGACGTGATGCTGCTGGGCAACGACCTCTCGGGGAGCACCCTCTCCGCCTCGGACGTGGACTGGTACAAGATCACCCTCGAGGCCGACGAGAACGTCCAGATGCTCATGAACACCTCAACCATCATTGTGGGGGGAGAACCGGGCGCCTGGGATCCCGGCACGGGAAAGTGGCGCGTAACGCTCTATGACTCGCCGTCGGCGCAGGCGGGTGACGTTGTGGCGACCTTTGATCACGACAGCGCGGACGGCACCACCCTGCTGGAGACCAAGCACCTCACCAAGGGAACGTATTACGTCAAGGTTGTGCCGACGGAGTTTGTGCAGTTTGAGGACTACCGCATCACGATGCGCACCTCCGCAGATACGGTGACGATGTATCGCCTCTACAACCAGTGGAGCGGCGAGCACTTCTACACGTCCGACCCCTCCGAGCGCCTAAGTCTGGCCAAGATTGGCTGGACCGACGAGGGCGTGGGCTGGGTCGGCCCCGACTCCGAGTACGGCGAGCCGGTGTACCGCCTCTATAACCCCTACGTTGCGGGCGGGGACCACCACTACACGATGAGCCTCGATGAGTACAACACGCTGGGGAGCCTCGGCTGGCATCGGGAGGGCGTTGGTTGGTACTCCGGTGGCGAGATGCCCATCTATCGGCAGTTCAACCCCTATGCCACCACGGGCACCCACAACTACACGGCAAGCTCTGAGGAGCGCGACGCGCTTGTGAAGCTCGGCTGGCGTGACGAGGGCGTGGCCTGGTACGGTTACAGCAGCTCGTAGCTGCGGTTAGGAGGCTGCCATGCCCGTTCTTGCCGCGTTTGCCGTTCCGCACCCGCCGCTTGCCGTGCCGGGGGTGGGCCATGGCCGGGAGGCGGGCATAGCCGCCACGCTGGCGGCGTATGAGGAGGTCGCGCGTCGCGTGGCCGAGCTCGCGCCGCAGACCATCGTCATCTCGAGCCCGCATATCACGTCCTACCTGGACTACCTGCACATCTCGCCGGGGGCGGGCGCGCATGGGGACTTTGGGGACTTCGGTGACGCTGCGGACGGCTCTGATGTGGCCTATGACCAGGAGTTTGTTCGCGAGCTGACGCGCGCTGCGGAGACTGCGGGCATCCCGGCAGGAACGCGCGGCGAGAGGGACCGCGCGCTCGACTGGGGCGTGCTCGTTCCGCTCCACTTCATCCAGGCGCGCGCCAGCGGGTACCAGGTGGTCCGCATGGGGCTCGCGGGCTTCTCGCCGATTGAGCACTATCGGTTGGGGCGCCTGGTTCAGCAGACGGCGGAACGGCTGGGTCGGCGCGTGGTCTACGTTGCGTCCGGCGACCTCTCGCACAAGCTGGCGGCGGACGGCCCGTATGGCTTCTCGCCCGACGGGCCCGTCTTTGACGAGGCCGTGTGCGAGGCGCTGGCAAGCGGGGACTTTCTCTCGCTGCTCACGATGGGCCCCGGCCTCTGCGAGCGCGCGGCGGAGTGCGGGCTGCGCTCGTTCCAGATCATGGCGGGCGCGCTCGACGGAACGCCAGTGCGCGCGGAGCTGCTCTCGCACGAGGGCCCGTTTGGCGTGGGATACGGCGTGGCGGCCTTCACGCCCACGGGAGTGGCGGGGTCGGAACCGTCGCGCCGCTTTGAGGAGGCCTACCTTGAGTGGCACGAGAGCTCGCTCGCGCAGGTGCGCGCCGCGGAAGATTCGTACGTGCGGCTGGCTCGGGCCTCGCTTGAGCATTACGTGAGAACGCGCACCCATCTGCCCGTTCCGGACGATTTGCCGGCGGAGCTTGCCGGGCGTCGTGCGGGGGCGTTCGTCTCCATCAAGAAGGACGGCCGCCTGCGCGGCTGCATTGGCACCATCGCGCCCGTGCGCGCGAGCCTCGCGGAGGAGATCGTGGAGAACGCGGTCTCTGCCGGCTGCCATGACCCGCGCTTCTCTCCCGTGCGCGAGGAGGAGCTTTCCGAGCTGGTCTACGACGTGGACGTTCTGGGGGAGTCGGAGCCGGTGGTAAGCCGCTCGGAGCTCGACCCGGCGCGTTATGGCGTTATCGTGAGCACGCCGGACGGCCGTCGCGGCCTGCTGCTGCCGTCGCTTGACGGCGTGGACACCGTTGACGAGCAGCTGGAGATTGCGGCGCGCAAAGGCGGCATCTCGCTGGGCGAGAAGAACGTGCGCCTGGAGCGCTTTGAGGTGGTGCGCCACCTATGAGCGCTGGGTGCGCGGCTACGTGCGAGGTCTGCCCGCGCCGCTGCAGGCTGGCGTTGGGGGCGCTTGGCGCGTGCCGCGCGCGGCGCAACGTGGGGAGCGCGGTGGTGGCCGAGAATTACGGTCGCGTGACCTCGCTTGCGCTGGACCCCGTGGAGAAGAAGCCCCTCGCGCGCTTTATGCCGGGGTCGCTGGTGGTGTCTGTGGGCAGCTACGGCTGCAACCTCTCGTGCCCGTTCTGCCAGAACTATGAGATCTCGCAGGTGGGGGAGTGCGGCGTGGGCTGGCGCGAGGTCTCGCCCGAGGAGCTTGCCGCGCTCACGGCGGACGCGGCGGCGCGCGACCCGCGCGTGGCGGGCGTGGCGTTTACGTACAACGAGCCACTCGTGGGCTGGGAGTACGTGCGGGATGCGGCGCGCGCGGCCCGCGAGCGGGGCCTCGTGAGCGTCTTGGTTTCAAACGGGTGCGCTGAGCTGGGCGTCATTGACGAGCTGGCGCCGCTGATCGATGCCGCCAACATTGACCTCAAGGGCTTCTCGCCGGCGTTTTACCAGGCGTGCGGCATGCCTGATGGGACCGCGGCGCTGGGCGCGGTGCGCGCGGCGATCGAGCGGCTGGCGGAGGAGCCCGGCTGCCACCTTGAGGTGACCACGCTGGTGGTGCCGGGCATGAACGACTCTGAGGACGATGTGGGCGCCATCGCCGCGTGGCTGGCCGGGCTCAACGGCGGGCGCGGAGCCGGGGAGATCGTGCATCACGTGACCCGCTTCTTCCCGCGCTGGCGAATGGCGGACTCCGCTCCCACGCCGGTCGAGACGCTGCGCGCCCTGGCAGACGTCTCGCGGAGGCATCTTTGCCACGTGTTTCTCGGCAACGTCTGAGCGCGGGCGGCCGATGCCCCGAGGGTGCCGCCCCTAGCCCCGCACCTCGTCCACGTAGGACGGCCGCTCAACGAGGGCGCCCTGAGCGTCGTCGATGGCCAGGCGCAGCTCGCCCGCGCGGTCCACGTACTGCTGCAGCACGTAGCGCAGGTCGGGCTCGGCCAGCTTGAAGAGCAGCTCCTCGGCGGCGTCCACGTTGGTCCCAAAGCGCTCCGGCTTGCAGCTCGCCTCGGCGAGGTCGACGATTCGCTCAAAAGTGCGACGCTCGTCGTCCCTCACCTCGCGCAGGCGCACCAGCAGCTCCAGCTGCTCCAGCTCGCACATGAGCGCCCACAGGCAGAAGAGCATGCGCTCGGCTGCCTCCCGATACTGGGCGAGCTCCGCGATCTCCGGGTTCTTCTCGCTGTCTGCGCCGAGCTCCTCCACAAATCCCGCGGCTCGCGAGTGCACCATCTGAAAGTGAAGCAGCGCCTCGGATGAGACCACTGTGTCTACGCGCTCGTCCAGCGTGGTGCGCACGAGCTCCCACGAGCGCGCGACCATGTCGACCATCTGACGCATGTTGGCCACAAAGAGCCGGCGGTCCGAGGTGGGGCACACCAGTCGGTTGACCAGCGCCACGGTGAGGATGGCCAGGACCAGGCTGCCGAGGCGCATTGAGGTGGCATAGGCGTCGTCAATGGAGACGGAGGCCATGCTCACGGCGTAGGCGGTGGCAAAGAACGCCGAGGTCACGCTGCCCGGGGTGGAGGCGTAGAGAGGCGCGATGAGCACCATGCCCAGCACGGTGACGGCGGCGGGCCCTAGGTTGAGCAGCGCGAGCGCGTGCACAAAGACGCAGCCGATGGCGGTGCCGATCATGCGGGTGCGCATGCGGCGCGAGCTCTCGTCCGGGAAGGGTTGCAGCAGCAGGAACGCGTGGAGCACGTACCAGTAGAGGTGGTCCAGGGGCAGGAGCAGGTTGGAGAGGCAGCTCACGGCCAGCACGGCGCCGCAGCGCAGCGAGAAGCGCATCTCAAAGGAGTCCAGGCTCGGCCGCTTGCGAAAGAGCGCCACGCGGGCGCGGCCCGAGGGCGTGAGATGCCAGACGCGCTGGTACGGATCGGCCGCGGTGCGCAGGATGAGAACGACCATGTTGAGGTAGCTCTGGTAGAAGATGCGGAAGCGGTCCTCCGGGATGTGGGCATTGGAGAGAAGCGCGCGGGCGCGGGGGAGAAGGCGCTGGCAGGCATTTTGATCGCCCCCGTCCTTGAGGGCGACGTCGAGCTCGCGCGTGAGGGAGGCGAGCTCGCGCAGACAGGTGGCGTGCAACTCCGAGCCGTGGGCAGACCAGTCCAGGTTTCCCGTGAGGTAGGCCGTGCGCTGCGCGAGCGTGGCAAGCATGTCGAGCAGGTTCGTGGTGCGCGCGGGTGCGGAGGAGTCCTCGCGGGCGGTGTAGGCAAGCTCGGCCAGCTCACGACGAACGTCGAGCAACTCCTGGCTGAGGATGGGGCCCACGCCGCCGCTGGCAATGCGATCGAGGTCGTCCGCGAGGCGGCGGACGTTGGCGTGGAGGGACTCTCGAGCCGCTCGCGCGGGGTGCGCGACCAGGCCCGCAACAAGCAGCACGGCCGAGAGCAGGGCGCAGCTCACGGCGAGGACCGCCGCCTGGGTGGCAAACGTCTCGATAAGATTCTCCGGTCGCAGCTCGAGGAAGGCAAAGAGCATGGTGTAGGGGAAGTATCGGCGCGGGTTGAGCTGCGAGGAGCGCATGTACACCAGGATGAAGGGCATGCACAGGTTGACGAGCGCGCAGAGCACGGGGTTTGCCACGGCGAGCCGCGCCGCCACCAGCGCAAGGGCGCTCACGAGGAAGAAGCGCGCGTACTGGCCGGGTGGGTTGTACTTGCCAAAGCGCACCTCAAAGAGGGTGGTGTAGGGGGAGACCACCAGGAGGTAGGTGTCGCCAAAGGCGAGGCTGACCACCCAGAAGAGGGCGATGAAGAACAGAATCGTGGGCAGGGTGCGGACGAGCTTTGTCCGCTTGTCGTCAGCCCACGCTGTGATCTGCTCTCTGTCCATCGCACGCCCCTCGCCGCCTCATTTGATGATAGCGAAGGTTGGACAGGGCAAATGGGCGCGGCGCCGGTGATTGAAGTTGAAAAAGGCCCTTCGTGTAGCGCCCGGCGCCGCCAGCGAGGAATCTGCCGCTTCGTGTAGCGTCAAAATGGGGTGATTTGGCCGTTCGCCCGAGTATCAAATAGAGAAAGCCCAGTTCGCTACTTTGCCACCCCCTGAAATCACGCTACACGAAGCGGCAGATTCCTCGCCGGAGAGATCGGGCGCTACACGAGAGGTGAAAATACAACGGCGGCGCACCAAAAGCCGGCCAGGTGCCTACAGTCCCATCGCCTGCATCACAAACATGATCACCGTGAGCACGGTCACGGCCACGATGGTGAACCACGTGAGCGCGTTCCACACGCGACCGTTGGCAAAGCGCCCCATCACGTGCTTGTCGCTCGCGATGAGCACCATGAAGACGAGAAGCACGGGCAGCAACACGCCGTTGATGACCTGCGCGATCATCATGATGCCAAAGAGGTTGACGTTGGGCATCATGACCACCACGGCGGAGATCGCGATAACGCCCGTGATGATGCCGCGGTAGGCGGGCGCCTCGCCCCAGCTGCGGTCCGCGCCGCGCTCCCAGCCAAACGCCTCGCAGATGGCGCTCGAGGTGATGCCGGGCAGCACGCACGCCGCCAAGAAGGACGCGCCCGTGAGGCCCGCGCCAAAGAGCACCTCGGCGTAATCTCCCACGAGCGGCGCGAGCGCGGCCGCGGCATCCTCGGCTCCGCTCACGGAAATGCCGGCGGGGTGCAGCACGGCGCCGGTGGTGAGGATGATGAACCACGAGATGACGCTTGCAGCAACGGCACCGGTCACGGTGTCGATGCGCTGGTAGGGGAGGTCCTCTGCATGCGCGTTCTTCTCGACCACGTTGGACTGCGCCAGGAAGAGCATCCAGGGTGCGATGGCCGTGCCCACGCTTGCCACGAGCAGCGAGAGGTACTGTGGCGTGGCCTCGACGTGCGGGATCACGGTGTGCAGGAGCGCGTCTCTCCAGTTGGGGCCCACCATAACGCCGGCCACAATATAGGTCACAAACACGCACGCAATGGCCAGGAGCACCTTCTCTATGCGGCGATACGAGCCGCTCATCGTGAGCAGCCAAATGGCGAGCGCCGCCACCGGCACGCTCACATAGACGGGCACGTCAAAGAGCGCGAGCGCCGAGGCGATGCCCGCGAACTCGGACAGCGTGACCGTGGTGTTTGAGACGAGGAGCGCGAGCATGGCCACGGCGGAGAGGCGCACGCCAAACTTCTCGCGGATGAGCGACGCCAGGCCCTTGCCCGTGACGCAGCCCATGCGTGCCGCGGTCTCCTGCGCAACGATGAGCAGGAAGCACATCACCGGCACGGTCCAGAGCTGCATGAACCCAAAGAGCGCGCCGGCGTTGGAGTAGGTTGCCACGCCGCCCGCGTCCGCGCCGGCGAGCGCCGCCACCATGCCCGGGCCCATGGCCGCGAGGATGAGCCTCAGCTTGAGCGATGAAAAGTGACCGTCACTTTTCATCATCACGCCACCAGAACGACGAGGGTGAACACTACCACGGCTACGAGCATGGCCACGGCGGAGAGGGTGAAGCCCGAGGTCTCCTTGTTATGTGCGTCTCGGTGGCGAAGGACGGCCAGGTAGATGGGCGTAAAAGCAAACGAGAGGAACGTGGAGACCGCCGCCGCGACGCCACCCGTGGTGAGCGCCGCGCCCAGCCCCTCAAGCGAGGGGTCCACGGTGGGCACGGCCGGGGACGCCATGATGCTCTCGAGCGCGAGCACGATGAGCGCGACGAGCGCCCCGAGCACCGCGCCGATGCCGATGCCGCGGAACGTGAAGCCGATCATCGAGGGCGAGTCCTCGTCGTCCGGGTCGTTCTCCAGGAAGAAGTTGGTGACGTAGCTTACGGAGTCATCCGCCAGAACGAGTGCCGCGGCGAGCGGGATGGACACGGCGAGCGTCTCCTGCAGGCCCAGCCTGCCGCCCACGGCCAGCGCGACCGCAATCACGCCCAGGGCCCAGAGCGCCACCCACGCGTTGCGACGCACGAGCCAGATGAGCGCGCTCGCGTGTCCGGAGTCGTCGCCCTCGGTGCCGCCGGCCACGCGCAGGTCCTCGGCGTGCTCCTCCTCCAGGACGTCGAGCGCGTCGTCAACGGTGACGATGCCCAGCAGGCGCCCCTCGTCGTTGACGACGGGCATGGCCAGCAGGTTGTACTTCGCAATGTCCTCGGCCACGTCCTCCTGGTCGTCCTCGGGGCTGGCCGTGACCAGGTCCTCGGTGGCAAGCTCGGAGAGGCGCGTCTCGGCGGGCGCCACGATGAGGGCGTTGAGCGTCACCACGCCGGAGAGCTTGCCGTCCTCGTCCGTGAGGTAGACGTAGCGCACGGACTCAAAGTCCTCGTCCAGGCCGCGCAGCAGCTCGACGGCGTCGGCCACGGTGGCGGTCTCGGTGATGCTCGCCACCTCCGAGGTCATGATGCGGCCCGCGGTGTTCTCTCGGTAGCCCAGGAGCTGGCGGATGGCGCGCTGCTCCTGGACGCCCATCAGGCGCAGGAGCTTCTCGGCCTTGTCGTAGTCGAGCTCGCTCACCAGCTCGGCGGCGTCGTCCGGGTCCATCTCGGAGAGCATGCGCGAGGCGTCCGTCTCGGTGAGGTTGCCCATGAGCTCGGCGGCCATGGCGTCGTCGTCAAACTCGGCCATCGCGCCGGCGCGCTGCTCGTCGTCCAGCTGCGCAAAGACCTGGCCGCGCAGGCGCGGGTCCAGCCGCTCGATGATGTCCGCGATGTCGGCAGGGTGCATGTCGTCGAGCGTCTTGTGGGACACGGAGAGCTTGACGTTTGAGAGGTCGCGCTCCACGAGGTCCATGTAGCTCCACGCGATAATCTTCTCGGGCAGCGGGTGGCCAAAGGTGCGGCACACGCGCAGCGCCACGCGCTCGAGGGCGGGGTGGAGGCTGCGGAGAAGTCCGCGCGCGCCCACCTCGGCGCCCAGCAGGCGCAGCTGGGTTGAGCTGGTGTCCGAGAGCTTGAGGTCGTTCACGCGCACGACGCGCATGCCGTGGGTGTCCACGATCTGCTTGTTCAAGATGTCGCGGGCGAGAAGGACCTCGTCCGGCTGCAGGTACGAGAAGCGCAGGTCGGTGGCTATGACCTTGAGGTGGACCTCATTCTCGTCGTAGGTGTCCACGAACTTGCGCCAAGAGATCATGATCGGCGTGCGGCCGGGCCCCATGAAGGCCAGACTCGTGATGCGGGGAAAGACCTCGCCGGTGGCGATGCCGAGGTCGGAGACCGTGCCGACCTTCTCGCCGTCGGCGTCAAGAACGGGGTTGCCCAAGAGCTGGGACAGGTAGATCATGTGCGCTCCTTACGTGCGTTTGCGTCGGCGACGCGCACGGGAGCGCGCCGCAGGGTCATCGACGGTGAGGTCGAGGTTTCATGCGGACCTTTCTCTTGGACGGATTTTCCGGTTGCCATTGTAGCCGATGCGGGACTGGTGAGGCGGTCTGTCAAAGGGGGACGTGTTTTTTCTCTCAGAGCTTTCGGGACGGGCCCGCGGGGGGCAAGGGGCCGTCCCGAAAGCTCTGAGAGAAAAAACACGTCCCCCTTTGACAGACCGGACTGTGTCCGGTGGGGTCGCTATCATTGAGTGGTCGAGAGGAGACCGGGTGTCCGTTGCCAGAAAGATCGCGCGCGTTGCGGCGGGCGTTGCCGCCGTTGGCGTGGTGGGCGCGCTTGCCGCCGCCACGGTTGCGATGGCGTTCTTTGGCGACACGGTGAACTCCTACCTCGGCCTCGACAGGGTCAACGTGACGGACGAGGAGCGCGAGGCCACCATGGCCGCCGGCCGCGCCCTGGCGGAGCGCGTGGAGGCCGAGGGCATTGTCCTGCTGCGCAACGAGGACGACGCCCTGCCGATGCCCTCCGCGCTCACGAAGGTCAACGTCTTTGGCTGGGCGTCCACGCAGTGGGTGGGCTCGGGCTCCGGGTCCGGCCAGGTCACGGGCTCCGTGATGGGACTTCTCGACGCGCTCGCCGAGCGGGGCGTGACGTACAACCACGAGCTCACGGACATGTACCGCAGCTTCTACGGCGAGCGCGCGTACAAGGGCGCGGGCGCGCTCAACAGCAAGGCGTCGGAGTACTGCCGCCTCTACGAGCCAAAGATCACCGACAAGAGCTGCTATTCCGATGAACTTCTCGCCAACGCGGAGAAGTTCTCGGGCGCGGCGATCGTGGTCATTGGGCGCGTGATGGGCGAGTCAATAGACGCGCCGGCGGCCCAGTACAAGGTGTGCGAGCGCGGCGGCAAGGTGGACGTGGACGTGACCCGCGGCTACCTGGAGCTCAGCCGCGAGGAGGAGGCGCTGCTGCGCTACGTGGGCGCCACGTACGACCGCGTGGTCGTGGTGGTCAACTCCACCAACACGATGGAGCTCGGCGAGCTGGAGACAATCCCCGGCATTGACGCCGCGCTGCTCGTGGGCACCACCGGTGAGGTGGGGGCGCGCGCCGTGGCGGACGTGCTCTGGGGAGACGTGAACCCCTCCGGCCGCACGGCGGACACCTTTGCCTACGACTTCACAACGGCTGCAAGCTGGGCAAACTCGGGCGCCATGGGCGAGGGCATCTACACCAACGGCGCGGGCCTCTACCCGGCGGACGGCACGATCAACGTCAACGTGGGCGTTTCCGAGACCTACGACGCGGTGCGCTTTGTGGACTACGCCGAGGGCATCTACGTGGGGTATCGCTGGTACGAGACCGCGGATGCCGAGGGCTTTTGGGACGGCGAGAAGAACGAGCACGGCAGCGGCTACGAGGCCGTGGTGCAGTACCCGTTTGGCTACGGCCTCAGCTACACGGACTTCTCGTGGGAGGTCGTGGACCGCAGTCATGCGGACGGCGCCGCGGCGGCGCGCGACTCCGAGGTCTCGCTCACCGTGCGCGTGACCAATACCGGCGAGGTGGCGGGGCGTGACGTGGTGCAGCTCTATTGCTCGCCGCCGTACACGCCTGGTGGCATCGAGAAGGCCTCCACGGTGCTTGTGGCGTTTGCCAAGACCGGGCTGCTCGAGCCCGGGGAGAGCCAGGACGTGACGCTCTCCTTCACGCTGGACGACGTTGCGTCCTATGACTGCTACGACGCCAACAAAAACGGTTTCACCGGCTACGAGCTGGAGCGCGGCGGCTACGTGGTGGAGCTCAAGCGTGACGCGCACACGTTGGCAGCCTGCGACGGGGCTCGCGCGGAGGTGCGCCTGCCCGCGGACGTGCGCTGCGAGAAGGACCTCCAGACGGGCGCCACCGTGGAGAACCGCTTTACCGGCGAGACGGCCGTCGACGGCGTCTCCGTGGACGGCTCGGACTCCGGGGCGGACATCCGCTACCTCACGCGCGCGGACTTTGCGGGCACCTTCCCGCGAACGTGCAGCGCGGACCGCGAGATGACGGCCAATGTCTCCGCACTCAACCTCTATGACGAGCAGCAGGTCGAGGCCGATGCCCGCCGCTACGAGGACGATCTTCTCGACTCCTTTGAGCAGCCCGGGAGCGCCGGCGCGGGACGCCACTGGCGGCTCTCATCGGGCGGCTCGCTCACGAAGCTGGGCGCGGAGCTGGGCGAGGACTACGACGACCCGCGTTGGGAGATCGTGCTCGACTACCTCTCCCTCGAGGACATGGAGCGCCTGGTCCTTCACGGCTACCTGGCAACGGCGCGCATCGACGGCGTGGGAAAGCCGCTCACCAAGGAGGTGGACGGCCCGGCGCAGGTTGGGTCGTTCAACCAGCTCACGTACGGCGTGGGCTATCCGGCGCCCTCCGCGCTGGCCCAGACGTGGAACGCCGGGCTCGCGCGCGAGTACGGGGCGCAGCTCGGGCGCGAGGCGGCCGTTCTGGGCGTGGACGGGCTCTACGCGCCGTGCGCCAACGTCCACCGTACGCCGCTGGGCGGGCGCAACTACGAGTACTTCTCCGAGGACCCGCTGGTGTGCGGGACCATGGCGGCCGAGGTGGTGTCTGGCGCGCACGAGACGGGCACGTACTGCTACCTCAAGCACTTTGCCGTGAACAACCAGGACTCCTACCGGGACTCGCTCTACACCTGGCTCACCGAGCAGACCCTGCGCGAGCTCTACCTCCGGCCGTTCCAGCTCGCCGTGGAGGGCGGGGCCACGGGCCTCATGACCTCGTACAACCGCATTGGCGCGGTGTGGGCGGGCGGGAGCTACGCGCTGCTCACGGACGTGCTGCGCGGCGAGTGGGGCTTCGAGGGCTCCGTCATCACGGACTACGCCGACCACCAGCAGTACATGAGCGCCGACCAGGCCTTGCGTTCCGGCGGGGACCTCTTCATGGACGGCGTCTTCCGCAACGGGTCCTTCTCGTTTGGCTATACGCAGGACGAGCTCTCTCGCGCACGGGGGACGGACGAGGCGGCGCGCGCCACGAGCTACCTCTCCAATCTGCGCCGGGCCTCGAAAAACGTGCTCTACACGTGGCTTAACGCGCGGGTGGCGTGCCCGGAGCGGCCCATGAAGCTGGAGGCGTCAAAGTATCTGGTTGCGGCGCTGGCCTTGGCGGATACGGCCGCTGTGCTGGGGATTGTTTGCTGGGCGCGCGTGGCGCTCGGGCGAAGGCGCGTGCGGCGGCAGTAGCGCCGGGGCGCGGCGGCAGGGCGCGCATGGCGGAGGAGGAGGGATTCGAACCCTCGGAACGGGGGTTACCCGCTCGACGGTTTTCAAGACCGCTGCAATCAACCACTCTGCCACTCCTCCGAGTGCGCAGCACTAGTATCCTACCCCATGTGGGACGCGAGCGCGAGGAGGCGCAATGGACGCCAGCGAGAAGAACGACGAGAAGTACATGCGCCTGGCGCTCGAGGAGGCCGAGCTGGCCGCCGCCGAGGGCGAGGTTCCCATCGGCGCCGTGGTGGTGTGCGACGGCGAGGTGGTGGCCAGCGCGCACAACCGCCGCGAGAACGACCTCGACCCGTCGGCGCACGCCGAGTTCACGGCCATGGTCGCCGCGTCGAGGGCGCTGGGCCGCTGGCGGCTCACAGGGTGCACGGTGTACGTGACGCTGGAGCCGTGCCTCATGTGCGCGGGCCTCATGGTGAACGGGCGCATCGACCGCTGCGTGTACGGGGCGGCCGACCCCAAGGGCGGCGCGCTCGGCACGCTCTTTGACGTGAGCCACGACCCGCGGCTCAACCACGCGTTTGAGGTGACGCCCGGCGTGCTCGCGGACGAGGCCGCCGAGCAGCTGCGGAGCTTCTTCCGGGCGCGGAGGCGCCGCGCGTGACGCACTTCTCGCCGGCGCTGCGGCGCGCTCCTAAAGGGGGTCGCTGCCCGATCTGAGGATTCTGAGATATGGCTCGTAGGTAAAGATTCGATACCGTTTCTTTGAGCTGTCGCGCTGCACGAGTATTCCCAGCTTAGTCATCGCCCGAATGAGGGAGTTGGCCCCCGAGGTGCTGAGCCCTAGACGCTCTGCGATATACGACGCGTCCAGGATGGGGCTGCCTTCCAGAAGCTCCAGGAGGCGCAGCGCGTTTGCCGAACCGCGACCCATCGATGAGAGCACGAGGCGCTCCGTTGAGGAGCGAAGCTCTGCCAGCGCTCGCATGGAGTCACGCGCGTCAAGGGCGCTCTCGAGTAGGCAATCGCAGAAGAACGCAATCCATCCCTCGTAATCGCCCGTCTCGCGCACGCTGGTCAGGCGATCGTAGTATTCCGCGCGGCGCAGCTTGAGCTCGTAGGAGGGATAGAGCACGGGTAGCTCGAGAATGCCGTCGTTCATGAGGGAAAGCGTGATGAGGAGCCTTCCGATTCTGCCGTTGCCGTCAAGGAACGGGTGGATGGTCTCAAATTGATAATGGGCGAGCCCCGCCTTGACGATGGGATCGAGGGCGTGCTCCTCGTTGAGAAAAACCTCGAGGTCGGAAAGGGCATCCCTCATGTCATCAACGTTGGGGGGCACGTAGGCGGCCTCTTTGAGGGTGCATCCGTTTGGGCCAATCCAGTTCTGCGAGGTACGGAGCTCACCGGGGTGCTTTTCAGATTCGCGAACACTCTCAAGCAGGGTCTTGTGCACTGTCCGCAGAAGTCGGGTGCAGAGTGGCATGGAACCCATGAGCTCAACGGCGCGCTCCGTCGCCGAGACATAGTTGATTACGTCTTCGAGGTCTCGGCTCGCGTTCTTCTCGTTCTCCGGGTCAAGAACGTCGTCAAAGGTGCATTGGGTTCCTTCAATCTGAGAAGAGAGGAGCGCCTCTTTTCGCACGTACATGGTGAGATACATGCCCACGTTTGGGATAAAGCGCGCCATGCCTTGCATCTCGCCGAGAAGTGCGCGGCAGTCGGAGATTGCGCGCTGCGTCCTGTTGCTCAGAGATAGGGACGGCAACTCTGCAGGCTCGAGGGAAGAAAGGATAGGCAGGCAAGCTCTCCGGAGAGGTTGCGCCGCAGGCTCCCTTGTCTTCCGGGGTGGATGGCTTCAAGCACGGAATCCTCCTAAGAGCGAATTAATGAAATAATACGTTCTTAGAATAGTAACCGTGTCAGTAAGAGCACGTTCGTGTTCTTAGAGAGACCACGGATTCCCTAAGAACGAATTAGGTTTGCAAGTCGTTCTTAGGGAATCTCATTTTGGTACCCTTCTCGCCAGGTGTTCTGAAAATCGGGGGTACGGCACGGGCGGGTTTTCGCGACCTGCGGCTTTTCTCGCCGGCGTCCTGAAAAATGGGGCTGTGGCACGTGCGG
>NZ_JAUDEA010000011.1 GCF_030372065.1 Thermophilibacter provencensis | reverse complement strand
AAGGGCGGCGGCGCGCCATGCTGCACCGCCGCCCACGGGGGGCAAGCTTCCTCGAAAAGGCCTACGCGCGCCCGAGGCAGGCCGCGCCCGTCTGGCGGATGTTGGTGAGGTACACGTTCTCGCGGCCAAAGTAGCTGGCCATGTAGTCCACGTAACCCGCGGTCTCGGCCTTGGGAAGCACGCACATGATGACGCCCGCAAAGCCGCCGCCGTGAAGACGGCACACGCCGGAGCCAATGCGGCGCAGGTAAAGCTGTGTGAGCGCGAGCGCCATGGGGATGGGCTGCTCCTCGGGCATGCCGGGGACCACCGCGTTTTGCAGCCACTCCCAGGAGGAGCGGCCCGAGGCGGTGATGATGTCGAGCACGGCGGCCTTGTCGCCGGCGTTGATGGCGGCCTCGGCGGCCTCCACGCGCGCGCACTCCTCAAAGTAGTGCAGCGCGCGCAGGACGGCACGGTCGCCGCACTTCTCGCGCAGCCCGACGAGGTTCGAGAGCACCGCGTCCTCGCTGGACTCGCAGAGGTTCTTGACGCCAAGGGCGGCGGCAACATCGTGCATCTCGTTGGGAACGGAGGAGTACTCGGCGGAGAGGTCCGCGTGGCCCTTGCCGGTGTTGACGATCACAAGGTCGCAGCCCAGCTCGTCAAAGCCAAAGTCCACGCGCTCGTACTTCACGCCGTCCGAGAAGTCCAAAAGGATCGTGCCGCCCACGGCGCAGGCCATCTGGTCCATGAGGCCGGACGCCTTGTCCCACCACACGTTCTCGGCGTACTGGCCGATGCGCGCGTAGTCGGCGCGCTCGATGGCGTCGTCGTTGTAGAGGTGGTTGATCATCTCGCAGACGAGCATCTCAAAGGAGGCCGAGGAGCTCACGCCGGCCGACGGGATGACCTCGGAGGAGCACACGGCGTTGAAGCCGCCGATCTTGAAGCCGCGCTTGACGGTGGCCTCGAGCATGCCGGCCACGAGCGTGGTGGAGCCGCCGCCGTGGGCAATCTTGTCGATGTTGCCCGTGTCCACGACGATGGCCTCGGGGTAGCCCTCGCTCCAGATGGTGACGATGCCGTCGTCCGTGCGCTCGGCGGCTCCGATGCTGTCCATCGTGATGGAGGCGGCGAGAATCTTGCCGCCGTTGTGGTCGGTGTGGTTGCCGATGATCTCCGTGCGGCCGGAGGCCGTGAAGAACTCGGGGTCGCCGACGCCAAAGAGCTCGTCAAAGCGGGCGGCGAGCGCGCCCAGGCGCTCGGCGGCGCGCGCGGCGTCCTCCCCGTAGACCCCCGTCAGAACATCGTTGCTGGGAATGCCCATCAGATTGTCTCCTCTCTAGCAAACGCTCGCGACAAAGCGGCCGAGCGCCGCCCTGCCAGGCTCGTCGTCGGCAAACACCGCGCAGTGCTCGAGCACCTGTGCAAAGACCTGGCCGATCTCCTCCTCGATGACGGCATCGAGCGCCGCGGCGCCGGCGTCGCCGAGCTCGGCCACGCTCTCGGGCGCAAACTCCGGGTGACGCTCGAGGATGTCCTTCGCCCATGCGGCGTGACTTGAGATCTCGGGGACGGACGCAACGTCCTCGCCGGCGAGAATGACCTGCTTCAGACGGTCCATCTCGCCCAGGAGGCGCGCCGGGAGCACCGCGAGGCCCATGACCTCGATGAGGCCGATGTTCTCCTTCTTGATGTGGTGGAGCTCCTGGTGCGGGTGGAAGATACCGAGCGGGTACTCGTCGGTGGTGCGGTTGTTGCGCAAAACGAGGTCCAGCTCAAAGCCCTCGCCGCGACGGCGCGCGATGGGCGTGATGGTGTTGTGCGGGGTGCCCTCGGTCTCGGCGAGCACGCCCACCGAGGCGTCGGAGTAGCCGCGCCACGCCGCGAGGATCTTATCGGCAAGCTCAACGAGACGCGCCGGGTCGGCGGCGTCGAGGCGGATGACCGACATCGGCCAGTCCACGACGCCCGCGCGCACGTCCTCAAAGCCCGGGAACGAGACCTCCTCGCGCAGCCCCGCGCGCGCCATGGCAAACTCATAGCGGCCGCCCTGGTAGTGCTCGTGCGTGAGAATGGAGCCGCCCACGATGGGCAGGTCCGCGTTGGAGCCCACGGTGTAGTGCGGGAACTTCTCGATGAACTCGAGCAGGCGCACAAAGGTGTGGCGGTCGATCTTCATGGGGACGTGCTTCTCGGAGAGGACGATGCAGTGCTCGTTGTAGTAGACGTACGGGCTGTACTGCAGGTACCAGGGCTCGCCGTCAAGCGTGAGCGGGATGAGGCGGATGGTCTCGCGCGCCGGGTGGTCAAGGCGCCCGGCGTAGCCCAGGTTCTCCGGGCAGAGCTGGCAGCGCGGGTAGGGCTCGCTGCCGCCGGCCTTCTGCTTCTCCAGCGCGGCGGCGATGGCCTTGGGGTCCTTCTCGGGCTTGGAGAGGTTGATCGTGATGTCGAGGTCGCCGTAGCGGGTGTGGGTCACCCACTTGCGGTCGCGCGCCACGCGATAGGAGCGGATGTAGTCGCTGTCCAGCGCGAGCTTGTAGAAGTAGTTGGTGGCGAGCTCCGGGGACTGGCCGTAGCGATCCCAGAACGTGCGGACGACCTCGCTCGGGCGCGGGGTCACGCAGCCCATGAGGCGCGTGTCAAGGAGGTCGCGGCTCGCGATGCCCGGGTCGCACACCCCGCGCGCGACGGCGTCGGCGAGCAGGCTGGCGAGAATCTCCTCGAGGCTCGGGCGGTTCTCGTTGCCACACGCAGCGGCAACGGCCTCACGCGGAACGAAGGAACCGTCCGGCTCGTAGGAAAGCGCGTCGAGCATGAGGTTGGCGGCGTAAGTGACGTCCTCCTCCCCTATGAGGCCGCGCTCGAGCGCATAGGCGACAAGATCGGCGATGCCCCTCTCGGTAACGCTTACCTGATGACCATCCATATTCATGGGCTCCCTTCTCTGCGGGCTCCCCCCGAACCCTTGTCAAACACAGCTATGGAAACGATATCGCAGTTGAGGGCCACCGTGCCCCACTTCCGTGAGCGGTACATCCGGGGGCAAGAAGGACCGTGGGCGAGAAGGGCGGCAAGCGGTGGCGTTTCTCCCGCGAGCGGCATTCTCAGGTTCTTCTCGCCCTGCGGGACAAGGTGCGCTATAGTTGCGCTCAAGCCGGTATTGGAAACGTTTCCAATTCTTCCTCATCTCCCCCTTTTCCCTTCTTGGTAGAATGAGTTGGAAACGTTTCCAATGCAGCTTACGCCCACCGGGCAGAGACGAGGTAGACATGGACATCAGAGACATCGCGGAGCGCTCCGGCTACGGCGTGGGTACGGTCTCCCGCGTCATCAACGGCCAGCCCAACGTGAGCGACCGCGCGCGTGAGCGCATCCTTGCCGTGATGGCCGAGTGCGGCTACGAGCCCAACTCCAACGCGCGCTACCTCAAGATGCGCTCCCAGACGCCCGTGGCCGTCTTTGTGATGGGCGTCGGCAACCGCATGTTTGACGACATCCTCGGCCCCCTGCAGGCGGCGCTTGCCCGCGAGGACGAGGAGATCGTCGTCACCTACCTCAACGGCGGCGTCGACGAGGTGCGTACGGCCATTGACTACCAGCAGGCTCGCCATCCCAAGGGGATGGTCTTTCTCGGCGGCGAGCTCGAGAGCTTCCGCGCGTCCTTCCACGAGATCGAGGCACCGAGCGTCCTGGTGACGGCGGGCGCCGAGGAACTCGGGTTTGTCAACCTCTCAAGCGTCACCATCGACAACGTTGCTGCGGCGAGAAGCGCCGTGGGACACCTGCTTGAGCGGGGTCACCGGCGCATCGGCATCGTCGGCGGCAACCGCACGAGCGGGCAGATCGGCGAGCTGCGCCTGCGCGGTGCCGAGCTGGCCCTCCGCGAGCACGGCATCGGGCTTGACTACGAGCGTGACTATGAGCCCTGTGACTTCCTCGAGGCACGGGGCTATGGGGCCACACGCCGCCTCCTCGAGCGCGCCGGCGACCTCACCGCCGTCTTTGCGCTCGGAGACGTCGTCGCCTTCGGTGCGCTGCGCGCCATCGTCGACCAGGGGCTCAGCGTACCCGGTGACGTCTCGCTCGTGGGCTTTGACGACACGGCCTTCTCCCAGTACGCCGTTCCCCGTATCACGACGATTCGCCAGGACGCCACGCGCCTCGCGGAGCGCGCCGCCCGACTCCTCTTGGACGCCATGCGCAACGGCGCCCCGGCAACTCACGAGCTCGTGGACTTTGAGCTCGTCGAACGAGAGAGCGTCCGCTCACTCTGATTCGCATCGGTGACGGGGGACGTCCCCGCCGAGAAAGGAGGACGCATGAGAACCTCGGGCATCCTCATGCCCATCACGTCGCTCCCCTCCCCCTGGGGCGTGGGGACGATCGGCGGGGAGGCGCGCGGTTTCGTCGACTTCCTGGCGCGCGCCGGGGTCTCCATCTGGCAGGTGCTCCCCATCGTGCCCACCAGCTACGGGGACTCGCCCTACCAGTCGTTCTCCACCTACGCCGGGAATCCCTACCTCATAGACCTTGACGACCTCGAGGCGGAGGGGCTGCTCGAGCACGAGGAGTTCGCTAACGTGGACTGGGGCCACGACCCCGAGCGCGTTGACTACGGCGCCCTCTACCAGAACCGCTTTGGCGTGCTGAGACGTGCCGTGGAACGCCTGTGGGCGACGAGAGGCACGGAGCTCGCCCGCTTCTGTGAGCACGAGGCGGCCTGGCTCGACGACTACGCCCTCTTCATGGCCCTCAAGGACCGCTACCACGGCACCCCCTGGCACACCTGGCCGGACGGCCTGCGCCTTCGCCGACCCGCCGCGCTCGACCGGGCGCGCGAGGAGCTTGCCGAGGAAGTTGCCTTCTGGCAGGGCGTCCAGTACCTGTTCTTCTCGCAGTGGGGCCGCCTGCACGACTACGCGAGCTCGGCGGGCGTGCGCATCATGGGCGACCTCCCCTTTTATGTTGCGCTGGACAGCGCGGACGTCTGGAGCCACCCCGAGCAGTTCCAGCTCAACGATGACCTCAGGCCCGTCGAGATTGCGGGCGTCCCGCCCGACGGCTTCTCCGACATCGGCCAGCTCTGGGGCAACCCGCTCTTTGCCTGGGACCGCATGAAGGCGGACGGCTACGAGTGGTGGATCGCGCGCATCGCGTTCCAGCTTGGGCTTTACGACATCCTGCGCATCGACCACTTCCGTGGCTTTGACTCCTACTTTGCCATCCCCGCGGGCGCCATGACGGCAGCCGGCGGGAGGTGGCGCAATGGCCCCGGGATCGACCTCTTCCGTGTGCTGGAGCAGCGGCTGGGTCACTGCAACATCGTTGCCGAGGACCTCGGCTACCTCACCCCCTCGGTGCACCGCCTGCTCGAGGACTCGGGCTTCCCCGGAATGAGGGTCCTCGAGTTTGCCTTCGACACGCGCGATGGCTCGGGGGCAACGTACCTGCCCTTCGCGTACCCCACCAACTGCATCGCATACGTTGGCACGCATGACAACGACACCGCACTCGGCTGGCTCGAGACGGCGCCGGCAAGCGACGTTGCCCTCGCCCGGGAGTACCTGCACCTCGACTCGGCCGAGGGCGAGGGCTGGGGCATGATGCGCGCCATCTGGGCAAGCCCGGCGGACACCGCCGTGGTGCAGATGCAGGACCTGCTCGGCCTTGGCAGCAAGGCACGAATCAACACGCCCTCAACGCTCGGCGGCAACTGGGTCTGGCGGGCGCGCCCGGGCTTTGCAAGCCGCAGGCTCGCCGAGCGCGTGCACCGGCAGATGGAGCTCTACCGCCGCCTGCCACCCATCAAGGTCGTCCCGGACGTGTACCCAAACGGAGGCGTCTCCCCCGTCGGCGGAATCGGGGGCATGAAAAAGAGACTGTCACGTTTTTACCTGTGATCAAGAGCGGCAAGGAGAACCACGATGGACATCGAGAAGAACCTGAGCCAGACGCTCGCCGAGATGGGAACGACCCTCGACGGGGCGACGAACGCACAGATCTTCTGCGCTCTGCTGCGCATGGTGCGCGACCTCGAGACGGAAATGAAGCCAGCGGAAGGAAATCGCAAGCTGTACTACTTTTCCGCCGAGTTTCTAGTGGGGCGCCTACTGCGCGCCAACCTCGTGAACCTTGGCCTGGCAGACGATGTCGAGCGCGTACTCGCCGCCCACGGCACCACGCTCGCCGCGGTGGAGGACTGCGAGCCCGAGCCCTCGCTCGGAAACGGCGGCCTCGGGCGGCTCGCCGCGTGCTTCCTCGACTCCATTGCCTCGTTGGGGCTTCCCGGCGACGGCGTGGGCCTGAACTACCACTACGGCCTTTTCCGGCAAGACCTCTCCGAGGGCGTTCAGCGCGAGGAGCCCAACCCCTGGATCGCGCCCGAGTCCTGGCTCATCGACACCGGCACGTCCTTCTCGGTGCCCTTTGGCTTTGGCCCGCTCGCGGCGCACATGTATGACATCGAGGTCCCTGGTTACGAGAACGGCGTGGTCAACCGCCTGCACCTCTTTGACGTGGAGGAGCCGTCACCGGCGCCCGCGCGCGGCATCGCCTTTGACAAGGGCGACGTCCGCCACGGTCTCACGAGCTTCCTCTACCCGGACGACTCCGACGATGCCGGCCGCCTCTTGCGCGTTTACCAGCAGTACTTCATGGTGTCCGCAGGGGCGCAGCTCATCCTTGCTGAGCTCGAGGAGCGCGGCTTTGCGCCCAAGGAGCTCGACCGTCACGTGGCCGTGCACATCAACGACACCCACCCCTCGATGGTGATTCCCGAGCTGGTACGCCTGCTCATGGAGCGTGGCATTGAGTTCGAGGACGCGGCCAAGATCGTGGAGCGAACCTGCGGCTATACCAACCACACCATCCTCGCCGAGGCACTCGAGACCTGGCCGATGGGCTACATCGAGCAGGTGGCGCCCGGCATCGTGCCCGTGATCTACCAGCTCGACGCCCTCGCCCGCGCGCGCACGGACGACGAGCGCGTGGCCGTGATCGACGGCAACGACGTCGTCCACATGGCAAACATGGACGTGCACTTCAGCCATGCCGTGAACGGGGTGGCCGCACTCCACGCCCAGATTCTCGTGGAGTCCGAGATGCGTCCCTTTGCCGAGCTCTACCCCGAGAAGTTCTCCAACAAGACCAACGGGATCACCTTCCGCCGCTGGCTCATGGGCTGCAACCCGGAGCTGGCCTCGCTGGTGACCGACGCCATCGGCGACGACTGGAAGCGCGACGCCTCCAGGCTGGAGGACCTTCTTTCCCTAAGCGGGGACGCCGGCTTTGTCCAGCGGCTCCTGAGGGTCAAGGAGGGCAACAAGGAGCGCCTTGCCGCATGGCTGCGCGCCGAGAAGAACGTCGAGGTTGACCCGCACTCTATATTTGACATCCAGGTCAAGCGCATGCACCAGTACAAGCGCCAGCAGATGAACGCCCTCTACGCCATCTGGAAGTATCTGCAGATCAAGCGTGGAAACGTTCCCAACAGGCCGCTGACGATGGTCCTCGGCGCCAAGGCGGCGCCAGCCTACACCCTGGCCAAGGACACGATTGCCCTGCTCCTAGCCCTCGGACGCCTTATCGCAGAGGATCCGGAGGTCGCGCCGTGGCTGCGCCTCGTCTTTGTGGAGAACTACAACGTCACCGCAGCCGAGCACCTCATTCCCGCCGCGGACGTCTCCGAGCAGATCTCCCTTGCCTCCAAGGAGGCGAGCGGCACCTCCAACATGAAGTTCATGGCAAACGGCGCCCTCACGCTGGGGACGCTCGACGGCGCCAACGTGGAGATCGCGGAGCTCGTGGGGCGCGAGAACATCTACCTCTTCGGTCGCTCCTCCGAGGATGTCATCGGTCTCTATGACCGGTGTGACTACCGACCGTGGGACGTCTGGCAGGCCGACGGCGAGCTCGCCGAGATCCTTGACTTCATCTGCTCGCCCGAGCTGCTCGCACGCGGTGACGCTGGCTGCATCACCCGCGTCTATCGGGACTTTATTGCCAAGGACTACTTCATGGCGCTGCTCGATGCGCGCGACTACGTGGCCGTGAAGGAGCGCTGCCTTGCAGACTACGAGGATCGTGCCGCATGGGGCGAGAAGGCTCTCGTGAACATTGCGAAGTCCGGGTTCTTCTCGTCCGACCGCACCATCCGCGAGTACAACCGCGACATCTGGCACCTCTCGTAAACATGATTCAAAAGGGGACAGTCCCCTTTTGAATCACTTTGAACTAGGAAAGGAGAATGGCATGACGCTCATCAACGGGAACGAGGAGTGGTGGAAGCAGGCGGTGGTGTATCAGGTGTACCCGCGCAGCTTCTACGACGCCAACGGTGACGGCCTCGGCGACATCAAGGGCATCACCGCCCACATGGACTACCTGCGCGCCCTGGGTATCAACGCAATCTGGCTCTCCCCGTTCTACCCCTCCCCGCTCGCCGACGGCGGCTACGACGTGGCGGACTACCGCAACGTGGACCCGCGCCTGGGAACGCTCGAGGACTTTGACGAGATGGCCGCAGCCGCGCACGCCGCGGGCATCAAGGTGATCGTGGACATCGTTCCCAACCACACCTCCACCGAGCACGAGTGGTTCAAGGCCGCGCTGGCCGCCGGCCCCGGCTCCCCGGAGCGCGACCGCTACATCTTCCGCCGTGGCCGCGGAGAGAACGGCGAGCTGCCCCCCAACGGCTGGAAGTCCACCTTTGGCGGGCCCGGCTGGGAGCCGGTGGGCGACGGCGAGTGGTACCTGCACCTCTTTGCCGTGGAGCAGGCCGACCTCAACTGGAAGAACCCCGAGGTGCGCGAGGACTTCAAGAGGACGCTGCGCTTCTGGAGCGACCGCGGGGCGGACGGCTTCCGCATCGACGTTGCGCACGCGCTTGCCAAGGACCTTGACAGCCGCCCGCTCGACGAGTGGCCCGACAACCTCGACGAGGGCGAGCCCGGTGACGAGAACCCCCTGTGGGACCGCCCCGAGGTCCACGAGATCTATCGCGAGTGGCGCCAGGTCTTCAACGAGTACGAGCCCGCGCGATTTGCCGTGGCCGAGGCGTGGGTGATCCCCGAGCACCAGTGGATGTACGCCTCCACCGACGAGCTCGGCCAGGTCTTCAACTTCGAGCTCTCCAAGGCCGGCTGGTTTGCCGACGAACTGCACCTGGCCATCGAGGAGGGCCTCGCCGCGGCCGAGCGCTCCGGCTCCACCACCACCTGGGTCCTCTCCAACCACGATATGCCCCGTCACCCCACGCGCTACGGCCTGCCGCAGGTCCGCTCCGCGGTGCACCACCAGCTCGTGAACGACTGGCTGCTCCGCGACGGCACGACCTACTACGAGGACCGCGACCTCGGCACCCGCCGCGCCCGCGCCGCCCTTCTCATGGAGCTGGGCCTTCCCGGCTCGGTCTACCTCTATCAGGGTGAGGAGCTGGGCCTCTTTGAGGTTGCGGACATCCCCTGGGGCGCGCTCGAGGACCCCGAGGCGTCCATGACAAGCCACGGCGACGCCATCAAGGGCCGTGACGGCTGCCGCGTGCCGCTCCCCTGGAAGGCCGTCGACGAGACGGGCGACTTTGGCTTCTCCGCACCCGCCGAGCACAAGCCCGCGCACCTGCCCCAGCCCGAGTGGTTTGCCCAGCATGCCGTTGACATCGAGGAGACCGAGAAGGACTCCATGCTCAAGTTCTACCGCCGCGCGCTCGCCGCGCGCGCGGAGCTGCTCACGGCCACCGGCGACACGTCGCTCACGTGGGTGGACGGCTACGACGACCAGGTCATCGCCTATCGCCGTCCCACCGCCGACGGCCGCACGCTCACGAGCGTAACCAACTTCGGCGCAGCCGCCGCGGAGCTGCCCGCCGGTGAGGTCTTTCTCGCCAGCGCTGCGCTTGTTGACGGCAAGCTTCCCACCGACGCCACCGCCTGGGTGATTGCCTAGCCTACGCACCGAGAAGAACGGGCGGGGTGTGGACGGTTTTCACGACCAAACCGTCCACACCCCGCCCCTCTTGCAAGCAGGGGCAACTTCCGGACGTTCTTCTCGTCCAGACCGTCCGCAGCTTGCCCGTATTGCTGACAAAGGTGACAGGGTAAGTTGTCATCAACAGGGTTGACAAAGGTGACAGGGTAAGTTGTCATCATGGAGCGCCATGATGACAACTTACCCTGTCACCTTTGTCACGATCCGCAGATGAACGGTTAGTCGACCCGCTCGAAGCGGTACATGAAGTTCTCGTACGGCCCTGCGGGCACGGTGAGCGGCAGACCCATGCTCATGAGGGCATCGGCAGAGAACTCCGTCCCGTTGCTCACCATGCGATACGTTGCCCCCGGCGTGAGGCCGCGCGGCACGACGTAGTTGGCCTTGCCGTAGCCGTCCACGCGCGTGACCACGGCGCAGACGAGCGCCTCGCGCTCGTCCTCGGAGACGAACTCCCAGGCAGAGACGTCGGCGTCCTTGGGGTCGGAGAGACGGTAGAGCAGCCCCTCGCGAACAAGCCCCTCGATCTGGCGATAGGTCTTGACCTGCGTCTTGATAATCTCGCAGGCGCGGTCGTTCAGCTCCATGAGGTCGAGCTCGTAGCCAAAGGCGCCACCCGCCATGGCAACGGTACCGCGCGCCCCCAGGGGGATCGTGCGGCCGGTGATCTCGTTGGGGCAGGCGGAGACGTGCGCGCCCACCGCCGAGCACGGGTAGCCGAAGGAGGTGCCGTACTGGATCTCCATGCGATTGCGGGCGTCGGTGTTGTCCGAGGTCCAGATCTGCGGCGTGTAGTAGAGCATGCCGGCGTCAAAGCGGCCGCCACCAGCCGAGCAGCCCTCGATGAGCAGCTCGGGGTAGCGCGTGCGCACGCGCTCGAGCAGGTCATAGAGGCCAAGGACGTAGTCGTAGAGCACCTTGCCCTGGTCGCTCGCCGCACGAGAGTGCACGTCAACGATCGAGCGGTTGTAGTCCCATTTCACGTAGTCAACGCCGCCCTGGTCAAGCACCGCGGAGAGCTGCTCGAAGAGGTTGTCGCGCACGTCGGCGCGGGAGAGGTCCAGGACCAGCTGGTCGCGCCCGAGCACCGGCGGTTTGCCGGGGACGGTGAGCGCCCAGTCCGGGTGCGCGCGGAAGAGGTCGGAGTCCTCGTTGACCATCTCGGGCTCCACCCAGATGCCAAAGCCAAGCCCCACCTCGTTCACGCGGCGTGCGAGGTCGGCCACGGTGCCGCCGAGCTTCTCCATGTTGGGCTTCCAGTCGCCCAGGCCGCGGTGGTCGTCGCTGCGCGCGCCAAACCAGCCGTCGTCCATGACGAGCATGTCAAGCCCCAGCTCGGCGGCCTTCTTGGCCAGCTCCACGAGCTTGTCGCCCGTGAAGTCGAAGTAGCACGCCTCCCAGCTGTTGATGAGCACGGGGCGCGGGCTGTCGCGCCAGGGGCCGCGGCACACGCGCTCGCGGATGCAGCGGTGCAGGTTGTGAGAGATCTTCTCAAGGCCAGCGGCCGAGAAGGACATGATGACCTCCGGTGCCACGATCTTCTCGCCCGGCTCCAGCGGGTAGGAGAAGAGGTCGGAGGCCAGGCCCATCTGCATGCGCGTCTGCTCAAACTGGTCGCGCTCGGCCTCGGCGAGAAAGCCGCCGCTGTAGACAAAGCTCATGGACCAGCAGCGCCCGGCGGTCTCCGTGGCGTCGCGGTCGCAGAGGATCATGAGGGGATTGTACTGGTTGGAGGACATGCCGCGGCGGCTGCCCACGCTAAAGGACCCGTTCGTGACCGGACGGCGAGAAGGACGGCGCTCCATCGCGTGGCGGCCGTCAAACGTGATGACGTCAAAGTCGCCGGCAACGAGGTCGAGGCAGGCGGACTGGAGCTTCGCCACGGTAAGGCGACCGCTGCCGACGTTTCTGACCACCGCGGCGCGGGTGATCACGTCGTAGGCGGGCATGACGCCATAGAGGAGCTCGACCTCAAGACCCAGCCGCTCGTCGGCAAGGGTGATCGAGAGGGTCTGCGCGGCGTCCTTCTCGCCCTCGTCATAGACGGCGGGCAGGCCGGGAAGGCCGTACTTGCCCGGGCGAATCTCGTGGGACTTGTAGCGCAGGTCGCAGCCGAAGGTGCCGTCCGTGCCGCGCACCATGAGCAGCGGGCTTCTCATGTCGCCCTCGCCCTGGAAGGGAAACTCCTGCGGGAGGACGTCGAGCGAGTAGGTGCGGTCCGCCACGTCATGCGGGCAGCCGCACATGCCGCTGCGGTCGGCGTAGGTGATGAGGTAGGACAGATCCCCCTCCGTGCGAGCGCCGTAGTACAAGTGAAGGAGGTATCCGTACTGGTCGACCTTCATCTGGTAGGTGGAGCGCTCCGTCGAGAGGGTGAAGGTAGAGGCGGAGGCGTTGTACGTAAGGGACATCTGCTCCTCAGTTTCTCTCGCAGCTGAAAAGGCCGGGCAGAGTGTAGCGCATTCGCTCCGTCCGGGGGGACGCCCGGAACCCATCACAAAATAGATGGATTCCGGGCGCCAGGGGGAACTCGAAGCGTGCCTGTGAAACCCGGGCTACTTCACGGCACCGTTGGTGACGCCGCCGATGATCTGCTTCTGCGCCACGATGTAGAAGATGATCATCGGGAGCATGGCGAGCAGGTAGGAGGCGAAGGCCAGGTTGTAGTTCGTGGCAAAGGCGGTCTGGAAGTTCATCTGCGCGAGCGGCAGGGTGTTCACGCCCGAGCCGCCCATGATGACGAGCGGGGTCATGACGTCGTTCCACACGGCCAGGCCGGTGATGACGGCGACGGTGGCGTGCATGGGCTTCATGAGCGGGAAGATGACCTTCCAGTAGGTGGTCCAGGTGGACGCGCCGTCAACGCGGGCGGCCTCCTCGAGGGCGGTGGGGATGTTCCTCAGGTAACCCGTGTAGAGCATCATGTTCATGGGCATGTAGAACACAACGTAGAGGATCATGACGCCGACCATGTTGTCCAGGTGCAGGACGGCGGTCTGCTTGACGAGCGGCATCATCAGGATGGCAAAGGGCACATACATGCCGGCCACGATGAAGTAGTAGGACGCCTTGAAGAGCTTCTTCTTGTCCATGTTGCGCCCGATGGCGTAGGCGGCGAGGCTGTGCACCAGGACGGAGATCACGACGGCCGCCACGGTGATGATGAGCGAGTTCATGAACGAGTTGAAGAAGTCGGTGACCTGAATGGCCTCGATGAAGTTGTCGAGGGACCACGTACTCGGCAGCGACAGGATGCCCGCTATGTCGTTGGTCATCTCGGAGGGGTCCTTGAGGGCGATGACCACGGCCATGTAGAGCGGGAAGATGATGGTGATGAGGCCGACGATGAGCAGGATGGTGATGGGCCAGTTGACCCGCTCCTTGACCTTGGCAGGAACAGTGTTGTTAGCCATTAGAGCTGCTCCTCCTTACTGTTCAGGAACTTGGTCTGGGCAATTGAGATCACGGCGATGACGATGAAGAAGATGACGGCGTTGGCGCACTGGAAGCCAAACTGGCTGTTGTTGAGGCCGTTCTGGTAGATGAGGTACGAGATGGACTCGGTGGACTGCGCCGGGCCTCCGGAGGTCATGGCCACGATCTGGTCGAACGTCATGAGCATGTCCTTCATGACCAGGACCATGTTGGTGGTGATGGAGGGCATGATGAGCGGGAACGTGAGGTAGCGGAACTTGTCCCAGCCCGTGGCACCGTCAAGGGCGCCCGCCTCGTAGACATCCTCGGGCACCGACGAGAGGCCGGTGATGTAGATGATCGTGGTCTGGGCGCACGCCTGCCAGACGAGAACCACGACGATGGCCACCCACGCCCACTCCTTGCTCGCCAGCATCGAGGTGGTGCCGGTGAGCGCCGGGACGATGTAGGTGAAGAAGTAGCTGAACACGTAGCCAACGACGAGACCGCCGAGGATGCGGGGCACAAAGTAGATGCCGCGCAGGGCGCTCTTGAACTTGATCTTGCTCGAGAGGCCGATAGCCAGCATGAGCGAAATCACGTTGACGAGGATCGTCGAGACGACGGAGATCTTGAACGTGAACAGGTACGAGTTGCCCACGCGCGCGTCCTGGAACAGGTCGATGTAGTTCTGCAGGCCCACGATCTCGAAGGCGCCGTAGCCCTTGGAGTCCGTGAAGCTGTAGAAGAAGCCCGTGAGCAGCGGAATCGTGTTGAATGCGATGAACAGGATGAGGACAGGAATCAGGATTGCGAGGAAGGTGCGGTTCCTGTCAGATCCCGCCTTTGAAGCGGCGATGCTTGCCATGTGTCTCCCTCCTTATCCCTGATTCGCCATGTACTCGGCGTACTTGCGGATGACGGTCTTGTTGTAACGCTGCCAGAGGTTGTCCCAGTTGGCGAGAAACGCGTCGACGTCCTTCTCGAGAAGGAACGCCTGGAGCTGGGCGTCGCAGGCCATGCCCGACGGGTAGGAGTGGTCGGGGTAGTCGATGACCTTGCCCTCGTCCAGGAAGCTCTGGATGTCGTCGAAGAGCGGATCGAGCGTGAAGTCGCCCTCGATGCAGGGGATGGCCTTCTGGTCGTCGCAGTAGGTCTGGAGGTTCTCGGGCTCGTTGAGGAAGTCGATGACCTCATAGATCTGCTCGCGGTGGTCCTCCTTGGCCGTCAGCATGTTCCAGCAGAGGTCCACGCCGGAGACGATGATGCGGTCGTCGGGGTCGTCGCAGGCGGGCATGGCAAAGAGGCCGATGTTCATCTCCGGGTTGGCGGAGAGAATCTGCGGGACGGCAAACGAGCCGCAGGGGAACATCGCGGACTGGCCGCGCGCAAAGGCGGTGCAGGCGTCCTCGTAGCTGTAGGCCATCGGGCCGTCCTCGGCGTAGTCGAGGAGCTTGAGGAGCTTCTCGGCGGGCTCGCGGTAGTAGTCGGCAAACGTTGCCTCGCCGGCGTTGACCTTGCGGATGTGATCGGACGGCACAAGCTCCACGAGCATGGAGTTCCACGGCGAGAGAATCGTCCAGGTGTCAAGGAAGCCAAGGTAGAGCGGCAGAACCTCGCCCTCGGCCTTGATCTTCTCGCAGAGGTCGATGAACTCGTCCCAGGTCTCCGGGAGGTCCCAGCCCTTCTCGGCGAACATGTCCTTGTTGTAGAGCATGCCCGCGGCGTTGGCGATGTAGGGAACGCCATAGATGCCGTCCATCGGGACGTAGGTGACGCTCTTCATGATCTCCTGGTAGGCCGGCTGGACCTTGGCCATGCCGGGGTAGCCAGAGACGTCAGCCAGGATGTTAGAGTCGACGAAGTCCGCATAGGAGGCGTCGCCGCCGATGGCCACGACGTCGGGGTAGTCCTCGCGGACGAAGCGCGTCTTCATGATGGTGACGGCGTCGTTGGGGCTCGTGAAGTTGAGGTAGATGTGGTCGTTGGACTCGTTGAACTCGGCCATGAGCGCCTCGAAGATGCTCACTGCCTCGCGCTTGTACGAGACGAACTCGATCTCGGTCTTGCCGTCGGAGCGCTGCCCCTCGCATCCCGTGAGCGCAAGGCCCGCGGCGATAGCGCCCGAGAGCGAAAGGAACGAGCGACGCGTGAGTGCTCTTTTCTGCATTGGTGAGGCCCTCCTTCCCTAGTGGGCGATGGCCAGCTCGGTCTGCTTGTCGAACAGGTGAATCTTGGCAAGGTCCACGGAGCACTTGATCTTGGAGCCCGTGCGGACGGCGCTGGAGGCGGAGAGGTGCGCGGAGATCTGGCCACCGTCAACGTCCGCGTAGATCATGGCCTCGGAGCCAAGGAGCTCGTAGACCGTGACCTCGGCCGGGAAGGCCTCAGAGAGGATGCGGCCCTCGGCGTACTCGTGCTCCTCCACGACGTCCTCCGGACGGATGCCCATGACGACGACCTTGCCCACGTAGCCACCGTCCTTGAGGGCCTTGGCCTTGGCGCCGGTGAGGGTGATGGTGTTGGCGCCAAAGGTAAGGGTCACGCCCTCGCCCTTCTCGGCCACCGCCACGTCGATGAAGTTCATCTGCGGGGAGCCGATGAAGCCCGCGACGAAGAGGTTGCAGGGCTCGTTGTAGAGCTTGGTGGGGGTGTCCACCTGCTGCATGACGCCGTCCTTCATGACGACGATGCGGGTGCCGAGCGTCATGGCCTCGGTCTGGTCGTGCGTGACGTAGATGATTGTGGCGCCGAGGCGGTCGTGCAGCTTGGAGATCTCGGCGCGCATCTGGACGCGCAGCTTGGCGTCAAGGTTGGAGAGCGGCTCGTCCATGAGGTAGACCTTGGGGGCGCGGACGATGGCGCGGCCCATGGCGACGCGCTGGCGCTGGCCGCCGGAGAGGGCGGACGGCTTGCGGTCGAGGAGCTTCTCGAGGTCGAGGATGCGGGCAGCCTCGCGGACGGCCTTGTCGATGGTGTCGGCATCGACCTTGCGGAGCTTGAGCGGGAAGGCCATGTTCTCGTAGACCGTCATGTGCGGGTAGAGGGCGTAGGTCTGGAAGACCATCGCAATGTCACGGTCCTTGGGCTCGACGTCGTTGACGACCTTGCCGTCGATCTTGAGGGTGCCGGAGGTGATGTCCTCGAGGCCGGCGATCATGCGCAGCGTCGTCGACTTGCCGCAGCCGGACGGGCCGACGAAGATGATGAACTCCTTGTCGGCAATCTCAAGGTTGAAGTCCTTCACCCCCTCATAGCCGTTGGGGTACTTCTTCCCTACGTGTTCGAGTGTGAGGCTCGCCATTGCGCAACCTTTCTCCCTGCCCCGCCGCCGCGCGCACACGGCGGCTCGGGCCCCACCTTACGTTGCGCTTAATTGTAGGTTGACGTATTTGCGCAAAAATATACCTGCTTTGGTATGCGCTATATCTTTTCTCTTGTTTCTGCTGGTATTACGCTTGTGCTATCTATTTGCCCAAGATAAGCTGTTTCGCCGGACGGTTGTTTTTCTCGGACAAACGGTTTTATCGATTTTCATTTCCGCAGGTAGTTGGATTGTTGGTCATTTGCCCAGATGTGTAATCGATTCCATTTTTGGGATTTTTAATTTAGCTTTATGCGTTCTTTTATCGAATTAGATATGTCTGGAATGCGCTAAACTATACGAAATGCGTCATTCCTTGTAAGGAGCGAATCAGGCGTTAGGATCCAGGAGGTCCCCATGCCGGCACACGAGCTCGAGTTCTCAACGTTTCCCCACGGCCACTACGTCGACCTGATGCCCTACCAATACGGCCGCGAGGCATGCGAGCCCGGCCACGCCTTTGGCCCCGCGCGGCGCAGTCACTTCCTCTTTCACTACATCATCTCGGGGCGCGGTCTGCTCATGTCAACTGACGAGAACGGTGTGAAGAGCGACCACCGCCTCTCGGAGGGCGAGGGATTTCTCATCTTCCCCAACCAGGTCAACACCTATGTTGCCGATCTGGACGACCCCTGGGAGTACATCTGGGTGGAGTTTGACGGCATCCACGTTGCCGACGAGCTCGAGCAGGTGGGCATGACGCCCACCTCGCCCATCTATCGCTCACTCTCAAGCGACCGCTGTTCCCGCATGGTCGAGGAGATGCGCTACCTCGTGGCGCACAGCGACGCCTCGGCGCTCCACCTCATCGGGCACACCTACCTCTTCCTCGACTATCTCCTCAGCTCCGTTGACCGACCCTCCGAGCTGCCCACGAGCAAGATTCAGGGCTTCTACATCCGCGAGGCCATCGACTTCATCAAGGAGAGCTACCAGGCGGACATCACTGTTGAGGACATCGCCAAGCGTACCGGCCTCAACCGGAGCTACTTCGGCAAGGTTTTCAAGGCGGCGACGGGCAAGTCTCCGCAGCAGTACCTCATCGGATACCGCATGTCCAAGGCGTCCGAGCTGCTCAAGCTCACCGCGCTACCCGTGGCCGAGGTGGGACGGGCCGTGGGCTATCCCAACCAGCTGCACTTCTCGCGTGCGTTCAAGAACGCGTTTGGCATCTCGCCACGCGACTGGCGGCGGCAGAACGCACAGGCGTAGCCCATCCGCAAACTGGGGCCGTCCCCGCCCGGCGGGACGAGGTAACTAGCTCGCCGCCGGCTCGAGGTAGCGGCTGCGCAGCTCGGCGACCTCCGCGTCCGTGATGCCCAGCGCGTCGCGCACGTAGCCATCAACGCCGCCGAACTCGCGCGTGACGGCAGCCACCGCAGCGCGAATGAAGCGCAGGTTGGCGTCCGTGCGCTCGTCTGCCGGATCAGGGTTGAAGCGGTTGGTGGCGAGGTAGTCCTCCTCCATCGCCGCCATGGGCACGCCGAGAACAGCCTCCACAAGCATGCTCGCCATGCCGCAGCGGTCGCGTCCAAAATGGCAGTGCCAGAGGACGGCGCCGTCGGTGGTCTCGAGGATGGTACGCAGGAGCGCGCGGTAGGCCGCGATGCCGGACTCCCCCAGCAGGATGTGCGGGTAGACCATCTCCATGAAGCTCGCGGGGTCGTCGTTGTTGGCGCGGGCCGCCTCGAGCTGGGCTCGCGCCTCCGCGTTCTGGGAGATTCCCGCAACGGTGCCCTTGAGCGCGTCGGCGTGAACGTAGCGCACGCCGGGAAGGCGCCCCATGCCGTCGGGGTACTCCACGAGCTCGTCATCGCCGCGCAGGTCAACCACGGCTTGGAGGTGGTAGTCCTCCTGGAGCCGCTCGCAGTCCGCAGAGGTGGCAAAGTAGAGCGTCCCCGAGCGCAGGAGCAGGCCGCGGCGCACGCACCTGCCCTCGGCGCCGAGAAGCCCACCGAGGTCACGTGTGTTGGGCAGACCCTCAAAGTCAATACGGCCGTAGTTGGGTCGAACATCTGTAAGCTGCATGCGAGCCTTTCGTTGCAGGCGTTGAATCCGGCGCCCCAGTATACGCGGTCGGCGTCATGCGCGCGTAAGGTGCGGCTCCGGCAAATTGTAGACTGTCCCCAATTACAGCTCACCGGTCTCAAGAATATGGTCGAGGGCGGCCTCGTCGAGCACGGGAACGCCCAGGCTCTCGGCCTTGGCGAGCTTGGAGCCCGCAGCCTCGCCCGCCACGACAAAGCTCGTCTTCTTGGAGACCGATCCGGTGACCTTGGCGCCGAGGGCCTGGAGTGCGGCCTTTGCCTCGTCGCGCGTGTGGCGCTCGAGCGTGCCCGTGAGCACGAAGGTGAGGCCGGTGAGCGTCTGCGGGCGCTCGGGCTCAAGGCGCTCCTCCTCCAGCACGACGCCCGCCACGCGCAGGCGCTCAACGACCGCCACGTTCTTCTCGACGGAGAAGAACCCGCGGACGCTGGCCGCGATCTTGGGACCGATGCCGTCCACCTGCGCGATGTCCTCCTCGGTAGCAGCGGCGAGCGCCTCCATGGAGCCAAAGTGCTCCGCGAGCTGACGCGCCACCGTGGCGCCCACGTGGCGGATGCCCAGGCCAAAGAGGACGCGCGCGAGGCCGCGGCCCTTGGACTCCACGACCTGAGCCATGATCTTTGCGGCAATGACCGGGCCCACCACGATGTCCTCGCCGTCCACGGTCTGGCGGCCGGTCCATACCTCTGCGAGGTCCTTCTCGGTGAGCTTGTCGTAGAAGTCCGCCACATCGGCGAGCAGCCCCTGCTCGACCATGCGAGCGACGATCTCATCTCCCAGGCCGTCAATGTCCATGGCCGTGCGGCTGCCCCAGTGGATGAGGCGCTCCACGGCCTGCGCGGGGCAGTCGATGGAGACGCAGCGGTAGGCCACCTCGCCCTCCTCGCGCACGACGGGGCTGCCGCAGGAGGGGCAGGTCGCGGGCATGTGGAACTCGGGCGCACCCTCGGGGCGGAGCTCGAGCACGGGGCCCACGACCTCGGGGATGACGTCACCGGCCTTGTGAACCACGATCGTGTCGCCCACGCGGACGTTCTTGCGGGCGATCTCGTCGACGTTGTGGAGCGTTGCGCGAGCGATCGTGGAGCCGGCAACGGTCACGGGGTCGAACTCAGCGACGGGCGTGAGGACGCCGGTGCGCCCAACCTGCACGCGAATCTCGCGCAGGACGGTGCGCTTCTCCTCGGGCGGGAACTTGAACGCGATGGCCCAGCGCGGGGCGCGCGCGGTGAAGCCGAGCGCATCCTGGGACGCGAAGGAGTCCACCTTCACCACTACGCCGTCGATGTCGTAGTCCAGGTCGTCGCGATGAGCGAGGGCGTTCTCGCAATAGGCGTGGACCTCGGCGGCAGAGGTGCAGCGCCTGAAGTGAGGGTTCACGGAGAAGCCGCAGTCGATGAGCCACTGGAGGAAGTCGTGCTGGGTGTGGACGTCAATAGGCGCCTCATCGGCAACGGCGTAGATGAAGGTCTCGAGGTCGCGGTGGGCCGTGACCTTGGGGTCCTTTTGGCGGAGACTGCCCGCGGCGGCATTTCTCGGGTTGGCGAAGGGTGCGGTACCAGCGGCGTCCGCATCCTCGTTGAGGCGCGCGAAGGAATGGCGCGGCATGTAGACCTCGCCGCGAACCTCAACGGAGCGGCCGAGCCCGCCGTCCGCCAGCCGCGCGAGGCCGGCCTGGGCCAGCGCGCGCGGGATGTCGCCGATCGTGAGGACGTTGGCTGTGACGTTCTCCCCCGTCGTGCCGTCGCCGCGCGTGGCGGCGCGCACGAACTGGGCATCGGTGTAAGTAAGCGCCACACCGAGGCCGTCAATCTTGAGCTCGCAGGTATAGGCGACCGGGTGCTCCGGCGTGGCGCCGAGGGTCTCGTCGGTGCGCGCGAGCCACTCGTCAAGCTCGGCGAGGTCCATCGCGTCGTCCATCGAGTACATGCGCGCGGCGTGGGCCACGGGCTCAAACTGCTCGGAGACGTAGCCGCCCACACGCTGGGCGTAGGACTCGGGGCCCGCGAGCTCGGGATGGGCCTTCTCAAGGGCAAGGAGTTCCTGGAGCAGGCGGTCAAACTCGGCGTCCGTCATCTCGGGGTTGTCGAGCGCGTAGTACGCATAGGCAGCGTGATTGAGGATGCGGTTGAGCTCCGCATGACGGGCGCGCGGGGACGTCACGGCATCCCGAACGGGCTCGTGGATGGGCTCGTCACCAAACAGCGACGCCTGGACCGGCGCGTTCTTCTCGTTGGGCATGTGGGTTCCTTTGACGGAATCGCGGCTTTCTCGGCTCACCATGGTAGCGCAAGGGTGTGAGGTTCACGCGGAGTGACGCGCTTGGATGAGTCCGAAAAAAGGTCGTTCGTGTAGCGCCACCGCAGCGTCAAAAGAAAAAAGCTCGTTCGTGTAGCGTCATTTTAGGCGCACAGCAGTATTAGGTTTGAATCTTGATTTAGTTACCTGGGCTTTCTTGAAGTAGTCAATCGGCAGGGACCGTTTTGGCGGGCTAGCCACGCTACACGAGCGACGATTTTTCCCAGCAGAAACCCTCCGCGCTACACGAGAGAGCATTTTTCGACCGACGACCCCGCTATCGTCTGGCGGTATGCCTCACAAGCAACACGCCGAGCGCGCGGCCGCCAATCACCAGCTGGCACACAAGAAGCACGGCGGCAACAACCCACAGCAGCGCATATCCGCCGAGCGAGATCAGCATAGCGCCAACGGCGCTTCCCACGCCACCTCCCGCAAAGACGCCCAGGCCAATGAGACCCGTGCAAAGACCCGTCTGTGTGGGATCAGCTCCCATGGAGAGCGAGACAAGCGTTGGCTGCGTAAGGATGTAGCCAAACCCAAGCGCCCCGGCACCGAGCAGCGCAGGCTGCCACGCGCCCGTCGACGCAACAACAAGAAGCGCCGCGATGGCAACGAGCCCCGAGGTCTCGCCCACTCGAATGACGCCAAGCGCACCGTGGCGCGTCCCTATGCGCCCGGAGACGGTCCCGCCAACCAGACACATGATGCCGTAGAGCATCATGATGAGACCCGCCTGCGTTGAGCCGAGACCGCAGCGCTCAGAGAGAAACGTTCCCATAAAGCCATACACGCCAAGAAAAACAAAGCCGGTCGTACAGGCAACAAAGAAGATTGCGCGGTGGCTGCCAAAGAAGATGCGCGCCGCGCGTGAGAAGAACGAGCCGGTCACAGCGGAAACGGCAGAGGGCTCGGGGTTCTTCTCGCCCTGCGCGCCAACCGCCGGAAGGCGCCACAGCAGCGCGAGAGCGAGAAGCGCGAGCGCGCCAAAGCACGCAAAGGCCGCGCGCCAGCTCATGAGGTCAGTGATGATGCCACCAAGGCCGGAGGAGAGCCCCTGCCCGGTGAACGTGATGCCCATGAGGACGCCCACCGCGGCACCGCGACGCTCAGCGCCAACGACGTCGCCAACGTATGCCTGGGAGACGGCGATGATGCCGGCAGCAAAGCAGCCGGTGACCACACGCGCGGCAACGAGCGTGGGAAGCGTGGGGGCAGCGGCGCAAAGGAACGTGCCCACGACGAGCCCGGTAACGATCACGCGCAGCACGCGTAGTCTGCCAAAGCGGTCGCCGAGCGCACCGCAGACGGGCTGGAGCATGCCATACGGGAGCATGTAGGCGGTAAGCACGATGGCGGCCGCCGAAGCCGCCACCCCCAGGCCGTTGGCGATGGCAGGCAGCGCCGGCGAGACAAACCAGTTGTCGGCGGCAGACACAAGGCCGCAGAAGCCGAGCGTGTAGACAACGCGCTTCTGCTCGGTGGTGAGTTCCATGGGTCGGTCCTTCTCAACGTGCGTTAGGAAACCGACCAATTGTAGACCTACGCGACAGCAGCCTCGTAGCCGGCATCAACGACGGCAGCCACAAGGGCATCGTCGGTCACGGAGTCGACGGCCTCGACGGTCGCGGTGCCTGCCTCGAGGTTCACGTCGACGGCGCTCACGCCCTCAACGCCCTCGAGCGCCTTCCTCACGTGAGCGACGCAGTGCTGGCACATCATGCCGGTCACGTTCAGAGTCTTGGTCATGGTCTGGTCCTTTCTCTTAACCGCGGGCGCAGGCGCGCCGGCGACGCTCTCAACGGTCACGGTCACCTCGGTGACCGGGATTGCCTCGGATGTCGAGCGCTCACTTGGCCTCCAGGTACGCAGGCGCAGGGCATTGCTCACCACAAAGACGGAACTGAAGCCCATGGCCGCCGCACCGATCATCGGGTTGAGCGTCACGCCAAACGGCGTCAGCACGCCGGCCGCCACGGGGATGCAGATGGCGTTGTAGAAGAGCGCCCAGAAGAGGTTCTGCTTGATGTTGCGCATCGTGGCACGCGAGAGCTCCATCGCGGTGGCAACGTCGGCCGGGTCCGAATGCATGAGCACAACGTCGGCGGAGGAAATGGCCACGTCGGTTCCGGCCCCAATAGCGATGCCCACGTCGGCGCGGGCAAGAGCCGGCGCGTCGTTGATGCCGTCCCCCACCATGGCAACGGTGCGCCCCGCCTCCTGCAGCTCACGGACCTTAGCCTCCTTCTGCGCGGGGAGCACGCCGGCGATGACCTCGTCAACACCAACGCGGCGCGCCACGGCGGCGGCGGTGCGCTCCTGGTCGCCCGTGAGAAGGACCGTGCGGGCGCCCATCGCGCGCAGGCGCGCGATGGCAGAGGCGCTCGTGGGCTTCACGGGATCAGCCACGGCAATCATGCCCAGCGCGCGGCCGCGCCACGAGAAGAACAGCGGGGTCTTGCCGTCATCCGCGAGCGTCACGGCCGCGTCCGCGAGCTCACCGAGCTCCACGTCATGTGCTGCCATCAGGCGCGCGTTGCCCGCAAGCGCCGGCACGCCGTTCACAAGGGCGGAAAGACCGCCGCCGGCAACCTGCTCGAACTTCTCGCATGTCCACTTTGCACCGGGTACATTCTGGACACTTTGGGTCTTCTCGTCCGCATAGGCGCAGATGGCGGAGGCGAGCGGGTGCTCGCTCTTGCGCTCCAGGGTGTCGGCAACACGAAGCAGCTCTTCCTCGGAGACGCCCGCGGCAAGGCGGACGTCCGTCACGCGCGGCGCTCCCGCGGTAACGGTGCCGGTCTTGTCGAGAACAACGACGTCCACGTTGCAGGCCGTCTCAAGCGCCTCGGCAGACTTGATGAGGATGCCGTTGGCGGCGCCGCGTCCGGTACCCACCATGATCGCCGTGGGCGTGGCTAGGCCGAGCGCGCACGGGCAGGAGATCACCAGGATCGAGATGGCATGCGTGAGCGCGGTGGCAACGTCGCCCGCAAGCGCGAGCCACGCCACAAACGTCACCGCGGCGATGGCGATGACCACCGGGACGAAGACGCCCGCGATCTTGTCGGCCATGCGCTCGATGGGGGCCTTTGAGCTCGTGGCCTCATCCACGAGGCGAATGATGCCGGCAAGGGTGGTGTCATCGCCCACGGCGCGCGCCTCCATGGCAAACCAGCCGCTGGTAGATACCGTCGCTCCTGTTACGCGGTCACCGGGGGCAACCTCACGAGGCACGGGCTCGCCCGTGATGGCGGACTCGTCCACGGCCGCAGAGCCCTCCAGCACCACACCGTCAACCGGCACGGACTCGCCCGCGCGCACGACCACGCGCTCCCCCACCGCAACATCCTCGACCGGAACCCCAACCTCCGCACCGTCACGCACGACCGTGGCCGTCTTGGGCGCGAGGTCCATGAGGGCGGAGATGGCGTCGGTCGTGCGGCCCTTGGCGCGCGCCTCGAAGAACTTGCCGAGCGTGATGAGGGTAAGAATCATGCCCGCCGAGTCAAAGTAGAGATTGTGGGCGGCAGCGTGAAGCGTGGCCGCGTCACCAGCCCCAACGGCCCACGCCATGCGGTAGAGCTGCGCCACAGACCATGCGGCGGAGGCGGCAGAGCCCAGGGCAATGAGCGAGTCCATGTTGGGCGCGCGGTGCCAGAGCGTCTTGAAGCCGGTGATGAAGTAGTGCCGGTTAACAAAGAGGATGGGCGCGCAGAGCAGGAACTGCGTGAGGCCGAGCGCCATGAGGTTTGCCTCGCCCGCCAGCGCAGGCGGCTGCGGCCAGCCAAACATCGGTCCCATGGCCACGTAAAAGAGCGGCACCGAGAAGATCGCGGAGATCACGAGCTGGTTACGCTTCTCGGCGACTGCGCGCTCGGCGGCGGCACCGGGGCGCTCCGACGCGGCGTGCGCGTCCTTCTCGCCCGCCTTCGCCCGTCGCGCAGCGCCGTAACCGGACTTCTCGATGGCCTCGACCACGGCCGCCGCCGTCTCGGGCGAGCCGTCGTAGTCAAGCTCCATCGAGTTCTTGAGCAGGTTCACGTTCGCACAGGTCACGCCTGGCACCTCACCCGCTGCCTTCTGAACGCGCGCCGAGCACGCCGCGCAGGTCATGCCCGTTATGTCAAAGGTCTCTCTCATTGTTGCCTCCCGAGTGATTCAAAAGGGCTCTGTCCCCCTTTGAATCACATGAACTTGCGGAAGAGTTCCATGACCTCGTCGGTCACCTCGGTGTCTCCCGCTTGGATGCGCTCCACGACGCAGGTCTCCAGGTGGTCGCGCATGACCTCGCGCGAGATGGCCTTGACCGCAGACTCCACGGCGGCGAGCTGCGTGAGGACGTCGCCACAGTAGCGGTCCTCCTCCACCATCGCCCGAATGCCGTTCAGCTGGCCAACGGCGCGGTTGATCCTCCGCGTCACGTCGGCCTTGAGCTCCGGCGAGCGCGGCGTGTGCTTGAGCGCGCCACAGTGCGGGCAGCTGTTCTTCTCGGTCATTCGTCCTCCTCTGCGCGCATACCCCTCACGGGTTTCTGATACTGATGACTGTATACCCCAAGGGGGTACCTGTCAAACGCGGGCGGCCCCGACTCGCGGAAAGCGAGCCGGGGTCGCAAGGGAGGGAGGGCAGTTGGGGCGAGCTACGCGGCAGCCTCGGCAAAGAACGGCTTGTCGCCCGTCAGATCGCACGCGTCAAGCGGGTAGGCGCAAATCGCGGGAGCATCGTACGCGGCGTGATAGTACGTGCGCGTGGCGACCGAGTAACCGGAGGTGTAGAGGGTGCGCTCCTCGGACCCGTCCGCCATCTCCGCGCAGCCCTCGGGCACGGCAGCCGCGCCGAGCGTGCGGAAGAGACGCGTGACGTTGTCCTTCTCGCCGGACTTGGTCGGGTAGTGGGCGTTCACAAACGCGGCGCGCACAAAGCGCGCGGGTCCGCCGTAATCGCCGGGAAGCCCCTGCATCCCCACGCCCGAGCCAAAGGGCGCCAGACGCGCGGAGCCCCACGTGGCGGCAGCGGGCTCCCCGCCCGTGAGCATGAGGTAGTTGCGCAGGTTCTGGCGGTGCCAGCCAAAGTCCGGCTCATTGGTAAGGACGTTGACGTCGTCATCCCAGACCACGAGACCGCGCTCGAGGCACTCGACCACAATGGCGCCCGTGGCGTCGGAGATGATCCAGTGCAGGTTTGCCACGGGAAGCTGCTCGTTCACGGGCCGCGCCACAACCGTCACGCGCTCGAGGGCGGCGCGCACCTCCTCGACGGTCGAGAAGTTCCTCGCCACCCAATAGGGGAACTCGTAGGCGGCAACGTTGACCGTGTCTTCGACGGGCTCCGCGGCATAGCGCGCGCTCTGGGGGAAGTTGAGGCCCGCCACGGCGAGTCCGGCGTCGTTGGCGCAGTCAAAGTAGAGCGGCAGGTCGCCTACGACGATGCCCATGCCCATGACGGTATGGCCACGCTCGGGGTCATCCGGGCGCTCAAACGCTGCGGGGACCTTCGCCGCAGGCGGGGTCACCACCACGCGCTCGCCATAGCCGACCGTCCAGTCGAGGTTGCGGCCAAAGAAGAGGTTTCCCTCGGAATCGGTAAAGCGGACCGCCGTGCACATGGGGACGTCCTTTCCTCGTAGATTGGGTTGGAGTCATGCTACCCACGAGAAGAGACAGGCAATCCCAGTCACGCGAGAAACACCAAACCGCGACCGAGCATCATCATTTTGACCCATAGCTTGCCGCAAGCTGCAACGATGCCCCTGACTGAGGTCGCACGCGTCAGCGGCGAGAGAGCGCCAGGCCAAGAACGGTCATCACAAGCGCGACGAGCGTGGCAACGAGGCTTTCCACCCCCGGATCAAGCATGATGAGCACAACACCGAGAAGAACGCTAACGCCGCACAGCACGGAGCAGAGCGTGCCCAGACGCCTGAGATACGATGGCTCGCCCATAAGTATCAGCTCGTCAGACATGGCACCCCTCCCTCACGCATCGCCTTTAGTCAAGGTTATGGCCGCTTGGTTAAGGCGCGGTAAGGGCTCTGACAGGATTGTCCACACCCCCTCGAGGACGCCTTAGTGCAGGGCGGTCACCCGCCGCTTCTCCCTCCCGACCGGAGACCCCTCAAAAGCGCGCGCTCGCCGGGCCCACGAGGCCGTCCGCCGAGCAACTCAGCGGCGTCGCAGACCCCGCGCGCCCATGAGCTGCGCCGTCAGTTACCGGAAACCTAACGGACAGACAAGGGAGGTCCCCTCCCTGCTAGGCTTGCGCTCCCCACAGGCCCACGGCCCCGCAGAAGGGAGCGCGTCATGCTCTGCAACAACCTCAACGACAAGCTCGGATGCCTGTTCGTCCTCGCCCTCGCCTACCTCAACATGAGACCCGTGGAGGGGCACTTTGGCACGCATCTGAGCCCCCAGACGTACGACCCCAACCTCCTGGAGAGGCTTCAGAGCTACGGGCTCGTACGATTCGCGCCGCAGGGAGAGATCATCCAGCTCACCGACGAGGGGGCACGCGAGGCCCGGGGCGTCATCAAGTACCTCCAGCTCCAGCTTGGCCCCCAGGTGGGCGCGAGCCTGCAGGAGATCCAGCGGGCGTACCCCTCGCTCTACGCCGAGGAGGCCGCCTTTGGCGCCGGCCCCCTCACCACGACGGAGCTCGTCTACTCGCTTGCGGGCATCAAGACCAAGGCAACGCGCACCCCCACCCTCACGCCAACAGCGCTGGCAAATCCGCCCGCAAGCTACGGCAGAGACAGGGGGGACGACCGCTCCTTTGCCCTCAAGGTCTCGCTCGCCATCTCGGAGGGCCGGAGCTACTACTACCCCCGGCACGAGTGCTGGCGCAGGGTCCTCGTGCCCGCAGGCCTCACCTTTCTCGACCTGCACCTCGTGATTCAGCTTGTCTTCTGCTGGAAGGATCTCCAGCCGTTCGGGTTTCTCCTCAACAGCCGGAAGAAGAACTTCCTCATCGGCGAGAAAGAGGTGTGCGGCGAGATTGCCCAGCCAAAGACAGGGAAACGGAGCCTCGTGGAGGAGCGGGCCTCCAAGCTGACGCTTGCCGAGGTCTTTCCGCGCACGCGCGCGGCCACCTACCGCTACGGCGTTGAGGGCGACTGGACTCACCTCATCTCCCTCGAGTCGACAGAGCGAGGCATGGCCGAGCTGGGTCCGCAGCTGCTGGACGGAGCCGGGGATGCCCCTCCCGAGTGGGCGAGAACCGCAAGCGAGTTCATAGACTTTCGCAACAGCCTCTACGAGAACGGGCGCACGCTCATAAAGGCCCTCTCGGACTCTGGCGAGAAGGGCTACCAACCGTTTGAGTACGCGACCACGCGGGCGCGGCTGGCAGGCTTTGAGGACGAGCGCGCGAGATGGGAGCAGCGACTCATCGAGACCTCGCGCGCATCCGAGGGCAACTGACGGCGGGGGCGCCCCCTTTCACCAGCGGCGGCCCTCCTTGGGGCGACGAGTGCGCTAAGCTCTTCTCGTCACCCCGAGGAAAGGACCCCCATGAACGACTTCACGTTCTTCTCCCCCACCAAGTTTGTCTTTGGCCGCGGCGTCTGCGACTCCACGGGCACTGAGCTCGCGGCACTTGGGTTCTCGCACGCGCTCGTTGTTTACGGAGAGGGCTCCGTGGTGCGCACGGGCACGCTTGGTCGCGTCCTCGCGTCGCTTGACGCCGCTGGCGTTGCCCACACCGAGCTCTCCGGCGTGCGCCCCAACCCCGAGGTCGGCCTTGTGCGCACGGGAATCGAGCAGGCGCGGGGCTGCGGGGCGGACGTCATTTTGGGCGTAGGCGGCGGCTCGGTCATTGACACCGCCAAGGCAATCTCGGTTGGCGTGCCCTACGACGGGGACGTCTGGGACCTCTTCTCCGGCCTTGCCACCCCCACCGCAGAGGGCAAGCCGCCCATCGCATGCGTCCTCACCATCCCCGCCGCGGGCTCCGAGGCGAGCGCCTCGTGCGTCCTCAGCAACGACGAGCTCGAGCTCAAGCGCGGGCTCTCGAGCGAGCTGCACCGACCGGTCGTGGCGATCATGGACCCCAAGCTCACCTTCACCCTCCCCGCCTACCAGACCGCCGCGGGCGTCACGGACATGATCGCCCACATCATGGAGCGCTACTTCTCGAGCGTGGGACCAGTGAGCGTCACCGACGGCATCGCCTGCGGGCTCATCCGCTCCCTCATCAAGGAGGCGCCTCGCGCGCTGGCAAACCCCACGGACTACGACGCCCGAGCCAACATCATGTGGGCTGGAACCCTTGCCCACAACGACCTCGCGGGGCTCGGGCGCAGCGCCACGCCGGGCGGGCGTGCGGGCGGCTGGGAGAGCCACGCCCTCGAGCATGAGCTCTCCGCGCACGACGCGCGCATCACGCATGGCGCTGGCCTTGCTGTCATCTTCCCCGCTTGGATGCGCTACGTGTGGCAGGAGCACCCCGAGCGCTTCCTCTCCTTCGGGCGTGACGTCTTTGGCATCGAGCCCGTGGACGCAGAGGCCGACGGCGTTGACGTGAGCCCCGAGGAGGCCGTGCGCGACGCAGTGCTTGCCACCGTTGACGAGCTGCAGGGCTTCTTCGTCTCCCTGGGGATGCCGCGCACCCTCGGTGAGCTTGGCGTGAGCTCCGAGCAGATCCCCGCGCTCCTTGAGACCCTCGAGAAGAACAAGGGCCCCGTGTTCGGCGAGTTCCGCCGCCTCACCATGGAGGACGCGCGCGCCATCTACGAGTCCGCGCTGTAGACCTAGTCCCAGCCACTCGAACTGACTTCCTTTCCGCCATGCCCCCCTCGTCACGAGGGGGGCACGCGCTGAAGGTGCGAGGAATGCAAAGGGCTTGCAAGCATGGGGGGCACACAGGCCTCTTAGCTTATGCCATACCAGGCAACGCCCTCCTTCCACCAGCCAAGCTCCTCGAGCTTGTCGCACTCTTCAACACTCGTCGTGTAGTGATGAGTGGCAGTGATGGCGTAAGGGTTGTAAAGACGGTAGAGAGGCTGCGCTGACCAGTCGAACTCGCCTGCAGAATGCCAGGAGACTCCCTCCGCATCCCATCCGAGTGAGGCTAGATAGTCGCATTCCTCCTCGCTCATGGTGTAGTGATGGTCGTCAGAGTATGGGTTGAAGAGACGGTAGACGGGCGCGCCCGTGATGGGCGCCTCCCACGCTTCGCCCTCATAGCTCCAACCAACGGAAACAAGGCCGTCACGCTCCAAGCCGTCTGCCGTATAGAGGTGCTCACCCGTGTACGGGTTGTAGAGGCGATACATCGTCTCGGTCTCTGGGTCACCGGGGATGATAACTCGGATTGGAACGGTGCTTTCGGCTGTTGTCCCGTTACCGAGCTGGCCGTCACTGTTGCTTCCCCAGAGCCAGAGACTGCCGTCGGTCGCAACGGCAGCGGCATGCGCACCACCCAGTGAGAATGACGCAACGTTGTCCATCACCTTAGCTGAAACGTCCCTGTCAACAGTCGTTCCGTCGCCAAGCTGACCAGCGCCGTTGCCGCCCCACGTCCAAAGAGTGCCATCGTTTTTGAGAATCGCAAAAGTAAGGTTGAATGCATAGACTGATTTGACGCCATCCATGAGACTCTTGGGCTCATCGTATGACTCGTAGGCCATCGCCGACCCATCAAGCCCGACCGTTACCAACTGACCCCAATCGACGGCTGCCACGGCAACGTCATCAACAATCCTTGTCGGATTACGCCCCGTCGTAACACAGGATTCGTCGGCAAGCATAATGGTCATCGTTTGGCCCCAGAGCCAGAGGGAGCCGTCGGCTTTAATCGCAGCCGTGTTGCCCGCTCCACAGGAAACAGACGCGACTCCGTCCATTATCTTCACGGGAGTGTGACGGTCGATCAGGGTACCATCTCCGAGCTCCCCCGTCCCGTTGTTTCCCCACATCCAGAGGGAGCCGTCGGTCTTGATTACAGCCGTGCTGTAGGTGCCGAGTGAGACCGATGCCACACCCTCCATGACCTTAACGGGCTTTAGAGCGGTTTCCGTTCCACCATTTCCAATCTGGCCAAAGGCGTTGCTTCCCCACATCCAGAGGGAGCCGTCGGTTTTGATGGCGGCAGTGTGATAGCCACCGAGGGAAATCGATGCCACACCCTCCATGACCTTAACGGGCTCGGTACGGCTCTTCCAACTACCATCCCCCAGCTGGCCGCTATCGTTAGAACCCCAAGTCCAGAGAGAACCATCTTCAGCAATGGCAGCCGAATGATTGTCACCCAGCTCGACCTGAACCACTCGGAGCCCCTCGACCTTGCCGGCTCCTTCATCAAGCTCTGTCGCACGAGAAAAAGGCACATTCCCCAAACAAGCGACAAACACGATGAGTATGACGAGCACCATCGCCCCAATGCCCTTTTGTGGCACATTTTTCTCACGCATATTGCCTCCCTAATGTGTCCGTCTTCCCCTGGGTCGCTCTGTATATTATCAGCCCCTGACGCCAGGTCGGCAAGGTGGGACACGACGGACGCACGCGAGCTTCGACGACTGGCTCCGTCAGAGCTAACACGTGATGTAAAGCTGCGTACACAGCCTCGACTCGCTGGGTCTATCCGACTCAATTTCATGTTGGAAAAGCGTCCCTCGGAACGTCGCAGTTATCATCAGTTTTAAAATCATATGAGCAAGATCCGCTCAAATTGCGAAACGCAACCGCTCACCGAGTAAATAGGCCTATTTTTCAATCCTTTGGGCCCTATACCAGCATGTGCAGACAGCTGGCAGCCACAGGAAAGACAACGGAAAGCGACTCCCTGCTACGCTCCCCTCCCACCATGTCGACCAAGGAGGGGCACAGATGCGGCACAGAGTATCGTCATCGCATAAGGCACAAAGAGGAGCGGCGAGAAGGGCCCTGGCGCTTCTGCTCGCAAGCGTCCTTCTTATCACGCAGATCACGGCATGTCTTCCGTCACCCGCGCTTGCCGACACGCCCGACTCGCTCACGGTTGGCTCCGTGACGGCATACCCGCCCGGTATCATGGACGGTGACGGCGGAACCGCCCACATGATGACGGCGCCCGACGGCACGGTCATCTACTGCGCCGACGGCATGGCCGGCACCCCACACGCCGGTGAGACCTTCTACGGGGCGGCGCCTGGCGGAATCGTGCTCGACTACATCCTCTGGTACGGCTACGGCGGCTCGGGCAGCACGGGCGCCTGGTCGCAGGCTGCGACCCAGATCGCCATCTGGGAGCACATGTATCAGATCAAGGATGGGCTCAACTACAGCGGCTACCACCGATACAAGCAGGCGTGGCCCGAGGGCAAGCGCCTCTACGACGCCGCCGTGGCAAACGCGAGCGCGGAGGGCCCCTACGCGGGAACCTCCTGGATCTACGGCGAGGCAACCGTCGCTCGCCAGCGCATCATAGCCCAAACCGTGAAGAACGGCGGCATCGAGCTCCAGAAGACAAGCGCCAACCCCGCCCTCACGGACGGAAACGCCTCATATAGCCTGGAGGGTGCCGTGTATGGAATCTACCGCGACGAGGCGTGCGAGCAGCTCGTGGACACCATGACCACAGATGCTTCCGGCCACGCCACCTACGCGCCTCTTGAGCTGGGGACCTATTGGCTCAAGGAAACCGATCCGCCCCGGGGCTTTGCCCGAGACGGGGGCACCTATCGCGTTGAGGTCAACGGTGCCGGAGCAAACACCCGGGTGGGCGTTACCGACCAGCCGCTATCCTGCCCCGCGTGGTTCTACGTCCAAAAGGTCGACGCAGAGGGCAAGCAGATCGTCTCGCAGGGCACCGCGCATCTCGATGGGGCGCAGTTTGCCGTCCGCTTCTACGAAGGCGTGAGCGCTGAGTCCGAGGACGATCTTCCCGACATGCCCAGTCGCACCTGGATCATCGAGACGGTCGAGCTTGAGGGGTACGGCGTGGCGCAGCTTGCCGACCGGTTCAAGGTGGGCGGCGACCCCTGGTACGGAATCGACGAGGGAGGCGGCGCCGCGATACTCCCGCTTGGAACCCTCACGGTCCAGGAGACCAAGCCCCCTGAGGGCTATGCGCTCTCGGACAGCTCGGTCCACATTGCCCAGGTGGTTGCGGATGATTCTGCGCCATCGGGTGCGAAGGTTGTCAAGGTGGGCGGCTGGTCAGACCGCTTCGGCCAGGTCGACGAGGTGGGGATGGCCGTTGAGGACAGGGTCGTGCGCGGCGGCATCTCCGTCCCAAAGGTCGACCACGACCTCGAGGAAGGCGTGTCCCAGGGCAATGCCACGCTTGCCGGCGCCGTGATCGGCGTGTACAACGCATCGGGCGCGCGCGTGGTGGTCAAGGGCGTCGAGTACGCGGACGGGGAGCTCATCGAGAACACCAAGATCGTCACGGGCGAGAACGGCACCGGGTCCACCGGCGAGCGCGACCTGCCCCGTGGCACCTACACGCTCCGCGAGCTCGAGCCGCCCAGGGGATATCGTCTCAACGAGGAATGGACCTCAACGGTCTCCGTGCAGGAGGACGGCGTCATCGTGCCCGTCCCCGAGGACGAGGCACTCGACGAGGAGGTGGAGCGCGGAACCTACGCGGCCAGAAAGGTCGACGGCAACCTCATGGTCTCCGCCGCCCAGGGCGACGCCACGCTCGAGGGCGCCGTGATCGGCGTCATCAACCGCTCCGAGGGCCCGGTCGTGGTGGATGACGAGAAGTTCGCACCAGGCGAGGAGGTAACCACCGCAGAGGCAGTAGTCGGCGCCGACGGACTCGCCCGCGGCGAGGCGGGCTCGCTTCCCTACGGATCATACGAGCTCTTCGAGAAGACCCCTCCCGAGGGCTATCTCCCCAACGAGGAGTGGCGCACAACCGTTGACGTCAACGAGGACGGCCAGGTGGTGAGCCTCGACGACCAGCCGCTCGCGGACGAGCCCGAGCGCGGGCAGGGCGCGGTGTTGAAGAAGGACGCCGAGCTCGCGGACGCCCGCCCGCAGGGCGACGCCACACTGGCGGGCGCCGTGATAGAGATCGAGAACCTCTCCGCCGGCTCCGTCGTGGTGGGCGGCGTGACCTACCAGCCGAATCAGGTCTGCCTGAGCATCGAGACGACCGAGGACGGCTGGGCGGCGACCGCGGCCCGCGCGCTCCCCTACGGCACCTACCGCGCCACCGAGGCCGCCTCGCCCGAGGGCTACCTCCCCAACGAGGGGTGGTCCCAGGAGTTCCAGATCCGCGAGGACGGCCAGGTGGTCGAGCTCTCCGTTGCGGACCTTCCCATCCGAGGGGGCATCTCCGTGCAGAAGGTGGACGCCGACACCTCCGGGGCCGAGCCCCAGGGCGACGCCACGCTGGCGGGCGCCGTCTTCTCCATCACCAACCGCTCCAGGCACGGCGTCATGGTCGATGGCTCGTGGCACGAGCCCGGCGAGGTCGTGAAGCAGATCACCACCGACGAGTCCGGCCTCGCCGCCACGGGCGCGCGCGACCTGCCCTACGGCACCTACGAGGTCACCGAGACGACCCCCTCAGAGGGCTACAGCCTGCCGGACGGCTGGTCCCAGACCGTCCAGGTGCGCTCCGACGGCACCACCTACCCGCTTGACGCGGACAAGGCCGCCCCCGAGCCCGTGGAGCGCGGCGGCGTCGAGGTCCAGAAGGTCGACCGCGAGCTCGCCGAGGCCGGCTCCGAGGACCCGGCGCGCCCGCTCGGCGGGGCGAGCCTCGCCGGCGCGGTCTTCGAGGTCACCAACGAGTCCGAGCGCGCGGTCGTCGTGGACGGCGTCACGTACCAGCCCGGCGAGGTCGTGACCCCCGCCACCATGGTCACGGGCGAGGACGGCTCCGCGGCCACGGGCGAGCACCTCCTGCCCTACGGCACCTACTCCGTGCGCGAGGCCAGCCCCAGCCCCGGCTACCTGGTCAACGACGGCTGGTCCAAGACCGTTGAGGTCCGCGGCGAGGGCGACGTGGCCAGCCTGACCCCGCCCGCGGACAGGACCCCCGAGCAGGTCAAGAGAGGAGACTTCTCGCTTGAGAAGTCCGTCGAGGGCGGTAAGCGCCTCGCGGGAATCCCCTTCAGGGTGACCTCCGAGACCACCGGCGAGTGGCACGTCATCGTGACCGACGACAACGGCATGGTCAACACCGCCGCGGACTGGAACGCGCACACCACCTCCACCAACGCCAACGACGCGGCGCTGCTCGCGGACGGCACCGTGGACGACTCCAGGCTGGACCCCTACGCCGGCACGTGGTTCCACGGCCGCTCAGACGAGGGGGTCGAGGTTGACGACTCGCTCGGCGCCCTCCCCTACGACTGGTACCTCGTGGAGGAGCTGCGCTGCGATGCCAACGAGGGGATGTCCCTCGTCTCCACGCGCGTCCACGTGACCCGTGACGGGGTGAACCTCGAGCTGGGGACCTTTGACGACACCGGAGATACGGTGCATATGGACACCGAGCTCCTCTCTGGGGACGGCTCGTCAAAGAGCGTCCCCGCCCGGGAGGAGGTGCGCCTTACGGATGTGGTTCGCTACGAGGGCATCCAGCCTGACAAGGACTATGTGCTTCTCGGCGAGCTCCACGCAGTCTCTTCCGATGGGGCCGACGAGGGCGTTGTGGCAGTCTCTCGAGCGGAGGTGAGGGAGGGCGTCTCCTCGGGCGAGACGCGCGTCACCTTCACCGTTGACACAAGCAAGCTCGCGGGAAAGCGGCTTGTCGCCTTTGAGACGCTCCACGACGAGAATGGCGAGGTCGCCTCCCACAGGGACCTCTCGGACGAGGACCAGAGCGTCAGCGTGCCCGCCATCTCCACCACCCTCATCTCCAACGTCACCTCGAACCACGAGGCGCCCAGCTGGGCGGACTCTGCGATGACCGACACCGTGCACCTCCGGGGCCTCGTCGTCGGGGAGACGTACACGGTTACCGACACCCTGCACCTGCGTGCGGAAGACGGCTCTGACGATGGCCACCTCACAAACGATGATGACAAGGCACTCACTGCCAGCAGCTCCTTTGAGGCAACGGACCCCGAGATGACGGTCCGGCTCGAGTTTGACGTGCCCACGGCAGAGCTCGCGGGGAAGACCGTCGTTGCCATGACGGAGCTCTCAAACGAGGAGGGCCCACTCGCAGCACATGCCGACATCTCGGACGAGTGCCAGACGGTTCGCCTTCCCGGCATCTCAACGGAAGCCCTCTCCGTCACAACCGGAGACCACCAGCTCCCCCAGGGCGAGGAACAGGCCATCGCCGACACGGTCCTGCTCACCAACCTCACCGTTGGAGAGACGTACGAGATTGCGGGCACCCTTCATGAGAGGAGGGCGGACGGAACGGATGCGGGTGCCCTCAAGGACAAGGATGGCAAGCCGATTGAGGCCCACGCCACGCTCGAGGCAACGGAGGCGAGCATGACGGCAACGATGGAGTTTGAGGGGGTTGATGCATCCCTTCTCGCTGAGCGCGACATCGTGGTCTTTGAGGAACTCTCACGAGAGGGCATCCTGCTCGCTCAGCATGCGGACGTATCCGACGAGAAGCAGAGCGTTCACGTTCCCGAGCTTGCAACCACCGCGGCATCAACCGCAACGGGCGGGCATGACGTCCCCGCCCAGGGCACCCAGGAGATCGTTGACCTTGTTCATGCCACCAATCTCGTCCCGGGAAAGGAGTACACGATATCCGGTGAGCTCCACGTAAGGGTGCTCACCGAGGACGGAACCGGCGTCGATGACGGCCCGCTTCTTAACGAGAAGGACGAGCCCGTCTCTGCCACCAGCACCTTCACGGCAACCGACAAGACGATGGACATCGCGCTCACCTTTGTGATAGACGCCTCCAAGCTCGCCGGCACGACGCTCGTGGCCTTTGAGGAGCTCTCCTCAGATGACGTGACGCTCGTCGTCCATGCCGACATCAACGACGAGGAGCAGACCGTTCGTCTTCCCAAGGTGAGCACTGCGGCACGGTCCCTCGCAACGGGCGACGGCAATCTTCCCAACCTCAGCGACCAGCTCATCGTGGACACGGTGACGCTCGAGAATCTCGCCCCAGGGGCACAATACGAGATCAAGGGATCGGTCCACCTGATCGGAACCAACGACGAGGGTGCCCTTGTGTACGAGGGCATCGTCTCCAAGGCGAGCGCAACCTACGAGGCATCCTCGACGCAGGGCACCGCATCCCTCGAGCTTGAAGTTGACGCCGCAGGGCTTGGCGGCAGAAGGCTCGTGGTCTTTGAGGAGCTGTGGCGAAACGGGGTCCTTCTCGCCTCGCACGCGGACCTGAACGACGAGCGCCAGACCGTTGTTGTCCCGGGCATCAAGACGACCGCACTCGATGCCGCAGATGGCAACGACGAGATTGCGGCAGCGCCCGAGCAAACGATCACTGACACGGTTGACCTCAGCGGGCTCCTGCCGGGCAAGGCGTACGTGGTCAGCGGAACGCTGCATGTCAAGCGCTGGGACGAGCATGGGGTTGCCGTGGACGAGGGCGAGCTGACGGACGCCGACGGAAAGGTCGTGACGGCAACCACATCGTTTGTTGCCGAAGGCGAGGCTCAGACCGTGGAGCTCACCTTCATCCTCGACGCCAGCCAGCTTAAGGGCGCGGACGTCGTAGCCTTCGAGGAGCTCTCCTCGGGAGGTATCACGCTCGTCGCACATGCGGACATCGAGGACGAGAATCAGACCGTTCATGTGCCCGGCATCGCAACCGCCCTCACGAACGCCGCAACGGGGCTCCGCGAGTTCCAGACGCTCCTTGGCGAGGACGGAACCGCCCCCGTCACGCTCGTGGACACCGTCGCGTACGCAAACCTGCGCACCGGCGAGAAGTACGTCCTCACCGGTGAGCTCCACCAGATGAGCCAAGACGCCGAGGGCTCCGCAACCGACGAGGGCATGCTCGAGGATGCCGAGGGCAAGCCCGTGACCGTGAGCGCAGCCTTTGTGCCCGAGGAGCCCAACGGCTCGGTTGAGGTCACCTTTGAGATTGACGCCGCGCTCGCGGGGCATGACGGTCTGGTGGCCTTTGAGACGCTCTCCCGTGACGGCGTGACGCTCGCAGCCCACGCGGACATCGCCGACGAAGGCCAGACCGTAAGGCTCGTGAGCCTCGAGACAACGGCAACGGACGCCTTTGACGGGGACCACCTCGTCCCCGCGGCAACAACGGCATCGGTCGTGGACGCCGTGTCCTATCGGGGGCTTACGCCGGGTTTCGAGTACACGCTCTCCAGCACGCTTCACCTCATGGGCGAGAACGGCGCGGACGAGGGGGCGCTCTTGGATGACGGCGAAAACGCGCCGAGCGCAATCACGACCTTCGTGCCCGAGAGCCCCGAGGGTACCGTTTCCGTGGGCCTCTCATTTGACACCCACGGGCTCGAGGGAAGAAACGTTGTCGTCTTTGAGGAGCTCAGCCGTGACGGGACACTCATTGCGCGACACGCGGACATCGCCGATGAGGGGCAAACGATCACCGTTGACACTCCGCCCGACGAGCCGCCGGCACCCGAAGAGCCCCCAGAGCCCAACGAGCCGCCGGAGCCTGATGAGCCAGACGAGGGCGTACCCAACACTGGCCAGGCGACAAGTCCAATACCGGCGCTGAGCGCGGGAGGGGCACTGCTCGTCTCCGTTGCCGCGATTCTCTCCACTCGCCTCAGAAGAAGGTAGCCCCCCGGCGTGCCCGGACAGACTCCTCTGTCCGGGCACGCCAATAGATTCAGCACTTTTTAATGACGTTATCAGTACGGAATTATTATCAAATCCGATATACTGGGAGGGCGCGAGTGGAGTTTGAGCGGGACCCGAGAAAGAGCGCGTCAAACGCCAGGAAACACGGTATTAGCTTCGCGAAGCCAGAGAGCTCTGGAGAGACGGCGACCGAGTTGAGTTTCGTCTCTCCAACTCCGGGGAGCGTCGTTTTGGCATCCTGGCAAGATATGCTGGCGCGATTTGGCTTGCTGCTACGACGCCGCGCGGCGCCGCGACGCGTATCATCTCAGTGAGACGAGCAACCATAAAGGAGGCCGGCATCTATGACAGAATCAACGCCCAGCGCTGAAGATATCGATGCCTTGGTCGATTCCGGCGAAGACATCACCAGATACATTGACGTAACAACCATTGAGCAGCCTGGAAAGCAACAGTGCAGGCGCGTCGCGCTTGACATGGGCGACGGGACCATCGCGCGTCTCGACGCGTTTGCCGCGCGCTATGGCGTCACGAGGCAGTCGCTCATCAAGGTGTGGCTCGTCGAGCGCATGGACGAGGAGGACGACCGCGCTGCCAGGCGCAGGGGCGTGACGGCGTAGCGAGCACCTCACTCGGCGCCGGACGTGCCCTCCCTCCCCAACTTTTGTGCAATAGTTGGATTTCTTGGCAGACACAAAAAGATGGGGATAATTGACGCGCACCGTCGTCGGGACAAAGGAGCCCCATGGAGGCTACGTTCACCAACCTCATCAGCCAGTTTGGCTACATTGGCGTCTGGTTTCTCATCTTCTTTGAGAACGTCTTCCCACCCATTCCCTCGGAGCTCATCCTCCCCCTCTCCGGCTTCTTCACCACCACGACCGACCTCACGCTCCCGGGCGTGATCATCGCGGCCACGATTGGCTCCATCACGGGCGCCTACATCCTCTACGGCGTGGGCCGCATCCTCTCGCGCGAGCGCCTCATGGCCTTCTTTGGCACCAAGCCCATGCGCCTGCTTGGCTTCAAGCCGGAGGATATCTCCAGCGCCGTGGACTGGTTTGACCGCAAGGGCCAGGTGACGGTCCTCATCTGCCGCTGCATTCCCGTCGTGCGCAGCCTCATCTCCATCCCCGCCGGCACGGCCAAGATGAACGTCGTGCGCTTCTCGCTTTATACGCTCGTGGGCTCCGCGGTCTGGAACACCGTGCTCTGCTCGCTCGGCGCCGCGGCAGGCAGCGCCTGGGAGACCGTCACGGAGCGGGCGGAGTGGGTGTCCGATATCGTCAAGTACGTCATCATCGCGCTCGTTGTGGTCATCGCCGCCGTCTGGGTGGTCAAGCGCGTCCTGCCCGCCATCCGAGAGCAGCGCGCCCGGAAGTAGCGAGCCGCACCGCCCGCGTCATCAGTAGCCCCTTCCAAACCAACGTTCTTCTCGCCAAAACGAAGGTTTGGGAGGGGCTTTTGCGCTTCTCCCCTCCCAAACCTACATTCCACCTGCTGAAACGTTGGTTTGGGAGGGGCTTTCTACACCGGCATCCCCATGCTTTCCTTGCACAATTTCGTCATATCCCTAAAATGAACGCGTTCAGATAAATTCTGCGACGCGGGAGGGCGCCATGCCCAAGCTCATCCCCAACCTCAGGAAGCGCATCCTCGAGCAGGCCGATCTGCTGCTGCGCACCGAGGGCTACCGCGCCCTCTCCATGCGCGAGCTCGCGCGGCGCTGCAACGTCTCCCCCGGCACGATCTACAACCACTTTGCCGACAAGGACGAGATCATCGCCACCATCACGCTCGCCGACTGGAGGCACGTCATCGAGGACATGGAGCGCGCCGCCCAGGAGGCCACCTCGCTCGCGCCCGGCCTCACCGAGCTCTGCTGCGTCCTCGATGGCTTCACGGCACGCTACCGCCACGTCTGGGAGCAGTACGACGGCGTGCCCGTCACGGGCTACGTCGCCCGCTTCCACCGCGAGCTGCGCTCCCAGATCGCGGCACCCATAGGGACGGTCGTCTCCAGCTGCGGTCGCGAAGACCTCGCTGAGGCCGCAGGCGTCATTGCCGAGGCACTTCTCGCCTGCTCGGTGGACCCCGAGCTCGGCGCGCAACAGTTTGGCAAGCTGGCGTCCGCCCTGGACGCCTCCAACCCCACAAGGAGGAACTCATGAGCAGCTTCAAGGACCTGAGGATCGTGGACAACTTCTACCAGACGTCCGCCTTCTTCCCCATGCCCACCGTGTGCATCTCCACCATGAACCCGGACGGCAGCCTCAACATTGGCTCGTACTCGCTGTGCTTCCCGTACTACATTGCCGGCAAGGACCGCTACGCGATGCTGCTGGAATGCCGCAACACCTCAAACACCTGCGCAAACCTGCTCCGCACGCACAAGTGTGCCCTCAACTTCATCCCCGACGACCGCGAGAGCTTCAAGGAGGCCGTGCGCCTGGGCTTCCCCGGGCCCTCGTCAGAGAAGATGGGCGACCTCAAGTTTGAGATGGAGCCCGGCCAGGCGGACCCCAACGACCCCAACCGCCCGCCCGTGATCAAGACCGCGTTCCAGGTCTTTGAGTGCACCTGGGCGGCAGAGCTCGAGGGCGCCGACAAGTTCCGCGTGGAGGACATCGACGACGGCCACCCCGGCCCCTACAACGACTTCAACGGCATCACGTCCAAGTACGGCGCCCACTTCATCCTGCACATCGACAAGATTCTCATGAAGGAGCGCTACTACGACGCCATCGTGAACGGCGTCACCAAGAACAGCTTCCCGCCCGTGCCCGTGGACTACGGCTACCGCGACTCCACCAACTTCTGGTACACGCGCTTCCCCAAGCTCGCCAAGCCCATCGCCGAGCCCATCCCCGCCCCCAAGGAGGTGGACATCGAGTCCATCCGCTACGCCGCCAACCGCGCGGACGATACGGTCAAGTTCACCGACGAGGCGCTCAAGAACTTCGTCAAGGTACCGCGCCCGTTCCTCAAGACCGTTCTCAACGGCTGCGTGGCCTGGGCCAAGGAGAACGACGTCACGCTCATCACCGACGAGCACGTCAAGATCATCAACGACAAGCGCCGCGCCGAGAAGGACAAACGCTAACGGGCGGGGGCATCACCGTCGCGATGTCGCTCGCCTTCGTGTTCATACTCGGCATGGGCTACCTCGGGGCGAAGTTTGACGACTCGAGCTCCATGCACCGGGTGGCCCAGCTCACCAACACACTGTCGATGGCCTGCTTCCTCTGGGGCACCCTCATGCTCCACGCAGCGAGCCCGAAGGAGGTCAAGTAGATGAGGATCGTTCTCGCGGGAGCCTTTGGCAAGCTGGGCTCCGACATCCTGCGCGCTCTGCGCGACCGACCACCAGATCGCGGCCGCAGACGCCGTCACGCGCGTGCCCGCAGACGTGGACGCCTCGCGCTTTGAGACGCGTCAGATCGACGTCACGCGCCCGGAGACCCTGGAGGGCCTCTGCGACGGGGCGGACGTGGTCATCACGACCGTCGGCCTCACCGGCGCTTCCACGCGCTTCACCAACTACGACATCGACTACCAGGGAAACCTCAACCTCATTGAGGCGGCGCGGGCGGCGGGCGTCAAGCACTTTGGCTACGTCTCCGTCATCAACGCCAACAAGGGCGAGGGCATCCCGATGGTCCACAGCAAGTTCATGCTGGAGGAGGCGCTCAAGGCATCCGGCCTCACCTACGTGATCTGGCGTCCTACCGGCTACTTCTACGACATCGCGCACGTCTTCTGGCCCATGATCAAGTCAAAGAGCGTGCAGCTCCTCAAGACCAAGGGTGGCTTTGAGCCGCGCGCCAACGTCATCGACACGCGCGACTTTGCGGGCTTCATCCTTAAGACCATGCGCGACGAGAACAAGACCTACTTCGTGGGCGGCACCGAGACCTACACCTACCGCCAGATCGCCGAGATGTTCTACAACGCCGACGGCGTCACGAACGGCCCGGTCAAGACCGTGCCGGCATTCATGATGGACGTGCTGGGGATGCTCCCCAAGATCAAGGCGCAGGGCAAGTCCGACGTGCTCAAGTTCTCCAAGTTCACGCTGCTCAATGACTGTGTGGGCAACACCGAGGTTCCCGGCCGCAGCTTCAAGGAGTACATCGCCGAGAAGAGCTACGCGCCCGTGATCGAGGCCGAGCTCGCCGCCAAGGCAGCAGCCGAGAAGGGCGGTGAGCGCTGATGAACTGGGTTCTTATCGGCACGCTCTTCTGCGTTGCCCTCGTGGCCTGCTGCATGGGGTTCAAGCGCTTCGTGTGGTTCATGTCGATCGGCTACGGTCTTGCGGTGGCAGCGATCGCGCTTGCCTGCCTGGTTGCCGGGGCGGGCATCGCCGGCAACGCGCTCACGCCGGGACTCGTCGCCGGGCTTCTCGTCTGCCTTGCCTATGGGCTGCGCCTGGGTGTCTTTTTGTGGCGGCGCGAGATGGGCAACGCCGCCTACCGCAAGGTGCTCGCCACCAAGGTGGGCAAGGAGCCACCCGTCTTTGTGAAGGCGCTCGCGTGGCTCTTCATGGGCGCGCTCTACGTCTGCGAGACCGCGGGGCTGCACCTGCGCCTGGCAAACGGCACGCCCGATGACGCGGTGCTCTGGGTGGGCGTCGTGGTCATGGCCGTTGGTGCCGTGATCGAGGCCGTGGCCGACCAGCAGAAGAGTGCCCAGAAGGCCGCGCACCCGGACATGGTCGCCACCGAGGGGCTCTTCAGGCTCGTGCGCTGCCCCAACTACCTGGGCGAGATGCTCTTCTGGATGGGCGTTCTTCTTGCTGGAGTGACGAGCCTTACCGGTGTGGGCCAGTGGGCCATGGCGCTCGTCGGCTTTGTCTGCATCGTCTTCATCATGCTCGACGGCGCCCGGCGCATGGCCAAGGGTCACGAGGCGCGCTACGGCAAGGACCTCAGGTACCGCGAGTACGCCGATCGCACCAAGCTCATCATCCCGTTCGTCTGGTAGACGACCGGGCTCGTCCCCCGTTAGTTAGCCCCTTCCAAACCAACGTTCTTCTCGCCAAAATGAAGGTTTGGGAGGGGCTTTTGTGCGCACGCCTCCCGGCGCGCCCCAGACCTGTCCCAGAATCTCTGAGAGAAAAAACACGTCCCCATTTGACAGACCGCCGGGTAGCGGCGAGTGCCAATCGTGTCTCATTTGAAGCCGATTGTGACAGCCAGGCAGGGCGCATCGCGCCCCCTCGTATCATCTGACGCAACAGACTCGGCCAGAGGAGTGTGAAGATGAAACACGAGAAGCTGATCGCCCGGATGTCGCTCGCCGAGAAGTGCGCGCTGCTCCAGGGCGCCACCACGTTTGGATCCTGGCCCAACGAGCGCCTGGACATCCCCGTCGTCGAGTTCTCCGACGGCCCCTCGGGCGTTCGTCACCAGGCGGGCGCGGCCGACCACCTCGGCCTCAACGGCTCCGACCCCGCAACGTGCTTCCCCACCGCCGTTACCATGGCAAACACCTGGGACGAGGAGCTCGAGGAGCGCGTGGGCGCCGCCATGGGCCAGGAGGCAACAGCGCAGGGCGTGGCCACGCTCCTGGCGCCCGGCCTCTGCATCAAGCGCAACCCCCTCTGCGGCCGCAACTTTGAGTACTTCTCGGAGGATCCGTACCTCTCCGGCAAGATGGCCGCCGCCTTTGTGCGCGGCGTCCAGTCCAACGGCATCGGCGCCTGCCCCAAGCACTACGCCGTCAACAGCCAGGAGGCGAGACGTCAGGCGTCCGACTCCGTCCTTGACGAGCGCACGCTGCGCGAGATCTACCTCACGGGCTTTGAGATCGTCACGCGCGAGTCCGACCCCAAGACCATCATGAGCTCCTACAACCTCGTCAACGGCACGTACGCCAACGAGAACGAGCATCTGCTCAAGGAGATCCTGCGCGACGAGTGGGGCTTTGACGGCGCCGTCGTCACCGACTGGGGCGGCTCCAACGACCACGCGGCCGGCGTGGCGGCGGGCTCCACCTACGAGATGCCCGCGCCCGGCCTGGGCTCGGTGCGCGAGCTCATGGCCGCCGTCGAGCGGGGCGATCTCTCCGAGCGCGACATCGACGAGCGCGTCGACGAGGCGATCGAGCTCGCCCTCTCCACGCGTGAGGCCGTGGAGGGCGCACCCAAGACCTTTGACGTCGACGCCCATCACGCGCTTGCGCGCGAGGCGGCCGCCGCCGGCTGCGTCCTGCTCAAGAACGAGCAGGACCTCCTCCCCCTGCCCGCCCGCACCAAGGTCGCCCTCATAGGCGACTTTGCCAAGACTCCGCGCTACCAGGGCGCCGGCTCCTCCGCCGTCAACTGCACCCGCGTGGACAGCCTGCTCGACCTCATCGGCGAGACCGACCTCGACCTCGTAGGCTACGAGCCCGGCTTCGAGCGCCACGGCGGCGAGAACCCCTCCAAGCGCAGCGCGGCGCTCGACCTTGCAAAGAGCGCGGACGTTATCCTGCTCTGCCTCGGCCTCGACGAGATCGCGGAGTCCGAGGGCGCCGAGCGCCTCAGCATGCGCATGAACGAGAACCAGCTTGAGCTCGCGCACGCCGTCGCCGAGGTCAACCCCAACGTGGTGGTGCTCCTCAGCGCGGGCTCCTGCGTGGAGAGCGACTGGATGGCAGACGCGCGCTCGGTGCTCTACTGCGCCCTCGGCGGCCAGGCCGGCGCCGGCGCCGCGCTCGACGTGGTGACCGGGCGCACGTGCCCCTCGGGCAAGCTCACCGAGACCTGGCCCAAGCGCCTCGCGGACGTCCCCTCCTCCGCCAGCTTCCCCTCCGACGAGCACAGCGCGGAGTACCGCGAGGGCCTCTACGTCGGCTATCGCTACTTCCAGACGGCGGGCGTGGACGTTGCCTTCCCGTTTGGCTACGGCCTCTCCTACACCACCTTCTCCTACTCGGGCATCAAGTCCACCGAGAAGGGCGTGAGCTTCACGATCACCAACACCGGCACGGTCGCCGGCGCGGAGGTCGCGCAGCTCTACGTGGCGCTGCCCGGCGCAAAGGTCTTCCGCCCCGAGGAGGAGCTCAAGGGCTTTGCCAAGGTCCAGCTTGAGCCCGGCGAGTCCAAGACCGTCAGCATCGAGCTCGACGACAAGGCCTTCCGCTACTTCAACGTCAAGACCAACCGCTGGGAGGTCGAGGGCGGCACCTACGAGCTGCGCGTCGGCGCGTCCGCGAGCGACATCCGCCTCGTTGGCACCGTCACGGTTGCGGGCACGGGGGCGCCGAACCCCTACGAGGGCGTCGACGTGACCCCCTACGAGAAGGCTGACGTCCTCTCCGTTGACGACGCCCACTTCGCCGCCCTTCTCGGCCACGCCATCCCCGACGGCCAGACCCAGGTTGACCGCAACATCTGCTTCCGCGACCTCAATCGCGGGCGCTCCCTCATCTTCTTGCTCGTGTGGGCGGTGCTGCGCGCCATGAAGAGCGTGGCCGACCGCTCCGGCCACCCCAACCTCAACGTGCTCTTCATTTGGAACATGCCGCTCAGGGCCATTGCCAAGATGACCGGGGGCATGGTGGACATGGCGGTGGTTGACGCCCTCGTTCGCGAGGTCAAGGGCTTTGGCTGGGGCGGCGTCGTCCTTCTTGCCCTCTCCCTCGCTCTGGGCTGGGGCGTGGGCATCGGCATCCTGCTCTGGGTGCTGTGGATCGCCGTGCCCATCCTCTTTGCCCTCGTCATGAACCTCATTCAGAACGCCAGCCTCGCCAAGAAGATCGATGCCGCCTCGCGCAGGCGCTAGTCAGACCCTCACGTAAGGAGTACGCCCATGAACTTCTGGAGCAGCTTCGCCGAGAAGCACCCGTCCGCCGCCACCTGGATCCGCGAGGGAGGCCTCTTCGTCATCGTCTCCAACGTGATCACGGTCTTCAAGTACCTCATGCTCACGTTCCTGCCCTCCGCCTTTGCCTTTCTCGGCGACGCGTCCTTCGGCTGGCCCGGCATCCCGGTGACGCTGTTCGGCGAGACCTTCCAGTGGAATATCCTGGGCTATGACCAGGCGCACGGCGGTCTTGCCTACTTCTGCGCCTACATGGTCGCCATGGTGATAGGCGAGTGCATCAACTTCCCCATTCAGCGCAGCCTCGTCTTCCGCTCCAAGGGCAAAATCGGCCCGCAGATCGCCTGGTACCTGGTGGCGTTCATCATCATCACCTGCATCGTGAACTCCATCAACTGCGTCTGGGTCGCCGTGGCCGGCATGTTTGTGCCCGACTGGATCTACAACATCGGCACCACGGTGCTCAACGGCGGCATCTCGATGGTGGTCTTCTTCTTCGTCAACAAAAAGATCTTCCCCGAGGGCGAGGCCAAGCCCAAGGAGGCGTAGGCGCTCCCACTTCTCCCCGCCTAGCGCCTCCCCCAACGAGGGCGTCACCCGTACGGTGACGCCCTCTCTTTTTTGGCGCAATGCGCTTCTCGCCACATACATTGAGCTGTGAAAATTGCGCGGTGTAAACCCTGTCTAACTCATTCTCACCATCAACGCTCCACAAGTCTGGTAATTTTAAGGGCGCCGTTACGCCAACGGCTACGCAACGACCACGTCTAAGGAGCGTGAGCAGTGAGTCAGGAAGCATGGCAGGGCTTTGTGGGTGGCAACTGGGAGCACGAGATCGACGTTCGTGACTTCATCCAGAAGAACTACACCCCCTATGATGGCGACGAGTCCTTCCTCGCCGGCCCCACGGAGAACACCGTTAAGCTTTGGGACGAGGTCATGGGCCTCTTTGCCCAGGAGCGCGAGGCGGGCGGCGTCCTCGACATGGACACCGACCTCGTCTCCACGATCATCTCCCACCCCGCGGGCTACATCGATCAGCCCCTCGAGAAGATCGTTGGCCTTCAGACCGAGAAGCCCCTCAAGCGCGCCCTCATGGTCAACGGCGGCATCCGCATGGCCGTGGCCGCGTGCAAGCAGAACGGCTACGAGGTCGACCCCGAGATCGTGAACATCTACACGAACTACCGCAAGACCCACAACGCCGGCGTCTTTGACTGCTACACGCCCGAGATGCGTGCGTGCCGTCACAGCCACATCATCACCGGCCTGCCCGATGCCTACGGCCGCGGCCGCATCATCGGCGACTACCGCCGCGTTGCCCTCTACGGCGTCGACCGCCTCATCGAGGAGAAGAAGGCCGAGCACGCCGGCACGCAGAAGACCATGAACGAGGCCACGATCCGTCACCGCGAGGAGCTCGCGGAGCAGATTCGCGCCCTCCAGGAGCTCAACCAGCTCGGCAAGATCTACGGCTTTGACATCTCCAAGCCGGCCAAGAACTTCCAGGAGGCCGTCCAGTGGCTCTACTTCGGCTACCTCGCCGCGGTCAAGGAGCAGAACGGCGCCGCCATGTCCATTGGCCGCAACTCCACGTTCCTCGACATCTACGCCGAGCGTGACCTCAAGAACGGCGTCATCACCGAGGACGAGGCACAGGAGATCATCGACCACCTCGTCATGAAGCTCCGCATGGTCAAGTTTGCCCGCACCCCCGAGTACAACGAGCTCTTCTCCGGCGACCCGCAGTGGGTCACCGAGTCCCTCGGCGGCATGGGCGTCGACGGTCGCTCCATGGTCACCAAGACCGCCTTCCGCTACCTCCACACCCTCGAGAACATGGGCACCAGCCCCGAGCCCAACCTCACGGTGCTGTGGTCCACGCGTCTCCCCGAGGCCTTCAAGCGCTACTGCGCCAAGATCTCCATCACCACGAGCTCCATCCAGTACGAGAACGACGACCTCATGCGCGTCTACCACGGTGACGACTACGCCATCGCCTGCTGCGTGTCCTCCATGCGCATCGGCAAGGAGATGCAGTTCTTCGGCGCCCGCGCCAACCTCGCCAAGTGCCTCCTCTACGCCATCAACGGCGGCCGCGACGAGAAGACCGGCGAGCAGGTCGGCCCGAGGTTCCGTCCGGTTGAGGGCGACTACCTCGACTACGACGACGTCATCACCAAGTACCGCGACATGATGCAGTGGCTGGCCGAGGTGTACGTCAACTCCCTCAACATCATCCACTACATGCACGACAAGTACTGCTACGAGCGCCTGCAGATGGCCCTGCACGACGAGCACGTCCACCGCTGGTTTGCCACGGGCATCGCCGGCCTCTCCGTCGTGGCCGACTCCCTCTCCGCGATCAAGTATGCCAAGGTCAAGGTCATCCGTGACGAGACCGGCCTGGTCACCGACTACGAGGTCGAGGGCGAGTTCCCCAAGTACGGCAACGACGACGACCGCGTGGACCAGATCGCCCACGACGTGGTCGAGGTCTTCATGAAGTACGTCCGCGAGACCGACACCTACCGCAACTCCGTGCCCACGACCTCGATCCTCACGATCACCTCGAACGTGGTCTACGGCAACGCCACCGGCAACACGCCCGACGGCCGTCGCGCCGGCGAGCCCTTCGCCCCGGGCGCCAACCCGATGCACCGTCGCGACACCCACGGCGCCGTGGCGTCGCTCGCCTCCGTCGCCAAGCTTCCGTTCAAGGACGCCCAGGACGGCATCTCCAACACGTTCTCCATCGTGCCCAACGCCCTCGGCAAGAGCGATGCCGTCATGTTTGACGAGCTTGACCTCGACGCCCTTGGCGTGGACATCCAGATCGAGAACCCCGCCCCGGACTGCGGCTGCTGCTAACATTCGGGGAATTCGATAATTGTCACTGGATTAGTGCCAATTATCGGCTACACTGTGTGAGACAGAGAGGGTCGCCCCATTCGGGGCGACCCATACGAGAAAGGAACTCACATGAGCGCCACTGTTGCTCCCGAGCAGGTTGACAACCTCGTCGGCATGATTGACGGCTATGTCGAGGAGGGTGGCCACCACCTCAACGTCAACGTCTTCACCAAGGAGACCCTGCTTGACGCCCAGGCCCACCCCGAGAAGTACCCCCAGCTTACCATCCGTGTCTCCGGCTATGCGGTGAAGTTCAACTCCCTCACCAAGAAGCAGCAGGACGACGTCATCTCCCGTACCTTCCACGAGGCGATGTAAGGTCAACCTGACCTGTCTGTAAGGCGGGCGGGGAGGTTGCTTCGCAAAGTGCTTCGCGTCTTTGGCGCTCAGAAACTTTGCTCAGCAACCTCCCCGCCCGCTCTGTCTATCATGGTTGCATACAGGTTCGGGTGGAAGGTGCGAAAGTGACTGTCGATATAAAGAGTCGAACTCGTGACGTTGACGTAGTTGGGCGACTGCACTCCATCGAGAGCTTTGGGACCGTGGATGGCCCCGGCACGAGGCTCGTGGTGTTCTGCCAGGGGTGCCCGATGCGCTGCCAGTACTGCCACAACCCCGACACCTGGGAGTTCGCGCGCGCCGACGGGACCGGTCCCGGCACCAGCATGACCGTGGGCGAGGTGCTCGAGCGCTACGAGCGCAACCGCCCCTTCTACAAGAGCGGCGGCATCACCGTCACAGGCGGCGAGCCCATGGCACAGCCCGACTTTGTTGCCGCGCTCTTCCGCGCCGCCCACGAGGCGCCCGCCGGACGCATTCACACCTGCCTGGACACCTCCGCGGCCATGTTCTCCGCCGAGCACGCCGAGCGGTTCTCGGCCCTTCTCGATGCCACGGACATGGTTCTTCTCGACATCAAGACGTCTGACCCCGCCCTGCATGAGACGCTCTGCGGCATGCCGGCGAGCCACGCCCTCGAGCTCGGCGACGAGCTTGCGCGAAGGGGCATCCCCACCCTCATCCGTCATGTCGTCGTCCCCGGCCTCACGGACTCGGAAGAGGAGTGCGCCGCAGTGGGCCGCATCATCGGAAACTGGGACAACGTCGTAGGGCTCGACTTTCTCCCCTACCACACCATGGGCAAGGTCAAATACGACAAGCTCGACATCAAGTATCCGCTCAAGGGCGTCAAGGCCATGGACGCCGCGCGCGCCAAGGAGCTCCGCACGATAGCCCTGCGAGCCCGCGCCCAGCGTCGCGCAGAGCGCGGGAGGTAGGAGCGGCTAGGCACTCGGCCTGAGCACGTGCGTCTCCGCCTGCTCGGCGCCGTTCGCCCCGAGGCGGGTCCCCTCGAGGGTGACGCTCGCCACCGAGGCGGGGTCGACCTTCTCGGCAAACGCGTAGGACGAGGAGCCGTCCGCGCGGGCTGACTGCGTGGCCGACATGGCTCCCTCGTCGCCGTAGACAACGACCTCTGAGCCGTCCGTCAGCTGAAGCGACACCCGCCCGTCGACAAACTGACCTTCCTCGGGATTCACGCCGGCATTGATCACAACGCCGAGGGCGCTGAGGGAGCCCGTGGCACCCGTCTCGTCCGAAAGGGCTGTTGAGCTCGTCACGCTCTCGGGGACAAAGGCGTCGGCGGTGCCCTCAAAGCCCGCGTAGTCATCGCCCTCGCCCTCGTGCCAGGTCAGAACCCAAGCCAACCCGTCTGAGAGAGCCTCCGGGCCGCGCGCGTCAAAGTACACCGTCCCGCCCAGCGCGGTGCCCGTCGTGGCGGTCTCGTCAATCGCATAGCGGGCGTTTGCCGCACCCTCCGCCCCCACGCGGAGCTGGACCGCATCCAGACCGGACGCGGTGCCATCCTCCGGGACAAACTCGCCGGAGGCTCCCAGCGTGCCAAGGAGCCCGTCGGGATTGGTGAGCGAGAAGGACGCCACGCCGCAGCCATTCTCGTCGACCGCGAGGTCAAACACCTCGATCGTAAAGCCGTTGCCCTCCGCGATGAAGGATGAGGCGATTGCGGGGGCGTCGTCGGCCTCGCCCTGACCGCTCGGCTCGACAACCTGGGAGCCCTCCTCACCCTGGGGCGAGGACTGCGTGGGACCGCAACCCGCAAGGGCAACGGTCATGGAGGAGGCGGCAACAAGGGCGCAGGCGCTCAGACAAAGCGAGCGAACAGCGGAAGTCATCATCAAGCCCCTTTCCGACGGCCTGTCTGTCTCTCCGTCCGATTATCCCCGTACCCGGGGGGCGTTGTCGAGGGGATGCGTCGTCATTGCCGACGGACGGCATCCGCTACGAGCGCTCTGCGATCTCCTTCACGAGGCGCTCGGTCTTCTCCCAGCCAAGGCAGGCGTCCGTGATGGACTTGCCATACACGCCACCGTTTACGGGCTGGTTGCCGTCCTCGAGATAGCTCTCCACCATGAAGCCGCGCACCAGGCGCTTGATCTCCGTCGAACGATGCGCGGAGTCGAGCACCTCGTGGCAGATGCGAATCTGCTCAAGAGGGCGCTTACCCGAGTTGTCGTGGTTGCAGTCAATGACCACGGCGGGGTTGCGGAACTTGTCCTCGGTGTACTTCTCGGCAAGACGTTCGAGGTACTCGTAGTGGTAGTTGGGGTAGTTGATTCCGTCGAGGCCAACGTAGCCGCGAAGGACGGAGTGCGCGAGCGGGTTGCCCGTGGTCTGGACCTCCCAATTTCGGAAGATGAAGGTCTGGGGCTGCTGGGCCGCGTAGATGGAGTTCAGCATGACGTCGGTGGACCCGCCGGTGGGGTTCTTCATGCCCACGGGCATGGGAACTCCGGAGGCCACGAGACGATGCTCCTGGTTCTCGACGGAGCGCGCGCCCACCGCAATGTAGGCCAGGAGGTCGATGAGATACTGATAGTTGGTGGGATAGAGCATCTCGTCGGCGGTGAAGAGACCGGTCTCCTCCACAACGCGCAGGTGCATGCGACGAATGGCCTTGACGCCCCCGAGCATGTCGTCGGCGGCCTCGGGATCGGGGTTGTGGAGCAGGCCCTTGTAGCCAGTGCCCTTGGTGCGCGGCTTGTTGGTGTAGACGCGCGGGATGACGACAAGGCGCTCGCTCACCGTCTCAGCAAGCTTGGCAAGACGCGTGACGTAATCGAGCACGGAGTCCTCACGGTCCGCCGAGCAGGGACCAATGATAAGGAGCAGGCGGTCGTCCTCGCCGCGAAGCACCGCAGAGACCGCGGCGTCAAAGCTCGCCTTGCGCTCGGCCGTCTCGGGCGAGAGCGGCATCTCGGCTCGAATGTCCTTGGGAATGGGCAGAAGGCGCTTGAACTTCATCGACATGCGACGTTCCTCCGTGTAACTCGCTTGCGTGCCATCGCATTATCGCGCCTGGCCCCCTCGCGCACAACGACCCGTAACGCGATGTGAAAAAAGATCGCTCGTGCCACATTTTGCGCAGCGGAATCCCCACAAGAGACCTCCCGCACGCGGGACTCATGCGTGGAGGATGCCGCTGTGGTACCTTAGCCCACAAAACGAGACGGAGACGAGGAGGCACCATGCCCTGCACCACCATCCTCATTGGCAAGAGGGCCAGCTACGACGGATCGACCATCGTGGCCCGCAACGAGGACTCCGCAAACGGCGAGTTCTGTCCCAAGCGCTTTGTCGCGCGCGAGGCGCCCAAGGCGGGGGACGTCTATGAAAGCGTTATTTCCCACCTCAGGATCGAGCTTCCCGAGGGCGGCGTCCGCTACACCGCCCTTCCCAACGCCGACCTCAAGGAGGGCCTCTGGGAGGAGGCGGGCTTCAGCGCCCGCAACGTCGGCATGAGCGCCACGGAGACGCTCACCTCAAACGAGCGCGTCCTCGCCGCGGACCCGCTCGTGCGCTACGACAAGGAGACCGGCGCACCCGGCGGCATCGGCGAGGAGGACATGGTCACGCTCGTCCTCCCCTATATGACGAGCGCCCGTGACGGCGTGGAGCGCCTGGGCGCGCTGCTCGAACGCTACGGAACCTACGAGATGAACGGCATCGCCTTCTCCGACGCCAACGAGATCTGGTGGATGGAGACCGTGGGCGGCCACCACTGGATTGCGAGGCGCGTTCCCGACGACTGCTACGTCACCATGCCCAACCAGCTCGGTATCGATGACTTTGACCTCGACGATGCCTTTGGCGAGCAGGTGGAGAGCATGTGCTCGGCCGATCTTCGCGAGTGGATGGCCGAGAATCACCTCGACCTCACGATCGGGCTGCGCGGCACGCACTTCAACCCGCGCGACGCCTTTGGCAGCCACTCGGATTCCGACCACGTCTACAACACGCCCCGTGCCTGGGCCATGCAGCGCGTGCTCAACCCGCATGCCGGCCCCTGGGACACCGCCGCGCCTGCGGCGGACTTTGGCCCCGAGAGCGACACCATCCCCTGGTGCCGCGAGCCGGAGCGCAAGCTCACCATCGAGGACGTGAAGTACGTTCTCTCCCTCCACTACCAGGGCACGCCCTACGATCCCTATGCCGGCGGCGAGAAGGCCGGTCGCTACCGCCCCATTGGCATCAACCGCAACAGCCAGCTCGCGGTGCTGCAGCTGCGCCCGCACGTCGCGCCCGAGCGCGCCGCGCTGCAGTGGATCGCCTACGGCAGCAACGCCTTTAACGCCCTCGTCCCCCTCTACGCCAACGTCTGCGAGACGCCGGCGTACCTTGAGGACACCACCACGCGCGTGACGAGCGAGAACTTCTACTGGGCCAATCGTCTCGTGGGGGCACTCGCCGACGCCGCCTACGGCGCCTGTCTTCCGCACGTGGAGCGCTACCAGGAGGCGCTCACCTCCCGCTGCGCCGCGCTCGTGCGCGCCTGCGACGCCGAGGACGGCGACCTCGTCGCCTGCAACCAGGCAATCGCCGACGAGTGCCGCCGTCAGACCGAGGACCTTCTCGACAAGGTCCTCTACGAGACGAGCATGCGCATGAGAAACGGCTTCTCCCGCAGCGACAACTGACGGGCCAGGGATTCCCCGAGAGGGCAACCATGACGGGCAAAAGCGGCTGCTATACCTTCATGCTGCTCCTTGCTGGCATAGGGATGATCGGCATGATTCTCTACCTCGTGGTGGGTATCGCCATCACGCTCTTCGTGGCGGGCGTGGTCGTGAGCATCTACTTTGCCGCCACGGCGGAGCGCCGGCGGGCAGAGGGAAGGACGCTCGGGAAGCTCGTCATCATACCGGTGCTCCTCTTCGCGCTCAGCGTGCCCATGCTCATCTATCTGGGCGTCACGCTCCTGCCCGCCAACGCCTTCGTCGCGCGTTAGAACGCCTGGACGGACTCACCAAAGGTCTGCTGGAGGTACGCCGCAAAGTCGTCACCCTTGAGGACCTCCACGAGAGCGACGACGCACTCGTCGTCCTCGAGCTCGGGGCGCGTGGCGATGATGTTGACGTACTGCTCGCGAACGGCCGTGGAGTCGGCGTTCTCGGTCGCCACGGCATCGGCGAGCGAGAGGCCGGCGTCGATGGCGTAGTTGCCGTTGATGATGGCAAAGTCCACGTCTGCGAGCGTCGAGGGCAAAACCGCTGCCTCCTGCTCGAGGAACTGCAGGTTATGGGGGTTGTCGGTGATGTCGTTCACCGTTGCGGTGACGCCGGCCGCCTCGTCGAGCGCGATGAGGCCAAGGTCTTGCAGCAAAAGCAGTGCGCGACCCTCGTTGGTGGGGTCGTTGGGCACGGAGATCGTGGCGCCGTCGGCGATGGGGTCGAGGCTGTCAGAGCGGCCGGGGAACATGCCAAAGGGCTCGTAGTGGATGGCTCCGGCGTTCACGAGGTCAGAGCCGTTCTCCTCGTTGTAGTTGTTGAGGTAGTTGATGTGCTGGAAGTAGTTGGCGTCAAGCTCGCCGGAGATCACGTCCTCGTTGGGCTTGAGGTAGTCGGTGTACTCGACCACGTCGAGAGCGATGCCCCTCTCCTCGAGGCGCGGGGCGGCAAAGTCGTTCAGGATCTCCGCGTGTGGGCTCGGTGAGGCGCCAATCCTCAGCGTGCCGTGCTCGTGCGCGGGCTTCTCCTCGCCACCACAGGCAGCAAGCGAGCCGACGGCAGCGACGGCAAGGCTGGCAAGAAGGGCACGACGGGAGACGCTGGCATCTGCGAGCTTCATGGTTCTTCTCCTTACCCTGCAGGAGGGTGCCTCCGACCTGCAGAAAGACGTGATGTATTAGCTGTTGGAGCGATGGTCGACGCGGCGGGCCAAGAGGTCGCACGCACTCTGGATCAGCTGCACGATGACCACGAGGATGACCACCGCGGCGATCATGACGTCGGACTGGTAGCGGTAGTAGCCGTAGCGGACGGCAATGTCACCCAGGCCGCCCGCGCCCACGGCGCCCGCAATGGCGGTGTAGCCAAGAACCGCGATGAGCACCACGGCAACGCCGCGCACCAAAGACGGCAGGGCCTCGGGCAGAAGGGCCGAGAAGACCACGCGGGGCACCGAGGCGCCGCAGGCCTCGACGGCCTCCACGCTCTCGTGCGGGACCTCGGCGAGGGACTGCTCCACCATGCGCGCGATGAAGGGCGTGGCGGAGAGCACGAGCGGCGGAATGGTGCCCAGGATGCCCGAGCCCGTGCCCATGATGAGGCGCGTGAGCGGGATGATGGACACCATGAGCACGATGAACGGGAACGAGCGGCAGATGTTAACCGCCCAGCCCAGCACGGCGTTGAGCGCCGGCACGGGGCGAAGCGAGCCCGGAGCCGTGAGGTAGAGCACCACACCCAGGGCGATGCCCAGCACATACGAGATGAGCGTGGGCACAAAGAGCATCACGAGCGTCTCCCCGGTGCCCTGGAGCAGCAGCTCGCCGTACTCGGCAAAGAACTCGGAAAGGCTAGGCATCCCAATCAACCCTCTCAAGCAGGACCTTGGCGGCCTGCGACTGCGGCGCGGCAAAGACGTCGGCAACGCTGCCCCGCTCCACCACGCGACCGTGCTCGAGCACGACGACGTTCTTGCAGATCTTCTCGACCACGCCCATCGAGTGGGTAATCACGATGACCGTGACGCCGGTCTCGCGGTTGATCTGGCGCAGGAGCTTGAGCACGGTGTTGGTGCTCGCCGGATCGAGGGCGCTCGTCGCCTCGTCGCAGAGGATGTACTCCGGCTCGCACGCGAGGGCGCGGGCAATGGCGACGCGCTGCTGCTGCCCGCCGGAGAGCTGGCTCGGGTAGGAGTCCGCCCGGTCCGCCATGCCCACGAGGTCGAGCAGCTGGAGGGCGCGCTCGCGGTTCTGCGCGGTGACGCGGCCCGTGGCGGCCAGGTACGGGAAGCACACGTTGGCGAGCACCGTCTTCTGGGCGAGAAGGCCAAAGTTCTGGAAGATCATGGCCACGCGGCGACGATACGCGCGCAGCGCGGCGCCCGTGAGCCCGGTGACGTCCTGGCCGTCCACGAGAATCTGGCCGGAGGTGGGCCGCTCGAGCAGGTTGATGCAGCGCACGAGCGTGGACTTGCCGGCGCCGCTCATGCCGATGATGCCCATGACGTCTCCGTCGGCGATGTCGATGGAGACGTCGTCAAGGGCGTGCGGCGCATCCGGCTGCGCGCCGTAGGACTTGCAGAGGTTCTTGATCTGAATCATGCGAAAGGCTCCGCTCGATGAGTGGGGATGAGGGTGGGCCCTCTCCCGCCGGAGGTGACCCGTGAAGGCGCCCGGTCTCCTAGCGCACGGCCTCGAGGCACAGCGCATCAGAGTGCCCGGGCTTGGGCATCTCCATGACCATCATGGCCATCATCGCGATCTGTGCGGCAGCATAATCCATGCCGACTACGGTAGCAGAGTCCGCGCGGGAGGGGCGTCACGCCGCGAATGGCGTTACATTCTCGAAAAGTCACAAAGGGGCGCGCCCGGATGCCCCCGGGCGCACCCCGCACGCAAGCAAATGAGCGCCGCGCTTCTCGCTAGTCCTCCAGGCGGGACTGAACGACGGCGCCGACAATGGTGAACACCACGGTGCCGATGAGAATCGACGTGCTGTGGAGCGCGGAGAACTCGCCGCCGATGTAGGAGGTGAGCGCGTCAAAGCTCCCCATGGCGTCGCCGGCAACGGCAATCGAGGTCAGCGTGCCAAAGGCGAGCACGGCAGCAAGCACGTTGGGCACGAGGAAGGAGGCGCCGCTCCAGGCGGTGCCCAGGCGCACGGCGAGGTCGGTCCAGTGGGCGGCGGCAAGGCCGAGGAGCAGGCCGGCCACAACCATGATCACGCCGAGGAAGTCCGCGGCCTCCTGCGGGAGCAGCATCGTCACCACAAAGCCGAGCGCCGCTCCGGCGAGAAAGCCCACCAGGAAGACGCCCGCCTTGTAGACATACTTGGAGAGCAGCGCCGCGGCCACGCCGAGCACGGCGGCGATCACAAAGGAGAGCGCCGAGCCGTCCGTCGAGGAGAGGGCGATGTTAAACACGCCGAGAAACACGAGCAGGCCGAGCATGACGTAGAAGAGCTTCTTGCCAAAGAAGCACGCCGCAGCGCCGATGAGCACGTTGACGAGAAGATAGATGACCACAAGCTCCATGAGCAACCTTTCAACAGGGAAAAGAACCTGTTCATGATAGCCGTCGACGCGGGCGCGCTCCTCAACGCATTCTTGAGGGCAGCCCCGCGAGCCGCCATTGCGGCGCTACTCGAAGTGGTCGTCCGGCAGGTACTTTGCAAACGGGCCCCGCTTCTCCTTGTTCACGGGAACGCATCCCATCGCATAGAGGAAGCCGAGAAGCACGATGAAGACCGGAGCAAGGCGCGAGACGTAGAACACCACCACGACGGGGCCCATGAGCGCGCTTCCGGCGTCGGGGGCAAAGACGGGGATGATGGCCGTGAGGAAGAGCGCGATGACCAGCGCGCTCACAATGCGAAAGACGAGCCGGGTGCCGCGACCCAGAGAGATGTTCTTGAACCAGGCCACCATGAGCCCGAGAATGATACCGATGGCGTAGAGCAGCACCGGCGCGGCGAGGACCACGCCGATCTGCGCGGCGGGAACCGTGGTGATGGCGTCGAGCACCGCGCCCGCGTCGGACTGGTGGTACCAGGCGAGAAACGCCGTCGTGATGACAGCGAGCACAATGGCGGCAACTAGGTTACCGATGAACATAGATTTCTTCATGGGGTCCTCTCTTGGTTCGGGGAAGGGTATGCTGTCCCCGACGGGCAACGTTTGAGATTATACCCACCGTGCGCAAAAGCACTCGGTCGTTGGGGGGGCAGGCATGGCGAAGGCAAAGCTCAGCACGACTTCCACCAAGACCGTGCGCAAGCGGCTCTACTCGCTCGGGGAGGAGATCGCCAACTCGGTCAGCCACGGGGTGGGCGTCCTTCTTGCCATTGCGGCGCTCGTCCTGCTCATCGTGATGGCGGTCTCGCACGGCGGCGGCGTGAGGCTCGCCGCGGCCCTCATCATGGGCATCTCGCTCATCATCGAGTACCTCTTCTCCACGCTCTACCACGCGCTCGCGCCCGAGAAGGCCAAGGCCGTCTTCCGCGTGCTCGACCACTGCGGCATCTACCTGCTCATTGCCGGCAGCTACGCGCCCTTCTCGCTGGTGACGCTGGCGGAGCGCGGCGGCCTCGCGCTGTGCGTGGCCGTCTGGGCGGTCGCCGTGGTGGGCATCGTTGCCGAGTGCCTGCTGCGCGAGCGCCAGCCCGCCTGGCTCACCGCTCTCATCTACGTCCTCATGGGCTGGCTCGTGGTCTTTCACATCGGCGACCTCTGGGAGCTGCTGGCGCCACCGGCGTTTTGGCTGCTTCTGGCCGGTGGCCTCAGCTACACCGTGGGCGCCGTCTTCTACGCCATCAAGAAGGTCCCCTACCTGCACTTTGTCTTTCACCTGTTCGTGCTGGCCGGCAGCGTCTGCATCACGCTCTCGGCGCTCCTCTTTGTGGTGTAGCGGCGGCACGTCCTTCTCGGCGGCAGTTGGCGCTAAGATGGTCGGCGAGAAGAACCGCGACCCCGAGGAGGGCACATGGTAGACGAGCAGTTCAAGCGCAACGTTGACGCATACGTGGACGAGGTCTGGGAGGACGTGGTGGCCGACATCGACCGCCTGGTGCGCCACGACTCCGTTGAGGACCTCGCGACCGCCGAGCCCGGCAAGCCCTGGGGCGCTGCGGCCTGGGGCGCCCTCGTCGAGGCCGAGCGCATGGCCGAGCGCCTGGGCCTCGAGGTCATGGACCTCGACGGCTACCTGGGCTTTGCCGACGTTCCCGGCGCCTCCGGCCCCGAGCGCTACGTTGCCACGATCGCCCACACCGACATCGTTCCCACCGGCGAGGGCTGGAGCTTCCCGGCGCTCGCCGTCACGCGCAGGGACGGCATGCTCATAGGTCGCGGCGTGGCCGACGACAAGGGCCCCTTCGTGCTCTCGCTCTACGCTGCCGCCTTCTTCGCGCGCCTCGCCGCGGCTGGCCACGAGCTCCCCTACACGCTGCGCTGCATCATCGGCAACAACGAGGAGACGGGCATGGGCGACGTGCCGTACTACCTCGAGCGCTACCCCGAGCCCCTCTTCTGCTTCTCCCCCGACGCCGAGTTCCCGCTCATCTGCGGCGAGAAGGGCCTCTACGGCGGAGAGTTCACGTCCGGCGCCGTGGCGGGCGAGAAGATCGTGGAGCTTTCCGGCGGCACGGTCTCCAACGCCATCCCCGGCAAGGCCGTGGCGCTCGTGCGCGCCGACGCCGCGTCGCTGCCCGCAGCGGAGCGCATCACGGTCGAGGGCGCCGGCGACGGCCTCGCCCGCGTGACGGCCGCCGGCATTGGCGGGCACGCGTCGATGCCCGCCGGCACCGTTAACGCCATCGGCGTGCTCGCGCGCTACCTGCTCGCCAACGACCTCGCAGGCGAGGGCGAGCGCGACTTCCTCGATCTTCTCGTCACGCTCACCGAGGACGCGTACGGGTGCGCCGCCGGCGTCGCCGCTACCGACGACAAGTTCGGCGACCTCACGCTCGTTGCCGGCGTCGTGCGCACCGTTGACGGCCGCTTCACGCAGACCGTGGACTCGCGCTTCCCCACCACCACAACGGCCGAGAAGATCACCGCACAGCTCACCGAGCTCGCCTCCGCCCACGGCTGCACCTACGAGGCCGGACGCGGCGAGAAGCCCTTCTACGTGAGCCCCGAGAGCCCGGAGATCCACGCGCTTCTCGATACGTATGCCGAGTACACGGGCCGCGAGGGCAAGGCGTTCACCATCGGCGGCGGCACCTACGCGCGCCACTTTGCCCGCGCCTGCGCCTTTGGCCCGCAGGACCCCGCCGACAAGCTGCCCGAGTGGGTCGGCGGCGAGCACGGCCCCGACGAGGGAGTCTCCGAGGAGAGCCTGCGCCGCGCGCTCAAGATCTACATCGTCTCGATCGCCCGCCTGATGGAGCTCGAGCTGTAGCGGCCCGCGCCGGCATCTCTCATTCATAACGGGCGGCTCTCGGACGGTTTAGCGAGAAAAACCGTCCGAGAGCCGCCCGCCCTTCTGATGCGGGCAAGTTGTGGACGGTTTGTCTGCACAGACCGTTTACGCGCGCATCTCCTCGGTGTCGACAGCGATCTCGCGGGCGATGCGGTGGAGCTGGCGGTCGTTCTCCAGCGCGTCGGCCGTCCTCTCCGGCAGGTAGACCGAGAGGCGCCCGCCGAGCGTGCGGAAGGTGGCCCAGCCCTCGGCGTCCACGACCACGTCGTCCTGCTCGCCCACCACGCACGCCCAGGTCTCGCCGGCGTGCCTCTCGCCCACGAACATGCGCTTCTCGCCGCCGTCGCGGTCGGTGAGGACCACGGCCACGCCGCTCCCCTCGTGCTCGGCGTCGCCCTCGCGCGTCCAGCCGATCACGTCCGGCGCGTCGAGGAAGTCGTGCTGCGCGCCGTAGGCAAAGCGGCGGCGGATCTCCATCAGGAGCGGCAGCTCGCGCACCGCGGGAATGTTGCCGTCGTTGGGCATGCCGTAAAGGTCGCCGTAGAAGACGCAGGGGTAGCCCGCCTCGCGCAGCAGGATCAGCGCATAGGCGGCGGGCTTGAACCAGGTCTGGACAAAGGACTGCAGCGCCTGGCCGGGCTGCGTGTCGTGGTTCTCCGCAAAGGTCACGGCGTGCACGGGGTCGCGCTCAACGAGCGTGCCCGAGAAGATCTTGGAGAGGTCCACGTCGCCGTTGGAACAGCTCGCGCGGTAGAGGTTGTAGTGAAGCGGCACGTCAAAGAGCGACATGCACTTCTCGGTGCCCAGATACGACGTGAGCTCGTCAGCCGTGCGACCCCAGTACTCGCCCACGGTGAAGAGCTCGCGCCCCGCGTGCTTGCGAATGGCGTCAAGCCAGCGCAGGTAGAAGCCGCGGTCAATGTGCTTGAGCGCGTCCAAGCGAAATCCGTCCAGCCCGCAGGAGTCCACGTACCAGCAGCCCCAGCGCACGAGCTCGTCAAAGACACGCGGGTCGTTGACGTCAACGTCGGCGCCCATGAGGTAGTCGTAGTTGGCGTTCTCGCTGCGGCCGACGGCGTTGTCCCAGTGCTTGCCGTCAAAGAGGAAGATGGCCTTGCGCTTGGCGCGGTCGTCCCAGTCCACGCCGTGGAAGCACGTCCAGTCCCAGGTGAAGTCCGAGTGCGCGCCCGCGCGTCCGGGGAAGGTGAAGCGCGTCCACGCGGAGATGGTCTGGGGCGCACCGATCTTCTCGCCGCGATTGGCGCTCGAGACCTCCTGTGCGAGCACGTCCTCGCAGCCGTCCGCGCCGAGGCGCTGGTTGAGCACGATGTCCGCCAGGGCCTGGATGCCGTTTGCCTGCAGGGCGCGCACGGCGGCCTCGTATTCCGCGCGCGTGCCGTACTTGGTGCGCACGGAGCCCTTCTGGTCAAACTCGCCCAGGTCATAGGTGTCATAAACGCCGTAGCCCACGTCCTCGGCGCCCTTCTCGGCCTTATAGGCGGGCGGCAGCCACACGGCGGTGATGCCCTCGTAGGCAAAGGTCGGGGCCTGCTCGGCAATGCGCCGCCAGTGAGATCCGTCGGCGGGAAGGTACCAGGAGAAGCCCTGGAGCATGGTTCCGTTCATGTGGTCCTTTCTCGTGACACGCGCCCGCGCTCCGGCGGGTGCGACTCATGCGGGGACGCGCGCCGACACTTTGTCGGGAGAATCTGTCGGCCGCGGTCCACACATTCTACCCCGGGGACGCCCGCCGACAGAATTCCGCCTCAAAGTGTCGGCAAGGGTCCCCGCGGCACGGCCAGAGGGGCGGCGAGAAGGACCCGGCGCCCCTACTCCTCGGCGGAGACCATCGCCGCGCCAACCGCCTCGGCCATGAGCTCCTCCGGCGAGGGCTGCCGCAGGACGCGGACGGCGAGGTAGACGCACGACCCCATGAAGAGCAGGTCGAGCATGAGGTCAAAGGTCACCCCCTGGATGCCGCGCTCAACGAACATGCCCGCCACCTGCACCACGTCAAAGGCAAGCGCAATGCTCGCAAGCACGAGGAACGGCACGATCTTTTCGGGTCGGTTTGAGCCGCGAATGCCCAGGCAGCCCACGAGCACGGCAAGCCCCGCGGAAAGGCCGCCCACGACGAGCAGGGCATAGAGCGTCCCGCTCACCGTAACGGGAATGCCCGAGATGAGCGCGCGCTCCCCCTCCCCGTAGACGACGAGCGCCGCGCCGAGCACGCCCACCACAACGATGGTGAGCACGCCCTTCAAGATGATGACCTCGGAGAGCAGGTGCAGCGCGCGCTGGTGGCGCGAGCGCAGGAACGTCTCGCCGCGCACGCCGTTGTCATGCTCCTCCTTGACCTTGTCCGCAAGCCGGGAGCAGATGAGCACGTAGACGATCGTCGTGGTGAGGACCACCGGGTCGAAGAGGATGAAGGTCCCCACGCCCCAGCCCCAGGCGATGGCAACGAGCACGCCCAGCCCCACGAGGTAGCAGAGGAAGCGATAGGGCCCCACGCGCGCGGAGTTGTTTGAGGCGGCGATGCCAAGTGCCGCCGTGAGGATGAGCAGGCCCGCCACCACGAGAATCATCACGCCAAAGGTGACGGCCGCCCAGAAGTCCGAGCCGCCGATCACGCTGGGGATGAGCACGATCAGGCCGCCGACAAGAACGAGCGCGCCCATGCCGCCCATGAGAATCGAGACGATGCGCAGCACCGCCTGGGCGGGCGTGCGCGGGGTCGAGAGCTCGAGGTCCCTCATGCGAAGTTCCCTTCCGTCGCGCCGGGGCACTGATGGGCCGCCGGGCGACAGTCATCAGCGTATGTCACAGCGCCTCGAGACGAGCGAGCACGGTGCGGGTGGCCCGTATCGCCGCGTCGACGTTGTCCCGGGCGTCATCGATCTGCTTCTGGACGAAGATGTCCACGAGGGGGTTGTCGACGAAGATGTCCACGGCGGTGAGCACGCGCCCAACGTCAACGCGCAGGTTATCGATGACGCTCACGTCCGAGAGCTCGCGCGTGAAGGCGCGCAGGTAGGCGCGGGCCTCGCCAAGGGCCGCCTGGGCCTTGTTGAGGCGCGTGTGCTTCATGAGGCTCGTGATCCCCGCGCCCATGAAGATGTCGAAGATGCCCCAGTTGTCGGCGCTGTCGAGCGCGTCGGCAGCAACCTCGAGGCTCTCGAGCGCGCGCCGGCCCGCGAGAATGGCCTCGCGCACCTCTCTTCTCTCGTCTGGCGTCATGGCCGCCCCCTTCCTTGAGCTACCATACCACGCCGCCGCGGGGGCGGGACAGCCCGGTAGGGCATGTGCCGCAATCGCTGCGCAGGGGCGGCAGCGCGGGACCGCTCGGGAGACGGGTTTTGGGCAAAACTTTTGATGAAATGGAGCCAAAACCGACTGCCGCGCGCCCTTCTCGCAAACGCCAACTGGGAAAACGCTGACGACATATCACCAAGCAGGGCGTCCATATATAAAATGTGCCCCAAAACCTCGAGAAACGCGCAGGACGGGACGTCGCCGCAACGCAGCGGCATACGAAAACCCAAAACCCCGCTTTTACGGACAGGGAGAAGGGCGGCAGGCGGAGCCGGAGAACGAGCCCGGAAACCCCGGGCGTGCGTCAGGCGAAGGTCACGGCCTCGTAGTCGGTGGGCTCAACGAGGTAGCCGCGATCAGCGAGCGCCCGTCCCACCTCGTCGAGCACCTCCTCGCTTTCCGCGCTCACGTGATGGAAGTGGTAGCCGCTCGTGACCTCCAAGAGCGGCGCGGACACGCCGGAGGCAAGCTCTGCCATGAAGCGCTCCACGTCGCGACGACTGGAGATGCCCAGGTCGGAGGACACCTTGCCGTAGACCCGGTGGTTCACAAAGACGTCCTCCACGCGCCCGCCCAGATCCACGACGCAGGTGAGCTCGTCGGCGGTCTGCTCCGCGGTGTGCCGGCACTTGAAGAGGCGCGTGGGGCGCGAGGGCGCATCGCCGGCGAAAAGGACGTAGCCGCGGTTGGTGGAGACGATCTTCTCGCCGCGCGTCCGCAGGAGGGCGATGTCGGTCACCACCACCTGGCGGCTCACGCCGCACCTCTTGGCAAGGGCGCCCCCGGAAAGCGGTGACGCGGCCCCGCGAAGCGCCTCGAGGATCTTCTCGCGACGGTCCTCCCCCGCCCCGGCGCTCAACCCAGAACCTCCAGGTGCTTGAGCGAGAGATCCAGGATCGGGGCGGAGTGCGTGAGCGCGCCGCAGGAGACGAAGTCCACGCCCAGGTCCACGTAGCGACCCACGTTGGCGGCGTCCACGTTGCCGGAGGCCTCGGTCTGCGCGCGCCCGTCGATAAGCGCGATGGCGGCGGCCATGTCGTCATGGGTCATGTTGTCGAGCATGATGATGTCCGCGCCCGCCTCCACGGCCTCGCGGACCATCTCCAGGCTCTCGCACTCCACCTCAACCTTGTCCACAAAGGGAGCCGTCGCTCGCGCCATGGCCACGGCCTGAGCCACCCCGCCCGCAGCGTCGATGTGGTTGTCCTTGAGCAGCACGCCGTCGGAGAGGCCGTAGCGGTGCAGGCTGCCCCCGCCCAGGCGCACGGCCTCGCGCTCAAAGAGGCGCATGCCGGGCGTGGTCTTGCGCGTACAGACGAGCGTGGTGGACGTGCCCTCGAGCGCGGCGGCAATGCCGGCGGTGTATGTGGCAATCCCGCTCATGCGCTGCAGGTAGTTGAGGGCGGTGCGCTCGCCCTCCAGCAGGACGCGCACGTCTCCCTCAACGGTGGCCACGAGCTGCCCGACGCTCACCCGCGCGCCATCCGCCACCTCGGCCACCACGCGCGTGGCGGAATCGAGAAGCTCAAAGACGCGCGAGAAGACCGAGAGGCCCGCGATGACGCCCTCGGCCTTGGCGATGAGCCGCACGCGCCCGGGCCGCGCCTCGGGCATCACCGCCGCGGTGGAGACGTCGCCAAAGGGCATGTCCTCGCGCAGGGCGGCGCGGATGTGCTCGTCCATCTGCATCTTGATCATCGGGTCGGTCATGCTCTCTCCTCTCGGAATGATGACAAAGGTGACAGGGTAACTTGTCATCATTACACGGCGCCGGTGAGCAGCGCCACGTCGGTCACGTCGCGCGAGCCCGCAACAAAGCGGGAGCGCGCCCTGGCAGCGGTCGCAAGGTGTGCCGCGGTGTCCTCGGCAAAGCGGTCGCGCATGATCTTGTCGGCCGCGCGCTGGGCAAAGACGAGCGACTCAAGAAGGCTGTTCGAGGCAAGCCGGTTCTTGCCGTGCACGCCGTTGCAGCAGGTCTCGCCGCAGGCAAAGAGATGCGGCAGCGTGGTCTGGGAATCGGAGTCCACGTGGATCCCGCCCATGAAGTAGTGCTGGGCGGGCACCACGGGGATCGGCCGCTCGCGAATGTCGTAGCCCTCCTCGAGGCAGCGTTCCAGGATGTGCGAGAAGTGCCCCTCGATGACCTCGCGTGGGACGCGCTCAAAGGAGAGCCAGACGTGTCGCGCGCCCGTCCGCCGCATCTCCGCAAAGATGGCTGCGGAGACCACGTCGCGCGGCTGCAGCTCGTCGGTGAAGCGCTCGCCGGCATCGTTCAGCAGAATCGCGCCCTCCCCGCGCGAGGACTCGGAGATGAGAAAGGCCCGCCCGGGCTTCTCGCTCCAGAGCGAGGTGGGATGAACCTGCACGTAGTCCGTGTGCTCGAGAAGGACCCCGTGCTCGGCGGCAA
>NZ_JAUDEA010000010.1 GCF_030372065.1 Thermophilibacter provencensis | reverse complement strand
GGGACCTCGGCATCAAAGGTTTTGCCCACAACCTCCTAAAACGTGCCAAAACGACAAGAACCGCGGCGAGAAGAACGCACCTGCGGGGTGGGACATAAATCCTTTGCCCCAAAACCCGCCAAAACGTCCCGAGGAGGCTCTTCTCGCTGACGAGAAGAGCCTGGAAACCCAAAACTTCCTTTTCTGTGCACGGTGGGGCAGCGCGGGATGAGGCAGCGTGGGATGAGCCGCTGGCAATGGGCCCGCTCGCACCCCGCCGCCCTCGCGCCCCAAAGCAAAACCTGACAATCTACCCTGTCACCATTGTCATCACCGCGCGCTCGTGAACTTCTCGTGAAGTATGGATACGCCCGGCTCCGTGGCGTTTTGACAACAGGCATCCAGACGCGTAATGTTCATCGTCGCGTCAATCCGGGGCAGAGGTGCTGCTCAGCCCTTGAATACGGGTTACAACAGGCACAACGTTAGGTTATAGAAGGAGAGAGCTTTGCCTACAATCAACCAGCTCGTCCGCAACGGGCGCGTGAGCGTCAAGTCCAAGTCCAAGAACGCGGCGCTGCAGCACAACCCCCAGAAGCGCGGCGTGTGCACCCGTGTCTTCACCACCACCCCCAAGAAGCCGAACTCCGCCCTCCGCAAGGTCGCCCGTGTGCGCCTCGTGAACGGCATCGAGGTCACCGCCTACATCCCCGGTGAGGGCCACAACCTCCAGGAGCACTCGATCGTCCTCATCCGCGGCGGCCGCGTGCGCGACCTCCCTGGTGTCCGCTACAAGATCATCCGTGGCGCCTACGACTGCGCCGCCGTCCAGAACCGCCAGCGCGCGCGTTCCCGCTACGGCACCAAGCGCCCCAAGTAGTCAGCCACTAATCGCAACCAGCACTAAGGAGATACAACATGCCGCGTCGTGCAGCAGCAGTGCGTCGTGAGGTCCAGCCTGACGCCGTCTACAACAACCGTCTCGTGACCCAGCTCATCAACAAGGTCCTCCTCGATGGCAAGAAGGCCACCGCCGAGCGCATCGTCTACGGTGCCTTTGACATCGTTGCCGAGAAGTCCGGCGAGGACGCCCTCGCCGTCTTCAAGAAGGCCATGGACAACATTCGCCCGACCCTCGAGGTCAAGCCCAAGCGCGTTGGTGGCGCCACCTACCAGGTGCCCATGGAGGTCAACTCCCGTCGTGCCACCACGCTCGCCATCCGCTGGCTCGTGAACTTCTCCCGCGCCCGCAAGGAGAAGACCATGGCCGAGCGTCTCGCCAACGAGATCCTCGACGCCTCCAACGGCGTCGGTGCCTCCATCAAGAAGCGCGAGGACCTCTTCAAGATGGCCGAGGCCAACCGCGCCTTCTCGCACTACCGCTTCTAATTCGCCGGATCGAGGAGAAGCCCTATGGCAAAGGTTAAGTACAAGCTTCAGGACATGCGCAACATCGGCATCATGGCCCACATCGATGCCGGTAAGACCACCACGACCGAGCGCATCCTGTACTACACGGGCAAGACCCACAAGATCGGCGAGGTTCACGACGGCGCCGCCACCATGGACTGGATGGTCCAGGAGCAGGAGCGCGGCGTGACCATCACCTCCGCGGCCACCACGTGCTTCTGGAAGGACCACGTCATCCAGATCATCGACACCCCGGGTCACGTGGACTTCACCGCCGAGGTCGAGCGCTGCCTGCGCGTCCTCGACGGCGCCGTGGCGGTCTTCGACGCCGTTGCCGGCGTCCAGCCGCAGTCCGAGACCGTCTGGCGTCAGGCCACCAACTACAACGTCCCGCGCATCGCGTTCATCAACAAGTATGACCGCATCGGCGCCGACTTCTTCCACGCCATCGAGACCATGAAGGACCGCCTGCACGCCAACGCCGTGGCGGCCCAGATCCCGATGGGCTCCGAGAACAACTTCTGGGGTCTCATTGACCTGGTCACCATGACCGCTTGGGACTTCAAGGAGGACTCCAAGGGCATGATCTACCCGGAGGCCATGGACGCCATCCCCGATGAGTTCGTGGACCTCGCCGCCGAGAAGCGCGAGGAGCTTCTCGACGCTGCCTCCAACTTCTCCGACGAGATTATGGAGGCCGTGCTCGAGGAGGCCGAGATCTCCGTCGACGACCTCAAGGCGGCTCTCCGCAAGGGCGTCATCGCCGGCGAGCTCAACCTCGTCTTCGTGGGCTCCGCCTACAAGAACAAGGGCATCCAGGAGCTCCTCGACGCCGTCGTCGACTACCTCCCGAGCCCGCTCGACGTCACCGAGATCGACGGCAAGACCCCCAAGGGCGAGGACGACGTGCGCCACGCCGACCCCAAGGAGCCCTTCTCCGCTCTTGCCTTCAAGATCATGACCGACCCTTACGTCGGCAAGCTCACCTACATCCGCGTGTACTCCGGCCAGGCCGAGGCGGGCTCCTACGTCTACAACTCGGTCAAGGACGGCCGCGAGCGTCTGGGCCGCATCCTCGAGATGAACGCCAACGACCGCGTTGACCGCGAGGAGTGCTCCGCCGGCGACATCGTCGCCTGCGTCGGCCTCAAGAACACCACCACCGGTGACACGCTCTGCGACGAGAAGCACCCCATCATCCTCGAGTCCATCCAGTTTGCCGACCCGGTCATCGACGTTGCCGTTGAGCCCAAGACCAAGGCCGAGCAGGACAAGATGAGCGTTGGCCTCGCCAAGCTCGCCGAGGAGGACCCGACCTTCCAGGTCCACACCGACCACGAGACCGGCCAGACCATCATCGCCGGCATGGGCGAGCTGCACCTTGAGATCATCGTCGACCGCCTGCGTCGCGAGTTCAAGGTCGACTGCAACGTCGGCAAGCCGCAGGTCGCCTACCGTGAGACCGCCGGCAAGGCCGTCATGCACGCCGAGGGCAAGTTCGTCCGCCAGTCCGGTGGCCGCGGCCAGTATGGTCACGCGATCATCGACATGGAGCCCAACGAGGAGGGCAAGGGCTACGAGTTCGAGAACGCCATCGTCGGTGGCGTCATCCCGAAGGAGTACATCCCCTCCATCGACAAGGGCATCCAGGAGGCGCTCGAGAGCGGCGTCATCGCCGGCTACCCGGTCGTCGACATCAAGGTCAAGCTCGTCGACGGCTCCTACCACGAGGTCGACTCCTCCGAGGCCGCCTTCAAGATCGCCGGCTCCATGGCCATCAAGGAGGCCCTGAAGAAGTCCGACCCGATCCTCCTCGAGCCCGTCGAGCAGGTTGAGGTCGAGACGCCCGAGCAGTACATGGGCGACGTCATGGGCAACCTCTCCGGCCGCCGCGGCAAGATCGAGGGCATGGAGGACCGTCGCGACACCAAGGTCATCCGCGCCAAGGTGCCGCTGGGCGAGATGTTCGGCTACGCCACCGACCTCCGCTCCCAGACCCAGGGTCGTGCGAGCTACACCATGCAGTTCGACTCCTACGAGCCCGTCCCGAAGAACATTCGCGACGAGATCATCGCCAAGAACGGCGGAAGCGCTTCTTAAGTCAACGATCACGAGCCCTAGCTCATTTGGAGGTACACAGTGTCAAGCCAGAAGATTAGGATTCGCCTCAAGGGCTACGATCACGAGGTCGTTGATCAGTCCGCGAAGCTCATCGTCGACACCGCCCAGAAGACCGGTGCCCGCGTGTCCGGCCCCATCCCCCTGCCCACCGAGCGCAACCTCTACACGGTCATTCGCTCGCCGCACAAGGACAAGGACTCCCGCGAGCAGTTTGAGATGCGCACCCACAAGCGCCTCATCGACATCCTCGACCCCTCGCCCTCCACGGTCGACTCGCTCATGCGTCTTGACCTCCCGGCCGGCGTTGACATCGAGATCAAGCTTTAAGCTCTAACGCACAGTTTGGGCGCCCCCGACCTTCCTGCGAGAAGTGCTCTTCGAGAAACTTCTCTTCGGAAGGTCGGGGGCGCCCTGCGTTATTGGTAGGAGACGGCCGCAAAGGCGGGCCTGTTGCACGCTCGAAACCTGATGCCGCTACCATGGCGATAAGAACGGTCGCTTTGAGAGGGGAATCGACATGAACATCGTGTGCCTGGACCTCGAGGGTGTGCTGGTGCCGGAGATCTGGATCGCGTTTGCCGAGGAGTCCGGCATCCCGGAGCTCTCGCGCACCACGCGCGACGAGCCGGACTACGACAAGCTCATGGCCTTCCGCATTGCCACGCTGCGCGAGCACGGGCTGGGTCTGCCCCAGATCCAGGACGTCATTTCGCGCATCGACCCGCTGCCCGGCGCGCGCGAGTTCCTGGACGCGCTGCGTGAGCGCACGCAGGTCGTGATTCTCTCCGACACGTTCGAGGAGTTTGCGCGCCCGCTCATGGCCAAGCTCGGTTGGCCCACGCTGCTGTGCAACTCGCTCGAGGTCGCGCCGTCTGGCGAGATCCTCCGCCACCGCATGCGCTGCGAGGCGTCCAAGCTCACCACCGTCCGTGCGCTCCAGAGCTGCGGCTTTGACACCATCGCCGCCGGCGACTCCTTCAACGACCTCGCGATGATCCGCGCGAGCAAGGCCGGTTTCCTCTTCCGCAGTACGTCGCAGATTCAGGCGGACAACCCGGACCTCCCGGCCTTCACCGACTATGCCGACCTTCTCAACGCCATCACGGAGGCGCTCTAGGATGCCCACGCTCTACGTATTGCGCCACGGCCAGACCGAGTACAACCTGCAGAAGCGCGTTCAGGGCCGCTGCGACTCGCCGCTCACGCCGCTGGGCGTCGAGCAGGCGCGCGCCGCCGGTCGCTGGCTCGCGGCGCAGGGGGTCCGCTTCGACCGCATGTGCACCTCGCCGCTCGGCCGCGCGGTCTCGACGCTCGAGGTGGTGCGCCAGGAGCTACAAAGGGCGGGCGAGAAGAACCTCCCGCCGACGGAGCCCCTCGCCGGTCTCATGGAGCGCAGCTACGGTCCCTTTGAGGGTGGGCCGACCGCAGACGTCCCGGCTGACCTGTGGGACCCCGGCGAGACGCTCGTGTCGTACGGTGGGGAGGGGAGCGCGGCGCTGTGCGAGCGTGTGGTCGCGGCCATGACGGACATCATGGACGCCCCGGACGTGAACACGGCGCTCGCGGTCTGCCACGGCTCGGCGACGCTGCAGTTCAAGCTCGCGTGGGAGCCGCTCGCGCGCTGCCCGCAGGACGTGCGCCTTGGCAACTGCTGCGTGCTCGTCTTTGACTACGACTCCGGTGCACGCACCTTTGCCTGCGAGCAGATCGTGAACCAGAGATTGGACTAGCCCCAAAACTCAGTGCCGGGGAGTACTTGAAAAAAGTAAATAAATCAAAAACAGGTAAATGAACGTTGAGTCAGCTACCTTGGCTAAATCTATGCTAAAGTCGCAGGCAATGCTGGTTCTAGACTGAATGGTCCATACTGGATTGAATCGTGGCGCTAACGAAGGGATGACCAGAATGCTCAACACCAAATTTAGAATAGGGGGGGGGTATAGGCTTCTCGCGCTGACCCTGGGCCTCCTCATGGCCCTGACGTCGGTGTCGACTGCCTTTGCCGTCGAGGGGTCGACGAGCTTCCCCTTCCAGACCGAGGGCGCGGCGGATGCGGGAAACGGCCAGAGCGTCAAGATCTCCCAGTCTGCCTCATGGAATGCGGGCGGCGAGCCCGGTGATGCCACGCTCACCCTCACGTACACGGGTGCGGAGGCGCAGGTGCCCGGCGTACAGCAGCATGACTACGCCATCCTCATCGACTGCTCCCAGTCCCCCGATCCCATTGCGCTCTGGAATGCCTGCGTCTCGTTTGTGACGCAGATCAACGAGAAGGACGAGGGTGCCTCGTTCTACGTGCTGTCCGAGAACGGTGAGGAGGATGGCGTCGAGCAGCTGTATGATCCGAATACTGGCTACTCGAAGAGCGTCACTGACACCTTGGCAGGTGTGAGCAAGGTCATCCGAGGAATCTACAACACCGATCTGCTCCCGACGTCTGAAGAGCCGAAGAATGATAAGTATTGGAACCCGAACGGGGGTCCGTCCGCCGGGTCGCTCGTCAGCCAGGACTACGTGCTGCCCGCCTCGATGAAGGCACAGGACGTCCACAGAGGCTCGGGCAGCAGTCGCCCCCTCATGATCGTCACCATTACCGACGGCGACCAGGTCTACGCCCCGCAGGACTGGACTATCAGTGCTCCAAAGGGGACGGTCAAGTGGCGTGGTGATACCTACACCGTTGAGTTCAAAAATGCCTTCTCCGATGCTAACGTGGAAAACCACGGAAATGTGACATACGGGAACACAACGTTTGTTCCGTCCTACGCTGGCTACATCTATGACCGCTTCTCCGGTCTCGGTGATAATTCGGTCGAGCGGCTTGAAGTCACGGTGACTAAGAACGGGCAGCCCTACACCGAAGACCAGCTTCGCCAGGACTTTGGGCTCCCGAAGCACCGCACACTCACAGACGCGGAGATCTCCGAACTTCCGTCGGTGTATCAGCAGCTGCTGTCGGCCTACCAGCTCGAGGACAGCTATCTCCCGCGCTTTGCGATGAACCTGCTGCTCTATCACCAGTTCTCAAGCGAGTTCAAAACTGACACAGAGATCGTCTCCCTCACGGTCAACAAGGCTGACGTCCAGAACGTGAGCAACTCGGTCGAGCAGATGTACTCCATCGTCCCGGCAAACGCGATGGCCAAGTACTTCTGCACGGACGAGGACCACTACTTCGAGGCCACGGATAATAACGACTACTCGTCCCTCATCAAGGGTCTCATCACGAGCCTCACTAAGTCGGACTCCATGAGCGTGGTCATCGACAGCACGAACTTCTCCGTTAACGAGGAGGCCCTACAGCAGGTGATCGCCAAGAAGGGCGAGGGTTGGCGCTACCAGATTGATTCCGATACCTCGACGGTGACCATCACGTTCCCGCAGACGGAGGGCGCCGAGTTCGTCTCCGTGGGCATCCCGCTCATCGCAAAGAAGCCGCTCGGCATGACGCAGAGCGAGAGCGATCAGGACTATGCGCGCGTCACCGTCAAGAACGAGGGTTCCGACGGCAGCGCATGGGCGAACGTGACCGACCTGGACGGCGACCCGCTGACCGTCTCCTGCGGCTCCACGTGGCTCCCCGCCTACGACCTCACCTATCACGGTAACGCGCAGCAGGGCGGCGCCGTCTATGGTATGCCGGATCCCGAGACGCTCTACTATGCGCCGGGGACCGTTGTGGACCTTGGGGGTGCCCCGACCCATTCAGATGTCGACGGCGCATCTGTGGTGTTCCTGGGCTGGACCGAGGAGCAGACGAACCAGATCTACGACCAGGACGACGAGCTGCCGACCCTGGTCACCAAGCAGACGATGGCCGAGGACCGGGACGTCTACGCCGCCTGGGCGTACGATCGCAATGACGATACCATCCCTGATGCGCGCCAGATTACGGTGACGCCCGCCGACATCATCATCTACATGGGCGGCAAAGAGGGCAACGAGGGCGTGGTCGACGACTCCGGCCAGATCGTGGGCGGCAGGACCCTGCCCGAGTTCGGCTTCACCTTCGAGCTGCCCGCCTCGCTCGAGCAGGCGCTCAAGGCTAAGGGCAAGGACATAACCGACGTCACCTTCTCCGGCGCGAGGAACCGCACGTGGACCGTCGCCGCCTACCCCGGCAGCAAGAACGCGAAAAACAAGGTCTACTCGATTGTCCCCGCCGAGGAGCAGGACCCCGTGCGCGTGCAGTTCACCACCAGCAACGGGAACAAGGTGATTAGCGACGATTTCGAGGTGGGCCGCGAGGTCAACACCACATTCGCGATGTCGCTCTACACGGGCGCCGCCGGTCAGGTCATGGCCAACTATGACGGTCAGAGCTACAGCATCATCATCGCCGAGGGCACGCTCTCGGTGCGCGGCACGACCGACGCGGCCCACTACGCCTCCGTCCACGCCGCGGGCGAGCCCGCCGCGGGCGAGCCCGCCGTGCGCGCCCCCAAGGGCACCGTCTACACGATCAACGGCAGCGAGGTGCGCGTCGCCGACGACTCCGGCGTGGCGCTGCTCTTCGACGGGATCATCGACGCCGAGGGCGAGGACCGCACCGGCGCCCTGGTCGCGCGCGCCGAGTCCGAGGAGGGCCTCGACCTGCCCGGCGAGGCCGGCACCCGCTCCTACGAGCTGCGCTACCTCGACCTCGTGGACACCCACAACGGCAACGCCTGGGTCGCCGCCACCGACGGCCAGGGCAACGGCAACAACGTGACCGTCTCCTGGCCGCTGCCCAAGGGGACGAACGAGAACACGAAGTTCTCGCTCGTGCACTTCAAGGACCTCGACCGCGACATGGCCGCAGATGACGTCACCGATAAGATCGCCTCCTGCAAGGTCGAGTCCGTGCCGGTCGAGGTGACGGACACGCACGTGACCTTCACCGTCGAGTCGGGCAACTTCTCGCCCTTTGCCCTCGTGTGGAGCAACGAGCCTTCAAGCATCTCCATTACCAAGAACGTGACGGATGATGCTGGCCTCACGGCGCCGGACGCGAACTTCACCTTCAAGGTCACCCTCAAGGACGCTGCAGGTAACCCCGTGACGTCGGGCATCACCTACGTCGTCTACGAGGGAAATACTCAGACGGGTGGCGAGCAGGCCCTGACGCTTGACGCAAGCGGCACGGGCACAATCCCCCTCAAGGCCGACCAGACCGCGCTCCTGAGCGGCGTCCCCGCCTGGGGCTCCTACACCGTGGAGGAGGTCAACCTGCCAGCCGGCTTTGCGGTGGCCAGCGGCTCTGCGGCAACACACTCTGGCACGCTCACTGCGGGCGACACGGCCGAGGTTGCGGTGACCAACAACTACAGTGTCGCCGGAACGGTAACGGTAACGCCCGTCGCCATCAAGACCCTCAACGGCGTCGCTCTAACGGAGGGCCAGTTCGAGTTCACGCTCTCGACCGATGCCGAGGGCAAGGATGTCGTGGAGACCAAGACCAACGACGCCCAGGGCACGGTGACCTTCTCGCCGCTTTCCTTCACTCCGGCAAACCTTGGCGACAACACCTACTACATCCGCGAGGTGGCGGGTAACGCGCTCGGCTACGACTATGACGACGCCGTCTACAAGCTCGTCTATACCGTCTCCGACGATGGCGAGGGTGGCATCGAGGTCTCCAAGGCCACCATCACCAAGATCGCCGACGGTGCCGAGTCCCCCGCTCAGGAAGTCGCGTTCGCCAACACCTACCACCCCGTGGCCTCAGATCCCACCGCCGAGCTCTCTGGCACCAAGACCATAGGTGGCCAGGACACGGGCGAGTACACGCTCAAGGCCGGTGACTTCACGTTCAAGGTCACGGGTACTGTTGCGGGCGCGTCCGAAGGCACGACTGCGCCGCTGCCGAGCAAGGTCGACGAGAACGGCACGGTTGCCAACGACGCAAACGGAAAGATCACCTTTGGCACGCTGACCTTCGTCGAACCGGGCACCTACACCTACACGGTGAGCGAGCTGCAGCCCACGACGCCGGACGAGGCCATTCCCGGCATCTCCTATGACGGCGCCGGCACCACCTACACCCTCACCTTTGAGGTCGAGGACGTAAACGGCAAGCTCACGGTGACCAAGAGCTCCGTCACGCGGGCGCAAGACGGAACCGCTACGACTGCCGCCTCTGACAAGCTCGACTTTGAGAACTCCTACAACCCGGCCGAGACGAGCATCACGCTCGGCGGCGTCAAGCGGCTCGAGGGCCGCGCGTGGGAGACCGCCGACCGCTTCACCTTTGAGCTTCTGGACGAGGGCGGGACGGTAATTGACACCGCCGAGGCCACCGCAGCCTCGCCGTCCTTCTCGTTTAAGCCAATTGCCTACACCACGGAGGGCACACACGCCTACACCATCCGTGAGGTCACGACCGGCCTTGACGCCACGCTGACGGCGGAGACCGAGCCCTATCAGGTGAAGGTGAGCGTTGATGACGTTGACGCCAAGCTCGTGGCAACGCAGAGCGTCGCCAACGCGGACGTGGTCTTTGTGAACAGCTACACGCCCACGCCGGTCTCGCTCGGGACCACCATCTCGGGCACCAAGACCCTGACCGGCCGCGACGAGGTGAAGCCGCTCCAGGCCGGCGAGTTCACGTTCCAGCTGCTCAACGCCGACGGCAGCCTCATCGAGGAGGCAACCAACGCCGCCGACGGCAGCTTCTCGTTTGCCTTTGCCCCCACCTACGACGCCGAGGGTACCTACACCTACCTCGTGCGCGAGAAGGTCGGGTCGGTCCCGGGCGTGACCTATGACGGCTCCACGTACGTGGTGACGGTGAAGGTTGCCGAGAACCGCGCGGCCCACGCGCTTGAGGTGGCGGACGTGACCTACGCGCTCGCCCAGAGCGGCGCGGTGGCGACCGAGGTGGACGCGATCGAGTTCACCAACGTGTACGAGGCAGCTCCCGTCTCCGTTGCGCTTGCGGCAAACAAGCAGCTCACCGGTCGCGACCTCGCTGCCGACGAGTTTGACTTCACGCTCAGCGACGCCGAGGGTGCCGTCGTGTCCCAGGCCTCCAACAGCGCCGAGGGAGGCGTCGCGTTTGACCCGATCGCCTTTGACGAGCCGGGCGTCTACGAGTTCACGATCAGCGAGCTCGCCGGCAGCGCGGAGGGTGTCACCTACGACGACGCCACGTACGCCGTGACGGTCACCGTGACCGACGACGGCGCCGGCGCGCTGCACGCCGAGGTCGCCTACGGCACGGATGACGGCACGGTGCCCACGTTCGCCAACACCTACACGCCGCCCACGTTCGCCAACACCTACACGCCGCCCGCATCCGCAACCGAGGACGTGGAGCAGATCCCCGGCACCGGTGACCCCGGCTCCGCCGCCGCGCTTGTCGCTGCCGTCTCCGGCGCCGCCCTCCTCATCGCTTCACGTCGTCGATGATTCAAGAGGGGACAGACCCCGTTTGACTCATTCGGGCGAGAAGAACCACCGAGGTTCTTCTCGCCCGACTTTTTTGAGCGCTATGGATACGCCCGGAGGCGCGGAAATAGCAGGCCCAGCTCAGAGGGCACAAAAATTTTGCGTAGACATTGTGAATTCTTGTATGGGCGTGTAGACTAGACAGGCTGCTCAAAAGGGGACAGCTGTGTCTCGACCCTAAAGAGCAGCAGATACAGGACGTGGTCCGCTGGGGACGGGCGCAAGGGGCGCCCGGAGAAGCCCATGACCACCGGAGGTTAGGAAAGAGCATGGTCAGCACGATCCTTGGCCGCAAGCTTGGGATGACGCAGATCTGGGACGAGAACGACAACGTCGTGCCCGTCACCGTCATCCAGGCTGGCCCCTGCACTGTCTCGCAGGTCAAGACGAAGGCGACCGACGGCTACGACGCCGTTCAGATCGGCTTCGGAGACATCTCCGCCAAGCACGTCAACAAGCCCATGGCCGGCCACTTCAAGGCCGCCGGCGTCGAGCCGATGCGCTACCTGCGCGAGGTCCGCGTTGAGAACGGCGAGGAGCACAAGACCGGTGACGTCGTCACCGTGGCCGACTTCGCCGACGTCAAGTCCGTCGACGTCATCGGCACCTCCAAGGGCAAGGGCTTCCAGGGCACCATCAAGCGCTGGAACTTCTCCCGCGGCCCCATGACCCATGGCTCCCGCAACCAGCGTCGCCCGGGCTCCATCGGCCAGTGCGCCTACCCCGCGCGCGTCCGCAAGGGCCTGCACATGTATGGTCACATGGGCGACGAGCGCGTGACGGTCAAGAACCTCAAGCTCGTCCGCATCGACGCCGAGCAGAACCTCATGCTCGTCAAGGGCGCTGTCCCCGGCGGCAAGAACGCTCTCGTCCAGATCCGCATGGCCTAAGTGCCAGGAAATCTCTTAGGCTAACAAGGAGGACAGAATGTCCAAGTACGCAATCAAGAACGTCGAGGGGGCCGAGGTCAACCAGGCCGAGCTCTCTGACGACGTCTTCGGCATCGAGCCGAACATCCCCGTCATCCACCAGGTTGTGGTCTGCCAGGACAGCTGCGCTCGTCAGGGCACCCACTCCGTGAAGAACCGCCACGAGGTCTCCGGCGGCGGCGCCAAGCCCTACCGTCAGAAGGGCACCGGTCGCGCTCGTCAGGGTTCCACCCGCGCCGGCCAGTGGACCGGCGGTGGCGTGATCTTCGGGCCCACCCCGCGCACCCACAACAAGCGCATCAACAACAAGATGGTCAAGCTTGCCATGCGCTCCGTGCTCTCCGGCAAGGTCGCCGACGGCGAGCTCGTCCTCGTTGACGGCCTCTCCTTTGAGAAGCCGTCCACCAAGCAGGCCAAGGCCCTTCTCGGCGCCCTTGGCATTGGCGACAAGCGCGTGACCGTCGTCGTTCCCGATGACGACGTGAACACCTACCTCTCGTTCCGCAACCTCCAGGGTGTGCTCGTAATCGGCGTCTCCGAGGTCACCACGCGCACCCTCATCGACAACGGCGCCCTCGTCATGACCGCCGACATCGCGAAGCAGTTCGAGGAGGTGCTCGCATAATGAACTCCGTCTACGACGTGATCATCCGCCCGATCGTCTCCGAGCGTTCCTTTGACCTCATGGAGCAGGGCAAGTACACCTTCGAGGTGGCCAAGAACGCCCCCAAGGAGGAGATCGCCGACGCCGTCGAGAAGCTCTTCAACGTTCACGTGGTCAAGGTCAACACCATGAACGTCTCTGGCAAGAAGAAGCGCGTCCGCTACCAGACCCCTGGCACCACGCGCTCCTGGAAGAAGGCCGTCGTGACCCTCGCCGCCGGCGAGACGATCGAGATCTTCGGCAACCAGCAGGCTGCCGAGTAGCAGGCAATCCGCCCGGGTCAGAATTGGCCCGGGCTTGCATGCCGCGCATGATGGATACGCGCGGTACCGTGGTAATCCGGTGTCACCCGCCACTCCCTGAGCGGGCTGGCCAACGGAAAAGAAGGGAAAGAGTCAATGGCAGTTAAGCACCTCAAGCCCACGAGCGCCGGCAGGCGTTTCCAGACGGTCTCGGACTTCTCCGAGATCACCTGCACCACGCCCGAGAAGTCGCTTCTCGAGCCCCTGCCCAAGAAGGCCGGCCGCAACAACAACGGCCGCATCACCACCCGTCACCAGGGCGGCGGCCACAAGCGTCAGTACCGTCGCATCGACTTCAAGCGCCGCAAGGACGACGTCCCGGCCAAGGTCGCCACGATCGAGTACGACCCCAACCGCTCCGCTCGCATCGCCCTGCTCCACTACGTTGACGGCGCCAAGGCCTACATCCTGTGCCCCGAGGGCCTGCACGTGGGCGACGTCGTCCTCTCTGGCACCAAGGACGTGGACATCAAGCCCGGCAACTGCATGCCGCTCTCTGAGATCCCCGTCGGCACCCTCGTTCACGCCGTCGAGTTCCAGCCTGGCAAGGGCGCCGCTATGGCCCGCGCCGCCGGCACCTCCGTCCAGCTGATGGGCAAGGACAACGGCTACGCCATCCTGCGCATGCCCTCCTCCGAGCTCCGTCGCGTCCTTCTCACCTGCCGCGCCACCATCGGCGAGGTGGGCAACGCCGACCACTCCAACATCGTCGTCGGCAAGGCCGGCCGCAGCCGCTGGGCCGGCGTCCGCCCGACCGTCCGTGGTACGGTCATGAACCCGGTCGACCACCCGCACGGCGGCGGCGAGGGCAAGAACCACACCTCCGGCCGTCCGTCCGTCACCCCGTGGGGCAAGCCGACGAAGGGTTACAAGACCCGCGACCCGAAGAAGGCCTCCAACCGCCTGATCATCCGTCGCCGCAAGTCCAAGTAGTCGCAACACGAGTAGTAGGAGATAGAAAGCATGAGCAGAAGTCTCAAGAAGGGCCCGTTCGTGGAGACTCGCCTCCTCGCGCGTGTCGCCGCTCAGAACGAGGCCGGCACCAAGGAGGTCATCAAGACCTGGTCGCGCTCCTCGACCATCTTCCCCGAGATGGTCGGTCACACGATCGCCGTTCACGACGGCCGCAAGCACGTGCCCGTGTTCGTCACCGAGTCCATGGTCGGGCACAAGCTGGGCGAGTTCGCCCCCACCCGCACCTTCCGTGGTCACAAGGAAAAGTAGGGGAGTGTAAGTAGATGCCTCAGAACACCGTAACCAACGAGGTTCGCGCGACCGCCAAGTACGTGCGCGTTGCTCCGCGCAAGGCTCGCGCCGTCGTCTCGCTGATCCGCAACCTCCCCGTCGAGAAGGCCCTCGAGGTCCTGCAGTTCTCGACCCGCGCCGCCTCCGTCGACGTCGCCAAGGTCCTGCGCTCCGCGATTGCCAACGCCGAGAACAACAACGGCATGCGCGCCGACAATCTCATCGTGAAGCTCGCCTACGTTGACGAGGGCCCCACGCTCAAGCGCATCCGTCCTCGCGCCAAGGGCTCCGCTTCTCGCATCAACAAGCGCATGAGCCACATCACCGTCGTCGTCGCTCCCCGAAAGGAGGCGTAAGCGAGCATGGGTCACAAGGTTCAGCCTACCGGCTTCCGTCTCGGTATCACCGAGGAGTGGCGTTCCCGCTGGTACGCCGATAAGAACTACGCCGAGACCCTCGGCAATGACCTCGCCATCCGCTCCTACCTCGAGAAGCGCCTCGCCAAGGCCGCCCTCTCCCGCGTGGACATCGAGCGCGCTGGCGACAAGGTGAAGGTCACCATCTACACCGCCCGCCCGGGCATCGTCATTGGCAAGAAGGGCGCCGACATCGACGTCCTGCGCGCCGACCTCGAGAAGGTCGCCAAGGTCAACAAGGGCCAGGTCGCCGTTGACGTCGTCGAGATCAAGCGTCCCGAGCTCGACGCCAACCTCGTCGCCCAGTCCGTGGCCGAGCAGCTCGAGCAGCGCGTCGCCTTCCGTCGCGCCGTCCGCAAGGCCGTCCAGTCCGCCCGCAAGGCCGGCGCCAAGGGCATCCGTATCCAGTGCTCCGGCCGCCTCAACGGCGCCGAGATGGGCCGTCGCGAGTGGTCCCGCGAGGGTCGCGTGCCCCTGCACACCCTTCGCGCCGTGATCGACTACGGCCAGTCCACCGCTCGCACCACCATGGGCGCCTGCGGTATCAAGGTTTGGATTTACCTCGGTGAGAAGCTGCCCGGCCAGGCCACCCCGCGCCCGGCCCTCGAGGGCTCCTCGCGTCCTCGCCGCGGTCGCAATGAGAGGAGGGGCCGCTAATGCTCGCACCTAAGCGCGTTCTTCACCGCAAGGTTCAGCGTGGCTCCATGAAGGGTCACGCCAAGGGCAACACCCAGCTGCACTTTGGCTCCTACGGCATCCAGGCCCTCGAGGCTCACTGGATCACCAACCGCCAGATTGAGGCCTGCCGTGTCGCCATGACCCGCTACATGAAGCGTGGCGGCAAGGTCTGGATCACCATCTTCCCGGACAAGCCCATCACCAAGAAGCCGGCCGAGACCCGCATGGGCTCCGGTAAGGGCAACCCCGAGGAGTGGGTGGCCGTTGTCAAGCCGGGCCGCATCATGTTCGAGATCGACGGCGTCTCCGACGAGGTCGCTCGCGAGGCCCTGCGTCTTGCCCAGCACAAGCTGCCCATCAAGACCAAGATTGTCGCCCGCACCGACCAGGACGGGAAGGAATAGTCAATGAAGTACAAGGACATCCAGGCCATGAGCGATGACGAGCTCGCCAAGAAGCTCGAGGAGGGCCGCTCCGAGCTCTTCAACCTTCGCTTCCAGATGGCCACGAGCCAGCTCGACAACACGGCTCGCGTCAAGACCGTGAAGAAGGACATCGCGCGCGTCCTCACCGAGCAGCGCGCCCGTCAGATCGCCGCGGAGAAGTCCGCTGCCCAGAACTAGATCGCAGGAGAATGACTATGGCTGAGACCGAGAAGAGGAACGCGCGCAAGGTCGTCACCGGGACGGTCGTCTCCATCTCTGGCGACAAGTCCATCACGGTGAAGATCGACTACCGCAAGCGTCACCCCAAGTACGGCAAGATGATGACCATCTCCAAGAAGCTGCACGCTCACGACGAGAAGAACGAGTGCGGCGTCGGTGACCTCGTCACCGTCATGGAGACCCGTCCGCTGTCCAAGACCAAGCGTTGGCGTCTCGTCGAGATCGTCGAGCGCGCCAAGTAAGTATTAGTGACGAGCTCATCCCACGTGCGCGGCACGCCTGCGCGCACCTCTGGGAGGGCACACGTTCGGAGGAACACCAATGATTCAGATGGAGACCATGCTCAACGTCGCTGACAACAGCGGCGCCCGACGCGTGAAGTGCGTCAAGGTCCTCGGTGGCTCCAAGCGTCGCTACGCCGGCCTGGCCGACGTCATCATCGGCGCCGTTCAGGAGGCCACGCCTGGCAGCTCGGTGAAGAAGGGCGACATCGTTCGCTGCGTCATCGTGCGCACCACCAAGGAGACCCGTCGCAAGGACGGCAGCTACATCAAGTTCGACCAGAACGCCTGCGTGCTGGTCGACAAGGAGGGCGAGCCCAAGGGCACCCGTATCTTCGGGCCCGTCGCTCGTGAGCTCCGCGACCACAAGTACATGAAGATCGTCTCGCTCGCGCCTGAGACGCTCTAGGGAGTGAGTGAATATGGCGAAGATGCATGTGAAGAAGGGTGACAAGGTCGTCGTCCTCTCCGGTAAGGACAAGGGCAAGGAGGGCACCGTCCTCGTTGCCAAGCCCTCCGAGGGCAAGGTCATCGTCGAGGGCGTCGCCATCGTCAAGAAGGCCACGCGCCCCAACGCCCAGAACCAGCAGGGTGGCATCATCGAGATGGAGGCCGCCATCGACGCCTCCAACGTCATGGTGATTTGCCCCAAGTGCGGCAAGCCCTCCCGCATGGGCCACGACATCGACGACAACGGCAAGAAGGTTCGCGTCTGCAAGAAGTGCGGCGCCAAGTTCTAAGAGCCTGAGCCTACGTACCTGAGGGGGAGCCCCCGGTATTCCTACGAGAAGTGCGCTACTCGAAACTTCTCTCCGGAATACCGGGGGCTCCTTGCGTCGTTGCGACACGCTCAGGCTCGTTCTTGTCGCCGCCCTGCTCTGTGCGGTAGTAAGGCCCACGACGACCCAGATTCGGTTCTGGGTCCAGATCACTCGCCCGCAACGACCCAGAACCAGTTCTGGGTCCGGATTTCTCATTCGCACCGACCCAGAACCAGTTCTGGGTCCAAATCTCTGACTAGCGCCAGCCCAGAACCAGATTTGGGTCCGCAGGTTAGGGTCGCGACGACCCAGAACCGGATTTGGGTTCATGGGTTGGGGTCATGCGTACCCAGAACCAGTTCTGGGTACAGTGTGGTGCGCGTCGAGGGTGGCTGGCGGGAATGTGTGCATCCCGCGATGTGCGAGAAGAGCTGGAAATTCTGTGGACAAAGGAATAACATGTTTCCTTGCGTCTGTAGGTAGGGAGGACTCTGTCTCGGACGCATGACAAGGCTCCCGGCCCCGCCAAGGCAGGGAGGCACGAGGTTGGAAACCCCGTGCTGAGAACCCCAAGAGTTAAGGAGTGACCATGGCAGACAAGTACGTCCCGCGTCTCAAGGAGCAGTATTTCGCCACCGTTCGTGACGAGCTCCAGAAGCAGTTTGGCTACAAGAACGTTCACCAGATTCCCAAGATCGAGAAGATCGTCGTGAACATGGGCGTCGGCGAGGCCGCCACGGACGCCAAGGCCATCGACGGCGCCGTTGCCGACCTTCGCGCCATCACCGGCCAGCAGCCGCTCGTGACCCACGCCCGCAAGTCCATCGCCACCTTCCACCTGCGCGCCGGCATGCCCATTGGCGCCAAGGTGACCCTGCGCGGCGACCGCATGTGGGAGTTTCTCGATCGCCTCATCGCCATCGCCATCCCGCGCATCCGCGACTTCCGTGGCATCTCCCCGAAGAGCTTTGACGGCCGTGGCAACTTCTCCATGGGCGTCACCGAGCAGCTCATCTTCCCGGAGATCGACTTCGACAAGGTCGACCACACTCGCGGCATGGACATCACCATCGTGACCACCGCTCAGACCGACGAGGAGGGCAAGGCGCTGCTCAAGGCCTTCCGCTTCCCGTTCAAAGCTGAGTAGGTCAAATATCAATCGGCCCTCCGGCGCGGCCGGAGGGACCAGAGTGCACTGAAGGAGGATTTGTGGCTAAGACATCGATGATCGTCAAGGCTCAGCGCGAGCCGAAGTTCTCGACGCGTACGCAGAACCGCTGCCAGCGTTGTGGGCGTCCCCACTCCGTCTATCGCAAGTTCGGCCTCTGCCGCGTCTGCTTCCGCGAGCTTGCGAGCAAGGGCGAGCTTCCGGGCGTCCGCAAGGCCAGCTGGTAGGACGCTCACGGCTCTCGCGTCCAGGCGTCCGCGCTAAGGGTGCGGACGAACCGAACGCGCAGGTTCATCATTACCGAAGGAGAAGGATCCATGAAGATTACTGATCCCATTTCTGACATGCTGACGCGTATTCGCAACGCCAACGCTGCCAACAAGGCCGAGGTCTCCATGCCCTCGACCAAGGTGCTCGTTGAGGTTGCCCGCGTCATCTGCGAGGAGGGATACATCGCCGGCTACGAGGTCGAGGACACGACCCCGCAGAAGACCCTCCACATCACCCTCAAGTACGGCGCCCGCCACGCCAAGGTCATCCGTGGCATCCGCCGCATCTCCAAGCCGGGTCTGCGCATCTACGCCACCGCCGACAAGCTTCCGCGCGTCCTCGGCGGCCTCGGCACCGCAGTCATCTCCACCTCCAAGGGCATGATGTGCGACCGCGACGCCCGCAAGCTCGGCGTCGGCGGCGAGGTCATCGCCTACGTCTGGTAACTCTCGGCAGGAATGAAAGGAGACTACCGTGTCTCGAATTGGTAAGCAGCCTGTCCAGGTTCCGGCCGGAGTCACTGTGACAGTCAATGGCAGCACCGTCACCGTCAAGGGCGGCAAGGGCGAGCTCACCCGCACCTTCTCCGATCTGGTGAAGATCGAGGAGGAGGGCCAGGAGCTCCACGTCGTCCGCGTTGACGAGTCCACCGCGTCCAACGCCCAGCAGGGCCTCACCCGCACGCTCCTTCACAACATGGTCATCGGCGTGTCCGACGGCTTTGAGAAGAAGCTCGAGCTCACGGGTGTCGGCTATCGCGCCACGCTCAAGGGCAAGGATCTTGACCTCTCCCTTGGCTACTCTCACCCCGTGATCTACACCTGCCCCGAGAACATCACCTTCGAGGTGCCCGACAACACCCACATCACCGTCAAGGGCATCTCCAAGGAGCAGGTCGGCCAGGTCGCCGCTGAGATTCGCATGAAGCGCCCGCCCGAGCCGTACAAGGGCAAGGGCATTCACTACGAGGGCGAGCACATCCGCAGGAAGCTCGGCAAGGCCGCCAAGTAGTATCTGGGCCGTACAAAGACCATCACCCCGTCAGGTGGTGGCACGTCTAAGGAGAAGGAATGAACAAGCAGCAGGCGAAGAAGGCCGGTCTCAAGCGCCGCGAGCGCCGCGTCCGCGCCAAGATCTTCGGCACCGCTGAGCGCCCGCGCCTCAGCGTGCACCGCACCAACGCAAACATCTACGCTCAGGTCATCGACGACGCCGACGGCAAGACGATCTGCTCTGCCTCGACCCTCGACCCCGAGTTCCGCGCCACCGGCAAGATCGGCTCCAACAAGGAGGCCGCCGAGTTCGTTGGCGAGCTCGTGGGCAAGCGTGCCGTCGAGAAGGGCGTCACCACGGTCACCTTCGACCGCGGTGGTCGCATCTATCACGGCCGTGTCAAGGCTCTGGCAGACGGTGCCCGCAACGCGGGCCTGAAGTTCTAGGAGGATTCAATGGCACGAGATCGTAAGCGCCAGCAGGACACGGATCTTCAGGAGCGCGTCGTCTTCATCCACCGTGTCTCCAAGACCGTCAAGGGCGGCCGTCGCATGTCCCTCGTCGCCCTCGTTGCCGTCGGTGACGGCAAGGGCAACGTCGGCCTCGGCATGGGCAAGTCCGCCGAGGTGCCCATGGCCATTTCCAAGGGTGTCGAGGACGCCAAGAAGAACATGTTCCACGTGCCCGTCACCGAGGCTGGCACCATTCCCCACACCGTCGAGGGCCACTATGGCGCGGGGCACGTGCTCATCAAGCCGGCCATCGAGGGTACCGGCGTCATCGCTGGCGGCCCCGTCCGCCCGCTCTTCGAGCTCGCCGGCATCACCAACGTGCTCTCCAAGTCTCTCGGCACCAGCAACGCGATGAACATCATCAAGGCTGCCGCCGAGGGCCTGAAGGAGCTCTCCAGCCCCGCCGAGACCGCCGAGCGCCGCGGCCTCACGGTTGGCGAGATGTTCGTCGGGAAGGAGAACTAGTCATGGCTCAGTCCCTCAAGATCAAGCTCGTGCGCAGCGCCGTCGCGTCCGTCAAGAAGGACCAGACCGCTACCTGCCGCGCCCTCGGCCTCCGCAAGATCGGCGACGTCGTCGAGCAGCCGGACAACCCGAGCATCCGTGGAATGATCTTCAAGGTCAAGCACCTTGTTGTCGTGGAAGAGAACTAGGAGTCACTCATGCAGCTCAACGATCTGCGTCCCGCTGAGGGCTCGCGCAAGAACCGCAAGCGCATCGGCCGCGGCAACTCGTCCGGTCACGGCACCACTGCCGGCCGCGGCACCAAGGGCCAGCTTTCCCGCTCCGGAGGCGGCAAGGGCAAGGGCTTCGAGGGTGGCCAGCAGCCGCTCGCGATGCGTCTCCCCAAGCTTCCCGGCTTCATCAACCACAACCGCGTCGAGTACGCCCCGGTGAACGTCGCCCGTCTCGAGGCGCTGTTCGCCGACGGTGAGACCGTCGACGCCGATACCCTGGTTGCCAAGGGCGTCATTAAGCACAACTATGTTCCTGTGAAGGTCCTCGGCGACGGTGAGATCACCAAGAAGCTCACCGTCAAGGTGGACAAGGTCTCCGCCTCCGCAAAGGCTAAGATCGAGGCGGCCGGAGGAAAGGTCGAGCAGGCGTGCTAAAGGGAATCGCCAACGCGTTTCGCGTTCCGGAGCTCAGGCAGAAGCTTCTTCTCACTGCGGCAATCCTGCTGCTGTACCGTTTCGGTGCGTATCTGCCCGTTCCGGGCGCGCCGTTCCAGGACCTGCTCGGCGCCTATCAGGCCGGGCTCTCCTCGAGCGGAGCGATGGCCGTGCTCAACCTGTTCTCAGGTGGCGCGCTTTCCCGCATGTCCGTCTTCAGCCTCGGAATCATGCCCTACATCACGGCTCAGATCATTCTGCAGCTGCTGCAGGCCGTGATTCCCTCCCTGGGCGAGCTTGCCAAGGAGGGCGAGGCCGGTCAGCGTAAGATCACGCAGTACACGCGCTATCTTACGATCGGCCTCGCCCTGCTCAACGCCATTGGCTATCTGTTCCTCTTCAGGAGCTACGGCGTGAGCCTCTCCGGTCTTGCCGCTCCCGAGGTCCTTATCGACATCATGGTCGTTTTCACGATGGTCGTGGGCGCCATGGTCATCATGTGGCTCGGCGAGATCATCACGCAGCGCGGCGTGGGCAACGGCATGTCGCTGATCATCTTCTGCAACATCATGTCCGGCCTGCCCACCTCGCTCATCTCCTCGCTCACGGACACCGGCAGCCTGATCATCACCGTGATCACCCTCATCGTGATCATCGCGATCGTGCCGATCATCGTCTTTGTCGAGCGCGGCCAGCGTCGCATCCCCATCCAGTACGCCAAGCGCGTCGTGGGTCGTCGCATGATGGGCGGCCAGACCACCTACCTGCCGATCAAGGTCAACACGGCCGGCGTGGTCCCGATCATCTTTGCGTCCGCGATTCTCTATCTCCCGGCGCAGCTCGCGGTCTTCTTCCCGTCGGTCGACTGGGTCCAGGCTTTTGCCAACGCCCTCTCCACCGGCTGGATCAACTGGGTGCTGTCGGTTGTTCTCATCGTGGCGTTTGCGTACTTCTACTCCTCGATGGTGTTCAACCCCACGGAGACGGCCGATCAGCTTCGCAAGCAGGGCGGCTTCATCCCCGGCGTTCGTCCCGGCTCCGCCACGGCTGCCTACATCAAGAGCGCCATCGACCACATCACGCTTCCGGGCGCGCTCTTCATGGCCGTCCTCGCCGTGGTGCCGTCGATCATCTTCTCGTTCACCCAGAACCCGCTCATCCAGGCTTTTGGCGGAACCTCTGTGCTCATCATGGTGAGCGTTGCCATGGACACGCTCTCCTCCATCGAGAGCCAGCTCAAGATGCACAATTATGACGGGTTCTTCAAGTAGCCCGTCATAGGAAGACATGCGTAGGAGCACGGCAAGAGAAAGGCGGTCGGCATCATGAACATCGTTCTTCTTGGCGCCCCCGGATCCGGCAAGGGCACCCAGGCCCAGAAGCTCGTCGCGGAGTTTGGCTTTGCCCACATCTCCACCGGCGACCTTCTTCGCTCCGCCATCAAGGAGGGCACCAAGCTCGGCAAGAAGGCCAAGGGCTATATGGATGCCGGCCAGCTCGTCCCCGACGACCTCGTCGTGGACCTGGTGAAGGAGCGTCTCGAGGCCGACGATGCCCAGAAGGGCTTCATCCTCGACGGCTTCCCGCGCAACACCGCGCAGGCCGTCACGCTTGACTCCGAGCTCGCCGCCATGGGTCGCACCCTTGACGCCGCGCTGCTCATCGACGTCAAGTCAGAGGTCATCGTCGAGCGCCTGAGCTCCCGTCGCACCTGCCGCGCCTGCGGCTACACTGCCCCGGCAGGCGTGGACACCTGCCCGCGCTGCGGTGGCGAGATGTACCAGCGTGATGACGACAAGCCCGAGACGATTCAGCGCCGCCTTGACGTCTACGAGACGCAGACGTCGCCGCTGATCGAGTACTATCGCGGCCACTCCATTCTCAAGGAGGTCGACGGCGATCGTCCCGTCGATGAGGTCTACGCCGACGTCAAGGAGCGCCTCGCTCTATGATCAATATCAAGTCTCCTATTGATATCGAGCAGATGAAGGCCGCCGGGGCCCTGTCCAAGGCGGCCCTTCGTCGTGCTGGGGCCCTTGTGCGCCCGGGCGTCTCCACCAAGGAGATCGACCAGATCGTCGAGGGCTTCATCCGGCTCCACGGTGCCGTCCCCACCTTCAAGGGCTACGGCGGCTTCCCCGCGAGCATCTGCTCCTCCGTGAACGAGCAGATCGTTCACGGCATCCCCTCCCCGGCCGCCATCCTCCAGGAGGGTGACATCATCTCCATCGACACCGGAGCCACCTACCAGGGCTGGGTGGGCGACAACGCGTGGACGTTCTACGTGGGCGAGCCCTCTGCCGAGTGGAAGGGGCTCTGCGAGTGCACGCGTGACTGCCTCAAGGCCGCCATCGAGCAGGCCGTTCCCGGAAACCACCTCGGCGACATTGGCGCCGCGGTCCAGGAGCTCGCCGAGAAGAACGGCTACGGGGTCGTCCGTGACTACGTCGGCCACGGCGTTGGCCGCGTCATGCACGAGGACCCCGAGGTCAGAAACTACGGCAGGCGCGGTCGTGGCGTGAAGCTCCAGGCCGGCATGGTCATCGCCATCGAGCCGATGATCACGCTCGGCACCTATCGCTGTCACACGCTCGCCAACGGCTGGACCGTGGTCACCGACGACGGCCTGCCCGCCGCCCACTACGAGAACACGGTTGCCGTCACCGAGGACGGCCCCGTCATTCTCACCGAGGACGAGAAGGGCCCGTGGTGCCCGATGTACGGGGGCGCTGAGGAGTAGGCGCCCTGACAGACAAGCTCCAATTGAGTCCATGTTGTGTTGGTCTGATGCAGCATGGACTCAGTTTTGGATTTTCGGTATGATATTTGGTCGCTGTCAGCGTGTTGAGAGGGAAGTATTTTGAGCAAGCAGGACGCCATCGAGCTTGAGGGCAAGGTCATCGAGCCGCTGCCCAACGCCATGTTCAACGTCGAGCTCGAGAACGGTAAGACCATTCTCTGCACCATCTCCGGCAAGATCAGGATGAACTACATCCGCATCCTGCCGGGCGACCGCGTGGTCGTGGAGATCTCTCCCTACGACCTCACGAGGGGGCGTATCACCTACCGCTACAAGTAGGGCCCCATCACAGCCTGGGATATTCACGCCAGCGGCTGGGCGAGGAGATAGTTCGTATCAGCACTACCGGAAGGAAGACGCATGAAGGTACGTCCTTCGGTCAAGAAGATGTGCGACAAGTGCAAGGTCATTCGTCGCCACGGCAAGGTTTACGTTATTTGCGAGAACCCGCGCCACAAGCAGCGTCAGGGCTAAGGAAGGAGCTCCAGTGCCCCGTATTAACGGCGTCGATCTGCCGCGCGAGAAGCGCGTTGAGATCGGACTCACTTACATCTACGGCATCGGTCAGACCCGCGCCACCAAGATCTGCGCGGAGACCGGCGTCAACCCCGATACCCGCGTCAAGGACCTCACCGAGGACGAGGTCACGAAGATCCGTGACTTCATTGACGCCAACTACACCACCGAGGGCGACCTTCGCCGCGAGGTGCGTCAGAACACCGCCCGTCTGATGGAGATCGGCTGCTACCGCGGCCTCCGTCACCGCAAGGGCCTTCCTGTCCACGGTCAGCGCACCCACACCAACGCTCGCACCCGCAAGGGCAAGAAGCGTCAGATCGGTGCCAAGAAGAGGGGCTAGGGAGTAGACAATGCCGCAGAAGAAGAACCAGCGCACCACCCGCGTGCGCCGCTCCGAGCGCAAGAACATCGCCGTGGGCCAGGCCCACATCAAGAGCACGTTCAACAACACGATCGTCTCGATTACCGACCCCCAGGGCAACGTGATCTCCTGGCAGTCCGGTGGCACCGTCGGCTTCAAGGGCTCCCGCAAGTCCACGCCGTTTGCCGCGCAGCTCGCCGCCGAGGCCGCTGCCAAGGCGGCCATGGAGCACGGCCTGCACAAGGTCGCCGTCTTCGTGAAGGGCCCCGGCTCCGGTCGCGAGACCGCCATCCGTTCCCTCCAGGCCGCCGGCCTCGAGGTTTCGGGCATCCAGGACAAGACCCCCATCGCGCACAACGGTTGCCGTCTGAGCAAGCGTCGCCGCGTGTAGCTAGGAGGAATATCAATGGCTATCGATAGGACCCCGGTCCTCAAGAGGTGCCGTCAGCTCGGCATCGACCCCGTCGTGATGGGCATCAACAAGACCTCCAACCGCGAGCCCAGGCGTCGTCGTCGCCAGGAGAGCGAGTACGGCATGCAGCTTCGCGAGAAGCAGAAGGCCAAGTTCATCTACGGCGTTCTCGAGAAGCAGTTCCGTCACTACTACGTCCTCGCCATGAAGCGCGAGGGCATCACCGGCGACAACCTGATGAGCATCCTCGAGTGCCGTCTTGACAACGTCGTCTTCCGTCTCGGCTTTGCCCGCACCCGCAAGGAGGCCCGCCAGACCGTCCGCCACGGCCACATCACCGTGAACGGCAAGCGCGTCGACATCCCCTCCTACCAGGTGAAGTCCGGCGACGTCATTGCCGTGGCCGACAAGGCCAAGGACCTTCTCCCCATCAAGGAGGCCCTCATCTCCTCCGAGCACATGGCCGTTCCCGCCTGGCTCGAGGTGGACATCGAGAAGCTCAAGGGCACCGTCCTCCAGCTCCCCACGCGCGACCAGATTGACCTTGACATTGACGCGCAGCTGATCGTCGAGCTCTACTCCAAGTAAGCCCGACCAGATTTGGAGGTAGCAATGTCCGAATTCATCCGACCCCAGGTGTCGGTCGAGGAGATAAGCGACAACCTCGCCCGCGTGAGCGCCGAGCCGCTCGAGCGTGGCTATGGTGACACGCTGGGCAACTCCCTGCGCCGCGTCCTGCTGTCCTCGCTCTCGGGCGCTGCGGTCGAGGCCATCCAGATCGATGGCGTTCAGCACGAGTTCACCACCGTCGAGGGCGTCTACGAGGACGTCACCGACATCGTGCTCAACGTCAAGGGCCTGGTCTTCCGCTCCATGGGCATCGGCGACGAGGCCGAGGCGTCCATCTCCGTGGACGGCCCCTGCACCGTCACCGGCGGCGACTTCGAGATTCCCGCCGAGTTTGAGCTCGTCAACCCCGAGCACGTCATCTGCACGCTCGGCGCCGGCTCCCACCTCACTATGAGGATGCGCATCGGCGTGGGCCGCGGCTACGTGTCCGGCGAGGACAACGAGCGCGAGAACGACCCCATCGGGATCATTCACGTCGACTCGCTCTACTCGCCCGTGCGCCGCTGCGCCAAGGCCGTCGAGGCCTGCCGCGTTGGCCGTCACACGGACTACGACCGCCTCGTGCTCGAGGTCGAGACCAACGGCTCCATCACCCCGCGTGAGGCCGTCGTCGAGGCCGCCAACATCATCAACCAGCACATGGCTGCGTTCATGAGCCTGACCGACGAGGACGAGCCCGTCGAGGACTCCTCGATTTTTGCCGCGGGCACCGTGGAGGACAACATCGAGCTTGACAAGCAGATCGAGGACCTGGACCTCTCCGTCCGCTCCTACAACTGCCTCAAGCGCGCTGGCATCCACTCCGTGCGCCAGCTCGTCGAGTTCTCCGAGAACGACCTTCTCAACATCAGAAACTTTGGCGTCAAGTCCATCGAGGAAGTCAAGGACAAGCTCGAGTCCATGGGCCTGTCCCTCAAGGCCTAGGCGCGCCGCCGGATTTAGGAGAAGCAAGAAATGCGACACAACAAGAAGAGGGGCATGAAGCTCGGCACCGACGCGAGCCACACCAAGGCCATGAAGAAGAGCCTTGTCCGCGCCCTGTTTGAGAACGACCGCATCAAGACCATCGACGTTCGCGCCAAGGCCATCCGCGGCGACGTTGACAAGGTCATCACCTGGGCCAAGAAGGGCGACATCGCGAGCCGTCGTCTCGCCATCGCCAAGGTTGGCGACAAGGACATCGTCCGCGAGGTCTTTGAGAAGGCCGCTCAGGGCATGTGGGCCGACCGCAACGGCGGTTACACCCGTATCATGAAGCTCGGCCCCCGCAAGGGCGACGCCGCCGAGATCGTGATCATGGAGCTCGTCACCGAGCCCGTGAAGGCCAAGGCCAAGAAGGCCGCCCCCAAGGCCACCGTCACCAAGGTCGAGGAGGCTCCCGTCGAGGAGCCCAAGGCCGAGGAGGAGGCTCCTGCCGAGGAGACCGCCGCTGAGGAGGCCACCGAGGAGAGCGCCGAGTAACATCGGGCCTTTCGTTGACTCTTTGGGCCCCGGCCACGTGCCGGGGCCTTTTTCGTAAGGAGGTGGGACATGATCGAGGTGAGCGACGCGTGCTTCTCGTACGGGGAGGGGGACGTGCTCGACCATGTCTCGCTGAGCGTTGGGGCCGGGGAGCGCGTGGTTCTTCTCGGTGCCAATGGATCGGGCAAGTCCACGCTGTCGCGCCTGCTTAACGGCTCGCTCGAGCCCACCTCGGGCAACGTGCTGGTGGACGGCCGCACCGATGGCCTGGCCCGTCTGGTGGGTTACGTGCGGCAGGACCCGCGCAACCAGATCGTGAGCTCCGTCGTCTTGGACGAGGTGGCCTTTGGCCCGCGCAACCTTGGCCTTTCTCGTGAGGAGGTCCTGCGGCGCGTTGACGAGGCGCTCGACGCCTGTGGCATTGGTGAGCTGCGCAATCGTGCGACCTCAGAGCTCTCCGGCGGTCAGCAGCAGCTTGTGGCGATTGCCGGCGTCCTTGCCATGCGTCCGCGCTACCTTGTGCTCGATGAGGTTGGAGCACATCTGGACGTGGCTGCCCGCGGGCGCGTCAACGAGGTTGTTGAGCGGCTCGTTGGCAGCGGCGTTGGCGTGCTCGAGATAGCGCATGACCCGCTCGCGCTCTTTGGCGCCGCGCGGGCCGTCGTGATGGAGGGCGGCCGCGTTGCGTGGCAGGGCACACCGCGGGAGCTCCTTAAGAGCGACGATGCGCGCGCCCGCGCCGGATTTGGCGAGGATTCCGTTGCGCGCGCCCTCAGCATTGCCGCGCGGCGGGGGCTTTCCCTGGACTTGCGGCCGGAACCGCACGCCGTGGCACGTTATTTGGTCCGTGAGGACGCTTGTGCCTTTGGGCAATCTCACACGAAGGCGCTTTTCCGACCCTTTTTGGCCTCCAAAATGGCCTTCGCGCGAGGTTCGCATTTTAGCCTCAGGGATGTCTCCCTCGATTTGCGTGGCCTTACGCTTGTGCTTGGCCCCTCCGGCTCCGGAAAGACCACGCTTGCGCGCCTGCTGGCGGGTGTGATGAGCCCCGACGCCGGAGACGTCCTGCTCGACGGGCGACCCGTCCGTGCCGGGCGCGTGGGGCTTGCCTTTCAGCGTCCTGGTGACCAGCTCTTCTGCGAGACCGTCTACGACGACATTGCCTACGGCCCCCGCGCGCGGGGTGCCTCCGAGCGCGACGTGGACGCGGCGGTGCGTGCTGCGGCGGCGAGGCTTGGCGTGGGGGAGGAGCTCTTTGACCGCTCCCCGTTTGATCTCTCCGGAGGGCAGATGCGCCGCGTGGCGCTGGCAGGCGTTGTTGCGTGCGAGTCGGGAGCCTACGTCTTTGACGAGCCAACGGCGGGTCTCGATGGCCCCTCGCGCGCTGAGCTTCGCCGCCTGGTGCACGGCCTCGTTGAGGGCGGCGACCCCGTGGTCCTTGTCACCCATGATGCGGGCGAGTGGCTGGAGGAGGCCACGAGCGTCGCGTTTCTGAGAGACGGTGCCGTGGTCCAGCAGGTTGAGGCGCACGTTGCCGCCTCGAGTCCGGAGCTCTTCGTGGCGGTGGGCCTTGAGGCCCCGTTCATGGTGGAGCTTCGCGCGGAGCTCGAGGGGGGAGCGGAGCATGCTTAGGCCGCGCGTCCCGGGCGCCTACGCCCCGGGCAGCACCCCTCTGCACCGCCTTGACCCGCGGGTCAAGCTCATGATGCTCCTCGTGGCCACGGTGGCAACCTTTGCCGCCCCCGCCCCGTTGGGCCTGCTCATGATGACCGTAGGCCTTGCCGCCGCCCTCGTGGCGAGCAGGACCTCCCCGGCAACGGTGCTCATGGGGCTGCGCCCGGCCGCGGTCGTTCTCGCGCTCTCGGTTGCCTCCAACGCGCTCGTGCTCGTGGGCCAGCCGGGCTTCTCGCCCGACGGCCTGGTAAGGGGCGCGCTCGTGGTGTGCCGGATTGCGCTGGTGGTGGGTTTTGCGCTGTCCTTCTCGTCCACGACGCCGCCCCCCGCTATCGCGGACGGCCTGGCGGCCCTCATGGCGCCGCTTCGTCGTGTGGGCGTGCCCGTGGGCGCCATTGCGATGTCCGCCTCCGTGGCGCTGCGGTTCATTCCGCTCACGGTTGAGGAGGTTGACCGGATCCGCTGCGCCCAGCGCGCTCGCGGCGCCCTGCTCGACGAGGGTGGGCCGCTGCGCCGCCTGCGGGGCTGGGGACAGGTCCTGGTGCCGCTTGTGGTGGGCCTCTTCCGCCGGGCGGACGAGCTGGCGAGTGCCATGACGGACCGCTGCTACACCGGCGAGCAGACCGCACTTCTCGGCCCGCTGGCGCGCCGCGAGTTGGTGGTGCTTATCGGCGCGGTGGCATGGGCCGTGGCGGCGGCGCTCCTATAGGGGCGGCTCGCGAACGGTTTGCGCCCCGGAAACGTCCACAACTCGCCCCAACGAGAAGAACGGGCGGCGTGCGGACGGTTTGGAACGGCGAGAAGTGCGGGCGGCGCGCGGACGCGTGTTACCCTAGGGTGCGAAGGAGGAACCCATGTCCGAAAGCGAAGGCGCAACGCTGGTCATACGGCTCGGCTACCGTGGGGCGGACTTTGCCGGCTTTGCGGAGCAGCCGGGCGGCGTGCGCACCGTGGCCGGCGAGCTGCGGCGCGCGCTGGAGACCGCGCTGCGCCGCCCGTGTGAGCTCGCCTGTGCCGGCAGAACGGACGCGGGGGTCCACGCCCTCTCTCAGTACGTGAGCGTGCCCATGGGTGTGGACGAGCTTGAGCTCCCGGGCGCCCGCCTCACGCGCTCGCTCGTGGCGCTCACGCCGGACGACATCTCCATCCGCGGGCTCTACCGCGCCCCCGCGGGCTTCTCGGCGCGCTTTGACGCCCTGAGCCGCAGCTATCGGTATCGAATCGCCACCTCCGAGGCTCGGCCCGTCCTGGCCTGGGACCACGCGTGGTGGTATCGGGGCGCGCTCGACGTTGACGCCATGTCCGCCGCCGCACGCACGCTCGTCGGCGAGCACGACTTCAAGAGCTTCTGCAAGGCCATCTCCGCGGTCGATAAGCCCACCTGCCGCTTTGTGGGAGCGCTCGACGTCCGGCGCGCCGAGGAGGCGGGCGAGGAGCTTGTGGCCATAGACATCACCGGAAACGCCTTCCTCCACAACATGGTGCGCACCATAGCGGGCACGCTCGTGGAGGTGGGCCGCGGCCATCGGGACCCGTCCTGGGTGGCAGAGGTGCTCGCGGCGCGCGACCGCGCCGCCGCCGGCCCCTGCGCGCCCGCGAAAGGACTCACCTTCGTGGGGGTAGAATACCCCGAGAACCTGCTGACGCCCTGGGAGTAGGGCGTCTCACCCTGGAGGCAACAACTTGGACCTTCTGCTGCATGTGCTCGAGCACAGCTTCTTTGACACGCTGGCGCTCGTTCCGTTTCTGTTTCTGACCTACCTCGCCATGGAGGCCATCGAGCACTCCGCCAGCGCCCACGTGCAGGCCGCGGTGGAGCGCTCCGGCAAGGCCGGGCCCGTGGTGGGCTCCCTTCTCGGCGCGCTTCCCCAGTGCGGCTTCTCCGCCATGGCGGCCACCCTCTACGCGGGGCGCGTGGTGACGGCGGGCACGCTCGTGGCGGTGATCCTCTCCACCTCGGACGAGATGGTGCCCGTGTTTCTTGCCCATCAGGAGCCCGTGACGCGCATGCTGGCGATCATGGCCGTCAAGGTGGTCGTGGGCGTTGCGGTCGGCCTGCTCGTTGACGTTGCCCTGCGCGCCTGGCACCGTGCCGGCGACGGCCACCTGCACATCCACGAGCTCTGCGAGCGCGAGCACTGCCACTGTGACGACGACGCCAACGACCACGGCCACGAGCACGGTCACGGCCGCTGGGCCATCGTGCGCTCCGCCCTCGTGCACACCGCCCAGGTGACCTTCTTCATCTTTGTGGTCACCTTCGTCTTTGGCCTGATCATCGAGTACGTGGGTCAGGACGCCCTGGGCGCGCTGCTCGCCAACCACCCCGTGCGCGCAACGTTTCTTGCCGCGCTCATCGGGCTGATTCCCAACTGCGGTGCCAGCGTTGCCGTCACGGAGCTCTACCTCGACGGCGTCCTTGCCACCGGTCCCATGCTCGCGGGGCTTCTCGCCTCGGGCGGGGTGGGCCTGCTCGTGCTGTGGCGCACCAACGCGAGCGCGGGCCAAAACGCGATCATCACCGCCTTTGTCTACGGCGTGGCCGTTGCGGTGGGTCTTTTTGCGGGCGCCTTGGGTATCCTGTTCTAAAGGGCTGCTGAAAGGGGGCGTTCCATGGCAAGGAGGCGCGAGAGGTTCGAGCGGAGCGACGTGCCGCGGCCAAGCGCGCTGAGGAGCGCCGTGGGCGCCGTGGTGTGCGTCGTGGTCCTGGCGGGGGCGGCGGCGATTGGCTACCTTGCCTGGACGCGCGCGACGCTCGAGAGCCACCTGGAGGACTCGTTCCTCGTTGACGCCGTGGCCGACCAGGGCTCCTTCGTGGTCCCCGACGGGGGCTACGCCGCCTCGGCAGACGAGCACGAGTGCGTGCTGCTCCTCACGGCAAGCTCGCTCGACGAGGGCGCGTCGCTCGAGTCCGCCCAGATTCTGGCGATAAACACGACGCAGGGCACGGCGAGTCTCGCAAACGTCCCGCTTGACGCGCGAGTCGGTAGCTCCGAGACGCCCACCACGCTCTCCGAGCTCTTCTCCGCCGAGGGCGCGGCCGCCGTGGTGGAGCCCGTTGCGAGCGCGGCAAACGTGAGCCTCTCGCACGTCATCGTGGCAACGGACAACGTCCTCTCGGAGGTGGCCGCCGCCGCGGGGACAAGCGCGGACGAGCTGCTGAGAAGTGCCGCGGGGCTGCTCTCCGCCATGAGGACGGACTGCAACGCCGAGGATCTTCTCGCCCTTGCCGAGAAGATCGCGTCCGTTGGGGCGGCGGGCCTCTCCGCAACGGACGCGCCCCTCGTTCCCGAGACCACAACCGACGATGAGGGCAACGTCACCGAGACCGGCTACCAGGTGATCGACCGCGCCCAGCTCGGGCTTGCCCTGGGGCTTCTCGCCCCCGCCGCCTAGTGTGCTCATTTTGCCGAGGAGGGCGGCGAGCGCTTTGTGCGCCCCGCGCGCTGATACTCTTGGAACTGTGCTCTGACGCGCGGTTTCTCAAGATGGGATGGTGCGGGCGGTGCCGCATTTCACGCCAACAATGCCGGACGTATCGGTGCTCATGGTTGCCCATGATGCCGAGAAGACCGTGCGGCGCGCCGTCGAGAGCATCCAGAACCAGACCCTCAGAAACCTCGAGCTCATCGTAGTGGACGCCGGGTCCTCGGACTCCACGCTGCGCCAGCTCGAGACCATGTCCGAGCGCGACATCAGGGTCGAGGTGGTCCGCGCCGGCGCGTGCAGCCGCCAGGAGGGGCTCGACCTCGCCCTGGAACGTGCGCGCGGCACGTACCTCGCGGTGATGGACCCCGATGCCGTCATGCGCCCGACGATGCTCTCCGCGATGCTCGCGCTGGCGAGCGACAAGTCCCTCGACCTCGTCATCGGTGGGTTCACCCTCGCCCTCTCGGACCGCGGCACCCCGCTCGGCGAGCGCGCGGTGGCCACGGAGGACGTCTCCTATCCCACCCAGCACGACTTCCGGGCAGACTCCTGGCGGCTGCTCTCCTCGGGGCAGCTCCTCCCCGCAAGCGCCAAGCTCTTCTCGCGCGCGTGGGTGACGTCGTGCGGCGCGCGCTTCTCGGCGGACCCGCAGACCGACCACGCCTTTGTGGCCGGCGTCCTAAGGGACGTGGAGCGCGTCGGCGTGCTCTCGGGGGAGTGCTGCCGCGTTGAGCGGGCGCTCGTTCCCCCGCGCCGCATTGGGGGCGTGCCCAACAGCTACCTGCGCCTGGAGCGCGAGCACAACGTGCTGCTGGGCCTCTACCGGCACTGGGGGCTCGATGGCGACGCCGCGAGCATGGGCACCCTGCAGAACCGCTACGTGGAGCAGCTCGTGGCGTGCGTCGAGGAGGTGTGCGGCTCCCGCGCCGGCTCGAGCGCGGCGGAGCAGAGAAGGGTCGTCTCGGCCATGCTCGGCACCGAGCACGCGCGCCTGGCGGTGAGCGTGGCGCGTCCCATGGGGAGCCACGTGCGCTCGATGCTCGTTCCCATACGCTCGCAAAACGTCGCGCTCGTCTGCGCCCAGGCACGCCTGCTCTCGCTGCTCTGGCACGGTCGCGCCACGGACATGGTGCCGGACCTCTTTGTGTGAGCCGTCCCCCTGCCCTTGCGCCGCCTAGCCGATGCGCCGCTCGCGGCTCCTGGCCGTCTTGAGGGCAAACGAGAGGCCGTTTGTCCTAATGCGATAGAGCGCCTCGCCGGCAAGGTGGAGGAGGTGCCCCGCGCGCCCGCCGCGTGGCTCGGGAAGGCCCCTCACCTGCGCGTAGAGCCGCTTTCCCGCGGGGCTGATGGTGCGGTCCGAGAGGACGAGCTCGGGCTCGAGGCGCTCCATGGAGCTGGTGACGAGCTCGCGCACGCCGGGCGCGTCCATGCCCGCCCCCTCGACGGTGATGAGCGAGTAGTTCACGCCGCGCAGCGCGAGCGCCGCGAGCACCCGACGGTCCTCGACCCCCGCGAGAGCGGCCACGTCCATCATCTCGTTCCAGCGCTCGAGCGGTGTGAGCGGGGAGCGGCCGGCAAAGGACTCCGCCTCGCGCAGGTCGCGCTCCACGTAGTCGTAGACGCACGCGTCCGTGTAGACGATGCGGTCCGTCTGAAAGAGCGAGCTCGCAAGAAACGGGTTGTCCACCCAGCCCGCGCCGGGGACCTCCACAAAGCGGATCTTGCGCTCGTTCAGGTACTCCCTGCGGTAGATGGCGGACCAGATGGCGGGGTGGTGGCGCAGGAGCTCGGCGGCGTCGCCAATGGCGCACGGCTGGCGGCGCGGACGCACGCGCCCACGATACGGGCAGTTCACGCGGCTCGTCTCGGCGCCCGTCTCGTCGAGGAAGATGCGCCAGTACGCGCCCTTTGCCACGTCGACCCCCTCGGCCCCGCCGTACTTCTCGGCGCAGGACAGGAGGTCCGCGTAGGCCGTGGGCTCGAGCGTGTCGTCCGGCTCGACGATGGAGACCCACGTGCCGCGCGCGATGTCTATGCCGCGGTTGCAGGACGCGCCGTAGCCCTCGTTGGGCTTGTCGACAAGGACGATGCGCGTGTCACGGGCGGCATGGTCGCGGATGATCTGGGCGGAGGAGTCGGTGGAGCCGTCGTTGACGCAGATGATCTCGAGGGCGTCGTGCGTCTGGGACTCGATGCTCGCGAGGCAGCGGTCGAGGGTCTTCTCGGCGTTGTAAATGGGTAGTATGACCGAGACCAGGCGTTGCCCGGCGTTTGTAGCGGAAACGTTCATACGCCCTCCCTGCAACGTGGCGCCCGTACGGGCTACCCTATAATACTAGGGGTTGTCCATCTGCCGGTCGCGGAGAGGCTCGAAAGGGGTGAGGCATGCGCCGACCTGCCATCATCATCGTGACGTACAAGCGTCAGCAGCTGCTCGAGCAGGTGCTCGGCTCCATCCTGGAGCTGCGGACCGCCCCGTGGCGCGTCGTGGTGGTGGACAACGAGAACTCCGCGCAGACGCAGGAGATCGTCGCCTCGTTTGGCGAGCGTGCGGACGAGCTCTGGGGGAGGATGGCCCAGGACCCCGACTCCGAGGGCGGGACCTCCCGCGCGGTCTATGATCCCATGCCCGAGAACACCGGCGGCTCCGGTGGCTTCTCCGAGGGCGTGAGGCGCGCCTACGAGCTGGGCGCGGACTGGTTCTGGGTCATGGACGACGACGTCACGGTGCTCCCCGAGGGGCTTGACGTCCTGGAGCGCTGGAGCCACGAGGCCGAGGCCATCATGGGTCAGCGCAGGGACTTTGACGGCGGCCACTTCTACTGGCAGCACCGATTCTCCACGACGCTTGGGATCTATAACCCCTTCTCGCGCGACCGCTGGCGTCCCGGCGAGCGCTTCAAGCTGTGCAACGTGCTGTGCTTTGAGGGCTGCTGCTTCTCAAGGCGCGTGGTCGAGCAGATCGGCCTGCCCGACGCCCGCTTCTTTATCTATCTTGACGACGCGCTCTACGGCTACCTGGCAAGCAAGGTCACCGACGTCATCTACGTGCCCGACTACATCCTCTCGCGCAGCCGCGAGATTCCCAACCAGGGGATCGGCTCGGTGCGTCAGCTCAACTCGACCTCGGACATGACGCGCTACTACATCACGCGCAACCGCGGCTACCTGGCGCGCTACTTCCAGGTGTACGGCGACTACAACCCGGCCGGGTTTGCCCTCGGGACGCTGCTCACGTTTGCCAAGGAGTTCGCGCGGATTCTCATGGTCGACCGTGGCTGCGTGGTCTCCGGGACCAAGCGGCTGTTTGCCGGCTGGCGGGCCGCCCGTCAGATTCAGAGGGACCCCTCCTGGGAGCCGGTTTCCCCACTCGGGTAGGTCTTCTTTCCTGCGCGCTTACGTCGTACAATAAAATATTGTGTTCGCAAGCGGAGAGGACGGTAGACCTGTGGCCGAGAAGAGGGACTTTCTCGATGAGCTCATAGACCTTCAGAGCGACTGGCGCTCGCTCAAGGAGGTTCCCAACTCCATGATGAGCTCGCTCGTTGGCGAGGACGGCGAGCGCAAGGTCTTTAACCCCGCCGACTACAAGGAGAAGCCCTTCGCCAACTCCACGCGCTGCCTGCGCGGGGCGGCGGACCGCGACGACATCTGCTCGCGCTGCCTTGACGTGTGCCCCACGCACGCGATTACCGTCCACAAGAAGTCCGTGACCATCAACGAGGACTGCCGCAGGTGCGGTCTGTGCGTGACGGCGTGCCCCACGGAGGTCTTCTCCACGCGCCGTCACATGCCGCGCCAGGTCTACGATCAGATCGCGCGCGCCGCATCCTCCTACGAGCAGTGCTACGTGACGTGCACCCGCGCGCTCAAGAGGCTCCCCAAGGGCAACGAGGTCGTGCTTGCCTGCGTGGGCGCCATCTCGCGCGACCTGTGGTTCTCGCTGCTCGCTGACTACGACAACATCAACGTCTACCTGCCCGTGGGCATCTGCGACCGCTGTCGAACCACCACCGGTGAGGAGGTCTACGCAGACCAGATTGCCACGGCGGAGGAGTGGGCCGACGCGGGGCTTGGCCTGGTGGCCGACGAGCGGGAGATGACCCACGAGTTCACGCGCGCCTACAAGCGCAGCCAGTTTGTGAGCGGGGCCATCCACTCAGCCGAACGGCTGGTCACGCGCACCAACCCCGCCCTTGCCGGCGCCAAGGCGGTGGCCAAGAAGCTCTCTGACCACACGCAGCGGCTCAACCGCCTCCAGAAGGAGCTTGAGAACGCCGTGGGCGCCAAGACCTCAACCAGCCGCATGCGCACGCTCACGCAGGGCCGCAAGCTCGTGATGGGCGCGCTCCAGCACAACGATGACCTCGCGCGCTTTGTGAAGCTCGAGGTGCCCGTGTGGGACTCCACGCTGTGCACCGCCTGCGGCGACTGCGCGCGGGCCTGCTCGGTCCACGCGCTCGACATCAACAAGGCAGGCGTGGTCACCATCCAGAACCCGTACTGCGTGAACTGCGGCGCATGCGTGATGGTGTGCGAGGAGGGCGCGCTGGTCATGGAGTCGCTCGACGCGAGCGAGCTCGTGATTCCCGACAAGGTGGCCGAGGAGGTGGCGCGCAAGAAGGCCGAGGCCAAGGTGCGCGCCAACGAGTACGTGGAGAAGGGCAAGAAGCAGCTCAACCGCGCGGCGGACGCGCTCGAGAAGCTCGCGGATGACGACGGCGCGGGCGCCCCCAGCTCCCAGAAGAGCGAGAAGTAAGGAGAAGGACGTGCCTCTCTCGATTGGCATCGTGGGCCTGCCCAACGTGGGCAAGTCGACCCTGTTCACCGCGCTTACCAAGAAGGGCGGCCTCGCGGCCAACTACCCCTTTGCCACGATCGACCCCAACGTGGGCATCGTGGACGTGCCGGACGAGCGCCTCGGCAAACTGGCGGAGATCGTGCACCCCGGGCGCATTGTGCCGGCCACGGTTGAGTTTGTGGACATCGCGGGCCTGGTCAAGGGGGCCAACGAGGGCGAGGGCCTGGGCAACCAGTTCCTGGCCAACATCCGCGAGACCGACGCCATCTGCGAGGTGGTGCGCTACTTCACAGACCCCAACGTCATGCGCGAGGTCGGGCGCGTGGGCGAGTTCGTTGACCCCGCGGGTGACGCCGACACCATCATGACCGAGCTTATCCTGGCCGACATCCAGAGCTTGGAGAAGCAGCTCCCGCGCCTGGAGAAGGATGCCAAGCGCGACAAGGAGCTTGCGGTGAAGGCCGACGTAGCGCGCCGCCTGCTCGACTGGCTGAACGAGGGCAACCGCGCCGCCACGATGGAGATGACCGACGAGGAGCGTGCCGAGGCGCGTGGTCTCTTCCTGCTCACGATGAAGCCGATCCTCTACGTGGCCAACGTCGACGAGGACCAGCTGGGGGAGGAGCTTGCCCCCATCGACGGCGTGACGCCGATCCCCATCTGCGCCAAGGTTGAGGCCGAGCTCTCCGAGCTCGAGCCCGAGGAGGCCGCCGAGTACCTGGCGGACCTAGGTCTGGAGAAGAGCGGCCTGGAGACGCTCGCGCAGGCGGCATACAGGCTGCTCGGCCTGCAGAGCTACTTCACCGCGGGCGAGATGGAGGTCAAGGCCTGGACTGTGCGCATTGGTGCCAAGGCCCCCGAGGCCGCCGGCGTCATCCACTCGGACTTTGAGCGCGGCTTCATCAAGGCCGAGGTGGCCAGCTACGGGGACTACGTCGCGCTCGGCGGCGAGGCCGGCTGCAAGAACGCCGGCAAGCTCCGCATCGAGGGCAAGGACTACGTCGTCCAGGACGGCGACGTCATGCACTTTCGCTTCAACGTGTAACCGCACTCCCGCCGCGGGGGCGGCAGCTTGGTGACAAGGGCGACGGGGTAGATTATGACAAAGGTGACAGGGTAGATTGTCACCATGAAGCCCATGGTGACAATCTACCCTGTCACCTTTGTCATAATCTACCCCGTCGCCCTTGTCACCACCCTTGTCACCAAGCGCCTTTGTCGCCTTACCCTGTCGGTGGCTCGTGGCTCGGGTGCTAGTTGGCCTGGTCGGCGCCCAGGACCACGATGACCTCGTAGTCCGAGCTGTAGCCCTCGGTGTTCTCGCTGACGTTGGCCTCGTCGATGCCGAGCGTCTGTGCCACGCCCAGCGCCGCGCCGCGCGCGTCGCCGTTGTAGTAGACCGAGCTTGTGGTGTAGTCGGAGGAGTTGGCGGTCTCGGCGTAGGGGCTAAAGCCGGCGGTCTCAAGAACCGTGGACTTCTCGCCGGCAAGGCCGTTCACGCCCGCGCCGTTGAGCACGAGGACGCTGCCGGAGAACACGGGCTCAGCGGTCTCCTCGCCCGTGCTCGTCTCGCCGCTGTTCTCGCCGCCCTCATCGGAGCTGGAGACGTTCTCGCCAATGACGATGGTCGCGCCGGAGGTGAAGTCCTGGCTGGCGTCGGAGTACGGGGACTCGCCCGCGTCGACGCGCTCCATCATCTCGCGCCAGGCCTCCTCGTCGGGGATCTCGTACCAGAGGTTGTTGATGTACTCCGAGGTGGTGGGGGTCTGGCCCGAGTAGAAGTTGTGGTCAACGTCCAGGTTCTGGAACTGCATCGCCAGGCTCACGATGTCCGTGACGCTCATGGAGGTGGTCACGCTGCCCGCGAGCTCGGAGACCGTGGTCGCCATGGTGAAGGGGTCCTGCTGGAGGATCTTGCGTACGATGGCGGCAATCACGGCGCGCTGGTTGGCGGCGCGGTAGAAGTCGCCGCCACCGTAGGCGTCATAGGCGTGGCGCGAGCGTACGAGAGCGAGCGCCGTGGCGCCGTCGAGCTGGTGGGTTCCCGCGGTGAGGTTGATGCCGGCCCAGGTCTCGTCCACGACGTCGACGGGCAGCGTGACCTCAATGCCGCCGATGGTGTCGACGATGGAGGTGAACTGCTCAAAGTCAATCTCCGCATACTGGGAGATGTCCACGCCGGCAAAGTCGGAGACCACCTCGACCATGTAGGCGGCGCCGCCGTACGAATAGGCGGCGTTGATCTTGTCCTCGCCGTGCTCGCCCATGTCGACCATGGTGTCGCGCGGGATGGAGACGAGCGTGACCTTCTGGGCGGGCGGGTCCACGCGCGCGAGGATGATGGTGTCCGCGCGGAAGTTGGCGGTTGAGCCGCCCCACTCGCCCGAGCGCTCCTCGCTCTTGTCCACGCCCAGGAGCAGCATGTAGAAGGGCTCCTGTGGGTCAACGGCAACGAGCTGCTGGCGAACCTCCTCGGGGAGGTCCTGCGTGAGGCGGTTGTTGATGTTCATGATGTAGGCGGCGCCCGCCACAACAACGCCGACAAACGCCAGGAGCAGCGTGACCGCAACGGCCCTGAGGACGCGGCCACGGGTCTTCTTCCTTCTCTTGGCAGTGTAGGCGTCAATGCCGTCGGAGCGCGAGGCAATGTGGCGCGGCCCGGACGAGCTCGTCCGCAGGGTGGTCCGGGGTTGCTCCGCAGCGCCGCGAGCGTAGGCGCCTGCGGCCTGATCTCGCCTAAAACGGCTGCCCGAGCGATGTGCCTGCTCGGCGCTCGTCATCTGCCTGTGGGTTTTTCTGTCGGCCACAAGGGACCTTTCTGTTCGCTAGAGGCATGATTTTGCCCCGCCGGCTGGATCAGTCAGATTGGTCAATGATACGAGAGTTATATGCAAGCCGCATGAAGGAGGGTAAAAACGCTCCTATTCTTAAGAAAATGCAATAATGGTACGGACTTATGGCGCAAGAGCGCAGGCGAGAAGACCGGAGGATGTATGAGCGAGGCCACCCCCAGGCAGTTTGTTGCGGTTTTGGACTTTGGTGCCCAGTATGGGCAGCTTATCGCGCGTCGCGTGCGCGACCTGCACGTCTACTCGGAGATTGTCCCGTGTGACATCTCGGCGGGTGAGCTGGCCGCCATGGCGCCGTCCGCGCTCATCCTGTCCGGTGGCCCCGCGAGCGTGTACGCCGAGGATGCGCCCAAGATCGACCCGGGCATCCTCGAGCTGGGCGTACCGGTGCTGGGCTTCTGCTACGGCCACCAGATCATGGCCGTGACGCTGGGCGGAGAGGTCGCGCACTCCGAGGTGGGCGAGTACGGCCCGGCCACGATTTCCCGCAGCGGCGAGTCCGAGCTCTTTGCCGGAACGCCCGACGAGCAGACCGTGTGGATGAGCCACCGCGACGCCGTGAGCCGCGTGCCCGAGGGCTTTGTGGTCACCTCCTCCACGGGCGTGTGCCCTGTTGCCTCCATGGAGTGTCCTTCTCGGCGTCTTTACTCGACGCAGTTCCACCCGGAGGTGCGCCACACCGAGCATGGCCGCAAGCTGCTGGAGAACTTCCTCTTTGGCATCTGCGGGCTTGAGGCCACGTGGACCATGGACAACATCATTGACGAGAAGGTCGCGGAGATTCGCGCGCAGGTGGGGGACCGCAAGGTCATCCTGGGCCTCTCCGGCGGCGTGGACTCCTCCGTGGTGGCCGCGCTCGTGCACCGCGCGATTGGCGACCAGCTGACCTGCGTCTTCGTGAACCACGGGATGCTTCGCAAGGGCGAGCCCGAGATGGTCGAGGAGGTCTTCCGCGACCAGTTCCAGATGCCGCTCGTGCACGTGCACGCCGAGCGCCGCTACGAGCGCCTGCTTGCCGACGTGACCGAGCCGGAGGAGAAGCGCCGCCGCATTGGCTCCGAGTTCTGGAAGGTCTTCTTCGACGAGGCGCAGCGTATCGGCGGCGTGGAGATGCTCGCGCAGGGCACCATCTACCCGGACATCATCGAGTCTGGTGCGCGCAAGACCGGCGGCAAGGCGTCCACGATCAAGAGCCACCACAACCTGATTCCGTTCCCCGAGGGCGTGCACTTTGACCTTATCGAGCCGCTCGACCACTTTTTCAAGGATGAGGTGCGCGAGCTGGGCGTGGCGCTCGGCCTGCCGGACCGCATGGTCTACCGTCAGCCGTTCCCGGGCCCGGGCCTGGCCATCCGCATCATCGGCGAGGTAACCTCCGAGAAGCTCGAGATCCTCAAGAACGCCGACGCCATCGTGCGCGAGGAGCTGGACGCCTACAACGAGCGCCTCTTTGAGGAGACGGGCGAGCGCAACTCCGAGCACAGCTGCTGGCAGTACTTTGCCGTGCTGCCGGACATCCGCTCCGTGGGCGTCATGGGCGACGAGCGGACGTATGCGCGCCCGGTGATCGTGCGTGCGGTGGAGAGCTCCGACGCGATGACCGCTGACTGGGCGAAGCTGCCGTACGACGTGCTCGGGCGCATCTCGAGCCGTATTGTGGCCGAGGTGCCGGGCGTGAACCGCGTGGTGTATGACGTGACGCCCAAGCCGCCCGCCACGATCGAGTGGGAGTAAAAACCCAACTAATCGCACTTGTGTTGCTACGGAGCCGCGTGAGTCTCGCGGCTCCGTTTTTTCTTGCCCAGGCCCCTCCCAAATCCACGTTCTTCTCGCCAGAACGTGGTTTTGGGAGGGAGTCGGGTGCCCGTGCCTGCGGATGATCCCCAAGGTGGAATCGATTGCCGTCTACCTCCAGTACTTGGGAGTGTCGCAGGTGAGGGCCTTGTGGAGCCGGTGGTTGGCGGCGAGCCACTGGGGCGTCTTGGACGGCCTGGGCTGGCCGAGCGCGTCGCAGACCTTGTCCATGAACTGCATGCTGCTCACCCAGTTGTCTAGCTCGTCGCAGGTCACCTGCAGGACGCGCACGTCCGGGTGGGCGGCGCGGTCGAAGGGCTGCGCCAGCGAATCGTCAACAATCTCTACGGCAACCTTCTGCTCGGGCCAATACAAGCTCATCGTGGTTCCTCCGTTCGTCGCTTTTGGTGGGCACATGGTAGGACCGAAGAGCTTCCTGTTGTCTTGCGGCTAGCTTTCACGTATCTGACGCCGCAGGTCATCAGGGTTGTTTTTGCCTGTTGGCCGGCGAGCTTCTCGGTGGGCGGACCTCCGTCGCCGGCGAGCGCGGCAATCTGGCGAGAAGGGCGTCGATGCCGCGTCGCAAATCGTCACATTGGGTCCGTTTGCGTGCCGAGGAGGACTCGTGGTGCATCCCGTCGCGCAGGCCGACGCGTTTTGTCCGGTGTGGGGTCTATTGTCTTGCCTGTCCGCCGTATGACGAGGTGGGGAATACGATTGACGTAGAGAGGAACGGAATGTTTAACCTAGATGCTGTTGATGCATACGACATGTGCGCAAACCGGGTCGAGATAATTAGGGAGCTATTGCTTGAGTCGATGAACCGGATAATGCTCCCAAAAGATGAAGAGGGGCGAGAGCAGACGGAGTGGGCAGTTCGCTATCTTGGGGCCTCTCTGGATGTTGCCGAGGCGGCCCTGAGAGAACACGATTCCTTTGTTCAGCAGCGGAGGGCAGCATAGAGACAGTCGGGAGGGGCTACGGCGCCCGCCGCGCCGCGTTGCGCGCCCGGCGGCGCGCGGGTATGCTAGGTGGCTCTTGCACGCACGCAACAATGGGAGCTGCAACCACATGGATCTTATCGCCACGCTCGCAGAAGAGCTCAACCTCAAGCCGGAGGCCGTCGACGCCGCCGTCAAGCTCATCGACGAGGGCAACACCATCCCCTTCATCGCGCGCTACCGCAAGGAGGCCACGGGCGGCATGGACGACGTTGCCCTGCGCGCCCTCGACGAGCGCCTCTCCTACCTGCGCAACCTCGAGCAGCGCAAGGAGGACGTCCTTCTCCTCATCAACGCCCAGGGCAAGCTCACGCCCGAGCTCGAGGCAGAGATCCGCGCCGCCACGCAGCTCCAGCGCGTGGAGGACCTCTACAAGCCCTACCGCAAGAAGCGCATGACCCGCGCCCAGAAGGCGCGCGAGGCCGGCCTGGAGCCGCTTGCCAACATGATCTTCATGCAGGTGGCCGCCAAGGGCTCCGCGCTTGACGAGGCGGCGCGCTTTGTGACGCCGGAGGCGGCTGATGCCGGTTTTGACACGGCCGAGAAGGTCCTCGCCGGTGCGGCGGACATCGTGGCCGAGGTTGTGGCGGAGGATCCCGAGAACGTGGCCGACCTGCGCGCCTTCACGGAGGCAACGGCGGACATCGTCTCCGTGGCGACAAACGCCAACGAGAAGACCCCCTATGAGCCCTACTACGACTTCTCCGAGCCCGCCTCCAAGATCCCCAACCACCGCGTGCTGGCCATCGACCGCGGCGAGCGCGAGGAGAAGCTCCGCGTGCGCGTCCGCGTGGACGAGGCGGCCGCCGTGGCTCGTCTCGCCGCGCGCTGGCCCCGCCGCCAGGGCGTCTTTGCGCCCGTCTTTGACGCCGCCATCGCGGACGGCTACAAGCGCCTGATGGCGCCCTCGCTCGAGCGCGAGGTCCGCGCCAAGCTCACCGTGCGCGCCCAGACGGACGCCATCAAGGTCTTTGCCAAGAACGTTGAGAGCTTGCTCTCGGCCCGCCCGGTGCGCGGCGCGCGCATCATCTCGCTCGACCCGGGCTATCGCACCGGCTGCAAGGTGGCCGTGCTGGACGAGACGGGCAAGCTGCTCGACCACGGCGTGGTCTATCCCACGGTGCCGCGACGCGACGTCGCAGGCACCAAGGGCGAGCTCGCGCGCCTGGTGAGCCGCTATAACATCAACACCATCGTCATCGGCAACGGCACGGCCAGCCGCGAGACCGAGGAGGTGGTCTCCGAGTTCATCGCCGAGTCCGCGCCGGACCTGCGCTACACCATCGTCAACGAGGCGGGCGCCTCGGTCTACTCGGCCTCCGAGCTCGCGAGCCAGGAGTACCCGGACCTCGACGTCACCACGCGCGGCGCCATGAGCCTGGGCCGCCGCCTGCAGGACCCGCTTGCCGAGCTGGTGAAGATTCCGCCCCAGTCCATCGGCGTTGGGCAGTACCAGCATGACCTTGACCAGACGGAGCTCGCGCGCACCCTGGGCTACGTGGTGGAGGACGTGGTCAACCGCGTGGGCGTGGACGCAAACACCGCAAGTGCGAGCCTTCTGGGCTACGTCTCTGGCATCACGTCCGCCGTGGCGCGCAATATCGTGGCGTACCGAGAAGAGCATGGCGCCTTCACCGACCGCCGGCAGCTCATGGACGTCCCCAAGCTCGGGCCCAAGGCCTTTGAGCAGTGCGCGGGGTTCCTCCGCATTGCGGGTGGCGCAAACCCGCTCGACGCCACGGCCGTGCACCCCGAGAGCTACGCGGTGGCCACGGCGCTGCTCGAGCGCGCGGGCGTGGGTGCAGACGAGCTCACGCGCGGCGGCGTGCCCGACATCGAGAAGCGCCTGGGCAGCGTGGCCTCGCTCGCGGGCGAGCTGGACTGCGGCTACCTCACGCTCTTCGACATCATCGCCGAGCTCAAGAAGCCCGGGCGCGACCCGCGCGACGACGCCCCGGAGCCCGTCTTCAGCCGTGCGGCCCTCTCGATCGACGACCTCCAGCCCGGCATGGAGCTCACGGGCACCGTGCGCAACGTGGTGGACTTCGGCGCCTTCGTGGACATTGGCGTGCACCAGGACGGCCTCGTGCACATCTCAAAGATGGCCAAGCGCTTTGTCAAGCATCCGAGCGACGTGGTGGCTGCCGGCGACACGGTAAAGGTCTGGGTTGAGCGCGTTGACCGAGACCGCGGAAAGATTTCCCTCACCATGGTGGAAGACAGCTAGCCGCTTGTTGACAATGGTGATGACAATGGTGTCAGGGTAAATTGTCATCATGAAAGGCCGAGAAATGCGGACTTCTCGCGTGAGAGCACTCCTTGCTGCGCTGCTCCTGTCGGTGGCGCTCGTGGTTGGCTGCGCTTCGGAGCCGCGGGAGGCGGCCTCGCCGACGGGGGACGCCCCGAGCGTCGTCCAGAGCGCTGAGCCGGAGGAGGAGTCGGAACCGGAGGAGGAGCCTGCGCCAGAGCCGGCGGCAGAGCCTGCGCCAGAGCCCGAGCCCGCCGCAGACCCCGTCCCCGCCCCGGAGCCCTTCGATCCCTCCCAGGTCCCCGTGTACTCCGGCAGCCCCTACGTGATTCTCGCCGACGACGCCCCGGAGCTCAGCGCGGCAGACGCCCCCGAGGCCCTGGAGTCGTACTCGGCGCTCGACTCGCTGGGGCGCTGCGGCACCGCCATTGCCCTTGTTGGCCCAGAGACCATGCCCACCGAGGAGCGCGGCTCCATTGGCATGATCAAGCCCTCGGGCTGGCACACCGTCCGCTACGACGACCTCATTGACGGCCGCTACCTCTACAATCGCTGCCATCTCATTGGCTACCAGCTCACGGGCGAGAACGCCAACGAGCTCAACCTCATAACCGGGACGCGCTACCTCAACGTGGAGGGCATGCTGTCCTTTGAGAACGAGGTGGCGGACTACGTTGAGCGCACGGGAAACCACGTGCTGTACCGCGCCACGCCCGTGTTCGTTGGCAACGACCTGGTGGCGCGCGGCGTGCACCTTGAGGCGCTCTCCATGGAGGACAACGGCGCGGGCGTTAAGTTCAACGTCTTCTGCTACAACGTGCAGCCGGGGATAGAGATCGACTACGCAACGGGGGAGAGCGAGCGCATAGAGGAGGCTCCGTCGGCCGAGCAGGAGACCTCGGAGGAGCCGGCCGCTCCGGAGGCGCCCGTTGTCGTGCCGCCCGAGGCCTCTCCGGGGACCACCTACATCCTCAACCTCAACACAAGGAAGTTCCACTATCCCGAGTGCTCGTCCGTCGACCAGATGAGCGAGAAAAACAAGCTGGAGTTCACGGGCACGCGCGACGAGGTCATCGCGCAGGGCTACGACCCCTGCAAGCGCTGCGACCCGTGATGCCTGACGCTAGTGTCAAGTGCCAGGTTAGGAGGCCTGCGGGTCTGAGATGAAGAGCAGCGAGAGCAGGAACAGCGCGCTTATCGCCAGGCAGGCGTACTGACCCACGAGGCCGATGAGGAACTTGCACGCCACGGCGCCCACGCAAAACGAGATGACCAACGCCGCGTAGCGGGCGGAGCGATGCAGCTCGTGACGGTCCTTCTCGAAGATGCCGTCGTAGAGGGTCTCTCCAAAGGAGCGCAGGTTGCCGGTGCAAAAGACGCTCGCGTAGGCGGACTTGGTGCCAAACTGGCGGAAGTTCTCGTAGGAGACGGCAGCGCAAAACGAGATGGCGCTGTTCACCAGGAGGTCGGGCGCGCTCAACGGAATCAGCGCAATGCCCGCAAACGCCACCGCCTCAAAGACGGCCACCCAGCGCTGCATGCGGTGCGTGGCGTGCCCGTGAACGCGCACGAGCACGTGGCGCGAGAGCATGATGCCCAGGACAAAGGCAAGGATCGAGGCGAGGTAGTGCAGGACGCCCAGCCACGCTCCCTCGGCAAGGTTCATGCACAGGAGCACGATGTTGCCCGTCTGCCCCGTGGCAAAGACCTTGCCGTGCAGCAGGTACGAGTACGCGTCCATAAAGCCGCCCGCGCAGATCACGGTGAGGCCCAGCCGAACGGGGACCTTGGTCTTTCTCGCCGTCTGTACCTGTTCCATGCGTCCTCCTGCTCGACTCGCCGTGGGTTGCGTGTCATGCTAGAACAAAGTGGCGACGCCGTGCGAGAGGGGGTGGTGACTTTGACGGAAGCGACTCAAGACGGCGGCGTCGAGCTGCGGCGCGACGACGAGGGCCTCGCCCTTGTGGGGGACGGCATGGTGCTGCGCGCGGACTTCACGCGGCTCTTGCCTCGCCTGCGCCCGGACCGTCTGGGCCGCGAGCTGCTCGTGCGCGCGGCGCGGGTGCGCGGCGTGGAGGCGCCGGTGGCGGTTGACGCAACGGCCGGGCTGGGGGAGGACTCGCTGCTCCTGGCGGCCGCGGGATTCTCGGTAGTCATGTACGAGAAGGACCCGGTGATTGCGGCGCTGCTGCAAGATGCGCTCGGGCGGGCGACGGCCGTGCCGGAGCTGGCGCCGATCGTGGCGCGCATGGAGCTTGTGCAGGGCGATTCCATCGCCGGCCTGCGTGGGCTGGCCGCGAGCGGGCCCGCGCCCGACGTGGTCTTTCTCGACCCCATGTTTCCCGAGCGCACCAAGAGCGCGGCGGTGAAGAAGAAGTTTCAGCTGCTACATCGCCTGGAGCGGCCGTGCGATGACGAGGCGGAGCTTCTGGGGGCGGCGCTGGCCGCGCGCCCGCGCAAGGTGGTGATCAAGCGACCGCCCAAGGGCCCGCTGCTCGCGGGCGCGAGGCCGAGCCACCAGCTTTCCGGCAAGGCCGTTCGCTACGACGTCATCGTTGTGCCGCCGCGCACACGGTAGAATTGTGGGTGGCTGAAAGTCCCCGAACAAAGGAGCTGGCATGGACCTTCCCAACAAGCGCCCAGACAACATGGAGCGCATCACCACCCCCGAGCTCGCGCAGGCCTTCATCGACGAGCAGGTTGATGCTGTCCGCGCGCAGGTTGGCGACAAGAAGGTCCTTCTTGCCCTTTCCGGCGGCGTTGACTCCTCTGTGGTTGCCGCGCTTCTCATCAAGGCCATCGGCAAGCAGCTCATCTGCGTGCACGTGAACCACGGCCTCATGCGCAAGGGCGAGTCCGAGCAGGTCGTTGACGTTTTCAAGAACCAGATGGACGCCAACCTCGTCTACGTTGACGCCACCGACCGCTTCCTCGACCTGCTTGCCGGCGTGGCCGAGCCCGAGCGCAAGCGCAAGATCATCGGCGCCGAGTTCATCCGCGTCTTTGAGGAGGAGGCCCGTAAGGTGGCCGACGACGTGGACTTCCTGGCTCAGGGCACCATCTACCCGGACATCGTTGAGTCCGACGGCGTGAAGGCACACCACAACGTGGGCGGCCTGCCCGACGACCTGCAGTTTGAGCTCGTGGAGCCCGTGCGCCTGCTCTTCAAGGACGAGGTTCGCGTGGTGGGCCGCGCGCTCGGGCTGCCCGAGGGCATGGTCGAGCGGCAGCCGTTCCCGGGCCCGGGCCTGGGCGTGCGCTGCCTCGGCGCCATCACCCGCGACCGCCTGGAGGCGCTGCGCGAGGCCGACGCCATCCTGCGCGAGGAGTTTGCCGAGGCGGGCCTTGCCGGCAAGGTCTGGCAGTACTTCGTCGTGGTGCCCGACATGCGCGCCACCGGCGTTCGCGACGGCAAGCGCGCCTACGACTGGCCTGCCATCATCCGCGCCGTCAACACCGTCGACGCCATGACCGCCACGGTGCCCGAGCTCGACTGGGCGCTGCTCAAGAAGATCACCGACCGCATCCTCGCCGAGGTGCCGGGCATCTGCCGCGTGACGTACGACCTCACTCCAAAGCCCGTCGGAACGATCGAGTGGGAATAAAAAATTTAATCAATTACTTGTGAGCTGGAGCGGAGTCGCGGGGATCCTGCGGCTCCGCTTTTCTCGCGTTCCTCTTTGATCTGTGCTCCAGCGAAAAGCCGTCCAGTTAAGGAGCTCGAACACTATGCTTGACGTTGATGCCCTTCGGGACCTTGCCATTGCTGGTCGTCCGCTCGGGCGAGCCGAGAAGACCCGTCACGCCGCAAAGGGCGCGCACGACCCAACGGCGACGCCGTATTCCGTGCTCGAGGACCTTCTCGGCGGGCTGGATTTTGACGCGGGATCGCACCTGCTTGACGTGGGCTGTGGGGCTGGTCGTGTGCTCGCGTACTTTGTGGGCTCGGGCCTGCCGGGATTCGTCACGGGCGTTGAGCTGGACGCCGACCTCGCTGCGGAGGCGGTCGCGTGGTCCATGCGCTACAAGCAAGCGAACGTGATCTCAGGCAGCGTGCTCGACCTGCCGCTTACCGGATACACGCACATCTACCTCTTCAACCCCTTTGACACACCGGTGCTCGTGGCTTTTCTCGACAAATTGGAGCGCGAGGCCACGGGGCCCACGACGCTCGTGCACATGTCCGACAACGGCGAGTGGGTTGCCTACGCTGGGCGCACGCGCTGGGTCACGCTACGAGAGGGCTTCCTTGAGCTGCCGGGCGAGGAGGGAGACTGCCCGCAGCACTTCACCATCCGCCGATTCCAGCCTTGAGTGGCGAGAATGTAGCGTTGGGCCAGCTTCTTTTACCCTTGCTCCGGAAATTAACGCGGTTTGGGTTCCTGAAGAAATAGCATCAACTGGGCTTTTGTTGATAAGATGACCATTTTCAGGAACCCAAACCGCGTTAATTTCCGGGGGGCTACGTAGGCGGCCGCTTGCGGCGCGAGCCCATGCGTCACGCCTTCAGCTCCAAACCTAGCAGGTAGTGGAAGTTTGACAAAGTAATGAATAAATCAAATTACGCACAAATTTGTCAAACAACCACTACCTGCTAGGTTTCCAATGGAGTGATGGTAAGAAGGATGCGCCTCAAAACCTCCCATTCCTCCCACCTCTCCTACCAATTAATGACTTCTGTAACTGAACCGCCGCGTAAGGAGATAGCGCATATGAGAAGAAGGGGCAATAAACTCGCTGCGTCCGTATTTGCGTGACGCTGCTCTCGCCCGCACCGGTGCCTGCTGAGGGCGCAGTCACGCTGAGCGTCCTTGGCACGGACCCGCTTGTCACGTCTTCTGTGGCCTGAGGCGAGGGAGCTGCCAGCTACGATGCACAGACCAACACACTGACCCTTCAGAACGCTACGATTGACGGCGAAGGCGTAAGCGGCATCCGCTTTCTCATGCGAGCGCGACCCCATGCACACGCCTTGACGCATTACGGCCGCGGCGCAGAGTGCGCTTCTCGCGCTCCCGTCACTGCCGCTGGGCACCATTTCGGCTCTGGCAGAGGATACGGATGATGACAATCTACCCTGTCACTTTTGTCACCCCTGCCGGAAGTTGTCCTCAAAGCCCCCCTCCCGTAAATAAAGTGTTCGAAATCCCGAACGCTTTCCCATTGCATGAGGTTATGCTATGAGAGCTGAGGAGGAGGGCGGGGGTGCAGTTTGGAATTCATGACCGTACGGGATGCGGCCCGTCGCTGGGGCATCTCCGAGCGTCTTGTTCAGAAGCTGTGTGCCCAGAGTCGCATTAGTGGTGCCGAGAAGTTCGGCGGTTCGTGGCGAATTCCGGTCTCTGCCCTCAAGCCGTCTGACCCGCGTCGTGCCTGTCTGACGCAGCATCCCGCACTGCGCCCGCGCCGCATCTCGGGCGACCACGCCAACCTTATGCCTCTCATGAACACCGCCTTTGCGCCTGGCCACTGCCGCGAGTTTGTGGAGTCCCTTGAGGAAGGTCCGCGCCGAGACATCGCGCGTGCCGAGCTTGCCTACTTTGGCGGCCATCCCGAGGAGGCGCTTGCGCTTGCCGAGCAACATCTCGGAAGCGATGACCTTGACACGCGCCTCTCCGCCTGCCTCATCTGTGCCTATGCGAACCTGCCCCTGGGCCGCATTGACCTGGCAAGAAGTTCCCTCGAGGGAGCGCGCGGCGTTCTTGCCGCCGCTTCCGAGGAGAACCCGCAGCTCCGCGTCGCCGAGGCGTTCATCGCCCAAGCGGCAAGCGTGCTCCTGCACCTCCCTGCGCCTGATAACCTGCCTGACGCGCATGAGATGCTCCCGCTCCTTCCGCCGGGGCTGCGTGCCTTTGCGTGCTATGTTCGTGCCCACGCCGTCTACCTCAAGGGTGACTACTCCCTGAGTCTGGGCATTGCCGAGACGTCCCTTATGGTGCAGGATGAGGTCTATCCCATTCCCAGCATCTACCTGCACCTTATTGCCGTGATGGATCTCATGAGCCTGCGCCGCACGGATGACGCCCGCCGTCACCTGCTCGCCGCGTGGGAGCTCGCCCTCCCAGATGACCTCATCGAGGCCTTTGGCGAGCATCACGGCCTTTTGGGCGGCATGCTCGAGGCGGCGATCAAGCCCACCTGGCCCGAGGACTTCAAGCGCATCATCGCGATCACGTATCGCTTCTCCGCGGGCTGGCGGCGCATCCACAACCCCGCAACCGGTGCCGCCGTGGCGGACGACCTCACCACCACGGAGTTTGCCGCGTCCATGTTGGCCGTGCGCGGCTGGACCAACCAGGAGATCGCACAGCATATGGGCGTCTCGGTGAACACCGTGAAGAGCTACATCTCCAGCTCGCTGCAAAAGCTCGGCATCGCGCGCCGTCAGGACCTGAGCCGATTCATGCTTTCATAGGCGGCCCACGCACGCAGCACAATACCCATTTTCCCCACTCAGACGGGTGATGGCAGCGCCTCTCGCTCAAGTGAAAATTGAGGAGACGCTGTCTCATGCCGCACGGGCATTCCAGAAAAGGAGAGTGGGGCGTATGAAGAAGAGATTTGTGGCGTTCGTTGCGTCTGCATGTGTGTTGGCGCTGATGCCTTCCGTGGCATCGGCGGAGAGCGTGACGGAGCTGCGGATACTCGGCACCGACATGCTCTCCGCCCAGGGCTCTCTGACGTGCGGCGAGGGCGCGGCGAGCTACGACGCCACCACTAACACCCTCACGCTCGACAACGCCACCATCGATGCTGGAAGCGGCGACGGAATCCGGTTCACGGGCCCGCTGAACATCGAGCTGACAGGCACCAACAAGATCACCTCCTCGCAGCGCGGCATCTACGGCAACGGCGTGGAGAAGGGCTCCGTGGCCATTGCCGGAGACGAGGGCGCAAGCCTTGTTGTCGAGTCCGGCTCGGACGCCCTGCAGGTGGATGACACCACCGCTCCTGCCGTGCTCTCCATTGACGACGTTGTGCTCAGCCTGACGTCTACCGAGCACTCGGGCATCGTGCTCGAGGGCCTTTCGCTTGAGGTGGGCGGGGGAGCGCAGGTCAGCCTGACCTCCGCGGGCACCTCCGTCAAAACTGACCAGAGCATCTCCCTTTTCGAGGAAAGCTCTCTCACCGCAGACGGATCGGGAGCCTATGGTCTGGTTGCCGAGAAGGACCTCTCGGTGACGGACGCCACGCTCAGTGCCAGCAGCATGTCCGTTGCGGTGAACGTGGACGGCGACATTGACTTCTCGGACGCTACGGTGACCACGGAGTCCAAGCCCAACAGCCTGCGCTCCGGGGGCGGAACCATCTCGGTCACCGGTGACTCCGTCGTCACGGCCCGGGGCGGCGTCTTTGGCGAGAGGGGTGTCTCCATCGAGCCCGTTGCCGGCGAGAAGGTCGACCTGTGGACCGGCGCCTCCGAGGCCGAGGCCACCCACTACGCGAGCGCGGACGGCACCCAGAGGTCCCCGTTTGCCAGCGCCGTCACGCTCAACAGCTACCACGGTCTGAGCAATGCCGCCTACGTGCGCATTCTTCGCCACGTCCACTCCGGTGACCCCGCCACCTGCACCGCACGTGCCGTCTGCGAGTACTGCGGCGAGGAGTATGGCGAGCTCGACCTCTCCAATCACGTGTGGGGAGAGCCCACCTGGCAGTGGTACGAGGGCGGGGGCGTCTGTGCGGCTGCCTTCTCCTGCAAGAACGACGGCACCCACCTCAAGGTCATGTACACCGAGGTGAGCTCAGCCGCCGGCAAGGCGCCCACCTGCACCGAGAAGGGCACGACCGTCTACACCGCCGAGCTGACCTTTGAGGGCACCTCCTACACAACCACCACGGAGCTCGCGGACGTCGACGTGCTCCCGCACACGCCCGAGGTCAAGGGCGCACGTGACGCCACCTGCACCTCCGAGGGCTTTACCGGCGACGAGGTCTGCTCCGTCTGCGGTGCGCTTGTCGAGGAGGGCACGGCCACGCCCAAGCTCGCCCACACTCCCAAGACCATGGGCGCCAAGGATGCCACGTGCAGCTCCGAGGGCTACACGGGCGACGAGGTCTGCTCCGTCTGCGATGCCCTTGTGGAGAAGGGCAAGGCCACGCCCAAGCTCGCCCACACTCCCAAGCTCGTGGGCGCCGAGGAGGCAACCACCAGCTCCGTGGGCTACACCGGAGACGTCGTCTGCTCCGTCTGCGACGAGCTCATCCAGAGGGGCGAGGTCATCCCCGCTCTCCCGGTGGGCGTTGAGGCAATGTATCGACTCTACAACCGCTGGACCGGCGAGCACTTCTACACGGGCAGCGCCGAGGAGCGTGACGTCCTGGTGACCGTCGGCTGGACCCCGGAGGGCATCGGCTGGTATGCGCCGACCGAGGGCGCCGAGGTCTACCGCCTCTACAACCCCTACTCCGAGACGGGCGACCACCACTACACCATGAGCGCGGAGGAGTACGACGCGCTCGGCGGGCTCGGCTGGGAGAAGGAGGGCGTCTGCTGGCGCTCTGCCGACGAGCTCGACGACAACGTCGTTGCCATCCTGCGCCAGTTCAACCCGTACGCGCAGACCGGCACCCACAACTACACCACCAGTCGCGAGGAGAACGACGCCCTGGTCGACCTCGGCTGGCGCCACGAGGGCATCGCCTGGTATGGCGTTGAGGCGCCCGAGGGCAAGTAACCGTTCGACCCAAGACGAGAGAGAAACAAGACAAAGGAGGAAGCAATGCGCAAACGAATCGTGTCCGCTGCGCTGAGCGCGACCCTCGCGCTCTCCTCGCTTCCGTTTGCGGCGGTTCCTGCCCTGGCGGCTGATGGGGGCAATCAGTTTGACACCATCCTTGAGATGGACTCGGTGAAGCCCGCCGGCTTTGACGAGAACAGCGAGGAGAACCCGTACGGACAGCCCAAAGACCAGCCGTTCCTGCTGAACACCGAGAGCGAGCTCATGGTGTACCGCAACAAGGACAACGGCAACGACGTTGACCTCGGCTGGTACGACACGCGGCTGGACAGCGGCCTTTATCTCGAGGTCAATGGCGACACGAACGGTTTTGAGAGCGCGGGGCTCTACGGCAGCAGTGCGCCGAACGTGCTCAAGGAGCTGTTCCACGTCGAGTCGGTGGCCTTTGACCCCACGGGCAGCGGACGCAAAGACCACGTTGCCTACATCGGCCATGACGCAAACGGCGAGGACGATATCGTCATCGTGGTTGTCGATACCACGCGGGACAACGAGAGTGCCACGTACCGCTTTGAGGACAACGCCGGCTGGCTGAGCGGGGTCGAAGCATGGACCGGTGGAAACTACCTTGCCATCACCGCTGGCGACTACGATGGCTCGGGACACGAGACGCTCGTGGCGCACGTGCTGACCAACGACGACACGTATGGTCTGGCGCAGCTCTCCTACGATGCGGGCTCGAACACGATCTCTTGCATGAGCGAGCGGGACAAGTCCCTCCTGCACTGGAAGTACGTGGAGGAGAACCACGGTCAGGATCTCGATGACAACAATGGCTATGAGCAAGACAAGATGTCCGCCGACCTCGCCACCGGAGACTTCAACGGTGACGGCATCGACGACCTCGCCGTCGTGTCCTACCTGAACGGCGGAGCGAGGGGCGTAAGCTGGGACTGCGCCTATTACTTCCCGATGCTGAACGTTGCCTATGGCGCAAGCGATGGCGGCGTGGTCTTCGACAACCAAAAGAGCGGCTTCTGCCAGCTCAGGCGCGAGGATCGTGACGGGCTGAAGTACAAGCTAACCGCACCCGCCGCCCCGGGCATCGCCGCCGGTGACGTTGACGGGGACGGCGTGGACGAGATCGTGGTCGCGGGGACCAAGAATATCATCACGTCCAAGTCGAACTCCTACGACGTGGACGTGGAACACCAATGGGATCTTGATGGCGAGAGCTGGGTCATCATCACGCTGAACGCCCGCGAGGACGGCACGTTCGCAGACCCGGGAGGGGAGGCGGGCACGACCACCCTCTCTGAGGTGGGCTCCAACGCGTGGTTCGCCGGCGGAACGGGAGGCGAGAAGCGCCGTTCCCCGATGGACGTTGAGTGCGTGGCCATGAACGGCGCAGCCGCCGCGGAGTACGTCTTCATGGGCGGTGCGCTCTTCGACCTGAGCACGTCGACGCCGGAGCGCCTGCACACCCCCGGCGTGTTCAACAAGGACGATGACGGGGTGGGCAGTCAGATAGTCGACGAGCACTACGTGCAGTCCGTCGTGGCCGGGAACTTCGACGGCAACGAGTGGGGCTACGAGCAGGTCATGTACGTGATCGTCATGAAGGACCGGAGCAAGAACGACTACTACTACCGCCTCGGCATGATCGGCGGCGCCAACTACGACGGCGAGGGCGGACCCGTGGGAAGCCAGGGCGGCACGGATCAGACGCGCTTCTTCGACGTCACGAGCGATTTCATCATCTCCAACACGGGCGGCGGTCACCGCACCAACCTCGTCATCACGCCCATGGACCGCGACAAGGACGGCGCGATGGCGCGCTACGCGGGCAAGTCCTACGTCTACGCCGACCCGCAGGTGCTCACGGTGCTCCAGATGGCGCCCTACTTCGACGAGATCGACATTGGCAACGACGCCGGCGCCACCACCTACGCCTTCACGCGCACCTACGAGTACACGGAGGGCACCTCCGAGAGCAAGTCCTACAGCATCGGCGGCGCCTTTGGCGTGGAGACCCCCGCCGTCAACGTGGAGGTCGAGGCGGGTTACGCCAACAGCTGGACCCGGAGCTTCGAGAACACGCTCACGCGCTCCGTCACGGACAGCTTCACCGCCAAGGCCTATGACAGCGTGGTGCTCTACCGCACGCCCGTCTTCAACTACAACTATCAGCTCATGAGCGAGGACGGCACGCAGTGGGTCGACCTCGAGGAGGCGGGTCTCACCATCTCGGTGCCCAAGACACCCACCTATGTGCAGATGTCCGTGGACGACTACAACAACTTCGTTGACGTCTACAACGCCATGATGGCGGAGGAGACGGCGGATACGGACGACACGTTCACCGCCATGAAGAAGCTCGACCTCGGCTACCTGGGCCAGGAGGGCAACCCCTGGGGCTACGGGACCCCGCTCGACCAGGTGAGCAACAACACCTACCAGCTCGGCTACAACGGTGGCGAGACGTCGAGCGCGAGCTCGACCGGCCAGGCAACGACCGAGACCATCGAGCAGGAGACGGGCTTCTCGTTTGAGATCTCCGCGACGACGGGCTTCAACATGGGGATGTTCTCCGTGATGGCCGGCGTCAACTACAGCCTCGAGGAGATGAAGGGAAACAGCACCTCAAAGACCACCTCGAGCGAGACCGAGACGAGCGGCACGGTCCAGGACCTCGACTGGAAGTACCTGCTTGAGGAGTACGGCATCCCCGAGAGCGTCACGCGCTCCTACGGCTTTACCTGGAACCTGGGCAAGAAGGAGGTTGATCTGGGCGTTGCGGGCATAAAAGCCCTGGTCATTGGCTACAACGTCTCAAACATCTCAGCGCCCCCGCCAGCGGTGAGCGAGCTCGAGGCGCGCCAGGCGGACGAGACGAGCGTCGATCTCAGCTGGGTCGACCCCTCGGTTGACGGCCGCTCCACCGTTGACGGATACAATGTGTACATGCGCAATGAGGACGGGACGTACCGGAAGCTCAACGGCGATCCGCTGTCCAAGGAGACGTGCGAGTACCGCGTTGAGAACCTGAAGTCCAACACCGACTACGTCTTTGTGGTCACCACGCTGAGCGGAGACAAGGAGAGCGTCTGGTCCAACGAGGCCGCGATTAAGACACCCAAGGGCATGAAGGCGCTCACCCTTGCCTATGATGACGACGAGGTCGAGCTCACGGCCTCTCACCTGGGCAACGTTGACATCCAGAGCGGCGAGAAGGTCCCTGAGGAGACCATCGTCTACGTGAGCGTTGTTCCCAAGGACGGGTACACCATCACGGGCGTGACGCTCACCCAGGAGGGCGAGGAGCCGGAGTCCGTCAACATGACCGACGGACAGTTCAACTTCGTCATGTACGAGGACACGTCCATTGAGGTCACGAGCGAGAAGGTGGTCGACAAGAGCGTCGTGAGCTACGAGGACGAGGTCAAGGACGCAAACGGCAACGTCACCGGAACCGTTGAGGCGCACACCACCTCCGGCAACAAGATCGATGCCTCCGGGGCAGAGGTCTCCGGGGCGGTCGAGTTTGTCGCCACGCCCGCCGACGGGTACGCCCTCAAGGAGTGGCACGTCTCCTCGTCCTTGGGCACGAGCGTGATTGACGCCGTTGGCAACGAGCTCACCTTCTATCCGTATGAGAACGAGCACAAGGTCACGCCAGTCTTTGTGCCGATCACCGACCCGGCGGTCTCGCGCACGGTGACGCTCAGCGTGGGAGACGGCGGCCAGATCGAGGTCAAGAGCGGCGACAGCGTACTTGCCCCCGATGACAGCGGCACCATCACCGTTGCGCGCGGCACCGAGCTGACCTTCACGGCGGTGCCTGACGACTTCTACAACTTCATCGGCTGGACCGAAAGCTTTGAGGACTATGGGGACGACGCAGACAGCGTCACGCTGCGGGTCCTTGACAGTCTCACCGTGGGCGCCACGTTTGAGGCCGATCTGCTCTACACGCTTGAGTTTGACGCAGTGTCCGAGGACGCTGCCGGCAGCGGTACGCTGACCGCAGCGGCCAACGGGGCGCAGCTCACAAGCGGCGATAAGCTCGTGCCCAACACGCAGGTGGACTTTGCCGCCGCTGCCGGCGACGGCAGCCGCCTTACCAAGTGGGGCGTGACCAAGGGCACCGTCACCACGTTTGTTGCGGCGGACGAGGGCCTGGTCACCGAAGACAGCTACGAGCTCACGCTTGTAGCCAACAGCTCCGTTGACGCGTACTTTGGGAAGATCGAGCAGTACGACCTGAGCGTCCCGGCGACCGTGACTAACGGGCGCGTCATCGTCGAGCGCGGCGGGAGCGCTGTCATCCCGGGCAGCGGCGCCCTGAGCTACGGCGACGTCATCACGATCAACGCCGTGCCGAACGAGGGCTACATCCTGGTTGGCCTTACGGTGAACGGCGAGGAGTTTACGCCGGGCGAGACGTACCTGGTGACGGGACCCGTGAGTATTGGGGCCACGATCGTTGAGAACGTGGTTCACTCGCATGAGTGGGGCACGCCCAGCTGGACCTGGGAGACGGACAACTCCGCCGTCACCGCGCACTTTGCATGCGCCTGCGGCGAGAAGAGGGACGTGGAGGCTACGGTCACCACGGCTCCCGAGCCTGATGCCACCTGCACCGACGACGGCCGCATGGTCGTCACGGCTGCCGTGAGCTTTGAGGGCGCGCGCTTTACCGACAAGCGCGACGGGGACGTCATCCCCGCCATTGATCACGAGTGGGGCGAGCCCACGTGGGAGTGGTCCGAGGACGGCTCCTCCGCCACGGCAACGTTTGCGTGCGCGCACGACGCGAGCCACGTCCAGACCGTTGACGCCACGGTGACGTCCAGGACGAGCGAGGACCCCACATGCACCGGCGAGGGCGTTGCCACCTATACGGCGACGGTCGAGCTTGGAGGGAAGTCCTTCTCGGACACCCTTGAGCTTGGCGACATTGCGCCGACGGGTCACACGCCCAAGATGGAGGGAGCACGCAAGGCCACCTGCGCTTCCGAGGGCTATACCGGCGACAAGGTCTGCTCCGTGTGCGGCGCGCTTCTTGGCCGCGGAGAGACCATCGAGAGGGTCGAGCACACACCCGTGACCGTGGGCGCGCGCGAGGCCACCTGCTCCGCTGAGGGCTACACGGGTGACGTGGTCTGCTCCGAGTGCGACGCCCTTCTGGAGAAGGGTGAGACCATCGTCAAGGCTGACCACAGAATCGAGCTCGTGGGCGCCAAGGAGGCAACGACCACATCCAAGGGATACACCGGCGACCAGGTCTGCTCCGTGTGCGAGGAGGTCGTGAAGGAGGGTGAGGTCATTCCCGCGCTGCCCAGGGACTCCGAGGTGATGTACCGGCTCTACAACCGCTGGAGCGGCGAGCACTTCTACACGAGCGACCCCGCCGAGCGAGCCTCTCTCGTGGGCATCGGCTGGACCGACGAGGGCGTGGGCTGGATTGCGCCCAGGGAGGGGGCCGAGGTCTATCGCCTCTACAACCCCTACGCCGAGGGTGGCGACCACCACTACACTATGGATGCCGAGGAGTACGAGGCCCTGGCAAAGCTGGGCTGGGAGCAGGAGGGCGTTGCCTGGCACTCCGCGGGCGAGAAGGACGAGGGCGCGCGACCGCTCTACCGTCTCTTCAACCCCTACGAGCAGACCACGACCCACCACTACACGTCCGACGCTGACGAGCGCGATGCGCTGATGAAGATCGGCTGGCGCGACGAGGGCGTTGCCTGGTACGGGCTCTCCGCGACGTAACCCAACGGGGGCCGCCGGGTGGTAGACCCGGCGGCCCCGTTGTTGGCGGCAGAGGCGATGGCAAGGGCGGCAGGGTAGGTTGACAAAGGTGATGACAAAGGTGACAGGGTAGATTGTCACCATCTTACTGATGGTGACAATCTACCCTGTCACCTTTGTCATCACCTTTGTCAACCTACCCTGCCGCCCTTGCCATCGCCTCTGCCGGGGACCTGTCCCAAAAACTCTGAGAGAAATAACCCGTCCCCTTTTTGCTGCTAGCGGGTCATGAAGAAGAGGAGGATGTTGCTGATCAGCGAGAGAACCGGAGCAATGAAGCACAGCAGCGTGCCCGTGATGGAGCAGAGCATGCCGATGGCCGTGGTGAGGCTCTTGCGATAGTCTGCCTTCTTGGCGCGCTGTGCGAGCACGATGCCCGCGATGCCCGCGCATCCTCCGATGAGCTGCAGCCAGATAAACGGCGCAAATGCCGTGGCGAGCGCGAGCACCCCAAGCACGATGGACACGATGTCCATGGGAACCTCCCGGTAAGTGAGAACGATATCATCAAGTATACGCCGCAGATGTTGCGCCAAGATAGGCGGCTCCTATATGTTTCGGCCGACGAGGCTTGCCAGAAGCTCGGCAAAGAGGGTCGAGGACACAAAGGAGTCGAGATAGCCGCCGCCAGCTGCGGCGTTGTGGGGCAGCACGATGTTTTGGTCCACTAGGTCCCTGAGCGGGTGGCGGTCGGTGAGGCTCACGAGGGTGATATGCGGGCGCATCTCGGGCTTAAGACCGCTCGCGGTGGCAAGAAACCCCCTAAACGAGGGGTTCTTTGCCGAGAAAACCACATACGTGTCCTCGTTGTCCACGCAGTGGAGCGACTCCTCCTCCCAGCCCGTCTCAACAAACGTTGACGGAACGGACCTGAGCGTCAGGCCAAGGGCGAGCGCCCGGGCAGAGATGCTGCTCGCACCCATTCCCAGCAGGTACGTGCGCCTGGATGAGCAGATCCTCCGCACAAGGCGGTCGACCTCCCCGTGGTCCACCGTCTCTTCCAAGAGCGAGCAGAGCCGAAAGATATCGCTCGAGAAGTTGCCCTCGCGCTCCGATGACTGGTCGAGCCCGCGCTGGTAGACGGCTTGGTGCATGGCCATCCTAAAGTCTCCGTACCCCTCAAAGCCCGCGCGCTTGCAAAAGCGGCTCACCGCGCTCTGAGAAAAGCCGTAAGCCTCCGAGAACTGCGTGGCATTGCTGCCCAAAACGGACTCGGGGTTGGCCTTGACGGCCTCGTACACCTCGAGCTCTCGTGCCGTGTAGCTGTCCTTGTGCAGCTCGATGAGGGACAGGGCATCCATGGGGGACCTCGTTCTTCTCGGTTGGTGAATGAATGAGCCGTTCACCGATAACACCAAAATCTGAAAATTCCATTCAGAAACTCTGCTCACACCGCACACCATACAGCAAAACCCACGTTAAAGCATGGTGTTGTACAGACGTTGAGCCAAAGCGTCGGCAGGCGGTTGAATGAATGAAATTACCGTTTACCGATGAATGGATGGATGCTCCATTCATACTTCGTACTATGGCGATGAGGAAAGCTCCACAGCCAAGAGACGTTGGGAGAAGCCATGGTCCACTTTTACACCGAGGCGATTTCGGGACACGTTCGCCGCATCTGCGGAAACGGTGACGTCTGCATGTACCTCGTGGAGGGCTCCGGGCGAGCCCTGCTCATCGACACAGGCTACGGCGTGGGCGACCTGCGCGGCTACGTTGAGGGCCTACTGGGCGAGAAGCCCTATGACGTGGCGCTCACACACGGCCACATCGACCACGCCGCCGGCGCGTCCGAGTTTGAGAGCTGCTTCATGAGCCCGCTCGACAACGACATCTACGAGGAGTTCTGCTCGCTCGAGCGCCGCCACGCAAAGATCGATGCGAGCGCCCACTCGGACTTCAGGGACGTGGTGCCCGAGGACTACGCCCCGGTTGACGTGAGCGTCATGCGCCCCCTGGCGGAGGGCGACGTCTTTGACCTGGGCGACGTTCACGTTGAGATGATCGCGGTCCCGGGTCACACCCCGGGAACGATGGTGCCGCTCGTGGTGGAGGAGGGCATCGCCCTCTTTGGCGACGCCTGCGGCGTGGGCACGCTCATCATGCTGCCGCACTCCACGACCGTCGAGCGCTACCGCGAGAGCCTCCTGCACCTCAAGGGGTACGAGGACCGCTACGCCATCGTGCTGCGCCAGCACGGGACCTGCGTCTCCACCAAGCGCGTCCTCGAGGACAACCTGGAGCTCTGCGACCTCGTGCTCGCCGGCAAGGACGCCGCGGAGCCGACCGAGCACAACGGCGCCCCCTGTCTGCGCGCCGGCAAGACGGACCCCGCAACGGGCCGCCGTGTGGACGGCCGCGAGGGCAACCTGCTCTATCTTCCGGACCGCATTCGCTAGCGGGCATCAGACGGGTACGACGGGTACAAGTGCGTGGCCGGGCGGCCACAAAACAGATAGGAGAGGACATGGGAACCGGAATCATTCACTTTAGGGTCGACGACCGCATGCTCCACGGCATCGTGGCAACTCAATGGGTGCCCACCTCCAAGGCAACGCGTGCCATGGTGGTTGACGGCCCCGCTTCCACCAACGACGTCGTGCGCTCCTCGCTCAAGATGGCGTGCCCTCCGGGCGTTGCGCTCTCCGTCATCGACTGCGAGAAGGCCATCACCAACATCCTCGCGGGCAAGTACGCAAACCAGCGCGTCTTCTGCGTGTTCCGCTACATCCACAGTGCCTACGAGCTCTTCCGGGCGGGCGTTCCCATGCCCCAGCTCAACCTTGGCAACGTGACCCAGAACACCGGTGACGTGACGGTGCTCGACAAGACCGTTCGCGTCTCCGACGAGGAGAGGGAGATGCTGCGCGAGATGAGGGATGGGGGTGTGAAGATCACGGTTCGGTTCCTGCCGGGCGACGCGGAGCAGGACGTGTCGGCGCTGCTCGGCTAGACGGCAGGCGTCGCGCGCAAGGGTAACAAATCCGGAGTGACTACGAATCAAGAAGGGGGTCTGTGATGTTCAACGTGTTCCAGATAGTTGTCATCACGCTGTTCACGGCGCTGATGACGTGGCACAAGTACAACTTGCAGATTCTGTACTACGCGCAGGTCGTGGGCATCGGCGCGTTCTGTGGCCTGGTGATGGGCGACCTCAACACCGGCCTTCTGGTTGGCGGCACGATGTGCCTCATGAGCCTCGGCCTCGCCGGCTACGGCGGGTCCTCGGTTCCCAACTACCAGCTCGGCTGCATCGCCGGCACCGTCTTTGCCATCGGCATGGGCCAGGCTGGCGACGAGGCGCTCTCCACGGCGCTCGCCGTTGGCGTTCCCGTTGCCGCGCTCGGCGTCCAGCTCGACGTCCTCGGCAAGATGAGCGGCTCGTTCTTCATCCACCGCGCCATGGCCTGCTCCGACAACTGCGACTGGAAGGGCATGGCCACCTGGACCTGGGCCTCCCAGATCGCGATGCTCGGCCTCAACGCCCTGCCCATCGCCATCCTCATGACCGCGGGCTCCGGTGCCGTCGAGATGCTCGTCAACAACTTCCCGGCCTGGCTCTCCACCGGCCTCAACGTTGCCGCCGGCATGCTCCCCGCCATGGGCTTTGCCATCCTCCTGCACTACCTGCCCATCAAGAAGTACGGCTACTTCCTGATCCTGGGCTACGTCCTGGCCTCCTACGCGGGGCTCAGCGTTCTCGCGATCGCCCTCATCGGCGCCGTGATCTGCGTCTACGTGTTCCAGGACCTCGAGAAGGATTCCGCGATGCCGGCCGTTGCCGTTGCTGGGGGTGACATGGAAGATGAGTAACGAGACCACGGGCACCCAGACGGTGCAGCAGGGGGTCGAGCGCCTCTCCAAGAAGGACCTCACCCAGGTACTTCTCCGCTATGTGATGAGCGCCCAGATCTGCTTCAACTACGAGACCATGCAGTCCGCGGGCTGGGTCTGGTCGATGCACCCCGCCATGAAGAAGCTCTACCCGGACGATCAGGTCCTGAGCGAGAAGTACAAGTCCTATTACAAGTTCTTCAACTCGCATCCGTGGTTTGGCCGCCTGATTCTCATGGCCGCCCTTGCCATCGAGACCACGCGCGACCCGGACGCCACGCAGACCGCGGTTGACGTTCGTACCGGCCTCATGGGCCCGCTCGCCGGCCTGGGCGACTCCATCGTGTGGGTCCTTCTCCCCACGGTCGTGGGCGCCATCGCGTCCTACTCGGCGCTCGAGGGCTCCCTCGTTGGCTGGGTGATGGCCATTGCCGTGAACATCCTGCTCTGGCTCGTGTTCTGGCGCCTCTCCTACACGGTCTACGACAAGGGCATCTCGTTCATCACCGAGAAGAGCCAGTCGCTGGCCCACCTCACGGACGCCTGCGCCATCCTGGGCATCATCGTCATCGGCGCGCTCACCGTCTCCACGGTTGACGTGCACCTGGCAATCTCCTGGACCGTTGGCGACCTCACCCAGAACCTCGATGAGCTTCTGAACGGGATCCTCCCGAGCTTCATGAACCTCATCACCATGCTGGCCATCTACCTTGGCCTGGACATCAAGGGCATGAGCCCCGGAAAGATGGTCTGGATCGTCATGATCGTCGCCATCGCCCTCGGCGCCTTTGGAATCTGCGCCTAGCGCTTTTGAACCTCGGGCGGGCCGTCTTTGGGCGGCCCGCCCCCGCATTGAGAGGACTGAAGATGAAGCTGCTGCTCGTGAGCCACGGAGACCTCGCCGCCGGAATGGCCAGCGTGCTCTCCAACTTCTTTGGAATGAGCGAGGTCTCCTCCGCCTGCGTCTCCATCGAGCGCGGGGCGCAGGGCCTCGCCGAGGACGTCACGGCGTTCCTTGACGCCTGCGGTGACGAGCAGGTCGTGATCTGCTCGGACCTCATGGGCGGCAGCGCCAACCAGACGGTGATGCCCTGGCTCGGGCGCGAGAACACCATCATCGTGGCCGGCATGAACCTCCCGCTGCTCCTGCAGCTTGCCATGGTGACGGGAGACGTCACCCTCGAGGAGGTCAGGGACATGGTGGAGGAGTCCCGGCAGGGAATCGTCGTCATGAACGACCTCACCTTCGAGATGGGTGATGACGACGAGTAAGTTGGCGGACATGCGAGAGGACGTTCGCGCCCTGCTGGCGGCGGACGGCGTGCATCCGGGAAGGGCCGCGCGGGCCAACATCGCCGGCGCGTGCGAGCTCATCGCCGAGGACGATGCGGTTAAGCTGGTTCTTCTCGGCGAGCTTTCCGTCTTTCACGAGTTTGTGCCCGTTCCCGAGCGGGCAACGGGCGCGCTCGTGGTCGCGGACGGGGGCGTTGCGGCGTTTGGCTCCACATGGGGGACCACGCTCTCGTGCGCGGGTCGCTGGGAGGACGTCGCGGCGCTCAGGGCGCGCGGCGGCTTGGGAGGCCTGAGCGTGGAGGCGGTGGTCTCCGGGACCAAGATCGCGTTTCTTGAGGTGTACGCTGGCAAGCGCACGGACGCGCATCGGCGCCTGCTTGCCGCGATCTGCTCTGAGAAGCTCGGGGGAGATGGCGAGAAGTGAGCTACGGCCTTGTCATCTTTGCCCAGATTGCGCAGATGTTCGTCCTCATGGCGGTGGGCGTGCTGCTGTTCAGGACGGGTCGCATGGGCACCGCCGGCGCCAAGGACCTGGGGTCGCTGCTGCTCTATGTGGTGATTCCCGTGGTCATTGTGCGGAGCCTCTGGACCGAGCGTTCCGAGGAGACCACCGCGGTCATCGTGGAGACGTTCTTCCTCTCGCTCGCGCTGCTCGTGTTGGCCATCGTGGTGTCTCGGCTCGTCTTTAGGCGAGACGGGCTCCTGGCCTTCTCGGCCGCCTTCTCAAACGCGGGGTTTGTGGGGATTCCCCTGGTGCAGGCCGCGCTGGGGGAGGGCGCCGTCATCTACATCGTCTGCATGATCGGGTGGCTGAACGCCCTGCAGGCCAGCGTGGGCGTGCTCATGATCACGGGAGACGGCGCGAGCGTGCGGCCGCGCGCCATTGCCACCAACCCCATCATCATCTCGTTTGCGCTGGGGCTCGCGCTGTATGCCGTTGGGGCGCCGGAGCCCGCCTTTGTGGGCGACGTGCTGGCCACGATTGCGGGGCTCAACACGCCGGCGGCCATGATCGTGTGCGGGTCGTACCTGGCGCAGGCCCGGCTGCGCGACTTTTCCGAGTCCCGCGGGGTGTGGGCGGTCTGCGGCGTGCGCCTGGTGGTTGTGCCGCTGCTGACGCTGCTGCTGCTCGCGGTGCTGCCGTGGGGCCATGGCGTGGTGGGGCTTGCGCTGCTCATTGCCGCGGCGGCGCCCACGGGTGCCAACGTGGCAATCTACGCGGCCCAGTACGATGGCGACTACAAGACCGCCGTGCTCACCGTTTGCACCACGACGATCCTCTCAATCATATCGCTGCCCCTGCTCATCTCCCTGGGCGCTGCTGCCCTGTAATTTGGGGACGCGTTTTTTCTCTCAGAGTTTTTGGGACAGGCCTGCCGAGGCCTTGGAATAACACTCGGCAGGCCTGTCCCAAAAACTCTGAGAGAAAAAACGCGTCCCCAAATTACCACTCGCGGAGCAGGGTGCGCCAGCGCGCACCGTAGCGGCTGCCGCGCTGCCAGATAAGGCTGAGGTCGTGCTCGATGACAAAGTCCGCGGGCGTGACGTCGGCGAGTTCGCCCGCGCTCAGCTCGCCCTCCACTGCAACGCGGTAGAGGAAGCTCACACCCGCCCCGGCAGCCACGCAGGCCTTGATGGCAGGGATGCTCGCGAGCTCGATGACGCCGGCAAAGTTGTCCACGGCAAGGTCGCGCGCCGCAAGGTGGCGCTCGAGGATCTCGCGCGTGCCGGACCCCTTCTCGCGCAGCACCAGGCGCATCCCCAGCAGGTCGGTGATGCGGGCGGGCCGCGCGCCCGTTGCCGCCACCGCCACGAACCGCTCGCGCGAGAACGTTTCGCTCTCAAACAGCGCGCGGTCAAACGACCCCTCCACCAGCGCAAGGTCAATCTCGCCACGGTCGAGAAGGTCCACGAGCTCGGTCGTGTTGCCGGTGCGCAAGAGCAGCCGCTCGTCCGGGTGCCGGCGCAGGTGCCCTGCCAGCACGCGTGGGGCAACGAAGTCGGCCACAGTGCGCGTGCAGCCAAGGCGCAGCGGCGGGCGCGCGCCCCTGTTTCCACTGAGCGCGGCAAGCTCCGAGCGCAGGCGCGCCTCGTCGTTCTCCATCACGCTCAGCTGGCGGTAGAGGAGCTGACCCGCGGGCGTGGGCTCCACCCCGCGGCCCGTCTTGGAAAAGAGCGGAGCGCCGTAGTGGCGCTCGAGCTGCCGTATGTGCTGCGAGACTGCCGGCTGGGTCACGTGGAGCTCCACCGCGGCGCGTGTGAGGCTGCCCGTGCGGCAGACGGTCAGGAACGTGTGCGTGCGATAGTCGAGCATGCGCGTCCTTGTCGACAAATACTTATGGGTCTATAAGCAACTGTGTGCATTTGATTATAACGTCTGGCGGTAGCCTCTTCTGGAACAGAGGGAAGCGAGAAGGGCGGGGCGCATGGAGCTCATCAAGGACTTTGGCAGGCTGTGGAAGGGTGTGCTGTTTGCGCTGGTCATCGCCGTGCCGGCGTGGCTTCTGGGCAAGCAGTTTGAGGTCGTGGGCGGCCCGGTCTTTGCCATCCTCATGGGCATGGCGCTGGCGCTTGCGATCCCTGCCGAGAAGGGCCAACCGCTCGCGGACGGTGTCAGGTTCACGTCCAAGAAGGTGCTCCAGTGGGCCGTCATCCTGCTTGGCTTTGGCCTCAACCTGGCACAGATCGCACAGGTGGGTGCCACGTCGCTGCCCATTATCGTCTCCACGATTGCTACGTCGCTCGTCGTGTCCTTCCTGCTGTGCCGCGCGCTCAAGATCCCCGGCAAGATCTCCACCCTCATCGGCGTGGGGTCCTCCATCTGCGGCGGCTCGGCCATCGCGGCGACGGCGCCCGTCATCGAAGCGGACGACGAGGAGATTGCTCAGGCCATCAGCGTGATCTTCCTCTTCAACGTGGTTGCGGCCCTGGTGTTTCCCACGCTCGGCGGCATGCTCGGCCTCACGAACGAGGGCTTTGGGCTCTTTGCCGGCACTGCGGTGAACGACACCTCCTCCGTCACTGCCGCCGCGGCGGCGTGGGACGGCATGCACCCCGGTGCCAACACGCTCGACTCCGCCACCATCGTGAAGCTCACGCGCACGCTGGCGATCATCCCGATTACGCTGGCGCTCGCGTTCTGGCAGATGCGTCAGGCGCACCGTGCGGGCGGAGAGGCCCAGAGCACCTTCAGCCTCAGGCGCGCATTCCCGACCTTCATCGTGTTCTTCGTGCTGGCGAGCGTTACGACCACGGTCTTCTCGCTGCCCGCGGGCGTGACCGCCCCCATCAAGGAGCTCTCCAAGTTCCTCATCGTCATGGCGATGGCGGCGATCGGCCTTAACACCAACATCGTGCGGCTCGTTCGCACGGGCGGCAAGCCGATCCTCATGGGACTCTGCTGCTGGGTTGCCATTGCCGCGGTCTCGCTTGGCATGCAGCACGTCCTGGGCATCTGGTAGACGTGAATTTGGTGAATTTGGGGACGGGTTTTTCCTCTCAGAGAATTTGGGACAGGCTGCGTAGCACGGCCTGTCCCTTTTTCTCTGAGAGAAAAACCACGTCCCTAATTTCGGTCCCTAATTTCGGTCAGGTCTCCCAGGGCTTGGGGAGGGCGCTCGGGCGCTCGGGGTCCTTGGCGTGCTGGTAGCCGCAGACCCAGTCCCACATTGCGCTCAGGACCGGCCTCAGGCTCAGCCCCAGCGGCGTGAGCGCGTACTCCACGCGCGGGGGCACCTCGGCGTAGACGGTGCGCGACACCAGGCCGCACTCCTCCATCTCGCGCAGGCGAGCAGTCAGCACTTTCTACGAGACGCTCCCGAGCGAGCGCTTGAGCTCCCCGAAGCGCTTGGTGCCGCCGAGAAGGTCGCGCAGGACGAGCACGGTCCACTTGTCGCGGATGAAAGGGTGAGCGTGGTCTCCAACGTCTTCAAGGACGATGACCTTGCCATCTACCGAGACCTGCTGGGCTGACGCGGGCCGCCAGTCCTTGTCGGAGAGAAGCCCGGGCTCGCCATGCGCTGCGCGCATGGTGGCATGTCGAGTCCGTTTGCGCCGTCGCGCCCCCATGGGGCCAGACTGGGGAAGGACACCCAGGACACCCGAGGAACGGAGGCGGGCATGGCAGAGGGACGCGTGCTCGGCAAGAGCGGCATCGAGGTTTCGGCGCTGGGGCTGGGCTGCATGGGCCTCACCCATGCGAGCGGCGACGCAATGGACACGGCGGACGCGGCGCGCGTGATTCGCGCGGCGCTTGAGATGGGCTACACCTTCTTCGACACGGCCGAGTGCTATGTGGGCAAGAGCGCTGCTGGCCAGACCCTCCACAACGAGGATGCGGTGGGCGAGGCGCTGCGCCCCGTGCGCGACCAGGCTGTCATTGCCACCAAGTTTGGCGTGCGCCACAACGCGGACAAGACGCTCACGGTGGACTCGAGCCCCGAGACCATCCGCGCCTCGGTCGACGGCAGCCTGCGCCGCCTGCGCACAGACCACATTGACCCCTACTACCAGCACCGCATTGACTCCAAGGTGGCCCCCGAGGAGGTCGCGGGCGTGATGGCCGAGCTCATCAAGGCCGGCAAGGTCCGCGCCTGGGGCATCTCGGAGGCAACCGAGGGCTACCTGCGGCGCGCAGACGCGGTGCGCCCCGTTGCCGCGGTGCAGAACCGCTACTCCATGCTCGCCCGCTGGCACGAGCCGCTCTTCCCCGTGCTCGAGAAGCTGAACGTGGCGCTCGTGGCGTTCAGCCCGATGGCCAACGGCTTTCTCACGGGCGCGTACTCGCCCTCCACGAAGTTCGAGGGCACCCAGGACTATCGCGACAGCATGCCGCAGTACACCAAGGAGGGCTACGAGAGGAACCGCGCTGTCCTCGGCCTTCTCGGCGACATCGCCCGCGAGAAGGGCGCGACGATGGCGCAGGTCTCGCTCGCGTGGATGCTGTGCAAGAGGCCGTGGATCGTGCCGATCCCCGGCAGCCGCAAGCCGGAGCGCCTGCGCGAGAACCTGGGCGCGGCGGACGTCGCGCTGAGCGCCGAGGAGGTCGCGCGCATCGACCGCGCCCTCGACGGGATGGACCTCGCCGTCTTTGGCGGGCACTCTGTCCAGGGGTAGCTCCCGAGACGTCGGCCTGCTGGCGCCTCTCCGACGAGCGCCTTGACCCCTTCGCCTCCGATTCGCAAGTGCTGGGGCTCGGTATGCGCTGTGTGCATACTGAGCTGCGGAGCCGACATTGTACTTCTCGCCCGAGCGACGCGACCATGAGGTTGTGAAAGCATTCCCAAAGCGAGGAGGAGACCATGGAGTACCTGGAGCTCAACAATGGCGTCAAGATGCCCGTGGAGGGTCTTGGAACCTTCCTGATGAGCCCGGCCGAGGCCGAGACCGCGTCGCTCGCGGCGCTCGAGGCCGGCTACGAGCACATCGACACGGCCAACGCCTACATGACCGAGAAGGCCGTGGGCCGCGCCATCGCCAAGAGCGGCGTGGAGCGCAACAAGCTCTTCGTTTCCACCAAGCTCTGGCCGTCCGTCTACGAGGCAGGTGACGCCGCCGTTGACGGCACGTTGGCGCGCCTCGGCCTCGACTACGTTGACATGCTGATCCTGCACCAGCCGGTGGGCAACTACCTGGCCGCCTGGAGGACCATGGAGAAGGCCTACAAGGAGGGCAAGGTCCGCGCGCTTGGCCTCTCCAACTTCCCACAGGACAAGATCGCCGAGGTCATCGAGCACGCGGAGATCAAGCCGCAGCTCGTGACCGTGGAGTGCCACCCCTACTTCGCCCAGGCAGGGCTGCGCGAGTACCTGAGCACGTACGGCATCGTGATCGAAGCGTGGTACCCGCTCGGCCACGGCGACGCCGCCCTCCAGGCCGAGCCGGTCTTTGTCAAAATCGGCGAGAAGTACGACAAGACGCCCGCCCAGGTCATCCTGCGCTGGCACACCCAGATGGGCACGTCCATCATCCCGGGCTCCAAGAACCCCGCGCACATCGCCGACAACGCCGACATCTTTGACTTCCGCCTGACCGACGAGGAGATGTCCAAGATCGCCAAGCTTGACGGCACCAAGAAGTACTACGAGGCCACTGAGGAGGCCCTCGCCGGCTATGCGGCGATGAAGCCCGACTTCGACGCTCAGGAGTAGCGCCGCCGGGCGCAGGGCCCCGTCAGCCGCGCACGAGCTCCACGATGTCGAGCACGGCGCGCGGGGCGTCGACAAGGGCCACCACGTAGAACGTCGCGTGCGCGTCCGCGTCCCGGATGGGGACGCGCACGCGACGCTCGTCCTCGTGCTGCGCGCCGGTGACGTCCGTGACGAAGCCGAGCAGGTCGGACGAGCGAATCATCTGCGAGAGCACGGTGGAGTCCGTCTGCTCGATGATGCGGGCGCTCGGCATCGCGGCGCGAACGACGTCACCCCAGAAGCCGATCTCGGCGTTCATGAGGAACGTGCGGCCGTCCAGCTCGGCAAAGCTCACGCTCGTGCGCCCCGCGAGCTCGTCGTCGGCAGGGGCGAAGACAGAGAGGTTTTCCACCATCAGCGGCGCGCACACGACGTTCGGCAGCCCCATCGGGCGCCGCGTGATCGCCAGGTCGGCGGAGCGGTCGAAGAGGCGGCGCTCGACCTCGCGCTCGTCGTCGACGAGCTCCGAGGTGAGGATCGTCCCCGGGAGGCGCTCGGTCACGCGCTCGGTCAGGCGCCAGACCGGCGCCGGCGCAACCGAGGCAATCGCGATGGTGCGACTCGTGCGCGTGAGCTCGTCGAAGGCGTCGCGCATGCGCCGCTCCTCCGCGAGGATCGCACGGGCGTGGCGCAGGGCGACGCGTCCGGCCTCGTTGAGCTCCACGTGGTTGCGGGTCCGCTCAAAGAGCTCGCAGCCCAGCTCGCGCTCGAGCGCGCGCATCGAGCGGCTCACGCTCGGCTGCGAGGTGTGCAGGCTCTCGGCGGCGGCAGAGATGGTCCCTGCGCGCGCGATGGCGTCCAGCTGCCTGAGCTGCTCGAGTTCCATGGGCACCTCCGCGTCCGAGCTGGTTGTAACCCCTGGGTTATCACTATACCCCTGTCGCATGCTGGCATCACAAGCCGGCATTGTACGTGCCCCCACCCGCGCGCGACTGGGGGATAATGGGCGGGCGGGGCCGTGCCGTCCCTCCCGCCAGACTCCCGAAGGAGCGCCCATGACCGCCGACCAGCTTGCGCAAGACGTCAACGATCTCGCCGAGTTTCTCGGGCCGCGCGACGTGCCCGCGTTGATGCCCGACGCGCTCGAGGGCGCGGTCGGCACGCGGCGGGCGGACGTGATGGCGCTCTTCGGCGGCAGCATCCTCGCCGGGGGAGATGTGCTCGCCGAGGCCATCCGCGCCCGCGCGGCGCGCACGTACGTGATCGTGGGCGGCACCGGCCACACCACCGAGGCCCTGCGCGCCCGCGTGCGCGAGCTCTGCCCGGACGTCGCCTTCGCCGACGACGCGCCCGAGGCCGACGTCTTTGCCGCCTACCTCGCGCGGCGTCACGGCCTGGAGGCCGACCTGCTTGAGCACGCGTCCACCAACTGCGGCAACAACGTCACCTACCTGCTGGGGCTTCTCGGAGAACGGGGCGTGGCGTGCGAGAGCCTCATCCTCGCGCAGGACGCCACGATGCAGCGGCGCATGGAGGCCGGCGTTCGCCGGGAGGCGCCGGACGTGCGCGTGGTCAACTTCGCCACGTACGTCGCGCGCGTGGCGCCGCGGCCGGGTGCGGCCGCACGTGCCGAGGCGAGCCTCGACGATCTGTGGGTCGTCGACCCGCCCCTCGGCATGTGGGACGTGCCGCGCTACGTGACCCTGCTCATGGGAGAGGTCCCGCGCCTCACCGACGACGAGTGCGGCTACGGCCCGCGCGGCCGCGGCTACATCGCCCACGTCGACGTGCCCGCTCGCGTCCGTGCCGCCTGGGAGCGTCTGCATGAGGCCCTGCCCGGTCTCGTCCGCGAGGCGAACCCCGCGTTTGCGACGCGCGGGTGACCCCCGTGGGGCCCTTGCCAGCGGGCGCTCATTTGCTGGGTACTATTTTGGGGTCGCCTCAAGTACGAGCCCTGCGTCCGTCAGAGAAAGCGCAGCTCAGAGGCCTGTCAAAAGAAGCGATACTTTGTACCTTCTCGAAAAACCACCCAACAAATGAACCGTGCGCTACGCCAGGCGCTTGCCGCTCTCCCAGGCCTGCCCGACCTTCTCGCCCATTGCGTAGTAGCCGCTGCGGAACTGGTCGAAGGCAAAGGCGCCCAGCTTGGCGGGGTCGACCTTGCCGTCCTCGCCGGGCACCGACTCCTCCGCCAGCACGTTCTCGATGCGCCCGAGCACGCGCAGGCCGTAGGGCTGGTTCTGCAGCTCCGCCACGGAGCACTCGAGCGTGAGCGTTCCGCGCACTCGGCGAGAAGCCCCTCGAGCTCGCCCCGCGCGGCGCCCCTCCTCACATCCCCGGGAAGCCGGTCTGGCGCAGCGCCTCGTAGAGCACGACCGCGGCGGCGTTCGAGAGGTTGAGGGCGCTGATGCGCCAGTCCTCCGGGTCGACGAAGTTCCCGCACACATCCTGCTGGCGCAGGGGAGCGTGACTGAGCGGCGCGCCCCTGCGCCATTGCCGTGCGTTGGCGAGCGAGACGGCGTCGGGCAGCATGGGAATGCGCTCGCAGCTCCCCGGACGCTCGGCAAGGAGCCGCTCCGGGAGGCCCACGCTCTCGCAGCCCAGGACAAGGAAGTCGCCGTCTGCGTAGCGCGCCTCCGCGTAGGTGCGCCGCGCCTTCTTGGTGAGGAGGTGCACGCGGCGGTCGCTGGGGTCGGCGAGCCCGTTCTCCTCAACGAAGTCGGCCCAGGTCTCGTAGGTCGTCACGTCGAGGCTCTCCCAGTAGCCAAGACCCGCGCGATGGAGGGACTTCTCGTCCAGCGAGAAGCCGAGCGGCCCCACAAGGTGCAGGCGCGAGCCCGTGACCACGCACGTGCGCCCGATGTTTCCGGTGTTGGCCGGAATCTCCGGTGCCACGAGAACAACGTTGAACATCGGCGTCACCCGCTACTGCACGGGGTAGTTGCCGACGAGGTCGTCGCCAACGGCAACGCGGTCGGTGAGCGAGCAGATCACGATCTCATGCCCGCCAAACCCCACCGAGCCGACGGTGCCCTCGGTGAAGCACGCCACAATGGCGTCGTCGGTGCGGTAGATGAAGGTGCGGTTCTCGAGAAAGAGGTCGTCCACCGCGCGGTCGTAATCGATGTCTGCCCCAAGGTCGCTCGGGGTCACGGCAAAGAACGCCTGGAGCCCCTCCTTGGCGGCGAGCTTGAGCTCGTTCTCGCTCATCCCAAGCGCCTCGGTGGCAGGAACCTCCTCGCCGGAGTCCAGGTTGTAGAAGCGGCCGCTCACATAGCGCGTCCCGTGGGCGCCTCCGTAGTAGGAGTAGCGGTCCAGGCGCACGCTTGCGATCGCGCCGTCAATCGAGGTCGTTGTGTCGTGGCACCAGAGGGTCTGCTCGGGAACGCCCTGGCTGTCTCCGGCGGCCGCCTCCTCGGTCATGGACTCCTGCGTGGCAAGGCGCTCCTCAAAGTCTGCCTTGATGGACTCGTTGAGCGTCTCCAGCTGATTGGGTACGTCTCCGTTAGAGGTCTCAAACTGTGGGTATGACCAGGTGTTTGTTTCTTCCCATGAGCCAGATCCGGCTTGGTAGGCGTTGACGGTGACCTCCTGGCTCACGTCGTGTGCGGCGTAGGTTGTCTCGCCGGTGGCCTCGTCGGTTGCCCCGCCATCGACAGCCTCCTCGAGCAGCGCAATCACGCGCTGCGCCTCCGCGACGGTCTCGGGAACGGTGTGCAGCGTCACGCCCTCGCCCGGCGTTGCGGCGCCGTAGCCCATGAGCGACCAGTAGTCGCTCACCACGGGGCGCTGCATGGCGGCAAGAAAACCGTCGGCGTCGCTCTTCTCGCCGTCAACCGTGAAGTTGTTCACGGATCCGTCGAAGCTGTAGTCCTGAAGGTAGGAGAGGGTCTGGACAAACGAGCCGTCCCTGAGCGCGTACGCGCCGCCGCCGGACTGCTCGCCCAGCTCCGAGGGCCCATAGATGGTGGTGAGCACCACGGGCTCGCCGTCAAGCGTGGCGTCCTCAAAACCGGTGAGCACGTCCTGGCCGTGAGAGAAGGCGTCCGGGTCATCGAGCGCGAGCACGAGCTCACCGTCGCGCACCGCCCAGACCTCGATCACATAGGGGTGCATGTAGTCCGCATCGTCCGCGTTGCGGTGGCCGAGCACGAGCTCCTCAACGCCGTCTTTGTTGTAATCGCGGAGAAGCACCAGGTTGAGGCCGGTGCCGGTCTGCGTCTCATAGTCCGAGCTCGCCGGCCCCTCGTATGAGGGCTCGCCGTAGGCGTCAACGTACTCGCGAACCTTTTCCGCATAGAGGGCGTATGCCTCTGCCTTGGGATCTTTCTGAGGCTCTGGTGCGGCCTCCTGCTGCGACGTGCCCTCGGGAGAATCGGGCGACTGTGGGGGCGTCCCGGTGCAACCAGCCAGGGAGAGTGCTCCCAGAAGTGCGACGGTCACAAACGTCAGGCCAGCTTGATGGCGCATCTCGCATCACCCCTTGTTGGTTGCCCATGCTCCTGAAAGTGTAACCTCTCCGAGCGGAATGTGGCGCGGGCCACTCTCGCTATAATTGCGTGAGCAACACACCCGATCGAAAGGGAACCATATGATCAAGGACCTGGTTCAGGACGAGGCCGTCCTCTCCGTTCCGTGCGAGCCCGCAACCGCCGACGACGCTCCGGTTGCGCAGGACCTCATCGACACGCTCTCCTCCATCGAGGACGCCACCTGCCTTGCCGCCAACCAGATCGGCGTGACCAAGAACCTCTTTGTCTACCGTGACGACAACGGCCAGGACCACGTCATGTACAACGCCAAGATCCTCATGGGCCTCAACGCCGCCAAGACCTACGAGAGCTGCCTCACGCACGACGATCCCGTGATGGTGACGCGCTTTGCCAAGATCAAGGTTGCCTACGACGAGCTCGTTGACGGCCAGCTCAAGAGCCGCCGCCGCGACTTCACCGGCTGGGTTGCCCAGATGATCCAGCACATGGTGGACCACAGCAAGGGCAAGCTGGTCTAGTTGATCTAGCTGGTCTGGCGGCGCCGGTCTCCGGCGCCCCTAGCACCGGTGCGCGCTCGGGCAGATGTCCTCGAGGACGCAACCGTCGCACTTTGGGCCGCGCGCCGTGCAGGTGTCGCGGCCGTGCTTTATCCATTGGTGGTTGACCGGCCCCCAGAGCTCGCGCGGGAGCAGGCGCAGCAGGTCCTGCTCCGTCTTGAGCGGCTCCTTCGCGTGTGTCTTGGGCGAGAGTGCCAGGCGGTGCGCAATGCGGTTGACGTGCGTGTCCACCGCGATGCCCTCCACGATGCCAAACCCCACGTTCATCACGATGTTTGCCGTCTTGCGGCCAACGCCGGGCAGGCGCGTGAGCTCGTCCATCGTGTGCGGCACCTCGCCGCCAAACTCCGAGACGATCATCTGCGCGCACTCCACGCAGTGGCGCGCCTTTGACTTGTAGAAGCCCAGGCTGCGGATGTACTCGGAGACCTCCTCGGGCGTGGCGGCCGCCATGGCCTCCGGAGTGGGAAAGCGCTCAAAGAGCGCGGGCGTGACCTTGTTGACCTGCGCGTCTGTGGTCTGGGCAGAGAGCAGCACGGCGATGGTCAAGCGGAAGGGGTTGGCGTGGTCCAAAAAGCACTCAACGGGACCGTACTTCTCGTCCAGGCGGCGGCACACCTCAACGGCGCGATCAATCTTTGCCTGCTTGGTCTCACGTGGCATGGCTGCTCCTTTGCTGTTCGCACAAGGAGATGATAGGCGAGAAGGACGTTGGGGCGCGTGGTGTTTTTGGTGCGCTGCGGCGCGGCCGCCGGGCGTGTCCTGAAAATCGGGACCGTGGCACAACGAGGCGCTAAAAAGTCCTGAAATTTGGGGGTAGGGCACGGATTGATCGCCTTCGGCGTGCCATACCCCAAAATTTCAGGACTCTGAAAAACAGCGCGCGGCGAAAAGGGGCGCGGGCCGAAAAGGGGCGCGGGCCGAAAAGGGGCGCGGGGGGGGGGGGGGGGGGCGGGGG
>NZ_JAUDEA010000001.1 GCF_030372065.1 Thermophilibacter provencensis | reverse complement strand
GGCCGTCCCGGACGGGCGGGCCGAGCGGGGACGCGGGCCGACGCCCCGGCGAGAAGAACCGTCGGCGCGGGTCCACAAGAGGCCCCGCGACACAGCTGCGTCGCGGGGCCTCAAACGTGCGTGGAGCGAGTTGCGCCTACTGCACCTGCGCCACCATCGCCATGTTGGTGGAGGTGGTGTAGTCACCCAGGCGCGGGGAGGTCTGCGGGTCACCGGCGGTGATGACCACGATGTCACCGGTCTCCACGAGGCCGTTGTTCTTGGCCGTCACGAGCGCGTTGTACAGCGTGCTCGAGAGCGAGCCCTGCTCGGTGGTGCGGTACGCGTAGACGCCCCAGTAGAAGCAGGTGCGACGGATGGTCTGCTCACGCGGCGAGGTGGCAAAGAGCGGCATCCTCGGGCGGAACGTGGAGATGAGGCGCGCGGAGCGGCCGGAGTTGGTCGGCGCGAGGATGCACTTGGCGTTCACGCGGTCGGCCATCTCGAGCGCGGCAAAGCCGGTGGCGCCGTTGACGTTGCGCACGCCGCCGCGGTCGTGGTACTCCTTGCGCTCGGGCAGGTACTTCTCGGTCTCCTTGCAGATCTCGGACATGGTCTTGACGGCATCGATGGGGTACTTGCCGGCAGCGGTCTCGCCAGAGAGCATCACGCAGTCGGTGCCGTCGTAGATGGCGTTGGCAACGTCGGTGATCTCGGCGCGCGTGGGGCGCGGGTTGCGCTGCATGGAGTCGAGCATCTGCGTGGCCGTGATGACCGGCTTGTAGTGCTGGTTGCACTTCTTGATGATGGTCTTCTGGATGTGGGGCACCTGTGCGGCGGGCACCTCAACGCCGAGGTCGCCACGGGCGACCATGCAGCCGTCGGCCTCGTGGAGGATCTCGTCGAAGTTCTTGACGCCCAGGGCGCTCTCGATCTTGGGGAAGATGAGGACGTCGGGGGTACCCATCTCAATGCAGATGCGGCGAATCTCCTGGACGGCCTTGCCGTCGCGGATGAAGGAGGCGGCGATGGCGTCAATGCCCAGCTCGCAGCCAAACATGATGTCCGCGCGGTCCTGGGCGGTGACGGAGGGCAGGTTGATGTTGAGGTTGGGGAAGTTCACGCCCTTGCGCTCGCCGAGCTCGCCGCCGTTGGTGATGGTGCAGTAGATGTCGGTGCCCTCGACGTGGTCGACCTCAAGGCCAATGAGGCCGTCGTCAATCAGGATGACGGTGCCCTTCTCGACCTCCTGCGGGAGGGTCTTGTAGTCAAGCGAGAAGCGCTCGGCGGTGCCCACGACGTCGTCGTCGGTGGTGATGATGCAGGTCTTGCCCGTCTCGAGCGTGACCTTCTGGCCGTCCTCGAGAAGACCGGTGCGGACCTCGGGGCCCTTGGTGTCGAGCATGATGGCCACGGGGATGGCGAGCTCGCGGGAAAGGGCGCGCACGCGCTCGATGTTCTTGCGGTGGTACTCGTGGCTGCCGTGGGAGAAGTTGAAGCGCGCGACGTTCATGCCGTGGAGGATGAGCTGACGCAGCACCTCCTCGTCTTCGGTGGCCGGACCCATCGTGCAGACGATCTTGGTCTTCTTCTTGTTGAATGCCATGGGTGCCCTTTCTATGAGCGGGGGTCGGGACAGCGTCGCTGGCTAGCAGACGACGCTGCGGTCAACAAAGTCGGTGCCGTGGGCAAATGCCTGGGCGTTGTCGAGAGTGACGCGGGCGATCTCAGCAAGGGCCTCGTGGGTGAAGAAGGCCTGGTGGCTGGTCATGACCACGTTGGGGAAGGAGCACAGGCGCGCGGTCACCGAGTCGATGACCTGCCCCGCGCGGTTCTGGTAGACGTTGGGGCCCTCCTCGTCGTAGACGTCGATGCCCGCGGCGCCAATCTTGCCGGAGAGGATGCCGCGGATGAGCGCCTGCGTGTCCACGAGGCCGCCGCGGCCGGTGTTCACCAGGATCACGCCGTTCTTCATCTTGGCGATGGAGTCGTCGTTGATCATGTGGCGGCTCTCCTCGTTAAGGAAGGCGTGGAGCGAGATGAGGTCGCTTCGGCGGTAGAGCTCGTCGTAGTCAACGTACTCGTCGACCACACCCTCGTCGAGAAGCGCCTGGTTGGGGTAGAGGTCGGACCCGAGGACCTTCATGCCAAAGCCCTTGCAGATGCGGCAGAGCGCAGCTCCGATGCGGCCGGTGCCGATGATGCCGGCGGTCTTGCCGTGCAGCGTGTTGCCCACGAGCCCGTCGAGGGAGAAGTCGTTCTCGCGCACGCGGATGTAGCCCTTGCAGATGCGGCGGTTGGCGGCAAGCGCGAGGCCCATGGCGTGCTCGGCGATGGCCTCGGGGGAGTACGCGGGCACGCGTGTGACGCGCATGCCGAGGTCCTGGGCAACCGCCACGTTGACGGCGTCAAAGCCCGCGCAGCGCATGAGGAGGAGCTTGACGCCAAAGCCGGCGAGAATCTCGAGGGTCATGGCGCCGCAGTCCGCGTTGACGAAGGCGCAGACGGCGTCATAGCCGCGCGCGAGCGCCGCGGTCATGGGCGTGAGGTTGGACTCGGTGAAGTCGATCTTGATCTCGGGGTAGTCAGCGAGCTCCTTCTGGAACGAATCCTTGTCGTAGCTGGCCGTTCCGTAGAAGAGGATGTTCATTCAGACGCTTCCTTTCCCTTTGCGCGAAGGCGCAGAACATTAGCCTACCGAAGCCAAGTTTAGCGCAGGCAAGGGGTACGTAAGCACCTCGCTCACCGAAAACAGCTTGAATCTGAAATCGGTTTCGTATAAGTGATGGCGGGCGGATTGGTGACAAGGGTGACAGGGTAGGTTGTCACCCTTGTCACCAATCCGCCCCGCCGCATCACAGGTTTTCAATGTTTTATTGGCAGGAAATTGGGTAAAATTGACGATTGTTCTGTCAGCTGCCCGACATGGCAGCCTTGACGAGCCCTTGCCCCTCCTGGGGAATTATGACCGGGCGTCAATCTGTCGGGCCAATGTCCTACCCAGGAGGAGAAATACGTTGAAAGAGTACCTAGCGTCTGCCAACGACGTGCTGGGTGAGCTTTCCTCTAACGAGGAGAGCGGCCTCACCGCGGCGGAGGCCTCGAGCCGCCTGTCGCAGTACGGCCACAACGAGCTCGACAAGGAGGAGAAGACCCCGCTCTGGAAGCGCTTCTTCGAGCAGATGGCCGATCCGATGGTCATCATGCTCATCGTGGCCGCCTTCATCTCGGCCATCACGGGCGTGATCCAGGGCGAGCCGGAGTGGGCAGACGTCATCATCATCATGGCCGTTGTCATCATCAACTCCGTGCTCGGCGTGGTCCAGGAGGCCAAGTCCGAGCAGGCCCTCGAGGCGCTCCAGCAGATGTCCGCCGCGCAGTCCAAGGTCATCCGCGACGGCAAGCTCGAGCACCTTCCCTCCGCGGACCTCGTCCCCGGCGACATCGTCCTTCTCGAGGCCGGCGACTCCGTGCCCGCGGACTGCCGCGTCCTGGAGAGCGCATCCATGAAGATCGAGGAGGCGGCGCTCACCGGCGAGTCCGTGCCCGTTGAGAAGCACGTCGAGCCGATCGCGCTTGCCGCCGACGCCGACGACGTGCCCCTCGGCGACCGCAAGAACATGTGCTACATGGGCTCCACCGTGGTCTACGGCCGCGGCAAGGCAGTCGTTGCCGCCACCGGCATGAAGACCGAGATGGGCAAGATCGCCGACGCCCTCACCACCGCCAAGAAGGAGCTCACCCCGCTCCAGATCAAGCTCAACGAGCTCTCCGGCATCCTCACCAAGCTGGTGCTCGCGATCTGCGTGATCATCTTTGCCGTCGACCTCATCCGCCACGGCGGCGAGCTCGGCTCCAACCCCGAGATGATCCTCGACACCTTCATGGTTGCCGTGTCCCTGGCCGTTGCCGCCATCCCCGAGGGCCTCGTGGCCGTGGTCACGATCGTCCTCTCCATGGGCGTCACCAAGATGAGCCGCCGTCAGGCCATCATCCGCAAGATGACCGCCGTGGAGACGCTCGGCTGCACCCAGATCATCTGCTCGGACAAGACGGGCACCCTCACGCAGAACAAGATGACCGTCACCAAGCACGAGCTCTGCGGCCCCGAGGACCTGCACCTGCGCGCCATGGCCCTCTGCTCCGACGCCAAGTGGGACGCCGAGAAGGGCGAGGCCGTGGGCGAGCCCACCGAGTGCGCGCTCGTCAACGACGCCGCCAAGGCCGGCTTCTACGAGGGCGGCAACGACGCGCGCTACGAGCGCGTGGGCGAGGCCCCCTTCGACTCCGGCCGCAAGATGATGTCCGTTGTGGTGAAGACCCCCGAGGGCACCTTCGAGCAGTACACCAAGGGCGGCCCTGACGTGGTTCTCGCCCTGTGCACCAAGGTCATGAACGCCGACGGCACCGTCGAGCCCATGACCGAGGCGCGCCGCACCCAGATCATGGCCGCCAACAAGTCCATGGCCGACCAGGCCCTGCGCGTGCTGGCGAGCGCCGTTCGCGAGCACAAGGCCCTGCCGGACGACTGCACGCCCGCCGGCCTTGAGCACGACCTCACCTTTGTGGGCCTCTCCGGCATGATCGACCCGGTCCGCCCGGAGGTCACGCAGGCCATCGTGGAGGCCAAGGAGGCCGGCATCCGCCCGGTCATGATCACCGGCGACCACATCGACACCGCCGTGGCCATTGCCAAGGAGCTCGGCATCATCAACGACGCCTCCCACGCCATCACGGGCGCCCAGCTCGACAAGATCTCCGACGAGGACTTTAAGGAGCAGGTCACCCAGTACAGCGTCTACGCGCGCGTCCAGCCCGAGCACAAGGCCCGCATCGTCGACGCCTGGAAGAGCCGCGGCAAGATCGTGGCCATGACCGGCGACGGCGTGAACGACGCTCCGTCCATCAAGCGCGCCGACATTGGCGTGGGCATGGGCATCACCGGCACCGACGTCACCAAGAACGTGGCCGACATGGTCCTCGCGGACGACAACTTTGCCACCATCATCAACGCGGTGGAGGAGGGCCGTAGGATCTACGACAACATCCGCAAGGTCATCCAGTTCCTGCTCTCCGCCAACATCGCCGAGGTACTCTCGGTCTTTGTGGCCACGCTCGTGGGCTTCACGATCTTCCAGCCGGTCCAGCTGCTCTGGATCAACCTCATCACGGACTGCTTCCCGGCGCTGGCGCTCGGCATGGAGGAGGCCGAGGGCGACGTCATGAAGCGCAAGCCGCGCAACGCCTCCGACGGCGTCTTCGCCGGCGGCATGGGCGTCGACATCGTCTTCCAGGGCATCGTGATCACCGCCCTGGTCCTGGCCTCGTTCTTCGTGGGCGTCTACCTCGACATGGGCTACATCAACATCGCGGACATGATCGCCGGCACCGCCGACGAGGAGGGTGTCACCATGGCGTTCATCACGCTCTCCATGGTCGAGATCTTCCACTGCTTCAACATGCGCAGCCGCCGCGCGTCGCTGTTCAGCATGAAGACGCAGAACAAGTGGCTGTGGGGCGCCGCGCTTCTTGCCTTCATCCTCACCGTCGTGGTGGTTGAGGTGCCGTTCCTGGCCGATATGTTCGGCTTCATGGAGCTCCCGATGGAGGCGCTGGCCGCCGCGCTTGGCCTTGCGTTCCTGATCATCCCGATCATGGAGGTCTACAAGGCCGTCATGCGCGGCATCGAGAAGGACCAGTAGTCCTTTCCGGAATCGAGCCTCTTGGGGGCGCCGACCTGCGGGTTGGCGCCCCCTTCTTGTCTTTGGGGTTCTTCTCGACCCTAGGTCCTTCTCGACCCCGTGCCCCTCTCGACTCGCTGTTGTCCGCTAATAATTGCGGACAACACTGACCTACGGCCGAGAAGAACGCGCTTGGACCCCTGTTGTCCGCATTTTTTTGCGGACAACGCAAATGTGCCCTGGGCCAGGTAGACCGCTCGGCGCCGGGACGGGGGTCCTTCGCGGGCGCGCCCCCCTGTCCTCAGCAATCTTTCAGGTATGGTGGGGTCACCGTCTGAAAGGAGTCCCCATGTCGCCCAAGCCCGCGCTCCGCAGGGTTGCCCCGCTGCTCGTGGCCCTGCTCGTGCTCCTCTTGCCGTCCGTTGCCCGCGCGGCGGACACGCAGGACATGTACCGCCTTTACAACCACTGGTCGGGCGAGCATCACTACACCGCGGACGCCGTCGAGCGCGACCGGCTCAGGAAGCTCGGATGGACCTACGAGGGCGTTGCCTGGACCGCCCCGGTTACCTCCAACACCCCCGTCTACCGCCTCTACAACCCCTACGCGCCCCAGGGCGACCACCACTACACCACCAGCAAGGGGGAGTACGACAGGCTCGCGGAGATCGGCTGGCGCCAGGAGGGCGTGGGCTGGTACTCCGACGACGACAAGGGCGTGGAGCTCCACCGCCTGTTCAACCCCTACGCGCTCTCCTGCACGCACCACTACACCGCGAGCGAAGAGGAGCGCGACGCACTCGTGAAGCTGGGCTGGCGCTACGAGGGAACCGCGTGGTACGGCGTGGCGGAGAAGCCCGCGGAGCCCGAGAAGCCGGTTGAGCCCGAGACCCCAGTCGAGCCCGAGGAGCCCCCGGTCACGCCCGAGGAGCCCCCGGTCACGCCCGAGGACGACTTTGTCTACGAGAAGAACGACGACGGCACCTTTGACATCGTTGGATACACGGGCTCGGACGAGTCCGTCATCGTGCCGGCGCGCCACGAGGGCGGCGACATCGACTGCGTTGACTTCAAGGAGGAGAAGACCCCCAACCTCGCCAAGATGAGGCACCTCTCCTTTGAGGAGGGCTCGAGGGCCACCGCGCTCATGCTCGGTTCCTATGACGAGAACAACAGCATCTACCTGGAGACGATCGACCTCTCAAATCTCACGGAGCTTGAGGTCATGGAGATCTGGGACCAGGGGACGCTGAGCGGCCTTGACCTGTCCAGCCTGAGCAAGCTCGAGCTTGCGGGATACATAAACGCGGACTGGATCGTGCGGGGCGACACGTCGTGGGATGCGGTGACGTCCTACACCCGCCCGCGCGCGTTCGAGGGCGTGAAGCTTGGCGAGAACGACTCCCTTACCCAGCTTGATGTCCAAGCCGGCTGCTTTGCCGGAGTCGCGGCGCCCGAGCTCTCCGAGGCTCCCAAGCTGCGGTCCGTGAGGCTGATCGCATACGGGCTCTCGAGCGTCGATCTTGACGGGCTGTCGCGCCTGAGCATCGTTGACGTCTCGTTCAACGACCTCACGGCGCTTGACCTGGATGTCTCTGGGTGCCCGGACCTGCGCCGGGTGACCTGCGAGGCCAACCGGATCGCTCACCTCGACGTGGCGCTCGTGCGCAAGCTTGGGGAGCGAGGCGGAGACCTGAACTGCGCGTATAACCGCCTCGACAACGTTGACGAGATTCAGTCCGTGGCGCAGGAGTACCCGGACCTCTACCTGAGCATCGAGCCTCAGGGCGCGTGGCGATAGACGCGAGAAGACCGGCAGACAAGAGAAGGGAAGATAATGAGAAGGAATAGGCTTGCGACCGCGCTTGCCGCACTGATGGTGTTTCTCGCCTGCCTGGTAGTGCCGCAGGTGGCGAGCGCGGCAGCCTTTGACGCGGGTGACCTTGCGCTCTACGAGCTCAACGGCAAGACGACCACCCTCAAGGAAACGTACGGCGGAACGCGGCGCGTTGTCATCGTAGGCAGGCCAACGTGCTCCAACACCACGAATACCATCGCCCAGGCGGAGAAGATCGCCGCCATGGGCTCTGATATCACCTTCATTGTCTTGGACAACGACGGTAAGAGGGAGGCCTTCGCCGAGGCGTTCTCTTCTCGGCAGACGAGCCGAGTCCGGTTTGCCTCGCCGACCACGGCCGCGCAGTCAAGGCTCTACTACAACTGGGCGCAGAGTGCCCTTCGGGCGTCCGGCAGCACTTCGGGCAACATCATGCTGCCGTTTGTCGTTCTTATCAACGAGAACAACCAGGTGGTGAACGTGAACACGGGTCTGCAGACGCTCTCGTCCCTTCTCGCAAAGCAGGGATGGTCGGCCACGGACGGAGACGGCACGTACCATACGGTCGAGTTCAACACCCAGGGCGGCCCCTGCATCTCGGCGCAGCAGGTCAAGGACGGCTCGTGGGTCATTGAACCTGAGGATCCCGAGTGGGGCAATCACATCTTTGCCGGCTGGTACTACGTGACGCAGATGGGCCTTGTTGAATATGACTTCACCAATCCTGTGACCGACGACCTGTGGCTCATTGCCGAGTGGGCAGACTTTGACCCGATGACCGACGACGAGGTCGACTACAACAACTGTGGTCAGTTCCCGCCGGTCACGGTGACGTTTGACTCCCAGGGCGGTTCTAAGGTTGCCTCCCAGGCGGTTGAGGTCTACAAGCGAGTGGCGCGACCGAGCGATCCCGTGCGCGAGGGATACGTCTTCGTGGGGTGGTACACGACGGCGGACGGCAACCTTACCTGGGACTTTGAGGATGACCGCGTCTCGACAGATTCCATGACCCTCTACGCTCGCTGGAAGCCCGTGAGCTCGGGACAGGAACAGAAGCCGGGGGACACCCCCTCCGCTGAGAAGACCGTGACGATGTATCGCCTCTACAACCAGTACACGGGCGAGCACCTCTACACGTCGTCGGCTTCCGAGAAGAACGGTCTGGCCGAAATCGGTTGGACCTACGAGGGCGTGGGCTGGGTGGCGCCGGCTTCGGGCGACCCCGTCTACCGGCTGTTCAACCGCTACAACGACGACCACCACTACACCACGAGCGCCAAGGAGCGCGACTCCCTGGTAGCCATCGGCTGGACGGACGAGGGCGTGGGCTGGTACTCGGGCGGCTCGGTGCCGGTGTTGCGCCAGTTCAACCCCTACGCGGTGACCGCCACCCATAACTACACCACGAGCAAGAAGGAGAATGACGCGCTGGTGAAGATCGGCTGGCGTGCCGAGGGAACCGGCTGGTACGCCGTGAGTGCGGGCTAGGCGGGCTCCTCGCCGTTGTCCGCAAAATATTGCGGACAATGGGCCCTGGCGGCCCTGAAGAACCCATCTGAGCCTCTGTTGTCCGCAATTTTTTGCGGACAACACGGACCCTCCGCCGAGAAGAACGTGTCTGGACCCCCGTTGTCCTCAATAATTTGCGGACAACGGGGGTCAACGTTGGAGCACGGGGGTTTCGGGCTTCCCGCGCGCCCTATAATCTCAGGGGACATGTGGTGCCGAGAAGAACGGGGCGCGTGTGGCAAAGCGGGGCCAGAAAAACCAGTCCGTGCGCAAGCGGCGCGAGAGCCGCGCGCAGGCCATCACCCTTCCTGCCATCGACGCCCTGCGTGACCTGCCGTCCTTTGGGGACCTTCGCCTGGACGACGCTCAGCGCTCCGCCTTTGAGGCGTTTCTCGCCGCGTCGGAGAACGCCGGTGAGATGCACCTGGGCTTTGTGGTTCGCCTGGACCGGGGATACCCCCTCGTGGTCACCGCGGATGACGCCTTCCGCGCGGAGCACGCGGTCTCCTTTGCCAAGCAGGACGCCGAGAAGGACGAGTGCCTGCTGCCCGCGGTGGGCGACTGCGTGGCCGTTCGTCGCGCTCCCGGTCACGACATGGGCGTCATCGAGCGCGTGCTGCCGCGCCGCACGTCGTTTGAGCGCTGGCGCGGGCGCAGCCGTGGAGAGAAGCAGGTTCTTGCCACCAACGTTGACACCATCCTCATCGTCCAGGCGCTCGGCGCGGGAGACGTGCTGCTCGACCGCGTGGCGCGCTCGCTCGTGCTGGCAAACGACTGCCATACGACCCCCATCGTGGTGCTCACCAAGGCGGACCGCTGCTCGCAGGAGGAGCTCGAGCGCGACGTGAGCCGCGTGCGCAGCCTCGTGGGCGAGAAGGTCCGTGTGATCGTGACCTCGTCCGCGGCGGGGGAGGGCCTCGACGAGGTGCGCTCCTGCGTTCCCGCCGGCACCTGCGCGATGATCCTCGGCGAGTCCGGCGCCGGCAAGTCCACGCTGCTCAACGCCCTTCTCGGCCATGACGCACTGGCAACGGGCGAGGTCCGCGAGCGTGACGACAAGGGCCGTCACACCACGGTTGCTCGCGTGATGGTGAAGCTTCCGGGCGGGGGAACCATTGCCGACGCCCCCGGCCTGAGGAGCCTCCCGCTCGTTGGTCACGAGCGGGGACTCTCGGTCACCTTCCCGGAGATTGCGGAGGCCGCGGGCGTCTGTCGCTTCAACGATTGCACGCACGTTCACGAGCCCGGGTGCGAGGTGCGCGCCCTGCATGCCGCGGGGGGCATCTCAGACGAGCGTCTTCGCTGCTACCTTGCCCTGGCACAGGAGATGCGCGCGAGCGCTCAAGCGCTCGACCCGGACGTGGTCATTTAAATCAATCGAGAAACTACGCACTCCTCTCATGTGGAGGACGTGTGTGCGTGGTGGTTGCAAAAATAGTTGAGCATCGCTTCTGGCGCGCCCCATAAATCATGCGCCTCTAGAAAACCTGGCAGATAGCCGGCGGCTACGGGGAAGGTTCGTGTCCGACTTTCTCGGAAGAATCCGCTGGCTCCTGCCTCATGGGGCGAGAATTCCCTCACCGACCGCCCAAAGGGGGCGCGGCGAGAGGGGAGAGGCCCATGAGACGACGCTTTAGGCTGGTGCTATCTGGCTCATGCGCGGTTCTGGCCGCGATGGCGTGCCTGCTCTATGGCGAGCACACGCGAGAGGAGGCCGAGCGCGCCCGCGCGGAGGCGCTGGAGCGCTACGGCGGCGAGGTGGTGAGCCTCGTCGTGGCCACGGAAACCATAGAGGCGGGCGGGGTCATAGACAGGAGTAACGTTGCTGAGCGCGACTGGGTCTCAGACCTCGCGCCGGCCGATGCGGTGACGGGGATAGACACCGTCCTCGGCGACGAGGTGAGCGTGCCCGTCTCGGCGGGCGTGCCGCTCACGGCGCTCAACTTTCGTGACGCGGAGGATGCCGTCGAGGTTCCCGCGGACCGCATGGCGCTCTCCGTTCCCGTGAGCGACGACATGGGCATCGCCTCGTCGATGGAAGTGGGCGCCACGCTCGCGGCGTACGAGGTGTCGGACATGGGGGTGCGCCTCCTCGCAGATGACCTGCAGGTTCTTGCCTCCCCGCAGGGCTCGGGCGGTCCGCTCTCCTCGGGCTCGGTCACGGTGGCCGTTGCTCCGGCGGACGTGGCGCAGGTCCTCGCGGCGAGCGGGGAGGGAAGCCTGCGCCTGGCGCTTCCCGGCGAGGGTGCGCTCGAGCTTACCCAGGAGGTCCCTGTCACCCCAACGGAGGTCACTGCCAGCGAGACGGGGGAGGCTGAGGGCGCATGAGCACCTGGATGGTCTATTGCGCCGAGAAGAGTCGCGAGGCGCTTCTGCGGGCGCTTGGCGTCATTGACGAGGGAATCACGGCGTGTTTTGCCAACGGGTGCGATGACCTGCGGGAACGCGTGGCGTGCGGCGAGCCCGGCGAGTATGGCGTTGCCGTGGGCCCGGCGTCCGAGGGAGTCTCGGACATAAACCTCGCCGCCGCCGTGGCAAATGACGGCAACGCGCGATGCGTGGTCCTTGCCCAGGAGGGCGTCTCCGGCTCGTTGCGGTCCCGTGCCGCGCGTGCGGGGATTGACCTCGTGGTTGACCTCTCCGAGATTCCCGAAGAGCCGCGGGCGAGAAGTGAGGCGGGCCCTTTGGATGGGGGTCCAGGCGTGCCCGCCCCGCTCGTCCCGGCTCGGAGGGGAATCGAGTTGCCTGACATCTCGCAGCGCGCGCCCATTCTGGTTGTGTGCTCGGGGCGCGGGGGCGTGGGCAAGACCGCGGTGGCCTCCGTTGCCGCGTGCGTCGCGGCACGGTGGGGCATGCGCGCGTGCCTGGTCGACCTCGACCTCTCGTGCGGTAACGCGCGCGGGTGCTTTGGCGCGCCGGGAAAGTCCGACCTCGCCTCGCTCGCCTCCGTTGACGGGGTGCCGGGAGACGACCAGCTGAGGAGGCTCTGCGTCTCCGCGGCGCCGGGGGTCAGCGCGATGGGCCCCTGCGACCTGCCCGAGACCGCCGAGCTCGCCCTCCCGTACGCGGGTGCGGTGCTCGACTTTGCCGCGCGCGAGTATGACCTGGTGCTCGTTGACACGTCGACCACCTTCACGGACGCCGTGGCGCAGGCGGCGCAGATGGCAGACCGCCTCGTCATCGTCTCCGACGGCAAGACGGGGTCAATCTCGTCCGTGGCTCGCATGAGCGGGCTCGCCATCAGGCTCGGCGTGGCAAGGACCAAGGTCGCGCGGCTCGAGAACCGGGCGGATCCTCGGGAGAAGACGAACTACGCCCTCGGCAGGGCCGAGGTGGGGCTTGAGGCGGCGCGCGTCTTTCGCGTCTTTGACGGCAGGCAGGAGGTCGGTGACCTCCTTTCGTCGGGGCAGGCGTATGACCTCGCCGAGCCCGGCTACCCCTTTGCGGACTCCGTCGCAACGTTTCTGGCGCAGCTGCTCCAGGAGCTGGGAAGGCTGCCGGAGCATGACGAGGCGCGCCGCGCCGCCGAGGGAACGCGGTCCGGGCGCCTGAGGTCCCTGTTTGGGCTGAGGAGGGAGGCGAGGTAGCATGGGCGTCCTCGAGCGCGTGCGAGAGGTCGAGCGGGAGCATGACGCCGCCCCGGCGTTGGCGACGAGGGCTCGCCTGCGCTCGGAGCGCGAGGCGCTCAAGGGCAGGCTCATCGAGCGCCTGGGCCTCGCCACGATAGCGAGCATGCTCGCCGAGGGAGACGTGCGCCAGGCGCGCTCGGAGATCCGCGTTGTCCTGGAGGCGATTCTCAACACGCAGGAGCATGACTCCCTTGACGCCAACGAGCGGGAGACGCTGCTGCGCCAGGTCATCGACGAGGTGTGCGGGCTTGGCCCCATCCAGCCGCTGCTCGAGGACGACCAGATCACCGAGGTTATGATCAACGGCTGCGGCGCCCTGTTCTTCGAGCGCGGCGGCGAGCTCTACCCTGCAGACGCCGTCTTTGACTCCCCCGAGCAGATCATGATCGTCATGGACCGCATTCTCGCGCCGCTCGGGCGCCGTCTTGACCGTGCGAGCCCCATCGTGAACGCGCGCCTTTCCAATGGGGACCGCGTCAATGCCGTTGCGGCGCCCATCGCCATCGATGGGCCGGCGGTGACCATCAGGAAGTTCTCCGACCGCATACGCTCGCTCTCGCGCCTGGTGGATCTTGGGTCCCTTCCCGCCTGGTTCGCCCAGATTCTCTCCTGGGCGGTGCGGGTCCGACGGTCGATCGCGGTTGCCGGGGGAACGGGCTCCGGAAAGACGACCCTGCTCAACGCGCTCTCCTGCGAGATTCCCGTTGGCGAGCGCATCGTGACGATAGAGGACTCTGCCGAGCTGCGCTTTGACACCCACCCCAACGTGGTGCGCCTCGAGGCGCGGGACAGCTCGATCGAGGGATCCGGGGAGATCACGATCAGGGAGCTCGTCAAGAACGCCCTGCGCATGAGGCCGGACAGGATCGTCGTGGGCGAGGTGCGCGGCGAGGAGTGCGTCGACATGCTCAACGCGCTCAGCACGGGTCATGACGGCTCGCTCACCACCCTCCATGCGGGAAGCGCCGAGGAGGCGGTGATGCGCCTCGTGCTCATGGCGCGCTTTGGCATGGACCTCCCCACCAACCTCATAGAGGAGCAGATCGCAACGGCCATCGACCTCATCGTCGTGACCAGGAGGCTTGCGGACGGCACGCGCGTCGTGACGTCGCTGACCGACGTCTCGCGTGGCCCCGGCGGGGCGGTCCAGCTCGATGAGCGCGTCTCCTTTGACCTTGCGTCGCGCTCGTGGAGGCTCGTTGCCGAGCCCACCTTCGTGGCCACCGCCCTGGAGGACGGCCTGCTTGACGCGGGGGAGGTGGAGTCATGGAGATCGCTTTTCCCCTGATGGCGGCCCTTGCTGCCGCGCTTGCCCCGTTCTCCCTTCTTGGGGGAGACCCGGATGCCTCACAGCTCCTCTCAACGGGGCGGCTGAGAAGGACGGTGGGTCGCACCGTCCGCCTGCTCGGCCGCATGGGGAGGGCGCGCCCGCTCTCTCGCCTGCTCGAGCTGGGCGTTACCCGGCGCGCGGCGGGGGAGCTCGCGGATACCGCGCTGGCACGGGAGGTCGGTCTTGACGCGTATGGTGCCGTTGCCTCTCTGGTCTGCGCCGTGCTGCTCGTTACGCTGACGGCGAGCGCGGTGTTCTGGTCCGTGGTTGCCGGGGTTGCCTCAGGCGTGGCCACCGTGGCCCTCGTTGCTGCTCGGGACGCCTCCAGGCGCCAGAGGGCAAAGCGCGAGGTTGCCATGGCGATGCCGGGAATCTACCGAACGCTCTCGGTTGCCCTCGGCTCGGGCCAGACACTCTCCCAGGCAGTGGAGTACGTGGGTGCGCACGAGCGTGGAGCGGCAGCGGGGATCTTCGCGAGGATGTCGCTTCGCCTCAGGTGCGGGGTGAGCACGGAGGACGCCGTTAGGCAGCTTGCCGAGGAGCTCGAGGTCTCGGGTGCTGACCTTCTCGCCGCCGCGCTCGTGATCTCGCACCGCACGGGAAGCCCGCTGCGCGACCTGCTCACGAGGTCCGCGCGGCTCGCCGAGCGCCAGGGGGAGTTCGAGCGGCTGCTCGCCGTCAAGACGGCGCAGGTGAGGCTCTCGGTGAAGATCGTCTGCCTGCTGCCCGTGGTGATGGTCGGCGTGCTCGCCATCATCTCGCCGGACTTTCAGAGCGGTCTGCTCACGCCGGTTGGGATGGGGTGCGTCCTTCTCGCCGCGGGACTCGACGCCCTTGCGCTCGTTCTCATCAGGCGGCTCGTGAGGGCGGTGATCTAGTGGACGTGAGCTCGGTTGCCCTGCTCGGCGCCGCCTCGCTTGCAGGGGCGTGCTCGGTCATGGCTGCCTCTCGGCTGCCGAGAAGAACCTCGCGTCGGAGGGTCGCGTCGTCCCTGTCTCGGGTGACGGAGCTCGTCGCGCGCCTGCCGCCGGTCCGTCGTGCAGCGCGTGCTGAGGAGCGCCTGCGGCGGAGGAGGGAGTGCCTCGGCGAGCTGCCGGTGCTTCTCGACGTGATGACGCTCGGGCTCTCTGCGGGCCTCTCCTTTGACGCCTCGCTCGAGCTCTACTGCTCGCGCTACGGGAACGTGCTCGCCCGCGCCTTCTCCGAGGCGATGCTCAGCTGGAGGATCGGCGCCGTGAGTCGCGAGACCGCCCTCTGGGAGCTGGCCGAGGAGCTGGACGTGACCGCGTTGCGAAGGTTTGCCTCCGTGGTGGGTGAGTCCCTCGCCTTTGGGACCCCGCTCGCCGAGGCGCTTGAGCGCCAGGCGCAGACCATGCGAGAGGAGCAGCGCTCGCAGGTTGAGGAGGAGATAGAGCGCGTTCCCGTGAAGATGCTCGTCCCCCTGGGGACGCTGATCGTGCCGGCGATGTTTCTGGCGATTCTGGGCCCGCTTCTTGGGTCCGCGGTGATGGTTGGGTAGGGCATGTGCCCTCAGAGGAAGGGAGCGAGAAATGCGAGAGCAAATTGCGGGTGGGGCGGCTTGGCTGCGCGGCGTGGTGGCGGACGAGCGCGGCCAGGGAACGACGGAGTACGCCATTCTCGTGGGCGTACTCGTGGTCACGAGGGTACAATTTTCGCAAAGGTCGGTAAAACGCGAGGTCGGGAGGCTGTTTTGTCGGAGTCTAGCATCAAACGGGCGGCCATCTATCTGCGAATTTCACAAGACCGCCACAAGAAGGGCGACGCGATACGTAGACAACGCGAAGACTGCGAGTATACCTGTCGCTGGCACAAGTGGGAGGTCGCCGCCGAATACGTGGACCAGTCGAAGTCTGCCTACTCGGGCATCGACCGCCCGGAGTTCGACCGCATGGTCAACGATTTCCGGGCGGGCAAGTTCGACGTCATCGTGGCGTGGAAGCTCGACCGCCTCGTGCGTCGCGTCGGTACCCTCGCCGACATGGTCAGCGAGGTTCAGGGAGAGCGACCCGAGGACGGTCTGCGCATTTGCACGAGCGACTGCGGCCTGCTCGACCTCACGACCTCCGACGGGCGCTACCTCGCGACGATGTTCGCCAACAATGCCGAGTTTGAGAGCGCGCGGAAGGGCGAGCGCGAGCGGCGGGCAAACCTCCAACACGCGCTCGAAGGACGACCGAGGCGCGGCTCGCAACGCTGCTACGGGTACACGATTGACCGCGAAATCATCCCCGAAGAGGCAGCGCTCGTGCGGGCGTGCTACCGTGCGTACCTCTCAGGCCACGCCACGAACGCCATTCTGCGGGCGCTGAACGGCGATGACGGCTCTACGGCATATCCGGCCCTACGAGAGGCCCTAGCGGGCCTCAAGGGGCCTCAGAAGCCGTGGACACGCACGCGGCTGAAGTACCTACTGATCAATCCGAAATACTGCGGATTCGTCGCCTACGTCTCGGAGCCCGCGAGGCCGGGCATGAAGCGCCGTCAACGTTCCTGCATCGTCGCCGAGCGCATCGTCCGAGACGACGACGGCCAACCCGTCCACGGCGACTGGGAGCCCATCATCACCGAGGCCGAGTGGTACGCGGCACGCGAAAAGGCACTCGCACGGCAGCGTGGGAAGCAGCCGAACTGGCGAAAGCACATCGGCTCGGGCATCTACCGCTGCGGCGTCTGCGGCGGGGTCATGTACGCGGGAAGCGGTAGCTACCGCTGCAAAACGCCGGGTCACGCGTGCCGGTTGCAGAAGCCCATCGACGACCTCGTTCTGCGGACGGTCCGCGAACGGCTCGCGCGGGGCGACCTCGCGCAACTGCTCCCGCACGACGACTCGGGAAGACTCGCGGAAATCGAGACCGAGCTGGCGGACTGCGAGGCGAAACTAAGGCGGTATCAGGAGGACTATCGAGCCGGGTTCATCGGCGGTGCGCACTTCAAGGAGTGGACGGACGAGGAAACCGAACGGCGCGACCGCCTCATCGCCGAGCGCGACGGCCTCACGACGGACCCGACCGGCGGCATCCTGACCGCTGACGACCCCGTCGCGGCGTTCGATGCCATCGCAGACGACCCGATTCGCGTCGGCGGCATCATCGACTACCTGATGACCGTGACTATTGACAAGAAGTCCGTGACGACCAAAGGACGTGGGCGGAAGTTCAACTACACGGGCATTCACATCAAATGGAAGGAACACTGATGAACGACCACGACAAACGACTCATTGACGCCATGCTGGAAAACGCAGCCTGCATGCTTTCCGACGAAGAGCGCGGATGCTATGACCCGACGTGGTTAGCGGGATACGTTGCCGCGATGATCCATGCGACGGAGACCGTCTTCGAACTCGCGACCGCAGACGACTTGGCGGCGTGACCAGCATCGGCGCCGTGAAAAAGCCCGCCTGACGGCGGGCTTTTTCAGCGCAAAGCGAGGTATGACGCAGTTGATGCTAGAAAATTGCGGCACCCTCGTCGTAACCGATGACCGAGACCTCAATCTCGTGCAAGGTCTCCGCCGGGATGTCCGCCACGTCGAACGTGTAGACGCTTCCGAGGCGCGGGTTGAAGAACCCGAGGCGCTTGACGGCGCGGTACTCCTCGGCATGGACCGAGTGCAGGCCCATGAGCCAGTACATGACCACCTGCAACGTGTGCTTGTTGGTCGGCGGGTTCACGGAGCACTTGAAGTCCCAGAGCGTGTCGGCGGTCATGAAGTCGCCGTCGCCGGTCTGCACCGTGTCAGTGTAGGCCCCCTCGAACGTGAGGCCGTCGTGTGTGACGGGACCGTACTCCTCGAAGAACTTGAGGCCGGACTCCACCATCGCGCGCACGTTCTCGATGGTCGCCGCGTTCGGGTCAATCTCCTCCACGGGGCGGTAGGTCATGCGCCCGGCACGGTAGACCGTATCGAAGCCCGCGAGTCTGATGGCGGCCACAATCGATCGGTCGTCGAGCCCCGTCACCTGCTTACCGTAAAAATCGGCGTCTTCGAGGATGATGGACGCGCCGAGATAGCTGATGTCGAACGCCTCCCTGACCGGGGTGCCGGTCATGAAGCGTGTAAGGTAGTCCACCGCGATGCCCACGAGGCCCGGGCTGACGTTCTCCTCCTTGGGGTCGTGCGGCGGCACGATGCCGAGGTTCGTCTCCTTGAGAGCCTTGCGAGGGTTGACGTAACCGCCGCGCGGCTGCTTGATTTCCTTGATGCGTTGGGTGACTGACGGCATGGTTCCTCCTTAGAACAACGTTGATTATATTATCGCACCTCGACCGGACATTAACGCTCGATGCCCCTGTCGTTGGATTGCTTGCGGGGCTCCCAGTCGGTCCGCACCTCGCGCGGGACGCCGGGCGCGGGGACGCGGGCCGTCGCGGTCGCGTGCGCGCGGCCCTCGGCGCGGGCCTGCTCGGCCTCGGCGGCGCTCAGGGCCTCGTCCCACGCCGCGCGGTCGAGCGTCGACGCCTCGGGCACGAGGGCGTCGTCGAGCGTCGTGAGCGCCTCGGAGAAGACGCCGTGGACCGTCCTGAAGAACCTCGCCGTGGCCTTGCGGCCCTTGCGGTCGTTGTCCATTTGCATTCGCTTGACCGACCCGCACAGGCCCTCAAGCAGCGAGACCAAGCCCTCGCGGAACTCGCGCAGGGCGTCGCGCTCGCGGCGGGACTCCTCGGTCGCCTGCTCGTAGCCCGCGCGCGCCTCCTTGGTGACCTTGACCGTCTCGCGCAGGCCCGGCTCATGGACGGTCGGCGGCTTGTGCCCGTTCGCGCGGTAGGCGGCCCAGTAGTCGTCGTGCGCCCGCTTCTCCGCGACGACGCGCTCGCCGATGTTCGCGGGGTCGTGCGGCGGCAAATAGTCAGCCTCGGTCGCGGGGCGGTCGTAACCGTCGAGCAGGCGCGTCGCCTCGGCGCGGTCGCCGTCGAGCTTGGCGCGGTCCTCGGCGAGCCGTTCCTCGCCCGCCTTGAGCGCGCGGTCGCGCTCGTCGAGCGCGGCGGAGCGAGCGGCGTTCGCCGCGTCGATCCGCACGCCCTCGGCGCGCTTGGCGGCGTTGTCGCGCTCAAGGCGCTCGTTCTCGGCGCGCAGTCTCGCGTTCTCGGCCTTGAGGCCCTTGGTGCCGAGCGCCGTGTGACCGTCCTTCGTTTGGTAGCTCTCACCCGCGTAGAGGTCGCGCACGCGCCTTGCCTGCACGGCCTCCCGCTTGGCGGCCTTAACCTCCGCCTCAGCGGCGTTGCGGACCACCTTCGCCTCGGCTTCGGCGGCAGCCACACCCTGCTCGTAGGCCCGCTGGTGCGTGGCGCGAAACTCGTCCAGTTCCATGTGTTCGCGGTCGCTCCGCTCGCGGTCGAGCCGGATGCCGTAGCCGTTCTCGGCGAACCACTGGTCCACGGCGTCCTCGAAGACGCGGCGCATCTCGGCGGTGTAGGTCGAGACGCGCGTGCACCGGCGCTCGTACTCCTTGTCGGTCTCGGGGCGCGCCTTGCGCTTCCCCTTCGGCTTAATCATCTTGCGCGGGGGATGCGCCTTCTCGATGTCCATGTCCTTGAGCGCCGCGTCCATGTTCATCGTCCCGTCGTCCGCGAGGACGGCGTCAATCTTGTGGACGTGCGGGCTCTCGTCGAGGTGCAGGTCGATGGCGACGGTCTCGATGCGCGCCTTGGAGCCGTTCGCGGCGGCGCGCGCGTTGAGGCCTGCCTGCCACTCGTTGATGGCCTTGAGCCCCGCGCGGAGCGCGGGCGTCGTGTCGAACGTGGTCTTGACGTTCCCGACTTGCAGAATCGTCTCGTTCATCTGGTTGCGCTTCATGTCGCAGAACTCGTCGAAGGTCTTCCGGCGGCCCGGGTTGCGCTTCCAGCCGTCGGAATGAACGGCGCGCTCGTACTCGGCGCCGAGATGCGCCTTGTACCACTTGCGCGCCGCCTTGACGGTTACTCCGACCTGACGCCCGCCGGTCAGCTCGGAGCCGTCCGGGTTGATGTGGACGTTGCCGCGACGGCCCTTCTTGAACTTGTCGTTATCCTCACGGTAGAGGCTGCCGTCGTTGTGCGCGAGCGAGTAACCGCCGCGCTGCGAGTGGACGCTCGCCTTCACCTTCTCGCCCATGTCGTGGCCTCCCTGATTCGCGTCGGTTGTTGAAACGGGTGTGCAGGGCGTAAGCCCGCACACCCGTAACGCAGTACGTGGCGTGCTCCGCACGCCACCGCCCCTTCGGGGCGCTGCGCCGTCCTCGCTTCGCTCGGACGGGGCGCAGGGGCCCCGGCACGAGACCGGGACCCCGCGAGCGCGGCACTAGCCGCGCTGCTCCGCCTCAGCCGCGTCCCGGCGCGCCTTGCGCTCCGCGCGGCGACGCCGGTCCTCGGCGAGGCGCTGCTCCTCGCGCTCCTCGAAGAGCGCCGCGAGCAGGTCGCCGACCGACCCCGAGAGCGGCACCTGCCGCTGCTGCGCGGAGCGCACCAGCGCCTCGATGCTCGTCCCGAACGCGATGCGGGCCATGCCCGCGTCGCGCTTCGCGGTCTCCTTCGCGATGCGCTCGGCGCGGTCCGCCTTGAGCTTCGCGAGGTGCGCCTCGGCGTCGGCGATGCGCTCGTCCATCGTCTTCGTGTTCATCGTCGTTACCTCCGTTGTTACTCGAATCCGTCACTCGCTCGCCCGGTCGCGCGGGATTAGGGCGGGTCCCGCGCTCCCTGCGTCGCCTCGGTCGTCATCGCCGGTCGCCGCCCTGTTCCTCAAAGCGGCGGTTCACGGCGATGAACGCCGCGCGCCACTTGCGGTCGGACTCGCGCCACTTGCGGGCGCGGATGCGCCGCTTGCGCTCGTCCTCGCGCAGGTCGTCGCGAAGCCGTTCAAGGACGCGCAGCCCCTCCTCGTCGCCGCGACGCCGGGCGTCGCGCATCGCGACGGGAAGCGCCTCGCGCAGCGCGCCGATGCTCACCGTCGGGGTCCCGTCGAGGGTTCGGAGCGAGCAGCTGTCCCGCGTGACGAACTGGCGGACGAACTCGATGCAGTTCGCGCGGTGCTCCTCGGCGGCGCTGGCACCGTTGAGCCGGATGCCGACGCGGGCGAGCGCCCGGGCATCCTCGGCGAAAACCGGTGCCAGCTCGGGGGCGCGCCTCGTGCGCCTATTCTGGGTCGTCATGTTCGTCACCTCCCTCCGGGAGGGCGCGCGGAATTGCCGGGCCGCCTGGCAGCCCGTAGCGCGTCGGCGCGTCGGCGTCCGCGCCGTCGAGCTGCGGCGCGTAGCCGTCCGCAGGGCCCGGCATCTGCGGAATCGCGCCCGTCGTCATGAGCGCCACATAGCGCTTGTAGATGCAGAGCGCGGCCTCGTGGCACAGCTCCTCAAGCTCGCCGTCGGTCAGCCGCTCGCCCGCGCGCCCGTCAACATCGCGGATTACGGCCGCGCCCGCACCGTAGGCCGAGAACATGGCCGGGAGCGGGGCGAACAGGTAGCCGAGCCCACGCAGCGTCGTTGTCAGCGGGTCGCCATACTCGTCGAGTCTTCCCGTCGGAACGTCGTTGAGGTCGTATGGCCGCTCGGCCCGCGTGTCGCCCTTGCTCAGCTCCACGTTGTAATAGCCGTATTCGTACGGATTGAAGACTCGGACGCGCCAGAGGATGCGGCGGATGAACTGGTCCACGGCCTCGTTTGCGGTGCAATCCGCACGGGACGCAGCCCCATAGAAGAACTCGGCGGGCTCCTTGGTACTGGTGATAATGATTACGCGTGGCGCTACCGAAGGCTTGTTGTGATAGCGCGCGCTCGCCGGGCTCGCGTGGTAGGGGTCGAGCAGCTTGAGCCAGTCCTCTGCGGTCATCGCCTGCCCGCGCACGTCGTCTAGAAGCATCACCTCGGCCCCGTGGTAGTCGTCCAACGCGTTTTTCGCGGCGAGCACGTCGGTTCGCCAGTCGTAGCGCTGTCGGAAGAAATCGCACCAGCCGTAGGCCATCTCGGTCTTGGCGGAGCCCGCCGCCCCCTCGATGTAGATGATGGTCTTTCGGAACATCCCCCTGCGCAGGGCGTCCGTCGCCCGCATCATGCGCGCCTCGTCGTAGGCCGTGAACGCCGCCTCAAGCGTCGAGCGGGCCGTCTTGTCCGCCCAGATTCGCGTGTACTCGTCCTGCAGGAGAATCATGTCGCGCGTTACCCGGCCGTCGAGTATGCCGTCAACGAGGCCCGCGAGCTGCTTCTTGTCGGTCGCCTCGGCGGCGACATTCCCGGCCCGCCCCAGCTCCCACTGGTAGCGGTTCTCCGCCCAAACCTCGTGGTACGGCGCGCCCTTGAGCGTGTAAACGTCGTCCGGCGAATAGTGGAACTTCTCGGGCTTGTTCGCGGGCGCGAGCGCGTGGATGGCATAGGCGCACTGCGTGAGCCATGCGAGCCGCCCCTTGACCTTATTCCGCTCGATTTGCTCGGGCGGGATGCCGAGCCGTTCGGCGAGATTCGCGATCGTGAGGCCCTTGTCGCGCCCCGCGAACTTGATGAAGAAGTGCAGGTGCCAAACCTTCGGCAGGTCGAGCAGGTAGCGCCCCGCAGCCTCGTCCCAGACGGGCGGCTTCATGTCGCGGTCGTGGCGGATGGCGTAGCAGTCCGTAACCTCGCAGTCGTCGCCGTCGCCGAGCTTCGCCCAGAAAATGTCGGCGAGCGCGCGCCAGTCGCCGTCGGCCTCGGGGTCGAGCGCCGCGTCGGCGACGGCCCGCTCGTCATCGGTCCAGCCGACGTAGGCACTCATGGGGTCCGCGAGCTGCGAGGGGGCGCGCATCGCGAACATCAGGATGGTGCAGCGCTGGTCGCCGCCGGACTTGCCGCCGCCCTTCTTCTTCCCGCGCTGCCCGGCGGCGCGGCGGGCCTTGCGGTTCGGGTGCGCGGCGCGGTACTCGGCCGCGAACTTGTCAACGCCGGCCTTGCCGCCGTCGCACAGCTTCACGCCGTGCCCGTGGCCCTCGTCATCCTCGTAATAAAACTCGTCCCACAGCTCCCAGTGCTTACGGACGTTCTCCGCCTCATCGGGAGGGAGCAGCGAGAGCACGGCCATCTGCTGGTCGCGGTCGAGCTTCCCGAAACCGGCCTTGCCGTTGAGGTGCGGGGCCTCGTCCTCGAGCTTCGTGAGCGCGATGAACTTCGATGAGAGCTGCACGTAATAGGTCGGGCAGGCGGCAACGGTCACAGCGGCATCATCGAGAACGTAGTCCTCCGGGCGAAAAACATCACTCGGAGAAAGCTCGGAGGCGTCAACCGGCATCGTGCTCACCCCCGTTTGCGAGCGCGACAATAAGGTTTTCGGGCGAGGCAAAATGCGACATATTGTTTACCTGCGGAAACGTCGCAAAAGCGCAGGTAAAAGGCCGTGCAAAACGGCGCGACAATAAGATTATATTGTCGCGCCAAAAACAGGCCGGTTTACCTGCGGAAACATTGCAAAAGTCAAGGTCAGACATATTGTCGCGTAAAAAATATGCATAAATGCGCTGAGAAACAGCGGCGCGGGCGCGGAGAAAAAAGGCCGAGAGGAAAACAAAACAGGCCGGTTGAGCAGGGAGAATTTGCGCGGGGCGGCCCAAAGACAAGCCCTGGGCCGCCCGCGCGTTATATGCATTTTCACCGCACATATTATGCACGGCGCGACAATTGCAATTTGATTTAGAAAAAGTTTTGCGGCGCGGGTTCAGCATCACGAATCACCTACCGAAGCAGCTCAGCGAGCTTCGCCCTGCCCTCGGCGGAGAGCGCCGGGGCCTTGCTCGCGATGCTCTTGGCGAGGCGGTCGAGGATTTCATCCTCAGTCATGGGCGCGGGCTCGCGGAGGCGGCGCGCATCGACGCGAGCCTCGCAGTCCTCGGCGCAGACCATGCGGCGGCGCGTCTCGTCGTCGAGGTAGTTGCGAACGGCGTTGGCCTTCACCCATTTCATGAGTGCGGCGCGCGAGCCGTAGCCACGCTTGACGGCCTCCTGAACGGTAACAAACTCGGGATTGAACTTGGACATGGAAACCTCGGAAATCCCCGCTGCATGTGCAGCGGCCCACGCATTTCTGCGTGGCTCGTTGGGATTTCCGCGGCTGAATAGGGCACTGAATTAGCGGGTCCGTCCGCACGTTTTTCGGGCGGCGGCTGACTGTTACGGGGTCCGGCCAATGAAATAAATGACCCCGAGCCATCGTCTGCGAGCAGTATACCCCATGTTTCGTGTCTACTGACCTTTGCTTTTCTTGACCACTCGTGGTGATCGCAATCCTGGCGATCGTTGCCTTTAGGGAGCGGGTGGCCGAACTCTGGCAGGCCATCTCGGATGGCATCAACTCCCTGTGAGAAGGGCAGTCCTCGCCGCAGCGCTCTTTTTGTTGCTTGTGGGGGCGGGAGTCCTGCTCGCCTCCTCGTGCGGGCGAGATTCCGGGCTCGAGGAGAGCTCTGAAGTGGCCCAGGGGCCCAACGAGGGACGCGAGGGCGAGGCCGCGGCAGGGGACGATGCGGCTCCGGGAAGGGAGCGCTACGAGAGCGAGCTTGGGCTTGTTGACGAGGCGAGCCGCATTCTGGAGGAGCGCGCGGGCGTCGCGGACTCGGTCGTGGTCCGCTCTGGCTACCTGGACCTCTCGGGAAAGGTGTGGGCGTGCGTGCTGCAGGGGGAGGGATACGTGGAGGTGCTGATGGTGAGCGAGTCCCCAGGGGGCGCGGGGAGCGAGGTGGTCTCGTGGAGCATGGACGTCGAGGATGCGGCCGCTTTGGCTGGGGCTGGTTAAGGGGGTCCCATGCTCAGGCGACTACGGAGTATCTGCTCGTGCTCAGCGCGTTTCTGGCGGCCATTGTCGCGCTCGCGCTGCTCTGGCACGGCGTGCGCGACGGGGGTCTCGTCAGGCTGGCAACCGATGCCGCCTCCCATGGGGCGGGAGGCGGCATCGTCCCCCTGCTCAAGGACGTTCTGGGGTACTGAGGCGCGCGCTCATGCAGGCACGCGCGGTCAGATGAGCGTGGAGGCGGCGCTTCTCCTCCCGGTCGCGCTCGCCCTCATCGCCCTGCTCGTCCAGCCTGCCTGCGTGCTCTACACCCGATCGGTCATGGCGGCCACGGCAGGCGAGCTCGCGCGCCTTACGACAACGTCGCGAGGGTCGGAGGAGGAGCTGCGCGCCTATGCCCTGCGGCGTCTCGCCGCGGTGCCGGACGTGTCCATCTTTCACGCGGGCGGCCCACGGGCGTGGGAGGTTTCGTGCGAAGGCCCCGGCGATGAGGGGAGGGTGAGCGTCTCCATCGAGGGGAGGGTGCGTCCGCTGCCCCTCTTTGGGGCCCTTGTCGCCGCGCTCGGAACGGTGGACGGCGGGGAGGTCGTGGTGCGCGTTGAGGTCTCGTGCGCCCTGAGCGCGGAGTGGCTGGAGGGAAGCTATGAGGAGTGGATCGGCATGTGGGGGTAGACAAGGCCGGCAGGGCGCGCCGGTCCTCTCGCTCTTTAGGGACAGCGAGGACGGCTTCACGACCGTTGCCGTTGCGGTTGCGCTCCTGCTGAGCCTCTCGCTCGTGTTCTCCGCGGCGGCAGCCGGATGGGTGGCGTCGCGCTCCTCGGAGGTGCAGCGCGTCGCGGACGCCACGGCCCTTGCGGGGGAGAACGCGGTGGCTGCGTTCTCGACCGTTGTCCAGGTGGTGGACGCCTGCTCGCTCAGCCTGGGGCTGGCGGGCGTCGTGGTTCTTGGGGCGGGCATTGTGACCTCGTGCGTTCCCGGGCTCACCGCAACCGGCGCACGTCTGTGCTCGGCGGGAGGCAGGATACTCGATGCCCGCGGGTCCTTTGTGAGAAGCGCCGCCGAGGGCATCGAGCGCCTGGAGGCAACGCTTCCCCTGCTCGTGGTGGCGAACTCGGCCTCCTGCGCCGCGGCCAACTCAAATGGGGGCATCTCGTATATGGGGTGCGCGCTTCCCTTCCCCCTCACCTCGGAGTCGGACTTCTCGGCGCTCGAGCGCGAGGTGGACGATGGTGGGATGAGCGAGCTCTCGGAGGAGATGCGGGAGGCGTCGGCCGCCGCAGAGGACGCTGCCCGTCGCGCGGACGAGGCGCTCCTGCGCGGCTGGACGGCGGACTGTGGCTCCTCGCTGTACTGCCTGAGGGAGCGCGCGGACACGCTGGCATCTCTCCCCTCAACGGAGAACCCGCACTATGCCTCGGTGGAGAGCTGGTCGTTTGGGGCGCCGCTCCTGAGGGCGCGCGCCTACTACGCGGCCCGCCTCGCCGCGGAGTGCCCCGAGGGGCAGGGCGTCGAGGAGCTCACCGACTCCGCGTGTCGGCGCGCCTTCTACGAGTACGCGCTCGATGAGGTCCTGCACGGCTCGTACGTGGAGATGATCGACGGGTCGGTGCGCGTTGACCTTCCCTCCCTGCCGAGAAACACGGACGAGACCCGCTCGACGGAGCTCTACACGCGGCAGACGTGGCCCTGCACAACGGAGGACCAGGCGAGGACGCTGCACTGCTCGACGGAGTGTCCCGGCGCGCAGGGCGAGCCCGCCGGGATGGCCTCCCTGCGGCAGCTTGAGTCGGGCGAGGTCGGGAGCTGCGAGGTGTGCCACATGGACGTGGGTGACCTCGGCCGCGTTGCGGCGGCGTCCACCTCCATCAACAACGGATTTGAGTATCACTGGAGGCTCATCGTGGATGCGTCGAGGGACTACGCCCGCGCCCGCTCGGAGCTCATGGCCGCCGAGGAGCGCGCGAGGGGGCTCGCCGAGCAGGGCGAGGAGTCCTTCTCCCAAGCGCTCGAGCAGCTCTCCGTGACGCGCCCCACCGTCTGCCCGCCAGGGGCGTGGGGATGCGTCTCCGTGGTGGCGCGCTCGGACGGCAAGACCGTTCCCACAGAGCTCACGAGGGCGTTTCTCTCATCTGCTGAGCTTCCCGCGGGTGCGGCCGTCTCTGCCGCCGTGCTTGCCCCGGACGAGGCCACGGAGGAGAACAACGTGCTCTCCAGCTTCTTTGACTCGCTTGTCGCGAGCGGGTCCGCACTTGGGGGTGCCGCCGACGGGGTGCTCGACCTCTGGGGCTCCCTTCTCATGGGGTATGGCTCGGCGTACGGGGGCGTGGCGGAGGCGGGATCCGAGTTTCTCGACGGTCTTGACGGGGTTCTCGGCGGATCCGTTGGGTCGTGGCTCAGGGAGCGCCTCAAGGACGCCTTCCATGCGGTGGGAATCGAGCCCGTGGACATGCGCCTTAGAAAGCCCGTTCTCACCAACACCCAGGATGTGCTGGGCAAGAGCGGATTCAACCAAACCGAGCTGAGGGAGCTCGTCGAGCGTTTGCCGGACGCGCCCACGATCTTTGACTTTGCGCGGGAGGTGGGAGTCATGCTCTCCGATCAAACGGGCGGGGGAATCTTCACCGTTGCCGAGCTCACGATTCCCGGCACCAGCATCTCCATACCCCTCACGATTGACCTCTCGGGCTTGGGTGATGCGGCATGATAAGACTCTTTGCAGATGCGGGCTGGGGCACGCGCGGCCAGATGACGGTGGAGCTTGCCGTCGTCACGCCCGTTGTCATCGTGATGACGCTCATCGTCTTCAACCTGATGCGCTACGTCGTTGCCTGCGCCGCCTTTGACCAGGCGGCCCTCGACTGTGTGGTGGCTCACGGGGTGGCTCCGAGCGGGGAGCAGAGCGAGCGGGGCGCGGTCGAGCAGGTCAGACGTGCCCTTTCGGAGGCGCTCGAGGACTACGGGTCGTGCGAGGTGGACGTGCGGGCCGAGGGTGCGGGCTCCTCTTCCCAGGGAGAGACATTCGCTCTATCACCCCTGCTCACACGCTATGTCTGCACGCTCACCTACCATCCGTGGCCCTTGAGCGTCCGCATGCCCGGAATCACCTACGGGGCGCCCTTTGCCCTCACGCACGAGCGCTCCCTCATTGTGGACAGGTATCGGCCCGGGGTGGTGGTCTGAGATGGCAACGGTTAGGCTCGCGTCCGACGAGCGACCGGAGACGGTGCTCGAGTTCAGGGTTCTGGGCTCATGGCGCGAGAAGATCCGCGGTCTTCTCGGCACATCGCCCGATGCGTCCCCGGTCATGCTCACGAGGTGTGCCTCGATTCATACCTTTGGGATGGCCTACCCGATTGACGTTGCCTTTGTCGGTGAGCTGGGGGAGGTGCTCGAGGTCAGACGGGGGCTCTGCCCGCGCGCGTTTGCCTCGCACGCGGCCGCGTGCTGCGTGATGGAGCGCCCGTCGCGGGAGGGCCCGTGGCTGGAGGAGGGGGAGCACCTCTGGATAGTGTCGATAAGTGCCGACGCCCTTGCGGCATAGAAGATGGGAGAGACGATGGAGAGAGCCAATGCAATGCGAGCGAGCGGATGCTTTGAGACGAAGGTCTGCCCAAGGTGCGGGGCGGAGCTCTATGCGGACATGAACGTGTGCTACGGGTGTCTCTACGACTTCTCGCGGGACGCTCCTCGCCCGCCGCGCGCCCCGCTCTCGCTGCTTGTGGGGGAAGACGGTCCGGAAGACACGGTTAACCTTGCGGCGGCTGCCGGCGAGCCCCTTACGGAGCGCGTTGGCATGATGATGCGAACCTCCTCCGTTGACGTGTGGATAGCTGTCTCGGACGAGGGCGTCTCCATCGGTCGTGCGCCGGAAAACGACGTAGTCCTCCATTCGCCCGCCATCTCCGGGCGACATCTCAGCATCGTTCCGACGCCCGATGGCATGGAGGTCAGCGACCTCGACTCGACCAACCCCGCCCGCTATCACGGAAGGGAGGTGCGCGGGCGCGTCATAGTCTCGTACGGGGACACCATCGACGTGTGCGGCTGCATCCTCACCATGACCGGTCCCACGATCGATGTCTACTGATCGCGCTCCTCTTGGCCTGCCCCAGACGGCTCGTCACCGGCTTCTTGCATGAGTTACATATTCAAACACATAGTTACATATATACTCAGATATATAATCTGATGCAAGGCAATCAAGGAGTCAGGAGGATCGTATGTCTGGAATGGCCGATTTGCTCGATAACCTCGTTCCCGTGTCCGACCTTCAGAGGTCCGCCTCGGCAACGCTCGACCGGGTGAGGGAGGGGAGCCCCGTCGTCATCATGAGACGTGGCGTACCCGCCGCCGTCATGATCACGCCCGAGGAGTGGCGAGAGTACGAGCGCCTGCGCGAGGATGCCGAGGATGCCGCGGATCTTGCCCTGGCAAAGGAGCGCCTCGCAAAATGGGACGGCGATACCACGAGTCTCAGGCGCTTTGAGGATGTCATGTCCGAACTTGGCGTAACCGATAAGGAACTGGAAGGCGTGGAAGTGGAGCTGGAGTGAGCTGGACAGTTGTTAACCTCCCGCAAGCCAATCGCGATCTCGCAAAGCTGGAACCTTCGCAGAGGCGCCTTGTGGCAAAGGCGATAAACAGAGTTGCGGTTAACCCATTGCCACAGTCGGAGGGAGGGTATGGAAAACCCCTTGGCAACCGGGGAGGCAGAGACCTCACGGGCTTGCTGAAGATCAAGCTCAGGGGATCGGGCCTCAGAATCGTGCGTTACCTCAAGCGAGAGGCGAAAAAAGATGGTCGTCGTTGTAGTTGGCGTTCGGGCATCTGACGAGGTGTATGCGACTGCCGTCAGAAGGGTTGGCGGTTTCGGCGCCCTCTAGGCCTTGCGGGCGAGAAGCCAAAAAAGTCTTTGACACCCATGGGGAGTTTGGTATAGTAATCCCTGCACCAAATGGCTGGGTAGCTCAGTTGGTAGAGCAGGGGACTGAAAATCCCCGTGTCAGGGGTTCGACTCCCTTCCCCGCCACCAGAACTTTCGCAGGTCGGAGGCCATGTGTCTCCGGCCTGCTTTGCTATGACGGGCGCATGTGGGCTGCCTGCGCCGCCTGCTGAGAAAACCCAGCCTCTGTGCCAATATCAAAGAGACGCGCCGAGAAAACCGGGCAGCTGTACCACGCGCGTGGAGCTCATGTCGAGAAACTCCGACATCTGTACCACGCTGTCGTAGAAAAACCGCCCTCTGTACCGCGAGGAAGCGGGTTCAGACGAAGTGGAATCGTTTCCACAGGCGTGGACACCCACATCGTTGGTACAGACCGCGGTTTTTCTCGGCGCGCCGAGAAGAAAGTGGTACAGCCCCCAGGTTTTCTCGTCACGCCCACGTACTGGTGGTACAGCCCCTGGGTTTTCTCGCCATGTCAGAGGAGATGTGGTACAGCCCCCAGGTTTTCTCGGTGTGTCGGCGAGAGCCGTATACGGTCTAGTAGCGCACCTCAAAGCGCTTGTCGTCCACCAGGGGCTCAATGTCCTCGCGCTCGGACACCACGTAGTGGATGGGGTGACGCCGGTACTGCTCGAGCATCTGCGAGAAGAACGCGCCCACATGCGACTCGCTGCCCTGGATCTCTGCGGTGACCGAGCCGTCCAGCTCGTTTTTCACCCATCCCGTGAGCTCGAGGTTCTTTGCCACCAGCGAGGCGGTCCAGCGGAAGCCCACCCCCTGGACCTCGCCCACAAAGCGCAGGCGCAGGCGCTTGGTGTCGGCGGGGAGCTGGGGCTCCTCCTCGGGCACGGACTCGGACTCTTTGTGCCAGAACGTGAACATGGCTCCTCCGGCGTCTCGCTATTGGCAATTGATGGTATGCCCCCGCCCGGGGGCCTTGCGGTCCTCTCGTTGCGTACAATAATACCCGCGGCTGAACGCTCACGCACAAGGAGGGACGATGGGCTGCACAAGAAGAGAATTTCTCGCGTTGGCCTCCGCGGGCACCATGGTGGGACTTGCCGGATGCACGCCCTCGAGGCCATCCACGCCAACCCAGACGGAAGAGCCCGCCGACCCCGAGCCCTCCGTTGACCTCTCCGAGTTTGAGGGCCTGGCCCTTGACGCCTCTGCCTGGCGCTATGACGAGGAGAACGACATCTACTATCAGCTGGGGCTGACGTACTGCAAGTCCCCCGCCACGGAGACGTACGAGTCGCTCGCGATCTTTGTCCCGGGCGCCTACTTCACCGCGGAGGAGAACGGCTCAACCTTCTCCTGCGCCGTCAACGAGAAGGCCGTGGTGGGCAACTTCACCCCCGCGACCGCGCCGATCCTCATGCCCATCAACACCGGTACCCTCGCGGCGCAGGCAAGCCCCACCGCCTACGACTACGAGGGCCTCGCCCCGTACATGGAGGCGGGCTGCATCTACGTCTACGCGGGCTTCCGCGGTCGCTCCGCGGGCTATGACACCTCGTCCGGGACGGGCGAGCTCTTCCCGGGCGGCTCCCCCTGGCCCGTGGTGGACCTCAAGGCCGCCATCCGCTACCTGCGCTACAACGCGGGCTGCCTCCCGTGCGACGCGAGCCGCGTCTTTGTCTTTGGCTTTGGCGCCGGCGGCGGCGTGAGCGCGGTGCTCGGCGCGTCCGGCGACGCCGCCCTCTACGAGCCCTACCTCGCGTCCATCGGTGCCGTCACGCACGACTCCGAGGGCAAGATGGTCTCCGACGCTATCTCGGGCAGCGCCTCGTGGTGCCCCGTGACCTCCTTTGACACCGCCGACGCCGCTTATGAGTGGTGCCAGGGCCAATACGCCGACGACGCCACGCGCGCCGAGGGAACATGGACTCGCATGCTCTCGCAGGAGCTTGCCGCGTCCTATGGCGCCTGGGTCAACGAGATGGACCTGCGCGCCGACGACGACACGCAGCTCACGCTCGACGAGACTGAGGCGGGGGTCTTCTCGATGGGCTCCTACGCCTCCGCGCTCATCGGCGTTCTCGACGAGGCGGCAACCTACTTTGTCCAGAACACCACCTTCCCCTACACCTACACGCCGCAGCGGCTCGAGGAGCCGACCTTCCCGGGCGACCCCAACCTCGCCGCCACCCGCGCCGCCGATGCCACGACCGCCCCGACGACCTCCGGAAGCGTGCCGGCGGACGGCACCGGCGAGGGCGAGGCGGGGGAGGTCCCCGGCGACACCGAGGTCATCAACTCGGAGGAGGCCGAGGGCGAGGCGGGTGCCGAGACCGTGGAGACAACCTCCCAGGTCATGATGCCCGTCGGCGTGGCCCAGGTTCAGTCGACCATCTACGATTCCGCCCAGAGCTACTTTGCCGCGCTCAACGCGGACAGCTGGTGGATCAACTACAGCCATGGCTCCTCGAGCGTCTCCGTCTCCAGCCTGCGCGACTTTGCCCTGCACATGCGCCCCGCAACGCTTGCGGCCTCGCCCTTTGACCTGCCTGACCGCAGCTCCAAGAGCAACCAGCTCTTTGGCATTGGCGAGGAGTCCACGCTGCACTTCGACGCCATGGCGGCAGAGATCGTCGAGAAGAACATGGACGCCTACGCCGAGTGCGAGGACTGGGACCCCGAGTACGAGACCGCCTGGGAGACCGACCTCGAGAAGGTGGACTCCCTTGAGACGAGCATGGAGGCCCGCGTCTCCATGATGAACCCGCTCTTCTGGCTGAGCGGCCACTACGAGGGCTACGGCCAGGCGAGCGTTGCCCCCCACTGGCGCATCAACGAGGGCCTCTTTGACTCCGAGGCCCCGCTCGCCACGGCCTCCAACATCGTCTTCGCGCTGCGCAAGTATGACGGCGTGGCAGACGTCTCCCACACGCCCGTCTGGGGCCAGGGCCACGTCCTCGCAGAGCGCTCGGGAACGCCCACGGCAAACCTCATCCGCTGGGTCACGTCCTGCTGCACCGAGTAGGGAGGCGCCGCTAGGTGGAGACCGAGAAGCACGACGGGTCCGGGGCCGCTGCCTCGCGCGGCGGCCTCGCACCGCGCCAGACGCTCTTCGTGGGCATCACGCTGTTCTCGATGTTCTTTGGCGCGGGAAACCTGATCTTGCCGCCGCTGCTCGGCGTCCAGGCGGGTCGAGAGGTGCTCCCCGCCCTCGTCGGCTTCTTCGTGACGGGCGTTGGCCTGCCCGTCCTGGGCATCGTCGCCGTTGCGCTCTCGGGCACGCTGCGCGAGCTTGCCGCACGCGTCCACCCGCTCTTCTCGCGCTTCTTTGTTGCCCTTGTCTACCTGGCCATCGGCCCGTGCCTCGCCATTCCGCGCACGGCCTCGACGGCCTTTGAGATGCTCTCGCCCCTTCTGGGGGACGCCGTCTCGCCGGAGGTCGCGCGCCTCGTCTTCTCGGTGGCGTTCTTTGCGCTGGCCTACGTGCTCGCCATGCACCCGGGGCGCCTTACCAGGCTGCTCGGCCGCTTTACCGGCCCGGCGCTCATCCTGCTCATCGTGGCCGTCGTGGGCGCCGCGCTCGCGTCGCTTCTCGGCGTTGACTCTCTGCCGGACGTCGCGCCCGTCTCGCCCTATGACGGCTCCCCGGCGGTCCAGGGCTTCCTCACGGGCTACCAGACCATGGACCTGCTCGCATCGCTTACCTTTGGCATCGTCATCGCGGAGAACATCCGCTCCCTGGGCGTCACGGAGTCCGGTGGCGTCATGCGGGAGGTCTGCCGCGCGGGCGTCATCGCGGGCGTACTCATGATGGCGGTCTACGGCGGCCTGGCCGCGGTGGGCTTTGAGCTGAGCGCCCAGCTCGCCGGCGCAACAAACGGCGCCGCCGTGATCACGGCCTCGGCGACCTCGCACTTTGGCCTGGTGGGGACCGTCGTGGTGGCGGCCATCTTCCTGCTTGCCTGCCTCAACGTGTGCATTGGCCTCATCAGCTGCTGCGGCACCTACTTTGCCGGGGAGCTCCCGCGCGTGTCCTACCGCGCCTGCGCCATTGCGTTTGCGGCGTTCTCCTGCGCCGTCTCAAACCTCGGGCTGGACGCCATCCTGTCCTTCTCGGCAACGCTTCTGGGCATCCTGTACCCGCCGGCCATCGTGCTGGTGCTCATGGGGATGCTGCGTCGGGTCTTTGGCCGCGCCCCTGCCGCCTGGCCGCTCACGGTGCTCGTCACGGTGGTCGTGAGTGCCGTGACGGGCCTGCGCGACGCCCTCGCGCCCAGCCTCGCGCTGCCGCTCGACCTGCTCCCGCTCTCAGACGTTGGCCTCGGGTGGGTGCTGCCCGCCCTTCTCACCGCCGCGCTGACCGTCATCGTCTCCGGGCTCTGCGGCCCCGGACGCCCTCGCAACCAGAAAGGACCCATCTCATGAAGCGTCTAGGCCTGACCCGCTCCGTTCTTCTCGGCATGCTCGCCCTCGTTGTGGCGGTGTGCGTCGTAGCGCTTTGCGGCGGCTGCTCTACGGGCGAGAAGGACGAGCCCGCCCCCGCCACCGGCGACGTCTCCGCAGAGGCGGACCCGGACGACCCGTACGCAACCGGGACGCACCACGCCGTCATCGAGGTGGAGGGCTACGGGTCCATCGAGGTCACGCTCAACGCCAACGTGGCGCCCATCACGGTCTCAAACTTCTGCCACCTCGCGGAGAGCGGCTTCTATGACGGCCTCACGTTCCACCGCGTGGTGCCCGGCTTCATGATCCAGGGCGGTGACCCGGCGGGCGACGGTACGGGCGGCTCCGACGAGTCCATAAAGGGCGAGTTTGCCGATAACGGCGTGGACAACAACATCCCCCATGTGCGCGGGACCATCTCCATGGCGCGCGCGAGCGACTACGACTCCGCGAGCTCGCAGTTCTTCATCATGCAGGAGACCAACTCCTCGCTCGACGGGCAGTACGCCGCCTTTGGCACGGTGACCTCCGGCATGGAGGTCGTCGACGCCATCTGCGAGCAGGTGCCCGTTGCGGACGAGCAGAGCGGCTACGTTGCCGAGGAGGACCAGCCGGTCATCACGAGCGTCACCATCGTGGACTAGGCGCCTTGAGGTCCTTCTCGCCGTCCTGCTTCCTGAAGGTAAACGTAATAAAATACTGGTACATGTGTAAGAATTCAATACTCTATCCGTAAACGGCAGGAAAAAACCCTTTTGCGTGATATACTGGACAAACGTGAAAGGAGTGGCCTATGTATGCCATTGGGGAGTACCTCGTCCATCCCGGTCAGGGAGTCTGCCGCGTGGAGGATGTGACCGAGGGCGCCCAGGCGGTCTACCGGCTTCTGCCCGTGGGGAAGCGTCATCCCGTGCACATCAGCTTCCCCGTTGCCAACGAGGCGCGCCTGCGCCCCGTGCTCTCTCGTGCCGAGGCCGAGCGGATCATCAACGAGTACCCCTCCATTGAGGTCGAGAAGTACCAGGCGCGCAACAACTCCCTCGAAGAGGAGCACTACAAGGCCAAGATGCGCGAGGGGACCTGCCGTGACTCGGTGCGCATCGTGAAGACCTTCCGCGCGCGCATGGCGGACCTCTCCTCCCGCAACAAGAAGCCGCCCGTGGCCTACGAGCGCATCCTCAAGGAGGCGCGCGAGCGCTCGCTCTCAGAGCTTGCCGTGGCCCTGGGGTGCACGCCCGATGACGTGGCCATGCTCTTCAAGGAGCGCATGGGGGAGGCGGCGGAGAACTAGCCCGCGCCGCCCTCCGCGCGTTTCCGGTTTGGCACAGTCTCATGTGCGTTCTGCGCCGCACCGCGCGCTCCTTTAGAATGGATGGTCACCGACACGTGCCTACCGCAAGGAGGAGCCATGGCCGCAGACGAGCTTGAGACGAACGAGAGCGCCCCCGAGAGCCGCGCCATCATCACCGTGCTGGGAAGCGACCGTCCCGGTATCGTTGCCTCGGTGGCGGGTGCCCTCTCGGAGCGTCAGGCCAACATCCTGGACATCTCTCAGACCATCCTGCAGGGCATCTTCACGATGACCATGCTCGTCGACTTGGGCTCTGCGAGCTTCTCCGAGCTCAAGGAGCAGCTCGACGCCCTCTCCGAGAGCCTCGGCGTGCAGATCATGATGCAGCGCGAGGAGGTTTTCAGGTACATGTACCGCCTCTAGGCCCAACGGGGTCGGCGGTCTAGGAGCGCGGCGGGACGCGATGCCCACCGCCGAGGAGGTAGCCTATGATTCGCATGCCCAAGGGCGGGGGGTGGCCCATCCTCACGCCCCATGAGACGCCAGCCTTCGATCACATTGCGGACGCCTATCCCATGCCGTCGGTAGGCCTCGGCCTGCCGCCCGCCTCGGACGGCCTCTACCATGGCTACGAGGACGTCGATGTGGTTCCGAGCGAGCTCTACGCAAAGTACGACGTCAAGCGCGGCCTGCGCAACGCGGACGGGTCCGGTGTGCTCGTCGGACTCACGACCATCTCCAACGTGCACGGCTACAACAAGACCGAGCACGGCATCGAGCCGGACGACGGCCAGCTGATCTATCGAGGCTATGGCGTGGACCAGCTCATCTCCGCGGCGCAGGCCGAGGACCGCTTTGGCTACGAGGAGGTCGCGTACCTGCTCATTGCCGGCAAGCTCCCCACGCATGAGGAGCTCGACGACTTCCGCGCCCGCATTGACGCCCGCAAGCAGCTCCCCGAGGGCTACCTGAGCATCTTCCCGCGCGCCACCTACAGCCACTCCATCATGAACGTGCTGCAGCGCGCGACGCTTCTTCTCTACGCGTTTGACCCCACGCCGGACGACACCTCGCCCACGCACGAGATTGACGTGGCGCTCTCCCTTCTCGGCCGCTGGCCGCGCACGGCCGCCGTGGCGCACGCCGCCCACGTGGCCGAGCAGAACGACACCAAGCTCATGGTGCCGCCCGTCCGCGAGGGCTACACGATGGCCGAGACGGTGCTCGACGTCCTCAAGAGCGACGAGGGCTTCACGCACGAGGAGGCCATGCTCCTTGATGTCATGCTCATCCTCCACGCCGAGCACGGTGGCGGCAACAACTCTACCTTCACCACGCGCGTGCTCTCGTCCTCCGGGACCGACGCCTACTCCGCCTACGCGGCGGCCATCGGCTCGCTCAAGGGCCCCAAGCACGGCGGCGCCAACTTCAAGGCCGGCGACATGATCGAGGACGTTGCCGCGCACGTTCGCAACTGGGACAACGAAGACGAGGTGGCGGACTACCTCGCCAAGATCCTGCGCAAGGAGGCCTTTGACAAGGCGGGCCTGCTCTACGGCCTGGGCCATGCCGTCTATACCAAGACCGACCCGCGCGCGGAGATCATCCGCGAGTACGCGCGCAAGCTCGCCGAGCAGAAGGGCCAGGTCGAGAAGCTCGACCTCATCGCCAGCATCGAGCGGCTCGGACCCCAGGTCATGCGCGACGTGCGCGGCATCACCAAGCCCATCAGCACCAACATCGACATGTACACCGGCTTCGTCTACTCGATGCTCGGCATCCCGCAGGACCTCTTCACGCCGATCTTTGCCATGGCGCGCCTGGCCGGCTGGACCGCGCACCGCATGGAGGAGCTCTACGGCGCCGGCCGCATCATCCGCCCCGCCTACAACTCCGTGATGCCCCACAGCGGCGAGTACGTGCCCATCGACGAGCGCTAGTGATGACAAAGGTGACAGGGTAAACCGTCAGGAAACCTGACAAAGGGTGACAAGGGGGACAGGGTTAACTGTCATGAAGGGGCCGCCCGGCATTACGCCGGGCGGCCCCTTCATGACAGTTAACCCTGTCCCCCTTGTCACCCTTTGTCAGGTTTTACTCCTCGTCCTCCTGGGTGACCTCGGAGCCCTCGTCCTCCTCCTCGTCGTTGATGACGAGCGGGCGGAACGAGGCGGTGTCGCCGCCCACGAGGCCGCGCATGGCCTCCTCGGCCTGGGCGTCGCGCTCGCCCTTCATCTGGACGGAGAAGATGTCCTCGTCGTCCTCGTCCGAGCCCTGGGGTTGGGCGGGCTTGGCCGCGAGCTGCGGGGCCACGTCGCTGAGCGGGCGGCGCGTGAGCTTGTGCTGGCGCTTCTTCTTGGAGAAGAGCGGCACGTACTCGAAGATCACGCTCGAGTTCTCAAGGCCGTACCAGCGGGCAGGCGAGCCGCAGATGCTGCGGATGAGGTACTTGAGCTCAATGACGCGCTGGTCAAAGCCCGAGATGTCCGTCTCGGGGGAGAGCAGCTTTCGGATGAGGCAGAAGCGGAAGTCGCCCACGGCGCTGCGCTCGCGGTAGATCGAGTACTTGTGGTTCTGCGGCGCGAGCTGGTTCTTCTCGATGAGGTCGTCGACCACCTGGTAGAGGTAGGTGTTGATGCGCTGGTTGACCTTGAAGCCCAGGCGCAGCTGCACCTTGAAGAGGAAGTCCGTGTCAAAGTTGTTGACGATGAACTCGTGGGTGTAGGGCTCGTCGGTGACCTGGACGTTGAGGAAGTAGTAGGCGCGGGCGCGCTTGGGGCGCTTGTCCAGGATCGAGTAGAGGATGTCGCGGTCGAGCTTGTCGAACGAGGAATCGTTGGTGAGGAAGACGAGATTGTCCGCGAGCAGCGGGTAGTCGTCGTCATGGGAGAGGTCAAAGAGCTGGTCGAGGTACTTGTCGACGGGGAGGTAGACCGTCTGGGTGCGCTCGACGGCCGTGCCGCGGCGCCACACGTACATCACCACGAAGATAAGGAAGCTGATGACCACGGTGACGTAGCCGCCGTGGAAGAACTTCGTGAGGCTCGAGAAGAAGAACATGAACTCGATGGCGCCAAAGAAGATGGCAAACGGCACCGCGAGCCCCGTCCTGTGGTGGATGCGGGAGAGGTAGACCGTGAGCAGGATCGTGGTCATGAGCATGGTGACCGTGATGGCCAGGCCGTAGGCGGCCTCCATGTGCGCGGAGGTCTGGAAGAGCAGGACCACGCAGATGCAGGCGATCCACATGACGTTGTTGACCATGGGGATGTAGATCTGGCCCTTGGTCTCGGAGGGGTAGTTGATGCGCATGTGGGGCATGAGGTCCAGGCGCACCGCCTCGGAGACGATGGAGAAGGAGCCGGTGATGAGCGCCTGGGAGGCGATGATCGCGGCAAAGGTGGAGAGCAGGACGGCGAAGGCGCGGATCTGCTCGGGAAGCATCTGGAAGAAGGGGTTGAGGTCGCTCACGGCGGCGAGGTCGACGTTGCCCTGGTTGGCGATGATCCAGGCGCCCTGGCCAAGGTAGTTGAGGATGAGGCAGACCTTCACGAACGGCCAGGTGGCGTAGATGTTGGGCTTGCCCACGTGGCCCATGTCCGAGTAGAGGGCCTCGGCGCCGGTGGTGCAGAGGAACACGTTGCCCAGGACCATGAGGCCGGCGGCGTTGAGGTTGCCGTTAAAGAGGAACGTGATGCCGCGCACGGGGTTGAGGGCGCGGAAGACGTTGAGGTCGAGGCCGATGTTCATGAGGCCGGCGGCGGCCAGGAAGAGGAACCACGCCGTCATCACGGGGCCAAAGAGCTTGCCGATCGTGGAGGTGCCCGCCTTCTGCAGGAAGAAGAGCACGCAGAGGATGGCGATGACGATGGCCACCACGATGCTCTGGTTGTCACCGATCACGCCGTAGATGAAGTCGACGGTGCGCAGGCCCTCGATGGCTGTGGTGACGGTCACGGCCGGCGTGAGGATGCCGTCGGCGAGAAGCGCCGCGCCGCCGATCATGGCGGGGATGATGAGCCAGCGCCCGCAGCGCTTGACCAGGCTGTAGAGGGCAAAGATGCCGCCCTCGTTGTGGTTGTCCGCCTTCATGGCCACGAGCACGTACTTGACCGTGGTGATGAGGGTGAGCGTCCAGATGATGAGGGAGAGGGCGCCGAGCACCACGTCCTGGGACATGGTGGGAAGACCTCCGTTGCCGGAGATGATTGCCTTGAGGGTGTACATGGGGCTCGTGCCGATGTCTCCGTACACGACGCCCAGGGTGACGAGGATCATTCCCGCGGAGAGAGGTATGCCGGCGTTCTTGACCTTGCGAGGGGTCTTTGCCGGCGAGTCGGTCTTCGCTGCCATGATGCTCCAAACTCGAAACCTATAGAAAAAGGGGCCGAAGGCCCGATAGCTCAGCCTATCACTTTTGACAACCAATAGAATGGGCATATGAGTAAGGCATCGGAAAGGAGGGCACTAGTGGCAGAGGAAGAGAAGACGGCGGCCGAGAAGGGCGGCGCTGCCCAGGCGCAGACGAAGGGCTACGCAATCGTTCCGGCCGAGCGCGCAAGCGCGGTCCCGGAGGCAGCCTCGGCGCGACTCACCTGGACCGACGGCGAGAAGGTCCTCGAGTACGAGGCGCGTGCCGCGCATCTTGAGGTGCGCGACGACGCGGGCGCTCTCATCGGCCGGATGTTCTCGCTCTCGTACGTGGTGGTTGACGGGGAGGGTGCCCCCAATCGCGCCCGCCCGGTGACCTTTGCGTACAACGGCGGCCCGGGCTCGAGCTCGGTGCCCATCAACTTTGGAGGCATTGGCCCCAAGCGCGTGAGCACGGACGGCACGCGCCACGTGCGCGCGGATGCGCCGGTGGTGGACAACCCCCACACGCTGCTCGTTGACTCTGACGTGGTGTTTCTCGACGCCCTGGGCACCGGCTGGTCCGTGCTCGCCGAGGATGCCGACCCCAAGAAGGTCTTCTGCACGGACGGGGACGCCGACGCCTTTGCGCGCGCCATCTGCGCGTGGCTCACGGAGAACGGGCGCTGGTCCAGCCCGCTCTACCTCTACGGCGAGTCCTACGGCACGGTGCGCAACTCCGTGCTCATGCGCCTTCTGGGCGAGAGGGGCGTGCAGCTCACGGGCGTGGTCATGCTCTCTGCGGTCTTCAACATCCCGCAGCTGCTCTGCCCGGGCGATGACCTCTACTACCTGGGCATGATGCCCACTTACGCCGCCACGGCGCAGTTCTTTGGCAAGGCGGGAGCGGGCATGGGCGAGGACGAGTGGTTCGACCGCGCCGTTGAGTTTGCCGAGGGCGAGCTTGCGCCCGCGCTCCTGCGGGGCGACCGCCTGGGTGAGGAGCGCGAGCGTGCCGTCGCCGAGCGGATGTCCACGTTCATCGGGCTTTCCGCCGAGCACATCCTGGCTCACCACCTGCGCATTGACCTGCTCGACTTCCGCACGCACCTGCTGATGGGCGAGGGCCGCGTGTGCGGCCGCCTGGACACGCGCTTCTGCTCGGACGCCCCCTCGCCGATGCAGGGCTACGACATGTGGGTTGCGGGCGAGGACGCGGCCGACGATGCCCTCGAGGGCGCGTGGGTGCGGGCGTTCAGGCGCTTCTGCGCCGACGAGCTGGGCTACCAGGGACCGGCGCGCTATCTCTCCAACAACTACGACAAGGTCAACGCCGGGTGGAACTGGGGTCACGAGGAGCCCGGCCTAGGAGAGGTCTCCGCGCCCAACGTCTCGCTCGACGTTGCGGTGGCGCTGCGCCGCAACCCCACGTGCAAGCTCGCGATCCTGGGCGGTCGCTACGACGCGGCCACCACGTGGTGGAACGTCGTGCACGACATGAGCCGCCAGTTCCTCTCGCCGGAGCTCAAGGCGCGCGTGAGCTGGTATCGCTACGGCTGCGGCCACATGGCCTACGTCGACGAGCCCACGCTCGAGGCCATGGGGTGCGATATCCACGAGTTCTACGAGAAGCGTTAGGGCGTGTGGGCCGGGTCCGGCGAGAAGGTCCGGCGCTCAGACAGCTTCGCCGCGCAAAAGGCGCGCGGCTGCAGAACTCGCGGCGGACCTTCTCGCCGCCCCGTCGCCGGCGGCTTCTGACCGTAGTGCGGGCAGAGTGTGACACTGGCGTCAGAGCTGAGTGTCACCTGCCGAGAAAACCTCGCCTCTGTACCAGATTCTGGATGAGGTGCCGATAAAAGTCGTCCTCTGTACCACGGGTATTCTCAGTAGAGATGCCAGCGTGGTACAGAGGGCTGGTTTTGTCGGCGGGCAGCCTGGGGGCGTGGTACAGCCTCCAGGTTTTCTCGGCGAGAATCGCACTGGGTGGTACAGCCTCCAGGTTTTCTCGGCATGTGTCTCGCGGGTGTGGTACAGAGGCGAGGCTTTCTCGGCGCCATTTCCCGAATCTGGTACAGAGGCGGGGTTTTCTCGGCGCCCGGCAAGAGGCGTGGGCGATGGGATACCTGTGGAGCGGGCCTGTTCGTGGGAGAATGCTCGGGACAAGATATGTGACGGGCGAGAGGTGACCCGATGGAGTTTGTGGCAACGTGCCCCAAGGGGTTTGAGCGACTGCTGGCAGACGAGCTGACGAGGCTCCACGTGCCGCAGGTGAGGCCGCTTTCCGGGCAGGTGTCCTTTGGGGGCGAGCTGGCGGATGCGTACCGGGCGTGCCTGTGGTCGCGCCTTGCCTCGCGTGTGCTGCTCGTGCTCGCGCGCGTTGACGCCCACGACTCCGATGCGCTCTACGCGGGCGTTTCCGGCATAGCGTGGGAGCGCCGCCTCGCGCCCGGCGCAACCTTTGCGATTGACGCCCACGGCACGAACGCCCAGCTCAGAAACACGCAGTTTGTGGCCCTGCGCGCCAAGGACGCTGTGGTTGACCGCGTGGCCTCCGCCCGCGGCGCCCGTCCGATCGTTGACACCGTGCGTCCCGACCTCACCATCTCCGCGCGTCTCTCCGGCGCCCGTGCCACGGTCTCGATAGACCTCGCGGGAGAGCCGCTCTTCCGCCGCGGCTACGATTCTCGCACGGACGCGCGCGTGGCGTCGCTGCGTCCGGACTACGCAGCAGCCCTGCTCGCGGCGGGTGGCTGGCTGCGCTCGGCGGGCAACGAGCCGCCCTCGCTTCTCGCCCTGTGGGCGGGACAGGGAAGCGTGCTCGTGGAGGCCGCGCAGCTGGCGCTCGACCGCGCCCCGGGCCTGCTCCGTGCCCGCTGGGGCTTTGAGGGCTGGGCCGGCCATGACGCGGCGGCTTGGCAGGCGCTTCTGGACGAGGCGGACGCGCGGGCCGAGTCCGGCGAGAAGAACCCCTGCTCGCTGGCCGTTCTCGACGAGCGTCCCGGCGCCGTCTCCGCCTGCCGGCAGGCCCTGCGCGCCGCGGGCATCTCGCTTGAGCTCTCCTCCGGGCAGGCGTTTGCCGTCGCGCCGACGCTGGTGGTCGCCGACCTCTCGTGGATTGGCCCGGACGCGCTCGCGACCGAGGCCGCGGCGCTCTCGCGGCTCGCCGCCCATGCCGGCGTGCCCCTCGTCGCGCTCTCCCGCGACGCCGCGCCGGACGCGGCGCTTGGCTGCGAGCCAACGGAGACGCTTGAGGTCATCGTTGGGCGCGACGCGGCGAGCATCCGCACCTATCGGCCCTCGGAGACCGCCACCCGGGAGATGGTCGAGCTCCCCGGCGGCGAGCGCGTTCCCGTGCTCGTGGGGCCGTCCGACCAGTTTGCCCGCCGCCTCGCCAAGGTTGCCAAGCTCCGCGCCAAGTGGGCGCGCCGGGAGGACGTGACCTGTTACCGCGTCTACGACGCCGACCTGCCGGACTATGCCGTTGCCATCGAGCTCTTTGAGGGATCGGAGACGCCTGGCCGCTGGCTGCAGATCTCCGAGTACGCCGCGCCGCGCGGCGTTGACCCCGAGCTCGCGCGTCGCCGCCTGCTCGACGTGCTGGCCATCGCCCCGCGCGTCCTCGACGTGGCGCCCGGGGACGTGAGCGTGCGCGTGCGCACCCGCTCGCGCGGAGGCTCGCAGTATGCCGACGAGGGCCGCACGTCCGAGCGCGGCCGGCGTGACGCCCGCGCTTCTCGCCAGCCGGGGCGCGTGGAGCTGCCGGCGGGATCGCACCTGGTGGACGAGGGCGGCCTCACCTTTGAGGTCAACTTTGACGCCCGCCATGACTGCGGGATCTTCCTCGACCACCGTGAGACCCGCGCCCGCATCCGCGAGATGATGAAGCGGACCAAGGGGTCCAAGCGCTTCCTCAACCTCTTTGCGTACACGGGTACCGCCACCTGCTACGCCGCCGACGGCGGGGCGCGCCACACCACCACGGTGGACCTCTCGCGCCCGAGTCTGGACTGGGCGCGCCGCAACATGGCCCGCAACGGCTTTTCTGGCCGCGAGCACGAGTTTGTGCAGGCGGACGTCCTTACCTGGGTCTCCGAGCAGCGCCACACCAAGAACCGCTGGGACCTCATCTTCTGTGACGTGCCCACGTTCTCCAACTCGGCCCGTATGCGCAAGACGTCCTTTGACGTGCAGCGCGACCATGCCGAGCTCATCATCGGCGTCTCCCGCCTGCTCGTGCGCGGCGGGTGCGCGATCTTCTCGTGCAACCTGCGCACCTTCAGGCCGGACGTGGAGAAGCTCGAGCGCGCCGGCGTGCGCCTCACGGACATCACGGACGAGACCATCCCCGAGGATTTCTCGCGCAACCGGAAGATTCACCACGCCTACCTCGTGGAGCGCGTCGCGGTTAAGGACGGCCCGCGATGAGGGGCCTGCTCGCCCAGTTTGCCAAGTTCGGGGTCGTGGGCGCCCTGGCGGCGGTCATCGACTTTGGCCTGCTCATCGCCCTCACGGAGCTCGCCCACCTCGACCCGGTGCTCTCCGCGGCCGTCTCCTTCACGGTCTCGGTGATCTTTAACTACGCGGCCTCGATGCGCTTTGTCTTCACGCGGCGCGAGGATCTGGGCCGCGGGGCGGAGCTGACCCTCTTTGTGGCGCTCTCCGTTGTGGGCCTGGCGATAAACGAGCTGCTCATGTGGGTTGGGGCAACGGTTCTTGGCTTCCACTACGTTCTGGTGAAGGTGGGTGCCACGGCCGTGGTGATGCTCTGGAACTTCTTCTCGCGCAAGCGCTGGCTCGAGGCCCATTAGCGTCGCCGGTCCTCCTCGCCGCGCGCGTCCTGTGAACGTGGCGAGAAGAGCCTCGCGCCCGCCGAGCGCATCCCTCCGTCTGCCGCCCCTCGCCGCCCGCCCGCGTAGAGACGGGCCGGTGCCCCGCACCGCGCGAGTAGAATCTCTCTATACGTGTGGATTGGGCGCGGATCTGCCGCGCCCCGAGTAAATGGGGGACACTGTGGACGCACGCATTGAAGCTACGGTCAAGACCTGGCAGGACAACGTCAAGGACGCCGACCTTGCAGCCGAGCTCGCCGAGCTCACCAAGGATGGCAACGAGGACAAGCTCTTTGACGCCTTCTATCGCGACCTCGCCTTTGGCACCGCGGGCCTTCGCGGCACGCTCGGCGTGGGCACCAACCGCATGAACGTCTACGTGGTCGCGCAGGCCACGCAAGGCGTCGCGGACTACCTGAACGCGCACTACGAGAACCCCACGCTTGCCCTCGCGCGCGACTCGCGCAACAAGGGCGAGGACTTCCAGAAGGTTGCGGCCGGCGTGCTCGCCGCCAACGGCATCCACGTCTACGTGTACCCGCGCATCGAGCCCGTCCCCACGCTGTCCTTTGCGGTGCGCCACCTCGGCACCTCCGCCGGCATCGTGCTCACGGCCTCCCACAACCCGGCGCCCTACAACGGCTACAAGGTCTACAACGACAACGGCGGCCAGATCACGGACGAGGCGGCCGCGGAGATCTCCGCCAACATCGCCAAGGCGGACCCGTTCAACGTCAAGATCATGGACTTTGACGAGGGCCTCGAGAAGGGCCTCATCGAGTGGACGCCCGAGGAGGTCCTGGACTCCTTCATCGAGAACATCAAGAAGGTCTCCGTCCCCGGCTTCAAGGCCTCTGACGACTACTCCGTGGTCTACACCCCGCTCAACGGCACGGGCATGGAGCTCGTGACCCGCATCCTCAAGGAGATCGGCGTCGAGAAGGTCTCCGTGGTGCCCGAGCAGTCCGAGCCGGACGGCAACTTCCCCACCTGCACCTATCCCAACCCCGAGTTCCGCGAGGCGCTCGACCTGGCGCTCAAGCTCGCCGAGGAGGTCAAGCCCAACCTCGTTGTGGCCACCGACCCGGATGCCGACCGCATGGGCACCGCCATCCCGCACGGCGGCGACTACGTCCTGCTCTCGGGCAACGAGATGGGCGTCCTGCTCATGGACTGGCTCGCCACGATGGCCAAGGACCGCGGCGAGGACGTTGCCTCCAAGGTTGCCGTGTCCACGATTGTCTCGTCCTCCATGCCCGACGCGCTCGCCCGCGACTGGGGCTTTGAGATGAGGCGCGTCCTCACCGGCTTCAAGTACATCGGCGACCAGATCGACCAGCTCAAGGACGAGGGCGAGGAGGACCGCTTCCTCATGGGCTTCGAGGAGTCCTACGGCTACCTCGTGGGCACGCACGCCCGCGACAAGGACGCCATCGTCGCCACGATGCTCTGCGTTGAGATGGCCTCCTACTACGCCGAGAAGGGCATGGACCTCTACGAGGCCATGGACGCCCTCTACCAGAAGTACGGCTACTATCTCAACGGCACCGTCAACGCGTCCTTCCCGGGTGCCGCGGGCGCCGACAAGATGGCCGGCATCATGGACGGCCTGCGCAAGAACCCGCCGACCGAGATCGCCGGCTACAAGGTCCTCGGCATGACCGACTACGCCACCGGCCCCGAGATGCCGCGCGTCTCTGGCCTGCAGAAGGAGGCCGCGCAGGTGCTGCCGCCGGCCAACGTCATCGAGTTCCGTCTTGAGGACGACAACAAGGTCATCTTCCGTCCGTCCGGCACCGAGCCCAAGGTCAAGGCATACCTCTTCTCAAAGGGCGCCACACGCGAGGAGTCCGAGGCCGTGCGCGCCAAGCTCGAGGCCGCGTCCAAGGAGATCCTGTCGTAGCACGCTCTCAGACGTAGGGGAGGCCCCGTCGACTTCCACGCAGGACTGCGCTTCGCGGAAGATCCTGCTTAGGAAGTCGACGGGGCCTTCGTCTGTTAATCGGCGGTCTGTGACAAGGGCGACGGGGTTATGACAAAGGTGACAGGGTAGATTGTCACCATGAAACCCATGGTGACAATCTACCCTGTCACCTTTGTCATAACCCCGTCGCCCTTGTCAAGTTACTCGGCGGCGGTGTCTGCCTCGGTACCCGCGTCAGCGGCGCTGAGGGCGTAGAGCGTGGTTGTCGAGGAGGCAAGGGTCGCGGGGTCCCAGGGGCGCGCGCTCACCTCGGGGGAGGTGGGGTCGTAGACCACAAGGGAGCCGTCCTCGTTCTCGGAGACCACGATCACCCAGTGGGCGGCATCCGTGAGCGAGCCCGCGCTCGTCTCGATGAGCACGTAGGTGCCCGCGTCGAGCACCTGGCTCAGGTTATCGGCGTTGGAGGTGTAAGTCGAGCAGGACAGGCCAAGGTCGGCGAGGCCGTTCTCGAGGAACTCGCCGGACATGCCGGAGACCTCGTCGGTCTGCTCGGCCTCGCTCACCAGCTGGGCCATATCGGCAGGGGTCTTGTCCGCGCTGCCCGTGAGACCCATGTAGGCCATCGAGAGGGCCGTCGGGCCGGACCCCGTGATGGCGAGCGGGCGGCCGACAAAGTCAACGGCGCCCCAGCGGGAATCCCAGCAGTAGAGCTCGGGGACGGTGCCCTCGGTGACGGAGTCCTCGTAGGGCTGGGCGGTCTTCTCGGCGTCAGGGTAGGCGGCAACAAAGTCGATGGCCTCGGGCTGGCTCAGGGCAAGCTCGAGAAGGCCCTCGTCGGCGTACTTGTCTGCGTTTGCCGCAATGCTGGCGAGCTTCTCGCCCCTGTTGAGCGCGGCGGAGAACTCGCCCGTCAGTTCCTCGCTCACGCCGGCGGCAACGCGGGCGTCAACGGGGTTGGCGTCGGAGGCCTGCTGGTCGGCGGAGCAGGCGCGCATGCAGCTGGAGATGCCCACCACGAGCAGGATGACAAGAACCACGGCCAGCGCGCCGAGGATGAGCAGGCGGCGGTTGCCGAGCGTTCTTCTCGCCCGGCCGCTCTGGAAGTTGATGCTGCGCTCCCGCAGCGGGTAGCCGGCGCCGCCGCGCGAGGGGGGCTTGAGGCCGCTGCCACGCGAGGACGTGCCCCGCGGGCCGTGATACGAGCCGCCAAGCGTGGTGCGCGGACGCGATCCGCGCGAGCTGCGACGGGACAGGTCGACGGATCGTCCCGAGTCCATGCGAGGCCTGTCGCCCCTATCGCCGTATGACATGATGCCTCCGTGAGACGTGCGCAAACGTGCTATCTATCGAATGATAATCCCTAGGGACATCATCTTCTTACTCATGCCTGAGTATAATCGGGGAGTGGTATTCGTGGAAATCTATCAACTGGAGGCTGTTTGATGAGGCGGAGGAGCAACCGTCAGGACGCCATCCGCGAGATCGTGAGGGAGAAGTCCATCAGGACCCAGCGCGCCCTCGTGGACGAGCTGCGCGCCCTGGGGTTCTCCTGCACGCAGGCAACAGTCTCCCGTGATGTGGCCGACATGGGCCTGCGCAAGCTCTCCGAGGGCGTCTACGTGCTCGCCGAGGACCTTCACCTGCAGCGCATGCTCTCCGAGTTTGTGTTGAGCGCGGCGCGCGCCGAGAACCTCGTCGTCGTGAAGTGCCAGCCCGGGACCGCCTCGGGCGTTGCCGCCGCCATCGACGACGCGGACCTGGCCCACGCGCTGGGCTCCGTGGCGGGAAACGACACCGTCCTCGTCATCGCGGAGTCCGCCGAGGGTGCCGTCACACTTCAGGACCTCATCGAGAAGCTCGCGGACACGCGCTAGGAGAGCCCGCGCGCGTCGCGCTGACAGTGAGTAAAAAAACGGGGCCGGACGCAGCGAGAAGAACTGCGTCCGGCTCCGTTGCCGTAACGTGAGGCGAGCCCTACGGCGTGGTGGTCGTCGTCCCGTCGGTGCTCGGGGTGGTGGGCTCCGTCGGCGTGGTGGGCTCGGTGGGAGTCGTCGGCTCCGTCGGCGTGCTGGGCTCGGCGGGCGTCTCGGGCTCCGGAGTCGTGGGCTCCGTCGGCGCGGTCGGCTCGGAGGGAGTCTCGGGCGTCGTGGGGGTGGTGGGCTCCGTCGGCGTCGTGGGCTCAGCGGGCGTGGTCGGCTCGGTCTGCTCCGGGGTCTCGGGCTCCTCCTGCGTGGGGGCCTGCTGGACTGGCTGCTGGTAGGTCGGCTGCTGGTAGGTGTAGTTCCCGTTGAGGCTGTCGTCCGTGCCGCTGAACGTCCACGTGCTGTTGGGCTTGTAGGTTGCCTCGTGGTCCGAGGTGGGGAACTCCTCGCGCTCTACGCCGTCGAGCACCTCGTTCATGTAGTCGCACCAGATGGGCTGCGAGGTGTTCTGCGTGGTGCCCAGGGCGCCGTTGATGTAGATGGTCTCGCCGGTCTTGCTCGGGTCGCCCACCCACACCGCGGTGGTGAGCTGTGGTGTGAAGCCGCAGAACCAGAAGTTGTCGGCGTAGTTGGAGGTACCGGTCTTACCTGCCGTGGGCTGGTTCTGGTAGAAGTGGCTCGCGACGTACCAGCCGGTCTGGCCGGACTTGGTGACGCCCTCGAGGACCTCGATGGCGTCGCAGGCAACGGCCTCGTCGATGACCTGCTCGGAGTCGTCCTCGTGCTCGTAGACGATGTTGCCGTTGCGGTCCTCGATCTTGGTGATGGCGATGGCGTTGCGGTGCACGCCCGCGTTTGCCAGCGTGGAGTAGGCCTCGGCCATCTCGAGTACGGTGACCTCGCTCGTGCCGATGATCATGGAGGGGTTGGTCTCGCTGATCTCGGAGTCGATGCCCATGAGGTGCGCCGTCTCGGCGACCTTGTCCAGGCCGATGGTCATGCCCACCTGCGCGTAGCCGGTGTTGGAGGAGAGCGCCGTGGCCTGCGCGAGCGTTAGGATGCCGTACTGGTTGTTGTTGTTGTTTCTCAGCAGGTAGCTGGGCGTGATCTGCATCGGGGAGTTGCAGTTGAGCCTGACGGTGGGGCTCATGCCCTCGAGCATGGCGGCCACGAGCGTGAACATCTTGAACGAGGAGCCGGGGGAGCGGCGGGCGGTGGCGAGGTTGTACATGCTCTCGCCCTCGCCGTTGCCGTAGTACTGGCCGCCGACCATGGCCACGATGTGGCCGTTGGAGTTGTCAACCGAGACGAGGGCGCTGCGCACGTCGTCGTTGCCGAAGCTCTCGACGCGCTCGAGGCAGGCCTCCTCGGCGGCCTTCTGCTTGTCGGGATCGAGGGTGGTGTAGACCTTGAGGCCACCCTGCTGGACGGTGTCCGTGGAGAAGTCCTGGAGCAGCAGGTCGCGCACGTAGTCCGTGAAGTACGGGTAGTCGCTCGTGGAGTCCGTGAGCTTGCCGGGGTTGAGCGGGATCTCCTCCGCCACGGTGGCGTCGTACTCCTCCTGCGTGATGGTGCCGGCCGAGAGCATGCGCTCCAGGACGATGTTGCGGCGCCACTTGCAGCTCTCGTAGTTGGCAAAGGGGTCGTAGGCGGTGGGGGAGTTGGGGATGCCGATGAGCGTGGCGGCCTCGTTCAGGTTGAGGTCCGAGGCGCTCTTGTTGAAGTAGGTGATGGCGGCCGCCTCGATGCCGTAGGCGCCGTTGCCGTAGAAGATGGTGTTGAGGTACATGTTGAGGATCTGGTCCTTGTTGTACGTCTTCTCCATCTGGATGGCGATGTAGGCCTCGCGCACCTTGCGGCGCAGCGAGCTCTCAAACTGCTCGTCCGAGAGGACCGTGTTTCTCACGAGCTGCTGGGTGATGGTGGAGCCGCCCTCGGACCCGCCCGTGAGCTGGACCACCACGGCGCGCATGATGCCCTCGATGTCGATGCCGTTGTGGGAGTAGAAGCGCGTGTCCTCGGTGTCGACGGTGCCCTTCTTCACGTAGTCAGAGATCTGGTCGAGGTCAACCGAGCGGCGGTTCTGCAGGTAGTAGGCCACGATCTCATTGCCGTCCGCATCATAGACGCGTGTGGGCTCCGCAACGAGGAAGGCGTCGGCGGAGGTGTAGTCCGGCAGGTCCTGGAGCCACGACGTGACGACGGCGCCCAGCGAGAGCGCGAGCGTCACGATAAGAAGCGCTATGAAGCCGAACACGCCCGCGATGCCAAAGCCCACGAAGTGGGTCTTAGAGTGCGCGCGAGCCCTGCGGGTCCTGATCCCCATGTACTCCTCCTGTTCAGGGAGCATCCGTCCACAGTCGAGCAACATTATAGGTGCTGCGCGCCCGCCCTTCTCGCCGCGGCGCTACGACGTGTTGAGACGGTGAAAAAGCTGAAACGCTGCGGTGCGCCCAGCGGCACGGATAACCTGCTATCCTAATTGATTGCAGGAAATACGAGAATGCAATGGAGGAGAGATCGTTGCTTCCAGTTGACGAACAGCTCAAGGTCATCACGTCCGGCACGATGCAGATCGTGCCGCTCGAGGAGCTCAAGAAGAAGCTCGAGAAGGGCACCCCGCTCAACATCAAGCTGGGCGTTGACCCCACGAGTCCCGACCTTCACCTCGGCCACGCCGTCCCGCTGCGCAAGATGCGCCAGTTCCAGGACCTGGGCCACAACGTGACGCTCATCATCGGCAACGGCACCGCGCTCATCGGCGACCCGTCCGGCCGCGACTCCACCCGCCCGCCCCTTACCGAGGAGCAGGTGGAGGCCAACGCCAAGACCTACGTCGAGCAGGCCATGAAGGTGCTCGACCCCGAGAAGACCCAGATCGTCCACAACGGCGACTGGCTGAAGGGCCTGAACCTCGCCGAGATGCTGAAGCTCATGAGCCAGTTCAACGTGGCCCGCATCCTCGAGCGCGAGGACTTCCACAACCGCTACACCGAGGGCAAGTCCATTGCCCTTCACGAGTTCATCTACCCGGTGCTGCAGGCCTACGACTCCGTTGTGGTGAAGGCGGACCTGGAGATGGGTGGCAACGACCAGATCTTCAACCTCCTTGCCGGCCGCGACCTCATGCGCGCCATGGGCATGGAGCCGCAGGTGGCCCTCACGATGCCGCTTCTGGTGGGCACCGACGGCCACAAGAAGATGTCCAAGAGCTACGGCAACTACGTCGGCCTCACTGACGAGCCGGCCGACATGTACGGCAAGGTCATGTCCATCACGGACGAGCTGGTGCCGCTCTACTGGCGCCTGTGCTCCACCGCGGACATGGACAAGCTCGACGCCATCGACGCCGCCTTCGCGGACGGCTCCGCCGACCCGTACGCGCTCAAGCGCGAGCTGGCGGCCAACATCGTGGACCTCTACCACGGCGAGGGTGCCGGCGCCGCGGCGAGCGCTGCCTTTGACGCGCAGTTCAAGCGCGCGGAGGCCCCCGCGGAGATGCCGGAGTTCCCCGTGAGCGTGGCCGAGGTCAACGACGAGGGCAAGGTCTACTTGGGCAAGCTCCTCGTTGAGGTGGGCATCGCCAAGTCCGCCGGCGAGGCCCGTCGCCTCGTGGACGGCGGCGGCGTCAAGATCAACGGCGAGCCCGTTGCGCCCAAGTGCTACAACGTCGACCCCGCGCTCCTCTCGGCAGGCACCACGGTCCAGTCCGGCAAGAAGCGCTGGGCGCGCCTGGTGTAGGTTGTCTTCTCAACGGGCGGCTTTCGGACGGTTTGGGTATGCGGATCGTCCGGAAGCCGCCCGTTTTTCTCGTTACCTTGGTTATGGGCAAGATGCGGACGCTTTGGCGAGAAGAACCGTCCGCATGCCACCCGTAAGAAAGAAGTGAGCTCATGCCCCGACGGACCACCTTCCTTGAGGCCCACGGCGTGCCGGAGCTGCTGGCGCCCGCCGGCGGACCGGAGCCGTTCAACGCCGCGCTCGCGGCCGGGGCGGACGCCATCTACTGCGGCCTAGGAAACGACTTCAATGCCCGTCGTGGGGCCAAGAACTTTGACGACGAGTCGTTTTCCGCGGCGTGCCGTCGCGCCCACCTGGCGGGTACGCGCGTGTACGTGACCGTGAACGTGGCCATCTCAACCGAGGAGATGCCGCGCGTGCTGGAGCTCGTGCGCCGCGCGTGGGGGCTGGGCGCTGACGCCTTCATCATCCAGGACTGGGGCCTCATGGCGGAGGTCCGCCGACGCTGGCCCCAGATCGAGACGCACGTCTCCACCCAGGCCAACGTGCACGACGCGCGCGGCGTGGCATGGTGCCGCGACGTGTGGGGGGTGGACCGCGTGACCCTCTCGCGCGAGCTCTCGCTGACCGAGATCTCGCGCATCGCGGAGGAGGGCGTTGAGCTGGAGTGCTTTGGGCACGGCGCGCTCTGCTTCTGCTACTCGGGCGTGTGCCTCATGAGCTCGCTTGCCGGCGGACGGTCCGCCAACCGCGGGCTCTGCGCGCAGCCGTGCCGCCTGCCCTACGACCTGGTTGACGAGGACGGGCGGGTGCTCGAGATCCCGGGCGTGGCCACGCAGGGGCTGCCCGAGAAGAACCGCGGGGTGGGCGGCACGCGCCTGCTCTGCCCCAAGGACTACTGCACCGTGGACCACCTCGCGGACATGCGCGACGCCGGCGTGGGGTCGCTCAAGGTGGAGGGGCGCATGAAGGCACCCGACTACGTGTTCTCCGTGGTGGGGGCGTATCGCGACGCGCTCGACGCGCTGGCGGCGGGCGAGAAGGACGAGGGCTCGTCGGCGGCGCTCCACCGCAGGCTCAAGCGTGCCTTCAACCGCGACTTCACGGACGACTACCTCTGGGGGCGCTCGGGCAACAAGATGATGAGCTACGAGCGCTCCAACAACCGCGGCGAGGTCGTGGGCGAGGTCGTGGGGGCACGCGTGCTCGAGGACGCCGTTGTGCGTCGCGGGGGCGGCTCGGGCGGTCGCGAGCGCCTGCGCCGGCACACGCGCGCGGACGTTGAGGTGCGCCTCTCCGCTCCGGTTGGCGCGGGCGACCTGCTTGAGATTCGCCCGATTGACGACCCGACGCAGTTCCTCACGGCGCCCGCCCCGGAGGACGCCGCGGCAGGGGAGAAGATCACGTGCCGCGCCGCGCGCCCGATGCCGGCGGGCTCGGTCGTGCGCGTCATTCGCTCGCAGCGCGCGCTCGACGACGCCGCGCGCGTGGCCGACAAGGACGTGGTGCGCCGCCGTCCCGTGCACGTGCGGGTGACGGCGCGCCTGGGCGAGCCGTTTAGCGTAGAGCTCGAGTGCGCCGACGGAGCGGCCTCGGCGCGGGCCGAGGGCTTTGTCGTGGAGGCGGCCCGCACGCGCCCGGTCGACGAGAAGGACCTCGTCGAGCACGTGGGCCGCATGGGGCAGAGTCCCTTTGAGCCCGTGAGCTTCTCGGTTGAGCTGGACCCTGGCTGCGGCATGGGCTTCTCGGCAGTGCACAAGGTGCGTGCCGAGGCGTGCGCCCGTCTGGAAGAGGTCCTTCTGGCCCCCTATGCCGCCCGTGATTCAAAAGGGGACAGTCCCCTTTTGAATCATTTTGCTGCCGCGCCCGCGTCCACGGTTGGGGAGCCGTGCGTGTGCGCGCTGGTGACGACGCCGGAGTGCGCCGAGGCGGCGCGCGCGGCGGGGGCGTCGCGCGTCTACGCGCTGGCGGACGACCTTGCCGAGGGCTCCTGGCCCGAGGGCGTCGTCCCCTGGCTTGACGAGATCTGCCGCGAGGTCGACCACGCCCGCCTGGACCGCTTTGTTGCCCCGGGCGATCCCGTTGCCGTTGGCAACGTCTCCGAGCTGGCGCTCGCCGCAGAGCGCGGCGCGGCGCCGGAGGTGCGCTCCTGCATCCCCGTTCACAACACGAGCGCGCTCGCCGCGCTGGAGTCCGCGGGCGCGGCGGGCTTTTGGCTCTCGCCCGAGCTCACGCTCGAGGAGGTCTGCGCGCTCGCCCGCGCGGCCTCGGTGCCCGTGGGCCTCTCGGTCCTGGGCCGCGAGCGCGTGATGACGAGCGAGCACTGCGTGCTGCAGGCGCTCGGCCGTTGCGTCCACGACTGCCGCCGCTGCGAGCTGCGCCGCCAGCACCTCTCCCTGCGCGACATCGACGGCCGCGAGCTGCCCGTGCGCACGGACGTGAACGGGCGCTCGAGGATCTTCTCGGCAAGCCCACTCGACGCCACACCACAGGTCGCGGAGCTTCTCGCCGCTGGCGTCACGCGCCTCATGGTGGACGCCCAGCTCATGGACGCGCCCGAGGTCGGCCCCGCCGTCGAGCGCGTGGTGCGCGCCGTGGAGGCCGCGCGCGAGGGGCGTCGTCCCGCGCAGCGCCTGAGCGGACACACTTCCGGGCATCTTTTTGCCGGCATTGGGTAACATGTTCCACGGAAAACCAAACTGCCCGACGGTCGTGCCGCGCGGGCATCGAGAAAGGAACTCACATGGCCGTTGACCGCGCACTTCTCGACGCAACCCTCGACGTCATCCGTCAGAGCCTCCAGGCCGACGGCGGCGACGTGGCCCTCATTGACGTGACCGATGACGGCGTGGTCACCCTGGAGATGCAGGGCGCCTGCGCCGGCTGCCCCCTCTCCAGCCTGGACATGTCCGAGGGCATCGAGCGCATCCTCATGGAGCACGTCCCCGGCGTGACGCGCGTCCAGCCCGCCGCGTTCTAGCGCGGGCGAGAAGGACGGGCGGAGAAGAACGTGTTTCTCGACGACCTCTACCACATGCTCGACCCGGTGGCCTTCTCGCTGGGCCCGCTCACGGTGCGCTGGTACGGCATTGCGTACCTGCTGGGCTTCATCTGCGCCGGCATTGTGATGTGGCGCACGCAGAGGCGCTGGAAGCTGGGACTTTCCGTTGACGACGTCTTCTCCATCGTGATTGGCGTGGTCTTTGGCATCATCATCGGCGCGCGCCTGTTCTACGTGATCTTCTACATCTGGGGCGCGGGGCTCTCCCTCTCGAGCCCGCTCGAGATCTTTGCCACCTGGGAGGGCGGCATGAGCTTCCACGGCGGCCTCGTGGGCGCCGTCATTGGCGGCAGCCTGGTGTGCCGGCACTACGGCATCTCCATTCCCACGATCTGCGACCTCGGCGTCATTGGCGCGCCGCTCGGCCTCTTCTTTGGCCGCTGCGCCAACTTTGTGAACGGCGAGCTCTGGGGCAAGGAGACCGACCTTCCCTGGGGCGTGATGTTCGAGACGGGCGGCGGCGTGTACCGTCACCCCTCCCAGCTCTACGAGGCCGTGCTCGAGGGGCTCGTGATCTTTGCGGTGCTGTACGTGATGTCGCGCCGCGTGCCGCCGCGCCCGCAGGGCACCTTCATGGGCACGTTCCTCGCGCTCTACGGCGTGTTCCGCTTCCTCGTCGAGTTTGTCCGCGTGCCGGACGCCCAGCTCGGCTACCTCTTCGGCCCCATCACGATGGGCCAGCTCCTGAGCCTGCCGCTCGTGATTTTGGGCGTGGTCGTCTTGGTGGGCGCGCATCGACTGGCGCGACCGCAGACGGGTTACGTGGACGGCTGATACTGTGGTGAATCCTGGCCTTGTTTTGGCCCTCGCGCAGGTAGCCGCCTGAGCCCAACGGGAAGTTTTGGGCAAAAGGTTTGATGCACCTCCGGTCTTGTCATCAAACCTTTTGCCCAGTTTCCCCTTAAAAGGGCCAAATGAGGTCCTTCTCGCCGCTTTTCTCGGCATTATCAAGTACTTAAATAAAACTTGTTGCCCACTATCGACGAGAAGGACCTCGGAGCGGCCATTCTCGCAGCGCGCGTTGGCGAGAAACCCAAAACTTCCTTTTTTGTGCGCGTAGTGCGGCGTTTAGCCCGGCGCGCTACCGCCTTACGCCGCGCGGGCGGAGTCCTCGGGCGTGATCGTCATGGACTGGAAGCGGTGCTGCATATAGGCGTCGTCATAGTGCTCGGCGTAGAACTCCTCGACCGGCGAGGTGGGTGGAAGGCCGCTCTCGCGCTGGTACCAGCACTCGAGGGACTGCAGCGTCATGACGCCGTTCACCAGCATGAGGATGGCGCAGAGCGTGGTGAACGAGTAGCGCGCCTGCCAGGGGATGAGGTTGATGAGCTTCAAGAGCCACGGCAGGCAGAACTTGATCCACACAAAGCCGAGCGCGCCCCACATGCACATGAAGAGCGTCGAGGTGCGTCCGCCAAAGAGGATGGCGATGGGGTCCGGGAAGAGCCCAAAGATCGTGGAGCCCGAGTAGTCCCAGGCCACGGCGCCAAAGCCCACCTGCATGAACCAGGAGACCGCCGCCTCAAAGAGCCCGCCGATGACGGCGGAGACCAGGAAGATCACAACAGGGTTGGCGCGATAGAAGCGGTTGAGCGCAACCGTCATGAGCACGGCGCCAAAACCGTAAATGGGCGAGAAGGGCCCGTAGAGCATGCCAGCGCGGTCCTGGTAGACGCCCGGGTCAACGACGACCATGTGATAGACGGTCTCGATGATAAGACCAAGTACGCAACAGACCACAAAGACCCAGAACAGGTTGAAGAAGTCGAGCTCAATGAAGCCGCGATCGCCCTTGGCGCGCCCGAGCGTGCCGGCCTCGGCGGCCTCCTCGGTCTCCATGTCGCGCAGCTTGCGCTGGAGCTGGCGCTCCGTGATGAGCGTGGGGTCGATGGTGGCGGAGATAATGAGAAGGACCACGAGCCGCACGCCGTCGTAGATGAGGTTGTCGCCAAAGCCGTTGAGCATGATCTCAAGGATGAGGTTGACGACACCTACGCCGAGCAGGGCGTACGCAATCTGCGCCACGTGTCGGCGGCGGTTCTTGAGCACAAGCACGCCAAAGGCGACGTAGCCGACGGCGGCTATGACTGACGTCACGATCTGGATGATGGTGAGCGTCATTGTGAGCGTGACGTCGTGGCTCTCGCGGAAGAGCGCCACGCCATACTGCGCGAGCGGAATCGCGACGAGCGCCACCAGCGCAAGCACCGCCGCAGCCGTGATGAGACAGTAGACGCCGTACACCTTGAGGATTATTGAAATCCTTTTGCTCTCGGCGGGGACGGTACCCTCGTTCATGTGGACTCCTTTATGGGAGGCGGCTGCAATACGTCCATCATACCCTCACGGTGCGCCCGCCATACATGATACTGGCGTCAGAGCTGACTGTCACGCGGGCGGTTTGCCGAGAAGAACCGTCCGCAAGTCGCCCGTTCCTCTCGCCGGCGCAAAGGGATGCGAAAAGTTATGACAGGTTAACAATTGCGGTACGATAGTTTACTCTGGTTAACAGATTTCCGGCAATCGAGAGGGAAGCGGATGATGATCGACAGGCGGCTCATTGGAACGGTGCCGCAAAGCATGAGGTACGTGGGTGCGAGCGTGGCGTGTCAGTGGGTCTCGCTTGTGGCAAGCATCGGCATGACCCTCGTTGTCTCCAGGACGCTTGGCCTGCTCTGGGCCGGCGCGGCGGGCGAGAAGGACCTCGTGTCCCTTGCCATCGTCGTGGCAGTGACCGCCGCCGTGCGCTCCGTCGCCGCCATGGGCTCCGCGCGCATGGGGTTTCTTGCCAGCCGTGAGGTAAAAAGCACGCTGCGCCACCGCATCTACGGGAAGCTCCTGCGCCTGGGCCCGAGCTATCGCGAGGGCGTGCGTACCTCAGAGGTCGTGCAGGTGGCCGTGGAGGGGTGCGACCAGCTGGAGACCTACTTCGGCGCGTACCTGCCGCAGTTCTTCTACGCGCTTCTCGCCCCACTCACGCTCTTTGGGGTGCTCGCAACCGTGAACGTGCCGGCGGCCGTGGTGCTGCTGGTGTGCGTGCCGCTCATCCCGGTGGCCATCGCCGCGGTCCAGACCTGGGCAAAGCGGCTGCTCGGCCGCTACTGGGGCCAGTACACCGAGCTCGGCGACACGTTCCTGGAGAACCTCCAGGGCCTCACCACCCTCAAGGTCTACCAGTCCGACGAGTTCAAGCAGGCCGAGATGAACGAGCAGGCCGAGAAGTTCCGGCGCATCACGATGCGCGTGCTCACGATGCAGCTCAACTCCATCACGATCATGGACCTCGTGGCGTACGGCGGGGCGGCCGCCGGTGTGGCGGTGGCGCTCACGCAGATGGCCGCCGGTGCCGTTGACCTGGGAGGATGCCTCGCCATCATCCTGCTGGCGGCGGACTACTTCATCCCCATGCGCCAGCTGGGGTCGTTCTTCCACGTGGCCATGAATGGCATGGCGGCGAGCGAGAAGATCTTCCGGCTGCTGGGCCTGCCGGAGCCGCCGGCGGGCGGCGTTGCGTTTCCGGGGCGTCGTGACGTATGTGCGCATGACCTGCGTTTCTCCTACGATGGTGAGCGCGAGGTGCTCTCCGGCGTGAGCCTCGACGTGACGGCCGGTGGCTTCGTGGCCGTGGTGGGCGAGTCCGGCTGCGGTAAGTCCACGCTCGCGGCGCTCCTACTGGGGCGGCTGCGCGGGTATCAAGGTTCGCTTACGGTGGGCGGCGTGGAGGTGGGCGTGCTCGACGCGGCCGACCTGCTCGCCCACGTGACATACGTGGGCCACGAGAGCTACCTCTTCAAGGGTACGGTGCGGGAGAACCTGCTGGTCGCGGCGTCGGGCGCGGGCGACGACGAGCTCTGGGCCGCGCTCGAGGCCACGCGCCTGGCCGCCTTCCTGCGCGGCGAGGCCGGGCTGGACACCATGCTCGCCGAGCGCGGCTCCAACCTCTCCGGCGGCCAGCGGCAGCGCCTCGCCATCGCCCGCGCGCTGCTGCACGCCACGCCGGTCTACGTCTTTGACGAGGCGACCTCCAACGTGGACGCGGAGAGTGAGGACGCCATCATGGCCGCCGTGCGCGGGCTTTCCGGTCGCGCGACGATACTTCTCATCTCGCACCGCCTCGCCAACGTGGTGGACGCCGACAAGATCTTTGTGCTCGACGACGGTCGCGTGGTGGAGCGCGGGCGCCACGACGAGCTCGTGGCCGCGGGCGGCCTTTACGCCCGCCTCGTTCGCATCCAGGCCGAGAGCCTTGGCTGGAGCGTCGGCAGCACGGGAGGCCGCTGAGGCCGGCGGGCCGAATGGCGGGTGGGCCGCCCAAACGAACAGTCCCACGGGCGGATCCCCCCGCCGCCACCCTCTCCCGGGCCAAGCGATGAACTGCCTTGAGCGGAATCAGACATCGTCTGTCCGGCCTACCAAAATGGCGGCGCCCCGCGAGGAACAAATCCACGGGGCGCTACGCTTTCCGATGGGCTGGGGCGCTGGGGCGGCGGGCGCCTGGGGGTCAGGTCTCCTGCGCGGACGAGCTGGCCGCCGGCCCTACCTGAGCAGGACCTCGACCACCGCGACGAAGGCCGCGACCGCCGCGACGAGCAGCGCGACGAGCCCCCACGACCTGGGGTTGCCCCAGTTCATCGCCCAGCCCACGCCGAAGCGGCGGGGCACCACGACGGAGGGGTCCTCGCGGTTCACGTAGAAGACGCCGAGGTGCCACCGCTCGTCGTCATCGTAGTCGAGCGCGCTCGACGCCGTCATGCGCCGCAGGAGGCGCGACCCTGCCTGTCCGTAGACGAGCGAGACGGCGAGGTTGGGCAGGATCGCGCCGATGATGATCACGATGAGCGCCACGAGGGACTGGTCCGAGCTGACCACGCCGGCGAAGGCGAGTGGCATGATCGCAATCGACATGGTGATCACCAGGCCCGTGACGAGCAGCGCCGCGCTCTGGGCGCGGGCGAACGCGCCGTAGGCGATGGCGGAGGCGACGGGGTGCTCGGGCGAGGCCGGCCGGCGGCTCCTCAGGATTTGCCAGTGCGACGTGGTGAGGCACAGCGCCATGAACGCCTGGACGGCGAGCGGCATGGCGACGACCTGCCAGCCCTTGTCCATCCAGTTGTCGACCGAGCCCGCGGCGTCGAAGTGCACGGGAACGGGGTCGGGCATCCGCGGGTAGAGCGCGAGCGCGAGGGCGAGCGTCGCCAGGATCACGGGCACGTGGAGGAGAGCGCCAGGGTGGCGACGGCGGATGCGGCCGAGATGGCGAGGACGCTGGCGAGGAAGATCCGCCGCATGCGCCGGATGCGGGGGTCTGCCTGCGCCGTTTCCGGCACGCTCACCGCGAAGGCCTCGCGCCCGCGGGTGAGCCAGGGCGTCGCGGCGATGAGGTAGCCGGAGAGGAAGGTGATGAGCGCCATCGACGCGTTGGTGATGAGTGCTATGAGGTCAGGCGACATGTGCGCTCCCTAGTCCAGGTTCTGTGCGGCGCGCTCTGCGGCCGCAAGAAATGCGTGCCGGGTGCCGCCGCTTGCCTTGAACTCGGTGGCGAGCTTGGCGAGCGCCGCCGCGAGGGCCGCCTCGTCCATGCCGGCGGCCGGGTACGCCGGGCCTTGTGGGACGAGAAAAGCGCGTCAAGAGTTCTTTACGTGGCCTCTACCTGCGGATTTCCGAGGCGCACGTGGCCTGGCCGACGGTCGCGGCGCCTCCTTCGCGGCGGACGAGAAGAACGACCGCGCACGCACCGCCACCAGCGGTTTTGCACATTCCAACGAGAACTTGTCGATAACCTACCGGCGCTCCGCGCGAAGCATTGCCCCGTGTTCCAAAGCGTCTCATGCCGAGAAGAACGCCCGGAGGCCCCGACGTGGAAAACTCCCGCATGCCGCCCGTATAATGGGGCGCACGGGACGAGAAGAACCGCGCGACCATGCGCCGGCCTAAGCACGCGCCCGCCTCCAACGGCGCCGCCCGGGCCACGTCACCGTCGAAAGGATTCAGATGGTCACTCACACGCTCGGCACGGGCGCGCGGACGGCGGTGCTCCTGCACGGGGGCGGCCTCTCGTGGTGGAACTACCGGGCAGTCGCCGACCTGCTCGCCGCCAACGGGTACCGCGTCGTGCTCCCCGTGCTCGACGGGCACGCCGGCTCGGACCGCCCGTTCACCTCGATCGAGGAAAACGCCTCCGAGCTCGTCGCACTCATCGACCGCGAGCTCGGCGGGCACGTCGACGCGCTCGGCGGCGTCTCCCTCGGGGCGCAGGTCGCCCTCGAGGCCCTCGCGCAGCGGCCGCGGATCGCGGAGCGCGCCGTCATCGAGAGCTCGCTCGTGCTCCCCATGCGCGCCGCCCGCGCCCTCGCCGCGCCCGCCGTCGCCCTGAGCTACCCGCTCGTGCGGCGCCCCTGGTTCTCGCGGGCGCAGTTCGCGAGCCTCCACCTCCCCGAGGAGCTCTACGAGCCCTACTACCGCGACAGCTGCGCCATATCAAAGCGGGACATGATCGCCTTCATGCGGGCGAACAGCTCCTACCGGCTGAAGCCCGAGCTCGCGGGCTGCGGGGCGCGGGCCACCATCCTCGTCGGCGGGAGGGAGCCCCGCGTCATGGTGCGCTCGGCGCGCGCCTTGGCTAAGGCCTTGCCGGGCAGCACGCTTGTCGAGCGCCCTGGCTGGCGGCACGGCGAGGCGAGCTTGTGGCATCCCGAGGTCTACCTCGAGGCGCTCGAGGGTCGCCCATAAGCAAGCGCCCGAGCACTGCCACGGCAGATGCAAGGCGTTGCGCATCAAAGTAGGACGAGAAGAACGCCCGCGCGGCTCCTCCCCGGGCGGGCCGCCCAAAAGACAGCCCCCACGGGCGCCCGCCGCGCGCCTCAGTGTTGACCAATGTTCAACCGAGGTGTACCATCCGTCACGAGGAGGTGGCCGCCGTGACCAGAACCGTGATGGACCCCGGGGAGCGCCGGCGCGAGCTTCTTGCCTGCGCCATGAGGCTCTTCGCCGAGGAGGGCTACGACAACGTGTCCGTGCGCGCCGTCGCGCGCGCCGCGGGCGTGGCGCCGGGGCTCGCCTACCACTACTTCGACTCCAAGGAGAGGATGTTCGCCGAGGCCATCGGGGACTACGCCCGCCGCTGCGCCGAGGGGATTAACGCCATCCTGGACGAGGAGGGCCCCTCGCTGGACGAGAGGCTCGACCGCGCCGTCTCCCTCGCGGCGGGCCACGTGTCCTTCCCGCACGAGGCGTACTTCCACGCCGAGGGCCACGGCGCCCTGCACGACAGGCTCTCGCTCGCCATGTGCGAGGCGGTGCGGCCCCACCTGCGCGCCGCACTCGAGGCGGATGCCGCCGCGCGCGGCGAGCTGGCGACCGACGCCGACGAGCTCGCCGCGATCATGACCTACGGCGCGGTCGGCCTCGTCTCGGGCCCGGGCATGCCTGACGGCGCCGCGACCGCCGCTGCCCGCCGCTACCTCCGCGCCCTGCTCGTCGAGTTCCGCTCGGGGGGCGCCGCAGACTAGGGATCCTGCCCCGGCCGTGGCCGGGGCACTTTTCGGCCGACCGTATTGAACAATGCTCAACAGAAAGGATGCAAGATGGACGAGAAGAACGCCGAGCTGCTGCGCTCGCGCTCCCGCGCGGCCTTCGACGCTCAGGCGCCGACCTACGACGAGAGCATGCAAGGCGATCACGCGCGCCGGCTCTACCCGCACGTGCTCGCGGAGGTGAGGCGCGCCGCGGCCGGGAGGCCCGCCCCGCGCCTGCTCGACCTGGGCTGCGGCACGGGCGCCCTCGCCGCGCTGGTGCTCGAGGGGGTCCCGGGCGCGCGCCTCAGCTGCGTGGACCTGTCGCCGAGGATGGCCGAGGCGGCCCGCGCGCGCCTGGGAGAGCGGGCCGACGTCCTGCTCTGCGACGCCGAGCGCCTGCCCTTCCGCGACGGCTCGTTCGACGCCGCGTGGTGCAACGACTCCTTCCACCACTACCCGGACCCTGAGCGCGCGGCATTCCAGGCGTGGCGCGTGCTCGCGCCCGGCGGCACCTTTATCATCGGCGACGCGTGGCAGCCGGCGCCCGCCCGCGCGGTCATGAACGCGTGGATGCCCCACTCGAAGGAGGGCGACGTCCGCATCTACTCCGAGGCCGAGATGCGCCGCATCCTCGGTACCTGGTTCAGCGACGTGTCCTGGTGCCGCGTGGGCCAGACCGCCTGCGTCGCCGTCGTGCGCAAGGGTGCCTGAGGAGCGATATGATCGGCGCATCGGAGATGAAAACACGACCCCGTCGGGTAGTCGGGGTGCGGGCGCCGCCCGTCAGTAACCTTCCTCCTTGGTTGTCCCTTCTCCGCGTGGCTCTCACATAAAGGAGGAATTCGCCATGCGGAAGACAACCGTGTCCTCCACCCTTACCGTGTGCTTCGACGGCCAGTTCTGGGTGGGGATCGTGGAGCGCGTCGAGGACGGTGCCCTGAGCTCGTGCCGCGTCGTGTTCGGCGCCGAGCCCTCGAACGAGGAGGTCCTCGACTTCGTGCTCAGGGAGTGGGCGAGGCTACCCCTCGGCCCCGCCGTCGCCTGCGAGGAGCGGGCGATGGCGAGAAACCCGAAGCGCCGTGCACGCCAGGCCGACCGCGAGCTGAAGAATCGCGGACCCTCGACGAAGGCCCAGGTCGCGCTCGCCGAGCGGCGCGAGGCCCTGGCGCAGGAGTCGGCTGCCCGCGACAAGGAGCGCAGAGAAGAGGAGAGGAGCCGACGCTTCGAGCAGAGGCAGGAGAAGGCGAAGCGGAAGCGTCGGGGACACTAGCGGGCCAATCGGGCGGACGGGAAGCGCAAGACAGTGCTGTTATACCGCGTGCGCCATATGGCTTCTGACTTCACCCGCGTCGTCCTGTAGCTGCTCGTGAAGAAGGAAGCCGCCATGGACCGCTCGCGCATAGACGCCCACCGACTTCTCGCCCTGAATCTCCACCATTCGTGTTGCGGCAGCTAGGGCAGATTCATCGAATTGCGCCAATGGGCTACTGGAACTTGCGGTGATTGACTAGTAGAATATGCGATAATCGACCAGTATAAAGTAAACGCCCCAGGAAAGCGGTCAACATGATCGAGCGTGAGATGACGGCAAAGCTGCTCGAGCTCGCCGAGCAGTATCCCATCGTGTCGATTACCGGTCCCAGGCAGAGCGGTAAGAGCACCCTTGCCAAGAGCTCCTTCCCCGATTATGAGTACCTATCCTTCGAGAATCCTGATGTCCGGAGTTCGTTCGAGGATGATCCGGTGACCTTTCTCAGACGTCATGGGTCGCACGTCATCTTTGACGAGGCGCAGCGTGTTCCGGAGCTCTTCTCGTATCTGCAGGGAGTCGTCGACGAGTCGGAACAGCTCGGGCAGTTTGTCATCACGGGCTCTCAGAACTTCCTGCTCATGAAATCTGTCAGCCAGTCGCTTGCGGGCAGGGTCGCGCTGTTCACCCTCCTCCCGCTTTCTCAGTTCGAGCTTGCCGCATCGGGCAAATTGCCGTCGACACTACAAGAGTGGTTGTTCAGGGGCGGGTACCCGCGCCTGTACGATGCCGTCCGCGACCCGCGAGACTTCTTTCCCGATTACGTGCAGACGTATCTCGAGCGCGATGTCCGTGCCGAGCTGGGCGTGAGAAACCTTGCCGGCTTCCAAAGCTTCCTGCAGCTCTGCGCGCTGCGGTGCGGGGAGCTGCTTAACGTGAGTTCGCTGGCTGCCGACTGCGGCATCTCACCCACCACGGCCCGCGAATGGCTCTCCATTCTCCAGGCGAGCCACATCGTGTTTCTGCTGCGCCCGTATTATTCAAACCGCACGAAGCGACTCGTGAAGTCACCTAAGCTCTATTTCCATGATACTGGGCTGGCAGCGCATCTCATAGGGCTCGAATCCGCCGACGACCTGTATGAGGATGAGGCAACGGGTCGGCTCTTCGAGTGCGCGGTCGTTGCCGAAGTATCGAAGCGCCTGTATGCGCGCAAAAGGACGCCGCGCCTCTCGTTCTGGCGAGACGACCACAAGCAGGAGATAGACCTTCTCATTGAGCGGGGGAGAGATGTCGCTCGAGCGGTGGAGTGCAAGTCCTCCGCGACATATCGCAGCCGCTACTTCGAGACGCTCAACCGCATTGCCGGCGAGCGCCTGGAGCTCGATGCCAAGCGGCAGGCCGTGGTATATGGTGGTGCGGAGTGTCTCTCCACGCGGATGGGGGAGCTCGTTTCGTGGACGGAGATGGAGCGGCTGCTTTCGTAGCATGGATGACGTCGTCCACTTGTCATCAGACGACCACGAACGCGAGCATCGCGGCGAACATGATCGTGAAGACGAGGTTGCTCCACCCGCCAAAGAGGACGCAGCGCGCCGGCTGCGGCACGCGCATCCACGCAAGGCCGAGAAAGCTCGTGACCAGCGGCGTGAGGACGACAAACCACGCGGGAAAGACCGTCTGCCCCAGCACTATGGCAACGCCGAGCACAACAAAGCCCAGGTACATGGGTACGGTGGCAAACCGCATGACAAACATGATGTTGTCCGCGACCTCGTCGTACAGTTCTTCTTGCCCTGCCTTGGCGATGACGGAGAGATAGACGTACTGGGCGTGATAGGCGCCGCCGCAGATGAGGGCAAGGGCGAGCAGCGCCGCGGCCAGCCAGACGAGCCAGTCCATCTCGCCGCGCGCCGTGAGCGTAAGCCCCGCAAATCCGAGCACATAGAAGAACGCGGAGACCGGCCCGAGCGCACCTCCAAGCCGCACGCGACCGGCGGGCACGTCGCGCATGATGCGCATATACGGCCTGAGCGTGCCGTCCATGTCGTAGGCGCCGGGCGTGAAGTAGAGTAGCATGTCCCCGGCAAACATGAGAATCGAGCCCAGGAGTCCCAGGGCGAGAAGTACGGGCGTCAACGGCATGGCGCCTCCCATCCATCGCGGGCGTCAGATGACCCCGGAGTCCGCTCGGCTCCGGGGCCTCGGCTTGAGCCATTACGCCTCGACGAGGCTCCTTGCGGCCGCCTCGAGCTCGGCGACGGCATCGTCGTCGGGGGCCTCGTTGGCGATCACGGTGCTGACTACGTTCACGCCAGTCCCTTCCGCGTCTGCCTGCCAGGTTTCCATCCACTCGCCGGTGCCCCAGCCGTAGCTGCCGAACAGCGCCACGGGCTTGTCGCCCAGCGCGTCGCGGCATGCCTCCCAGACGGGCTCGAACTCGTCAGACTCCAGCTCCTCGGCGCCCATGGCGGGGCAGCCAAAGGCAAGCGCGTCATAGATGGACACATCCTCTGCCGAGAAGTCCGCGACGGGCACGACGCGGGCCTCGGCCCCCGCCGCGACGACGCCCGACTCGAGCGCGTGGGCCATCTCCTCGGTGTTGCCCGTCCCCGTCCAGTACACGATCGCGACGCTCTTGCTCATGGGTTCTCCCTTCTTCGTGCGGACCCTGCCGCCCCTTTATGCCGTTGCCATCCGAAGAAGCCCCCGTAGGGGCGTTCCCTCGGAGTAGAGCCTCTTGATCCTGAGCTCCTCGCGCTCGAGCTCCTTGAAGCGCCGCAGCGCCTCGCCCACGTTCCCGTAGACCTTCCAGCGCCCGCACGCCCGTGCTCCCTGGCCCCTGTCCGACATGAAGCCGTCGACGTCCTCGATGGGGTAGCCGAGGACAAAGCCGATCTCATGGGGAAAGGGGGTCCTGTCGTTGTAGTAGGCGCGCAGGCGACGCCTGAGCTCTCCCATGAGCGCCCCGCTTCGAGAGGGGAGGTGGTTCTTGGCGAGAAACTCGTGCGCCCCCGCGTCGGAGAGAAGACGTCGGATGTGGCGCGGACGCCAGACGAGCAGCATTGCTCGCCCTTCTCGCCACCCCAGCAGGGAAACGCGCACGCCGAAGCGCCGAAGGTGCCACGCGTAGGTCCCTATGAGGGTCTTTACGCGGAGGCGGCGTATGGACGTAGGGTGAGCGGCATCGTCGGGCGGCATCCGGAAGCCAAAGACTGCGGCCGGCTTGCGTCCTGCGAGCACGATGCCTGCCTGGCAGACGAGGCAGCGCACGAACCTCGCCTCAAGATGCTCCTGAGGCGAGGCGCTGCCGGCGTCAACGGCAAGGCAGATGTCCATCCCCTGGCCCATACGCCTCCAATAGTTAGCTTAACCTAACTCTGTTGAGCATAGAGTAAACCATAGCTAACATGTTGTCTATGATCCAAAACGGGACAGCGCCTTTTTGGATCACATAGTCCAGTCTGCGCTCTGGGTCTGCAGGCGGACCATGCGGGCGAAGAGGCCGCCCGCGGCGAGCAGCTCTTCCGGAGAGCCCTGCTCGGCCACGCGGCCGTCCTCGAGCACCACGATCTTGTCCGCGCTCATGACGGTGCGCATGCGGTGGGCGATCACGATGACGGTCTTGCCGGCGAGCAGGCGCGAGAGCGCCTCCTGGACCTGCGTCTCGTTCTCCACGTCCAGGCTCGCCGTTGCCTCGTCCAGGAGTACGACTGGCGCGTCCTTGAGCAGGGCGCGGGCGATGGAGATGCGCTGGCGCTCGCCGCCGGAGAGGCGCGCGCCGTTCTCGCCGATCATCGTGTCGTAGCCCTCAGGCAGGCGGCTCACAAACTCGTCGCAGTTGGCCGCGCGCGCCGCGGCGAGCACCTCCTCGTCGGTGGCGCCGCGCCTGCCTAGGCGGATGTTGCCCATCACCGTGTCGTCGAAGAGCAGCACGTCCTGGAATACGACGGAGAAGTCGGCGAGAAGGACCTCGGGGTCCACGGTCGCCACGTCCACCCCACCCACGGTGACGCGTCCCGCGTCGGCGTCCCAGAGGCGCGCAGCCAGACGGGCGCAGGTGGACTTACCGGAGCCGGACGGCCCCACGAGCGCCGTGACCTCACCCTCGCGCGCCGTGAACGTCACGCCGTCCAGGACCTTCTCGCCACGATCGTAGGAGAAGGACACGTCCTCGAAGGCAACGTCGTGGCCTGCCGGCTCGTACTTCTCGCCTCCCTGCGCGAGGGGCTCCTCGTAGAAGCTCTTCATGCGTGCCGCGGCGGTCTTGGCCGAGAAGAGCTCGGCGATGAGCATGAGGCACTGGTCGAAGGGCGCGTAGATGCGGCTCACCACCACAAGGAAGGCGAAGAGCGTCATGAACGTGCACGATCCCTCCAAGATGAGCGCCGCGCCCACGAGCACCGTGGTGGCAAGGCCCAGGCGCAGCACGATCTGGGCGCTGTTGACGGCGATGCCGCAGGCGATCTCCGAGCGGGCGGCCTGGCGCTCCGCGGCGTCGACGTCATCGTGGATGTGCTCGAGATAGCGTTCCTCTTGGTTTGTCGCGCGCACCTCGCGCACGCACTCGAGCGCCTCCTGGATGTCCTCCGAGGTAGCAAGGCCGCGCATGCGCGTGGCCTCCATCATGGGCTGGAGGGCGCGCCGCGCGCCGAAGAGGATGGCAAGTCCCACCGGGCAGCTCCAGAGCGACGCGAGCGCGAGTCGCCAGTCAAAGGAGAACAGGCAGATTGTCGCCACGGCGAGCGTGATGTAGGCGCCGTAGAGCTCGGGCAGCACATGGCTGTAGGCGTGCTCGGTGGTCTTGACGTCGGTCATGAGGGTCTCGGTGAGGTCGGCGAGGTCGCGGCGGCCGAAGAAGCCCAGGGGCAGCTTGCGCAGGCGCTCGGCGAGGCCAATGCGCTGCCTGCCGCTCTCCTTGTAGATGACGCCGTACTGGTAGTAGTAGGCCCAGTACTCCGCCACGAAGAGCGCGACGGCAAAGGCGGCGAGGCCCGCTGCGTACGGGAGGAGGTTCGGCAGCGGCGCGCCCTCGGTGAGATGCGCCACGAGCTCGCTCATGACCAGGTAGAGAGCGCCCACGCCGCCAAAGACCACAAGGTTCGAGGCGGCCGTCCACACGGCGCCGAGCTTGACGTTGCGCATGCCCTCGTCGGTGAGGGCGTACTTCTCCTGAATGCTCATCTACTCCACCTCCTGGGCGCTCGTGATGCGCCAGCTCACGGACTTCTCGTAGTCGGCCCACATGCGGGCGTAGAGGCCGCCCGCTGCCAGCAGCTCGTCGTGCGTGCCCTGCTCGACTACGCGACCAGAGTCAAGCACCACGATCTTGTCGGCGTTTCTCACCGTGGAGAGGCGGTGCGCGATCATGAGGACGGTGCGCGGCTCTCCGTCGCGCCCGCGGGCGAGGCGCTTGAAGGCCGCCTGGATCTTGACCTCGTTCTCGGGGTCGGCAAAGGCCGTCGCCTCGTCGAGCACCACCACCGGGGCATCCTTCAAGATGGCGCGGGCGATCATGAGGCGCTGCACCTCGCCGCCGGAGAGGTGGGTCCCGCCCGTACCCACGAGCGTGTCGGCACCCTGGGGGAGCTTCTCCAGGATGTCCGCGCACTGCGCGGCCTCGAGCGCGGCGAGCGCCTCCTCGCGGGTGGCCTCGGGGCGCGCGGCGCGCACATTCTCCAGGATCGTCTGGCGGAAGGGCCGATTGGCCTGGAAGACAAAGGCAACGCGGTCCATGAGGTCGTGCGGGTCCATCGCGCGCACGTCCACGCCGCCGAGCGTCACGCGTCCGGCGTCCACGTCCCAGAAGCGCGGCACGAGGCTCGCCGCCGTGGTCTTGCCTCCGCCGGAGGGGCCAACGAGCGCCACCGTCGCACCGGCTGGCACCTCAAAGCTCACGTGGTCGAGCGCCGGCGCGTCCGCGCCCTCGTAGGTAAAGGTCACGTCCTCGAAGCGGATGGCGTTGCCCGCGGGCGCGCGCGGCGTGGCGGGAGCGGAGATCACGGGGGCGGCGAGCACCTCCTCGACGCGCGAGACCGCGTCCGCAGCGGACTGGAACGCCTCGGACATGAACATCACGCGCGTCATGGCGGTGGGGATCACGGCCGAGAAGATCGCGTAGAACGCGAAGTTGGCGAGGAAGCGCGCGAAGTCCCCCTCTCCGGGCGCGACGAGGATCGCTGCCGGCACGAGGAAGATCGCGACTCCGTTGATGATGGTGAGCGAGAGCGACTGCGGCGTCTGGCACCACTTGACGGCGTAGTCCTGCGCGAGCCGTGTGAACTCCTCGATGGCGTCATGGAACGCGCGGAAGCTGTAGACCGTCTGCTGGAACACCTTGACCACAGGGATGCCGCGCACGTACTCGGTGCCGGTCTTGTTCATCTTGACGAGCGACTCCATGTAGCGCGTCATGAAGTCCATGCCGCGCCCGCCCATCATGTAGAACATGCAGCCGAGCGAGATGATCACCGCGACAAGGCACGCGAGGCCGAGTCGCCAGTCAAAGACGAAGAACAGCACGAGCATGCCGACGATCATGGCAATGCTGCCTGCGGTGTCAGGGAGCTTATGGGCGAGAAGCCCCTCGGTCTCGGCGGCGCAGCCGTCCACGACGCGGCGAAGCGCGCCGCTCGCGTGCGTGTCGAAATAGCCGAGGCTCGCGTGCATGAGGTGGTCCGTGGTGCGCTTGCGCATGATGGACGCACAGCGGAAGGCCGCGAGGTGCGTGCACATGAGGCCGGCGAAGTAGATGAGGATGCTCGCGGCCGCAAGGCCGAACGCCCACCAGCCGTACGCGGCGATTCCGGTTGCCGCACCCCAGTCGGGGGCCACGGCGATGAGGTCGCGCGCCACGAGCCAGATGCAGACGTACGGGCCAAAGCTTACGAGCATAGAGACGGCCGAGAGCGCGCAGCCCAGGTACGTGAGCGTCTTGCGCGGACCGGCAAAGGCGAGCAGACGGCTCACGGCGCCCTTGCCGCGGGCGTCGCTCGCCTTGGTTGCTTGAGAGTCAGACATCGAAGCCTCCTTGCCCTCGTGTCTTGATTGGCATTCCGCCGCACCGTATCATGGGATTCGTTACTTGTTAGCTACGGTTAACTAACCTTGGACGATTCCTCAAGGGAGATGGACGAACCCTCAAGATGACGGGCATGGGAGACATTCCCCGCGAGCTCGTTGCGCTCTTCGAGCCGCAGGTCGAGCAGCTTGGCGTGCGCCTCGAGCGTCGGGGCGGCATCTGGGTGGGCGAGACGCGCGGCTCCGTGGCGACAGGCTCGATGTGGCTTTGTGCGCCTATGCCGTACTGCCTCGTGCTCTGTCACGACGTCACTTCGCTTGAGGACATGCCGCTCTTCGAGGGGTCGCTCGGGCCGTATGCCTGCGCCTGCACGATGGGGGACGATGCGGTTTCGTGCTCGCGGGACTGCGGACTTCCGATCAGGTTCGTCGGCGCTGGGGGCGGCGCGCGCCGTCCGCATGACGAAGTGGCCACGTTCGTCGAGCGCGGCCCCCGCTCGCTCTCAAGTCGCCTGCTCGCCGGCCACGTCTACCGCTCTCGCTCAGTCATCTGTCTGCCCGACTTCTTCGACGAGCTGGACCGTAGCTATCCGGGGGAGTTCAGCGGGCTCTTCTCGGCGTTTGACGGCTCCTGGGGTCCCGAGGCCAAGGGGGCGATTCGTTATGCGCTCGGCAACATACCCGCGAGCCCGCCGCTCGGCCCCGGCGGCTCGCTCGGGCTTCTCTCGACCGTCACCTCCCTCATGGCGTCTCTGGCGGAGGACGGGAGAGGTGCCGAACAAGATGAGGGCGCGCTGGTGAGCCATGCGAGGAGACTCCTGTCGGCTGCCGTCGAGGAGGGCGGAGCGCCACCTTCCGTCGACGCGCTCGCACGCAGGCTCTACGTGAGCCGGTCACGGCTCTGCGACGCGTTCAGGCGCGAGACGGGGCAGAGCGTGGGCGCATATGCGCGCCGGCTGAGGATGGAGCGCGCGTGCCGTCTCCTCGAGGACGGGGGTTGTACCGTCTCCGAGATTGCCGTCCTTCTCGGCTATCCAAGCCCCTCGGCCTTCTGTCACGCCTTTTCCGACTTCACGGGCCTGTCCCCACGCGCATGGATGATTCAAAAGGGGACAGACCCCTTTTGAATCACTTACCCGAGTAGCGTCTCCATGAGCCAGGTCACGCCGCAGCCAAAGAAGTAGCCCACCGCCGCGCCGATGAGCGCGAGGCCTGTTACGCGCACGACCTTCATCCAGCGGGGAATGAGGCGTTCGCGCCGGCTGCGCTCGGTGTCGCGGTCCACGGGCTTGCCGCTCCAGAAGGCGAGAACCTCCTGGTAGGTGACGAGGTCATGTTCACGCTTGATGCGGTCGACCCACACCGAGGCAAACGCCGCGATTCCCCAGAGCACGACTGCCAGCACAACTGTGGGCAGCGTCTGCTCAAGCGGAAGGTCCGCAACGCTCGCCTGATACGTCCACCAGACCATGGCCAGGATCATCAGCACAACGAACCCCAGCATCACGCAGCTCAGGCGCTTGACCAGCCGCACGTCCTTCTCGACCGTCTCCTTCATGGCGTCCACGTCTCCTCTCACGAGCTCGTCGATGGTCGTGCCAAAGACCTGCGAGAGGAGCAGCAGGCTCTGGACGTCGGGGTAGGTCTTGTCGTTCTCCCAGGAAGAGATCGTCTGGCGACTCACGTAGATGCGTCCCGCCAGCTCGTCCTGGGAGATGCCGAGTTCCGCGCGCCGCGTCTTGATGTGGCTTCCCAGCTCCATGCCGCCTCCCTTCCGCGTCTTGGCTCGACCCTTGTCGAGAAGAACGTGCCACCGTGGGGGAGAGCGTACCATCAAAGGTGGCAGACACGGCGCATCGCAAGGCCTCCCGGTGCTGTCAAATGTTCCTTACATGGCCCGTGAGCTGGCGATATGCGAAACGATGATACGAAGGGACAGTCCCTTCGTATCATCGCCGCGTTTGGTTGTGACCAACATGTTGGTTATACTTGTCGCAACGAAGGAGGCGAGCCCAATGACAACGTTGACCATCGACCTTGAGGGCGCTGCACGCATGGGCATCGCGGAGGCAAAGGCCCATCTCAGTAGCATCGTCGAGCGTGCCGAGAAGAACGGTGAGGCTGCGATTCTCGAGCGCTACGGCCGGCCGGCGGCGCTCGTCGTGCCCCTGCCGCGCGCGGAGGGCGTGGGGCGTCGGGCGCGCGGTCTTCTCGCCGAGTACGCGGACGAGGGGCTAATTGGCTTCGAGGAGGGCGCCTTTGCCCGGGCGATGGAGGCGAAATATGGAAGCCCTGCTTGATGCCAACGCCGTGCTGCGCTACCTGCTAGAGGACAACCAGGAGCAGGCAGAGGTTGCCGCCGAGGCGATAGCACGGGGTGCTGAGGTCACCGTGGAGGTGCTCGCGGAGTGTGCATACGTGCTCGCGGGCGTCTACCACGTGCCGAGGTCACGCATTGCGGAGAGCCTCGGCATCCTGCTTGACAAGGTCACGTGCCGACGCAAGAATGTGGCCGCGTCGGCGCTCGGGCTCTACAGCGGCGGCTCGTTCGACTTCGTCGATTGCGTGCTGGCCGCGGAGCGCTAGGAGCTGGGCCGCGACGTCGTGACGTTTGACAAGAGGCTCGTCTCGCTGCTGGGTAAGGTGGGGGACTAGCTGTTCAGTGCCAAGACGTTGTTTACGCCCCGAGGGTGACAAACAGGGAGGGCTCCCGCATGCTGTGGATTGCCTAGATCTGCAGCCGAGGGGAGCCCTCCCATGTCACAGCATCCTAACGCAAGGCTCACGCCCAGGGGGCGGGAGCTGCTCGCCTCCCGGGTCGCCGGGGGCGAGCGCGTGTCCGCCGTCGCCCGCCAGATGGGCGTGAGCAGGCAGACCGCGAGCAAGTGGCTCTCCCGCGCGCGGCGCGGCGAGCCGCTGTCCGACCGGCCGAGCAGGCCGCGCAGGCTCGCCAGGTCCACCCCTCCCGAGGTCGAGGAGGCGGTCTGCGAGGCGCGCTCGTCCATGCTCCTCCCCCCGCTCGCGCTCGCCGCCGTGACGGGCGTGCCGGCGGGGACGTGCGCGCGGATCGTCGCGAGGAGGGGGCTTCCGAGGCTCGCCGACGTCGACCGCGTCACGGGCGAGGCCCGTCGCCGCGGGCCCGTCACGCCCGTGCGCTACGAGCGCGAGAGGCCCGGCGAGCTCCTCCACGTGGACGTGAAGAAGGTCGCCCGCATCCCCGACGGCGGCGGGTGGAGGGCGCGCGGCGCCTCGGAGCTCGACCACGGCAGGGGCTCCGGCGGGCGGCGCGTGGCCTGCCTGCACGTCGCGGTCGACGACTTCTCCCGTGTGGCCTACGCCGAGCTCCTCCCCGACGAGCGCAGGGGCACCTGCTCGGCGTTCATGGCACGGTGCCTTGCCTTCTTCGCCGGCCTCGGGGTCGCGGTCGAGCGGGTCATGACGGACAACGGGCCGGGGTACCGCAGCCGCGAGCTCAACGCCCTGCTCGCCGCCGAGGGCGTACGCCACATATACACCAGGCCGTACAGCCCGTGGCAGAACGGCAAGGTCGAGCGCATGAACCAGGCGCTCGCGCAGGAGTGGCAGTACGGGCGGGCGTGGGACGGCGAGGCCGAGAGGGCGGACGCCCTCCCGGCCTACCTCGAGCACTACAATTGGAGCCGTCCGCACAGCGCGTGCGGGGGGCCTGCCGCCCCTGACGCGCATCGTCGGCGTAAACAACCTATTGGCACACAACAGTCTCCTACACGTACTTCCTCGTCTACGAGCTTCTCTCGCCCTTCATCGAGCTCTTCGGGCTCGCCACGATGGCGCTCGCCCTGGCGTTCGGCTTCATCAACGTGCCGTTCATGGTCATGTTCTTCCTCATCTACGCCCTGTTCGGCGCGACCATGTCGCTCACCGCGTTCATCTCCCGTGCCCAGACGCGCGACCTCACGCTCTCCGCGGCCGACGTGGCCCGGGCCGTGCTCCTCTCGGTCTTCGAGATCACCGTGCTGCGCTTCGTCCTCGACGTGACCCGCATGCGCGCGAGCCTCGTGCGCCGGGGCGCCCCGATGCACTGGGAGACCGTCACCCGCAAGAAGCTCTGACCCTGGGACACAGGGACGGAGGAGTTTGTCCCACCTGTGTCCCTGTGTCACATCGGGGCCTGCCCGTGCCTATGAGGGGGTACGCGTGCGACGGGGCGACGACCGACGTCTCGGAGGACGACTCCGAGGCCTCCTCGGCCCTTCTCGGGATTGCCCGAGGGCGCCATAGGCTTCCGCTCGGGAGGCAATCGAGCCGAGTCTCCCGTGGGGCAGATTCGAGAGCCCTCTGTGGCAGATGAGGCCTCCGTTGTGTGCGTCTGGGAGGGTGAATTGGGGAGGGACCCCGTACGCGTGACCGAATCCTGCGGCTTTAGTTGCGTGAAAGGGGCGCTAAATCCCTCCTGCCACACAATGGAGCCGTTATCTGACACACGCGGCTCTGTCTGACGCCTCGCGTCCCAGGGGCCCGTTCGGCTGACCACTGGGCAAGGCAAAGGGGCCCTTTAGGCAGGGCGCTTGCGGCGAGCGAGGCTGGCGCGCCGCCGGGCACCTATAATGTCCTCGTTGCCGCGCGGCCGACCGGGGGGGTGCCATGACGTATACCGTGCTCTATGGGGAGGACGTCGACGTCCCCTTCCTCGACCGCCTCGTGGCCGTGGACCACGCCTGCTACGAGCCCGCCTACTGGGGCGACCCCGCCAACACGGTCGCCCGCTACGAGCGGAACCGCCGCTCGTTCGTGTTCGTCGTCGACGACGAGAGCGGGCGTCTCGCCGGCTACGTCAACTTCTTCCCCTGCGAGCTGGGCCTCCACCAGGACAACGTCTCGCGCAGCCCCGTCATCCGTGACGACGACATCGCCCCCGACGAGGTCGCGCAGTACCGTACCGACGAGAACCACCTCTTCGTGCTCTCCATCGCCGTCCACCCCGTCTATCAGGACGGGGAGGTCATCCGGCTGCTCACCGACGGCTTCGTCGGCTACCTGCGGCGCCTGCGCGACGAGGGCCTGCCCGTCACGAGCGTCGTCGCCACCGCCGTCTCGGGCGACGGCACGAAGGTCCTGCGCAGCCTCCTGTTCCACGAGCTCCGTCACCTGGAGGACGGCAACACGGTCTTCGTCTGCGACGGCCCGCGGCTCGACCGCCTGCTCGCGGGAAGGGCCCACTTCGCGACCTACCGCAGCGACCTCTGGCTGCTGCTCCCGCTCGCCGAGCACGAGGCGAACCTGCGCGTCGACAACCTGCTCGAGGACCGTGCCAGAGGCGTCCCCGCCGAGCCCGCCACCGCCGACGACCGCGCGCTCGCCGAGCACGTCATCTCGGAGCTCGTCGAGTACCTCTCCTACGAGTGCAGCAACGAGGTGGTGCGCGACCTCGAGCTCGCCCACCTCGGGAGCTTCGACTTCCTCCACACCACCGACGACTACCCGGCGCGCGATGCCGGCGAGGAGATCGTCATGGGCACCGCGCGCGGGCACGCCGTCCTCGTCTGCCACCGCCGGACGCACATGTTCGTGCTCGCCGTGCTCCTTTCGGCGTATCCCTTCTCCATCACGCAGATGGAGGACCAGGTCTCCTACGACTACCTCAAGATACGCAGCCCGGAGGGCCCCGACCGCTTCGTCTCCCTCTACGACTACCTGCTCGAGACGTTCGGACTGCACCGCTGCGGGCGCGCGAAGTGCGCGCTGTTCCTCTCGGAGCGCCCGGACAACGACCGCGAGCTGCAGGACATGCTCGCCGCCGAGACGTACGACAACTACGGGCGCGAGTACCGCATCGACAGCACCGAGGTCCGCGCGATGAGCCTCGACAACCGCGCGCAGTTCGACGACTACGAGCTCTACCTCTCGAGCAGGGCCGTCGTCTACGTGGCGAAAAGCTTCCGCGACCTCCCCATGGACCGCGTGAGCGACTTCGCGAACTACCTCTTCATCGTGGTGCTCGTCCTTTTTCAGAACACCGCGCTCGAGAAGGTCAACACGCGCGTGACGAGGGTCCTCGAGGCGAACCACGACATCTCGCCGAAGGCCAAGCTCGCGATCGACCGGGAGTACGGCAGGACGGTGCGCTTCTGGGAGACGCAGAACTTCAAGTACCTCTCGTCCCAGATCGAGGCCACCTGCCTGCGCGAGGCGTTTCTCAACCAGGAGCTGCATGACGTCTACACCGAGCACCAGGAGTACCTCGAGCACCTCGTCTCGGTGAAGAGCGCCATCGTCGAGGGGCGCACGGGCATGGTCATCAACGTGGCCGCCGTCATCCTCGCGATCATCCAGCTGCAGCCCTTCTTCGCCGACCTCCTCCGGGACGTGTACGAGGGGCTCGGGATCGAGGCCACATACGCGGAGACCACCACGTACTGCGGCCTGTTCGGCGGGGTTGCCATTTACGTGCTCGTGGTTGTCATCAACCAGCGGCGTCGCCGGCACCAGCAGAGAAGCCGGATCTAGGGGGTGCGCATGGGAGGGCGAGGGTCCAAAGGGGGCGCGCGGGGCGACGGCCGCCGCGTCTATCGGCGTGAGCCGGGCGACTGGCTCTGGGCGAACCGCGCGTTCTGGACCGTCGCGCTTCTCGCCCTGTCCGCGCTGCTCTCGGCGTTTCGGTTCGTGACGCTTCCGCAGGGCGGCTCGGTCACGTTCCTGAGCCTGCTGCCGCTGTGGCTCGTCACGTACTTCTACGGCCCGCGCCATGGCTGCGTGGCCGGCGCGGTCTTCGGGTTCACCCGACTTGCGGTCATCTTCGGCGTGGGCGAGTGGGTGAACTTCTCGCCGGGCGCCATCGTGCTCGAGTACCCGGTCGCGTGCGGGGCCGTGGCGGTGGGAGGCCTGCTCCTGCGCGGGTTCGGGCCGAGGCGCGGCCGCGAGTGCGGTTGCGGGCGCGGGGCGGGGCGTGGAAGCGGCGCCCGTGACGAGGGCGAGGAAGACGATGACGTTAGGGGCGACGTGCTCGTCCTTCGTGTGGGCTACCTCGTCGGCGTGCTCGCGATGGGGGTGTGCTACGTCGTCTCGGCGCTGCTCTTCTACCCGCCCGAGGCCGAGGGCCTGCTTCCCAACCTCCTCGCGTGCGTCGCGTACGACATGAGCTACCTCCTCATCGAGGCGGTGCTCACCGAGCTGCTCCTGTTGCTGCCGCCCATGCTTGACGCCATACTCTACCTGCGCTTTGTTGCCACCACCGAGAAGGGCGACCCCACCCTCCGCTCGTTCTGACTCGCGAGCGGCAGGCGTGTGACAGAGGGGACGGAGGCTTTTGTCACACCGGAGGCGTGTGACAAAAGCCTCCGTCCCCTCTGTCACACGCCCCCGTCCTACGGGTTCGGCATCACATTCCGGCTTGGTCGAGGAAGCGCCGCACGAGGTAGGTCGTGATCGCCGAGCGGGAGGCGATTCCCACCACCTGGCCGTCGGAGACCACGGGGATCTTCTTCACGCCCGACTCGCTAAGGAGCCGGCAGATGTCCTCGAACGAGGTGCTGACCGGGATGGTGACGGGGTGGTCGGACCCCACGTCGAGGGCCAGCTGGTCCATGATTGACGTCAGCCTCGCCTCGAACTTCGAGCCGCTCTCGCGGAGGCAGTCCAACAGGAGTGCGGGCGCCCCGACCGCCGGCACGTTGTGCCCCACGGCCCTCAGGTAGCGCATGACGTCCCCGTCGCTCAGGTAGCCCACGACGGCGCCCTCGGGGGAGACGATGGGCGCTCCGCTGATCTTCCTCTCTGCGAAGTACGCGAGGGCCTCGCGGACGGTCGCGTTTGCAGGCAGCATGAAGACGTCGCGCTCCATGTACTTGGCGAGGGACGCCTCGTCGGCGGGCGCCTCGTCGGCAAGGGCGCACTGACGCTGGTAGTAGCCCTCGGTGTAGGCGACGTAGATGACGCCGCGGTGGGCGACACCGGGCCCCACAGAGCCATGTCGTGCTGTCAAATGTCCCTTACATGGTTGCTGATCTGCGTATATGCACTGCAACGCATTGAACGCCGAATTGGCTCAGCGTCGTGCCGTGAGCTGGGTTTGCGACTGATTTTGGAATGACCTGCCTTCAAAACCGACTTCTGAATAGATTTCTGGAGCGAGAAAGCTCTGCGTGGCTCGTTGGCGAAAGAAGCCCCAGTTGAGATTCGTCTCATGGAGCCCCTTTGGGATATGCCGCGTAGAAAACTATTCAGAAGTCGGTCTAGAAGGCAGAAGTCCCTCTAGTTACTGCGTCGAACTTCGTTGACTGCGCGCTTTTGGGCAAGGCAGTGGGCTAGCTACCACGTGCGCATCCGCTACAATAGCTGGGCTCAAACGTCTGCAACGGAGGAAACGCATGCCAAGCCTTGAGGAGGAGATCTCTTCTCGCCGCACCTTTGCCATCATCTCGCACCCGGACGCGGGCAAGACCACGCTCACGGAGAAGCTGCTGCTCTACACCGGCACCATCCAGAGCGCGGGCTCGGTCAAGGGCAAGGCCAGTGCCAAGCACGCGGTCTCCGACTGGATGGACATCGAGAAGGCGCGCGGCATCTCCGTCACGTCCTCCGTGCTGCAGTTCACCTACGAGGGCCACTGTGTGAACATCCTGGACACCCCCGGCCACCAGGACTTCTCCGAGGACACCTACCGCACGCTCATGGCCGCCGACTCCGCCGTCATGGTGATTGACGGCGCCAAGGGCGTGGAGGCCCAGACCGTCAAGCTCTTCAAGGTGTGCGCGCTGCGCGGCATCCCCATCTTCACCTTTGTGAACAAGCTCGACCACGAGACGCGCGACCCCTTTGAGCTCATGGAGGAGATCGAGAACGTCCTGGGCATCGGGACGTACCCGATGAACTGGCCCATCGGCAACGGGCGTACGTTCCGCGGCGTCTTTGACCGCGCGAGCCGCCACGTGCTCGCCTTTGAGGGCGACGGTCGTGCCAACGCCACCAAGCGCGTGGCCGAGGTGGAGGCGGAGCTCGGCGACGCCGCGCTCGACGAGCTCATTGGCGAGGAGAACCACCGCACCCTCATGGACGACATCGAGCTCCTTGACGGTGCGGACCACGAGTTTGACCTCGAGGCCGTGCGCACGGGCAAGCTCACGCCGGTCTTCTTTGGCTCGGCGCTCACCAACTTCGGCGTGGAGCCGTTCCTGCGCGACTTTCTGCGTCTTTCGCCGGCGCCCGGCCCGCACACGGACTCCCTCACGGGCGACCCCGTGGAGGCAACGGACCCGGACTTCTCGGGCTTTGTCTTCAAGATCCAGGCCAACATGGACAAGAACCACCGCGACCGCATTGCCTTCCTGCGCATCTGCTCGGGCAAGTTCGTGCGTGGCATGGACGCCTTCCACGTGCAGGGTGACCGCAAGATCAAGCTGGCCACGGGCACGGCGATGATGGCGGACGACCGCGCCACGGTGGACGAGGCGTGCGCCGGCGACATCGTGGGCCTCTTCGATCCCGGGATCTTCTCGATCGGCGACACGCTCTGCAAGGTGGGCCGTCGCGTGCAGTTTGCGGGCATCCCCACCTTTGCGCCGGAGCACTTCGCGCGCATCGAGCAGGTGGACACCCTCAAGCGCAAGCAGTTCGTGAAGGGCATGGAGGAGCTCGCCCAGGAGGGCGCCATCCAGATCTTCCGCGAGTACGGCGCCGGCATGGAGCGCGTCATCGTGGGTGTGGTGGGCACGCTGCAGTTTGAGGTGCTCGAGCAGCGCCTCAAGAGCGAGTACCACGTTGAGGTGTACCGCTCGCCGCTGCCGTACAACCTCATCCGCTGGATTGACGAGAAGGACGGCGAGGTCGACATGCGCAGCCTCAACCTCACGCGCGAGACCCTGCGCGTGGAGGACATGCGCGGCGGCAAGCTGCTCCTCTTTACGAGCCCGTGGAACCTCAACTGGGCCGAGGAGCACAACCCCGACCTGCATCTCTCCGAGTTTGGCAACGTCACGTTCTAGCTGCAATGGGGCCGGGCTGCTGACAAAGGTGACAGGGTAGATTGTCACCATGGTTCATGGTGACAATCTACCCTGTCACCTTTGTCAGCAGCCCGCCCCCTTTGGATCATTTTGCGGTGGCGCAGCCGACGGCGAGGCCGATCGCGGCGGGGATGAGGCCGTACATGAAGACGGCCAGGTCGGCTGCCGCGATGTTGGTGAGGCCAAGGACGTTGGAGAGGCTGAACGTCGCCACGGTGTGGAGCACGTAGAGGACGGCGATCGCAATCAGCGCGGCAAGGCGCCACCATCCGAGGTCGGCTACGCGGCCAATGAGAAACGCCGAGACGATTCCGGCGATGGGCAGGGCAATGTAGAGCGCCAGAATCACGTAGCCCATGATGCCGCCGCCCCCGAGCTCGCCCGTTGCGAGGGACCCCCAGTACAGGACAAGGCAGGCAAGCCAGACCACACCGTAGATGATGGCGGGCTTGATGAGGCGTCTCTTCTCCATGGGGCACCTCCTGGGTCGCGTTGATGCTATTAGTCTACCCAGGAGAAAAAAAAGTAATCTCCTCTCTGATGATGAATAGGGACTGTCCCTTTTCATTCAAGGAAAGGCCATCTCATGGAGTATCGAATCGTCGAGAAGGGAGAGTTTCGCCTTGCTGGTGTCGCGGCGCGCGTGCCGATGCAGTTCGAGGGTGAGAACCCTGCGATCGCGGAGCTTGCGCGCAGCATCACGGAGGCGCAGCGCGCCGAGATGCACCGCCTGATGGACACGGAGCCGCGTCGCGTGGTGAACGCCTCTTGGAACTCGGACACCAACTTCCAGGAGGAAGCGGGCGAGCTTACACACCTCATCGGCGTGCCCACCATAGCGCGCTCGGCGGGGGAGGGCCTCGCGCTCGTTGAGGTGCCGGCGCTCACCTGGGCGGTCTTTCCCAATGACGGACCCCATCCGGAGACCATGCAGCAGACGACTGCCCGCATCTATGCCGAGTGGCTCGCCGAGGCGCCCTACGAGCTTGACGGCTTCCGCATGTTCTCGTTCAGCGACGTTCGCGACGACGGCACCGCCTACAGCGAGATCTGGGTGCCCGTGCGCCGCAAGGTGTGAGATCGTGCCGGCACCGAAGTAGGAGCTTCTTTACCAAGAGTGATATGTGTCCTAAACTCAGGTCACTATTTAATAAATCTGTCCTGAAATCGGGATAGATTGCTATACTAGCATCAAAGGGCTGGCAAGGGTAGGGGATGCCATGGCGCGGCGTGAAGTCATACGTGAAGCAGTAGCCGAGGGTCTAACGAGGCCGATTCCCCCCGTGGTCCCGCGTGACGTTGCCATCCCGCACCTTGCCGAGCGCGCCTCGGTCATCAAGGGCGTTCGTCGCAGCGGGAAGACATTTAGGATGTTCCAGCGCATGGGGGAACTCGTCCTGGAGGGTGTTCCTCGCGATCACATGCTCTTCGTTGACTTCGAGGACGACCGTCTCGACGGCGTTTCCGACAACGTGATAGGTGACGTGGTCGAGGAGTTCCTTCGCGTGCTTGGGACTGCACTGCCAGAAAAGCTCTATCTGTTCTTTGACGAGGTGCAAAACGTCGAGGGGTGGGGCAGGCCCCTGAGGCGCCTCACGCAGGACCCACGCTTTGAGATATGCGTGAGTGGCTCATCGGCAAAGATGCTTTCGGAGGACGTGGCGACCGAGTTCAGGGGGAGGGGAATCTCCGCCGAGTTGCAGCCCTTCTCGCTTAGGGAGTTCTTGCGCTTTCGGGCGCGCGAGCCCAAGGGAATTGTCTCGCCCGACGAGGCGCGCGAGCTTTCGCTCCTCTTCGAACAGTATCTGCGAATTGGTGGCTTTCCCGAGGTTCAGGATGCGGACGCCGCTACACGCATAACGGCCCTTCAGGACATCGTCTGGGCCATCGCGGCTCGCGACCTTGCCGAGCGGCACGGGCTTCCCATGCTGGGAACAAGAAAGTTCGTCCAGAGGGCTCTTCGCCTCTCAGGGCGAGAGTTCTCCGTTCGCAAAACCTATAACGACCTCCACAGTGCTCAGATTCCGCTGTCAAAGGCCGATGCCTTCTCGCTGCCTGAGCACTGCGAAGATGCCTATCTGTTCTTTCTCGTATCCCGATTTGGCGCGGACCTCACCGAGGCCGTCCGAGGAAAGAGGAAGCTCTACGCGATTGACCCGGGGTTGCAGTTTGCCTTTGGCCCGGCCTCCTCTGCTGACGAGGGGCAGCGGCTTGAAGACGCCGTCTACCTGGAGCTTAGAAGACGCTGTCTGGGAGACCGGAGGACCGGCATCGGGTTCTATCGCACAAAAGAGGGCTTTGAGGTCGACTTTGCCGTGGGAGACGTCGAGGAGCGGTCGGTGTCGGAGCTGTATCAGGTGTCCGCGCATGCCGAGGAGACGACCACGTTTACGCGCGAGGTCCGGGCTCTGAGCGCCGCTCTTGACGAGACGGGGCTTTCCGAGGGAACACTGCTGGTCATGTCTGCGCGAGACGTGCCCGAGCCTGAGGATGCCCGTATTCAGGTACAGGACGCATGGCGCTGGACGCTTCAGTTGGACTAGCGTGATGTAATGATACAAAGGGACAGTCCCCTCGTATCATTTGGGAGCGAGAAGCATGCGTGGCCGAGAAGGTCATGGGGCAGATAGGCTCTTTTACCTGCGGAGCGCAACCGGTAGGCGCCTTCTGGTTGCCGCGAGATCGACCAAATTGCGCACCGCCGGTTGGTAGTATTGCGCCGTGCGCGCCCGTAGACTAAGGGTGCCGGAAGACAGCGCACACCCCGAAGAAGGGCAGACCATGAGCTTTCGAGACAACCTCCAGCACCTGCGCGCAGAGCGCAACATGACCCAGGAGCAGCTGGCCATGCTGCTCGGCGTCTCCCGACAGAGCGTCACGAAGTGGGAGGCGATGAAGAGCCAGCCAGAGATGGACAAGCTTCTCAAGATGTGCGAGATCTTCGACTGCACGCTCGACGAGCTCGTGTGCGGCGACCTCACCGGCCGCGCCGTGCCCGCGACGGCCGCCGCCATCCCCGCCGGCCCGCCCACCGACGTCTGTGGCTATGACGAGCACCAGCGCATGATGGCGCTCAAGGTGCCCACCGGTGTGGCCCTCATCCTCCTGGGCATCGCGCTCGGCCTGCTCCTTGAGGGCGCCGTCGAGCTGGCATCCTGGAACGGGCGCGACGGCCTCTTCGTGATCATCGTGCTCGTGGGCATCCTCGCGGGTCTCGCGCTGCTCGTTCCCGCGGGCATGGAGCACACCGCGTTTCAGAAGGCGCACCCCTACGTGGAGGACTTCTACACCGACGAGGACCGCGCCGCAGCGCGCAAGCAGTTCTCGGCGGCGCTCATCGCTGGCCTCGCGCTCATCTTCGCGGGCATTGGCTGCCTGCTCATGCTCGAGAAGACCGCGGAGAACTGGGCGCTCTTCCTTCTCATGCTGTTCATCGCCCTGGGCGTGTGGTGGATCGTGCGCGGTGGCATGCTGCTCGGTCGCGTCAACGTCGAGGAGTACAACAAGTCCGTTGCCGAGGACCTCGAGGTGGAGGACATCGTGTCCGCAGAGCTCGACGAGGCCCGGCGCGAGGCCCTTCTCGCCCAGAAGAGGCACGGCAAGAAGCTCGGGGCGGTGTGCGGCGTCATCATGATCTTTGCTACCATCGTGGGCCTTGCGCTGCTCTTTGCGCCCGTGCTCTCGGCACCCGACATGGACTCCTGGACCCCGGAGGGCACCTCTGCCATGTGGTTCTGGGTTGCCTGGCCGGTGGGCGGCATGATCTGCGGCGTCGTGACCCTTCTCTGGGAGGCGTTTGGCCGGGAGGATTAGCGAGCCCTCTCGCTCGTGCGGCTTGCGGGCCGGCCGCGCCGCACCGAGCGGGGACGCAAGGCTTCGCCGAATCTTGGGCGGCATGCTACACTGTGGCTCCATACGAATAGAGGGCACGGTTCGAAGAGCTGCTACGCCTAGTAGAAAAAAGGATTCCGGTTTGACTCCGGATCAGCACACGGCTGTGTCAAGGGTGGCAACCGAGCGGGTTGCCTGTCCTGCCTTGCCCTCCCGACGCCCAGGACCCTGGGAGAGAGCGAGGCATTATATGTCCCATGAGAACCTGTCGAGAAGGACCCTCCTTGCGCGGATCGCGGGGGGCTTTGCCGCGTGCGCGCTGGCGCTGGCGGTTGCCGCGTGCGGCGGCGCCCCGGCGGCCGATCAGGGCACCGCGACGCAGGACGAGCCCCAGATCGCCGTCACCGTTGAGATTGACGCGACGGCAGGCGAGGGCGAGCTCACGACCCACAATGTGGAGCTCGTCGAGGGCGCCACGGCCTACGACGCGCTCGTCGCCGCGGCCGATGACGTCAACGCGTCCGACTCCGACTACGGCATGTACGTTGCCGGCATCAACGGCCTTGCCGCCGGTGACTTTGGCGACATGAGCGGCTGGATGTTCGAGGTCAACGACGAGATGGCCGAGGTCGGCTGCTCCGAGTACCAGCTTGCCGACGGCGACGTTGTGACCTGGATCTACGTGACCGAGTTTACCGAGTAGCCGGCGAGAAGAACGTGGCGCCCGCGCGTTTCATACCCTTTGGCACCTGTCACGCGGCCGTCCCCGCGACGCTCTTTGCGGGGGTGGTCGCGCTCTCGATGCTGGCGGTGCACCCGGTCTTCGTGGGCATCTCGCTCGCGGGCGCGCTGGCCTTCTCCCTCGCGGTGCGGGGCGCTGCCGCCACGGCGCGCGGCCTCGTCTGGCAGCTGCCGCTGCTCGCGCTCGTGTGCCTGCTCAACCCGCTCTTCTCGGCGTCTGGTTCCACGCTCCTCTTTAAGCTGGGGACGCGTAGCGTCTACCTGGAGAGCCTTGCCTATGGTGCCACGATGGGCGCGCTCATGGTGGCGGTGGTGCTGTGGTTTGAGGGTGCCGCGGCGGTGCTCGCGCAGGACCGGCTGCTCGCCCTTGCGGGTGGGCGCGCGCGGGCGTTGCCGCTGGTGACGAGCATGGCCCTTCAGCTCGTGCCGCAGCTGCTCGGTCGCGCCCGAACGGCGCGTTCGACGCTTGCCGCCTGTACGGCGGCGGGTCCGCGCCCCCGCCTGCGCGACGAGCTCGTGCGCACGTCAACGATGCTGCTCACGTGGTCGCTCGAGGACTCCGTCGAACGCGCGGACGCCATGCGCGCCCGTGGCTGGGAGTCCGGCGTGCCGCGGACCCAGTATCGGCCGGAGCGCCTCCGCGGGTGCGACACGGCGGCACTCGCGGGCATCGCCGCGCTGCTCGTCCTATGCGCGACGTGCGCGTGGGCGGCCTGCTCGAGCTGGCGCTTCTATCCCACGATGAGGGGCCTTGCCCCCTGGTGGCTCTACCTGCCCTTTGCCCTTCTCGCCGCCCTGCCGGTGATGACAATGGTGACAGGCACTTTTGTCACCATCTGCCACGAGGGGGGATGCCGATGAGCGCGCTCGAGCTTGATCGCGTGAGCTTTGCGTATGCCGGAGCCGACGCACCGGTTTTGCGTGAGGTGTCCCTTGTGGTTCCGGAGGGTGCGTTTGCCCTGTTCGCCGGCGCCACGGGATCGGGAAAGTCGACTCTGTTGCGCCTTGCCAAGCCGGAGATCTCTCCCGCGGGTGCCCTGGAGGGCGGCGTGCGTGTCTTTGGCGAGGACGTTCGGGCGTTTGACCCGCAGGCATCTGCGCACGCCGTGGGCTACGTCTTCCAGAACCCGGATGCGCAGGTGGTGTGCGACACCGTTTGGCACGAGATGGCGTTTGGCCTGGAAAACCTGGGCGTTCCGGAGCCCGAGATGCGCCGGCGCGTGGCAGAGACGTGCAACTTCCTGGGCATTGAGCCGTGGTTTCGCGCGCGGACGGCCGAGCTCTCCGGCGGCCAGCGCCAGATTCTTGCACTAGCGTCCGCGCTCGTCATGCGCCCGCGCCTGCTCCTGCTCGACGAGCCCACGAGCATGCTCGACCCTCTTGCCGAGAAGAACTTCCTCGCGCTGCTCTTCCGGGCAAACCGCGAGCTCAACATCACCGTTGTGGTGGCCACGCACACCCCGGAGACGATGGCGGACTACGCCACCTGCGCCTTTGAGCTGGCAGACGGCTCGGTGCGGCCCGTTGACCCGCCGCGCGCGCCCGAGATGCTGACAAAGGTGCCTGTCACCTTTGTCAGCACCGGCGGGGGAGGTGCGGGGATGCGCGACGTCTGGCTGCGCTACGACCGTGACGCCCGCTGGGTGCTGCGCGGCCTGGGCCTGGAGCTTTCCGGGGGAGAGGTGCGCGCGCTCGTGGGGTCAAACGGCTGCGGCAAGTCCACGCTGCTCTCCGTGCTCGCCGGGGTGCTGCGCCCGCAGCGTGGCAGGGTTCGCAACGCCCTCGCCGCCTCTCAGGCGCTGTTGCCCCAGAGCCCCAAGGCCCTTCTCGCGCACGAGACGGTGCGCGCGGAGCTCATGGAGTGGTCGCGCGCTGGCGGATACGGCGAGGCCGAGGTCGCGGCGGCACTCGAGCGTCTGGGCCTTGCCGATGCGGCCGAGCGCCATCCCCACGACCTCTCCGGCGGCCAGCAGCAGCTTCTTGCCCTGGAGAAGCTCCTGCTCGTGCGGCCGCGGCTGCTCCTGCTCGACGAGCCCACCAAGGGGCTCGACCGCTCGGCTCGTGAGCGGGTTGCGCGGCGCGTTGCCGAGGCGCGCTCCGACGGCGCAACGGTGCTTCTCGCCACGCATGACCTGGAATTTGTCCGCGCCGTTGCGGACAACGTGTCGCTCATGTTTGATGGCGCCATTACCGTGACCGAGCCCACCGACGAGTTCTTCTCCAACTCCTGGCTCTACTCGTAGGCCGTGACGACAGAGGTGGCGGGGCTGACGGGAGTGATGACAAAGGTGACAGGGTAGATTGTCACCATGAAACCATGGTGACAATCTACCCTGTCACCTTTGTCATCACTCCCGTCAGCCCCGCCACCCCGCGCGAAGAATCGGCGGCGACGCCTAGAACAGCAGGAACGGCTCGCTCTCCGCCATGGAGTCCTCGTCGATCTCCTCGAGGTCGTCGTAGTGCCCGTGCCCGTCGTCCTCATCCTCGTCCTCGCCCCACGCGTAGGCGTTGGCAAAGTCGCTGTCCTCGTCCACTACGGGCAGCGCGCTCGTGATGCTGCAGAGGCCGTTCATGGCGGGGACGATCTTCTGCCACTGGCAGATGACGGGCTCGGTGGGCGCGGCCTCCAGCTCGGTGAGGGAGTCGAGGTAGATCTCGTGCGCGCCGTCAAGAAGGTCGGAGCTCTTGCGAATCTGCTGGAAGTGCTCGGCGAACTTCTCCATGGCCTGCTCGGCGTCCTCGGCCTCCACGATGCAGGGCATGAGGCAGTAGTTGTCCTTGCTGTCCGAGTCGTCGTTGTAGCTGAAGTTGCCAATGTACAGCATGGTGTCCTCCTTGCCGGCTGCCTGCGCTATGGCAAACTGGTACCCATGATTGTCCGCTCGCAAACATCTGGCGCGCTCGCCCGCGCTTTTGCCGCCGCTGAGGTGCCGGCGCTTCTTGCCGTGCCGGTGGTGATGGTCGCGCTCGCCGCTGCGGACGTTTCCGCGTCGGCGGGACTCACGTTGCTCGTGGCGCTTCTTGCCCTCGCGCTCATGCTGGCGAGCTTTGAGGCATCCAGGCCGGCGCTGCGCCAGCTCATGCCCACCGCGGTGCTCGCCGCCGTTGCCGCCGCGGGGCGCGTCCTCTTTGCGCCGGTGCCCGACGTCAAGCCCGTCTCGGCCATCGCCATCGTGGCGGGTGCGGCGCTCGGGCGGAGGAGCGGCTTTGTGGTGGGCGCCCTGGCGGCGCTCGTCTCAAACTTCTTCTTTGGCCAGGGACCGTGGACGCCCTGGCAGATGTATGCGTGGGGCCTCGTGGGCTACGTCGGGGGAGTGCTCGGCGAGAAGGACTTGCTCTCGCATGGCGTTGCGCTCTACGGCTGGGGCTTTCTCTCCGCCCTCGTCTACGGCCTCATCCTGAACGGCTACCACGTGCTCGGCTACGTGCACCCGCTCACGTGGCCTGCGGTGGTCGCCGCCTGCGTGGCGAGCCTCCCGCTCGATGTGACGCACGGGGTGGCGACGGTGGCCTTTCTCGCCGCGATCTGGCTGCCCTGGGGCGGGTCCATCCGCCGCGTGGTTGCCAAGTACGAGCTGTGAGAGGCGCCGCCTTCTCACAGGGCCTTATGCCGAGAAAAGCCGCCGGCTGTACCAATTCCCGGCGCGCCTCCCCGAATCCGGTACACCCGACGGCTTTTCTCGGCGCGCCCCCTTGGAAACCGTTGCACCAGCCCTTTACAACGGCACGACGCTTCGCTATCGTAGGCATGTTTCATGCCATGAATCAACGAAGGGGATGTGCATGTCCGGACACTCTAAGTGGGCAACCACCAAGCACAAGAAAGCCGCTATCGACGCCAAGCGCTCGTCGCTCTTCTCCAAGCTCTCCCGCAACATCACCGTTGCGGCCAAGCTCGGCGGCGACCCCAACCCGGACAACAACGCGACGCTTGCCGCCGCTGTGGCCCGCGCGCGCATGGTCTCCATGCCCAACGCCAAGATCAAGGCGGCCATCGACAAGGCCTTTGGCTCCGGCGCCGACGCCGCCAACTACGCCGAGATCACCTACGAGGGCTATGGTCCCGCCGGCGTGGCCGTCTACGTTGACTGCCTGACCGACAACAAGAACCGCACCGCCGCCGACGTGCGCTCCGCCTTCTCTCACTCCGGCGGCTCGCTCGGCACCTCCGGTTCCGTTGCGTTCCAGTTTGAGCGCAAGGGCTCCATCGCCGTCGACAAGATCATCAAGTCCGAGGACAAGAAGGTCGCCGACCGCGAGAACGCCGTGGACGAGGACGAGTTCATGATGGCCGTGGCCGAGGCTGGCGGCGAGGACTACGAGGACGCCGGCGAGGAGTGGATCGTCTGGACCGCCTACGACAAGATGCAGGACGTCCAGAAGGGTCTCGAGGCCCAGGGCATCGAGGTCAAGGGCTCCGAGCTCACCATGGTCCCCACCACCCCGACGCAGGTCTCCGTGGCCGACGCCAAGAAGGTCCAGCGCCTCGTTGACCGTCTCGACGAGCTTGAGGACGTCCAGAACGTCTACCACACCATGGACATGACCGACGAGATCGTCGCCGCCCTGGAGGCCGACGAGTAGCGCTCGTCCCATACGCAGTCTGGACCGCCCGGTCCTTCTCCCAGCTCATTGCGCTTTGCGCAAAAGTCGCTCGGCGAGAAGGACCGGGCGGTCTGTCATTGCCGAGAAAACCCCGCCTCTGTACCAGTTTCTGGAAAGTGCGCCGAGAAAAATCGCCCTCTGTACCATCGCCGCTGGTTTAAGGCCCCGGCGGGACGGCTCTGGTGCCAGCAAGACGGTACAGCCCACCGGGTTTTATCGGCAGCTGACGGTACAGCCCCCGGGTTTTATCGGCACGAGGCCCATGGGGTGGTGCAGCCTCCGGCTTTTTTCGGCAAGGGAGCGCGGGCTCTGGTACAGCCCCCATCTTTTCTCGGCGCGATCACGAGAAAGTGGTACAGAGGCCGGCTTTACTCGGCACCGCCGGCAAAGAGGCCCCGCGCTACTCCACCGTGCCGTAGACACCTGCCCAGCCATGGCCGACGAGGATCGAGTTGAGCTGGTCGCAGAGCCGCTGGCGCGTGTAGGTGCGCGAGGGGAGGGCCTCCACCACCTCACGCAGGTCGTCACAGAGGTCGAAGATCTCCGCGCGGGCCACCACGTCGAGCTTGGAGCACGTGGCAAGCGACGAGATGCCGGGCGCAAACACGGCGTTGACCACGCGCTGCAGCTCGCCGTAGTCCTCCGAGCGGATGTCGGTGCCAAACATGGCGCCCTCCCTGTAGACCCTGTAAGCGTTCGTTTTCGTCTGGAACATGGTAGCAGCCCCCGGCTCGCTTGCGTCTATACTATGCGAGACAAACGCTGGGAACCTGAAGGAGGACCCCATGGCATCTGCCTACCAGAAGATGACCGACGCCGAGCTCGACGCCGCCCTCGCGGACCTCGAGCGCCAGGCGGATGAGCTGCGCGCCCTGAACCTCAAGCTCGACATGGCCCGCGGCAAGCCGAGCCCCGAGCAGACCGCGCTCTCCAAGCCCATGCTCGACCTGCTCACCAGCGAGTCCGACCTTTCCGACCAGGGCGTTGACGCCGATAACTACGGCGCGCCCGACGGCCTGCCCTCCGCGCGCGCCCTTGCGGCGGAGCTGCTCGGCGTGGACGCGGCCAACGTCTCCGTGATGGGCTCCTCGAGCCTCAACCTCATGTACGAGTGCGTGCTCCACGGCTACATCCACGGCATCGCCGGCGAGAAGCCCTGGTGCCAGCAGGGCGAGGTCAAGTTCCTCTGCCCCGCGCCCGGCTACGACCGCCACTTCACCGTGACGGAGAGCTTTGGCATCCAGAACGTCCCCGTGCCCATGCGCGAGGACGGCCCGGACATGGACGTGGTCCGCGAGTACGTGGAGAAGGACGCCACGGTCAAGGGCATCTGGTGCGTGCCCAAGTACGCCAACCCCACCGGCGTGACCTACTCCGACGAGGTCGTTCGCGCCTTCGCCGCGCTCAAGCCCGCGGCTCCCGACTTCCGCATCTTCTGGGACAACGCCTACGCCGTCCACACCTTCGAGGGCGAGGGCGACGAGCTCATGAACATCTTTGATGCCCTTGCCGAGGCGGGCGCCGAGAACCGCGTCTACGAGTTCGCCTCCACGGCCAAGGTGACCTTTCCCAGCTCCGGCATGGCGTGGGTCACCGCGAGCCCTGCCGACATGGCCGAGCTGCGCGGCGCCTTTGCCGCCATGCGCGTCTCCCCGGAGAAGATCTCCCAGCTCGCGCACGTGCGCTTCCTGAAGGACGCAGCTGGCGTGGCCGAGCACATGAAGAAGCACGCCGCGCTCGTGGCCCCGCGCTTCGCGCTCGTGGAGAAGAAGCTCACGGACGGCCTCGCGGACCTCGACGTGGCCACGTGGACGCACCCCAAGGGCGGCTACTTCGTCTCCTTCGAGGGTCCGGAGGGCTCGGCCAAGGCCATCGTCGCCCTCGCCAAGGAGCTCGGCGTCACGCTCACGCCCGCCGGTGCCCCCTGGCCCTACGGGCGCGACCCGCGCGACACCAACATCCGCATTGCCCCCACGTACCCGAGCCTCGATGAGCTCGGCCAGGCGCTCGACGTCTTTGTCGTGGCGGTCAAGCTCGTCTCCGCACGTCTGGCCAAGGCCGAGCGCTAGCCTGGCCAGACTCTCGTGAGCTGCCGTGCGCCGGGTGCGCGGGACCCCGCGGAGGGGGCCTGTCACGCCCGGCTCACAGAGTTCTGTTATTATCGGCCGCGCACGGCGCTCACGGCGCCACCCAATCGAAAGGTGTTGCTTCATGTCCAACAAGAGCAAGTCCTCGGCCAACAAGCCGCAGTCGGGGGCAAAGTCTGCGCGCAAGCCCGGAGAGCTCTCCCGCTTCCAGAAGATTGTCATCGTGCTCTTTGTGGTCGTCTTTGCGCTCTCCACGCTCGCCGGTGCCCTTGCCTCGGTGTTCCAGTCCACGCAGTCTGGCGAGAGCGTGGAGCTCAACGTTGAGTCCATCGACGCCCAGTACGAGGGCGATGCCGCGGACCTCGAGGCCAAGGTCAGCGAGAACCCCGAGGACAGCGAGTCCCTGCGCACGCTCGGCGACACGTACATGACGTGGGGCACCTACGTCACCGTCCTCGCCACCACCGATGAGGAGACCTCGCATGCCAACGAGCTCTTCGACAAGGCCATCGCAACGTATGACAGCCTCCTTGCGCTCGGCGAGAACTCGGACGTCAGCGTCAACCGCGCGATGTGCGAGTACTACCAGGGTGACACCTCGACCGCCATCAACGACCTCGAGGCGCTCACCGAGTCTGACCCCGACTACGCCTCCTCGTGGCTCAACCTCGGCGTCATCTACCAGGCCCAGGACGAGAACGAGGATGCCATCGCCGCCTACGAGAAGGCCGTGGAGCTTGACCCGGAGGGCGAGCAGGGCGTCAAGGACAGCGCCGAGAGCCGCATCGAGTCCCTGCAGGAGACCTCTGACGAGGATTCCGACGGAACCTCCGGCGAGGGTACCTCTGACGACGGCACCTCCGGCGAGGGCGCCTCTGACGAGACGAGCTCCGACGACTCGGAGAACTAAGGAGAACTAAGGAGAAGCCCATGAGCCTTTCCATCACAGCCAAGAGCGGCGTCGTGTCCGTGGCGGGCGAGGTCGACGTCTCCAATGCCGACCAGCTGCGCTCGGCGCTCGACGCCCAGCTTGAGTCCGGGAGCGCTGAGCTGAGCGTGGACCTCGCCCAGGTTCCCTACATCGACTCGACCGGCATCGGCGTCCTCGTGGGCGCCGCGCACCGCGCCGCCGAGAAGAACGTCCGCTTCGAGGTCGTCCGCCCGCAGAAGAACGTCGAGCGCGTGCTCGGGCTTCTGGGCGTCTCGGCCGACCTCAACGTCCGCGAGGCATAGCGTAGCTGCCGGGCAGCGAGAAGGAAGGAACCTGGCACGTGTTTGGCATAGGAGAGACCGAGCTCGTTCTCATCGTGCTCTTTGCGTTCATGATCTTTGGCCCGGACAAGCTCCCGGGCATGGGCCGCACCCTCGGGCGCGCGCTTAGGCAGTTCAAGAACGCCCAGGAGGGCTTCACGGAGGTCGTGCAGACCAACATCGTGGACCCCGCTGCCGAGGCGATGAGCGACACGCCCAAGCGTCCCAACCGCAAGCGCCACGAGGAGTATGACGAGGACTCCGACCTCGAGCTCCCCGAGGGCGAGGAGGCGGAGCGCCCCAGGCGCACGGAGACCTTTGCCGAGCGCAAGAAGCGCCTGGCCGAGGAGAAGGCCGCCCGCGAGGCCGCCGAGAAGGAGGCCGCGTCCGCTGCGGAGGCCGCTCCCGCCGACGAGGACGCCGACAGGGACGACTCCGCATCGAGCGCCGACCAAAACACCCCTGCCGGCGAAGCCGCCAACGACCCCCAGCCCACCCCCGCTCCCAGCAAGCCGACCGTGAACGATCTCTACACGATGAAGCGTCCTTCTCGCCCCGCCGCGAGCGCCGGCAGCGCCGAGGTCTCCCTCGACGCGAGTCGCGAAGCGAGCGAGGCGCACAGCGCCGAGCGCCGAGCGGTCGAGGGAGACCTCGGCGCTGCCGGCGCCGCTGCAGCCACGACCGACGAGAAGGAGGCCTAAACCATGCCGATCGGACCCGCGCGCATGCCCATCATGGATCACCTCGGCGAGCTCCGTCGCCGCGTCACCATCATCGTGGTCTCTGTGATCGTCTGCGCCCTTGTCGTCTACATGGCCACGCCCACGCTCATCGAGATGATGATCGACCAGATTCGCGAGGCCATGCGCGGCGGTGACCTCTACATCTTCACCGTGCTCGGCGGCTTTACCATCCGCTTCAAGGTGGCCCTGTTCTTCTCGGTCATTGTGTGCTGCCCCATCATCATCTGGGAGGTCATGGCCTTCTTCCTGCCGGCGCTCAAGCCCAACGAGCGCAAGTGGGTCGTCCCCACGGTTGCGGCGATGGTGGCCCTGTTCTTCCTGGGCATGGTCTTCTGCTTCTTTGTGATCCAGCCCGCCGCCTTTGGCTGGCTGCTCGACCAGACCTTTGAGTTTGCGCAGAGCATGGCCAACGCCGAGGACTACCTCAACATCTTCATGCTGCTCGAGATCGGCTTTGGCCTTGCCTTCCAGCTGCCGCTGCTGATCTTCTACCTCTCGATCTTCCACCTGGTGCCGTACAGGACGTTCCGCTCGCAGTGGCGCATCGTCTACGTGGCCTTCATGGTGCTCTCCGCCGTGGTGACGCCTGATGCCTCCCCCGTGACCATGGTCCTCATGTTTGCGGTGCTGATCTTCCTCTACGAGGCCGCGCTCGCGGTGGCGCGCTTCATCATCGTCGCGCGCGACGGCAGGGAGGCCCTCAAGTGGTCCCGCGAGGACTACGAGCAGCGCGAGTTTGACAAGCTCTAGGCAGGTGACGCTTTGAGGCTCATCATCACCGAGAAGAACGACGCCGCCCAGCAGATCGCGAGGCTGCTCTCGGCCTCTGGCAAGCCCAAGGCCGACAAGGTCTACAACACGCCCGTCTATCGCTTCACCTGGGACGGTGAGGACTGCGTGACCATCGGCCTGCGCGGCCACATCCTCAAGGTTGACTTTCCGGTCCAGCTGACCTTTGACGACAAGAACGGCTGGCAGGGCCTCACGGCCGATGGCGAGCTGCTCCCGGCAGACGTTCCCGACGGCCTTGCGCGCCCGCCCTACAAGTCCAAGCGCAAGCCCTTCATGGCAAACGGCGTGAATCTCAAGGGTTGGAAGATCGCCAGCCTCCCGTATCTGGTGTGGGCGCCCATCGAGAAGCTCCCCGCCGAGAAGGAGATCATCCGCGCGCTCAAGAACCTCGCCAAGAAGGCCGACAGCGTGATCATTGGCACGGACTTTGACCGCGAGGGCGAGCTCATCGGCTCGGACGCCCTGCGCCAGGTGCGCGAGGTGGCGCCCGACGTGCCCGTCTCGCGCGCCCGCTACTCCGCGTTCACGCGCGCCGAGATAGATCACGCCTTCTCCAACCTCGTGGAGCTCGACCAGGACCTCGCCGACGCCGGCGAGTCCCGCCAGTACATCGACCTCATCTGGGGCGCCGTTCTCACGCGCTACCTCACGGCGGCGCGCTGGAGCGGGCTTGGCAACGTGCGCTCGGCCGGCCGCGTCCAGACGCCCACGCTCGCCCTCGTGGTTGAGCGCGAGCGCGAGCGCCTTGCCTTCAAGCCCGAGGACTACTGGGTCATCCAAGGCCAGGCCGAGAAGGACGGCGATGCCGCGGGCCCCTTCCGCATCACGCACGCCACCGCCCGCTTCTGGGACCAGGCCGAGGCCCAGACCGCCTTCGGCCACGTTGAGGGCGCGACGGAGGGTCGCGTGACGGCCGTGGAGCGCAAGAGCCGCACCCAGCGCCCGCCCGCTCCGTTCAACACCACGAGCCTCCAGGCGGCCGCCGCTGCCGAGGGCATCTCGCCCGCGCGCACGATGCGCCTGGCCGAGAGCCTCTACATGGACGGCCTCATCTCGTATCCGCGCGTGGACAACACCGTCTACCCCACCTCGCTCGACCTGCGCGAGTGTGTCCGCATGCTCTCCACGGTGCCGGCCTACGGCTCCGTGTGCCACGAGCTGCTCAAGCAGGACAAGCTCACCGCAACCCGCGGAAAGCAGGAGACCACCGACCACCCGCCGATCTACCCCACGGCGCCGGCGTCCCCGGACAAGCTTCAGCCCGCGGAGTGGAAGCTCTACAACCTCATCGCGCGGCGCTTCCTGGCCACGCTCATGGGTCCCGCCACCATCGAGGGCACCAAGGTCACCCTCGACGTTTCCGGCGAGCCCTTCACGGTGACGGGCAGTGTGCTCGTCTCGGCGGGCTTCCGTGCCGCCTACCCCTACGGCCTCAAGAAGGACGACCAGCTCCCGGCCCTTGCCGAGGGCGACGTGGTGGCCGTCAGCGAGATGGAGCTTCTCGGCAAGCAGACCGAGCCCCCGGCGCGCTACAGCCAGGGCAAGCTCATCCAGGAGATGGAGAAGCTCGGCCTGGGCACCAAGTCCACGCGCGCGAGCATCATCGACACCCTCTACGAGCGCAAGTACTTCCGCGGCGACCCGGTGGAGCCGAGCCAGCTGGGCATGGCCATCATCGACGCCCTGACGCAGTACGCGCCACGCATCACCTCGCCCGAGATGACGGCCGAGCTCGAGGCCGACATGACGCACGTTGCCGAGGGAGCCGAGACGCAGGAGCAGGTGGTCAACCACTCTCGCGCGCTTCTCGCCGGCCTCATGGACGCGCTCGTGGAGCACACCGAGGACCTCTCCGAGCAGATCGCCGACGCCGTGACGGCCGACGCCAAGATCGGCGTGTGCCCCAAGTGCGGGCGCGACCTCGTGGTCAAGACCTCGGCCAAGACGCGCGGCAGCTTTGCGGGGTGCATGGGCTGGCCGGAGTGCGACGTCACCTACCCGCTGCCGCAGGGAAAGATCATTGCCCTGGAGGGCGAGGCGGCCGTGTGCCCGGAGTGCGGCGCGCCGCGCGTGAAGGTGCAGCCGTTCCGCAGCCGCGCGTACGAGGTGTGCGTGAACCCCGCGTGCCCCACCAACCGCGAGCCCGACGTGGACGTGGGGGAGTGCCCCGCGTGCCGCGAGGCCGGGCGCTCCGGGCGCCTGGTTGCGCACAAGTCCGAGAAGAGCGGCAAGCGCTTCATCCGCTGCACCAACTACGACGAGTGCGGGACGAGCTACCCGCTGCCCGCGCGCGGCGCGCTCGAGGCCACGGGCGAGACCTGCCCGGACTGCGGCGCGCCGATGGTCGTGGTGACGACGGCGCGCGGTCCGTGGAAGCTCTGCCCCAACATGGACTGCCCCGGCCGCGAGAAGAAGGCCGCGGCCCCGAGGCGCGGCGCGCGCCGCGGGACGAGGAAGAAGTCCTAGCCGCGGGTTCTTCTCGGCGCTGCCTGACGCCTTGTGCCTGCGCCGGCCTTCTTGGTCCCTGACGCTTTGCCCCGGTTTTGGGCAACATCTTTGATGCAACGTCCCCTCTCGCATCAAAGATGTTGCCCAAAACCTGTTTTAACGTGCCATATGCGGCAAAACGAGGCGAGAAGGACCTCGCGCTGCGGGACCGATATAAAAAATGTGGCCCAATACCAGCTAATATGACACGGAAACGGCCGTCGGCAGAGCGCGCGGGACCTCTAAAACGCAAAACTTCCTAAACCGTGCGTGTCATCCTCTGCGCCACGCGCCCGCTCCCTGTGTGAGAATAGGGCCTACGACCAAAGGAGGCGCGATGCTGGACGTGAGACGGGTGCTCGTCAAGGGGCTGCGCAAGCCCGACGAGCCCGAGCTGGCCGAGCTCTGGACCCCGTGGGGCGAGAAGATCGCGGCGGGCGAGAAGGACGTGGCCTCGTGCTCCCATCCGCGCCCGCTACTCGCGCGCGCCACGTGGGCCTCGCTCAACGGTACCTGGGAGTGCGCCTTCGTGGACGCCCCGGACGCAGCCGACGCCTGGCGCAGCGCGGAGCCGCCGGCGGACGGTGCGGCGTGGCAGCCCATCCTCGTGCCCTTCTCGCCCGAGGCGCCGCTCTCGGGGGTTCGCCGCCAGCTCAGGCCCGATGAGCTGCTGTGGTATCGCCGCTCGTTTGAGGCGCCCGAGCTCGCGGCGGGGGAGCGGCTCGTCCTGCACCTCGACGCGGTGGACTGGGCGTGCTCCGTCTACGTGAACGACCAGCGCGTGGGCGAGCACGTGGGTGGCTACCTGCCCTTCTCGTTTGACATCACCGACGCGCTCCGGCCGGGGGAGAACCGCCTGGGGCTCTGCGTGCACGACCCGTCCGAGACGGGCACCCAGCTGCGCGGCAAGCAGCGCCTGGCGCGCGGCGGCATCTGGTACACGGCGCAGAGCGGCATCTGGCTGGATGCGTGGTACGAGGTCGTGCCCGCGGCGCACGTGGTCGGGCTCTCCTATGAGCCGCAGCCGGACGAGCGGCGCATGGTGCTTCTCGCCCGCGTTGAGGGGAGCGGGACCCTTGACGTGCGCCTGCTGGACGAGGGCCGAGAGATCGCCCGCGTCATCAAGGTCGTTGCCGAGAAGGGCGACGTCCGCCTTGAGCTGCCCGTCTCCAACCCGCGGCTCTGGAGCCCGGACGACCCGCGCCTCTATGACGTTGAGGTCTCGTTTGGCACGGACCGCGTGCGGAGCTACTGCGCCTTCCGCACCGTTGAGGTGCGCCCGGACGCGCACGGCACGCCGCGCGTTCTTCTCAACGGCGAGCCCGTCTTCCTGCGCGGCGTGCTCGACCAGGGCTATTGGCCGGACGGGCTCATGACGGCGCCCTCGGAGGAGGCTCTGGAGCACGATGTCCGCACCATGCGCGAGCTGGGCTTCAACCTGCTGCGCAAGCACATCAAGGTGGAGCAGGGACGCTTCTACGCGATCTGCGACCGGCTGGGCATGCTCGTCTGGCAGGACATGGTCTCCGGCGGCGGCACCTACAGCGCGGTGCACACGAGCTACGTGCCCACGCTGCTTCGTGCGAGCTGGACGCGCGGCACCGACGAGGGCGAGCGCGCGCACCGGCGGCTCTCCTCGGATGACAGGCCGTATCGCCACGAGTGGCGGCGGACCTGCGTGGACACGGTCAAGCTGCTGCGTGAGCACCCGTGCGTCGTGGGCTGGGTGCTCTTCAACGAGGGCTGGGGGCAGTTTGACGCGTGCGAGGCGGCCGACGCCGTGCGCAGGCTCGACCCCACGCGGCCGATCGACGCCACGAGCGGCTGGTACGACCGCCGCTGCGGGGACTTCTTCAGCGTGCACAACTACTTCCGCCCGCTCGCGGTCTGGCGCGACCCGGCACGGCCGCCGCGCGCGTTTGTGATCTCCGAGTTTGGCGGCGTGAACTGGGTGGTCCCGGACCATGGCTGCATCGCGGGCTCGTATGGCTACGACGCCGCCGCGGACGCGGGCGAGTTTGCCGAGAAGGTCCGCGCGCAGCTGGCCGCCGCGGACGCGCTGGAGCCGGAGGGCCTCACGGGCTTTGTGTACACCCAGCTCAGCGACGTTGAGGCCGAGAGCAACGGTCTTCTCACCTACGACCGGCGCGTCTGCAAGCTGGGAGACGCCCTGCCCGGATAGCCGTCGCCTGCCCGCTCGCTGCCCATCGTTCTTCTCGCCGCCCTTCTCTCGTCATCCCTGTGTCCAAAACACACTAGTTTTGGGTTTTGACCTTTCTCGGTCCTTGCGAAGTCGCTGATTTTGGCGTTTTACGGTGGTTTTGGGCAAAACCTTTTATATCGCATGGGCCCGATTGAGCTTGTGCGTAATTGCGACCTGCGGGTTTTCTCGGTCGTGCGCTGTTTCTCCTGGTTTTGGGCAAAACAATTGATGCTGGGGGCCGCTACGCATCAAATCTTTTGCCCAAAACCGGGAGTTTGGCTCGGGGCGGGGTCTACGGCGGAGCGGGGGTTTGGCTCGGGACGGTGACGGGGCCGGGTCGCCGTCCGCGCCCGGGGCGAGAAGGGCGTTGCGGCGAGAAGCGCGTCGCTGGTCCCGACAGATGGTTTTCTCGCGGGGCGAGGCACTTGGCGCTACCATGGAAGGGTTACGAAACCAAGGGAGGGTCCATGCGCGCTGACGGTGTCTTCATCACGCTCGAGGGGGCGGACGGCTGCGGAAAGTCCACGCAGGCGGAGCTCATCGCCCCTGCGCTCGAGGTCGCCGGCCGCGAGGTCGTGCGCCTGCGCGAGCCGGGCGGCACCCCCATCTCCGAGAAGATCCGCGCCATCCTGCTCGACCCCGCAAACGCCGAGATGTGCGACCAGTGCGAGCTCATGCTCTACGAGGCCAGCCGCGCCCAGCTCACGCGCGAGGTCATCGAGCCCGCCCTCGCCCGAGGCGCCGTGGTGCTGTGCGACCGCTACTACGACTCCACCTACGCCTATCAGGCCGGGGGCCGCGGCCTCTCCGACGAGCTCGTGCGCCGCGCCAACGCGCTCGGCAGCTGCGGCCGCACGCCGGACCGCACGCTCGTCTTTGACCTCGACCCGGCGACGGCCTACGCGCGCGCCACGGCAGGTGGCGCCGACCGCATGGAGGCGGAGGGCCTCGCGTTTCAGGAGCGCGTCCGCGCGGCGTACCTGCGCCTTGCCCAGGAGGAGCCCGCACGTGTGCGCGTCGTTGACGCATCGGGCGAGAAGAGCGCGGTTCTCGCCCGCGCGCTCGATGCCCTGGCGGACCTTGTGGACGTGGGCCGCCCATGACGCCCGCCGCGCTCGACACCTTCTCCGACCAGGCTCGCGTGTGCGACTTTCTTGCCACGGCCGTTGCCGAGAAGCGCCTCTCGCACGCCTACCTCTTTGTGGGCGCGCCGGGCTCGGGCAAGCACGAGGCCGCCGAGGCGCTCGCCAAGTGCGTGGTGTGCCCGAACGGCGGGGACGCCACCTGCGACGAGTGCCGCCGCGTGGCGCATCGCACCCACCCGGACGTCCGCTGGCTCATGCCCGGCAGCGCGACGGGCTACCTCGTGGCGCAGATCCGCGAGCTCATCGAGGACGCGAGCCTTGCGCCCACACGCGCCCGCTCCAAGGTCTACGTGCTCGAGCGTGCCGAGCTTCTCCGTGGCACGGCGGCAAACGCCCTGCTCAAGACCCTCGAGGAGCCGCCCTCTGGCGTGATGTTCATCCTCTGCGCCCGCACGACGGCCTCGATGCTGCCCACCATCGTCTCGCGCTGCCAGCAGGTGCCCTTCCGCGCCACCTCGCCGCGCGCCGGCCTCGACGCCGTGATGCGCTCCTGCGCCACGGACGAGCGGGAGGCGCGGATCGCGCTCGCGGTGGCGGGCGCCCCCGCCCGGGCGACGGAGTTTCTGCAGTCCACGGCCCGCCGTCAGGTGCGGCGCCTCGTGGTGGGCACGCTTGACGCCCTCGCCCGCGATGACTCCTGGGACGTCCTTCTCGCCGCGCGCGAGATCGTCGCCGCCGTGGCCGTGCCGCTCGCGGACGTGAAGCAGGCCCAGGAGGACGCCCTGCGAGAGACGCAGGACTTTCTCACCTCCGCCGCGCTCAAGCAGGTCGAGGACGCCAACAAGCGCGCCCTCACCGCGCGGGAGCGTTCGGGTATGATGGAGGCCCTGGCAGCGGCCGAGTCCGTGCTGCGCGACGTGCTCGTTCGCTGTGAGGCCGTCGACGAGGCCATCGTCAACGAGGACGCCGCGGCAACGGTCGACCGCATCGCCGCCGGCTGCACCACGGCAGGGGCCCTGCGCGCGCTCGACGCCGTGGCGCGCGCGGCAGACGACCTCTCGCATAACGTATCGCCCCAGCTGACCCTCGAGGTCATGCTGCTTCGCATCAAGGAGGCACTCGCATGCCCACCGTCATTCCGGTGAAGTTCACCTATGCCGCCCGCGACCTCTGGTTCGATCCGGCGGACACGGGCGCCCAGGAGGGCGACCACGTCATCTGCACCACCGAGCGCGGGCGCGAGATTGGCCTTGCCACCGCGGATGCGCGCGAGGTTACGCCCGAGGAGCTCGAGGCCACGATTGGCGGCGCCCAGCTGCGCGCCGTGGACCGCATTGCCACCGATGCCGACCTCGAGCGCGCCGAGGAGCTCGCCCGCCGCGGCGAGGACGCCATGCCCGCCTTCCGCCGTCACGTGGCGGAGTCCGGCCTGGACATGAAGCCCGTGGGCGTTGAGTACCTCTTCGACGGCGAGAAGGCCGTGTGCTACTTTGCCGCCGAGGAGCGCGTGGACTTTCGCCAGCTCGTGCGCGACCTTGCCCGCGAGTTTCACGTGCGCATCGACATGCGCCAGATCGGCGTGCGCGAGGAGGCCGCCATCGTGGGCGGCTACGGTCACTGCGGCCAGGAGCTCTGCTGCCGCCGCTTTGCCACCGGCTTTGACCCGGTCTCCATCCGCATGGCCAAGGAACAGGACCTCCCCCTCAACTCGACCAAGATCTCCGGCGCGTGCGGCCGCCTCATGTGCTGCCTGCGCTACGAGTTTGAGGCGTACCGCGACTTCAAGACGCGCGCGCCCAAGCGCAACGCCGTCATCGACACGCCGCTCGGCAAGGGCAAGATCGTGGAGTACGACACGCCCAAGGAGCAGATCGTCCTGCGCCTTGAGAACGGCAAGCAGATTCGCGTGGCGCTTGCGGACATGACCGCCTCCGAGGCCGCGCACAAGAAGAGCGAGGAGCTGGGCTGCCCGTGCCGCCCGGACACCGTGACGCGCGAGGTGCTCGACCGCCTGGAGTCCCCGGACGTGCAGATGGCCCTTGCCGAGCTCGACCGCAAGAACGGCGTGCTCGCGGAACCCGAGGTGGACGCGTCCGACATCTTCGTGGAGCCCAAGCGCAAGCGTCGCCGCGCCTCGAGTGGCGCGCCGACGGGCGAGCGTGCCGATGCCGCTGCGGCGATGGGCGAGGAGGGCGCCGGCGCAACTCGCCGCCGTCGCAAGCGCCGTCCGGGCGACGGCGGGGCGGGCGCTGCCGAGGACGTTGCCGCGGCGCAGCCGGGCGCCGCCACGACGCGCCGTCGCCGGCACCACCAGGCAGGCGAGGACGCCTCGGGTGACGCCGGATCTCAGCAGGCCGCGGCCCAGGGCGTGCGCCGCACGCGCCGTCCGGGCGACAAGGGCGGACAGCTCGCGGCCGAGAAGGGCACGCAGCCGCGCGGGATGCAGCCGTCGCGCAAGAAGCGCGCGCAGCAGGCCGCGGCCCAGGGAGGCCAGCCGTCTTCGGAGACGAAGCCGCGGTCGGGCGCGGAGGGCGCGGCCAAGCGCCGGCGCCGTCGTCGTGGCGGTCGCGGCAAGGGCGGCTCTGCCGAGGGCGGAGCGCCCGCCGGCGAGTAGCGGGCGGAGGCGCTTCTCGGCCCCTTGCGCTTCATACCCCCTGCGTTTCTCGGCCCCCGTCCGGTTTCCCCGGTTTTGGGCAACAAGTTTGATGCAACGTGTGCTCCTCGCGGTTTCTTTGGTCGCGAGGAGCACGTTTATCTGGGAAAATGCATCTCAAATCTGCTGAGAAGGACCTCAAGGGGCCCCGAGTCGCCTCCGGACATAAAAGGTGTTGCCCAAAACCTCCCGTTATGGTCTCTGGAACGGTGCCCGGGAAGCGCGCGTGGCCGCCAAACCCAAAACCACCCCAACAGGTGCAAAAAGACTTAACCAATCGGGGTCTGGCGCGCGTCATGCCCTTCGTGCCGAGAGAATGCTGTCTCTGTACCAAAATCCAGAACACGCGCCGAGAAAAACCTGACTCTGTACCAGCGTGAATGCACCTAGGGGCCTGTCCTTGGCACAGAGGGCGCATTTAGTGCGCACATCGTGGCCAGGTGGGGTGCAGTCCCAGGGTTTTCTCGGCAGGGAGGCGGCGAGGAGGACGCCGAGGCGAGAAGGCCTCACCACCGCTCGCGGAGCCAAGCGCACCGTTCGCCCGCTCGTACGCTAAAGCGCTTTAGCACAAACGAACGGAATCGAGCTACCCGCAGAAAGGAGGAGAAATCGAATGAACAGCGTTGTTGTGTTTGGAAGCCTGAACATGGACCTCACCATCGAGAGCGAGCGCATGCCGCTGCAGGGAGAGACCATTCCCGGCAAGGGGTTCTTCACCAACCCGGGCGGCAAGGGCGCCAACCAGGCCGTCGCCGCCGCAAAGTCCGGCGTGCCCACCTATCTCATTGGCGCGGTGGGGCAGGACCTCTTTGGCGACCAGCTCGTCTCCGGCCTCGTGGGCCACGGCGTGCGCTGCGACGAGCTCGCTCGCACCAAGGACGTGGAGACGGGCGTGGCCGTTGTGCTCAGGTCTCAGGGGGACAACCGCATCGTCCTCAGTCCCAGCGCAAACCACGCGCTCAAGATTGCCGACGTGGATTCCGCGCTCGACTACGTGGCGCGCAGGGGGGACGTGTTTCTCGCCCAGCTCGAGTGCGACTTCGAGACGACCGTCGCCGCCCTCGCGAGCGCCAAGGCCCGTGGCATGCGCACCATCGTGAACGTGGCGCCGCCGCGCGACCTGCCCGACGAGGCGTGGGCGAACATCGACGTCGTCTGCGTCAACGAGACGGAGTGCGACGCGGTCTGCGGCATCTTCCCCGACGACGAGGACTCGCTCAAGCGCGCCCTCGCGGCCCTTGCCGCCAAGGGCCCGAGCACCGCGATCGTGACGCTCGGCGGGCGCGGCTCCGTTGCGCTGAGCGACGGCCGGCTCATCCGGCAGGAGGCCCTGCGCGTGCGCGCCGTTGACACCACGGCAGCGGGCGACACGTTCATCGGCGTCGTTGCGGCGTCCATGGTCTCGGGCCTTCCGCTCGAGGAGGGGATGCGGTGGGCGTCGTGCGCGGCGGGCATCACCGCGTCTCGCGTGGGCGCCCAGCAGGCGATTCCAACGGCACTGGAGGTAGACGAGTATCTCAAGGAGGCGGGTCATGAGTAAGAAGCCCGTGATCATTGACACCGACCCCGGCATCGACGACGCCGTCGCCATTGCCATCGCCCTCTTCGCCGAGGAGCTCGACGTGCGGCTCATCACCACCGTCGGCGGCAACGTGGGCATCGAGCACACCACCGACAACGCCCTCAAGCTCGTGAGCTTCTTCGGCAAGCGCGTGCCGGTCGCGGCGGGCGCCGCCGAGCCGCTTGTCCGAGAGCTCGTGGACGCGAGCAACGTCCACGGCGCGAGCGGCATGGAGGGCTGGGAGTTCGACGAGCCCGACCGCTCGCTCCTCCTCGAGAAGAACGCGGTGGACGCCATGCGCGACGCCCTGCTCTCCTCCGAGGAGCCCGTGACCATCGTCGCCTTGGCGCCGCTCACCAACGTGGCCCTCACGCTGAAGGCGTATCCCGAGGTCAAGAGCCACATCGAGCGCATCGTCCTCATGGGCGGCACCGCCGCGCGCGGCAACAAGGGCGTGCTCTCCGAGTTCAACGTGGCAACCGATCCCGAGACGGCCGCCTGCGCCTGCGTGGCTACGAGAACGCCCTTGCCGAGCACGGGATTGAGCTGCGGCCCGAGTGGGTGCGCGAGTGCGACTACCACAGCGAGAGCGGCTACCGTGAGGTGGAGGGGCTTCTCGCCACGGGCGTGACGGCGATCTTCTCCACGAGCGACCTCATGACGGTGGGCGTGATGAGCCGCCTGACCGAGCTGGGCGTGCGCGTGCCGGAGGACGTCTCGGTGGTGAGCTTTGACCGCAACGAGGCCTCGGCGCTCTTCCTGCCGGGGATCACCTCCGTGCGCCAGGACGTGGGCCAGCTCGCCGCGCGTGCGTTTGAGCTGCTCATGGACAGAATCAACGGCAGCGCGCGCGAGCCGGGGCTGAGCATCGTGGCGCCCGAGCTCGTGGTGGGCACGAGCGTGGCGGCGCCGGCGGGGGCGTAGGTCCCGTAGGGGCGCGGTGCGGACGGTTTGGGGCCGCAGAGCGTCCGGAAGTTGCCCCTAGGCCAGGGCCGCGAGCCTCAGGACGAGGTCGACGGTGCCCACGGCGTAGCCCCCGCGGGCAAAGAGGCCAACGGGCGCCCCCTCGCCGCGCAGATCGAGCAGAATCGCGAGCGGCAGCAGCTCCGGGTTGGCGAACATGCGCCGGGCAAGGCGCTCGGGTAGCTCGGAGAAGTCGTCGTGGGCAACCTTGGCGTCGGCTCCCGCGGCCATCATTACACCAAGGGCGCGCGAGAGGGTATTATCGTCCGAATCTTCCCTTCGTGTAAGGAGGGTGACGCTAAGCCCCGCGGCGGCAACGTCATCGGCGCGTTCGACGAGCTCGTTGAGCAGGTGCTCGGTGGGCTCCTCGGCGGGCTCCAGGAACGCGACCAGGGCAAGGCCGCCCGCTCCCCCAACCAGCGGCGCGGCATCCGGCAGGGCGATGCGCTGAAGCATGTCCTCGGGCTTCGGCTCGCGCAGGCGCAGCTCCACCTCTGTGGATTCACTAACAGAGAAGACCAGCTCAGAGGCCTGCTGGTTTCCGTTGGGCAGGCGCACCGTGGTGGTGAGGCGGTACGTCCCGGCCGGAACCTCAAGCTCCGCCGGATCGCACCCCCAAAGCTCGAGCTGGTGGAAGCCGTAGAGCACCTGGCCCCCCACCTGCATCTCGGCGCCCAGACGAGCGAGTCCCCAGTCCGTCCCATAGACGAGCGCGCGCCCCTCGGGGGCAACGAGCCGCAGCTCAAAGGTCTTCTCGGCGGCAAGCGCTCCCTCCATGCAGGACCAGCGCCCATCGAGAAGGACCTCTGCCCGCCCGTCCGCGGGCGCCAGGCGCGCCGGCACGCCCAGGCTGCGGCAGGCGGCCACGAAGAGCGTGCGCAGCGTGACGTCGGAGGCCTCCCCGGACGCGAGCGCGCCGATGGGCGTCCCGGCAAGCTTGGCCAGGTGCTCGGCAGGCGAGAAGGACAGGTGCTCGCGCAGCCACGCCCAGGCAGCGGCGGGGCTCGTGCGCACGAGCTCGGAGAGCTCCTCGGGCAGCGCCCCCGGCAGCGCGGGGCGCCAGGCGCTCAGGTGCTCGAGGCCGATGCGCGGGCAGAGCGCAAAGCGCTCCCAGGTCTTGGCGTCAAGGTCGTGGCGCCGCGGAGCGGCGAGCGCCGCGCGGAGGTGTCCCTCCAGCAGCTCGGGCCGGGCGTCCAGGTAGTCCTTCTCGGCAAGGCCGGAGAGAAGCGCCAGGCGCTCCGGCTCGGCGCCGGCGGTGAGGAAGTCGTAGATCGCGTCGGCGTTGCCGCGCGCGGCGTCGAGAATCTGCGCCACGAGCTCGGCGTCGTCGTCCGGGCGAACGAGCGCCGCCTGGCGTGCGAGCTGCGCGGCGTGCGAGCGCATGGCGGCCACGCGCATGGCGCGCGACTCGTCCGCCACGGCCTTGCGCACGCGCCCGCGCGCGGCCTGCTCCGGGGAGAGCGCCTGCGTGGGGGCGGGGTGGTCCTCGGGCGCGCGCACGTCAAGGTCGTGCCAGGCGCCGTCCGTGGCTGCAGGGGCAAGCCGCAGCTCCACCTCGGAATCAGCGACCCCAGCGGCGTCCACGTCCATCTCGGCCACGAGGTCGCCCAGCGAGGCGTGAGCGCGAACGCTGCCGTGACCCAGCTCAACCTCGCAGCGCCCCTTGGCGTCGGCGCAAAGGACGCAGAGCGGGCGCCACCCCGCCATGTTGAGCACCTCAAACGCCACCGCGGCTCCTGCGGCGGGCGTGCCGTCCGGCAGCGTCACCCGCACGCAGAGGTGCGTCGTTGCGGCGTAGCTCTGCGTCACGTTGACGAGCACCGTGCAGCCAATGCGCCCCACCACGTCCTTCTCGCTGCAGCCAAAGTCCGAGAAGAGCCGCGTGGCCACCATCGGGGCGCGCCCGGAGGCCGCCGTGAACCAGCCGCGGTCGAGCGCCTCCTCGGGCTCGCAGGCGCCGAGGTAGTGCCAGGCACCGTTTGCATATGCCTCAACCCAGGCGTGGTTGTCGTCGCAGTGCGCCCACCAGGGCACGTAGAGCTGGCGGGCGGGGATGCCCACCGAGCGCAGCGCCGAGACGAGCAGCGTGGACTCCTCGCCGCAGCGGCCCGCGGCGCCGGCCACCACGCCAAGGGCGCCGAGCGTGCGACCGTCTGTGATCTGGTAGGTGGCCATCTCGGCGCACCAGTAGTTGACCTCTATCACGGCGTGCTCGGCGTCAAGGCCGGCCACACGCGGCGCGAGCTCCTCCCAGAGGGCCTCGCGACAGCGGTCGAGCGGCTCGTTGTTCACGCGCGGGCACGCCACGTAGTGCACAAAGACGTCCTCGGGGAGCCCGGCCGCCGGCCCCTCGCGCAGCATGAGCGCGTGGCGCACGTGGGCGAGAAGCACCTCGAGCGGCGTGTCAAACACGTCCGTGAGCGGCAGCGTTGCCACGAGGTAGCGCATGAGCGCGGCCTCGTCCGCAGAGAGCGGGGCGAGAAGCGCCTCCACCTCGCGGTCCTTCTCGCCCAGAAGGGGGCGTCGGGCGTCGTGGCGGGCGGCTGCGTAGGCGATGAGCTCGGCTGAGAGCGACATGGCTGCTCCTTGGTCACGGGTGCGTGCCCGGACATGGTACCCCATCGCCGCCCTTCTCGCCCCATCGCGCAAGCGCTACGATGGAGCCCCCAACCGAAAGGACCCCCATGTACGGACTCAAGACCGAGGCCAGCTTTGACTCCGCGCACTTTCTTGCGGACTACTACGGCAAGTGCGAGAACCTTCACGGCCACCGCTGGCGCGTGGTGGCCTATCTGCGCGCGGACGAGCTGGGCGCCACGGGCACGCAGCGCGACATGGTCTGTGACTTCGGCGTCTTCAAGCGCGAGGTCCGCGCCCTCGCGGAGGAGCTCGACCACACCTTCCTCGTGGAGGAGGGCACCCTCGCGCCGGCCACGATCGAGGCCCTGACCTCCGAGGGGTTCTCCCTCACGATGCTGCCCTTCCGCACCACGGCAGAGAACCTCGCCCGCCACTTCTGCGAGCGCCTGCGGGGGCGCGGCATGCCCTGCTCGCAGGTTGACGTCTACGAGACGCCGCTCAACTGCGCCACCTACGTGGCGGAGGAGCCGCCCGCCAGATAGCGCCCGCCGCCTGCCCCCAGTTCTGCAAGCATGCGCCGCGCCGCCCGTTGTCTCGCTATACTTGCGGGAGGGGGAGAATGCTGGCCGGGGAGAGACGGAGGTGCGTCATGGGCGGACATTCCCTGCACGGGGTCAACCTGACGGGGTGGCTGACGCTCGAGTCGTGGGTCACGCCCGAGCTCTTTGCCGAGGCAGGTGCCCTTGACGAGGAGGCGCTCGCCCTCGCCCTTGGCCCGAAGCGCTATGCGGAGTGCGTCCGCCGCCACCGGGAGAGCTTCATCACGCGCGAGGACTTCGTCAAGATCGCGGCCCGCGGCTTCAATGCCGTGCGCCTGCCCATCCCCTGGTACGTCTATGGCGAGCAGGGCCCGGAGCCCGGCCCGTACCTGGGCTGCATCGAGCTCGTGGACGAGGCGCTCAACTGGGCCGAGGAGATTGACCTCAAGGTCGTCTTTGCGCTGGCGATAAACCTGGGCGCGCCGCACACGGACAACGGCATCGCGCCGGATAACGCGGACTGCCACGTCACGCGCGACGAGATGCTCGACGTGGTCTTTGCCCTCTCCAAGCGCTACGCCTCCCGCGTGGGGTTCTTCGGCCTCGAGCTTGCGGACGACGTGGTCTCCCAGGTGCGCCGCGGCCTCGCGCTCACGGACGGCACCCCCATCCACCGCCTGCGCAACTACTATCGCGAGGCCTACGAGCTCGTGCGGAGCGCCGCGGGGGAGGACCCCGTCGTCATCCTGCCGGACGGCGGCATCCCGGGCGGCTGGGGCCGCTTCATGGCGCAGCGCCACTACCGCAACGTCTGGCTTGACTGCCACCTCGATCGCGTCACCACGCGCACGGACGTCGCCGGACCCTCCGGCGTGCGCAAGCTCGTGGCCGCTCACGACCGCGCGATCCGCGAGGCGCGCCGCTCCGGCATGCCCGTCATGGTGGGCAAGTGGTCGTCGTCGCTGCCGGTGGCGGACGCCCAGATGACGCCCGAGGGCCGCATCGCGCTCGAGCGCGTCTACACCTCTGAGCAGATCGCCGCCTACGAGAGCTGCCCGGCGTGGTTCTTCAACACCTGGAAGACCTCCGGGATGCTCGGCGGCTGGGACGCGCGCGTGGCTCTGGCGACCTTTGAGCGCGGGATGATCGTCTGATGGGGCCTTCCGGCACGCTCTCCATCGTGGGGACGCCCATCGGCAACCTTCGCGACGCGTCCCCGCGCGTGATCGACACCCTCTCCTCGGCCGATGTGGTGCTCTGCGAGGACACGCGCGTCACCGCCAAGCTCGTGTCCGCCTTTGGGCTGCACGTCCGCCTCGAGCGCTGCGACGAGAACGTCATGGCCGAGAAGGTCGAGGGCGTGCTCGAGCGCATTGCGCTGGGGGAGCGGGTTGCCTTCGTCTCGGACGCGGGCATGCCTGGCGTCTCCGATCCCGGGCAGAGGCTCGTGGACGCCGCGCTCGACGCCGGTCTGCGCGTTGAGGTGATTCCCGGGCCGAGTGCCGTCACCTGTGCGCTTGCCGCCTCCGGGCTTGCGAGCGAGCACTTCTTCTTTGAGGGCTTCCTGCCGCGTCGTGCCGGCGCGCAGCGCTCGCGTCTGGAGGAGCTCGCCTCTGTGCCCGGCACGCTCGTGATCTACGAGAGCCCGCGCCGCGTGGCGGACACGCTCGCCAACGTCGCCGCCGTGATGCCGGGGCGCCGCGTTGCCCTCGCGCGCGAGCTCACCAAGCTGCACGAGGAGGTCGTGCGTGGCGAGGCGTCGGAGCTCGCGGCGACCGTGGCCGCGCGCGAGGAGGTGCGCGGGGAGTGCGTCATCGTGATCGCGGAGCCCAGCGACGATGAGCTCTCGCAGCGTCGGGCTGCCGCGTCTGGTCCGGAGCGCACCCTGGAGGACGAGATCGCCGCGGGGCTTGCGGCGGGAGAGCCCAAGAGCGCGCTCGCCAAGCGGCTGGCCAAGTCCTTCTCGCGGCCGCGTGCCGAGGTTTACGATGCCGTGGTGGCTGCCTCACGCTAGGGTGCGGGCAACAGGGGGCGGCCTTACACCACTTTTCGGGACGCGATTAGCGCCAGCGGCGGCCCTTGGCGTTGTATGCCATGAGGCCGATGAAGTGCTCCCGGATGCTGGGCGGCTGAGCGTTGAAGAGGTCGAGCACCCGCTCGTCCTCCTTGGAGATCGCCGCGAAGCGCCTGCCCGAGTGGGTGTACCCGAGGATGTCGTTGGGCGTGCAGCGGAAAAGCTCGCTGAGCGCGTAGAGCCTCTCGGCGCCCAGCTCGGCACGACCGGTCTCCCATGCGCTATAGGTGGCCTTGCTCACACCAAGCTGACCCGCAACCTGGACCTGCGTGAGTCCCGCTGTGCGACGAATCTGGGCGAGCGCCGTCTTGTGCTTCTTTGGCATGAGAGTCTCCGTTCTGTTGACGAATACTCTCGTTGCCCAAAGCGCAAGAAAGTCTGCGTTCAATAGACTTTCTGCCCGTGTCTGGGCAAAGTACAACGAGACAAGACCTTGTGCCGGCTGTCTTGTAAGAACAGCCAACGAGAAGCTGCCCCATCAGCACGCAAAGAGTACAATCAGAGGGCTTGCGGCCCGCGCCGCGCGCATATGCCATCCCGTCCGTCATGAGGAGCAGCCAATGGCAGAGAAGCCGTCCTACTTTGTCACCACCCCCATCTACTACGTCAACGCCGCGCCGCACCTGGGCACCGCCTACTGCACCCTGCTTGCCGACGTCCAGGCGCGTTTCCGTCGCGCCGCTGGCTACGACGTCAAGTTCCTGACCGGCATGGACGAGCACGGCGAGAAGGTCGCCGAGGCCGCCTCCGAGCACGGCATGACCCCGCAGGAGTGGTGCGACTCCCAGGCCCCGCTCTTCCAGGACCTCTGGCGCGAGCTCGAGGTCTCCAACGACGACTTCATCCGCACCACCGAGCCCCGCCAGCACCACGCGGTCCAGTACCTGTGGGACCGCATGCTGGAGAGCGGCTACCTCTACAAGGGCTCCTACGACGGCTGGTACTGCGTGCCGGAGGAGACCTACTTCACCGAGACTCAGGTCGAGAAGGCCGACGAGGAGCGCGGCACCAAGGGCGAGCACCTCTGCCCGGACTGCGGCCGCCCGCTCGAGCGCGTCCAGGAGGAGTCCTACTTCTTCAAGCTCTCCGCCTTCCAGGACCGCCTGCTCAAGCTCTACGACGAGCACCCCGACTTCGTGCAGCCTGACTTCCGCATGAACGAGGTCCGCAGCTTCGTGGAGGGCGGCCTCACGGACACCTCGGTCTCCCGCACGACCTTCGACTGGGGCATCAAGGTGCCCTTTGACGACAAGCACGTCACCTACGTGTGGTTTGACGCCCTGCTCAACTACATGACCGCCGTGGGCTACAGCCTGGACGACGCCGAGTCCCGCGCCGAGCTCGCCCGCCGCTGGCCCGCCCAGTGCCACCTCATCGGCAAGGACATCATCCGCTTCCACTGCATCCTCTGGCCCGCCATGCTCATGGCCATCGACGAGGCCCTGCCCGAGCACGTCTTCGTGCACGGCTTCCTCACGGTGCGCAACCCCGAGACCGGCCAGGCCGAGAAGATGTCCAAGTCCCGCGGCAACGCCATCGCCCCGCGCGACGTCATCAACCTGCTGGGCGTCGAGGGCTACCGCTACTACTTCATGACCGACGTGGTCCACGGCGACGACTCGGCCATCTCCTTCGAGCGCATGGAGCAGGTCTACAACGCCGACCTGGCCAACAGCTGGGGCAACCTGGTCTCCCGCGCCCTCAACATGAGCGCCAAGTACTTCGACGGCAAGACGCCCGAGTTGGCCGAGGGCTGGGCGCAGGAGGACGGCACGCTCAAGGGCGTTGCCGAGGGCATCTACGACCGCTATGCGAGCCGCATGGAGGTCTTCGACTACGCCGGCGCCAAGGACGTGGTCATGGAGCTCGTCCACGCCGCCAACCACTACATCGAGGACTCCGCGCCCTGGGCCGTGGCCAAGGACCCGGAGCGTGCCGGCGAGCTCGCCCAGATCATCGTGAGCCTGCTCGAGTCCATTCGCATCTCCGCGCACCTGCTCGCGCCGTTCATGCCCGAGACCTCGGCCGAGGTCCTGCGCCGCATGTCGCTCGAGGGCGAGGCCGCCACGGACGACCTGCGCGCGGCCTGTGCGTGGGGCGGCCTTGCCGGCGGCGTGGCCGTGACCAAGGGCGACGCGCTCTTCCCGCGCCTGGACACCAAGAAGTAGGCAAGCGTGGGCGGATCTCCTCTCGCAAGCCCGGGTGCCACGCGCGCGCTTCTCGAGGCGTACGGCCTTGCCACCAAGCACAGCCTCGGCCAGAACTTCCTGGTGAACAACGCCGTGATCGAGAAGATCATGGCGCTGGCGGAGCCTGGCCCCAAGGAGACGGTGCTCGAGGTGGGGCCGGGCATCGGCACGCTCACGCTGGCACTTCTCGCCGAGGCGGGTCGCGTGGTCTCCATCGAGATGGACCGTGAGCTCGAGGCGGTCCTCTCCGCGCACGCCGCGGCGCACGCGAACTTCTCGTTCATCATGGGCGACGCCCTGCGCGTGACGCCGGAGGAGATCGCGGGGGCCGCGGGCGGCGAGCCCACCATGCTGGTCTCCAACCTGCCCTACAACGTGGCCGCCACCATCATCCTTGCGTTCTTCCAGACCATGCCGGCGCTGCGACGCGCCGTCGTGATGGTGCAGGCCGAGGTGGCCGACCGCATCTGCGCGGAGCCGGGCAACCGCACCTACGGCGCCTACACGGCCAAGCTCGCGCTCTACGGGCGCGTGAGCGGCCGCTTTGAGGTGGGTCCCGGCAACTTCATGCCGCCCCCGCACGTGAACTCCGCGGTGGTGCGCATCGAGCGCGCCCCAATGCTCGACCCGGCAACGGGCGAGCCGCTCTCGCGTGAGCGCCTTGCCGCCACCGCCAACGTGATCGACGCCGCGTTCGCGCAGCGCCGCAAGACCATCCGCAACTCCATGTCCGCCTCCGGCTTTGCCAAGGACGCGCTCGACGCGGCCTTTGCGGCCTGCGGGATATCGCCGACCTGTCGCGCCGAGACGCTCGCCCCGGCCGACTTCGCCCTTCTTTCCAACGCGCTTTCCTAGGAGCAACCATGTCCAAGCTGATCGCACTCGATGACCTCTCGCTCGCCGACGGCGAGCTCTTCCACGACCACAAGGGCCAGGTCTGCCCGCTGCCCGCGCCGCTGGCCCCGCTGGCGGACACACACGGCCACCTCACGAGCTTCCGCGAGCACGACCCGGCCGTGGCTCTCACGCGCGCGGCGCTCGCGGGTGTGCGTCTGCTCGTCGTGCCCGTGGACCCCATCGACGACATCCCGCGCCGGTGGGAGAGCGTGGGCGCGTTCCTCTCCTGGCTGGACGAGGAGGTCGAGCTCGCTCGCGCGTGCCTCGCCGAGTGCGCCGAGAAGGGCTTCGTGCCGCCTGCCTTTGAGGGCGTGGACGCTCCCGACCTGCTCGACAACATCCACATCGTGGCCGGCGCGCACCCCTACGGCGCCGAGGTCTTTGACGACGACGCCAAGGCCCGCCTCGCCGAGCTTCTCGCCAGTCCCCGCTGCGTGGGCGTGGGCGAGTTCGGCCTGGACCTCGGGCCCTACAGCAGGGTGCCCCGCGAGGTCCAGGAGGAGGTCTTCCGCTATCACCTGCGCCTCGCCCACGAGCTCGAGCTGCCCGCGGAGCTGCACATCCGCGCCACCGCCGGCGACATGATCGCCAACGCCTACGTTGACGCGGCGCGCATCCTGCGCGACGAGGGCGTGCCCGAGAAGGGCTGCGACCTGCACTGCTTTACCGCCGGCCTCAAGGTCATGGAGAACTTCACGAGCATGGGCTGCCACATCGCCTTTGGCGGCGCGCTCACCTTCACCCGCTCCGAGGACATTCGCGAGGCGGCCACCTTCTGCGCCGAGCGCAAGCTGCTCACGGAGACCGACAGCCCCTACATGGCGCCGGTTCCCCTGCGCGGCGAGGAGTGCGAGCCCGCGATGGTCGCCTTCACGGCGGCGGCCCTAGCAGACGTGCGCGAGAAGGCCGGTCGCAGCAGCCGCAAGGCAACCTATGACGCGCTGTGGAGAAACGCCTGCGGCTTCTTTGGGCTGTAAGGGGCAACAATCGGACGGTTTCCGGGCTAAAACGTCCGGGAGCCGCCCGCTTCCAAAAATGGGGCGGGGTGTGGACGGTTTGGGTCTCCAGAACGTCCACACCCCGCCCGTTCTTCTCGCTGGGGCGAGTTCTAGACGGTCTCTGCCCGCAGAACGTCCGTGTGTTGTCCGTTGTTGGTGGGCGGCGGCTAGCTCCGTCGGCCAGGGAAGATGTGCCGGCACGTCCAGAGGAGCGCTCCGGGCCGGGCTGTGAGGGTGCCGGCGTCCGTGCCGGCGAGAAGGGCAATGATGAGCTGGTCAAGGGGCTCGGAGACCCAGCGGCGCCTCCATCCCATGCGCGGGGAGCCCGCCGCGGGGAGCACCAGCTCGTCGCCGCAGACAACGAGGCCTCCCATCCAGCGTGCGCCCGCCGCCTCGCAGAGCGCCTCAAGCTGCGAGAAGGACGTTGCCGCCTCGGTGCCCGCACGGCCCTCGAGGTGCGTGAGGGCATAGACGCGCGTCCCGGGTGCGATTCTTGTTGCGGCATCGTGCGCAGGGGCGGGGTCTTGAAGGGCGTAGGCGAGAAGCGCCGCGTCGCAGCGGGGGAGGTTCTTGTCGGGCGGTGCCTGGAAGAGCTCCGGGACGCTGACGTCTGCCAGGCGCGCGTAGACGGGCAACGCCTCGGCGAGGTCGTCGAGCAGGCAGCGGGTGATTTTCTCGCTTGCCGGTGGGTCGGCGTTTATGAGCGCCGCGCGGTGACCCTCTGCCTGCATGCCCGCTCCTCTCGTCGACTTTCTCGCATGGTAGCACGGCGCTGCCGGGGCCCTCCCTGTGCTCCGAGCCCACCGTTGCCGAGAAAACCCGTCCTCTGTACCACTCTTGCAATGGCACGCCGAGAAATACCCGCCTCTGTACCGGTGCGCCTCGTGCGTTGCCGAGAAATGCCGCCGAGTGTACCATCCGCTCGCTCTCACGCCGAGAAATGCCGCCGACTGTACCAACTTGCCGGCCCCGCTGCCGAGAAAAACGGCCCTCTGTGACGGGGGCGGCTGTCCGGGGGGACCCGCGCGGTGTACAGAGGACGGATTCTCTCGGCGCGCCTTCGGGAAAGTGGTACAGCGGCCGGGTTTTCTCGGCGCACTGATCCAAGGGTCGGCGCGGCCTGGTACAGCAGCCGGTTTTTCTCGGCACGTCGCTCCACTCGTATCCCGTGCACCCCGCGTGCTACACTCGTTCCACCTACGCGACCCCCATCCGCCACAGGAAGGGGGTCGCATGCGCATCGAACGTCTTGCCCGCGCCGCGGCGGGCGAGCTTGCGGAGGTCCTCTGGCCCACGCGCTGTGTGAGCTGCGACCAGCCCGGCGAGCTTATCTGCGACGAGTGCCGCGCCGCGCTCCCGTGGGTTGAGCAGCGCCTGGCGTGCCCGGTCTGCGGCGCGCCGTACGGCTTTCTCACCTGCACGGAGTGCGACGGCACCTGGACGCCGCGCGCCACGGTCGCCGCACTGGGCTTTCGCGGCACCGCCGCCCGCATGGTCACCTGCCTCAAGGACGCCCACGAGCTGCGCCTGGCCCCCGTGATGGCGGCGGTCATGCTCACGGCGCTCGAGGAGGCCTCCGCCTGGCCGGCGCCCGACGACGCGCCGCGCTTCTCGGCGGCAGACGTTGACGGCATCTGCTTTGTTCCCGCTACCGCAAGCGCCTACGCACGGCGCGGCTTTGACCACATGGAGCTCGTCTCGCGCGAGCTCGCCGGCATGTCCGGGCTCCCGCTCGCCGACGTGCTCGTCCGCGGAGCCGCCCGAGACCAGCGCGATCTGGGAAAGGAGGACCGCGCGGCAAACCTCGCCGGAACCATGCGCACCTGCGAGGACGTCCGTGGCGCGCGCCTGCTGCTGCTCGATGACGTTGCCACCACCGGGGCGTCGCTCAACGAGGCGACGGGTGCGCTTCTCGCCCGGGGCGCCGCGTCCGTGACCGCCTGCGTCCTGGCTCGCGTGTGGTAGCCCGCGTCTGTCCAAAACGTACCCGGTACAAAGTGGGCGCACGTGCCGGGCTCGGCAGGTATACTTAAAAAGTCTCGACCAGGTCTGTGGTTGCGGGCGATGCTGCGCGTTGCCCAAGTCCATGCCAGACGAGGGCAAAGGGATCCACGTAAGCCCGGGCGTGCGCGCCCGAGCGATCATGGCTCGTCCTAGAGGTAAGTCGTACCGCCCGTCATACGCATGAGGCATCCGGCCTCGCGGGCGAGAGGGGCAAGAGTGGAGGCGCCGCGGCGCCGCAAGCGACGTCTCCAGTGCGCGGGTGTGGGGGCAAAGACCAGGTCAGCTGGGAGAGACGCAACTGCCTAAACCTTGGGGAGAGGGACAGCATGCCGCACATCCACATCAGGTCGCTCGTTGCCGCAGGCGCGGCGATGGGCGTTGCGCTTGGGCTCGGGGCCTGCTCGATTGGCCCCGTCGACCTCGACGACTTTCTCATGACCACCTCCGTGGCGGACGCCCGCGCGGCCCGCATGGCCGAGCTCGTCCCCGCCGTGGACGACTCCGCGCTCAAGCAGCCCGGGACCCTCACGGTGGGCATTCCCGCTATCGAGAGCGCCCCGCTCGCCGTCACGGGCTCCGATGGCTCGCGCACGGGGCTCGACGTTGACCTCGCGCACGCCCTCGCGGACGAGCTTGGCCTGGGCAGCGTCTCGTTTGTCTCGGTGACCGACGTGGCCGCCGCCCTCCAGGAGAGCTGCGACGTGGTCATGGGCGTCACCGCGGACAACTCGTGGGGCGCCACGCTCGTGGGAAACTACGCCCAGGGCGCCACGGGCATCTTCACCGCACAGGGGGCGGCCGCGCCCATCGACGCCTCGGCGCTCTCCGGGGCGAGCGTGGGCGTCCAGCAGGGCTCCGTCTCGCAGCGCGCCCTCGCCGAGCTGGGCACCGGCGCCGTGGAGACGACCTTCTCCAACCTCAACGAGGCCTTCGACGCCCTTCTCGCCGGCACGGTGAGCTACGTGGCGTGCGACGCCTACTCCGGGGCGTACCTTGCCACCGCCTATGACGGCATCACCTTTGCGGGCACGCTCGACGACCCCGCGCCCACGAGCATCGCCGTCGCGTCCGCCGAGCTTCAGGCCCCCGTCCAGGCCGCGCTCGAGGAGGTCCAGACCAACGGCGTGGGCGACCTGCTGCGCGTTAACTGGGTGGGCGACCTCCCAACGCTCACAGACACGACCAAGGTGACCGGCATCGTGGCTCCCGCGCCCGAGACCGAGGAGGAGCCTGCCGAGGACGGCGAGGCTCCGGCTGAGGACGGCGCGGCCGAGGGCACGGAGGACGGCACGGCCGACGATGCGGAGTACGGCGCAGAGGGCGGCGCGGCCGACGGAACGGCCGACCCCATGGCAGACGGCACCTACGCCGGCGACGCTACGCCCGCCGAGTAGGAGCGCCCGCTCGCGTGCATTTTTGGTGCCTCGTGGTGGACTGCCACCCACGGAAGTGGGTATCAGTGTCGTAGGGGCGCAGTCGCAAAGGCGCGCACCCACGTTCAACCGTAAGGAGGTTCGCATGGTGGACATCAAGATCTCGGGCCGCAAGGTGAGCGTCTCCGACTCCCTGCGCGAGCACGTGGAGGAGAAGGTGGGCGATGCCCTCAAGGTATTCGACATCAAGCCCATGACCTGTGACGTGGTTCTCCGTGTTGACAAGAACCCCTCCAACCCGGAGCGCAAGGCCTGCGAGGTCACCGTCTTTGTCCGCGACAACGTGGTTCGCGTGGTCGCAAGCTCGGACGACATGTACACCGCCATCGACGACGCCGCCGACAAGGTCACCCGCCAGCTGCGCAAGTACAAGACCCGCGTCATTGACCGGCGCCAGCGCGTGGCGGCCGCAAAGGGCGGCACCGTCACCCAGGAGGACCTGGCGGCCCTCATTGAGCCCGCGCCGGACGAGACCGAGGACGATCAGCTCGTTCGCGAGAAGTACGTCGACCTGCTCCCCATGACCGAGGAGGAGGCGCTCGTCCAGACCGACCTCATCGGCCACGACTTCTATGTCTTCACAAATGCCACCACGGGGCTTGTCAACGTGATCTATCACCGCAAGAATGGCGGGTACGGAATTATCAAGCCCAAGATCGAGGAAGAGAATGAGCAGTAGCGATACCGACAAGAACATAGAGCAGGCGGTCCCCGCTCAGGAGGGGGCCGACAACGCCCAGGCGTCGCAGGAGGCTGCGCGCCTGGGCCGCGCTTATCACCGCAAGTCCAACGTGAGGATCATCGTGGACTCCTGCGCCGACTTTGCGCCGGAGGTCGCGCGCGCCCTGGGCGTGGAGATCGTGAACTTCACCTATGTGATGAGCGGCACGGAGTATGCCGACGACCTCTGGCAGACGATGTCGGCCAAGGAGTTCTACGACCGCATGCGCGCCGGTGAGGTTGCCACCACCTCGGCCGTGACGCCCGGCCACTACCTCGAGGTCTTCGAGCGCGCTGCCGATGAGGGCACCCCGACGGTCTACCTCGCCTTCACGCGCGGCCTCTCCTCGAGCGTGGACGCGGCGCGTCAGGCGGCGGAGATGGTGCGCGAGAGCCACCCCGACTTTGAGATCTATGTGATCGACAACGTGTGCCCGTCGGCTGCCGCCGAGCTTCTTGCCATCGAGGCAGTGCACCAGGCGGCAAACGGCCTCACGGCCAAGGAGCTCGTCGCCTGGGCCGAGGAGGCGCGCTACTACGTCCACGGCTACTTCACGCTGGACTCCTTCGATGCCCTGGCCCGTGGCGGGCGCATCCCGCCGGCGGCGGCCACGGTGGGCGGCAAGCTCGACATCAAGCCCGAGCTCTCCTACGACACCAACGGTGCCCTCACGCTGCGCGGCATGTGCCGCGGCCGCAAGAAGGCCCTGCGCGCCATCCTCGCGGACTTCAAGGCCAACTACCTCGGCGCCGAGGGCGGGGACGAGAAGCTCCCCATGGCCATCGTCTCCGCCGATGCCGAGAAGGACGCGCGCTGGCTCGCCGACCAGGTGCGCCGCGAGCCCGGCTGCTCCGACGTGCCCATCATCTACAGCTCCGTGGGTCCGGTCATCGGCGCGCACGTGGGCCCGGGCATGGTGGCGCTGCTCTTCTGGGGCAAGGATCGGCGCGAGAGCCTCTCGTTTACCGACCGCATTGCCCGTAAGGTCCGCGGGCAGTAGACACATGACAAAAGTGACAGGGTAGTTTGTCAGGTTCTTGGCAGGCTTGCCTCGATTGGGGTTCCCACGCAAGAACCTGACAAACTACCCTGTCACTTTTGTCATCAACCATGCATGTGGAAAGGAATGACCTTGCAGATCAAGAAGATCGCCTTCATCGGTACCGGCATCATGGGCGCGCCCATTGCCGGGCACATCCTCGATGCCGGCTATGACGTCACGGTCTACAACCGCACGCGCGAGAAGGCCGAGGGGCTTCTCGCCAAGGGGGCGCGCTGGGCGGACAGCCCCGCCGAGGCCGCCGCGGACGCTGACGTTGTCTTTACGATGGTGGGCTACCCCACGGATGTGGAGGACGTCTACCTTGCCACCGACGGCCTGATCCGCACCGCCAAGAAGGGCGCCTGGCTCATCGACCTCACCACGAGCTCCCCGCAGCTCGCGCGCGACATCCACGACGCCGCCGAGGTCGAGGACAAGCACGCCTTTGACTGCCCCGTCACGGGCGGCGAGCAGGGCGCGATCGACGGCACCCTCACGCTCATCATGGGCATCTCCGAGGAGGCCGCGGCGCCCGTGCTCCCCGTGCTCAAGACCTTCTCGGCAAAGCGCTTCTTCTTTGACGTTGCCGGCGGCGGCCAGACGGCCAAGCTCTGCAACCAGGTGAGCCTTGCCTCCTGCATGGTGGGCTACGCGGACGCCATCGCGCTCGCGGAGCAGTCCGGCATCGACGTGGACCGCGTGCTCGAGGTGATGGCGAGCGGGACGGGCGGCTCCGGCGCCTCCAAGACCCTGGCGCCCAAGTCGCTCGCCGGCGACTACAAGCCCGGCTTCATGGCCGAGCACCTGCGCAAGGACATCGCGCTCGCCCTGCAGCGCTCCGAGGACCTCGACATCACGCTCCCGGGCGCCGAGACCGCCTTCACGCTCTTTGACATGCTCTGCCAGATTGGCGGCGCGCGCATGGGCACCCAGGCGCTTACCCTGCTCTACCAGGAGGAGGCCACCTGCGCCGCGGCGGGCCTTGACTGGTCCCTGCTCGACCAGGGCGACGACGAGCACGACCACGAGTGCGCCTGCGGCCACGACCACGGCGAGGACCACGAGTGCTGCGGCGGCCACCACCACGACCACGGTGACGGCCATGAGTGCCACTGCCACCACTAGCATCGAGCATTTCCGTTAATTGGGGACTGCCCCCCAATTCCCATAAGGAGACACATCAGTTTTGAACGATACCGACATGCCGCAGAGCTCCATTGCGGTGCTCATCGACTTTGAGAACCTCGCCCTGGGCACCGGGAAGCGCAACCGCCGCGGCCACCAGGAGCCGGGGCCCCTGCCCGACGTCAAGCTCATCCTCGAGCGCCTTGTGGACAAGGGCCGCATCACGGCCAAGCGCGCCTACTGTGACTGGCAGCGCTTCTCGGACGCCATCACGCCCCTGCACGAGCTGGGCATCGAGCTCATAGAGATCCCGGACCGCGCCTATACAGGCAAGAACTCGGCCGACATCCGCCTCGCCGTGGACGCCATGGAGATCTGCCTCACGAAGGACCACATCGACACCTTTGCCATCCTCTCCGGAGACTCGGACTTCTCGCCGCTCGTCTCAAAGCTCAAGGAGTTTGGCAAGACCGTCATCGGCGTGGGCATGAAGGAGGCCACGAGCAGCCTGCTCACGGAGGTCTGCGACGAGTTCATCTTCTACGAGGACATCACCCGCGGCGCGGGCATCCCGGACTTCTCTGCCAAGGTCCCGCGTGAGAAGCAGGAGTGCTACCAGCTGCTCTTTGAGACGATCGACGCGCTGCAGCGCGAGAGCGACAGCTTCATCCTCGCCTCGCGCCTCAAGGACACGATGAAGCGCAAGCGCCCGCAGTTCTCAGAGGCGAGCTACGGGTATCGTTCGTTCACGTCGCTGCTTCGAGAGGCGTCGAAGCTCGGCTTTATTGAGATTCACCAGGACCCCAAGAGCGGCACGGCCGTGGTCGACGGGTTCTGCGAGTAACAAGGAGGTCTTATTCATGGCAGCAGCCGAAAGCTCGCAGATCGCGGGCCTCATCGAGGAGCTCTCCGGTGCGAGCAGGCGCCGTCGCCAGGAGGTCGCTCACCAGATCGCCCTCACCGCGCGCGCAAACGCGGGCATCGTGATCCCGTATGTGGACGCGCTCGTCGACGCGCTCTATCGTCCCGAGGCGCAGACGCGCTGGGAGGCCCTGGACGCCCTCTCCGCGATTGCCATCGAGCACCCGGAGAAGGTCGTGGACGCCTTTGACGGCGCCGAGGCGTCGCTTTTTGACGACGGCTCCGCGACGGTGCGCCTGGCGGCGTTCATCCTTCTCTCCCGCCTTGCGGCGAGCTCGCCCGAGCGCTCCAACATGGCCTGGCCGCTGCTCGACGAGGCCATCCAGTGCTACCACGGAGACGCCGAGTACCGCGACATGCTCGTGGCGCTTCTCGAGCTTGCCCGCGGCGCCTCCTCCGACGAGACCAAGAAGGCCCTGGCGGCGCGCGTGAGCTTTGACGCCGAGAACGGCGCCGGCTACGTCAAGGCCCTCTCGGGGGAGATCCTTCAAGCTCTCTCATAGGTATGTGGCGCCCGCGAGGAGACGTCGGGCGGCGCATAGAATTACCTGAAGAAGAAACGTCTGGCCCGCCCCGCGGCGGGCCTTTGGCCAAGGGAAGGCGCATGGACGAGAAGGACATCGAGATGAACGCCGAGAAGGACATCGAGAGGGACGCCGAGAAGAGCGCCGCGGGCCTGCGCGCCCTGCCGGTCGCCGCATGGGTGGTCATCTGCGTCGTGGCGGTGATTCTGGGCGTGCTGGCCGGGCACTTCCTGCTCGGCGGCCCGAGCGGGGTGGCGCTGAACGGCCGCACCGCGCTCTCCGCGAGCGAGCTCGACAGCACCATTGCGACGTACTCCTTCGACGGCCAGTCGACCAACGTGACGGCGCGCGAGGTGCTCGAGGAGGTCCAGGGCAGCTCCAACCTCCCGGCGAACGACGACGGCACCTACACCGTGCCCGCTGCCTCGGACGTGCTGGCCTACGTGCAGAACAAGCTCATCCTCGACGACGCCGCTGCGCGAGGCATCACCGTGAGCGACGAGGAGCTCTCCGACTACGCTACCTCGACGGTGGGTACCAACGACTTTGCCGCCATCGCCGAGCAGGTTGGCCTGGACGAGGAGGCGGTCAAGGACATCCTGACCGACAACGTCCTGGTGACCAAGCTCGAGGACGAGGTCACCACGGTCACGCTCCCCGAGCAGCCCACGGCGCCGTCCGAGCCCGCCGAGGGCGAGGAGGACGAGCCCACCGAGGAGTACGCGAGCTACGTGATCGGTCTTCTCGGCGACGAGTGGGACAGCGAGGCCAACGACTGGGCCCGCACGGACGGCACCTACTACGCCACGCTCTCCGGCTACGAGATCTCAAACGACGCGGCCACCTACGCCGCGGCGAGCGCCGCCTACAGCGTTGCCCAGAGCGCCTACAAGGACGCCTCGACGCAGCTCAGCGAGGAGTGGGGCGCCTACACCGACTCCCTGCTCTCCCGCGCCACGATCCAGATCGGCTCTCTGGTTGAGTAGGGGGGCGTGACCGTGCGCGTGGCGATAAGCGCCTGCCTGCTTGGAGCCCCCGTTCGCTATGACGGGGGGTCCAAGCCCGCTGACGAGGTTCGCGAGCTGGCGAGAAAGGTCGACGTCCTGCGCGTGTGCCCCGAGACGGCCTCGGGGCTCCCCGTGCCCCGGCCGCCCGCGGAGCAGCGCGAGGGGCGCGTCTTTCTTTCCGACGGGCGCGACGTGACGGGGGACTTTGAGCGCGGCGCGCAGAGGTGCCTTGAGGCGCTGCGACGCTCACCGGTCTCGCTGGCCGTGCTCAAGGCAAAGAGTCCCTCATGTGGCGTCGGACTCGTCTACGATGGAACCTACTCAGGAAAGCTGGTACCGGGCGACGGCGTCTTTGCCGAAAAGCTCGAGAAGGAGGGGGTCTGCGTGGTAACCGAGGATACCGTGAGGGCGTGCAAGCCGAGCGTGGAGCATCCCGTGGCCATCGTGCTGGGGAGCGGGCTGGGTCACCTTGGCTCGCTTGTGCGTCCCGTGCGTCGCATAGACTACCGTGACATTGACGGCTTCCCGCTCTCGGCGCGCCCGGTGGCGGGGCACCGCTTTGAGGCAACCATCGGCACGATCGACGACGTGCCCGTGGTGGTCTACCCCGGCCGCATTCACCTCTACCAGGGCTACTCCGCCGCCGAGGTGACCGCTCTCGTGCGTCACGCGCACCACCTGGGCTGTCGCGACATCGTCTTTGCGTGCGCCACGGGCGCCGTGCCCGGGCGGGCGCACACGGGCCTGGGAATTCTCACGGACCAGGTCAACCTCACCGGACGCAACCCGCTCGCCGAGTGGGACGGCCTGCGCGACGTGGAGAGCCCCTTCGTGGACATGAACGACGCCTACTCGCCGTACCTGCGCACCATCGCGCGCGGCGTGGCGGACGACCTTGGCATCGCCGTTGAGGAGGGAGTCTATGCCGGGGTGCTCGGCCCCTGCTTCGAGACCCCGGCCGAGGTGGCGGCGCTGCGGACGCTCGGCGTCTCCTATGTGGGCATGTCCACGGTGTGTGAGGTCGTCATGGCGCGGGCGCTCGGTATGAACGTGCTCGGGCTCACGCTTGCCGCCAACGAGTCCGGCGCTCCGGCGGTCAGTCACGAGACCGTGCTCGCCGCGGCGGGGGAGCACGCGGACGACTTCGAGCGTCTCGTCCGCGGCGTGCTGCGCCTGCTGTAAAAAACAGGCTTGCGTGCGCGCCGCGCTTCTCGTATAGTAGTTAGCCGCTTACGCCAGCTTAGCTCAGTTGGTAGAGCACCGCTCTCGTAAAGCGGGGGTCACCAGTTCGAGTCTGGTAGCTGGCTCCAGCGTAAGTGCAGGCCGTCGGGTTTCTCGCCCGGCGGCCTTTTGCGTGCGGCATCGTTCACAAAATGTAAGCGCAATGTAAGGGACGGCAAACGGACCCGTCTTTCTCGCCCTTCTCGCATTTGACGTGCGCGCGTTTACGCTATCCTTATCGAGCGTTTACAAAGCTGTGACAAATGGCCGCCCCGACCGGCCTCCAAAGGAAGCGAGTCCGCCCTTGATTAGCTTTGAGCAGTTTCTCGGCGTTCTGTCGAGCAATCCCTTTCTGATCATCGTCATGCTCCTCGTGATGGGGACCATCTTCGTCAACGGCGCCACCGACGCGGCAAACGCCATCGCCGAGCCGGTGGGCACGCGCTCGATCGACGTCGACTCCGCCATCCTGATGAGCGTCATCTGCAACTTTGTGGGCCTCGTGGCCATGTCGTTCATCTCCACGGCCGTTGCGGACACCATCTCTGGCATGGTGGACTTTGGCGGAGATACCCACGCGGCGCTCATTGCGCTTGCCGCCGCCACCGTCGGTATCGTCGCCTGGGGCGTGGGCGCCTGGCTCTTTGGCATCCCCACCTCCGAGAGCCACGCGCTCATCGCGGGCCTCACGGGCGCCGCGCTCGCGGTTTCGGGCGGCCTCGACGGCGTGAACGGCGGCGAGTGGATCAAGGTCGTCTACGGCCTTGTGCTCTCCACGGTGCTGGGCTTTCTTGCCGGCTGGGCGATCTCCAAGGTCATCCCCATTGCCTGCAAGAACGCCGACCGTCGCACGGCCAACAACTTCTTTGGCCGCATGCAGGTGCTCGGCGCCGCCGGCGTGGCCCTCATGCACGGCGCACAGGACGGCCAGAAGTTCATGTCCACCGCCATGCTCGCCATCGCGCTCTCCCTCAACATGACGGTGGGCGAGATGGGCGGCTTTCCGCTCTGGATCATGGTGCTCTGCGCCGCGGTCATGGCCATCGGCACCGCCGTGGGCGGCAAGAAGATCATCAAGAAGGTTGGCATGGAGATGGTGCGCCTGGATAAGTACCAGGGCTTTGCCGCCTCCGTCAGCGCCACCGCGAGCCTGCTCATCGCTACCCTGACGGGCCTTCCCGTCTCCACCACGCACACCAAGACTGCCGCGATCATGGGCGCCGGCGCCGCCAAGGACCCCAAGTCCGTCAACTGGGGCGTCGCCAAGGAGATGGTCCTCACCTGGGTCTTCACGTTTCCGGGCTGCGGCATCATCGGCTACCTGCTCGCCAAGCTCTTCCTCGTCCTGTTCTAGTTTTGGGCCGCGCGCCCGGCCGCACGTTCTTCTCCCAGCTCATACGTAAAGGAGTCCACATGCCCCGCATCAAGAAGGAAGACGAGTTCTACACCATGCTCAGGGAGTTCTCCGCGCTCATCGTCGAGGCGGCGGAGGAGTACAACACGATCATCTGCGACTTCCCCGAGTCCACGAGCAGCATCCCGCAGATGAAGGTCTACGAGTCCACCTGCGATGAGCGCGTCAAGGCCATCATGGCCAAGCTCTACACCTCCTTCATCACCCCCATCGACCGCGAGGACATCTCCAGCCTGGCGCTTGCCATGGACGACGTGATGGACTCCATGTACGGCGTTGCGGTGCGCCTGGACCTCTTCAACATTGGCGACCTGCGCCTTGAGGCCAAGCAGATCTCCGAGCTCACGCTTCACGCGGTGCGCGAGATGCAGGAGATGATCGACCACCTGCCCGACTACAAGAAGGACCGCGTTGTGCTCGAGAAGGCCATCGAGATCGGTACCGTGGAGGACGAGGGCGACACCGTCTACCAGAAGGCGCTGCGCCGCCTCTTCTCCGACGAGGAGGACGCGAGCGGCAAGTACGCGGTCACCTGGCTGCGTATCTTTGACCGCATGGAGCTCTGCCTTGATGCGTGCGACCGCGTCTCGGGTATTGTGCGCGACATCATCATGAAGGACGCATAGCGAGAAGAACGTCTCGCGCGTGGGACCGCCCCGCCAGACGCCAGGGCCCGACCTTCACGCAGGACTGCGCTTCGCGGAAGATCCTGCTTAGAAGGCCGGGCCCCGGTGTCTGGCGCGGCGGCGGGTTCTCTTACCGGGAGACGGGTGGCGCGGTATACTGGTGGTGACATGGCGTCGCTTATGGAGAGGGGACCCGCATGCTGTACCGTGACTTCAAGGGGGAGCGCCTTTCTCGGCTGGGCTTCGGCGCGATGCGCCTGCCGTGCGTGGACGGGGACGACGCGCAGCCCAACCAGGCCGCCGTGGACGAGATGGTCGACTACGCCATCGAGCACGGCGTCAACTACTTCGACACGGCGTGGGGCTACCACGCGGGCAACTCGGAGGTCGTCCTGGGCCGCGCGCTCGCACGCCACCCGCGCGACTCCTTCTGCCTCGCCGACAAGTTCCCCGGCTACGACCTCTCCAACATGGGCAAGGTCAAGGAGATCTTCGAGCGCCAGCTCGAGAAGACCGGCGCCGGCTACTTCGACTTCTACCTCTTCCACAACGTGTGCGAGATGAACGTAGACGGCTACCTCGACCCCGCCAACGGCATCCTTGACTACCTGCTTGAGCAGAAGCGTGCGGGCCGCATCCGCCACCTGGGCTTCTCCGCGCACGGCGCCATCCCGGTGATGGAGCGCTTCCTCGAGGCTTACGGCAAGGAGATGGAGTTCTGCCAGATTCAGCTCAACTACCTCGACTGGGAGTTCCAGGACGCTCGCGGCAAGGTCGACCTCCTGCGCAAGTGGGGCATCCCCGTGTGGGTCATGGAGCCGGTCCGCGGCGGCAAGCTCGCGCGCCTTGGCGAGAAGGACGAGGCGCGCCTCGCCGCCCTGCGCCCCGACGAGCGCCCCGTTGCCTGGGCGTTCCGCTTCCTGCAGGGCATCCCCGAGGTCACGGTGACGCTCTCAGGCATGTCCGACTTCGAGCAGCTGAAGGAGAACGTCCAGACCTACTCCGAGGAGCGCCCGCTGTCCGAGGAGGAGCTCGCCGCCCTCATGGACATCGCCCACGAGATGGGCGCGCAAGGGACCGTGCCGTGCACGGCGTGCCACTACTGTACGAGCCACTGCCCGATGGGGCTCGACATCCCGCACCTGCTTTCGCTCTACAACCAGCTCGTGGTCACCGGCAAGGGCGACTTCATCGCCCCGATGGCCCTCTCCGCGCTGCCCGAGGACAAGCGCCCGACTGCCTGCATAGGCTGCGGAAGCTGCGCGGCAGTGTGCCCGCAGCAGATCGACATCCCCGGCACGCTCGCGGACTTCGCAGGCCGCCTGGCGGGCTAGCCTGCGCGGGGGAAGGCTGCCTCGGCGCCCCCTCTGCTACACTAGCGGGACGAGACGAGGGGAGGGGGTGCCATGGCAAGGCCGGAGACCCTGGGGGCGGTCCTGTTTGACTTCGACGGGACACTGTGCGACACCGAGCGGCACAACCTCGCGCTAGTCCGCGAGGTGCTGGTGGAGCTCGACGCGCCCGTGAGCGACGAGGAGCTCCTCTCCATAGCCGGCGGGGACGACCGCGTGGTCATCCCGCCGATCCTGGAGCGCTACGGGTCCCCCTACGATATCGAGGAGTACGAGCGCCGCCGCGACGGCTGCTACCGGACCTACTCCCAGGCCCCGCTCGCCCTCGAGCCGGGCGCTCGCGAGCTCGTCTCGTCCCTGCGCGGCCGCGGGGTCGCCGTGGCGCTCGTCTCGACGACGGTCGCGCGCTGCGTGCTCACCGCCCTCGACCGCCTGCGCGCGCTCGACCTCTTCGACGTGGTGGTGACGGGTGACATGGTCGAGAGGCGCAAGCCGCACCCAGACCCCTACCTGCGCGCGCTCGACCTCCTGGGCGTGGGCGCGGGGGAGGCCTTGGCGGTGGAGGACTCGCCGGCGGGGATAGCCTCGGCGCACTCCGCCGGGCTCCATGCCATCGGCTACTCGGGCTGCTCGCTCGGGCAGGACCTCTCCGCCGCTGACGAGGTCGTGGACAGCTATCTCGGCTTCATCCTCTAGGGGGTGGGCGCCGTGACCGCGCGACACCCCCTGTGCGACCCCATGCCGCTCCTGAGCTCGGCGTTCGAGCCGGGGAGGTGCCGTGAGCTCGTCGAGTCGATGCCGGAGGGGCCGGCTCGCGACGTTGCCCGCGCCGAGCTCCTCTACTTCACCGGCCAGGCCGAGGCGGCCGCCGCCGCGGCGCGCCCGCTCCTGACGAGCGACGACCTCTCTGTGCTCCTCTCCGCGAGCCTCGTCCTCGGTTACGCGAGCCTCTCGCTCGGCCAGGCCGACGACGCCCGCGCGGCGCTCGGCACCGCCCGGGCCGCGGTGGGGGAGGGCCTCGACGACGCCGACCCCCTGGCCTCAGCCGTCGCCTCGTTCTTCGTCACCACGGCGCGCACCCTTCTCCACCTGCCGCTCCCCGAGCGCGTCCCGCCCCTCGAGGATTGCGTCGGGCTCCTCCCGGAGGGCCTGCGGCCCTTCGCCCTCTACGTGCTGGCGCACCAGGCGTACCTCGTGGGCGAGCACGGCCGGTGCGTGGGCGTCGCCGAGGCGGCGCTCGCCGTCCAGGGCGAGGCGCGGCCCATCACCAACACCTACCTGCACCTCGCCTGCGTCATGGGCTACGTCGGCATGAGGGACGTGGGTGCTGCCCGCGCGCACCTGCTGACTGCGTGGGACCTCGCCCGACCCGACGGCCTCATCGAGCCCTTCGGCGAGCACCACGGCCTCCTCGGCGGCATGCTCGAGGCGGTCATCAAGCGCGGGTGGCCGGACGACTTCCGGCGCATCATCGACATCACCTACCGCTTTTCCGCCGGCTGGAGGCTCGTCCACAACCCCGTGACGGGCGAGGAGGTGGCGGACAACCTGACCACCACGGAGTTCGCCTCCGCGATGCTCGCGGCCCGAGGGTGGACCAACCAAGAGATCGCCGACCACCTGGGCGTCTCCATCAACACCGCAAAGCGGCACCTTTCTCACGCCATGGAGAAGCTCGGCGTGGGGAGCCGCAAGGGGCTTGAGCACTACATGCTGCGCTAGATGGCGCGAGATGCCTTGGTCTGCCTCAAGCTGGGGGATGCTGCAGTGGTGGGTGCGATTCTAGAGGGGCACGATGGGTATCACCCATTTCGCCAACGAAACGGGTGATACACACCTCAGGGCCCTCACGGGATAATGATGCCAACGTTTTCGCACCTCGGCGGGATCGCCCCGCATCGGCTTGAGGAGGTTGACTCATGAAGCGCATTCTGCAGGGTCAGGCATTAATATTTTCACTAGCTCCCTGCCCTCATCGCCCCAGTGCTCGCTATGGCTCCGTCAATAGGTGTTTGGATACGGGCAATAAACCGCGCGTGGGCACGCCCATTTGATTGAAATGGGCGCAATACCCAGCGACGAACCTAGTCATCACGCCCAAGGGGCCCAAAGATGCTGGGAGTGGCAAGGACAGAGGCTTTCCACCAGGACACGGTCGAGCCGGCAAGGCTCCATCTCTAACCGACAGCGTTGGCAACGGCGAAGGGAACTGAGAAAAATGAAGACCAAGGGGCACAACAGCTCGAAGAAAAGACTCGTTGCCGCACTGCTCTGCCTGTGCATGCTAATCGGGCTGATGCCGGGCATGGGCACGGCGGCCTTCGCCGCAAGCCAGTATAACATTGGAGACACGGTGTTGTTTGCCGGGTATGAGTGGTACATCATCGGCACTGAAACGGAAGGCGTCAAAGCTCCGGAGGGTTGCTATACCCTGTTTGCCTTGGATAATGTGTTTGGGCGTACTGCGTTTGCATCAAGCGGCGAAAGTACAGATTATATTGACAGCAAGTTATACGAGGCTATAAATGAGAGCGACGGCGCAGAGAATTTGCGCGGGAACTCGAACATCGTTGTCCGCGAAACGCTGGACGGCATTTCGGGCAACTCCCCCAAGAACCAAATCCTGTGGCCGCTCAGCAAGGCTGAGCTGGAAATCCTTCCTCCTTCTGTGCTAACTTTTAAAACAGGATTAGACTATTATACCCGTACCGCGGTGGGCGAGATGGTATATGCCTACGATGGTTTTACGAATTCAATCATTGAAGAAGACTCATTTTTTGAACGTTATTGCCGCCCCGCAATGTATGTGAAGGCGTCCGCTTTGACGAAGAAGCCGAACCCGGCTACCACGGAGCTGAAGTATGTTGCCTTCGGCGGCCAGTGGTGGTATGTCGTGGGTCAGGGAGCAAATGGCTCGGTACCCGGCCCTGAGAACACCGTCACTCTGTTTGAGAGCCCCTCGAGCCCACTGCAAAGCTCAACCGACCAGGAGTATATGGGCAGCGAGTTGCAGGAACAAATGGCGGATTTCGCCAGCAATCTGACATTGGCCGGCAAAGAAAGCTCCCTTATCGTGCCCCGCACCCTGACGGTGGCAGATGAAATTACCGGCAATCCTGCGGAAAACCAGCCCTTCTGGCCCCTCTCGAAATTCGAAGCGGATAGCATTGGCAACGCCGAGATCCTCAAGGCCGAGGAGATAGACCTTCTCGAGTATTATTGGCTTCGTACAACAGATCCAGATGGCACTGATCTTGTTTATGCAGTGAATGCTAATGATGGTAGCGTTGATTCTTATTATGCCCGCTATTACTGCGGTGTGCGCCCAGCCTTCTATCTGGATATTTCCAATGCTTTCTACCTTGCAAAAGATGCCAAAAAGGCAGTGATTGGCGGTAACCCCTATCCGTTGGTGTTGGAAAACTATGAGCAATATAAATACACCATTTTTGACGGCAGCCTGGCGCTATCCATGACTGCCAATCCCACACAGGCAAGCCAGACCGGCGAAAAGCTCTCCTTTGGCTATGTTGCTACCACCGGCGAAAACCTGTATCTTGCCTGCGTCCTCACCGCCGACGGAGACAACAATATTCTCTATTACAACACCCTGGCCAATTTGAAGGAGAGTTCCGCCTCCAGCGGCACGGTCGACATTCCTCTCACCGGCGTTACCGACGGCGACTACACCCTGCGGCTTTACACCGAACAGAAAAACAGTAGAAGCACCGATTTTGCCAGTCCGACGGTGGATGTGCCGATCACCGTGAATGACGGTGTTGCTTCCATCCGAAATTTGGGTGACGTTCAGCTGGTGAGCGGCTCCGGCGGCCAGGATGGCCGGGAGGTGGAGCTTCGCACCAACGACACCCATATCCAGTGGCGGTATGCGGGCGAGGACGATGACGCATGGCGTGACCTGGTGGCGTTGGACGCTATCACCGGCGGCGACGGTGCAGACGGTAGAGAAGTTCAGCTCCGTGTGGACAGCGGCTATATCCAGTGGAAATATGATACCGATAGCCAGTGGACGAACCTATTGGCCCTCTCCGACCTGAAGGGCGATCCCGGTGAAGATGGCCGCGAGGTGGAACTTCGCACCAATGAGGAAACCCGCCAGATCCAGTGGCGGTACAAGGGCGAAACGGAATGGAAAGACCTGGTTGCCCTCTCCGATATTACCGGTTCGGATGGTGCAGACGGCAAACAGGTGGAGCTTCGCGTTGAGGGCGGCTACATCCAATGGAAGTATGACGCCGACAGCGATTGGCAAAACCTGATTGCCCTGTCTGCCCTGCAAGGCATCAAAGGCGATAAGGGCGACAAAGGCGATCCCGGTGAAGATGGCCGCGAGGTGGAACTACAAAATAACGGTACCAGCATCCAGTGGCGGTACAAGGGCGAAACGGAATGGAAAGACCTGGTTGCCCTCTCCGATATTACCGGTTCGGATGGTGCAGACGGCAAACAGGTGGAGCTTCGCGTTGAGGGCGGCTACATCCAATGGAAATATGACGCCGACAGCGATTGGCAAAACCTGATTGCCCTGTCTGCCCTGCAAGGCATCAAAGGCGATAAGGGCGACAAAGGCGATCCCGGTGAAGATGGCGATACTCCCTACATAGGCGATAATGGCAACTGGTGGATCGGAACCACCGATACCGGCATTAAAGCCAGCGGCACAGACGGTTCAAACGGTTCCAATGGCTCCGACGGTAAAGATGGCCAGGATGGTAAAGACGGTACAGATGGCCTGACCCCCTATGTTGGCAGTAATGGCAACTGGTGGATCGGAACCACCGATACCGGCATTAAGGCCGCAGGTACAAATGGCGCAAACGGCAAGAACGGCACAAACGGTAAAAACGGTGCGGATGGCGTTGGAATTGCCGACATCAAGCTCAACGAAAACGGCGAGCTGATTATCACCCTCACCGATGGCACCGAGAACAATCTCGGCAAGGTAAAGGGCGAGGACGGCGTTGGTATCTCCGGCGTTTCCATCAATGAAAACGGCGAACTGATCGTTACCCTCACCAACGGCACCGAATTGAACGCCGGGATTGTCCGGACAGCGGAAACGCCGGCTGCTATGGGCAGCACAGAGATTTCCCATTTGAAAACCCTTGTGTATGTCTCGGTTGGAATCGCCAGCGTCTCTCTGGCTGGATTGATTGGTCTGCTGGCTTTCCTGCTCACAAGGCGTAAAAGCCTGATCGGAAAGTAAAAGGGGCGGAATAGTTTTATCAGAAAGGACGCGAGCAGCATTTGAGCATATTGGGACATTAAGAACAGATAGCGAAAAGGCTGTAATAAAACAAAGCTTTCGTCCTCCTCTCCAGGCGTCGCGCAGCGAGGTAGCGCGGGCTGGAACGAGGTCCAGCACATAGGGTAGGAAAGGGGCCCCGTCGCGGACGAGTCGCGGCGGGGCCCTTCGTGAGGCGGGTGTGGGCCGGGCGTGGCCTACGCGAGCGTGCCGGCCAGGGCAATCAGCTCGTCCACGTCCTTCTCGCCGGTGGCCCAGGAGCACACAAAGCGCACGACCACCTGCTCGTCGCTGAGCTCGTAGAAGGTCTCGCAGCCGCAGGCCGCCTCGAGGGCGTCGCGCTGGGCGGGCGTCACGACAAAGAACTGCTGGTTGGAGGCAGAGTCACCGTAGGGCTTGAAGCCAAGCTCCACGAGCCCCGCGCGCAGCCGCAGCGCGCACTCGTTGGCGTTTCTCGCCAGCCTCCAGTAGAGCGTCTCGCCGCCGTCCGCCGCAGGCTCGAAGGCCGTCTCAAACTGCACGCCGAGCAGGCGCCCCTTGGCCAGAAGCCCGCAGCGCTCCTTCTGCAGGAACGGGAAGGCCTCGCGCAGGCGCGGGTGGGCGATGACCATGGCCTCGCCGAAGAGCAGGCCGTTCTTGGTGCCGCCGATGTAAAAGGCCCCGCAGCGGCGGGCGATGTGCTCCAGCGTGAGGCCGCCCGCGGCGGGGGAGGTGAGGGCGCTGCCCAGGCGCGCCCCGTCGAGGAAGACGGGCAGGTCGTGGGAGTCGGCCCAGTCGCAGATGGCGTCGAAGCGCTCGAGGTCCCACACGCCGCCGAGCTCGGTGGTGTCGGAGATGTAGACGCAGCCGGGGCGCGTCATGTGGCGCCCGCACGAGTTCTGGAAGCGCCACACGCGCTCGGCCGCCTCGGGGGAGAGGAAGCCGTCGGAGTCGTCGGTGGGCAGCACGGTGCGGCCGCACGCGGCGACGGCGCCCGTCTCGTGCACGTTGATGTGGGCGTCCTTGGTGCAGACGGCGCCCTCCCACTCGCGCAGGAGGCCGGTCACGCCGATGACGTTGGCGGAGGTGCCGCCCACGCAGAACTCCACGTCCACGTCGTCGCGGCCGCAGGCGGCGCGAATGAGCTCGCGCGCCCGCTCGCAGTGGGGGTCGCCCTCGGTGTAGCCAACGGTCTGCTCGTCGTTGGTTGCCGCGAGCGCGGCCAGGATCTCGGGAGCGGCGCCCTCGGAGTAGTCGTTGCGGAACATGCGCATGGCGGGCCTCTTCTTCTCGACGATTTTCTCGGCTCGATTGTACGCTGCCGCGCGCCCGCCACCCCTCCCGCGGCGCCCGTCACCCCTCCCAAACCCACGTTTTTCTCGTCAGAATGTGGGTTTGGGAGGGTTCAGAAAGCTTAACGCCGCTCAAATCTCGCTTCTGAGGCATGAAATGAAGGTTTGAGAGGGGGCAACCGCGCGGCGAGAAGACGGTGCGCCCCGCCTCGCCGGGCAATGTTACAACCTCGCAAAGGTGGGCGCGGCCACGTCGCGGAGGGTTTATCGTGTGCGCAGCACACAATCCCGGCACGAGGGGGCAACAACCATGGCAGTGGAGAAGAAGGACATCGACTGGGGCAGCCTCGGCTTTGCCTACCAGCCCACCGACTACAGCTACGTCTGCAACTACAAGGACGGTGCCTGGGAGGAGGGCGGCCTCACCACCGACCACACCCTCACGCTCTCCGAGTGCGCGGGCATCTTCCACTACTGCCAGGAGGTCTTCGAGGGCCTCAAGGCCTACACCACCAAGAGCGGCGACATCGTCTGCTTCCGCCCGGACCTCAACGCCTCCCGCATGGCCGACTCCGCGTGTCGCATCGTGATGCCGCCCTTCCCGGAGGACAAGTTCGTCGAGGCCGTCAAGATGGTCGTCAAGGCCAACGAGGCCTGGGTGCCGCCCTTCGGCTCCGGCGCCACGCTCTACGTGCGCCCGATCATGGTGGCAACCGGCGAGGTCATCGGCGTCAAGCCGGCCGACGAGTACCAGTTCCGCATTCTCGTGACGCCGGTGGGCCCGTACTACTCCGGCGGCGTCAAGCCCGTGGCCGTGAAGGTCCCCGAGTACGACCGCGCCGCGCCCCACGGCACCGGCGCCATCAAGGCCGGCCTCAACTACGCCATGAGTCTCTACCCGAGCGTCCAGGCGCACGCCGAGGGCTTTGCGGACAACATGTTCCTCGACCCGCAGACCCACACCTACGTGGAGGAGTCCGGCGGCGCCAACTTCCTGTTCGTGGACAAGGACGGCACGCTCGTGGTGCCGCAGTCCGCCACGGACTCCATCCTGCCCTCCATCACGCGCCGCAGCCTCGTGCAGGTGGCGCAGGACCTGCTCGGCATGACCGTGGTGGAGCGCCCGGTGAAGTTCTCCGAGGTGGCCGAGGGTGCCTTCGTGGAGTGCGGCATGTGCGGCACCGCTGCCGTGATCAGCCCCGTCGGCAAGGTCGTGAGCGGCGAGACCGAGGTCACCTTCGGCGAGGGCGGCATGGAGCACGTTGGCCCCGTGATGGCCAAGCTGCGCGAGACGCTGACCGGCATCCAGGACGGCGAGGTCGAGGGCCCCGAGGGTTGGGTCGTCAAGATCTGCTAGGCGAGAAGAACCTCACAGCGCACGGCTGGGGCGCCCGGCGGGACCATGCGTCTCGCCGGGCGTCTCCCTAGGACAGCACGACGACGCCGTCCTTCTCGTCTACCGTCGCGTCGAGGCCGAAGAGGCGCGCGAAGGCGTCGACGTCGACGAGCGCGTAGCGTGCGGCGCCCCCGGCGAGGCTGTCCTGCCGCAGGCGCATCGTCTCCCCGTCGAGCGTGAGCAGCGCGTCCGTGGTGCCCGAGCGGTCGGTCCGGAGCGTGACGGTGCCGCCCGTGCCCCGGCGTTTGTTGCGGCCGCGTCTCCACGTCGCGCCCGCGCCCGGCCCCTGTCGTAGAATGTCCCCAGCAAACGACAGGAGGACCCATGCCGCTTTCTAGAGAAGACGTCGGCAGCATCGCCGACTACGCGCGGATCGCCCTCACGGACGCGGAGCTCGACGAGATGACCGCGTACATGAACGAGGCCGTGGCGCTGCTCGAGCCCATCCGCCAGTACGACCTCGAGGGGGTCGAGCCCACGTTCCATCCCATCGGGGACCTGTCCAACGTCATGTCACAGGACGTGCCCGATGACGAGGTCCGCCACCTCCCCGTGGACGTGGCGCTGTCCAACGCCGGTGCCAGCCGCGAGCGCAGCTTCCGCGTGCCGTCCATCCTCGGCGACCAGGGGGGTGACCGCTAATGGCCAGCTTCGACCAGCTCTCTGCCGCCCAGATTGCGGCGGGCGTCGCAAACGGCGACTTCACCGCCGTTGAGGTCGCGCGTGCCGCTCTCGACGCTGTGGGCGCGCGCGATGGTGAGGTCAAGGCGTTCCTGCAGGTCTCCGCCGACCTCGCGCTCGAGGCTGCCGAGAAGACCGACAAGGCCCGCGCGGCGGGCGAGAAGCTCGGGCCCCTCGCCGGCGTTCCCGTTGCCTTCAAGGACAACATGAACCTCGTGGGCACCCGCACCACCTGCGCCTCGCGCATGCTCGCCAACTACGAGAGCCCCTACACCGCCACCTGCGTCCAGCGCATGCTCGACGCCGGAGCCACGCCCGTGGGCAAGACCAACATGGACGAGTTTGCCTTTGGCAGCTCCACCGAGTCCTCGGCCTTCCACCCCACGGCCAACCCCTGGGACACCGCGCGCGTCCCGGGCGGCTCCTCGGGCGGGTCTGCCGCGGCCGTCGCCGCTGGCGAGGTCACGGTCTCCCTGGGCTCCGACACCGGCGGCTCCATCCGCCAGCCGGCCTCGCTCTGCGGCGTGGTGGGCATGAAGCCCACCTACGGTGCGGTCAGCCGCTACGGCGTGGTGGCCTTTGGCTCCTCGCTCGACCAGGCCGGTCCCTTCGGCCGCAGCGTCGAGGACGTGGCCCTGGCCATGAACGCGCTCACCGCGGGCGGGAGCGACCCATGGGACTCCACGAGCCAGCTGGTTGACGTCGATTTTCTCGCCCATCTGAACGATTCCATCGAGGGGCGCCGCGTGGGCATCGTGCCCGCCCTCATGGAGGCCGCGGGCCTCACCGACGAGGTCCGTGACGCCGTCATCGCCGCCGGCCGCGCCCTGCAGGACCAGGGCGCCGAGCTCGTGGAGGTGGACCTCCCCAACATCGCCTCCGCCATCGCCGCCTACTACGTGATCGCGCCGTGCGAGGCCTTCTCCAACCTCGCGCGCTTTGACGGCGTGCGCTACGGCTACCAGGAGCAGGGCTGCGCCACGCTGGCCGAGCAGACCTCGCTCTCCCGCGCGCACGGCTTTGGCGAGGAGGCCAAGCGCCGCCAGATGCTGGGCGCCTACCTCCTCTCCAGCGGCACCTACGACAAGTACTACTACCCGGCGCAGCAGGTCCGGACCCTCATCACGGCGGACTACGCCCGCGCCTACGAGCAGTGCGACGTCATCCTCATGCCGGCCGCGCCGCGCACGGCATTCAAGTTCGGCGAGCTCAGCGACCCCACGCAGATGTATGCCTCCGACCTGTTCACGATCTCCAACAACATTGTCGGCAACGGTGGCGTCTCCGTGCCGCTGGGCCTGGGCGCACAGAGCGGCCTGCCCGTGTCCGCACAGCTGCAGGGTCCGGCCTTTGCCGACGACCGCCTGCTCACGTTTGCGCGTGCGATCGAGCGGTCCTTCTCGCCCGACGGCGGGGCCCCCGTTGCGCCCGCGTTTGCCGGGAAGGGGGGTGAGCTCGCATGAAGAAGCTCGCTGAGGTCCTCAAGGACTGGGAGGCCGTGATCGGCCTCGAGGTCCACACCGAGCTCACCACGCTCGAGACCAAGATGTTCTGCAACTGCCGTCTCTCCCACGACGATGCGCCCAACACCAACGTCTGCCCCGTCTGCCTGGGCATGCCGGGCGCGCTGCCCGTGCCCAACGAGAAGGCCATCGAGTCGATCGTGATGGCGGGCCTGGCTACCAACTGTGAGATCCAGCGCCACTCCATGTTCTACCGCAAGCACTACTTCTACCCGGACATGGCCAAGAACTTCCAGACCACGCAGGGCCCCGTGGCGTTCTGCATGCACGGCCACCTGGACCTGGAGGTCTCCGGCGCCGGCGCCAAGGAGCGCCCGGACTCCACCGTCGAGAAGAACGACGACGGCTCCTACGTGGCGCCCATCCGGATCCTGCGCATCCACATGGAGGAGGACGCCGCCAAGATGGTGCACGTGGGCGGCGAGGAGGGCCGCATCACCGCCGCCACCGAGAGCCTCATCGACTACAACCGCTGCGGCACCCCGCTCATCGAGCTCGTCACCGAGCCCGACCTGCGCACGCCCGAGGAGGCGCGCCTCTTCATGGAGAAGCTGCGCCAGACCTTCCTCACGCTCGGCATCTCAGACTGCTCGCTCGAGAGCGGCTCCATGCGCTGCGACGGCAACATATCGCTGCGTCGCCGCGGCGAGACCAGGTTTGGCACCAAGACCGAGATGAAGAACATCAACTCGTTCAAGAGCCTGCACGACGCGCTCGAGTACGAGATCTGCCGTCAGGCCGAGGTGCTCGAGGAGGGCGGCATCGTCTACCAGGAGACGCGTCACTGGGAGCCGAGCCGCCGCCGCACCGTGGTCATGCGCGTCAAGGAGACTGCGGACGACTACCGCCTCTTCCCGGACCCGGACCTCGCTCCCTTCGACCTCACGGACGAGTTCGTGGAGCGCTGCCGTGCGCGCATCCCGGAGCTGCCGGACGCCAAGCGCGACCGCTATATGGCCAGCTTTGGCCTCAAGCGCGCCGATGCCGCCCAGCTTGCGGGCGACCCGAAGGTCGCAGCCTTCTTCGAGCGGGCCCTCGAGGGCGCAGGCGAGAAGGTCGTGGGCACGCTGGCCAACGTGATGGTGAACCTCGCACCGAGCTACGACGCGCTCACGGTGGCCCAGGTCCGCGGAATCGCCGCGCTTCTCGCCGAGGACGCGATCACGTTTGCCCAGGCACGCGAGGTGCTCGACGCGATCAACGGCACCGAGGAGGACCCGGCGGCCTACGTGGACGCCCACGGCATGCGCCAGTCCACGGACGCGGACGCGCTCGGCGCCATCGTGGACGAGGTGCTCGCGCGTTGCACGGACCAGGTCCAGCAGTACCGTGACGGCAACAAGAAGGTGCTCGGGTTCCTCGTGGGCCAGTGCATGAAGGCGGCCAAGGGCTCCGGCAACCCCAAGGCGTTCAACAAGATGCTTGCCGAGAAGCTCGAGGGCTAGCGACCGCACCAGATGCCGCGGCGCCCCACGTGGCACGCAGGACTGCGCTTCGCGGAAGATCCTGCTTAGCCACGTGGGGCGCCGCCGCGTCTGGTGGGGCAACATTCGGACGGTTCTTGTCGCCAGACAGTCCGGAACCTGCCCCTACATAAAGTACGGGCAGCTTGTGGACGTTCCGATGGTCCAGACCGTCCGGAACTTGCCCGTGTTTGAGGTGCGGGCGGCCTGTGGACGTTTTTCCGGTCCAAACCGTCCGCGGAGTGCCCGTTCTTCTCGGCAACTGTGCCGTACGAACCTGATAGACTGCCGAGCCGAGGGGCCACGCGGCGCGAGGGGAGCACGATGGACGAGCAGATCGAGGCGGCAGTTGAGCCGGTCTCAGAGGTCGTAACGGAGGACGAGGAGGCGCGCGGCGAGAAGCTCTCGCAGAAGCGCATGGCCTACAGCTTCCCCCAGTTCTTCGTCCTGCTCAACGTGGGCCTCATCCTCACCGCCGTTGCGCTCGTGCTCTTCAAGACGCCCAACCACTTGGCTTTTGGCGGCACCACGGGCTTTGCGATCCTCTTCAACGCGTTGATCCCGGCTCTGCCCGTCTCGGTCTACATGTGGATTCTGAACGCCGTACTGGTGCTTCTGGGCGTCATCTTCCTAGACCGCAAGGTGGTGCTGTGGAGCGCCTTTGCGTCCTTTGCGCTCTCTGGCTACACCTCGCTCTTTGAGTGGCTCTTCCCCGTGACCCAGTCCATCACCGGCGACCTCTGGCTCGACGTCTGCTTTGCGGTGCTGCTGCCTGCTGTGGGCTCGGCCATCGTCTTTGACATCGGCGCGTCCACCGGCGGCACGGACATCCTGGCCATGATCTTGCGCAAGCACACGGACATAGAGATCGGCAAGGCTCTCTTTGCCGTGGACGTGGCCGTTGTGGTGGCGGCGATTGGCCTCTTTGGCGCTCGCGTGGGCCTCTACTGCGTGCTGGCGCTCATCGGCAAGACCTTCGTGGTGGACGGCTTCATCGAGTCCATCCGTCAGCGCAAGGTCTGCCAGGTCATCTGCTCGCGCCCGCGCGACGTGGAGGAGTTCATCGTCAAGAAGCTCGGCCGCACGGCAACGCTTCAGTTTGGCTGGGGCGCGTTCTCCGGCAGGCGCGTCGTGATCCTCACCAGCGTGCTCTCCCGCCGCGAGGCCATGAAGCTGCGGCTCTTTGTGCGCGCGACGGACCCGGGCGCCTTCATCACTGTCACGAGCAGCTCGGAGATCATTGGCCGCGGCTTCCGCGGGGTCAACTAGCGTCGGGTTCCTCGCGCCCCCAAAGGGCGTGTGCGAGGTCGTAGCATAGGCCGCGCAGCCTCGCGCATGTCCCCGAATGAGCGGAGAGGGGGCTCCTTGCCCGCCCACGCGCTGGTGGTTGAAACTTTTTATGCCTGGGGAGAGGCTGCGACCCCAAATCTGCGTCCTTGCGTTTGCAGAGGCGTCGTTTTCATAGGGTTTCATCCGGTTTTGGGCAACACTTTTTATATCGCCGCGAGAAGTGCGTGAGTTTGAGTGGCCCTTGGGGACTTTGGGACAACGTTTTCGCAGGTCGCTCTTCTCGCCGGGGGTGAAATAACGTGCAAGGGCGCATTGGGCATAAAAGGTTTTGCCCAAAACCGGACTGCTTGGCCCGCCGCCTACTCCTCCTTGGGGCCGTTCTTGGCCTCGTCGAGATAGCTGTAGAGGGTGTACTTGGAGATGCCGAAGTACTTGCACACCTTGTAGCCGGACTTGGTGATGAGGAAGGCGCCGGTGTCGTTGAGGTAGCGGATGGCCTGGACCTTCTCCTCGCGCGTCATGAGGGCAACGGGCGTCCCCACGAGCTCCACGCTCTGCTCGATGAGGTCGTCGAGCAGGTCGGCAACGTTGCGGACGATGGGCTCGGGCTCGCGCTCGGTGGACTCGGTCGCGGTGTCGCAGAGCTCAGAGAGCAGGCCGCGCGTGGCGCGCAGGAGGGTGATGTCGTAGTTGATGGCGAGGATGCCCACGGCGTTGCCCTCGTCGTCGTTGATGAAGATGGTGGAGGAGCGCAAGATCTTGCCGTCCGCCGTCTTGGTGAGGTAGCCGATGCGGTCCTCAAAGTGGCGGCCCTTGCTCGCATGCAGGGTCTCGAGCACCACGCGCGAGGGCCCGTCGCCCACCTTGCGGCCCGTGACGTGGCCGTTCTCTATGGCAACGATGGGGTGGGAGGGGTCGGACTTGAGGTCGTGAACGACCACCTCGCAGCCGCTTCCAAACTGCAGCGCGATTGCCTTGGCAAGGCGGCGATAGAAGTCGAGTTGTGTGCTCTCCATGGGGTCCTCCTGTGTGGGTCTAGGACCGTTATTTTAACTTAACTATAACCGCGGTGAAACGTCTGAACATGCCGTTCGCCCCTCTCAACCTACCGTCTAACAGATTTTCTTGTAAGCAGACATTTTGTAAGAATCCCAACCTCATAATAGGAACTGACAAGGCGCCGGGGGCATGTCGACGCATGTCGAGGACATGTCTGGCGTCTTCTCACACGGGTATGCGACGGCGATTGGAGAGACATGATTCTCGTGGGAAACGGACGCGTCATCACGCGCGACCCTGCAAGCCCCTACTTCGAGCATGGTGCCGTTCTGATCGACGGCGACAAGATTGCGGCGGTGGGCGACGAGAGCGCCCTGCGCGCCGCCAACCCCGATGCCGACTACGTTGACGCACACGGCGGCGTCATCATGCCGGGCCTCGTGAACTGCCACACCCACATCTACTCGGGCCTTGCCCGCGGCCTCTCCATCAAGGGCTGCAACCCCACCAACTTCCTCGAGAACCTCGAGCAGCAGTGGTGGAAGATCGACGACAACCTCACGCTCGACGGCACACGCGCGAGCGCCTACGCCACCGTGCTCGACAGCCTGCGCGACGGCGTGACCACGATTTTTGACCACCACGCGAGCTTCTGCGAGATCCCGGGCTCCCTCTTCGCCATCAAGGACGTCTGCGAGGAGACGGGCATCCGCGCGTGCCTGTGCTACGAGACCTCCGACCGTCGCGGCGAGGAGAAGCGCGACCAGTCGATTGCCGAGAACGCCGAGTTTGCGCGCTGGGCGGCCACGCAGGACTCCGGAATGATCGCCGCGATGTTCGGCGGCCACGCCACCTTCACGCTCTCCGATGAGACGATGGACAAGATGGCCGAGGCCAATGACGGCCTCACCGGCTTCCACATCCACGTCTGCGAGGGCATGAACGACGTCTGGGACTCCCGCCTCAACCGCGGCGGCATCTCCCCGATCGAGCGCCTGCTGCAGCACGACCTTCTCGGCCCGCGCACGATGCTCGGCCACTGCATCCACGTCACGCCCGCCGAGATGGACATCATCAAGGAGACCGGCACCCACATCGTCAACAACCCCGAGTCCAACATGGGCAACGCGGTGGGCTGCGCGCCGGTGCTCGAGTTCTTCCGTCGCGGCATCCCCGTCCACATGGGCACGGACGCCTACACGCACGACATGCTGGAGAGCCTCAAGGTCTTCCTCATCATCCAGCGCCACAACGCGGCCATGCCCAACGTGGGCTGGGTCGAGGCCATGACGATGCTCTTCCAGAACAACCCCGCCATGGCGAGCGAGTACTTCGGGCGCACGATCGGCCTGCTCGCGCCCGGCGCCGCGGCCGACGTCATCGTTATGGACTACCCGGTCTTCACGCCTTTCTCGGACGAGAACATCGACGGCCACATGCTCTTTGGCATGATGGGCAAGAACTGCCGCACCACGATCGTCAACGGCAAGGTCCTCTACAAGGACCGCGAGTTCGTGGCCTTTGACGAGGAGCGCATCAACGCCTGGACGCTCGAGCAGTCAAAGAAGCTCTGGGGGGAGCTCAACGAGCGCTCGTACTAGGAACTGACGGCCTCCGCGGGGCCGAGTCACTTCTACGCCGGCGCGCGGTCTCGCCGGCAGGAATGTGACAAAGGGACAGTCCCTTTGTCACATCGGAGAGGAGCAACAATGAGCGACGTCATGAGGCCGATTCCGTTTGCCCAGGTCATGGATTGGGTGCTGACCGAGCACGAGACCCAGGGCAGCATCTTTGGGGTGCGCAAGGCCTACGTCCACAAGGGCGGCGCCGAGAGGATCTTCGAGGAGAGGATCGAGACGCCCTTTGGCCCCGCCGCCGGCCCCAACACCCAGCTCGCGCAGAACATCATTGCGTCCTACGTGGCCGGCTCGCGCTTCTTTGAGCTCAAGACCGTCCAGGTCATGGACGGCGAGGAGCTCTCCGCCTGCGTGAACAAGCCCTGCATCGTGGCCGAGGACGAGTGCTACAACTGCGAGTGGTCCACCGAGCTCACCGTCCCGCAGGCCTTTGCCGAGTACGTCAAGGCCTGGTGGGCCTGCAAGCTCATCGCCCGCGAGTACGGCCTCGGCGACCCGGACGGCTTTGTCTTCAACATGTCCGTGGGCTACAGCCTCGACGGCATCAAGTCCGAGAAGGTCGACAGGTACATCGAGGGCATGAAGGACGCCTCCGGGAGCGAGGTCTGGGCGGAGTGCCGCGACTGGGCGCTCGCCAACCTCGACCGCTTCCAGAACGTGGACGCCGACTTTGTGAACTCCGTCTCTCCGCAGATCTCCAACTCCGTCACCGAGTCCACGCTCCACGGCTGCCCGCCCGACGAGATCGAGCGCATCGCCACCTACCTCATCACCGAGAAGGGCGTGAACACCTACATTAAGTGCAACCCCACGCTCCTGGGCTACGACTTCGCGCGCGAGCGCCTGAACGAGCTCGGCTTTGACTACATCGCCTTCGACGACACGCACTTCCGCGAGGACCTGCAGTGGGCAGACGCCGTGCCCATGTTCGAGCGCCTGATCAAGCTCTGCGACGAGAAGGGCCTCGCGTTTGGCGTCAAGCTCACGAACACCTTCCCGGTGGACGTGACCCGCGGCGAGCTGCCGAGCGAGGAGATGTACATGTCCGGCCGCTCGCTCTTCCCGCTCACGGTTGAGCTCGCGCGCCGCATCTCCCGCCAGTTTGACGGCCGCCTGCGCATCTCCTACTCCGGCGGCGCGGACGCCCGCAACATCCGCGACCTCTACGCGGCCGGCATCTGGCCCATCACCATGGCGACCAACGTCCTCAAGCCCGGCGGCTACGAGCGCTTCTACCAGATCGCCGGCCTTCTTGCCGGCGCGCCGCGCTCCGAGGTCGTTGACGTGGACGCCGTGACCGAGCTTGCCGCCCGCGTTGCCTCCGGCAAGGACTACCGCAAGCCCATCAAGCCGGCCAAGCCGCACAAGATCGACGCCGAGCTCCCGCTCATGAGCTGCTTCACGGCGCCGTGCCGTTCCGGCTGCCCCATCCAGCAGGACATCCCGGCCTACCTCTCCCGCGTTGACGAGGGCAAGTTCGCCGAGGCGCTCCAGATCATCGTGGAGCGCAACGCCCTGCCGCACATCACCGGCAACCTCTGCCCGCACCCCTGCGGGGCCAAGTGCGAGCGCAGCTTCTACGAGCCCGACGGTGCCCGCATCCGCGGCCACAAGCTTGACGCCGCGCGCGGCGGCTTCGAGGAGGTCGTGGCCAAGCTCCGCGCCGCCGGCCCCGCCAAGAGCGCCGCGGCGGCCAACAAGAACGTCGCCGTGATCGGCGGCGGCCCGGCCGGCCTTGCCACGGCGTTCTTCCTCACGCGCGCCGGCGCCAGGGTCACGATCATCGAGCGCACGGACAGTCTCGGCGGCGTGGCGCGCCACGTCATCCCCGAGTTCCGCATCTCCCACGAGGACATCGACCATGACGTTGCCCTCTGCCTCGCCTTTGGTGCGCAGGTTCAGATGGGCCGCGAGGTCACGAGCGTCCGGCAGCTCTTCGACGAGGGCTTCACGGATGTGGTGGTGGCCACGGGTGCCTGGGCGCCGGGCCGTGTGGGCCTCGAGCGCGGCGAGGAGATCGACGTCCTGGACTTCCTGAGGGCGGAGAAGGCCGGCGAGCCCATGGAGCTCGGCACCGACGTCGTGATCGTGGGCGCGGGCAACACCGCCATGGACGCCGCGCGCGTGGCAAAGCGCTCCGCGGGCGTTGAGAACGTGCGTATCGTCTACCGTCGCACCAAGAAGGAGATGCCGGCGGACGAGGAGGAGCTGCAGCTTGCCCTCGAGGAGGGCGTGGAGCTGATGGAGCTCCTTGCCCCCAAGGCCGTGGAGGGCGGCGTCCTCACCTGTGACGTCATGCGCCTCGGCGAGCCCGACGGCTCCGGCCGCCGTCGCCCCGAGCCCACCGGCGAGACCGCGCAGGTTCCCGCGACGGCCGTCATCTGCGCCGTGGGCGAGCAGATCGAGCGCGGGCTCTACGAGGGCGCCGGCGTCGAGGTTGACCGTCGCGGCCGCCCGGCCGGCACCGCCACCGGCGTGGACCACGTCTGGGCCGCCGGCGACTGCCGCCGAGGCCCCGCCACCTTTGTGGAGGCCATCGCCGACGCGCAGGCCGTGGCCCGCGACCTGGCCGGCGTTGACTTCAACGCCTATGCCGAGAAGAACGTCCGCGCCGACAAGCTCGACGCCATCATGGCGCGCAAGGGCGAGATCTGCCTTGACGTGGCCGGCTGCACGACGAGCCGCTGCCTGGGCTGCGCGACCGTCTGCGAGGTCTGCTGCGACGTCTGCCCCAACCGCGCCAACGTGGCGATCAAGGTACCCGGCCTCGCCCAGCAGCAGGTCGTTCACGTGGACGGCATGTGCAACGAGTGCGGCAACTGCGCCGTCTTCTGCCCGTGGAGCGGCCGTCCCTACAAGGACAAGCTCACGCTCTTCTGGAGCGCCGAGGACATGGACGCGAGCGAGAACCACGGCTTCCTGCCGCTGCCCGATGGTACGTTCCGCGTGCGCCTCGCCTCCGGCGAGGGCGTCTATGACGTGAGCGACGCCGCCTGCGGCCTTCCCGAGGACGTGCGCCTCACCATCTGCGCCGTCCGCGACAACTACACGTACCTGCTCGCCAAGTAACGACCAGCCCGCCGTGTCCACTTTGTGCCCGGTACAAAGTGGACACGGCTGATGCGGTGGACGGCGATAAGAGCCTGCGGGCTTGAGGGAAAGAGGGGAGAGACATGGGAGAGAAGCGCTCGCGCAAGCCGCGTCCCGTGGCCTTTGTGCGCTGCGGCGGCGGAACTCCCGCGACCGAGGGCGGGCCGTGCTGCGAGCACGGCTGCGTTGGCTGCGGGGCCTGCGTCGAGGCCTGCCGCTTTGGCGCCGTGAGCATCGGCGAGCGCGGCGTTGCCGTCGTGGACCGCGAGGCCTGTCGCGGCTGCGGCCTCTGCGCGCGCTCCTGCCCACGGGGCGTGATTGAGATGATCGACCCCGACCAGCGCATCGCCGTGCGCTGCGTGAACCCCGACCCGGGCCCCGTGGCGCGCAAGGTCTGTGCCACGAGTTGCATTGGCTGCGGCATGTGCGAGCGCGCCTGCCCCGTGGGCGCCATCCGAGTGGCGGACGGCTGCGCGCGCATTGACCACGCGCTCTGCATCTCGTGCGGCATGTGCGCCACCAAGTGTCCGCGCGACGCCATCGCCGATGCCTTTGGCCTCTTCGCGGGCAGGTAGGAGGAACAACCATGGCTGCAAGCGCAAGCGCCGAGTACCGCTTCACCGTCAACGGAGAGGAGCGCGTCACCCACGAGGACAAGCCGCTCCTTCGCTACCTGCGTGACGACCTCCACATCACGAGCGCCAAGGACGGTTGCTCCGAGGGGGCGTGCGGGACCTGCACCGTGCTCGTGGACGACCGCGCCACGAAGGCGTGCGTCCTCACCACGCGCCTGGCCGCGGGGCATGACGTCGTGACCGTGGAGGGTCTGCCCAAGGAGGAGCAGGAGGCCTTCGTCTACGCCTTCGGCGCCGTGGGCGCCGTGCAGTGCGGCTTCTGCATTCCCGGCATGGTCATGAGCGGCGCGGGTCTTATCCACCACGTTCCTGACCCCACCGAGGACGAGGTCAGGAGAGCCATCCGCGGCAACGTCTGCCGCTGCACCGGCTACAAGAAGATCATCGAGGGCATCCTGCTCGCCGCCAGGGTGCTGCGTGGAGAGGCCCAGATCGAGGAGGGCCTCGAGCGGGGCGACGCCTACGGCGTGGGCGAGCGGGCATTCCGCGTGGACGTTCGCCCCAAGGTCCTGGGCTTTGGCAAGTACCCGGACGACATCGACGAGCGCGACTATCCCGACCTCGCCTATGCGAGCGCGGTGCGCTCCTCCCACCCGCGCGCCCGCGTTCTGCGCATTGACACCTCCAAGGCGGAGGCGGTGCCGGGCGTCCTGGGCGTCCTCACGGCGCGTGACGTGCCGGTCAACCAGGTGGGTCACATCATCCAGGACTGGGACGTCATGATCGCCGAGGGCGACGTCACCCGCTGCGTGGGCGACGCGATCGCCCTCGTGGTGGCGGAGAGCGAGGCGGCGCTCGCCAAGGCCAAGAAGCTCGTGAAGGTTGACTACGAGGTGCTCGAGCCCGTCCGCTCCATCTCCGAGGCCCGCGCCGAGGACGCCCCCATCCTTCACAAGAGCTACCACGCCTTTGGCAACGAGGTCGTTCTCGAGAACAACATCTGCCAGCAGCGCCACGTGACCCGCGGCGACGCTGCCGCAGCGCTCGCGGGCTCCGCCCACACGGCGACGCAGACCTTCACGACGCCCTTCACCGAGCACGCGTTCCTGGAGCCGGAGTGCGCCGTCGCCCACCCGTACAAGAACGGCGTGTGGGTGCAGTCCACCGACCAGGGCGCCTATGACTCGCGCCACGAGATCGCCCACATGTTTGGCTGGGACGACGAGCAGGACCGCGTGGTCGTGGAGACCATGCTCGTGGGCGGCGGCTTTGGCGGCAAGGAGGACGTCTCCGTGCAGCATCTGGCCGCGCTTGCCGCCTATCGCTTCCAGCGCCCCGTCAAGTGCAAGCTCGCGCGCCAGGAGTCCATCAACTTTCACCCAAAGCGCCACTACATGGAGGGCACCTTCACCCTCGGCTGCGACGAGAACGGCATCTTCACCGGCCTCGACTGCGAGATCAACTTCGACACCGGCGCCTACGCGAGCCTGTGCGGCCCGGTCCTCGAGCGCGCCTGCACGCACTCGGTGGGCCCCTACCGCTATCAGAACACCGACATTCGCGGCTACGGCTGGTACACCAACAACCCGCCCGCGGGGGCGTTTCGCGGCTTCGGCGTGTGCCAGAGCGAGTTTGCGCTCGAGTGCCTCGTCGACCTTCTCGCCGAGAAGGTCGGCATCTCGCCGTGGGAGATTCGCTTCCGCAACGCCATCGAGCCGGGCGAGGTGCTGCCCAACGGCCAGATAGCCGACTGCTCGACGGCGCTTAAGGAGACCCTGCTCGCCGTCAAGGACGCCTACGACGCCCACCCCGGTCACGCGGGCATCGCCTGTGCCATGAAGAACGCCGGCGTGGGCGTTGGCCTGCCGGACGCCGGGCGCTGCCTCATCCGCGTGGAGGACGGCGTGGCCGTTGCCTATGCCGCCACCTCGGATATCGGTCAGGGCTGCAACACCGTCTTTCTCCAGGACATCGTAGAGGCCACGGGCCTGCCGCGCGCGCAGGTCGCCAACGGCGAGTGCTCCACCGAGGCCGCGCCGGACTCCGGCACCACCTCGGGCTCGCGCCAGACCGTGGTGACGGGCGAGGCCGTGCGTGGCGCCGCCTTCCTGCTGCGCGACGCGATGCTGCGCGTCGAGGCGGGCGAGGGCGCGCCCGAGGGGCCCGTCCGCGCCAAGGGCGACGGCATCACCTCGGAGTACCTGGACGGCACGCCCTACGAGGGCTGGGGCGCCCACCTGCGCGCCGGCGAGGGCCTGCACCCCAGGGACCCGTCCTCGGCCATCCGCGCGCTCGAGGGCTGCGAGTTTGGCTACGAGTACCTCGAGAGGACCGACAAGCTTGGCGCGGACGTGCCCAACCCCAAGAGCCACATCTGCTACGGCTTTGCCACGCACGTGGTGATCCTGGACGACGACGGCCGCGTGAGCGAGGTCTACGCTGCGCACGACGCGGGCAAGGTCGTGAACCCCATCGCCATCCAGGGCCAGATCGAGGGCGGGGTGCTCATGGGCATGGGCTACGCGCTCACGGAGCGCTTTGACCTCAAGGACTGCGTGCCGCAGGTGAGGTTTGGCACGCTCGGCCTCTTCCGCGCCCCGGACATCCCCAACATCCACGCCATCTACGTCGAGAAGGACGAGCTGCTTCCGGTTGCCTACGGAGGCAAGGGCATCGGCGAGATCGCTACGATTCCCACTGCCCCGGCGGTGCAGAACGCCTACCGCGCGCTCACCGGCAGGCTCCAGACAAGGTTGCCGCTCGAAGACACGCCGTATGCAAGAAGGTGAGGCGAGGGTTGCCGTCGCGTGGCAAGATGGGACGAAATCGCGCGGCGCATGTACTATAGCTAGGTGGGACGGCACAGGACCCTGAAAGGTGGTAGGTATGGCCGAGTTGCTGAGAATGACGAACATCAGCAAACGCTTCGGTTCGTTCTACGCGAACAAGAACGTGAACCTGGAAGTGGAGCGGGGTGAGGTGCACACGCTGCTCGGCGAGAACGGCGCGGGCAAGTCCACGCTCATGAACGTCCTCATCGGCCTCTACCAGCCGACGGAGGGCACCATCTCTATCAACGGGAAAGAGGTGAGGATCGCCTCCCCGGCCGACGCCGTCGCGCAGGGCATCGGAATGGTGCACCAGCACTTCATGCTCATCGAGAACATGACGGGCCTCGAGAACATCATCCTCGGCGACAAGCGCCACAAGTCCCTGATGCTCCAGAAGGCAGACGACCGCAAGACCGTCGAGGAGCTCATGGAGCGCTACGGCCTTGAGATCGACCTCGACGAGCGCGTGGGCGAGATGTCCATCGGCATGCAGCAGCGCGTCGAGATCATGAAGGTGCTCTTCCGCGGCGCCGAGCTGCTTATCCTCGACGAGCCCACGGCCGTCCTCACCGACCTCGAGGTGCAGGGCCTCTTTGACATCATGAACTCGCTCACCTCCGAGGGCAAGTCGATCATCTTCATCTCGCACAAGATGCGCGAGGTCATGCAGATCTCCGACCGCGTGACGGTGCTGCGCCGCGGCGAGTCCGTCGAGACGGTGCGCGTTGCCGACACCACCGAGCAGGAGCTCGCCGACCTCATGATTGGACAGAAGTTCACCGAGAGCGTGTACGAGAAGGTCGAGGAGGCGGGTGCCCCCGAGCTCACGCTCAAGAACGTCTCCTACCACCCCGAGGTCAAGCACGGCGGCCTCAAGGACGTCTCGCTCACCATTCACCGCGGCGAGATCTTGGGCGTGGCGGGCATCGACGGCAACGGCCAGACCCCGCTCGCCGAGCTCGTCACGGGCCTCATCTCCCCGGAGTCCGGCGAAGTTACCGGCCCGGACGGCGCCAAGATCGCGCTCTTCTCGCCCGAGGCCTTCATCGGCGCGGGAGTGGGCAACATTCCCGAGGACCGCAACAAGATGGGCCTCGTGGGCGACATGACCGTCGCCGAGAACCTCGTGCTCAAGCAGACCACCTCGGACAGGTTCTCCTCCGGTCACGGCGCGTGGCTCAAGATGGGTGCCATCGCCGAGTTTGCCGAGGAGAAGCGCCAGGAGAACGACATCCGCTGCACCTCCGTCAACCAGACGGCGCGTAGCCTCTCGGGCGGCAACCAGCAGAAGGTCATTCTCGCCCGCGAGCTCGACGGCGCCCCCACGCTGCTCGTGGCCGTCTATCCCACGCGTGGCCTTGACATCGGCGCCACCGAGTTCATCCACAAGCAGATCGTGGCCCAGCGAGACGCGGGCTGCGCGGTGCTGCTCATCTCGGCCGACTTTGACGAGGTCCTCAAGCTCTCGGACCGCATCGTCGTTCTCTTTGAGGGTGAGATCATGGGCACCTACCCCGGCGCCAACCCGCCCATCAAGGAGATCTCGCTGGCCATGGCAGGGAAGTAGGAGGTAGCAAGGTGACCAAGTCAAAGCACACGCTCAGCGCGGAGGAGCGTCGCGAGAAGACCCTCATGGTCCTCACGCCCGTCGCCTCCGTGCTTCTCGCCCTCATCGTGGGCGCCATCATCATCGCCTGTCTTGGCAAGAACCCCCTGCAGGGCTACGCCGCCCTGCTCCAGGGCTCGCTGGGCGACCTGCCCAAGATCGGCAAGACCCTCGAGCGCGCCTGCCCGCTGATCTTCACGGGCCTCGCGGCCGTCTTTGCCTACAAGTGCGGCGTCTTCAACCTCGGCGGCGAGGGCCAGTTCATCATGGGTGGCTGCGCCACCGCGCTCACCGTCTTCGGCTTGGGCCTCACCGGCCCCGCCGCCCTGGCGCTCGGCCTCATCGCCGGCATCGTGGTCGGCGGCATCTGGGGCCTCCTGCCGGGCATCATGAAGATCACCCGCGGCCTCAACGAGATGATCACCACGATCATGCTCAACTACGTGGCCATGTACTTCATGGAGTTCGTCTTCAAGAACCTCTTCTCCGACCAGGGCCTGCCCAAGACGCCCGCCATCCCCAAGGACGGACGACTTCCCGAGCTCCTGAGCGCCCATATTGGCGTGCTCATGGCGATCATCCTCGGCATCGTCATCTGGTACGTGCTCTTCCGCACCTCCTTTGGCTTCAAGATCCGCGCCACGGGCATGAACCAGACGGCGGCGCGCGTCAACGGCTTCCCGGTGCGCAGGCTCGTCCTGCTCTCCTTTGTCATCTCCGGTGCCATCGCCGGCATGGGCGGCTCGATCGAGCTTCTGGGCAAGGCGCCCTACCGTCTTGCTGACGGCTTTGGCTCGGGCTTTGGCTTCGACGGCGTGGCCATCGCGCTCATTGCCCAGCTCAACCCGATTGCCGCCATCGTTGTGGCAATTCTGTTCGGCATCCTCTCCACGGGCGGCACGATGATGCAGAGCGTCATCGGCGTTCCCACCGCCATCATCGACATCACGCGCGGCCTCATCATCATCTTCGCCGTGGCGGGTATGGCAATGATCAAGCTTCCCGCCATCAAGGCCTTCATCGCATCTATCGGCTCCAAGAGCAAGAAAGTCGAGGCGAACGCGTAATGGATATCTTCATCACTGCACTGCCTACGATTCTCAAGGCAATGGCGATGGGCGCCGTGCCCATCCTCCTCGCATCCCTCGGCGAGCTCTTCTCCGAGCGCGGAGGCCTCGTCAACATTGGCCTCGAGGGCATCATGGCTGTTGGTGCCTTTGTCGGCTTTGCCGTTGCCAAGGTCACGGGCAACCTCTGGATGGGCCTGCTCGTTGCCATGCTCGCGGGCATCGCCGTCAACATGATCTACGCCTTCTGCACGGTCACGCTTTGCTCCGACCAGGTGGTCACCAGCATGGCGATCAACATCCTCGCACCCGCCATCGCACTCTTTGGCTACAACCTCTTCGTGGGCGCCAACCCCGCCAACGCCACCGGCGAGCAGATGGCGAGCATCGCCATCCCCGGGCTCTCCCAGATACCCTTCATCGGCGACGCGCTCTTCAACCAGACGCCTGTGGCGTACCTCGCCTTCCTTCTGGTGCCCTGCGTGGCGGTCTTCTTCAGCCGCTTCCGCGCCGGCCTCTCCTTCCGCTCCGTGGGCGAGAACCCGCAGGCGGCCGAGACCCTTGGCATCAACGTCGTGCGCATGAAGTACGTGGCCTGCGTCGTGTGCGGCGCGCTCGCGGCCGCGGGTGGCGCCTTCCTCACGCTGTGCTACACGCCCATCTACACGGACGGCATCGTCATGGGCCGTGGCTTCATTGCCCTGGCGACCCTGATCTTCGGTCGCTGGAACGCCTTTGGCGTCCTTGCCGCGAGCCTGCTCTTCGGCTTCTTCGACGGCACGAGCGTGGCGCTCCAGGCCCAGTTCCAGGCTGCGCCCATCATGTTCTTCAAGATGATCCCGTACGTCTTCACCATCGTGGCGCTCATCTTCTTTGGCTCCAGGAGCGCCGGCCCCAAGGCGAGCGGCAAGCCGTACCTGCGCGAGCAGCGCTAGGCAGGCACCCTTTCACAGGCGGCCCGCAGGCTCCGCAATATGTCGGGCCCTGCGGGCCGTCTTGCTTTATCATTGGTTATTGGAACACGGTCTCCCTTAGGGAACGGGGGCCGTGGGGGGGTGACACAGAATGCGCCCAAAGACGTTGGGCGCAACGGTCACGAGGAAAGGACCAAGGTATGAGCGAGAACAACAAGAACCAGCTCGACTCCATGATGGTCTCGAGGCGCACCGCGCTCGGGCTCGGCCTCGGCGGCGCCGCGGCGCTCGCCCTCGCGGGCTGTGACGGTGGCGGCCAGACTCCCGAAGGCGGTGACGACACCACCGATGAGGGCGGCGAGGAGAAGAGCAGCTATCGCGTTGCCATGATCATGAGCGGCATCATCACCGACGGCGGCTGGGACCAGGGCCACTACGAGTCCCTCCAGCGCGCCATCGAGAGCCACCCCAGCTGGGAGATGCTCGAGCCCAAGGAGAACACCGCCGACGCCGACGCGGCAACCGCCGCCCAGTCCTACGTTGACATGGACGTTGACCTCATCGTGGGCAACGGCAACCAGTTTGCCTCCACGTGGGCCGAGGTCATCACCGATGCCGCCGAGACCCACCCCAACGTGCACTTCCTCATCACCAACACCGACCCCGAGCTCGAGATGACCGACTGCGAGGTCATGGACAACGTCGAGACCGTGCTTCCCGACTTCGTCCAGACCGGCGCGCTGGCCGGCGTGGTGGCCGGCCTCATGACGCAGACGAAGTCCATCGGCTTCATCGGCGGCATGCGCCTGCCCTCCACCACCACCAAGTACTCCGCCTACCTCGCGGCCGCGCAGAAGGTCAACGAGGGTGTCACCGGCCAGTACAACTTCGAGGCTGGCTTCACCGACGCCTCCTTCGGCACCAAGCTCACCGAGCAGTGGATCAACTCCAACAACGTTGACGTCATGTGGGGCGACGCCTCCGCCGTTGACAACGGCGCCCGCCAGGCCCTCGAGGCCGCCGGCGCGGACACCCACTTCGACATCGCGCAGCCGATCGACATCGTGGGCGAGGACCAGCCCACCGTCATCACCTCCACGGTGACCGACTGGATGATCGGCCAGGCCATGGACGAGATCGAGGCCGGCACCTACGGCGGCGGCAAGGCCATCATCGGCAACATGGACAACGGCGGCGTCTACCTCGGTACCTTCTCCGACAAGGTCCCGGCCGAGGTCCAGGAGCAGATCAACGAGTACGCCGAGCAGATCAAGGCCGGCACCTTCATCACCGATGAGGAGGTTGACGCCATCGAGGCCGGTCTCCAGTAAGCCAGAGGGGACCGTCCCCTTTTGAGGCACTTCGGATGATGCATGCGCCCTGCAGATTATTTTGCAGGGCGCATGACTTTTTGTTAGCCGCTTGCCGCGCTTCTCGTGCCGTGCGGCGATGTCAGGCGCGCCGCACGGTGATTCGCCTCGTATCATGAAACGCAAGCCCGTCCATCGGTTCTCTGAGAGGAGCTGCAGTGGCACGCAAGGAGTTCACGCACGAGGATGACGTAAGGTACCTGAGGCGCACGATCGAGATCTCCCGCGCCTCGCGCGAGCACGGCAACACTCCGTTTGGCGCTCTGCTCGTCTCGCCCGACGGCGAGATCCTCCTCGAGCAGGAGAACGTGGAGATTGACACGCACAAGTGCACCGGCCACGCCGAGACGCAGACGGTCGAACGCGCCTCGCAGCTCTATGACAAGGCCTACCTCTGGGACTGCTCCCTCTACACCTCCGCCGAACCCTGCTCCATGTGTGCCGGCGCCATCTACTGGGCCAACGTGGGCCGCGTGGTGTACGCCATGACGGAGCGCCGCCTGCTCGAGCTCACGGGCTCCAACGAGCAGAACCCCACCTTCGACCTCCCGTGCCGCACCGTCTTTGCCGCCGGCCAGAAGGATATCGAGGTCGTGGGGCCGTTCCCCGAGCTCGAGGTTGAGGCTGCGGCCGTGCACGAGGGTTACTGGGACTAGCAAGCTGGGAAGGGCGCCGCAAGGCGCGTGGACCCGCCTCGGCGGGGAAGGGAAGGTTGGGAAATGAAGAAGCAGAACGTGTCCGCCCTAGGGCCCTCGATGACGCGTCGCAACGCGCTCAAGCTCGGTGCCGCCGGTGCTGCCGCGCTGGGCCTTGCCGCCTGCGACGGCGGCGGCGAGAGCACGGGCGAGGACGGCGAGAAGACCTACAAGGTCGCCCTCGTCATCAGCGGTCCCGCCCTTGACGGCGGCTGGGGCCAGGGCCACTACGACTCCCTCGTCGCCGCGCTCGAGGGTCGCGACAACTGGGAGATGCTCGAGCCCAAGGAGAACACCGCCTCCGCCGACGCCGGCACCGCCGCGCAGTCCCTCGTCGACGTGGGCTGCGACCTCATCATCGCCGCCGGCAACGAGTTTGTCTCCGCGTGGGGCGACGTCGTGGCCGAGGCAGCCGAGAACTATCCCAACATCAAGTTCCTCATGACCAACACCGACCCTGCCGTGGACCTCGCCGACTACGAGACCCTGGAGAACGTCGAGACGGTGCAGGTCAACCTCAAGCAGACCGGTGCGCTCGCGGGCGTTGTGGCCGGCCTCATGACCGAGAGCAACCACATCGGCTTCATCGGCGGCATGCGCATCCCCACCACGCTCACCAAGTACGCCGCCTACATAGCGGCCGCTCAGAAGGTCAACCCGGACGTCGAGGGCCACTACAACTTTGAGGCCGGCTTCAGCGACGCCTCCTTCGGCGCCAAGCTCACCGAGCAGTGGATCAACTCCAATGGCGTCGACGTCATGTGGGGCGACGCCTCCGCCGTAGACAACGGCGCCCGCCAGGCCCTCGAGGCCGCCGGCGCGGACACGCACTTCGACATCGCGCAGCCCGCTGACATCGTCGGCGAGGGCCAGCCCACCGTCATCACCTCCACGGTGACCGACTGGATGTTCGGCCAGGCCATGGACGAGATTGAGGCCGGCACCTTCGGTGGCGGCGTCGCCATCGAGGCCAACATGGAAAACGGCGGCGTCTACCTCGGCACCTTCTCCGACAAGGTCCCGGCCGAGGTCCAGGATCAGATCAACGAGTACGCCGAGCAGATCAAGGCCGACTCCTTCCTCACCGACGAGGAGGTCCAGGCCATCGAGGACACCCTGTAGTCCTCGCAAGATCTTATCTGTGATCTGTTGAGATTGGGGGTGGGTGCGCTGGGCGTGCCCACCCCTGCCCCAAAACGTACCGGGTACAACGTGGACACGGTGGGAGCAGCCATGGGAGCTGAGTCGTTTGTCCTCAGGGGAGACATCTGCTACAGCCTGAGCCCTCGTGAGGTTCGCTGCGTCGAGGGTGGCTACCTGGTGTGCGTTGACGGCAGGAGCGCCGGCGTCTTCGAGGAGCTCCCCGAGCGCTACGCCGCGTCCCCGCTCGTTGACTGCACGGGCCGTCTTGTCATCCCGGGGCTCTGCGACATCCATCTCCACGCCCCGCAGTACGCCTTCCGCGGCCTGGGGATGGACCTCGAACTGCTCGACTGGCTGAACACCCACACCTTCCCCGAGGAGACCCGCTACGCGGACCTGGACTACGCCGCGCGCGCCTACGACGTCTTCGCGGGCGACCTGCGCCGCTGCGCCACCACGCGCGCGGTGGTCTTTGGCACGGTCCACGTTCCGGCAACCGAACTCCTCATGGAACGCCTTGAGGCAACGGGGCTCGTGACGTACGTGGGCAAGGTCAACATGGACCGCAACGCCCCGGAGCGCCTCGTTGAGACGAGCGCGCGCTCGGCTGAGGCAACGCGACGCTGGTTGGAGGATGTGTGCGGTCGCTTTGAGCGAACGCATCCCATCATCACCCCGCGCTTCACCCCCAGTGTGACCGACGGCCTCATGGCAGAGCTCGGCGCCCTGCGCGAGAAGTACGACCTGCCGGTGCAGAGCCACCTCTCGGAGAACCCCTCCGAGGTGAGCTGGGTGAAGGAGCTCTGCCCGTGGTCGAGCTGCTACGCGGACGCCTACGACCACTTTGGCCTTCTTGGCGAGAAGACCGTGATGGCGCACTGCGTCCACTCAACGGACGAGGAGGTGGAGCTGCTGCGCCGCACGGGCACCTACGTGGCGCACTGCCCCCAGAGCAACGCCCAGCTCGCAAGCGGCATCGCGCCGGTGCGACGCTACCTGGACCTTGGCATGAGCGTGGGCCTGGGCACGGACGTGGCGGGCGGTGCCAGCCTTTCGATGTTTCGCTGCATGGCGGACGCCGTTGCCGCCTCCAAGCTGCGTTGGCGCCTGGTTGACCAGAGCCTCGCCCCGCTCACCACGCAGGAGGCACTGTGGCTCGCCACGGTGGGCGGCGGTTCCTTCTTCGGTCGCGTGGGATCTTTCGCGGAGGGCTACGAGCTCGACGCGCTCGTGCTCAACGACTCCGGCATCCGCACCCCGCGCAAACTCACCGTATGGGAGCGCCTGGAGCGCTTTGTCTACCTCGCGGAGGAGGGTGGCCGCATCGAGCGCAAGTTCGTTGCCGGGCGCGAGGTGTCGCTCGACTGATGCCCCGTGTCCAAAACGTACCCGGCACGTTTTGGACACGTTGCGTTTCTCGGTAAATAACGAGCAGTTCAGCGGCGGTTTTTAAGCTCCCTTGACGTGCGCTTGCGTCCACCAGCGCAGAGATACCGCTCACGATCTTTTGTGTCTAACATCGCGTCTGCGTGGCTAACATTTTGTTAGTGATTGTTTCGTATGCGTGTCCTGAGGACCTGTGGAAAGGAAGGACGCCATGGAGAAACTGAGGGAGGTCGGGCGGCCTGTCCCACGCGTCGACGCGTTTGACAAGGTGACGGGGCGGGCCATGTTCACCGACGACCTGTGCCCCAAGCCGTGCCTGGAGGCCAAGCTCGTTCACGCCACCATTGGAAACGGTCGCGTGGTCTCAATAGACACGTCCGAGGCGCTTGCGGAGCCCGGCGTGGTTGCGGTCTTTACCTGCTTTGACGTGCCGGACATCTGCTTCCCGGTGGCCGGCCACCCGTGGTACGCGGACTCCAAGGCCGAGAAGCGCGACCTCGCGGATCGCAAGCTCCTCGACGACCGCGTGCGCATCTACGGTGACAACATCGCCGTGGTGGTGGGCGAGGACTCGGTTGCCTGCGCGCGCGGCGTGAGCAAGGTGAAGGTCACCTACGAGGAGTGGCCCGTCGTCTACGACGCCCAGGAGTCCCTCGCGGGGACCGAGCACCCCGTGCAGGAGCGCTGCCCGGACAACCTCCTGGCGCACTCGCTCGCCGTGACGCCCGACGAGAAGCTCGCCGAGCAAGGCTATGACAGCGTGGAGGCGGTTCTCGCCGACCCGCGCTACCATCACTTCTCCGCGCACATCGAGTCGCGCGAGCAGTCCCAGGTGCACATCGAGACCTGCGTCTCGTACTGCTACGAGGAGGGCGGCAAGATCGTCTGCGTGACGTCCACGCAGATTCCGCACGTGGTGCGCCGCGTCATCGGTCAGGCGCTCGGCATTCCCTGGGGCCAGGTGCGCGTGATCAAGCCCTACATTGGCGGCGGCTTTGGCACCAAGCAGGACGTGCACTACGAGCCGCTCAACGCCTGGATCTGCCAGCAGATCGGCGGGCGCTGCGTCAAGCTGGAGATCTCACGCGAGGAGCTCTTCTGGGACACGAGCGGACGGCAGCCCAAGAGCTTTGACGTCGAGGCCTCCGTTGACGACGACATGAACCTGCGCGCCCGTTCCATTGTTGCCTACTCCAACACCGGCGGCTACGGCCATCACGGCCACGCGCTCGTGCTCAACTCGGTGAACTCCTTCCGCTGGCTCTATCACGGTCAGGAGTTTGCCACGAGGAGCGAGGCCTTCACCGCCTACACCAACGGCCCGCACACCGGCGCCATGCGCGCCTACGGCGTGCCCGAGGGCAACTGGGCGGCCGAGTGCCTGATGGGCGATATCGCCTACGACATGGGCTGGGACGGCGTGGAGTTTCGCCTCAAGAACGTCTACACGGACGCCTTTGTGGACGAGTTCACCCCCGGCGGCGTGATCGCGGCCCACACCTGCGCCATTCCCGAATGCGTGGAGAAGGGCAAGGCCTACATCGAGTGGGACAAGAAGCGCGCCGAGTATGCCAACCAGACCGGGCCCGTGCGCCACGGCGTGGGAGTGGCCCTCTTCGTGTACAAGACGGCCGTGGCGCCCTTTGCGCTGGAGACCGCCACGGCGGCGCTCACGCTCAACCAGGACGGCACGGTGCAGCTCCAGATGGGCGCCACGGAGATTGGCCAGGGCGCGGACACGGTCTTCTCGCAGATGGCTGCCGAGGCCATAGGCGTAGACACCGAGGACGTGCACATCGTCTCCTTCCAGGACACCGACGTCACGCCGTACGACTCGGGCGCCTACGCCTCGCGCCAGACCTACGTCTCGGGCACCGCGGTCAAGAAGGCCGGCCTCACGCTGCGCAGGAAGATTCTGGACTACGCGCGCTTCCTGTACCCAAACGCCCAGGGCGAGCTGACGCTGCGCGACCATCACGTGCTGGACGCGCTGGGGCACCCCGTCTGCGACCTCAAGACGCTGGCGCTCGAGGCCTACTACAACCTCGACCGCGCCGACCAGCTCCACGCGCACGAGACCGTGAACGTGCACACCAACGCCATCGCCGGCGGGTGCACCTTTGCGGACGTGACCGTGGATATGCCCCTGGGCAAGGTCACCGTCAACAAGATCATCAACGTTCACGACTCGGGCACGCTCATCAACCCCAAGCTTGTGGAGCAGCAGATTCACGGTGGCATGGCGCAGGGGATTGGCTTTGGCCTCTACGAGGAGGTCCAGGTGGACCCCAAGACCGGCCGCGTGCTCAACTCCACGCTGCTCGACTACAAGATCCCCACGTCGATGGACGTGCCCGACCTCAAGGCGGACTTTGTCGAGAAGCCCGACCCCACGGGCCCCTACGGCAACAAGGCAGTGGGCGAGACGCCCGTCATCTCCCCGGCGGCGGCGATCCGCGACGCGATCCTCAACGCCACCGGCGTCAAGTTCTATGTGGAGCCCATGACGCCGCAGCGTCTCTTCGAGGGCTTTAAGAGGGAGGGGCTCATCTGATGTATGACATCGAATCGCTCTACGAGGCACAAAGCGTCGACGATGCCGCCCGCGCCCTCGCCGAGGACCCGCTCGCGGTGATCATCGCCGGCGGTACCGACGTGCTGGTGAAGCTGCGCGAGGGCAAGGGCACGCCCGCGCACCTCGTCTCCATCCACGAGCTCGGAGGCGAGCTCGCCGGCGTCTCTCTCGCCGAGGACGGCACCGTGGAGATTGGCCCCCTCACGGTCTTCCACGACGTGACGGTGAGCCCCATCATCCAGGGAACCGTGCCCACGCTCGGCGAGGCGTGCGACACCCCGGGAGGCCCGCAGCTGCGCACGTCCGGCACTATCGGCGGCAACGTCTGCACGGCGGCGACCTCGGCCGACTCCGCCTCCACGCTCTTTGCGTACGGCGCCCTTCTTGACGTGCGGAGCGTGCGCGGCGAGCGCACCATCCCCATCGAGGAGTGGTACGCCGGCCCCGGGCGCTCGCACAAGGAGCGCGATGAGGTGCTGGTAAAGATCCGCATCCCGCGCGAGCGCTACGAGGGCTTCACGGGTCACTACTTCAAGTACGGCAAGCGCCGCGCCCTCGAGATCACCACCATGGGCTGCTGCTGCCTGGTCAAGCTCGCTGCGGACGCGTCCACCATCGAGGACATCCGCCTCGCCTTCGGCGTTGCCGGGCCCACGCCCATGCGCGCCCTGGCGGCGGAGGACGCGGTGCGCGGCATGGGCGTTGCGGAGGCGGCCGAGAAGATCGGCGAGCTCGCCGCGGCGTGCACGAACCCGCGCGACAGCTGGCGCGCCTCAAAGGAGTTCCGTCTCCAGCTCATCAAGGAGATGTCAAAGCGCTCCCTCATCGAGGCCGCGCGGAGGGGAGGGGCGAGGCTCTAATGGACATGAAGATTCTCAAGTGCACGGTCAACGGCCGCGAGGTCCAGGTGGGCTACGACCCGCGCGAGTCCCTGCTCGACACGCTGCGCAACCGCCTTGGCCTCACGAGCGTCAAGCGCGGCTGCGAGGTGGGGGAGTGCGGCGCCTGCACGGTGCTCGTTGACGGCGTGGCCACCGACACCTGCCTCTACCTCACGGACTGGGCGCAGGGCAAGGAGATCCTCACCGTGGAGGGCCTCCAGGCGCCGGACGGCTCGCTCGACCCCGTCCAGCAGGCCTTTGTTGACGAGTTTGCCGTGCAGTGCGGCTTCTGCATCCCCGGCATCATCATGAGCGCCGAGGAGATGGTCCGCTCCGGAAAGACCTACACGCGCGACGAGATCAGAAAGCAGCTCTCCGGGCACCTCTGCCGCTGCACCGGCTACGAGAACATCGTGAACGCCGTGGAGAAGGCCATCGAGGTCGTGCACGGCATGGTGGGCGAGCCCGCCGAGAAGAACGCGTAGGGGCGAGGCACTTCTCGCCAGATGCGCACCCCCGTAGGGCCCGCCGCGTGCGGGCCCTACTCCCAGCTCACGATGATGGTGCTGTCGTCGAGGTTGGCGTTGCCGTACTCGTCCTCGCCGGCCTCCACGCCAAAGCCGAGTCTCCTCAGCGTGCTCACAAACTTCACGAGGCGGGCGTTGAAGGTGTTGAGGAGGCGCTTGGACTGGATGGGCGAGATGAGGTCCTGATCGCGACCATAGATGATGCAGGTGATGGCGTCGGCCACCGCCGTGTTGGAGTTTGCGACGAGGTCGTTGTAGAACGAGTTGCCGTTGCCATTGCCGTCGAACATGCCGGGGGCAAACTTGACGGCGAGCGAGCTGTTGCCGTACTTGGCGTACATGCGGATGCGGGTGTCCGTGCGGGCCTCCGCGTTTCTGAGCGCCCAGCTCATGGCGTTCTGGGCGAGGGTGTCCGCCTCGGCTCGCTGGCGGTCCGGGATGGCCGCGGCGGTGAGCTCGCGCGCCTCGGTTGCGTCGATCATGGTGACTCCTTTTGATAAGTACCGCTCGCCACCATATTAGCGCCGTTTGCGCTGCTCAGCGACAAAACCAAACAAAATATTTGGTCAACAGAATAATATTTTGCACAACAGCTCCGCGCGACGGCCCGCCACGCCGTCGCCCGCACGAGGGAGGCAGCATGGCAGCACCCGCCCAGCAGGTCGAGAACGAACTCAACGAGGCCCTCTTCAGGCGCAAGGGCGTCCCCCCGATCAAGGACCTCATCCCCACCTCGCTCCAGCACGTGCTCGCCTCCTTTGCCGGCGTCATCACGCCGGCGATGATCATCGCCACCATGTGCAACTTCACCGAGGCGCAGGAGACCGCCATCATCCAGGTGGCGCTCATCCTCTCGGCAATAGACACGCTGCTCCAGCAGTTCCCGCTCTTTGGGCGCATTGGCTCGGGGCTCCCCATCCTGACGGGCGTCTCGTTTGCGTTTCTGCCGGCCTTCCAGGCGGTGGGCATTGAGTTTGGCTTCTCCACGCTGCTGGGCGCCGAGCTCATCGGCGGTGCGGTGGCGGTGCTCTTTGGCATCTTCTACACCAAGGTGCGCGGGCTCTTTCCGCCGCTCGTCACGGGCACGGTGATCTTCACCATTGGCGTCTCGCTCTATCCCACGGCCATCACGTACATGGCCGGTGGCTCGGGCGCGGCGGACTTTGGCGGCGTGCAGAACTGGATCGTGGGCCTCATCACCTTTGCCGTGGTCTTTGCGCTCTCCAACTTTGCCACGGGCGTCTTCAAGCTGGGGTCCATCTTCTTTGGCATCATCATCGGCGTGCTCGTCTCCATCCCGTTTGGCATGGTGAGCGCCGAGGAGGTGGCCGGCGCCGCGTGGTTCTCGCTGCCGGAGCTCTTCCCGTTTGAGATCGTCTTCAACCCCGCGGCGTGCATCACGCTGGCCATGGTGTACGTGATGGTGAACGTGCAGCTCATCGGCGACCTCTCCGCCTCCTGCGCGGGCAGCATGGACCGCATGCCCACCGAGCGAGAGATCAGTGGCGCCATCAAGGCGCAGGGCATCGTGAGCATGATCTCCTCCGTACTGGGCGGCATGCCCACCTCGGCCTTTGGCCAGAACGTGGGCATCATCGTCTCCAACAAGGTCATCAACCGCTGGGTCTTTGGCACGGCGGCAATAGTCTTTCTTGCCGCGGGCCTGTGCCCCAAGCTCTCCGCGATCCTGCTCATGATCCCGCAGCCGGTGATCGGCGGCGCCACCATCAGCGTCTTTGGCACCATCACCCTGAACGGCATCCGCATCCTGGTGAAGGACGGCCTCACGCCGCGTGCCTGTACCGTCTTTGGCATCTCCGTGGCCTTTGGCATTGGCATCGCCCAGGTCTCCGGCTCGCTTACCGGCCCCGGCATGCCGGATTGGCTGGCCACGATCTTTGGCACCTCCGCCATCACGCCCTGCGCCGTCATGGCGATCATCCTAAACTCCATCCTCCCGCCCGACAGCGAGGCCGCGCCGGACAAGAAGAGCCTGCGTCCCATCGAGGAGGACGAGGACGCGTAGGCGCCTGGCCCCACCTGCACGACCCAACCTGATATTCCCTCGCGGGGCCCGTCGGTTTGCCATGCCCGACGGGCCCTCCTCTTTGGGGCGGCCGTAGCGGATTGACCCGCTTCGACGCTGCCGCTATCATGTGCTGGAAACGTTTCCAGTCAAGTGACGTCCTTTCCGCTTGGGAGCCTCCATGTCCGTGGTTCTTCTCGTTGTCATCTATGTTGCCTTTGTTGGTCTGGGCATCCCGGACTCGCTCTTTGGGGCGGCGTGGCCGGCCCTCCACGCGGACCTCGGCGTGCCCGTCTCGTGGGGCAGCCTCGTCACGATGGTCACCTGCTGCGGAACGGTTGTCTCCAGCCTCTCGTCCGCCGCGCTCATCGGCCGCTTTGGCACCGGGCGCGTGACGGCCGTCTCCACCGCGCTCACGGCGGCGGCACTTCTTGGCTTTGCCGTGGCGCCGAGCTTTCCGTGGCTCTGCCTGCTGGCGATTCCCCTCGGCCTCGGCGCGGGCGCCATCGACACGGCGCTCAACAACTACGTCGCCCTGCACTACAAGGCCACGCACATGAACTTCCTGCACTGCGCCTACGGCGTGGGCATCACGGTGAGCCCGTTCCTCATGTCTCTTGCGCTCTCGGGGGGCACCTGGCGCGACGGCTATCTTGAGGCGGCGGCCTGCCAGGCGGCCATCATGGCAGCCACCATTGCGATTCTGCCGCTCTGGTCCCGCGTCGGCCATGCGGATGAGGATCCGGCGGGAGAGAAGGACGATGACCCCGCGCCCCGCGCCGCGAGCCCGCTCGCGCTCGTCCGCCGCCGCGACATCCGCCTGGCCTGCCTCGTCTTCATGGCGTCCGTGGCCATCGAGGGCGTGTGCAACACCTGGTGCACGAGCTATCTCGTGAGCTCTCGCGGCATGGGGGCGGGCGAGGCCGCCGGCATGGTGACGGTCTACTACGTGGGTGTGACGGCCGGGCGCTTCCTCTCCGGCGTGCTGGCCAACCGGCTTTCCAGCAAGCAGCTCGTGGGGCTGGGGCAGGCGGTCACCTTCGTGGCCGTGCTCGTGCTCCTGGCCCCGCTGCCGCTCGCCGCGGCGCCGGTGGGGCTCTTTCTCGTGGGCTTTGGCAACAGCCCGCTCTACCCCAACATGCTGCACCTCACGCCGCGCCTCTTTGGTCGCGACCTCTCGCAGGCCGTGATCGGCGTGCAGATGGCGGCATCCTACGTGGGCGCCCTCACGTTGCCGCCGCTCTTTGGCGTGGCGGCGGAGCGCGTGGGCTTCTGGCTCTTCCCCGTGGCGCTGCTCGCGCTCTCCGTGGTGGTTCTCGCCGCGTTTCTCGGCCTCATGGCGCTCAAGGGCTGGAGGCCGCGCCGGCCGGGTGTCCCGTGCGAGGTGAGCTGACATGCGCATCTACAGGGGTAATCCCGAGCTTGTCTTTCGCGGGAAGGTGGCTCCGTGGTACGGCGCGCTCTCTGGTCTTGTGGCCGCGGCGGCCGCGATTCTGGCGCTGCAGCCCGGGATGCCGGCCGGCGTGCCGGCGGCGCTGCTCGTCGCCGGCGCCGTCGTGCTGTGGCCGGCGGTGGTGCGCAACCGCGTGGAGCTCTACCGCGACCGCCTGGAGATCGTTTTTGGCTGGGGGCGCACGATCATCCTGTACGGGCACGTGACGGGCGTGCGGCCCTACACGGGCTCGTCCGAGCAGTTCACCGGCCACAAGTGTACGGCGGCGCTCGACGGCGTCTTCATAGAGGCGCCCCGGGACGGCGACGCCGCGGTCTCGGTGATTGGCAACGACAACCTGATGGGCGAGCTGCGCCGTCGGGCGGGGCTCGGCGAGCAGCCGTGAGGCGCACGTCCGTCTATCGCTCCCCGCTGGGGGAGATGCTGCTTGCGAGCGACGGCTCCGCGCTCACCGGGCTCTGGTTCGAGGGGCAGCGGCATTTTGCCGCAGGCGTGGCGCCGGATGCTCGCGCCTGTGACGGGCTGCCCGTCTTTGATGGGGTGCGCGCATGGCTGGACTCCTACTTCACGGGCGGCCATCCCGGTTCCGTGCCGCCGCTCGCGCTTGCGGGCACGCCCTTCCAGCGCGCCGTCTGGGACGAGCTGCGCCTCGTGGGGAGCGGCCAGACCGTCACCTACGGCGAGCTGGCGGCCCGCCTGGGCGGCCGCCTGGGCCGTGCCACCTCACCGCGGGCGGTGGGCTCGGCGGTGGGGCGCAACCCGGTCTCGGTGATCGTGGGCTGCCATCGCGTGCTCGGCGCCCACGGCGCGCTCACCGGCTACGCGGGCGGCATCTGGTGCAAGCGGGCCCTTCTCGCCCTGGAGCGCGAGGGGCTGGTCGTCACCGAGGCCCCCGAGCGCCCCGCGGCCCTGGTGCGCGCGCTCGCCGACGTCTGGGAGCGCTCGGTCCGCGCGACGCACGACTTCCTCCTGCCCGGCGAGGTGGGGCGGATGCGGCCGATGGTGCCCGACGCAATCGGTCACGTGCCGCTCCTTCTCGTCGCGCGCCGGTCGGGCGCGCCGATCGGGTTTCTCGGCATGGACGGGGACTTCGTGGAGATGCTCTTCGTGGACCCCGAGGAGCGCGGGCACGGCGTGGGTCGGCTGCTCATGGAGCGGGCGACGGAGCTTCTCGGCGCGCGCGAGGTCTCGGTGAACGAGCAGAACCCGCAGGCGGTGGGGTTCTACGAGCACTTGGGCTTCTCGGCCTATCGCCGCACGTCCACGGACGACGACGGCAGACCCTACCCGCTGCTCTACCTGAGGCTCGCCGACGGCGCGTGACGGTCGTGGACCCTTGCCCGGCTCAGCCCCGCAGGTGCTCGAGCACCGGCTGCAGGTACTCGCGCCGCGTCCCGTCGAAGCCCTCGCGCATGGCGTCGAGCGCGAAGGCCGCGCGCGGGTCGGTCTCGGCCTCCTTGGCCTGCATGCGGAAGAAGGCGCGCATGGCCAGCTTGTCGAGGGCGCACAGGCGGTCGAAGTCAAACCCGCCCTGGCAGTAGAAGCGTGCGAGGCGGGGGTAGCGTTCGTGCGGGAAGGCGTGCTCGAAGCCGGCGTCGGTCTCGCTCTTGGGCCACTCGTCGCTCGGCATGGGATAGGCTCCCACGCCCACGACCACGTAGCGGCGCTCGGGCCGGGCGTCCATGACGGAGCGCAGCCAGCGCGCGCCCTTGAGTCCTCCGGCGTGGAACCAGCTGAGAAAGACGACCGTCTCCGCGGCGGCCACGCCGGCCGAGGCGCGATCTGCGAACGGGACGGCCCTGGTCCCGAGCGACTCCGCGAGCCAGCGGGCGTACTTCTCGGTGAACCCGGTCTGCGAGCAGTAGACGACGGCGGTGCTCATGCTCACTCCTTCGCTCGGTGCTGGGCGAGAAACGCGACGAGATGGCGCTCCACGAGCCCGCGCGCCTGCGGCCAGGGCGTGCCCTCGCAGAGCGCGAGGAACACGGGCCCGTGGAACTGGCGGGCTGCGAGGTCGACGTCGCAGGGGGAGAAGAGGCCGGCGTCGACGAGGCGCGAGAAGATCGCGCGCTGCAGCTCGAGCGGGCGCTTCACGAAGACGGTGCGGTAGAGCTCGTCGCAGCGGGGGTCCGTGTGGCGCGCCCCCTCGAGCACGTGGCGCAGGCGTGTGATGCCGGCGTCCGCGAAGAGGGGCTCGTAGCTGGCGAGAACCACCTCGGCGAGCGCGGGCCCGTCCGCGAGGTAGGCGCTCGCGTCGTCGGCGGGGTGGGCGAGGGCGCGCCGGGAGCGCAGCGCCTGCGTCAGGCGGTCGAGCTGGTGTTCCACAGCCGCGTCGAAGATGGCCTGCTTGCCGGGGAAGTGGCTGTAGAGCGAGGCCTCGCGCAGGCCCACTGCGGCCGCAACGTCGCGCATCGTTGCTGCGGCGTAGCCCTTCTCGGCAAACACCTCGAGGGCGCGCTCGCAGATGAGGCGCTTGGTGTCGCTCGTTGGTCCGGCCGGTCGCCCCATGCCTCCCCCCCTGTGGTCGCTAAAACCTAGTATACGATAGGTTTACGAGAGAGGGCAAGCCGGTTTCGAGATGCGAGAGACGCGCTATTCTCTGACGTGATCGGGAACGCTGCTACGGCGGAAGGGATTGAGGACATGGGCGAGCGAGAGGCGTTCAAGGCGCTCAAGCGTCACGCGATCGAGGAGAACGAGCGCGCGTACGGCCGCGAGGCGCGAGCGCGCTACGGGGACGATGCGGTGGACGCGGCGAACGAGCGACTGGCCTCGCTCTCCCGCGACGAGTGGGGCGAGAAGGACCGGCTCGAGCAGGCAATCAAGGAGCGCCTGCGCGCCGCCATGGCAACGGGCGACCCGGCGGGCGAGCCGGCCCGAGAGCTCGCGCGGATGCACGCGCGCTGGATCGCCCTGCACTGGGGCGAGGGACGCTACTCGCGCGAGGCGCACCGGAGTCTCGCGCAGATGTATCTCGCCGACGACCGCTTTCGCGCGTACTACGACGAGGCGGTGGGCGAGGGCGCGACGGAGTTTCTGGTCGCCGCGCTCGAGTCCTACCTGGCGTAGCCGGCAGGAGGGGCTTTATGGGCGAGAAGAACACGCGGTCCACGCTTCGGCTGACACCGCTTATCGCGCGCGACGCGCGTGCGGTCCGAACCTTCGCGTCCATCACGGCGCGCCCGTTTTTCGAGCGCCGGCAGCAGCACCGCCGCCGCGGCGGCCGACCAGCGGGCCGCGCGGCAGATGGCGGGCCAGTTGCCGTTGTGGACGCGCATGAGGCAGCCGAGGTTCATGCGGAAGGGGCCCTGCGCCACGAAGGAGATGCGGTTCTCGTCGTAGTATCCGGGCAGGGTCTCATGGCAGAAGAACGAGAACCACGCCAGCGCCACGAGCATGAGGAGGCCTCCGGAGACGGCAGGGTCGGCGAGGCCCGAGACGAGCAGGCCCAGATTGCGCGAGAAGACCACGCGTGCCGTGAGCGCGCCCCAGACGGCGACCGTCGCCGCAAAGGCGGCGCACCGCAGCGCCCGCTGCCGCCCGGTGAGCGCGGCGCCCGAGAGGTCGAGCGAGGCGGCGATGAGGCGGTCGGCCTCGGCGCGCCCCAGGCTCTCCTCGTGCGCGGCCTCCTCGCAGGCCATGAGCTCGGAGATGGAGAGGCCAAGGGCCCCGGCGAGCGGCACGAGCAGCGGAACGCTCGGCAGGCTGAGCCCGCGCTCCCAGGAACTCACGGTCTTGTCGCTCACGTAGAGGCGCTCGGCGAGCTGTCGCTGCGTGAGCCCGCGCTCGGCGCGGACACGGGCGACAAACGCGCCGAGGGTGGTCGCGTCGAGCTGCGGGGCCTTGGGGCCGTGCGATTCCGGGTCGTCTGTCATGTGGTCTCCCTCCTGGGTCGGAACGTAGCCACGATGCTGCGCCGCGGTGCCGCGCACGTCAATCGACCGTTGGGCGAGTTGGCATCTACCTGCGAAAACGCGTCCTGCGGCTACGAGCGCAGGATCTTCTCCATGGCGCGCCCGCGGGCAACAATCCTCCTGAACCAGGTAACTGGTTTTCTCAAAAATGAGAAAACCGTTGAGATAAATCAGTCGGTTTTTGCATAGTATGATAAAGAGACTAAAACAGATAATCGGTTTGGACACATCATGAAAAACGAGCTCATAGACCGACCGCTTTATCTCTCATGGCTCGACCGGTGGAGGGACCGCGATGTCATCAAGGTGACCACTGGCCTGAGGCGTTGCGGAAAGTCGAGCGTGTTCGAGCTCTTCCGCAGACGGCTGCTTGCCCAGGGGGTTTCAGAGAAAAACATCTTGAGCATCAACTTCGAGAGCCTGGACGAGGACTATCCCCTCGATGCGCGGGAACTGTACCGCTACGTCGTTCAGCGGCTTGGAGCGGGCACTAACTACGTGTTTCTTGATGAGGTCCAGCATGTCGAAGAATTTGAGCGGGTCGTGGACGGGCTGGCGGTTCGAGATGATGTTGACCTGTACATCACGGGGTCTAACGCCTTCTTCCTCTCCGGCGAGTTGGCGACGCTGCTTACCGGCCGCTATGTGGAGCTCCGCATGCTGCCCTTCTCGTTTGCGGAATACTATGTGGCCTGGGGTAAGAAGGGGAATCCGGACGACGCGTTTGACCGGTACCTCACCTATGGCGGAATGCCCTTCGCGGCGACGCTCGAAGACGCCCAGACGGTGGCCGACTACCTTGGTGGCGTGTTTAACACGATTATCCTTGAGGACGTTGCGCGACGGCACCCGCGCATGGACATGAGGGCGTTCAGGGACCTGTCGTCGTTTGTTGCCGACAACGTGGGGAACATCACCTCTCGCAAGCGCATCGCATCAGGGCTCACAGCGGCGGGGACGCGGATTTCGCCTCTCTCGGTAGGGGCGTACCTCGATACCCTCATGGAGAACTACCTCGTCTTCAAGGTGAGCCGGTACGATTTGAGGGGCAGGGAGTACCTCGAGACGCTTGAGAAGTACTATCTGGGCGACCTGGGGTTTAGGTTCTGGCTGCTGGGGAAGGAACAAGGAGACCTGGGCAGGCGCCTTGAGAACGCAGTCTATCTCGAGTTGCTGAGGCGCTATCGCACCGTCTCCGTTGGCAAGGTCGGGACGGCGGAGGTCGACTTCGTTGCCGTGGGAGACGACGGGCCGGAATACTTCCAGGTTTCGCAGACGGTGCTGGACGAGTCTACGCGAAGACGGGAGTTCGCGCCGCTCGAGGCGATTGCGGACAACTATCCCAAGACCGTGCTGACGCTCGACCGCGTTGGGGTGGGGGACTATCGGGGTGTCCGTCATGCCAACGCGGTCGAGTGGATGCTCGACGAAAGCTGGATGGGTGCGGGGCACAGGGGCTAGGGGCGACATCCATCGGGCCGTGGAGACACTCTCGGCGGCTACGAGCGCAGGATCTTCTCCATGGCGCGCCCGCGGGCGAGCTCGTCGACGAGCTTGTCGAGGTAGCGGGCGTTCTGCTCCACGGGGTCGGCGATGGCGGCAACGTCCACGCCGCAGACCTTGCCGGTGATGAGCGCGCGGTTGGGGTTCAGTGCGGGGGCCTCCGAGAAGAACGTCTCGTAGTCAACGCCCTCGGCGATCTGGCGCTCGAGGCCGGCGGCGTCGTATCCGGTGAGCCAGCAGGCCACCTCGTCCACCTCTTCGCGCGTGCGACCCCTGCGCTCTGCCTTCTGGACGAGCAGCGGGTAGACCTTGGCAAGCGACATCTTTGCGATGGGGGTGCGCGGCATGGTGCCTCCTTCGCGTGGTGCGGGCGTGTGCTCAGTGTAGCGCGTGGGGCGGTGGCGCGGGGACGGACTGGTCTGGGAGAGGCGCATAATTGGTCGCGCGCACGACAGGCGCATCGTCGATCGAGAGAGGTGCCTCCATGCCCCAACACGTTACCGTCGTTGACTACGACCCGTCCTGGCAGCAGCGCTTTCGGGAGGAGCGCGACCGCCTTTGCGGCGCGCTCGGCGAGGCGACGCTCGCAATCTGGCACATCGGGAGCACGTCGGTGCCGGGGCTAGCCGCCAAGCCGGTCGTGGACGTGCTCGTGGCGGCGCGCAGCCTCGGGGAGGTCGACGCCGTCGAGCCGCGCATGCGCGAGCTGGGCTATGAGTGCCTCGGCGAGTTCGGCATCTCGGGGCGGCGCTACTTTCGCAAGGGCGGCGACGAGCGCACGCATCAGGTCCATGTCTTTGACGCGGGCGACAGGAAGAATATCGTCCGTCACCTGGCGCTCTGCGACTACCTGCGCTCCCATGAGGACGCGCGGGACGAGTACGCCGCCCTCAAGCGCTCACTCGCACGGCGCTTTCCGTACGACATCGAGGGCTACTGCGACGGCAAGGACCGCTTCGTGCGCGCGCTGGAGGCTCGGGCGCTCGCGTGCTACGACGACTCCTGGGACCGCCTCTACCTTGCTGCCCGGCGCGTGCAGCGCCCCCGCGAGATCTCCCCGCTCGTGGAGGCGGGCTCCGTCGCGGCGGCGCTGCTCACGGAGGCCGGCAGCGTCTACGTGGGCGTCTGCATCGACACGGCGTGCTCGCTCGGGATGTGCGCGGAGCGCTCGGCGATCGCGGCCATGGTCACGGCGGGGGAGTCGCGGATACGAAGGATCGTCGCCGTCATGCCGGGCGGGGGCGCCGGGATGCCGTGCGGGGCGTGCCGGGAGCTCATGATGCAGCTCGACCCCGCGGCGCGGGAGGTCGAGGTGCTTCTCGACTACGAGTCGCGACGCACGGCTCGGCTCGGCGAGCTGGTGCCGGGATGGTGGGCAGACGCGCGCATGGTTCCTGAGGCCTAGCGGCCCTTCCGCGCACCGCCCGCGACGAGCTCCGCCACCTCGCGGGGCGAGCGCCCGGTGGTGTCCACGAGCTCGGAGCCAAGCTCCCGGTAGAGGGGCAGGTAGGCGAGGGCGCGCTCCACCGCGTTCGCCTTGCGCAGCCCGGCGGACACGTCACCCTCGATACGCCTGCGCAGCTCCTCCTCGCTCGCCACGAGCGAGACCCACCGCACCGCCGCGCCGCACTCGGCGATTGGCAGGCGCGCGAGAATCCCCTCGACGATCGCTCGCTCGTGCATCACCCAGCCAAAGACGACGTTCTCGTAGGCGTCGCAGCGCAGGAAGTTGCCGAGCGCGTGACAGATGTTGTCGAGCACCACCGCCTTGGTCTCGGGCGTCACCTGGAAGGGGTCCGCCTGCCAGCACCAGTCCCCGTCGAGAAGAACCGAGCGCGGCAGCATGCGGCTGAGCTCGCGGCAGACGGTCGACTTGCCGACGCCCATCGGGCCGCCAACGAGGTAGAGAGTCTTGCGTGCGGAGGCGGGAACGGCTGCGTCCGGGTTCGACGGCTTCGCGTTTGCAAGCTCTTCGAGCGCGGCGGCGAGCCGAGCCATGCGCCCGCGCTCAAGCCGGTAGTGCGTCCAGCGGCCGCGTCGCTCCGCGCTGACGAGGCCCGCGGAGACGAGCAGCGCCATGTGGTGGGAGAGCGTGGGCTGGCTGATGTCGAGGCGCTCGAGCAGCTTGCAGGCGCAGAGCTCGTCGGCCTGGGAGAGCGCGCGCAGGACGTCGAGGCGCCTCTCGTCCGCAAGCGCCTTGAGCAAGTCCGCAGAGAGCCCGTCGCTCTTGTCCGTTGTGGCGACTTCGCAATGCGCAAGGCGTTCCGCAAGGTCGCGCACCCGGCGCTCAATCTCGTCCATGGTGGCGAGAAATGCCTCGTCGCCCCTGCCTGTTGGATCCTCGAGCCCCCAGTCCTCGCGATGCGCGCAGGGCAGCATCGGGCACTGGACGCCGCAGCCCATCGTGACCACGACGTCAACCGGGGGCAGCTTGTCGAGCGCCTTGGGACGAAGCCTTGCCGTGTCGACTCCCGGCACGTTGCGAAGGAGCCGCAGCGCGTCGGGGTTCACGGCGTCTGCGGGGTGCGTGCCGGCCGAGAACGCCTCGAACGCGTCCGAGGCGAGCACCCGGGAGAGCGCCTCGGCGATCTGGCTCCGGCATGAGTTGTGCGTGCACACAAACGCCACGCGCGGCCTGCGATTGCCCGCTTCCCCCAACGTGACGCCCATGGTGGCCCCCTTCGCGCCCGCCTGCCCAACAGATTGATAAACGTCGATGCAGAGTATACACTCAGCAATATATCGATAGTTATCAATATGTGGGGGATGCAATGAGCGACCAGCAGGACGCATACGCCTGGGCCACAAGAATCTGCGAGAAGAGCGACGCGCTGAGCCCCGCCGACCTCCTTGAGGAGCTCATGGCTGCGCCGGAGTGTGACGCTTTTGGGCCCGTGCACCACTATCTGGCGGGGGCGGCGCTCGTCACCTGCGTCCGCAACGCGCGCGGCGAGGGGGACCTCGCCGCCCAGCTCGCCGAGCTCCGGGCGCGCTCGGCGGCGGTGCCCGGCGCGGCGTGCGCGCGCTGGGGCGTGTGCGGCGCCGCAGCCTCGTGCGGCATGGCGCTCGCGATCCTGCTGGAGAACGCCCCGCTCAGGGCCGAGGGTTGGAGCGAGTGCCAGCTCATGGTCTCCGACCTGCTGCGGGCGATCGCCGAGGCGGGCGCCCCGCGCTGCTGCAAGCGCGACGCCCGCATCGTCGTGCGTGGTGCGGTTCCGTGGTTCGAGCGCCTGCTCGGCGTGGAGCTCGCGCCCGCGGCCTCCGAGCCGCGCTGCGCGGTCTCCGACCGCAACGGCGCGTGCCTCGCGGGCGCGTGCCCCTACTTCGCCGGCGCGTAGCCGACCCGACGTCCTTCTCGCCCCGTCGCCCTACGCGTCGCGCCAGCGCTCGAGGGTGGGCAGCACCGCGCCCAGAAGCGACGCGCTCTCGTCCACGGTCCAGCCCATCGCCTCGGCCATGCGCGGAGCGCAGTCCTCGATCATCTCGTCCATCGTGGTCTCGTAGGTGTAAGAGCCGCCGTCGTAGCACCAGCGGCAGAAGTCGGGGTTCTCGGTGCCGTCGGCGTCGTGCCCGAGCTGGTCAGGGCCGGTGAACATCATGCCGCAGCTCTGGCAATAGTGCTCGGGCATCTCCAGCAGCTCGGTCACGGGGACGTCGAGCTCGCGCGCGATGAGCTTGGTCATGTCGATTCCCGGCGAGGTCTCTCCGCGTTCCCAGCGGCTCACGGCCTGACGGGTGATGTAGAGCCTGCGAGCCAGCTCCTCCTGCGTGAGCCCGCGCTCGCGGCGCAGGCTTGGCAGCACGTCCTTGATGGCCATGTCGGCCTCCCTTCGGCTTGGTTGCTGGCACCAGTATCGCCGAACGGAGGCCCCGGTCCAAGCAACGCTTCGTTGCGCGCGGGCGCAGCGGTACGCTTGCCGGCGCGGTGGGTATAACTCGCACAAGTCAACGAATGGGAGGCCCCATGAGGCATCAGTGCAAGGTGACGGTCCTGGACAAGAAGTGCTTCCCCGACCTGCAGGAGCGCTGCCTGGCCGACCCCAAGAGCGGGCCGTGCCCGTGCTTTGAGGTGGGGTAGGAGTTCCTGTTCTCGCGCGAGGACGGACGCGATGACTTCTGGCACTTCGGGCGCGACCTCGACCCGGCCTTCCCGTGCGCCGAGGCGTGGGACTGCGTCAGCCGCTACATCTACGCGGCGTTGCAGGGCGGCTCCATCATGCACGGCTGGACCAACGATGAGCGCGTGATGATCGCCTGCTGCAACGACGGCACGCGCCCGGCGGTCTTCAAGATCGAGCGCATCGACCTCCCCGAGACGGAGGCGGAGGCCGCATGGCTCGCCGAGCAGGACTTCTCCAACTCCGCAGAGGATGCCTACACCGGCGCGTGAGCCCGTTGCCCGCGCTACTCGGCCTCGGCCCCAGCGCGGTAGCGCGCACGGTACGAGAGCTTGACGGCGAGAAGCGCCAACGAGAGAAACACCAGCGTCGCCGCCACGGCAGCCATCGCCTCGAAGCTCACGAGTGCCCCGGCGAAGATCGCTACCACGGCGAGCGCGGGGATGGCCCGCACGAACGTCCGCGCCACCTCGCGCTCCATGTGGGCCGTGAGCTCGTCGTTCTCGCGCGCGTAGTAGCGGCGCAGCTCACGGTCGTCTGCGAGCGCGCGCCTGAGCGTCACTACCTGGCGGACGCTGACGACCCCCGCGACGCAGAAAAGCCCCATGAGGAAGCCCCCGAGAAAGCTCGAGGAGGGCGCGTCGCCGCGCAGGGCGGGCAGGCCGTCGGTCGCCACGAGGACGCACAGGGCGACGATCGAGGCGCAGATGACGGCCACCGAGGCGGTCTCGCGGCGCAGGCGCCGCCGTGCGTCCGCGTGCATGGCGTCGAGGGAGCGCCCGGGCGCGAGGTCCTTCTCGCCAGGAAAGAGGTCGAGCGCGTTGCGAAGGGTGTCAAGCTTGCTCATGCTGATCACAGCTCCTCGTCTATCTCGGAAAAGTCAAAGACCTCCTCGATGGTGAGCCCAAAGTAGCGGGCTATCTTGTGGGCGAGCGGCAGCGATGCCGTGTACCTGCCCACCTCGATGGAGGTGATGGTCTGGCGCGTGGTGCCCACGGCGTCGGCGAGATCGGCCTGCGAGAGCCTCCGCTCCCGACGCAGCTCCTTGATCCTTGTTCGCACGGCATCGCCTCCTCGGTCGTCGGCTACAAAAATGACAAGCGCGCTTTGCAAGATAAGCATAGTACGCTTTGCAAAAAATGACAAGTAAGCTTTGCATAAGCCGGCGAGAAGCACCTGGGCGAGAGGGCGGCCCACGGCCCGCGGGCTATACTAAGGCCATCCGAGTCGGGAGGTGTCTATGGTCTCTTATCAGATGGACCTGAACGACGAGCGGCGTGCCGTGGCGATCGAAGTTGCGCTGGAGAGCCCCGGCAACGTGCGACGGCGTCGCATCGGCGGGCCCGTTCTCGTCGTTCTGGGTGCGCTGCTCGTCGCGATCGGAGCGCTGATTCTCGGCTCCGGGTCGGACGTCCTCGGCGTCGCCTACCTCGTCCTTGGGGGTGTGGCGATCGTGCTCGGCGCGCGGGCGCGGGCGTTTCAGCGTTTCGTGCTCAGGCGCGCGGAGACGCTCGTCGATGACGCCTTCCGCTCCGGCGAGGTGCGCTACACCTTCGACGACGACGGCGTGACCGTCGACTCGCAGGTCGGTCACGGCGTGAGCTATTGGCCCTCCTTTAGGGAGTGGGGGACCATGGGGGACTACCTCTACCTCAGGCGCGGGGACAACAAGCTGGTGCTCGTGGACGGCCGCGAGCTCGCTCCGGGGGAGCTCGAGAAGGTCAGGGCGCTCGTGGCGCCTCACGTCGGGAATCGCCGAGACGTCTGAGGGCAACCCCTTGCGCGCCCGCCGTGCGCCGGCCCTCTTAGCCCGCTTGCCCCCCTCTGGCCTCTCGCCCAAAAGACGCTTGCGCCCGGCTCGCGCGGGACTACAATCCTCTCACCACATGGTCAGGCGTCCGCGGGCGTGAAGGGCGCTGTGGTTGGGAGGTCGTCATGGAGGGCTTCATCGGCGTCGCCATCGCGGGGGTTACGGCCCTTCTCGGTGTGTACATGATCGTGACGGGGGACTGTCGCCTGCTGCACGGCTACCACTACGCCACCACCCCCGAGTCGGAACGTCCCCTCCTCGCGCGAGAGACGGGGGTCTGGATGGTGGTCCTGGCCGTGGCCATCGCGCTCATGATTCCGAGCGCCCTGCCGGACTGGGCCACGGTCGTGGGCGTGACTCTGCTCGTGGTGGGGATTGCGGGGACGCTGGTCACCATCGCCCGGCACAACGGCGGGCTTGTGACTTCGGCCGCCGGGGCGGGCCTGGGCGGCCTGGGCCCGCGCGCCTCGATGGCGGTCTGTGCGGCGGTGGGCGCGCTGCTCTCGCTCATGGGCCTCGTGCCGGGCGCCTACATGATCGCGACCGGGGACGTGAGCCTCCTGCACGGCTACCACTACGCCAACGTGGCGCCCGCGGACGTCCCGGCGCTCGCGACCGGCGAGGGCCTGGCCATGGTGGGCCTTGGGGCGTCGATTCTGATGTTCATGATTGGGATAGGCGGCCAGAGCGTGCTCCGGCCCGTCCCGCGCTGGGCCAAGGCGCTCATGGTCGCGGGCGGCGCGCTCTTTGCCGCGAGCCTCGTGGCCATGCTGCTGCTCATCATCCACTTCAACGGCTCGCTCATGGGCGCGTAGCGCAACGGGACTGCCTGCGGGAGCCTTGCGGGCGGGCGTTCCCGTCGTCTACGCCGCGCCCGGGCTCCCCGTGACGGCGATGCGCCTCATGTCCCTCGGCGTCCGCTACCTCAGCACGGACGCCGCGATGTAGGCGGCGTAGAGCACCACGAAGATCACGCCGTTCACGCGGCTCATCTCGTGATGCCTGCCCACGTAGCAGAAGCCCACGAGCGCGAGCGAGAACACGGCCACGAGCGCGAGGTCCAGGTTGTAGGCCGCGTCGTAGGGAATGGACGAGAAGAGCGCGGGCCCGCCCATCACGAGCAGCAGGTTGGCGATGTTGGAGCCGGTGACGTTGCCCACGGCGATGTCGGAGTTGCCGCGCAGCGCGGCCACGACGCTCGTCACGAGCTCGGGCAGGCAGGTGCCGAGCGCCACCACGGTGATGCCGATGACGCGCTCGGAGATGCCGGCGGCGGTGGCGACGAGCGTGGCGTTGTCCACCACGAGGTCGGCGCCCACCTTGAGCATGACGGCGCCCACGACGACGAGCCACAGCGCCCAGGCGACGCTCGGACGCCGTCCGCCCGCGGCCTGCTCCCCGGCGCCCTCCCGCGAGCCCGCGTCCTTCTCGTCCGCGCCCTCCTTCAGGCCCATCTGCGTGGTCCGCACGAGAAACGCCGCAAAGGCCGCGAGCAGCACGACGCCCTCGAGCTGGGTGACCTCGCCTCCGGTGTTGGCGAGCAGCGCGAGGAGCGCGCAGGCGGCCACGCCCACCGGGATCTCAAAGCGGATGGTGCCGCGCGAGAGGGCGACGGGGGCGATGACGGCGGAGAGGCCGAGGATGAGCAGCAGGTTGGCGAGGCAACTGCCCACCACGTTGCCGAAGGCCATGTCGGCGTGGCCAGCGGCGGCCGAGGTGATGCTCACGACGAGCTCGGGCAGGGAGGTGCCGATGGCGACGACGGTGAGGCCGGCCACGCGCTCGGGCATGCCGAAGCGCGCGGCGAGGCGGCAGGCGCCGTCCACGAGGAGGTTGGCTCCGCCCACGAGCAGGCCAAAGCCGACAACGATTGCGAGAAGGCTCAGAAGCACGACGATCCTTTCGGGTCGGGGATACCACATCTAGTATTTCTGAGGGAAAACCGCCCAAGATGCGGTCGCCGCCCGACTCCCGGGCGAATCCACAGATTGGAATGGAGGCGGGGCGTGCCCCGTCCCGCCCGCATCGCGCCTCCTTGCCGTACCAGGTTCTGGTTGGGTCTGGCACGACCAAGGGGGGTGACGGATACGGCTCCGCCATGGCCACGTTCTGCGCATCCAAAGTAAATCAAGTCGTCTAGTCCGGGGCTCCCGCCTGTTCGCCTGGTTCGGTTTTGCGGTCAAGCTCTCGCAGAGTTTCCGACGCCTGCGGAGAAAGTGGGTAGAGTCTGTCCCTCATGGTGCCTCTTATAGCCCCATGCTACACTCCTATCAAATGATAGGAGTGTAGCATGGGAGTTAAGTCTTGGTCGGACAGGGTACGTGCGGTGAGGGAGCGCTATGGCATTTCGCAGCGCTCGCTGGGCATCTTGCTGGGCATCAGCGAGCCGAGCATCGTGCGCTATGAGGGGGGCAAAGAGCCGTCTCCCTCCAATGCCAGGCTGCTTGAACTCGCCGAGAGCCCGGCGTACATGCGTCGCTGCTTCGAGGAAGCAGGAAGGCTGCTTCCAGCCGTCCAGCGTGCGTCAATGGCCGCCGCGCTCGATGTCGTCTCGCCCCAGCATGACGCTCTGGGCGACGCCTCCTCAGAAAGCGGGTTCACGGTCCCCGACCGAGGGCGCATTGCGGCGGCAATGAATTATCTCTCGGCGCTATGCGCACATCCCTATTACACGCGCGTCATCAAAGCCTGCTTCGTGGCGGACTTCCTGTCCTTTGAGAGGGACGGGGTGTCCCTCCTGGGGCTGAGCTACGCGCGCGCTCCGCACGGCCCGGTCATTGACGGTCATCAACGGATTCGGCGTGCGCTCGAGCAGTCGGGGGACATCGAGCTCGAGGATGACGGGCTGGGGCTGCTCTTTGTCCCGAGCAACGAGCTGAGTGTCACCGACCTCTTCTCCTCCGATGACCTTGACCTGCTTGACCTGGCTGCTCGCTTTGTTGACTCCTTCCCAACGGTTGGCCAGCTCAGCGAGGCAACGCATGCCCTTCCGTGCTGGCAGACGACAGCCAACGGAAAACTCATCCCCTATGAGCGCGGCTCGGAGGTGTGGTCGCTCGTGGAGGAGCGCCTCTTTGAGCCGAGCGTCGAGCTGACGAGTCGGCTTGGCTCGGGCGGGGACGAGTGGGAGCGCGCGGATGTCGACGGGCTCTTCAGCGAGATGGACGTAGATGCTTGAGGCGGCGGTCAGCGGGGCCTTCAAGCGGGACATGAAAGCATGCGCCCGGCGCCACTGGGACATGGACGAGCTGGGGGAGGTCATGCGGCTCGTCTGTGAGGACACCGAACAGTCTCGGACGATTCTTGTGCGTGACTATCGTGACCACGCACTCCGCGGAAATTGGAGTGGCGCGCGCGAGTGCCACGTTGCCGATCTGGGGGATTGGATACTTATCTATGCCGTTATCCGAGGCGAGGGCCTTGTCCGCTTTGTGGGAACGGGGTCGCACGACCAGTTTTTCAAGGCGCGCGGTCATGCCGGGCGCTGGTCGGCGTAAGCTCTCTTTCCGCTCGCGGCGTGCTACACTGCTCGACGGCCCACCGGGCCCCTGACGAGGGCAGCCGTACCAGGATCGAAAAGACGGCGCGCGACGCGGGGAATCCCGCAGAAAGGGGCCGTCATGGACTGGGTCGTGCTGGTTGCGTCGGGGGCGATGGAGGCCGTGTGGGCCCAGGCGCTCGACCGCGCGGAGGGCTTCACCCGACCGCTTCCCACCGTCATCTTCTTTGCGGCGCTCGCCGCGAGCATGCTGGGTCTCAGCCACGCCGTCCGCACCATTCCCATCGGGACCGCATACGCCGTGTGGGTGGGCATCGGGGCAGCGCTCACGGTGGGCTACGGCATCGTCACGGGCACCGAGCCGTTCTCCTGGGTCAAGATCGCGCTGATCGTCGGGCTCGTGGCCTGCGTGGTGGGCCTCAAGATCGTGGGCGAGTCGCACTAGTGCGGCAGCCTCTCCCTCGCGCTACAATTCCGGCGAGAAGAACGACGGGGGCGGGGAGGCGCACATGGCAATCGAGAGCGTGGCCATCATCGGGCGCGGAGCGGTGGGGATGCTCTACGGCTCCATCGCCGAGAAGAACCTCGGGCCGGGCGTCGTCGAGTTCGTGATGGACGACGAGCGCTTTGAGCGGCACGCGGGGGAGGTGCCGACCGTCAACGGGGAGCCGCTGCGCGTGCGAACCCTGCCCGCGAGCGAGGCCGGCCCCGTCGACCTGGTGATCCTTGCCACCAAGGCGACCGGGCTCGACCGGGCGCTCGAAACCATGGAGCGGCTCGTCGGGCCGCGCACGGCGATCGCCTCGCTGCTCAACGGCGTCACGAGCGAGGAGCGCGTGGCGGAGCGCTTTGGCTGGGGGCGCACCGTGCTCTCGGTCGCGCAGGGCATGGACGCCGTCTTCATCGGCGGCGAGATGACCTACACCCACCCTGGCGAGATTCGCTTTGGCGCGGCACCGGGGACCGAGGCGGGCGTGGTGGACGACGTCGCTGACCTCTACGCGCGCGCCGGCATCCCGCATGTGGTCGAGGCCGACATCCGCCGCCGCATGTGGGTGAAGCTCATGCTCAACGTTGGCATCAACCAGACCTGCATGGCCTTTGGCGGCACGTACGGCACCGCGAGCGAGCCGGGCAGCGAGCAGAACCGCTGCTTCGTGGCCGCCATGCGCGAGGCCCTGGCCGTGGCGCGCGCCGAGGGCGTCGACGTTACCGAGGCGGACCTCGCGCAGATGGCCGAGCTCGTGGCGGGCCTCGATCCGGACGGCCTGCCCTCCATGGCGCAGGACCGCATCAACCGCAGGCCCACCGAGGTGGAGGAGTTCTCCGGCACCGTCATCCGGCTTGCCGAGAGCCACGGCATCCTCGTCCCCACCAACCGCTGGCTCTACGGGCGCATCCGCCAGATCGAGGTGGGCTTCTAGCCAAAGGGCGAGGGCGCCGGCAGCGGGCTCATCGCCCGCCGCGTCTCCTGGCGACCACGATGCCAGCGGCTACGAGCGCCACGCCGCACGCCCCCACGGCGAGAAGAACCCCGGGGGAGCTTGTCGCGTCGCCGGACTCGGGGAGGGGCTCGGCATCTGCCTGACCGTTGGCCTCCTCACCCTCGGGCTCGGGAGTCGGGTCATGGTCCGGGTCCGGTGTCGGCTCGGGATTCGGCTCTGGGTCAGGCTCCGGTGTTGGGTCTGGATCAGGCTCCGGCTCGGGATCCGGCTCTGGATCAGGCTCCGGCTCCGGCGTCGGGTCGGGCGTGGGCGTCGGGTCGGTGCCCGGGCTCGGATCGGGGTCCGGATCGGGCGTCGGATCGGGGTCCGGGTCGGGCGTCGGATCGGGGTCCTTCTCGCGCACGTGCACGAAGTAGGCCGCGCTCACGGCGTCCCCGCCCGCGACGGTGCCCTCGGCGGAGGTAGCCTCCCTGCCCGCCGCAACCTCGTCGGCGCTTCCCGCGTAGATGACGTAGCCGTCGGCGACGAGCGCGTCGGCGTCAAGCTCGCTCACCGTGTACGAGGCTCCCTCCGGGAGTCCGGACACGAGCAGCCCCGACCCTCCCGTGAGTCCCTCGACGCGTGCCACGCCGTCGGTCCCTCCCTCCACGCGCGAGAACACGAGCCGCTCCTTGCTAACTTGGTCGCCCGCGTGGCGCGTTGCCTCGAAGGTGAGCTCGTCCTCGCCCGGGTGCGCCGCAAAGAGGCCGCGCACGACCACCTCGAACGAGACCGCACGGTCGGGCTCGGCGTCGTTGCCGGCCATCACGCTGGCGATGCCCAGGCCGCCCGCGCTCCATACGTTGGTGAAGGAGACAAGCGCCTCACCGTCAGCCTCGATCGTCCCCTCGCTGCCCGTTTGCAGGGAGAGGTAGCCGGAGGCGGAGTAGTCGTCCTCCCGCACGAGGTAGCGCGTGCCCTCGGGTATCCCCTCGACCACGAGCTCCTGTCCGTCGGAGAGCTTTGCCGAGAAGGACCCGCTGTCGTCGAGCACGGCCGTCTCCGCGGAGTCGCCCACGCGATAGCCCACCTCCCCAGAGAGGGACGTGCCGTCCGCGTCCCGGAGCGTGACGGTGAAGGCGAAGCTCGCGCCGGGCGCGCCGCCGTCCACGCCCTTGCTCACGCGCAGCGTGCCCAGCCCGACCCCGGCCGGCACGACGAGCGCGCCGTTGTTTCCGAGGCTCGCCACAAGGTGGACGCCCCCGGACTCGGGCGCCTCCACGGAGAGGCGCTCCACGTAGGGCGCGCTCGCGGTGGCGTTGGGGATCTTCTCCACCGAGCCAAGCGTCTCGGCCGTGACGTAGCGCGGGGTCCCGGCGAGTGCCACGCACTGCCCGTCTTGGAGCACGAAGCGGCTCTCGGCCTGTGCGGCGCCCTCCGCCATCACGTAGGGCGCGTACGTCCGCTCGACGCTCGCCGGCACCTCGTCGTCAGGCGAGGGGAAGCTCGCCGAGTACGTGGTCCTCTCGAAGTAGTACGTCTCGCCGGCCACGGGCATCGTGGCGAGCGGCACGTAGGCGCTGCCCTGGCGCACAAGCAGGGGCGTGTCACGCGTGAAGGCGTAGTAGGAGTTCGTCTGGGCGGCCCAGGCATTCGCGGTCGCCCCCGCCTCGGCGGAGTCTCCCGAGCCGGTGAAGTCGCTCGCAAAGATCAGACGGGTTGCGAGCCCGCCGTGCGCGACCTTCTCGCCGAGCGCGCCCTCGAGCTCCGCGTCGCTCACGAGCTCGCCGGCCTCCATGCGCTCGAGCAGCGCGGAAACGGCGGGCGTGGGGGCAACCTGGTAGGCGAGCCGGATCGGGGTCGTCTCGAGCGCTTCGTCGAGCCGCATGGTGGCGGTGCCGTCCGCTCGCACGCTCACGTCCGCGCGCAGGGCGGGCACGGCCTCCACGGGGATGGAGAGCAGAAGCTCCTGCCGCCCCGTCGCAAGGCTGGTCTCCACCATCACCACGAAGTCGTAGAGCGTGACGTCACCGCCGCTGTACTGACTGCGGTAGTCGCCGATGTAGAAGTAGGTCTCGCACACGGCGGTGGCGCCCGCCGCCTGGGCGGCCTCGATGCGACCGCGCACGTCCTCGTCGGCGCGCTCCTGCCAGTTGCCGTCCGCCGCGGCGTCGACCTCTGCCTGGGTGGCGAAGGTGTACGAGCTGCCCTGCGAGGGGACCATCTCGTGTGCCTCGTTCACGTACCAGGAGGCGTGGTTGGAGAAGTCGTCGTCACTCGCGTAGGAGAACTGGCCGTCAACGAGCGCCTGGTAGAAGAGTCCGTAGGTCTCGCTGCCCAGGTTGTAGCGCGCGTTCATGGCCTCCACGAGGTAGCTGAACTCGTGGGTGGCGTCGGGGTTGTACGGGTCCTCGAGGCTGACCTTCACCGCCTGGGCAGCTCCCGCCCCGCTGAGCAGGTGCGACCCGTAGACGATGCCGTCCACGCGCGTGACCTGCATGCCCGCGCCAATCCGGTCGGTGAGCTGGACGCGGCTGCCGCCCGGCGCGTCCTCGCCTGGGCCTCCCGAGGCCGGAGCGGTGTAGGAGACACCGAGCGAGCGTCCCACGGCCGAGCCGAGCGCCCAGGTGAGCGCCCGGGCGCTGCGTGCGGGGAGGTAGTCGTCAACGGGAGAGACCGCGAGCGGGTCGTCGGCTGGGACCAGGCCCCCCTCGACGGGAAGCGTCACCTTGGCTGGGGTGAGCCCGCCCCTGCCCGAGCCAAACAGGTCGAGCTCTACGCTCTTCTCGCCCACGGCAGCCGCCTCGGCATAGGCCCGCGCCGCCTCCTTAAGGTTGTCACGCAGGTCCTGCCCGGTGGCAGCCCCCGAGCCCGGCAGCTCGTGGGCCGCCTGCTCGAGCGGGGTCTCCAGCAGGTAGGCGGCCGTCTCGCTCGTGTCAAGGCCAACGGTGTAGAAGGCGAGCCCGCGCCCCTCGCCCCATGCCTTGTCCACACGGCTCGCCTCGTGGCGCATGGTGAGCAGCGTGGCGAGAAGCGCGTCGGTGCCGTAGCCCGTCACGCGGGTTCCGGGCAGCGGGCCCAGGAAGCCGGCGGCGTCCCCCGTGTAGGTGGGCGGGTCGAAGAGGCTCACGCTCGCCATGGGCGGCGTCTCGACCCCCATCACCACGAGGACGGGCTCGCGCTCGGCGGCTCCGGCGTCACCGGCCGCCCCCACGAGGGACTCGCCCGCCAGGTGCACGGCGCGCTGCAGATAGGAGCCGCTGCCGAGCGCGGCGTCCGCGGTCTCTGCCCCGCTTTTCGCGGTAGCCACCACCTCGAGCGAGCCCGCGGCGCCGCCCGAGCCGGGCAAGAAGCGCACGTAGTGGCCGTCCTGGTCCGGCTCGTAGACATCGAGCGGCATGAGCGTGACCACGTCAGAGTCGTAGCCAATCACGCTGACGCGCGTTGGAGTGGCCGAGCCGTCGTTTTGCGCCATGAGGCGTGCGATGGAGGTGTTGAGCGCGTCGGCGAGGTAGGCGGCCTGGTGCCGGCCGCCAAAGGACAGGTCGGACAGGACCCGGTTGGTGCTCACCACGAACACGACGTCATGCGCCGGTCCGCCCTCCTGGCGCACGGACACGGCGGAGGAGAGCGCTGAGAGCCCCACCGCAAATCCGTGCCGCTCGTCGGCGAGCGTGACGTTAAGCCCGGCCGAGCGTGCCTCATCGGTGCTACCGTAGACGGACTTGTCGACCCAGATGCGCCCGGCCTGGTCGGTGGAGTAGCCGCCCCCGCCGGCGCCCCCGCCGAGGACCTCCTCCCACCGCGAGGAGGTGTTGGGGTCAACGACCTTGGAGACGGCCTGGGCTAGGGCTCTTCCGGGCACGACGCAGGCAAGAAGGACGGCAAGCGCCGCGCTGGCGAGAAGAGCGGCGATGCGGGTGAGGGTGCGTGGCATGCTATCTCGATTCTGTGGAAGGGGGTGCAAATGTAGCTTCTTTACCCCGGCTGCCCACATTCTTTCACGGGGCGGGCCGCGGGCTCGCAGGCGGCCGCCCGCCGCGGTAGGCGGTTTCGCTCGTGGGTCCGGGACCGCGCGCTGGGCGCAAGCGCTATGGTTGATGCAATACCATTCCGTGCCCCGTGCGCCCAGGAAGGAAGTGCCATGACATCAAAGAAGCACCACGCGTCGAGCTCCGAGAAGTACCCGCTGCTGTTCTCGCCCCTCAAGGTGGGCACCCAGGAGGTGAGAAACCGCGTCTTCATGCCGCCCGTCTCGACCAACCTGGCCGACCACGGCTATGTGACCGACGCCCTCATCGACCACTACGCGGCGCGCGCCAAGGGAGGCGTGGGCCTCATCGTCACCGAGGTCGTGACCGTTGAGCCCACCTACGTCTACCTCCCTGGCGACATGTGCATCGCCGACGACTCCTACGTCCCCGGCTGGGAGCGCCTCGCCGCCGCCGTCCACGAGCACGGCGGAAAGATCCTGCCGCAGCTCTTCCACCCCGCCTACATGGCCTTCCCGATTCCCGGCACGCCGCAGCTGATCGCCCCGTCCAACGTTGGCCCCTACTACGCGCGCGAGGCGCCGCGCCCCGTGACGCGTGAGGAGCTTGCCGTGCTCGTGCGCCAGTTTGGTGACGCGGCCGAGCGCATGAGGCTCGCCGGCACCGACGGCGTGGAGATTCACGCCGCGCACGCGCACGGGCTTCTCGGCGGCTTCCTCTCGCCGCTCTACAACAAGCGCACCGACGAGTACGGCGGCGACATCGACGCGCGCCTGCGCCTCACGCTGGAGGTCGTTCGCGAGGTGCGCGAGCGCTGCGGCGAGGACTTCATCATCGACGTGCGCATCTCCGGGGACGAGTACTCTGACGGTGGTCTCACCATCACCGACATGTGCCACGTGGCCCGCGCGCTCGAGCGCGCCGGCGTTGACCTGCTGCACGTCTCCGGCGGCACCACCATCAAGCGCGGCTCGGCAATTCCCGCCGCGGGCACGCGCCAGGGCAGCCACGCCGAGGTGGCGCGCCAGATCAAGCGCTGCGTGAGCATCCCGGTGGCAACGGTTGGCCGCATCAACGAGGCCTGGATTGCCGAGGAGCTTCTCGAGGAGGGCGTGGCCGACGCCTGCATGATGGGTCGCGCCAACCTCTGTGACGCCGAGTTCTGCAACAAGGCCGCCATGGGCGCGACCGATGACATCCGCCCCTGCATCGGGTGCCTCCGCTGCCTCACGGGCATCATGTTTGGCAAGCCCATCGCCTGCACGGTGAACCCGGACGTGGAGCATGACGACGGCGCGGTGGAGCCTGCCGCCGAGAAACGCGACGTGCTGGTTGTCGGAGCGGGCCCGGCGGGCATGGAGGCGGCTTTTGTGGCGGCGCGCCGCGGGCACCACGTGGTTCTCGTGGACGCGGCGGACGAGCCGGGCGGCACCATGCGCATCGCCGCGGTGCCCATCGCCAAGCAGGATCTCACGCGCGTCATCAAGTTCCAGGCGCGCCGCCTCGAGCAGGCTGGCGTGGAGGTGCGGCTGGGACGGCACCTCACGGCCGAGGACGTGGCGCGCGACTTTGCGGGCTACGAGGTTGTCCTGGCCACGGGTGCGGAGCCGATCGTGCCCGCCTGGGCGGGCGCCTTCAAGCAGGCCGTGACCGCCGACGACATCCTTGCCGGCCGCGCGTTCCCGGGCAAGAAGATCGTGGTCGTGGGCGGAGGATCTGTGGGCTGCGAGGTGGCCGACTACCTTGCGCCGCTGGTGAACGACCTTGCCAAGGGTAACCGAGACATCACGCTCGTGGAGATGGGGCCCACGCTTGACCCGACGGAGGGTGCCGCCGGCCGTGCCGCCCTCATCACGCGCATGATGAGCAAGGGCGTGCACGTGCTCACGGAGGCACGCGTCACCGGCGTGACGGAGGACTCGATCTCCTACGAGAAGGACGGAGAGGAGCACGTCATCGAGGGCGCGGACACGATGGTGCTCGCGCTTGGCTACCGTCCGGACGGCTCGCTCGCCGAGGCTCTGACGGCCGCCGGGGCGCGCGTTCACGTGATCGGCGACGCCGAGAAGCCCGGAAACATCAAGGACGCAATGGCCACCGCCTACTCCCTCGCCCGCGAGCTGTAAAAGGGGGACGTGTTCTTCCTCTCAGAGTTTTCGGGACAGGCCGCAGGGGGGACGGGCTCTTCCGCTCAGAGAGTCTGGGGCGGGCCTCAAGCAACACTCGAGGCCTGTCCCGAAAACTCTGAGAGGAAGAACACGTCCCCCTTTTACAGCTCGCTTACGATGCGCGGTGTGAACTCGTCGCTGCTGTCGGCGTAGCGCTCGCCCGGCACGGCGCCAAAGACGGGGTCTGCGCCCGAGCTCGCGTGCCAGAGGGCATGTCGACAGCTTTTCCTTTGTCTGGCAACTGGTAATGGTCCAAAAGGGGACAGCCCCTTTTGGACCATCCAGTATATTCGCATCTATGGGTCGTTTTCTCATCACATCTTTTCGTACTTCTCGTGTGTAGACTGATGGAGACACTTGACGGGTGTGCGGCGAACAGGGGATCCAGGAATGAAGATGACCGACGAGCTCCAGACTGCGTTGGAGAAGCTCAATCCCGAGCAACGCCGTGCCGTGGAGTGCCTGGATGGCCCGCTGATGGTGATTGCCGGCCCTGGCACGGGCAAGACTCAGCTCCTGAGCCTGAGGGCGGCAAACATCCTCATCAAGCGCGACGCCGCTCCCCAGAACATCCTCTGCCTCACGTACACCGAGGCAGGTGCCGAGGCCATGCGCTCCCGCCTGATCGAGCTCATTGGCAGAGAGGCATACGGCATCCAGGTGAGTACCTTCCACGGGTTTGCCAGCAGCGTTCGCGCGGCTCATCCGGAAAGCTTTCCCCGCCCCGCCTCCGACCAGCTCGTCACAAGCCTTCGACAAGCGGAGATCATGGACGAGCTGCTCAAGACGCTGCCGTTTGGGTCTCCGCTCTCAAGCATCGGCAGGGGAGACGTTGCGCACTTCTCGCGGGAGATGCTTGCCTTTGTCTCAAAGGTCAAGCGTAGCGGTATCTCCTACGAGGCGCTGTCCAAGATTGCCGAGCAGAACATCCATGCCGCGGACTGGCTTGAGCAAAACTCCTCGCTTTGCGACATTGCTGCCATGACGGCGAGCGCGCGCGTTGCGGAGCGCTTTGAGACCGAGGTCGAGCACGCCTGCGGGGACGCCCCTGACGAGCTCAAGCGTCCCGTGGTCACCACTCCTGGAATCTACGCGCCCTTTATCACGAGCCTTCGCGACACCGTCCGACGCACCGAGCTCGTGGACGAGAACGAGAAGACCGCGGGCTACACAAGCGTCCGAAACGCGTTCTTCGAGGGAAGCAACCGAGAGGGGAGGCGCCTCCGCATCCGGAAGGGGAGCGAACGGCTCCTTGCTGCCTGCGCGGTTGCCCGGCGCTACCAAGAGACCCTCGACAACCAGCATCTTTACGACTTTGATGACATGATTGCCAACTTCGTAAAGGCGGTCGAGAATGACGACAATCTACGCCAGGAGCTCCAGGACACCTATACCTACATTCAGGTCGACGAGTTCCAGGACACCAATGGTGCCCAGATGAGAATCGTCGAGCTCCTCTGCGAGGGTCTTGAGCGCCCCAACGTCATGGCGGTAGGTGATGACGACCAGGCCATCATGCGCTTCCAGGGCGCGACCATCGAGTGCATCAACCAGTTCGTTGATCGCTACCACCCGCAGAGCGTCGTGCTCATGATCAACTACCGCTCCACTCCGGACATCGTCGAGCTTGGCCAGAGAGTGGCGGTACAGGTTGAGCGTCGCCTCGCGGCAAGCGACGACAAGGCGATTCGGGCCAACTGCCCCCGAGGAGACCAGACCGAGTTCTCCGAGACCGTCTTTCAGAGCAAGGCGGAGGAGTATGCCGCCCTGGCGCGTGACATCCGCGAGCGCATCGATGGCGGCTACCTCAATACCTGCAAGGATCCCGACGAGGCCATTGCGGTTATCTCACCCAAACACACCGTCCTGAAGGCGCTCATCCCGTATCTCGTTGCGGAGGGCGTTCCCTTCTCGTACCGTCAGACGCAAGATCTCTTTGCATCCGAGCGCATGCAGACCATGCTTGCGCTGGTTCGCTGCGTCTGCGCGCTCTCGCGGGGGCAGGCGCAGGTTGCCTCGAGCTGTCTGCCTCAGATTGTGTGCGCGCCCGAGCTGGGCGGTGACCATCCGAGCTCGGTGCGCTTTGCCCTCGCCGCGCACAGGGAGTTCCATGGAGACTGGCTGCTCGCCATGGAGCGCACGCAAAACGAGCGCATCCGTGGCATATACGACAGACTCATGACCTGGGCCGCGGAGGCGTCAAGCTCGCCAGTGCGCGAGCTGCTCTTCAAGATGGCGGCGCGCCCGATGACGCACTACCGTCATCAGGGCGAGAAGGATCCGCTTGCGGCAGCGGAGTTCAACGCCGGCATGCGGGCCCTGCTCGACTTTGTGGAGGGAGAGTTCGCGCAGGCAGGTGGTCTCGGCCGAGCGCTTCGTCTGCCCGACGTTGAGGATTTGCTCGAGGCGGCTCAAAAGTATGGTGTGTCCATCGAGGCGAGCGTCAGCCTCGGTGCTCCCGGGGCCGTGCGGCTAACGTCTGCCCATAGCTCCAAGGGTCTTGAGTTCGATTGCGTCTATCTTGTCGACGCCGACGACGCCACCTGGCACAAGGGGGCCAACGGAGGGAGCCTCTACCCCTTAAACCTGCTCATTGGTGACGAGAAGGACGAGGATGACGCACTGCGCCTTCTCTTCGTTGCCCTGACGCGCGCAAAGCGCCATCTGGAGCTCTATCGCGCCGCCGGGTCAACCTTGCGTGAGCTCTCGGGTGTGGTCGAGGCCCGCGAGGTCGACCCGGATCCTCATGCCCTTGACGTGGCCGTCGCAACCGAGTGGCATGACAGCTACCGGCTTGACACTCCTGAGCTCGTTACCCTGCTCGACGCCAACAAGGACGTGAGGCATCTCTCGGCCTCTGCCCTCAATGCCTTTGTCTGCTACAAGGAGGGCTGCACGAACAGCCTCTCGTTCCCCGAGCGCCAGGTTCTGCGACTGCCCGAGGCTCCCCAGATTCAGCTTGAGTTTGGCAGCATTGTGCACGCGATGATGGAGGACATAGCTAATCGGGTCATGGGGCCAGAGGGCGCCTCGCTGGACGAGGTCATGGCGGCCCATCGCCATAGGGTCCGATGGATGGACTTCTCCGCTGCGGATGTCTCTCGTTACGAGCAGCGCTTCGAGCGAATCTGCACGAGCTTTGTGCCGTGGCTCCTTGAGAGCGCAAGGGGCTACAGAAGGGTCACGGAGGCCAAGCTGTCCGCCTCAACCGCTGCGGGAACCCCACTCTTTGGTTATCTTGACCTGCTTCTCATTGATGATGCGGCAAAGACGGTGCGCATCGTCGACTACAAGACCGGCTTTAGCTACAACGTCTCCGATGACTACGAGCGTCAGCTGAGGTTCTACAAGCTGCTCGTGGAGTCCTCGCCCCAGTTTGAGGGCTACGAGGTCGTCTCCATGGGCGACTTCTACGTGGAGCCCGAGAAGGACACAGGCGAGCTCCATCCTCCGCTCTCCGTTACGGCAACAGACGAGGAGGTTCGCTCCCTCGAAAGGCTCGCTGACGTCGTGTGGGCGCGCATCCAGGCGGGACAGTGGGACACGAGTGCCTTCGAGCAAAGCGAGCTCTACGAGCTTGCGCTGGCCCAGCAGGAGAGCGAGCGCTCCAAGGCGGGCAGGGCCTGCGTCATGCAGCGGGCCTACGAGGAGTGGCTGGTCCAGTCCGCCTCCTGACCAGCCGCGCCCAGGCGATCACCCAAGAAGGTCGAGAAGCTCGGGCGGCAGCACGGCGTCGTGCAGCTCGGGCGACCATGTCCCGTATATGCAGCGGACATGCTCGAGCTGGGTCTTCCTGGGCTCGACTTCGAGCTCCTTGCGCGCCTGGGCGTCCAGTGCCTCGCACTCCTGCAGGCAGCGTTTGAGGTCGATCTCCCCGCGGGAGAAGCGGCTCAGCGGCTCAAGCTTTCGCTCAAAGCCACCGAGCTCCCCGTCGTACGGCTCCAGCGAGAGAAGGTCGTGAAAGCCGCCGCGGAACCACACGACGCCGTCCACCTCGTCAACCCAGTGCCCGCGGACCAGCATGTCCGTGTAGTCGCCGCGCTCCTTCCGGAGCCGGAGAATCCTTGCGTCGTCATCCCGCGCCGGGTCGAGCGTCGCATCGTGATCGAGGACAAAGTGGCTCTCGTCACCGTAGATGCGGGAATGGTGCACAAGAATGTCGCCCCGCTTGAACGGAAGCGTGAAGTTGAACCACATATCCTCAAAGCCCGGACAGAGTATGTCCTTCTCCTCTTGGGTCAGACGGGGCGATCGATCGTCGACAAAGGAAATGGGCTCCAGGTCCGGCGAGACCAGCACGCTCACGTCGCTGTCGTAGTCCTCTTCGTCGGAGTCGTCGGCAAAGTATCGCTTGGTGAGGATGAACCGGTCGTCCTTGAGCCCCCAGTCCTCCTCGTCGATGCAGTCGCGCAGCTTGCGGATTGCCCTCTCGAACGACGGGCGCACGTACGCGTCGTACCTATAGCGGACCTCGCGCTTCTGGACGATCCAGCAACAGGCCTCTCCGGGTTCCGATGAGCGGAGGTCGTCCAGAAGCTGCTCCTCGATTCGCATGTACGCCTCAAGGAACGCGTGGAGGCTCCCGCCCGCGAGATACAGCATGTGCTTGGGAAAGATGGCGTCCGGCGTGGTCTCGATGAGACTGCGCCATGCGGCGTGCTTCTCGGCAATCGTGCGCTTATGGCTGTTCCAGATGATGAAGGACGCCTCGATGGGAGACGGGTTCCAGCCGATCTTCTCCCAGTGGGCGCGAACGGCGGGGGAGTCGACAAAGTCGAGGACGTCGAGAGGTTGCCCGCTCTCTGCAGAAGCTGCCAGGTTGAATGTATTCATGTTTGCTCCTTTGTGCAAGGTGTCCTGTCTACGGTTCAGGATATGAGGTTGCATGAGTCGTTTCTGTCCCATGTCTCTCAGTAACGTCTCTCCTGAAGCACTTGGTTTACTGGCGAGAAGAACGGGCGATGTTCGACACAGATGCCGAGAAGAACTTCGACTACATCGAAGTTGCGGACGATTTCATGGACGAGTATGTGGACGTCTTTGAGGAGCTGGCCGGATGACGGGGCCGCTCTCCAGAGAGGTTGCCTTGGCTCTGCACGGGCGCGCTATCGAGCGGTTTGGCGGCTCGCGGGGCGTACGTGATGCGGGCTTGCTCGACGCGGCGCTCGTACAGCCCTGGCAAACCTTCGGCGGCGTCGAGCTTTATCCGACCCCAAAGGAGAAGGCGGCACGCCTGTGCTTCGAGGTCGTGACCCAGCACCCGTTCGTTGACGGCAACAAGCGTGCTGGCGCGCTTCTTCTCGGCGTGCTTCTCCGCGGGGAGGGGTATGCGTTCAGGCCCGCTGCGAGCGACCTTCTCCACGCCATCGTGGGCGTTGCCGCTGGGTCAAAGGGTTATCAGGAGCTCCTCAGTTTTGTACGTCAAGAGACGGGTGAAAGGTGAGCTCATGGCTGCTCAGGGGAACAACTATCGCATCGCCGCTCGCGTGACGGTGGAAAATGGCGTCAAACAGTACCACTGGGACATCGAGAGTCTCATGAGCGTCGTCGACCTTTGCGCGCCGACGCTGGTGCGGGACGAGTTCAAGGGAAGAGCCTACTGGTTTGGCTATGAGTTCAGGCCGGACTCTCATCCCCTCGACCGTCGGGCGTTTCTCGAGGACATCAAGGGGCTGGGGCAGAACGTCATTCCGGAGGGCTATCTCAGGAAGTTCATCAACGCGCCGCTTGCGCTGCTGAACGAGCAGGTAAACCTGGCAACGATCGACTTCTTTGTGTACCCCGTCTCGGGGCGGAGCCCGCTCGTCAACAGGATGATCGAGCAGATCGACGAGTGGACCTCACATGAGGTCGAGGGCGTCTCGCTGGAGCTTGTGAAGCGACCTCCCTCGGAGATTGGCTTTGACTGGGAGAAGTTCGACCGGCGTTACGCGCCCACGAGCAATCGCGGCTATGACAACCGGTACCACCAGATGAGGACCTACGTTGAGAACGAGCTTCTCCCGTCAATCCGCGCGGGGGAGTACTTCTCGCTGTCAAAGGTGGTCAAGATGAGGTACCGCCCCTACATCATGAACTTCCTTGAGTTCAATAAAGAGCAGGTCAAACAGTATGAGAAGCTGTGCGCCGCACATGGCGCCCGCGTGTTGGTGGTCGACGACGTCAACACGTCCGGATCGACGCTGAACGAGATTCTTCGCATGCTCGGCAAGCTCAACCCGAGCCTGGAGGTGTACGTGTTCACGCTGGTTGGGAGGCCGGAGGTGGGGCGGGGCTCTTTGATTAATGGGGTCTGAGCACAATCTATGTTACCCTACAATAGTAGACAAAAAGAAAAAAGTAGGGTAACAGAGGGGCGCCTATGTCGGTCCTGGAAGATGTTCTCAGAGAGGAATATGCTCGCTCCTTGCGACTTGGTCACCTTATGGAGAAGGAGCTTGCCTCGCTTCCAAAGGGGAGCGTTCGTGTTCGGATGATTCGTGGGCGCGAGTACTACTACCTCAATCATCGTGAGGGAGACAGGGTGCTTTCTGACTACATCCCCGCCTCCGAGGTCGAAGTCGTCCGCACCATGGTCGCCCGCCGCAAAGAGCTCAAAGCGGCATTAAAGGAGCAGGAGCGCTCTCGCAAGCAGATAGAGCGTGCGCTGGGAGGGAGGCCGGATGTTGACGTGCGGGAGGAAAGCGCCGCCGGTGACAGCACTGCCCATTTCGGGTGCTTCCAAATTAGCGAAATGAAGAAACATGTATCAAATTTCGAGGCACGTTTTGAGGCAGAGCATGGGATAGGCGAAACATTCGACAACGTAGAACAATTCATGACAAGCCTCGATGATTGAACTCGCATGCCATAATTGCTCCCCATGGTTAACCAAGGGGAGCAATCGGGTTTTTGGAATTGAAAGAGTAAAGTAGGCTTCTAGCCCAGGAGATTCACAGAAATCAGATCGTGGATATCTGTTTTCTTTTCGTGAAGGTAGAAGTTACCTGTGCACAACAGCCATACCAGTTTATCGAGTTTATAAGGCGTTATCGATGAGTGGTTCATCGTACTATTTGCGCGGAGGCTCCTTGCGAAATTAAAAATCTTTTCAGTAAACTGGTCGGCACCCTTTACGCTGCCGTAATATGCTGTGTCTTTATTCTTATCGAGAATCTTAAGTCTCTTGAAGATCTCGATTGCGTGAACATCGGGTTTGGCCAGCCAGACACAGCCGCATTCTTTGAGAAAGTCACGGACGAGGGCAGGCCCAAGACCTGCACTATTTCCGTCTGATGTTTTATTGATTGCTTTACATATATCTTTTATTGATATGCGAATATCATTCGGAATCTCGTTCATTTCATAGTCCCATAAATCATAATATGAAAGCTCTATCGCTTTGTTGACTGATTTTAATCCGGAGCCATTATTGGCCACTAAAAACGTTGCAGCACAAGCAATCCCCCTCACATACTCTTGGAACATTTCCTTTTTAGATATATTGGTAGCGTTTAACTTATTTTTGGAGCTTTTATTGCTTCCAGCTCTGTTGTTTCTATAATCGACGACTGTCTCCGCTATGTCTTCCTTCAGCCTTTCAAAGGTTTTTCCTGCTATTTCATCCGGGTTATAATCATTCAGAGCTTTGGAGCCGAGCTCTTCTTCAAGGGCCTTGTCGAGTCCGATTAGGCGACTTTTTCTTCCGCTGTTTTGGAGAGAGCGTACAAATTGTCTCATTGCAGTTTTCTTGGTAATGGCCTGTGGGTAAATTGCACGCTTGAGGTTGCCGGGATCTTCGTCGTTTTGACAGAGGGGTACGTAGTATCTTTCGAGCTCTCTTTCTTCAATGCCGACGGTTTTCGCTAGCTTCAGCGACATTTCTTCGAGACGAGAGTAGATTCGCCAGCATTGTTCCGGGTTTAGCTGTGTTTGTAAATCGGCCTTCATGTGGATGCTCCTTTGATTATGGTTGAATTGCTACTCATACACCTCCGCAGCCGCATGCAGCTGCCGGCCGATCTCGTTCGCCAGATGCTGCGGCGATAGCACCACCACGTCTGGGGCGTTGCTGCGGCCAAAGCGGACCATGGCGCTCTCGTTCACGTAGGCCTCGACATCCACGTGATTGTCCGTCTCGTTGAAGAAGCGCACGTCGTCGCCAAAGATGTCGACGATGTCGCCCGCCATGCGCCGCACGATCCTAAACGTCACGCGTGCGGTGCCGCCGGCGTACATGTGGATGTGCTCGCGCATGTACTTGCCAAGATCGAGGTTCTTGTCGCCAGCCTTGCCAAGAGAGCTGAACGGCTTGCCCCGCTCGTCAAGTATCTCCAGGTCCATGATGCGGTCAATCCGGTAGTTGGTGATGTCGTCGTACTTGTCGTAGTTGCAGATGAGGTAGTACTTTCCCTCGTTGACGGCCATCTGGTAGGGCGTGCACACGTAGACGCGCTCGGTTCCGTCGGGGCGGCAGCGCGGGTGCGCCTTCTTGTCCGTGCCGATGGAGAGATACTTGAAGGAGACCTTCCGCTTGTGGCTGATGGCCTCGTCGAGCAGCTCGATGGTGTAGAAGAGCTGCTTGTTGTCCGTGCGGTCCTTGGGCATGGCGTTCACGTGCGTCATGTGCGACTTAAAGTACACGCTTGAGAGGTCCTCGAGCTTGCCGATCAGGTCCTTGCGCTGCGAGGGCGAGATGTGGCGGGAGAACAGCAGGCCGTCGATGAGTAGGCGCAGCTCGGCGTCCGTGAAGTCGCGCTCGAGGTAGTAGTCGGTGACGATGTTTGCCGAGCGCTCCTCGCCGGTCTTGGGGTCGCGCGTTATGCGCGGAACCTCGCGATAGCCAATCGCGTAGCCCTCGTCGATGAGGTCGGCGATGTTGCGGGCAACGGCCTTGCGGTCCGCCTTCATGCCGAACTTGCTCTCCAGCAGGTCGATGATGTCCTTCTGGCTGAGTCGGTGCTCAGTGTCCGAGTACTTCCGCAAGATTTCGAGGATGTCCATGATGAGCATCTTCTTTGGCTGCTTTGGGTTCATGCGGCGCAACCTCTCTACGGGGAGTTCGTTACGTCGCATTATATCTGTCCCATGACAAGGAGTGATCGCTGATGGCATCGCTGTCGGACCACTATGCCTTAAAGTTGTATATGGGCTTAATTACCGCTTCTATGTCTACCGATTCTGCGATTGGGCCGATGATGTCGTCAATTGACTTATATGCCATGGGCGCCTCGTCGAGCGTTTCCTCGCGGACGGACGTTGTGTAGATGCCCTCCATCGACGCCTTGAAGTCTTCCATGCTCAGGCGCTGCCGGGCCTCGGTTCGGGAAAGAAGACGACCTGCGCCATGTGGCGCTGACCAGTTCCAGTTGGGGTTGCCGCGCCCTGTGGCGATGATGCTGCCATCGCGCATGTTGATGGGAATCAGCACTCGCTCACCCTTGTGTGCGGCGATGGCGCCCTTGCGAAGGATGCGCTCGGACGTATCGATGTAGTTGTGAGTGGTGTGGAACGACTCACCTGGCGTGATGCCAGACCGCTCCAGCACCACTTGAGCGATGAGCTCGCGATTGCGGCGGGCGAACTGCTGGCAGAGCTCCATGTCGTGCAGGTAGTCATTCAGCCACTCGTCATAGAGCCAGCAGAGCTCTTCTGGGACGGTGAGGGGCTTTGCCTCGAACGTGCCGTACAGTTCCTTGAGGGCAGGCTTTATCTCATCGCGGCGTCCTTCGGCCTTGTAGCGCGCAATGAGGTCGTCGCGCTGTTTGAAGAGCTGGCCTTTGCCTCGATTGAGATCGATGGCGATGCTCTGGTAATGGGTAGCGACCTGCGTTCCGAGGTTACGGCTACCGGAGTGAACCACGAGGTACTGCTCGCCGCTGCTCGCGCGGTCGATTTCAATAAAGTGGTTGCCGCCTCCGAGGGTGCCGAGGCTCCGCTCGAGACGCTTCGTGTCCTTTAGTGAGCGATAGCACCGCAGGACGGTGAGGGGAAAGCGTTCCTGACGCCCGTCCCAGATCTTCCAGCCTGAGGGCACATAGTGACACGCTTCGTCAATGCGCGGCAGGTCAAGATCTTGGTGTCCCAGGCTCACCGTGTACATGCCGCAGCCGATGTCTACGCCCACGAGGTTAGGTACGGCTTTGTCAATGATGGTCATGGTCGTGCCGATGGTGCATCCGATTCCAGGGTGCGCGTCCGGCATGATGGCGATGTGAGAGCCAAGGGCAAATTCCTGGTCACATAACGTTCGGACCTGTTCAATGGCAGCGTCCTCGATTTGAGTGGCGTAGCACGCGGCGGTGGCGAACTTTCCCGTGATTGCCAGCATCGTTGCTCCGTTTCTCGCGCTGGATTCCTGCTTGTTGGGGAAGTCAAAGAACGACAAGGGAGCGCCCTTTGCGGCTTCAGTCGAGGCTCCAGTCGGCGGGGAGCAGCGGCATGAGCATATCGTCAGGGTCGTAGAGGTCAATCATGACCTCGTTGTTGTCCTGGTCGAGCACAACGATCTTCTTGTCGGAGATCTCGCCGTCAACCGGAACCCAGTTCGTGACGGCCTGCATGCAGATTGCCTCCGTGAGGAGCTGCGCGGCGCGGATGTACTCGGCGACCCTTTCGGAGAACTCGTCGAGCGGGGCGTCGGCAAACTCCCTCATCACGGCCACGAGATGGGCGCTCCTCTTGGGGAGGCTCTCCTCTTGTGCGTGTTCGATGAGCTCATCGATGGCAAAGAGGGCCATGTCCTCAAAGAGCGAGGAGTCAAAGCCACCGCGGCGCAGGGAGTCGACCATCAAGCGCCAGTAGTTCCACCAGCCATGCCTATCCGCCTCTTCTTCGTAGCGGCCGGGCATCAGGACGAGGACACTGAGGGTGATGTCGTGGTCCTCGTTGTCTTCCGTGTGCTGGTCCGGCGTCTGCTTCTCATCGCACATGTCCTTCTCGCTTTCCTTCGATGCCTGCACTTAGCCTGCAGGATAGAGCGCTGTGTGCGTCAATTTCGACCCATGTCCGGCGATAGGCTGGGCGCAAGCAAGGTGTGAGGGAAGGAGCCCCATGGACATCTATTCGTTCTTCAACTCGCGTGACGTCGCCGATTACCTGCGTGGCGAGAAGCACGAGTTCACCGCTGCCGAGGCGGCATACATCGTCTATCTCTCGGATACGGCGACCCTCGACGAGAAGCTTGTGGCCTGGCAGGAGATCGTGGACACGATGCCTGACTGTCCGGTGTGCCACTCCGCATTGGATCCCTACTTCAAAAGGGACTACAAGAGCGAGCATCAGTTTCTGAGGGAGTACATCTTCACCATGAAGCTCATGCTGAGGAAGTTCATGGACGGCGAGGGTTGCGTCTACATGCCGCATGAATTTCGGTTCACCCCTGAGACGGCTATTCGATATGGGAGGGACGAGCACTCGCTTTGGATTCAGGAGATGCCTGACCCATTCTCGAGTTTTGACAAGTGCGTTGACAGCCTGCGTCATGATCTCGAGGGGGCGCCAGAATTTGATCGCTATTGCATCGCGAAGCGCGCAATTGACGGAGGGGATTCGGGATATGTCACCCTTGACGAGCGGTTTCGCGTGCTAGACGTCACGTGGGCCAACCACGACCCCTCCGATTACGATGACGTCGACATGCACCTATGCTGTGCGTTTCTCGAGCTCCCCATCCCGTTCAAGCGCGGGGACATCGTTATCGACCGCACGGCGCGCGACCCGCGGCCGTTTGTGTTCGACTACCTGAAGTTCTGGGACTCCGCGACGCTTGCCGAGCATGGCCACGTGCTCAGCGCGGAGCGTGCCGAGAAGATCGACAGGTACGTTGCCAACTGGCGCGCGGAGGGGTCCAAGGACGATTCGTACATGCCGGCGATGGGCTGGTCGCTGACGCCCGGCTCTCTGCTTACTGCGGAGGACCCGGCCTTTCTTGCCTACGACCCCTTTGGAGCCTGCCACAACTATCTGGATCTTGAGTATTATCGTGAGCCGCTTGAGGGCAAGTTGCGCCTGCTTGAGGTTGCCTCCCGGTGGGCGCGTGGCGAGATAGACCTCGACTTTGCGATTAACAACGCCGCCCTTGTTGCTGCCGAGGTCAGGGCAGAAAAGCTTCGCTCGGAGATGGAGACGGAGTACATTGGGGTTATCTAGCAGGAGTTCATTCGGATCTGCTGCAGAAGCTGAGCGCCTGGCGCAGTGCCTCGTCGCTGATGCGGCCGCCTCCCTGCGTCTGCACGTCGTTGAGCGCGTTCCAGAGCTCGCGGCCCTTCTCGGCGCTTCCGTTGAGAAGGGCCGCAGCCTCGAGAAGCGCGGAATCGGCATTGGCTTCGTTGGCCGGATCATCGAGCCTTCTGATGTTGTAGAGCGGAGAGTAGCGGTGGAGAGCGGCCTCACCTCTGACTAGGTGCTTGAGGGCGCAAAGGTCAAAGTGTCCCTTGGCGTTGCGGTAGAGAACCTGGGGCCAGCAGCAGTCCGTGACATCCTCTCGTTCCGGCTCCACGATAACGGCGACGTACTCTTCGGTGAAGGGCCTGCAGTGAAAGGCAACGACGTCGCCTGCTGCGTACGGGGTGCGAAGGTTGAGGTCACTGAACGGTTCGTGCTCGCGTCGCCAGCGGTGGCAGGTGGCATCAAAGCGGTTCTTCTCGAAGTAGCAGACCTCGTCGTCTATGAGGTAGAACGTATAAGGGTTGGTGAAGGTGCGCCTGCTGTTGTTGCCGCGCTCTTGGCGCCACTTCTCGAGGACGAACCAGTGGGGGATGCTGGGGTCGAGGTCGTCCGGCTTGTCGTAGTATGCGGCAATCCAGGCGAGAGCATCGTCGATTGAGGCAAACGCGCCAGAGAAGTCCTCGTCCCACTCGTCGTCGGGGGTGAGCTCGCAGCAGTCGAGCAGGCAGAGGAACTCGTCGTCGCTGATCGTGGTTGCCTCTTCGAAGGCGCGGCGGTGCTCTGCTAGTTGATAGACGGCCGAGCGAGCGTCTTCCGGCTCGCTCGGGCTGCAGGGGGTGAGCGCCTCAAAGGCTTCGATCTTGGTGAGCAGTGGGACAGGGGCGTCGCGGACAAGCTCGATGAGAACGTGCGGTGACGGGGGATTGTCGGCAAGGAATCGAGCCATGTCTTCCGATGGCATGCACGTGTTGAGAATCTTGGCGAGCGCGGCGCTGTCGATGGTCTTCATGGCTGCCCCTGTCTGTTCATGCTGGATATGGCTGTTATACAAACTTGGATGGGTTAGTTATGCCGCACCAAATCAAATTGGATTCGAGCGAACAAACGTTTCCAACTGTGCTATACTCTCAGCAAGGTACGAGGGCGACAAGAGCGGCACGGAGGCCCCCAATGGTACGTGTCGGCAGGTGATCAGGGGTAACGGGGACTGGTCACACTTGTTTGTCTCGGGTGGGTTGGTACGCCCATCTTCCGGCACCCGCAAAGTCCGGAGCTCACAGTCTGCGCAGGTTAATAAGCCGTGAGTGAGACGGGGGTTTAGCTATGGCCGAGAAGTCCATAAAGCAGTTTGACGAGAAGAACGACGAGCAGGTCTACGTGTCGGTTCGCGAGACGTTGGAGTCCGCGCGCGGCAAGGTGGAGCGTGTCGTCAACAGCGCCATGGTCGAGGCATACTGGGAGATCGGGCGCCAGATCGTGGGGGCGACGGGCGAGCGTGCGGAGTACGGGAAGCATCTGGTGAGGTATCTTGCCGAGAGGCTGACGGCGGAGTACGGGAAGGGGTTTGACTACACCAACCTCACCAATATGCGTAAGTTCTACCAAGCTTTTCCAATTCTTGACACAGTGTGTCAAGAATTGAGCTGGTCGCATTACCGCAGGTTGATGCGTATTCCCAACCAGGAGCAGCGCGAGTTCTACATGAATGCCGCCGCCGAGGAGCATTGGACGGTCCGCCAGCTCGACCATCAGATTGCAACGTTCTACCGTGAGCGTCTGCTTTCCTCGCAGGGCGAGAAGCGCGAGCTTATACGCTCCGAGATTCAGCGTTCCGAGCCGGTGACCGCTGCGGACGACTTCATCAAGGACCCGTACGTTTTGGACTTCCTAGACCTGGGCGGTCGTACGGACTTTGACGAGCACCAGCTCGAGCAGGCGCTCATGACGCGGCTGCAGGAGTTCATGCTGGAGCTGGGGCGCGGCTTTGCCTTCGTGGGCCGACAGTATCGGCTCGACGGCGAGCAGGCGAGCTACTACGTCGACCTTATCTTCTACAACATTAAGCTCAAGTGTTACGTGCTCATCGAGCTCAAGACTCGTCCGCTCAACGCCAAGGACGTGGGTCAGATGGACTTCTACGTCCGCCTGTTCAACGAGAAGTACGCCGGCCCTGATGACAACCCGACCATCGGTCTCATCCTTTGCTCGAGTTCCGATCGGACGGTGGCAAAGTACTCCGCGCTCGCCGACGGCAAGGGGCTCTTTGCGTCGAGTTACGTCACGTGCCTGCCTACCGAGGAGGAGCTGACCGACGCCCTCGAGCCCACGCGTCGCGCAATTGCGGAGGCTCGGGCGGAGCGAGAGGAGAAATAATCGCCAGGCGCCCGTCTACCTGTTTGTAGACGGGCGCCAACTAGAAAACCGAAAAAGGTGCTAGAGCTCGCGCTCCATGGGAATGGCGATGTAGTGTGACGTGCTCACGGGCGCTCCGGCAGGCTCAAAGCCGAGTTTGGCCCAGAACGTTCGCGCCGGCTCGTTGCCATGGATGTAGGCCAGGCGTACGCGAGAGAAGCCCTTGGTCCGTAGCCGGTGGAGTTCATCCCGCACGACTTGGGAACCAATCCCGCGTCCATGCCACGTTCCGTCGACCATGAGAAATCCTACGTAGGCAGCTCGCTCATCGGGGTAGCCGCGGATGACGTCCATGACGGCAACGAGCCCCTCCGCAAAGAAGCCGAGAAACTCCTTCTGATCGGCGCGGCATCCGGGAGGGAGCTCGCGGAGCGCCTGGGCTAGGTTCTCGAGTGTCGGCCGTTCACCGTAGAGCTCGTAGTACGCGGGGTTGCTCTCGCAAAGGGCGAGGAGAGCGGGAAGGTCCTCGTCGGTGAGCCTGCGTCGTGCAAAGGGGGAGAGGTCGACTACGCGTACGGTGTGGCCGTACTCGCGCAGCAGCGCAATCAGGTCCTTTGTGGCGAGAAGCACGGTGGCGGTGTTGTCGCACGGGTGCACGGTCACGCGCCCGGCGTCGACGAGCTCCTGGTCGATCACGACCTCCACGCACCCCTCGGTATCGTTCAACGCACCGAGGGGCGTGACGGAGCCCGGCACGAGGCCGAGCATCTCTCCCAGGTCTCTCTCGCTGGCAAACGAGAGGCGGCGCGAGCCCAGACGCTCCTGGATCTCTCGCAGCGAGACGTCCTTCTCGTCCGGCAGGCAGACGAGGTAGTACGCGCGGTGCTTGTCGTCGCGCAGAAAGAGGTTCTTGGCGCCAAGCTCCTGATGGGGAATCCCCGCGGCATGCGCCTGCTCCACAGTGAAGACCGCCTCGTGCTCGTAAAGCTCGTAAGCGATATTATCCTGGTCAAGCAGGGCAAGCGTCTCTCGCTTGCCGAGCATGGCTAGCGCTCCAGCTTCTTTACGACCTCGATCGCGGGGTCCACCTCGGCGGCAAAGGCGTCGAAGTCGGCATAGGCGCCGACGATGCTGCCGTAGTGGGTGGGCACCGCGGCGGCAGGGCGCAGCGCGTTCACAAACGCTGCTGCCTGGCGCGGGTCGCAGGTGTAGGTGCCGCCGATCGGCACGAGCGCCACGTCGCAGCGCACGGCCTCGTTGTCGGGGTTCTGGTCCGTGTCGCCAGAGATGTAGTAGCGCGTGGGCTCGCCGTCGAGCGTCACCACGTAGCCGAGCCAGCCGTTCTCCTGCGGGTGCATGCCCAGGCGCTCGGGCTCCACGTTGTAGGCAGGCACGGCCTCCACGCAAAGCCCCGGCAGCTCGAGCTTCTCGCCGGCAACCATGAGGTGGGTCTCTGCCGCATCCAGCCCAGCAATCTCGCCGGCTATGCTCGCTGGCGCCACGACCACGGTCTTCTCGCCGGCCACGCGGGCGTAGTCCTCGGGCGAGAAGTGATCGTAGTGGGCATGCGTGATGAGCACGTAGTCCGCGTCGTGAACGGCCTCCTCCTCCGTAAGCGCAAAGGGGTCGAAGTAGACGACGGTGCCGCGCGCTCCCTCCAGGCGGATGGCGCTCTGCGTGAACACGCGGACGTTCTTGAGGCTATCGCTCATGACGACCCCTTTCGGTGTAGGGCGAGCACGTCAATTCCTCTTGCCAAAGAGGCCACCCAGCCCTCCGAGCATGCCCCCCAGGTTGCCGGCGATGCTGCCGAGGTCGATGCTGCCGAGGTCAAGCTTGGAGATGTCGAGGCTGCCGTCGGCGATGCCGCTCTTCACGCCGTCGACGATCTGCGAGAGGTCGCCCTCGCCAAGCTCGAGACCGGTGATCTCCTCGATGGTGCCCTTGGGGTCGGCGAGAAGGCCCTGGACCTTCTCCGGAGCCTCCGCAAGGGCGGCGGAAACCTGTGCGATGATTGCCTGAACGTCCATGTGCATCCTTTCGTTATGCGCCGGGGCGCGCCTGCCCCTCTAGGGTACCCGCTTGCTGCCGCGCATTTCACCGAGGTTCATGAGCGCACGCTCCAGGTTGAGGACGAGCGGGTAGGGGAGCAGCTTTGCGGCAACGTAGAACGCGCGCATGTCCGCAGACGGGATGCAGAGCGCGCGTCCCTCTCGCGCCGCCCCGAGGGCGAGACGAGCCACGCGCTCCACGTCCTCAAATCCGGTGAGACCGGCCATGTCCGCCGCCACATCGTCCGCCCCGGCGTGGTCAAGAAAGCCCGTGCGCATGAACTTGGGGCAGAGTGCCGTCACGTGGATGCCCACGCTCCCAAGCTCGGCGTCGAGCGCGCGCGAGAAGTCCAGCACAAAGCGCTTTGCCGCCGAGTACGTGGCAAGGCCCGGCTGCGGCATGAAGGCGGCCACGCTCGCCACGTTGAGGATGCGCGAGCCCGCGGCCATGTACGGCAGCGTGCGATACGTGAGCTCCACGGGCGCGAGCATGAGGAGGCGCACCATGTTGGCGTTGTCCGCCGCCGGCATGTCCGCAAAGTCGCCAAACGTCCCAAAGCCGGCGTTGTTGACGAGAAGGGCCACACGCGCACCGGGCGCCTCGGAAAGCGACCGCTCAAGCACGTCAAACGAGACAGGATCCGTGAGGTCGAGCGCAAAGGGGCGCACGCGTGGGGAGGTGCGCTCGGCACGGCGCGAGACGGACCAGATCTGGTCGAGCGGGCCGAAGGCGCCCTCGGCGAGCTGCTGCACGATCTTGGCACCCAGCCCGGATGACGCCCCGGTGACGATTGCGATGTTGGTCATGGCAGGAAACCTCCGCGCAGGACAGACGTTTCCCCCATTGTCTCACTAAAGTCCATCAACAGGTGTTGTTCCCGTTTCTCGCTTGGTGGGAAGGCCCCGACTGGCAGGAGCGCTCGGCCTCGTCATGCTGGCGGGCCTGCCGCTCGCTGCCCCTGCCACCAAACCCCGCCCCGACTCAGTACCCGGACATCGTCTTGTCGGCGTTGAACAGGCGCTTCATGAGGGAGAACTCGCTGCTGGTAAACTGACGCAGCCGCTCAACCTCCGCTCGTCGCTGCTCCGCGCGCGTCACGAGGCACACCGGTATTGAGGGGGCGTCTGCGGGGTCCACGTCGTGCATCATCGCAAAGGGCCTGATGCTCAGCGCCTTGAGGTTGATGCCCATGATGAAGCCGTTCTGACTCTCCAGGAAGTCAACGACCCCCTCGTTTGTGTCGATGGGTACAAGGGGGGACGCAAGCCCCGCCTTTCGGCAGGTGACGAGGACGGTGTCGTTGAAGCCATCAACCTCCTCGGACCAGAGCGCGGGATAGGGCTCGAGGTCGGCAAAGGAGAGCATGGGCTTCTTGCGCAGCGGGTGGTTTCTGCCAAGAAAGACCCCCGGCATGACCGAGCCGATCTGCACGCACGAGCACTGAGGGGCGCTCAGGCGGCCAACGGTGAACAGCGCGTCGAGCGCCCCTGCCATCAGGTTGGCATACGCCCTGCTTCCCACGCTTATGGAGAGCTGCGTGCTGATCCCGAGGGAGCGCGTCATGAGACGCGCGATTACGCCGCAGATGAACTCGTGCTTCGAGAAGGGTGGGGTCACCAGTGCAAGGCGAAGGTCGCTGCGCCCGCAGACGGCAGTGTCCCAAGAGCGCGCCGCGCGCTCGACGAGCTCAAAGCTCGTCATGGCCTCTTGTGCGGGCCCGAGGATCGTCTCGCCGAGAGGGGTCAGCCTCATTCCCTTTCCCGCGCGGGCAAACAGCGGCCCGCCCAGCTCCTCCTCGAGCTCATGGATGGACTTTGAGACCGCCTGTACCGTGACCCCCTCCTTCTGGGCTGCTGCGGAGAAGGTCCCGGTGCTCGCCGCGAGGCAGAAGAACTTGAGTTGTCGGATGTTCATGCGCGCCTTTCGATGAGGGCAGAAACACCAATTAGTGTAGGGCGCTGTGCGGAGGCGGGGGGCATATGTTGCTCTTGGGGAGCGTATACCCAGCTGTATTCGTTGCTTAGGCTCCTTGCCTCCCTCGATAGTCAACTAGATATTGAAAGAGGCGGAGAGAGGGGAAAGCCTGTTTTGAGCCTGCTCTCATTCAGGTAACACTGAACTGGTCCACGCCCATCGACGCTCTCTTTAAGGAGCCCCATGATCCCAGACGCTACGCCCACTCCCTCAACTAGCAACGAGCCCGCAGAGAAGCGCAAGATTCCGCTCGTGATGCGCCTCTTTGGCATTCTCTGTTCGGTCCTCGGCGTGTTCACCGCGTTTGCGGTCATCGTCTTTGCCGCCCTCATGGCATGGGCGCTCCAGGCCGACCCGTCGATGATCATCGTGGGCACCGACCCCACGCTGCCCGTGGTCCTTCTCGTCATCAGCTACCTCGTTACCATAGGAAACGCGATGGCCCTGCTCGTCTTTGGCCACTCGCTGCGCAAGAGCCAGCGGCGCAACGCGGTGCGCTGGTCGCACGTGCTCATCGGCACCTCGGTCATTCAGATTCTGCTGAAGATCATGCTGCAGGGCATCGACACCACACTGATCTCCGATGCCATCCAGCTGCTCATCCTCGTGGCGATCTCCGTTACCGTGGACCCGTCGCTGCGTCAGGAGCGCGCGCTCAAGAAGCGCATGCAGGACATGGTTGACCGCGAGGCCGCCGAGGAGGGCATGCTCGGACGCGACCTCGAGGGTAAGGGCTACATTGAGCTCAACTTCTTCAACCTGTTCTGGGTCTTCGTGATCTGCTGCTTCCTCGGCCTCATCATCGAGACCGTCTATCACTTCGCGGTGGTGGTCCCCGGAGAAATTCAGGACCGTGCCGGCCTGCTCTTTGGGCCCTTCTCGCCCATCTACGGCTTTGGCGCCGTGCTCATGACGGTGGCGCTCAACCGCTTCTACAAGGCCAACCCGGTGATCATCTTCCTGGTCTCCGCTGTGATCGGCGGCCTCTTTGAGGCGGCGACGGCCTGGTTCATGGAGATGGGCTTTGGCGCCGTGGCATGGGACTACTCGGGCTCCACGATCTTTGGCCTCTTCCCGGACCCCATTGCCGTGATCTTTGGCGGGCGCACGAGTGCCCTCTTCATGTGCATGTGGGGCGTGCTCGGCTTTGTGTGGATCAAGCTCTGCCTGCCGTGGATGCTCAAGCTCATCAACCTCATCCCCTGGAAGATCCGCTACTCCTTCACCACGCTCTGCGCCGTCCTCATGCTGGTGAACGGTGTCATGACGCTTGAGGCGCTGGACTGTTGGTTTGAGCGTCTCTCCGGCATCCCGCAGACCACGCCCGTCGAGCAGTTCTACGCGGAGCGCTACGACAACGATTACATGGCGCACCGATTTGAGTCCATGACCATCACGCCGGACGACTCCGCGCGCGTGGACGGTGCGGCGCGCGCGGCGAACGTCGAGGTGGACGAGGAGTTCCTCGAGGGCGCTGCCGATGCCACGTTTGAGGATGATGAGCTGTGACGGAGGGGGCTGCCGAGAAGCGCCCGCACTGGGGGCGGCGCGTTCTTCTTGCCCTGCTGGCGGTCGTGATCGTGGCCGGCGTGGCGCTGGCTATTGGCGTGTGGCACCGGCTCGAGCAGCGCCGGCTGGGCGAGGGCGTGGTCCAGCCGCCGAGCGAGTTTGCGGAGCTCGAGGGGTCCTCTGGGCGCACGGGTGCGTTTACCACGCGCATTGACTTCACGAGCATGGCCACCGGCGCGGAGACCATCTCCACTGAGGTGGCCTGGGATGACGAGTGGTTCTTCCAGGACCCCACCGCATACAACCACGAGCTTGCCACCACGTGCTCCGTGCTCTCGGCCGTGGCCAACTCGGAGTCCGCGTACTATCAGGCGGGCTCGAACTCGCCGGCGTACATGGAGGCCGCACTCGCAGCGCTGGGCTTTGAGGAGATCTCCACGGCGTCCTACCAGTACCGCAGCGAGATCTTCGACGAGATCGTGGACTTCATTGCTGGCACGGACGACGTGGTTGCCTATTCGGTTGCCACCAAGCACGTGACCAGCGCGGACGGTGCCGAGAAGACCCTCTTTCTGGTGTCCATTCGCGGCAGCTACGGATCCGAGTGGCTGAGCGACCTCAACATGGGCAGCGCCGCCGCCTATGACATGGACGAGATCACGCACGAGGGCTTTGCCCAGGCCGCGCGTGAGATCGTGGACGAGCTTGCGGCGCGCATCACCGAGGAGGCGGGACTTGGTGGCACGGACGACATCTGCCTGCTCTTCACCGGCCACTCTCGCGGGGCGGCCACGGCCAACATCGCCGCCGCGTACGCCGACGAGATGTCCCAGGGCCTGCGCGTGCTGGCGCCGCTTTCGAGCATCTACTGCTACACCTTTGCGACGCCTGAGGTCACGACCTTCGACACCGCGCACGACGCGCTCTACGACAACATCTTCAACATCATGAACCCGAGCGACATGGTCCCGCGCCTGCCGCTGGCGTCCTGGGGTTACGAGCGCTACGGGCACGACCTCTGGCTTCCCGGCTACGGTGACGACGGATTTGCCGAGAAGTACGCGGAGGCGTGCCAGGTCTTCGAGGCCAACACGGGCGTGGAGTGTCCCTACGTGCCCGAGGACCGCGAGCACGTGGACAAGCTGGTGGAGGACCTGGGGCGCGAGATTCCCACGGCCGACGACCTGGCGAGTGCTGGTGGCGTGGTCTCGCTTGTGCACGACCTTCTCGCCGACGTGAACCCCGTGCAGGTGCTCTACGGCCACTACCCGAGCGTCTACATCGCCTGGATGCAGTCCCTCGACACCCTTGCGGAGTAGTACGGGGGGCGGCCGGACGTTCTTCTCGCCCAAACCGTCCGTAACTTGCCCGTACTTGGGGTGCGGGCGGTTCCCGGACGTTTTGCTACTCCAAAACGTCTACAGACGCCCGTGTCAGGCAAGGGCTCAACGCGAGGAATCTCGTTCCTCGTCGGGGGCATCGGTGTCGGTAGGTGACAAAGGTTGACAAAGGTGACAGGGTAATCTGTCACGAAGTCCAAGCATGAAGGGAACTCGACATGAGCCGGCGATGCCGCATAATGGAGGCGAGGAGGGCAGGCCCTCCGGAACAGCGACCGTCCAAGGGGGAAACATGAAGCTCGCGATTGGAAACGACCACTCCGCCCTGGCCATCAAGGCCGAGGTGATCGAGCACCTCAACGAGCGCGGTGACGTTGAGCTCGTTGACGTGGGGACCAACTCGCCGGAGAGCTTCGACTACGCCGTGAGCGCCTATCGCGTGGCGCGCCTCGTGGCCGATGGCGAGGTCGACGGCGGCATTCTCATCTGCGGCACGGGCGTGGGCATCAGCCTGGCCGCCAACAAGGTGCACGGCATTCGCGCGTGCGTGTGCTCCGAGCCGTACTCGGCGGAGCTCTCGAAGCGCCACAACAACAGCAACATCATCTGCTTTGGCGCGCGCGTCGTGGGGCCCGAGGTTGCCAAGCAGATCGTGGACGCCTGGATGGACGCCGAGTTTGAGGGCGGCCGTCACGCCCGCCGCGTGGCCCAGATCATGGAGATCGAGCAGACCCAGCACCTCTCCTGTTAAAAGGGGACGTGTTTTTTCTCTCAGAGTTTTTGGGACAGGCCTCGGGCGCCTTGGATTGGGCGTTCTAGGCCTGTCCCTTTTTGTCTGCATCAAAAAACACGTCCCCAAATTGCAGAAGCTCGGCGTTGCGGGCGTTGACGGTGCCGAACTCGCTCACGCAGCAGATGACGCGCTCGCAGGAGAGAAGGACCTCGCGCGCCTCCTCCACGGCACGCTCGCTCACGGGCTCGAAGTCGCGCTCATAGATGACGCGAGCCGCGAGCTGCGCGGCGAGCAGGCCGTCGACGTCGTGGCGGTGCAGCACGCCCGTGGCAAACGGCACGCCCTCGCGGGCGAGTCGCCGGAAGCACGCCGCACCAGAGCCGCCGCCCGCGATCACAAAGACCCTCGGCTCGCCCTCCGGTCGCGCGAGCTCCACGCTGCCAAAGGCCGGCTCGTAGCTGCCGGGCGCAAGGTCGTAGAGCTCCGCCACGCGCTCGGCGGTGAATATCTCGTCGGGCGGCCCCTGAAACGCCACGCGGCCGTCGCGAATGCAGATCACGTGGTCCGAGGCCTTCTGCGCGAGGTCAATCTCGTGCAGCGACGCCACCACCGCGATGCCGCGCTCGCGCGCCTCGCGCCTCAGAAGCTGCAGCATCTCCAGCTGCGCGCGAACGTCCAGGTACGAGGTGGGCTCATCGAGCAGCAACACGCGCGGCTCCTGGCAGAGCGCACGGGCGAGAAGAACGCGCTGCCGCTGACCGTCGCTCACGTGCGCAAAGTCGCGCGCAGCGATGTCGAGCACGCCCGTCGCCTCCATCGCGGCGGTGACGGCCTCATGGTCCTTCTCGCCGAGGACGCCCAGGCGGCCGGTGAAGGGGTAGCGGCCCGCCTCAACCACGTCGCGGCAGGTGAGAAGCTCGGTTGCCGGGCGCCCGGTGAGCATGACGGACATGGTGCGGGCACGCTCGGCGGCGGGGATATCCCCGAGCTCGCGCCCAAAGAGCTCCACCACGCCGCCGAGCGCGCGCAGCTGGCCCGCCACGGTGCGCAGGATCGTGGTCTTGCCGGATCCGTTGGGTCCGATGAGCGCCACGACCTGGCCCGGTCGCACGGCAAGGCAGACGTCTCGCACGAGCGCCCGCCGCCCGTGCCCCACATCAAGTCCCCGCAGCTCCAGCGAAAACGGGACGCGTTTTTTCTCTCTGAAAAGTTGGGACAGGTTTTGGCCCGCCTGGTCCTGGCTCGGTGGCAAACCTGTCCCATTATCTCTGAGAGAAAAAACATGTCCCCAATTGACAGTCATCGTGCGGACCTCCCGCGGAGCATGAGGGCGATCACGATAGGCGCGCCAAAGACGGCGGTGACGGCGCTCACGGAGAGCTCAACGGGCGAGAAGAGCGTGCGCGCGATGAGGTCGCACCCGCAGCAGAAGACCGCGCCCGTGAGGAAGCACGCGGGCGTCACGAGGAGCGGCCGCGACGACCCAACGCCGCGTCGGGCCAGATGCGGCGCCGCGATGCCCACAAACGATACCGGCCCGGCAAAGGCCGCCACGCACGCCGAGAGCAGGCTTGAGACGAGCACGATCAGCATGCGCAGCGTGCGCACGTTGACGCCCACGCTCTGAGCGTGGGCCTCGCCAAGCTGATAGGCTCCGAGCGGCTTGGAGAGCGCAAAGACCGCCGCGCCCATTCCAACCACGGCCACGGCAACAATTCCCACGTCAGACCATGTGGCACCCGAGAAGCTCCCGCGTGACCAGTTGTCCAGGTTGACGATGGACTGGTCGTCCGCAAACGCCACGAGAAAGTTGGTGACGGCCGAGCAGATGTAGCCCACCATGACGCCGGCCACGATGAGCATGCTCTGCGAGCGCACGCGCCGAGAGATGGCGAGTACAAAGCCCATGGTGAGAAGCGACCCCGCAAACGCGGCGCCCACGGACAGCGCGGGGCTCATGACCTGGCCGGCACCCAGCACCACGATCATCATCACGGCCACCACGAGCTTGGCCCCGGATGAGACGCCCAGCACAAAGGGGTCGGCGATGGGGTTGGCAAAGAACGTCTGCAGCAGAAAGCCGGAGAGCGAGAGCGCCCCTCCCAGGAGCACCGCCTCGATGGCGCGCGGCAGACGAATCTGCCAGATGACCTGCGCCGCAGTGGAGGTGTCCCCGGGCCCGGCGGCAAGGATGCGCGCCACCTCCGCGGGCGTGGTCTCAACGCTGCCGAGGCACAGGTTCGCCACGAAGAGCGCGACGAGGCCGAGAAGAACGGCGAGGTCGAAGGCAATCGCTCGCCGCGGCCGCCCATTCCTGTCGCCCGTCGCCCGCACGCGCTAGCCCAGCTTCCAGATGTAGGTGGTGGGCTCGCCGGTGCCGGAGAAGGCCGTGCGGAAGTCCTCGATGATGTCCGCCATGCTCGTCATCTGCTGGTAGAGGTTGGCGTCGCAGGTCCAGACGTTGCCCTCGCGCACGGCCTTGAAGTCCGCGAGCAGCGAGTTCTTCTCGCTGAGCGCCTCGAGGCTGGTCACGCCGTCGTCGATCGTGCCGTTGTAGATGATGACGTCGGCGTCGCGCGCGCCCGCGAAGAAGGCCTCCATCTCGACCGTGACCGTGGTGGGGGAGGAGTCGGCGGCGCCCTCCTCGGCAAAGCTCACGTACTCGCCGCCCGCGGCCTCGATCATCTGGGCGAAGTAGTCACCGGCGCGGCGCGTCACGGCGGCGCCGTCCTCGTTGATGTAGAAGAAGGTGACGGTCTTGCCGAGAGGCCCCTCGGCAGCGGCGTCCTCAACGCGCGCCGCGACGTCCTTGAAGACCTCCGCCGCCTCGTCCTCGCGCCCGAAGACCGTGCCCATGAGGCGGATCCACTCCAGGCGTCCGAGCATGTCCTCCTCGCGGCTCGACTGCTCCATGAGAACGACCACGCCCAGCTCCTCGAGCTTGGCGCGTACCTCGGGCACGTGGTCGATGTTGGTGTTCTCGATGGCGAGCGGGCAGGCTGCGGCGGCGATGAGCTCGTAGTCCGGCGATCGGTAGATTCCGCCGTAGGCAATCTCGCCGCTCTCCAGGAGCTCGGTGAACGCGGGGGCGGGGGAGTTCTCGGCGCGCACGGATGAGACGCCCACTGCGCCGAGCGCCCCGATGGCGTCCACGAGGCAGATCATTCCGGTGGAGACCAGGTAGACGTTTTCAAGCGGCTGCTGGACCACGGCCACTTCGTCGGGAAGGCCCTCGGGCGCGGTGGCGTTCTCGGGCACGATGAGCAGGCGGTCGCCGCTGGCGAGGGTCGCGAGGCGGTAGCCGCCGTCGTATGAGTCCAGCGAGAACTGCGTGGCGTGGGCGAGCTCGACGGGCGTGGCCTCGCCGAGGGCGTCAAGCCCGCGGGCGACGGCGTCCTTCTCGGCGTCGGGCGCCTCACCCCCTCCCGAGCAGCCGGCGAGGGTGAGCGGTACGAGAAGCGCGCCGGCAAGGTCGAGCGCTCCCCTGCGAGTGAGCGAGAAGGACATGAGGCGGGACTCCCTTCCCCCGGTGCCATGGTCCCTCCATGATACGCCGCCCCGCGCGGCACGGGCGTCCGTGTCACGCGGGGCGGCAGGGGCGTCAGTACCGGCGTCGCGCGTTTCTCAGCGGGATGGCAACGAGAAGCAGGAAGATCACAAAGAGGGTGGTGAGGTCGAGGTCCATGGCGCCCTCCCCCTAGAGCTCGCGTGTCTCGTAGAGCCTGAGCGAGATTGCGGCGGAGAGGCCGAGAAGGGCGGCCGAGAGCGCGAGCAGCCCGACGAGGCACGCCGCCGCGCCCGCGGGCGACCAGACGAGGCTCAGGGCCCCCGCGATGCCCTCGACCGTGAGCGTGCTCTCGTCGATCATGCCGCTCCCGCCCAGCACGATGATGGGGCAGAGAAGCGCGACGAGGGGCACGAGCGGCAGGTACTGTGTCGCCCTGGTGTTGCCAAAGCGGAAGAAGAGCGGGGTCTCCACGGCCGCGCAGAGCGACCCGACGGCGAAGAGCGCCCCCGCGGAGAGGAGCATGCCCAGCAGGGCATCCCCGGAAAGCGCGAGGGCGGGGGACAGCCCGCCCGGCAGCGGGACGACGAGCGCGATAGCCGCGAGGATGAGTGCCGCCACCAGCCCGGCGGCCAGGCCGCCGAGCCCGAACGTCACGATGGCGCCGTAGCGGGCGAGCACCACGTCGCGGCGGGAGAGCGGCATCGTGAGGCGAAGGCGCCCCCAGCCGTTGGCGTCGTCGAAGGAGTTCGTCCCTGACACGCCGAGCAGGAGGTACATCATCGTGAGGAGCCCCGGGACCATCACGGTGGTGCGCATGCCCAGACTCACGCACACGGCGACGAAGAACCCGAGACCGAGCAGCGCTCGCGAGTAGTCCCGAAGGACGGCCATGTCAACGAGGTAGGCGCGCAGCATGTCTGTCTCCAATCTTTTGCGAGGGGCGCCGCGGGGAAGGTCCCACGGCGCCCCGCCCTTGTCGTCCGTGCCTGTGCTCTAGAGCTCGCGCGTCTCGTAGAGCCTGAGGGAGAGTGCCGCGGAGGTGCAGAGGACAACGACGGCGGCCGCCACCATACCCGCGCAGCCCACGGCCAGGCCCTCGGGGGTCTCGATGTAGGCGAGGAACGCCGCGATCTGCTCGGCGCCCGGCAGCGCCCCGTCGAGAAGCCCGCTGTTGCCGAGGAAGACCACCGGCAGCACGAAAAGCATGACGATGATCGTGGGCAGGAGCTGCGTTGCCTTGGTCTGGCCCAGGCGGAAGTAGATCGGCGTCACGACGGAGGCCACAACGACGCCGATGAGCAGGCAGAACGTCGTGGCGAAGGCCATTGCTGAGAGCGTGCCCGTGTCCAGGGTGAGCGCCTGCGAGAGCTCGCCGGGGAGCTCGACGACGGAGGCCACGGCGCTGATTGCGAACGCGGCGAGCAGGCCAACCACCATGCCGCCCAGGCCCAGCGTCACGATGGCGCCGTAGCGGCCGAGCACCACGTCGCGGCGGGAGAGCGGCATCGTGAGGCGGAAGCGCCCCCAGTCGTTCTGCTCGTCGTAGGCGGCTGCGCCCATGGCGCCCATCATGAAGAACATGCAGGTGATGATCGAGGGGGCGGCGAGCACGGTCTGCATGCCGCAGCCCACGAGCACCGCAACGAGAAAGCCGAGCGCCAGGAGCTGCTTGCCGTAGTCGCGGAAGATGGTGAGCTCGATGAGGTAGGCGCGCTTCATTATCGGACACCGCCCTTCAGGGTGAGAGCCATGTAGTCGTCGATGGTCATGCGGTCGCAAGGGATCTCGGGGAAGTTCTCGGCAAAGGCAAAGCGGTCGGGCACGAGCACGTCGATGCCGTAGTCGTGGCGCAGGTAGCGCAGCTCGCGCTCGGGCACGACGCCGCTCGCGGCCACGCGCTCGAAGTCCGCTACGCGGCAGCGCGCGATGCCCGTCTCGTCGGTGATGACGTCCTTGGGCAGGTCAAATACGATGTGTCCGGCGTCTATGCAGACGATGCGGTCGGCGATGCGCTCGAGGTCGCTCGTGATGTGGCTGCTCATGAGGATCGCGCGGCCGGGGCGCGCCACGAAGTCGCGCAGGCGATCGAGCGCCTCGTCGCGCGCCATCGGATCGAGGCCGGCAGTGGCCTCGTCGAGGATGAGGACCTGCGGGTCGTGCGCGAGGGCGCAGGCCAGGGAGAGCTTCATGCCCATGCCGCGCGAGAGGTCCTTCACGGCCTTCTTGGGGTCGAGGTCGAGCTCGCGCGCGAGGCGGTCGAAGGCGTGCGCGTCCCAAGAGGCGTAGGCGCTCCGGTAGATGCGGCCCACGTCACAGACGCGCAGGTGGCCGGGGAGGGAGACGGTGTCAAAGACCACGCCCACGCGCTCCTTGACGGCGGCGCCGGAGGCGCGGGAGAGCTCGTCGCTCGGGGTGCCGAGGATCTGGCCCTCGCCGCCGTCGAGCCGGATGAGGCCGAGAAGGGCCTTGATGGTGGTGGACTTGCCGGCGCCGTTCTGGCCGATGAATCCCACGACCTCGCCCTCCTCCACGGCGAGGTTGACGTTTTCGAGGGAGAACCCCTCGTAGTGCTTGGTGAGGCCCTTCGCCTCGATGAGTGCGCTCATGGTGACGTCCTTCCCGTGCAAGGGGATGGCCCCCTGCACATCATTCCAGTACGAGGGCGAGCATCTCGGTGAGCTCGGCGTCGGTGAGGCCGCAGGCCCGCCCGCGCTCGACGGCCTTGGCGAGAAGCCCCTCGACCTCCCTCATCTGCTCCTCGCGGATGAGGTCGGCGTTTCCGCCGGCGACGAAGCTGCCCTTGCCCTGCACCGTCTCGATGAGCCCCGTTGCCTCCAGGTCCGCGTAGGCGCGCTTGGTGGTGATGGCGCTCACGCGCAGGCTGTTGGCGAGGGCTCTGATGCTGGGGAGCTGCTCGCCCTCGGCGAGCTCGCCCTTGACGATCGCGGCCTTGATCTGGTCCGTGATCTGCTCGTAGATGGGCTTGCCGCTCGAGTTCGAGATGATGATGTCCAAGTCGGTGTCCTTCCTTCTCGCCTCTCCGGGCGTCCCCGGGGAGGTTTGCCGCTCCGGGGCGTCCCCCTCGGCGGCCGGGGAGGCGCGGACGTCTTCGCCCCTCCCCGTCGGATATACCGTGTATACCCGATAAGTACAGTATATACTCACCTATACACAGTGCAAGCGAGAAGGGGAATTTTTCTCGACGGTCCGCCGGGGGTGTGATGACAAAGGTGATGACAAAGGTGACAGGGTAGATTGTCACCATCTTGTTGATGGTGACAATCTGCCCTGTCACCTTTGTCATCACCTTTGTCATCATCTGCCCTGTCACCTTTGTCATCAACAACGGGAGGGTGCCATGCGCGTCGAGAAGATCGAGCTACCCAGCTCCGGCTACGGGACCGGCGCTGCCACGCTCACGGCCTACGTGCAGGACAACATTGAGGACCAGGCCGCGCGTCGGAGGCCCGCCGCGCTGATCTGTCCGGGCGGCGGCTACGCGTTTTGCTCCGACCGCGAGGGAGAGCCGATCGCACTTGCGCTTCTCGCCCGCGGGTACCAGGCCTTTGTCCTGGATTACACGGTAATCGACCCCGCCGAAGCCACGCCGCTTCTTCCCGCGCCACAGATTGACCTTGCCCGCGCGCTGGCGCTCGTGCGCTCGCACGCCGACGGGTGGCGCGTGGACGCGGCGCGCCTGGGGATCATCGGCTGCTCGGCGGGCGCGCACCTGTGCGCCACGTATACGGCGCTTGCGCGAGACGACGGGTTTCTCGCCCGCGCGGGCGTGAGTGCCGAGGAGGCGCGCGCCGCCTGGCAGGTGCTCTGCTACCCGGTCGTTGACCTTGGGGCCGGATGGCCGCCCGACCCCGCCTACGCCGAGCGCATCTGCGCGGAGGGCTCGCCCCTTCGTCGCGCGCACGAGCTGGTGAGCAGCGTCACGCCGCCCACCTTCCTCTGGCACACGTCCGTTGACGAGACGGTTCCCGTCCGAAACGCCTACCTTCTGGCGGAGGCCCTCGCGGCTCACGGCGTCGACCACGAGTGCCACGTCTTTCACGCCGGCCGTCACGGCCTCTCGCTCGCCACGGAGCAGACCTCGCACTACGCAAGCGACGCGCTGCCCCACCTTGCCCGCTGGCTCGACCTTGCCTTGGAATGGCTGGCTGAGCTCTAGATGACAAAAGTGACAGGGGAAACTGTCATCACAGGGGAAACCGTCATCATCACAGCTCGGGCTCGGGCTGGGTCGTGAGGTCGCGGCCGAGGCGCTCGAGGCGAGAGACGTCGGTCTCGGCCTGGCCCTCGCGCCAGCTGGTCCGCTTGGCGTGCTCGGGGTCGGCCTCGTCCGTCCAGAGTCGCTCGGCCACAGGCGCCCATGCCGCCGCGGCCGGCGCGGTCTTCTCGCGAAGCTCTTCGGGCGACTCCTTCTCCACGAGGTCCGTGGAGTGCGCGCCCGTTTGCGCCACCATGCGCGGCAGGTCGTCCGGGTTCTCCAGCATGGGACACGGTCGCAGGTGGTTGGTGTTGAACGGCTGGCCCTCGTAGTACTTCATGAAGAGCGGGGAGCGAAGCGCGTCGAGCAGGCTGACCTCGTGGATGTTGGCGTTTGCGTAGTGGATGAAGACGCACGGCTCCACGTCGCCCGCGGCGTTGATGTGCAGGTAGCGACGGCCACCGGCGATGCAGCCGCCCACGTACTCGCCGTCGTTTTGGAAGTCCATCGTGAAGAGCGGCTTCTTCCCGCGCATCTCGCGCACAAAGCGATACATCCGCTCGCGCTGCTCGGGCGTGGGCATGAGCTCGGCGCTCGCCGCGCGACCCACGGGCATGAAGTGGAAGTACCAGCAGAAGAGCGCGCCCTTCTCGATCATCCAGTCCATGTTCTCCTCGGTGGCGATGGCGTCCGCGTTGGCGCGCGTCCAGCACGCGGAGATGCCAAAGGGCAGTTCGTGCTCGCGCAGCAGGTCCATCGCACGCTCGATCTTGGCGTAGGTGCCGTCACCGCGGCGCGCGTCGGTGGTGTGCTCGTTGCCCTCGGCGCTGATGGCGGGCACAAAGTTGGCAACGCGAATCATGTCCTGGCAGAAGGCCTCGTCGATGAGGGTGGCGTTGGTGAAGCAAAGAAAGACGCAGTCGGGGTACTTCTCGCAGATGCGGATGAGGTCGTCCTTGCGCACGAGCGGCTCGCCGCCGGTGTAGATGTAGATGTGGCAGCCCAGCTCGCGGCCCTGGTCGATGATCGAGCAGATGTCCTCAAAGGAGAGGTTGAGCGCATGGCCGTACTCGGCAGCCCAGCAGCCGGTGCAGCGCAGGTTGCAGGCGCTCGTGGGGTCCAGGAGGATTGCCCAGGGGATGTTGCAGCGGTACTTCTCGCGTGCCTTCTCCTGCTCGGGCCAGGCGAGAATGTTGGCGTCCACGATAAGCGCCTTGAGCAGGCGGCGGCGCACCTCGGGGTTAAGGTGGAAGGCCTTGAGGATGAGCTCGTACCAGTTGCTGCGGCTGTCGATGGCGGCCCTGAACGCCGCGCGCTGGGTGGGGAAGACGTTTGCCGGCGTGTACTTGTCGATGGCGTCCATGATCTTGGGGATGCGGGCCTCGGGGTCCTCGTCCACGTAGTCGATGAGCTTGTAGAGAGCGGTGCGCTCCACCGTCTGGGTGAGTGACATCTTGCGTCCTTCCGTTCGTCCTAAGCCGCCTGTTGGCGAGCTGACGTCACTTATACCCATCTATGAAAAAACCCACAACTGAGGAATTACTGAAATGACTCTTCCATGGAGGACGAGAGGTGCGTGTATTACTCCACAAAATCGTGGGGGAGTGAGGGAAAACATGTTCATGCTTTACCAAATCATGAACATAGTATGGAGAAACAGTGAAGAGTTGCCTTGTCGGAGAAATCTGCCGTGTTTCTAATGTGTTTCGAGTAGATTTCTAAAGTGGATAGCAAAGGCCTCCCTGCCAGCCCGGGTAGAGAGGGCAAGAAAAAGGAGGAAACCATGGGCAGCAAGTTCAGCGACCTGTTTGAGATTCTCTTCGCCAAGGACTCGAAGTCTCAGGTCAAGCATCTCGAGGAGGACAAGGGATTCTCCCCGGCGCGCGCCGAGCTCGCTGCTCAGAGTGGCCTCGCACGACTCCCGCTCGTCTAGCGGATCACGCAACGAGAAGCCCCCGAGAGGCGGCACCGGCTGCGGTGCCGCCTCTTTCCCGTTGCGGGCTCAGTGTGCAGGTGGTGCCGGCTTTGAACCATAATGAGCTTGTCGGAGCGTCACGTGGGGTGGGGGAGTGAGCATGCAGCAGGGCGAGAAGAGCGAGCGGCCTGTGGACCGTCGCGTTCGTCGGAGCCGCCGCGCCATGATGGGCGCGTTTGACCGCCTGATCACCGTCATGCCCCTCGAGGAGATATCCGTGAGCGCCATCGCGCGCGAGGCGGACGTAGACCGCAAGACCTTCTACCAGCACTTTGGTACGGTTGACGGGCTCCTTGACGCCATTGCCGAGGAGGTGGTCTCGGAGCTGCTCGACGAGGTTGAGCTGGCAATGCGCGTTCGCGCTGGGGCAGGCGAGGACGTTCGTCCGCTCCAGGCCTTCTTCGACATTCTTGCCGAGCGCCTGAGCCAAAACGCCTCGCTTCGGCAGCGCTACTACGAGCACGTGCCTTCCGAGCTGCTCTTTGACCACCTTACACGGCCGCTGACACGTCAGATCTCCGAGCGTGGCTTTGTCCGCGGAGACCTTACCGACGATCAGCTTGAGATGTTGCTGGCGTTTGGCCTTGGCGGACTCTTCTCGCTGTATCGGTGGTGGCTGCTCTCGGACAGGAGCGTTCCTCTTGCGGAGGTCGCGAGCTGCGCATGTGCGCTCGTCGAGGGCAGCGTGACGCCTCTCGTGCGCTAGATCCCGCTTTCGCGGGGTTTTCGAACGAGCGCAAACGGAAAAAGCGCTTACGTGTAGCGCCGAACGTGGCTGGACGGAAAAAGCCTCCTTCGTGTAGCGTGCTTTGAGGGTGACCTCGAGTAGCCCAGATTCGTTTTCCCAGTTGATGATATAATAAATCGAATCAAATGACTCTGATCACCCTCAATTGACGCTACACGAGCGACGGTTTTTCTCTCAGGCACTTACGTACGCTACACGAAAGGCTTTTTTCCGCGCGGACACGACAAACCCCGGACCCGCGCATGTGGAGTCCGGGGCCGGGGGGTTATCGCGCTCAGCGAGCTACTTCACCGTGAGCACTGGCACGTCGACGGAGCGCAGCACGCCAAAGCTCACGCTGCCGAGCATGCCGCGAAGGGCACCCAGGCCTCGCCTGCCCATGACCACGAGGTCGATGTCGTGCTGCTGAACGTAGTCGGCAATGCCCTCTACCGGCGAGTTTGAGATAACGGCGTCGGCGACCACCCTGCACTGCGCGTCATCAATCGACTGCCGCACCATCTCTTGGATGTCCTCGCAGGTTCGCTGCACCACGGACTCCATAATGCGCTCGTAGCTGCCCGGATCGCCCATCGCGTACGGAATCTCAAGCCCCTCGCCCATGAGCGTTGGGTTGGGCAGCGAGGCGGAGGGGATGACGGTCACCACGCTCACCTTTGCCTCGGGGTAGGCGCCCGCCAGCCCAATCGCAATGTGAAGGGCGCTTCTCGCGTGATCGGACTCGTCGTAGGGAACCAGGATGTTTTTGAAGTACATGGTTACCTCCCTTGCCGCAAACGCAACGCTTACTGGCGTTATACCCGTCGGTTGGCGCGCGCCCCAAACTATCGGCGAGCGCAGCCGAGAACCCCGTGGGCGTATGATGAAATGTGACGGTCACTTCTCATCATGGAGGCGAGAAGAACATGCGCGTCACGGTGCTCATGGAGAACTGCACGCCCTCGAGCCGTCTTGTGGCGCGCCACGGCCTCTCCCTATGGATCGAGCTCGCCGACGGCCGCCGCATCCTCTTTGATATGGGCCCGGACGATGCCTTCCTCTCCAACGCGCGAGCGCTCGGCGTGGACGTGACCACTGCCGACCTCGCGGTGCTCTCCCATGGGCACTATGATCACGGCGGCGGACTGCGTGCGTTTCTCGACGCCTGCGCGGACGCGCGACGAGACGTGCCGGTCTACGTGCGCAAACACTCCTTTGAGGAACACGTCTCCGGCACGCTCGAGAGCCACCATGCCATTGGGCTGGACCCGGCGCTGGAGGAGGAGCCCCGCGTTGTCGCGCTGCGGGAAACGTGCGAGGTGGCGCCCGGGCTTACGCTCTTCTCGACCCCATGTCGCGAACACCCCTCTGCGCAGTCAAACAAACGCCTGCTCATGCGCGGTGCCGACGGCGCGTTTGTGCCAGACTCCTTTGCGCACGAGCAAAGCCTTCTGGTGCATGAGGACGGCAGGTACGTGCTCTTCTCTGGTTGCTCGCACGGCGGGATCCTCAACATCATGGACGCCGCCGAGAAGATCGCGGGCGCGCCGCTCGACGCGGTGGTGGCCGGCTTCCACCTCATGGACCCAAGCGGCGGATCCGTTGAGGATGCCCGGCTCACACGAGCCCTTGCGTCCGAGCTTGCCGCCCGGCCCGCGCGCTACCTCACGTTCCACTGCACCGGAACCGACGCCTTTGCCCTGCTTCGCGACACGCTCGGCACGCGCGTGAGCTACCTGCACGCGGGCAGTCGCGCGGAGCTGTGAGGCCCGCGGGCCCCGAGCCACCCAGCTGCTACAATCTCCGCATCGATCGTTTGGAGGTCACATGCCACAGCTTCTTGCCGCGCTTCTCGCTCTCTTTCTTGTTGCCGCCGTCATCTCGCTCGTCATCTCGTTTGTGGTGAGCGTGGTTGCGGGCGCGCTGAGCCTGCTGCCGGTGGTCTTTGTGGTGGTGGCAATCTGGTTCTTTGTCAAGGGCGGCAAGATTCACGTCGAGTTTCCCGGCCGCAACGACCGCAACCGCCTGGGCTAGGGGAGAGGCGCATGTCCACTCCGGATTTCATTCTGAGCCTGCGCGAGAAGATTGGCCACGACCTGCTCTGGCTCATCGGCGTGACCGCGTACGTTGAGGACGACGAAGGGCGCGTCCTTCTGGGCAGGCGCTCGGACAACGGCATGTGGGCGCTCGTGTGCGGCATCAACGAGCCGGGCGAGGAGCCCGCGGACACCGTGGCCCGCGAGGTGGCGGAGGAGACGGGCGTCGACGTTGTGCCGGTTGCGCTCGCGAGCGTGAGCGCGCAGCACGACGAGACCGTCTACGCCAACGGGGATCGCACGCAGTACCTGGACCTCACGTTTGTGTGCCGCCTTGCCGAGGGCGGGCGCGTGGAGCCGCGGGTGGCCGATGACGAGAGCCTCGAGGTGGGCTGGTTCTTTCCGGACGCACTTCCCGAGCCCTTCTCGCCCACGATACGCCGGCGCATGGCACGTGTGCGGGAGTGGCGCGAGGCGGGCTCGGGCGCAGCGCTCTTCTCGTTTGGTGAGTAACGCGGGGCGCTACCAGCGGATCGTGTACGGGTCGGCCGTGAACGAGCAGAACGTGGCAATGCCGTTCTCCAGCGCAAAGACCTCGCAGTTGCCGTCATCGGCGGCGTACATCGGCTGCAGCTCGGGGTACTCCGCGAGCACGGCCTCGCGCGCCTCCAGGCGGTCGTCGAGCACGGCGTCGGCCTCGACGCGCAGCCACGAGCCGTCCGCGCCCATCGCGCAGATCGCCACGCGCGGGTGGGCGAGCATCTGCTCGGAGACGGCCTTCACGCGCCCGGTCTGGATGTAGAGTCTGCCCTCAAACTTGGCTATGGTGCCAAAGGGCCGCACCTGCGGGTTGCCCGCCTCGTCGACGGTTGCCAGGTAGTAGGTGGAGCTTGCCTTGAGGTAGGAGAGGACGTCGTCCATGGGTGCTCCCTTCGTCGCGCTCTGACATGGTCCTTGACGCTACTTTACTCCGCTACGGGGACAGCGACGCGTCGCTTGCGGTAGATCTTCTCGGCGAGCGGGGCGAGCGTGCGGCGCCTCCGGGCGGCGTCCTGATACGATGGAGGAGTACGGGCTGCGGAGAGGGAGGTCGTATGCGCTATCGGGAGCTGGGCCGCACGGGCCTGCGCGTCAGCGAGATTGGCTTTGGCGGCGAGTGGATGGACGGCACGCCCGAGGAGGCGCGCGCCGTGGTGGACGCGGCCGAGGCCGCGGGCGTGAACATCCTCGACTGCTGGATGCCCGACCCAACGCGTCGCTCCAATCTTGGCGACGCGCTTCTTGGTCGGCGCGAGCGATGGGTCATCCAGGGCCACCTTGGCTCCACGTGGCAGGGCGAGCAGTACGTGCGCACGCGCGACATCGCGCAGGTCCGCCCGGCCTTTGAGGACCTTCTCGCCCGCTTCCATACCGACTACATGGACCTGGGCATGATCCACTACGTGGACCGCGCGGACGACTTTGACGCGCTCATGGCGGGAAGCCCCTTCATGGCCTACGTGCGCGAGCTGCGCGCCGCGGGGACCATCCGCCACGTGGGCCTCTCCACGCACAATCCTGAGATCGCGCGCCGCGCGGTGCTCTGCCCGGAGATTGAGATGATCCTCTTCTCGGTGAACCCGGCCTTTGACATGATGCCCGCCACGGACGACCTCGACGCGTACTTTGACGAGCGCGGCGAGCAGGCCGCCACGGACGGCATGCGCCCCGAGCGCGCAGAGCTCTACGCGCTCGCGGAGGAGACGGGCACCGGCATCACCGTCATGAAGGGCTACATGGGAGGGCGCCTCTTCGACGCCTCTCAGTCGCCCTTTGGCGTGGCGCTCACGCCCGTCCAGTGCCTGCACTATGCGCTCACGCGTCCCGCCGTGGCGAGCGTGATGGTGGGCTTTGGCGAGCCCGCCCACGTGGCCGACGCCGTTGCCTACGAGAGCGCAACGGACGCCGAGAAGGACTACGCCTCCGTGCTCGCCGGTGCGCCGCGCCACGCCTACGTGGGGCAGTGCACCTACTGCGGCCACTGCGCGCCGTGCCCGCGCGGGATTGACATTGCCGCCGTCAACAAGTTCTTTGACCTCGCGACCAGCTATGACGAGGTGCCGGACTCCGTGCGCGAGCACTACCGCGCGCTCGGCGCCACGGCGGCGGAGTGCATCGCGTGCCGTGCGTGCGAGGGCCGCTGTCCTTTTGGCGTGCACGTGGCCGAGCGCATGGCAGCGGCGGCGGAGCTCTTCGGCTGCTAGGGCGTCTTTATCGCTACCATGGCAGAAACGCCATGAGAGGGGTTCACATGAAAATCTGCGACAAGCTCGCCGCGCGTCAGACGTTCTCGTTTGAGATCTTTCCGCCGAAGGGCGAGCTCCCGCTTGAGACGGCCTACGCGGTGGCGAGCGAGATGGCCGCCGACCGGCCCGATTGGATCTCCGTCACGTATTCCGCGGGTGGGTCGGGCAACTCGGCCAACACGGTGCCCATCGCCGCGTCGATCGAGCGCGACCTCGGCGTGACGGCGCTCGCGCACCTCACGTGCCTGGGTTCCGAGCGGGCAGACGTTGACGCCTATGTGGCGCAGCTCGAGGCCGCGGGCATCGACAACGTGCTCGCCCTGCGCGGCGACCGTGCCCCCGGGCGCGAGGCGCGTGACTTCGCCCATGCGTCCGATCTTGTCGCCTACCTGCGCGAGCGCGGGACGGACCTCTGCATTGGCGCGGCCTGCTACCCCGAGGGCCACGTCGAGTCGCCCACCGAGGAGGAGAGCTTCCGCGCGCTCTACCTCAAGCAGGAGGCTGGCGCGGACTACCTGGTCTCCCAGCTCTTCTTTGACAACGAGGACTTCTATCGCTTTCGCGAGAAGTGCCTGCGCCATCGTGTGCGTCTTCCCATCGTGGCGGGCATCATGCCGTTCACGAGCGTCAAGCAGATCCAGCGCATGGCGTTCACCTGCGGCGCGTCGATTCCGGCGAAGGTCGTGAAGCGGCTCGTGCTCGCCGGGGACGACCCCGCCGATCAGGCGCGCGCCGGCATCGAGTACGCGTGCGAGCAACTTGCGGACCTCGCGGCAAACGGCGTGGACGGCCTGCACGTCTACAGCATGAACAAGCTCTCGGTGGCCCATGCCGCGCGTGAGGCGCTGCTTGCCTGCGGGTACCTGGAGGCCTAGGGCTGGTGGCGGAGTCGTACGACATTCGCTCGGTCGACCGCGCTGAGGTGCTGCGCTACCTGGGCTACTCTGGTCAGTCGCTTTCCCCCGAGCTTGATTCGCGCATCGGCGAGGTCGTTGATCGCTGTCTTGCCGTGGCTCGCCCGCGCGGCGTGACCCGCGTCTTTGAGGTTGCGGGGCGGGAGAGCAGGGACGGCCTACCCGTGATCTCTCTTTCCGGTACGGTGCTCGAGCTCGTTGGGAACTCCATTGCCGCGCACCTTGAGGGCGCCGTTGCGGTTGGTGTGCTTGCCGTGACAGTAGGGGCGCCTGTGGATGCGGAGCTGCGCCGCCTCTCGCTCACGGACCGTGTGGCCGAGGTGATTATGGACGCGGCCGGCTCTGCGCTTGTGGAACGGGCGGCTGATGCCGCCGAGGCGAGTCTTGTGGCGCAGGCGGCGGAGCGTGGGCTCTGCGTGGGCTCACGCTTCTCGCCAGGTTACGGCGACCTGCCGCTCCTGACGCAGCCGGTGCTTCTCTCCGCACTTGATGCCGGGCGTCAGCTGGGGATTACCCTCTCGCCGACGCTGCTCATGTCGCCCATGAAAAGCGTGACGGCGGTGGTTGGGCTCTTTGAGGAGCCTCCGGAGCGTGAGTACGTGATCTGCGACGAGTGCCTGCGCCGCGAGTTCTGCGAGCTCCGCAGCACGTGCCGGCGCTGCGGGCGTTAGTTAGTGCGCAAAATCGCCGCTCGTGACACAAGTTTTTAGAGGTGGGGTCAGTAGCCAAGCGGAGTTTTCCCAGATAAGAACATCAAATTTGGAACCAAAACACGAATTTCGCTCATTTTCATGTGGCACGAACGACGATTTTGCACACGGCAAAGAGCGTTTGTGGCACGAGCGAGACTTTTGCGCAATCGAGACAGGCGGGGAAATAGACCTCTCGTTTGGAAAAAGGTCTCTCGTGTAGCGCGCAGCCCCGCCAGCTGGAAAAACGCTCCTTCGTGTAGCACGATTTTGGGGCCTGCCTGAGTATCGTCCACAAGCCAACTGGCCTTTTGCAAGGCCGTTGAGGCCGGCGTGCGCTCCATCTTCGTTTTTTCTTAGAAAACAACGCTACACGAAGGAGCGTTTTTCCAGCTGGCGGGGCTGCGCGCTACACGAGAGACCTTTTTCGATTATTCTTTGGCGGCCTGCTAGGATTGAGCGAGGACCACGACGAGGGGAATCCCATGAAGACCGAAAACAGCCATGACCTTCTTCGCAGCGCGCTTGCTGGTGAGGGCTTCCTGCTCTTTGACGGCGCCATGGGAACGCAGCTGCAGGAGCGTGGCCTCGCTGCCGGCGAGCTTCCGGAGCTGCTGTGTCTCTCCAATCCCCAAGAGGTGACGGAGATCCATGCCTCGTATGTGGCCGCCGGCGCAGACATTGTCACCACCAATACCTTTGGGGCAAATGCCGCCAAGCTCGGAGACGCCGCAACTGTTGAGGAGGTCTTCTCTGCTGCGGTTTCCTGCGCGCGTGCGGCGCGCCCGCGCTACGTGGCCGCGGACATTGGCCCGACGGGCCAGCTCCTGGCGCCGATGGGCCCGCTCTCCTTCGATGACGCCTACGAGCTCTTTGCCCATCAGGTGCGCGCCGCGGAGGCAGCCGGGGCGGATCTCTTCGTCATCGAGACCATGGCAGACCTCGCCGAGGCCAAGGCGGCGCTCCTCGCGGTAAAGGAGAACTCCCAGCTTCCGGCCTTTGTGACGATGACCTTTCAGGAGGACGGCCGTACCTTCCTGGGCACAACGCCCGAGGTGGCGGCGCTCACTCTCTCCTCGCTCGGTGCTGCCGCGGTGGGCATCAACTGCTCCCTCGGCCCCGCCGAGGTGGCGCCCCTTGTGGAGCGGATGCTCCCGTGGGCGAGCTGCCCGGTCATGGTACAGGCAAACGCGGGCCTGCCGCGCGTGGAGAACGGCGTCACGGTCTTTGACATCGGACCCGGGCAGTACGCGCGCGCGGTTGCCGACATGCTTGATGCGGGCGTGACCATCGTGGGCGGCTGCTGCGGCACCACCCCGGAGCACATCGCCGCGGAGCGCGCGCTGCTCATCGACCGCCGCCCCGCCCCGCGCCGCGTGCGCGACTGCTTTGCCGTTGCCGGTCCGCAGCGTCTTGTTGCGCTCGAGGCGGGCCAGGTCGGCGTCATCGGGGAGCGCATCAACCCCACGGGCAAGCGCAAGATGAAGGATGCCCTGCGCAGCGGCAACCACGACCACCCGCTCGCCGAGGCCATCGCCCAGGAGCGCGCCGGCGCCCAGATCCTGGACGTCAACGCGGGCCTCCCCGAGATTGACGAGCGCGCCGTGATGTGCCGCCTCGTGAGCGAGCTTCTCAGCGTGACCACGCTGCCCCTGCAGATCGACGCCTCGGACCCCGCGGTCATCGAGGCCGCCGTCCGCAGCTATCCCGGCAAGGCGCTCATCAACTCCGTCAACGGCAAGGCGGAGTCGCTCGCCGCGGTGCTGCCCATCGCCGCGCGCTACGGGTGCGCCGTCGTTGGCCTCACGCTGGACGAGGACGGCATCCCCGCCACCGCCGAGGGACGTCTTGCCATCGCGCGCCGCATCGTGGCGGCGGCCGAGGAGGCGGGCATCCCGCGCCACGACGTCGTGATAGACTGTCTGGCCATGGCGGCTTCCACGGACCAGTCCGCCCCGCGAGCCATCCTCGACGCCATCCGCGCCGTCAAGGCCGAGCTTCCCGGCGTGCGCACGGTCCTCGGCGTCTCAAACATCAGCTTTGGCCTGCCCTTCCGTCCGCTCGTCAACGCCACGTTCCTGGCCGCCGCGCTCGGCGCGGGGCTTGACCTCGCAATCATCAACCCCGGTGTGCAGCGCATGATGGACGTGGTCAGCTCCTGGCGCGTGCTCTCCGGCGAGGATGGGCAGGCGCGCTTCTACGTGGAGCACTACGCGGACCGCTCGGATGCCGCGCCCGCCCCGGCGGTCAGCAAGGGCGCGCCGGGCGAGAAGAACGCGCCGGCCCCGGCCGCCGCTCCGGCCGACCCCGTCGAGCGCGCTCGCCAGCTGGTGCTCGACGGCCGCGCCGCCCCCATGGCAGACGCCATGGCCGAGGTGCTCCTCCACCATGACGCGCTCTTCGCGATCAACGAGGTGCTGGTACCAGCCCTTGATGAGGTGGGGCGTCGCTTTGAGGCGGGCACGTTCTTCCTGCCGCAGCTCATGGCCTCGGCTGAGGCGGCCAAGGCGGGCTTTGAGACCATACGCTCCGCTGGCGTCGAAGGCGCGGCAACGGCGGACAAGGGCACCGTCGTGGTGTGCACCGTCAAGGGCGACATCCACGACATCGGCAAGAACATCGTGCGCATGCTGCTCGAGAACTACGGCTTTGACGTCGTTGACCTCGGGCGCGACGTTGACCCTGAGACCGTAGTCAAAACCGTCGAGGAGCGCCACGTGCGCCTGGTGGGCCTCTCGGCGCTCATGACCTCAACGGTCCCGGCCATGGCGGAGACCATCGCGCTGCTGCGCGAGCGCGCGCCGTGGTGCAAGGTCGTCGTGGGCGGAGCGGTGCTCACGCCGGAGTATGCCCAGATGGTCGGTGCGGACTTCTACGCCAAGGACGCTACGGAGACCGCGCGCATTGCCGGGGAGGTCCTGGGGTAGACGCGCGCTGCGGGCGCCGCCATCGGCGCCCGCGCAACCTGCGTCACGCAAAGGCGGCGGTCATGAACTCCGAGCCGGAGTCCTCCATCTCCCAGCCGTCGTCGGTCTTGGAATACGTGAAGTCGTAGCTGGACTCGTGTAGCTCGGAGCCCTCAATCGCCTCGAGCATGGCCGAGCCGACGCGCTCCATGACCTCGTCCTCGCTGAGCGTGTAGATCTCCGGGTCCGCAAGGAGGTCGTAGGCAAGATCCTCGATCTCGCCCTGCATCGTCTGAAGAGACTTGCAGGTAACGCTCACCGAGGCCGTGGCAGTGTCTCCGTCAACCACAACGTCCCCGATCGTGTAGTCAAAGCCGCCGAGAAACGCCTTCATAAAGTCGGTCGGATCAACGCCCAGCTGCTCAAAGGCGGATGTGTCCGTGGCGCCCAGCAGGTCTTCGATGGCCTCGTCGTCCACGTTCTTGATCTGGTCGAGCTTGGCGGTGAGGTCCTCCCGGATTACTTTCTCGGGACTCTCGCCGGAGCACCCGCCCAGCACAAGACCGCAGGCAACAGCAAGAACGGCAACGAGCGAGCAGGCAAGCAGCCTGAGCGAGCGCATCTTCATGTCTTCTCCCCTCGGTTGGGACATCCTTAGGATGTGAGTATGTCAGATGACTTTCAGGTAGCGATAAGGGTTCGGTTGGCGGAATGTATGGTCCCCCGGACGGTTTTCGGGCCTCAGGGGATGTGCCCGCCCGCACGGCCAAACGGGCTTCTCGCCGAAACCCTGAGGGACGCCTGAGAATCTCCGGTAGCATATGGCTACTATGTGCCGTGGCCGAGGGGGCCCGGCGCCAGGACTCCAGAAGTGCAAGGAGAGGGCCTATGGCTAGAATGCACGTCATGGAGCAGAGCGAGACCCAGGCTATCATGTCGAGCATGCACGAGATGCTCGAGAAGCGCCTCTCGGTGAGCTCGCTCGCTCCGTGCCCCGTCGAGTTCACGGCCTCCTATGTGGCGATGTGCGCCACGCAGAGCTGTGGAAAGTGTACGCCGTGCAGAAACGGCCTGCGGATGCTGCGCCACCTGTTCAACGACGTGCTCAACAACCGCGCCACGATGGAGACGATAGATCTCATCGAGTCCACGGCGCGCACCGTCTACCTGTCGAGCGACTGCGCCATCGGCTACGAGGCCGGCGAGGTTGCGCTCATGGCCGTCCGCGGCTTCCGTGACGACTTCGAGCACCACGTGACCAAGCACGCGTGCGGCTTCTCGCAGCACCAGACGGTCCCGTGCGTCTCGGGCTGCCCGGCCGGCGTGGACATCCCCGGCTACATCGCGCTCGTGGAGGCGGGGCGCTACACCGAGGCGGTGCGCCTCATCCGCAAGGACAACCCGCTGCCGCTCGTCTGCGGCCTCGTCTGCGAGCATCCCTGCGAGATGCACTGCCGCCGCGGCATGGTGGACGACCCGATGAACATCCGCGGCCTCAAGCGCTACGCCGTGGAGCACGCCGGCGACTACCGCCCCAACATCAAGCCCGCCACGGGCAAGCGCATCGCCGTCATCGGCGGCGGCCCAGCTGGCCTCTCCTGCGCGTACTACCTCACGCTCATGGGCCACAAGGTCACGATCTTCGAGCAGCGCGCCCACCTCGGCGGCATGCTCCGCTACGGCATTCCCAACTACCGCCTGCCGCGCGAGCAGCTCGAGTCCGAGATCCAGTGGATCCTCGACTGCGGCATTGAGGTCGAGAAGAACCACAGCGTCGACGGCGAGGAGATGGACCGCCTGCGCAAGGAGTACGACGCGGTCTACCTGGCCATCGGTGCGCACGCGGACAAGAAGCTCGGCCTTCCGGGCGAGGACGCCGAGGGCGTCATGTCCGCCGTCCAGCTCCTGCGCGACATGGGAGACAACAACCCGCCCAACTTCAGCGGCCTCACCGTTACCGTCGTGGGCGGCGGAAACGTTGCCATGGACGTGGCCCGCACCTCCGTGCGCCTGGGCGCCGAGCGCGTGATCATCGCGTATCGTCGCCGCGTGGCCGACATGACCGCCCAAGACGAGGAGATCGCCGGCGCCGAGGCCGAGCGCTGCGAGGTCATGGACCTGCACGCGCCCAAGGAGGTCATGGTCGACGAGAGCGGCCACGTCTGCGGCCTCAAGGTTGAGCCGCAGATCATCGGCGGCCTCAAGCGCGGGCGTCCCGCGCCCCGTGCCGCCCAGGGCGGAGACGTGGTCATCCCGTGCGACCGCGTGATCGTGGCCATTGGCCAGGACATCGACTCCGCCACCTTTGAGGAGCAGGGCGTGCCCTGCAAGTGGGGTCGCATCGTCACCGACCCGGACGGCGCCGTGCCCGGCCAGGACGGCCTCTTCTCTGGCGGCGACTGCCAGAGCGGCCCGGCCACCGTCATCCGCGCCATCCACGCGGGCAAGGTCGCCGCGGGCAACATCGACAACTACCTCGGCTTCAACAACAAGATCGAGCTCGACGTCGAGCTGCCGCCCGTCCAGTTCAAGGGCAAGATCTCGTGCGCGCGCTGCGAGATGCGCGAGCGCGAGGCTCACGAGCGCATCTATGACTTCGACATCGTCGAGAACGGCCTCACGGACGAGGAGGCGCACCAGGAGGCATCGCGCTGCCTGCGCTGCGACCACTTCGGCTTCGGGGCCTTCCGCGGGGGGAGGATCGAGCAGTGGTAAACCTCACTATCGACGGCCGCGCCGTCAGCGTTCCCGAGGGGACGTCCATCCTCGATGCTGCCGCAACCGTGGGCATCAACATCCCGACGCTGTGCTACCTCAAGGACCTCAACGAGATTGGCGCCTGCCGCATCTGCGTGGTTGAGATCGAGGGCATCGACCAGCTCGTCGCCGCGTGCAACAACACCGTGCTCGAGGGCATGGTCGTGCGGACCAACAGCCCCAAGGTCCGCGTGGCGCGCCGGATGAATATGGAGCTGCTCCTCGCCACGCACGACTCTGAGTGCACGAGCTGCGTGCGCTCCGGTAACTGCACGCTGCAAACGCTCGCCAACGATCTCGGCATCGCCGAGCTCCCCTACGAGAAGCGCCTCATGCACGACCCGTGGAACAAGAGCTTCCCGCTCATCCGCAACAACGACAAGTGCGTCAACTGCCTGCGCTGCATCCAGGTGTGCGAGAAGATCCAGGGCCTGGGCATCTGGGACCTCGCCAACCGCGCTACCCACACGAGCGTGAACGTGCGCGGCGGCATGACGATCGAGGAGTCCGACTGCACCCTCTGCGGCCAGTGCATCACGCACTGCCCCACGGGCGCGCTTCGCGAGCGCGACGACACGCAGAAGGTCTTCGACGCGCTGGCCGACCCCGAGAAGGTCGTCGTGGTGCAGATCGCGCCTGCCGTGCGCGCGGCCTGGGGCGAGAGCCTGGGCCTGCCGCGCGAGGAGGCCACCGTCGGCCGCCTGGTGGCCGCGCTGCGTCAGATGGGCGTGGACTACGTCTTTGACACGGACTTCTCGGCGGACCTCACCATCATGGAGGAGGGGACCGAGCTTCTGCACAAGCTCGCCCACAAGGACGAGAACACCTTCCCGATGTTCACCTCCTGCTGCCCGGGCTGGGTGCGCTACGTCAAGGCGGTGCGCCCCGAGTTCACCGACCAGCTCTCCACGTCCAAGTCCCCGGGCCAGATGTTTGGCGCGGTGACGAAGAGCTACTTCGCCGAGCTCAAGGGCATCGATCCGCACAACATCTTCTGCGTGGAGGTCATGCCGTGCACGGCCAAGAAGGCCGAGGTTGCCATCCCCGTGATGAACGACGCCTGCGGAGATGCGGACGTTGACGTCTCTATCACCACGCGCGAGGTGGACCGCATGATCCGCGCCGAGCACATTGACGCCACCACCCTGCCCGACGAGGAGTTTGACGATCCCCTGGGCACCGCAACGGGCGCCGGCGTGATCTTCGGCGCCACGGGCGGCGTCATGGAGGCGGCGCTGCGCACGGCCTACCACGTGGTCACCGGCGAGACCCCGCGTCCGGACGCGTTCTCAGCGGTGCGCGGCCTGGACGGCTGGAAGGAGGCCACGTTCGACCTGGCGGGCACCCCGGTGCGCGTTGCCGTGGTGAGCGGCCTGGCCAACGCGGGCAAGCTGCTCGACGCCCTTGCCGCGGGCGAGGTTGAGTATGACTTCGTCGAGGTCATGGCCTGCCCCGGCGGCTGCGCGGGCGGCGGCGGCCAGCCCATCCACGACGGCCAGGAGCTCGCGGGCGCCCGCGGCGACGTCCTCTGGGGCCTCGACCGCAGGGCCAAGCTTCGCAACTCCTACGAGAACCCCTCCATCGCGGCCATCTATCGCGACTACTTTGGCGAGCCGCTCTCCGAGCGCGCCGAGGAGCTCCTCCACACCAATCACCACGCCTGGAGCATGCACTGATCCAAAAGGGGAAGACCCCTTTTGAGTCATTTGGGCCCGGACCGTCTACCCCCTACGGTCCGGGCCCTCCTTTGTGTTGAGAGGGCCTTCTCAATTTCCTGGTGGGTCCGACGCCGAGAAAAACGTCCGAGTGCGCGGTGCGGCGCTGGGGCGCTGAGGAATCCCCTCGAGTGCACGCGGGCGGGGCAGGGGGCGCTGAGGAAACGCGCCGAGTGCGCGCGGGAGCCGCCCGGTTGCCGCGCACTCGGCCGGATTCCGCGGCGAGAGGCGCCCGGGGCCCGCGCACTCGGCGCGAAACCTAAGCGCCAGCGCCGTCCGCCGCGCACTCGGCGCGTTTCCGGAGCGCCCGGCCTCCCCACTGCACGCACTCGGCGCGATTCCCAAGCGCGCGCCCGGCCGCAGGGCCCCGGCCGGCCCCGCGCGCACGGCACCCCGTGTTGTCCGCACTTTTTTTGCGGACAACAGGGGTGCTGGGGCCCCGGGCGGGTCCGGAGCCGCCATTGTCCGCAAATATCTGCGGACAACACGACCGTCGCGGGCCAAGTGCCGAGAAGGACGCCACCCTGCGCTGATACAGCTTCTCAACCTGTGTGTCATTCGTGTCCAAATCCACCTGCCGCAGGCGCCGCGGGGTTTCTCCAATCTGCGATATGGGTTACGATACGTAAGGTCTATGCAACGTGTATTTGAGGGGAGGGGCAGCACCATGAGCGCAGAGAACAAGACCACGCTTTCAGCACTGCCCTTCTCGGCCTCTACCTCGCAAAACGTAGCGGGGGGGGGCGTCTCAGCTGAGTCTTTCCAGCTGAGAAATTCCAGCGAGCTCAAAACTCTCTTAACAATTGATAACCGGGCCCCGTTCGTCGTCCTGCGCGCCCTGCGCGGCGAGCGTCTCACGTGCGCCCGCGCCCTGCGCTCGGGCCTGGCAACGGATGCCTTCTCGCCGCAGCGCGTTGCGCTCAGGCGCGAGGGCGGCACGTGGGTCGCACACGTGGAGCCGCTCTGGCAGGGCTACGTTCTCGCCGAGCCCGCACCCGGCGTGACCGCGGAGGACCTGGGCGCTGTGGGCCAGCTCAGCCAGCTCGAGTCCGCGCTCGTTCGCCGTCTGTGCGGCAGCTCTCACGTCATCCCCGTCTCTGAGGGGCGCATCCAGAGCGGCCAGCTCACCGTGCTCTTTGGCCCCCTCATGGGTCTGGAGCCCCTCGTGCGCAAGATCGATCGCCACAAGCGCCTTGCCTGGTTGGAACCAGAGCCCGGCCGTCGCATTCCCGTGGGGCTGGAGGTGACGAGCAAGAGCTAGCGAGAAGCACCCGCACCGCGCCCACAAGCCAGCTTCTTCCGCAGAGCCCATTTTCAGCGGCGCCGCTACGGCAAATGGTCTCTGCGCAGGAAACTGCGACCTCGCCCAACTGGGCTGGGGACATACCTTCTCCTTTGGGGCAGCGCCACGAGCGTGCTCCAACAGGCCAAGGGAATGCATACGCCCGCAAGGCCGGCGCCAAGCCGGAGATGGCGAAGCCATAGACGTCCTTGCGGGCGGCATTCCCGCGATTTGTTGGATGCGAGCGCGAGAGGTGGTGATGCGCATGTGGTACGTGATTCAGGTTGCACGAGGCAGCGAAGAGGCAATGGCCGAGCTCATCGGTCGCGTTGCCCCCGCTGACGTGCTAAGCGAGTGCTTCTACCCGCAATACGAGACCGAAATAAAGCTCCGCGGCACGTGGACCCGCTGCGCAAAGCCGCTCTTCCCGGGCTACCTCATCGCCGTGACGGACAGCCCCGTTGCGCTTGAGGAAGAGCTCGTCAAGCTCCCCGAGTTTGCGCGCGTGCTCTCGATGGGCGAGAAGCCCGTCCCGCTGGCAGCGGAGGAGGTGGAGCTCATCGGGGGCTTTACGCACCCTGGCGAGCGCGTGGTCCCCATGAGCCAGGCCGTCAAGGACGGCGAGAGGGTCGTGGTTGTGGCGGGTCCGCTTCTGGGTCACGAGGGCCTCATCAAGGAGGTCAACCGCCGCAAGTCCTGCGCAACGCTCGAGATTGACCTCTGTGGTCGCAAGGTATCCACCCGCGTTGGCCTTGCGGTGCTCTCTACCCCGGACACCGTGGAATCCCGTGCCGCGCGGCTTCGTACTAAGGCAGTTGCGTAAGTGAGTAACTCTACAACCGAATCCGTAGCCAGCGATAACACCGCGTCCTTCGAGAAGCGCATCGCGCGCGCGGCGGCCAACGGCACCTTCGAGACGGGCCTCAGGCCCGAGCTCGGCCGCCGCGGGTACCGCGCGGCCAAGCGCGCCTTCGACATCGTCTTCTCCGGCGCCGTGATCGTCGTGGCCACCATCCCCTCGGCGCTGCTCTGCCTGGCCATCCGCCTGGAGAGCCCGGGATGCCCCATCTACTCGCAGATCCGCATGGGGCGCCTGGACAGGGACGGCACGCTGCACCCCTTCCGGATGTACAAGTTCCGGAGCATGTACGCCGACGCCGACGAGCGCCTGGCCGAGCTCCTCGACCAGAACGAGGTCGAGGGCGCCATGTTCAAGATGAGGGACGACCCGCGCGTGACGCGGATCGGGCACTTCATCCGCAAGCACTCCATCGACGAGTTCCCCCAGTTCGTGAACGTGCTGCTGGGCCAGATGAGCCTGGTGGGCCCCCGCCCGCCGCTGCCGCGGGAGATCCCGGAGTACGACGACGGGGACTTCGAGCGCCTCACGGTGAAGCCCGGCCTCACCGGCCCCTGGCAGGTGAGCGGCCGCTCCGACCTCTCCTTCAAGGACATGGTGGAGCTTGACCGCGAGTACATCGAAAAGCGTAGCTTCCTCTACGACCTCAAGCTCATTGCCAAGACGGTGGGGGTCGTCTTTACCGGGGAGGGGGCGGCGTGACGGCGGGGACCATCACCGTCGGCGTCGCGGCGCACAAGCCGTACGAGATGCCCGACGACCCCTGCTACCTGCCCATCCACGTGGGGAGGGCCCTGCACCCCGAGGTCGTCCCCCAGCTCGACCCACGCTTCGTCGGCGACGACACCGGCGACAGCATCTCGGGGAGGAACGCGACCTACTGCGAGCTTACCGCGCTCTGGTGGCTCTGGAGGAACTGCGACTCCGACTTCAAGGGGCTCGTCCACTACAGGCGCCACCTCGCCTCCCCGGATCCCGCGAGGAGGGGGTCCGATGACCGGCTCTCGCGCGTCGCGACGGGCGAGGAGCTCCTCGGCCTGCTGTCGAGGCACGACGCGGTGCTCCCGCGCAGGCGCAACTACTACATAGAGACGATGCGATCCCACTGGGACCACACCCAGCCCCCCGAGCAGCTCGCCGAGGCGGAGCGGGTCGTGGCGGACCTCGAGCCCGGCTACTCGGAGGCGCTCTCGAGGGTGCTCTCGTCGCGCGGCGCTCATATGTTCAACATGATGGTTATGCGCTCGGACGTTTTTAACGCGTACTGCGACTGGGTCTTCCCGCTGCTCTCTGAGCTTACGGCTCGTCTTGATCCGTCGCAGTACCCGCCCTTTCAAGCACGCTACCCGGGACGAATCTCCGAGCTTCTGCTCGACACGTGGCTCGCGGTGAACGGCGTCACGTATACGGAGCTGTCGACCGTGAGTCCTGAACCTGTCGACTGGCCTCTCAAGATCAGTGGGTTCCTTGCGGCGAAGTTCCTGGGCAAGAGGTACGAGAAGAGTTTCTGAAAGATTATGGCGTTTATCTATTTAACATGATATTCATATGCTTATTTTATTCTTTATAGTCATAACAGTTTTCCTGCTCTTCGATGTCCAGCGCTACCGAAACATCTGCAGTCCTGTCGTAGTGTTCTGTTGCCTATGGGCCGTGATAGTTGCCTTGGCGTCACTTGGGTTGTTCGAGTTCTCCGGCTACTCGGACAATGCTCTTTGTTCTGTGGCGCTTGGAGTTGTAGGTTTCGGGCTCGGCAGTCTGATAACGACGCGAGTTCTCGATGGGCGGGTCACGGCGGAGAGGGGCGGCGTGGTTGGCGTCGGACTCGAGAAGTCCAATTCCGAGCATTCTTCGCGAATCGGTGAACGTCTTATATATGGGGTCCTTGCCCTGGTGTTTGTCGGGGAGGTCCTTTCGCTTGCCAATACAGTTATGGCTCTGATTGGAGGCGCCAGCTATGTTCAAATTCGCGGGGCACTGCTGGGATACAGCGATGGTCAGACGATTGAGACGAACCGTCTACTCTTGGCTTATCTGACGTACTTCTGCGGTCCAGCTTTGACCGCACTCGTGCCGGTTGCAGTGACGAGCCTGTTCGAACGGAAGCGTCAGGTATTTTGCGTGGGGGTGCTGGCATGTTTGGCGATGAGTATCGCGGCAAGCGGCGGGCGAATTACGATAATTTATATCGTTGGGCAGCTCGTGGTTGCCTATACTTTTTATCGTGATCAGTTGACGAGGCGAACTAAGTACGTACTGCTCGTCATCGCTGGTCTCGCGATTCTCGGCGTTGCTGCCCTGACGTTGCTGCGGTCGGCGTCTTCGCTGGGGTTTTCAGCATACGCCTATTTATCGATTCCAATGGGCCTGCTTTCTCACTTTATTGAGGTGGTTGATGGGGCGGGTTTCCGCTCGTTCGGGGCTTCGTTTCTCTATCCGCTGTTCTACCTCTTGAACGCCGCAATGAAAGCCATCGGGGCGGGAAGCGAATTCCTAGGAGACCTCGTTTACTATGTCGGCCTGCCACAGGAGGAATGGGTGGCGGGACTCTTCCCGAACAGGGTATATAACGCGTTTGCCACGATGTTCTACTATCTCTATCTTGACTTCGGTATTGTTGGCATTCCCGTCTTGTCTGGCTTGTTTGGTGCGTTTGTCACTTTTGTGTATCGGAAGGCTTTTCTCGGCAGGGAAAAGCTGGCCTTTATGTGGTATCTGCTGCTTTTCCAGACCTTGCTTGGTTCTTTCATGATCTGGCAGCCCGGGGGCACGAAGTATTTCCTGAGCATGTTCATCTTTGCTGTGCTTACGGTTTCGTTTCGACGGGGTTCGGCGCAGAAGGGAATGTCCCCTTATAAGAGTGCCAGGGGAGCGAGTCCAGCACATACGAAAGGCATAGATGGTAAGCGTTGATAACGGTCTCGTGAACGTAATAATTCCCGTGTACAACGTGAGGGAGTATCTCGCGAGGTGCGTCGACTCCGTGCTGGCGCAGACATACGAGAACATCCGCGTGTGGCTTGTGGACGACGGGTCTACGGACGGCTCTGCGCAGGCCTGTGACGAATTAGCGGCGAGAGACGGGCGCGTCGTGGTGATTCACAAGGAGAACGGGGGGCAGGCCTCGGCGCGCAATGCTGCGCTCGACAGAATTGGGACGACTGGTAGTGCGGACGGCGAGCTTATCGTCTTCGTCGACTCCGACGATTGGGTTGAGCCCGACTACGTCGAGTTTCTGCTCCGTTTACTCAGCGCTTCTGGTGCTGATGCAGTTCAGTGTGGTCACTACGTTACGTATTCTCCGACGCGCGAGGTCGAGAAGAATGAGGACCACGGGCAGATTGAGCTGACCACAAGGGATGCGCTCGAAAGTGTCTTGAGGAATGGAGTCTGGGATATAACTGTCTGGAACAAGATGTTTCGCGCTTCTACATTTCGAGACCTGAGATTTCCCGTAGTGCGATACTATGAGGACACGGCAATTGCACCGCTGTTTACCGAGCGACTCGGTCGTGTGGTCGTGAGTATGGAGCCGAAGTACCATTACGTTCAGCGCTACTCGTCGACTGCGAATGGGACATCGTGGATTGATCATAAATTCGATTTGGTCCCCATTGGCGATAAAGTTGCCGAATATGTGCTCGGCATCTATCCCGACCTCGCCGACGCCGCGATGGAGAAGCGCGTGTTCGTCCGGCTCTCCACACTTTCGCAGATGGTGAACACACGTCATCTCGACGACGAACGGGCGGGCGAGATGCGTCACTTCGTCTGCAAAAATGCTGGGCAGGTCCTGCGTGACCCTCGCGCCTCGAAGCGCGACAAACTTGGCATCCTTATGCTCCTGCCCGGACTCGGCTGGTATCGGCTGGTCTGGAGCCTGTACTACACATTACGCCGCCGGCGCGCGATTGGGGCGTGAGTTCGTGGGTACCATGTGCAAATCATGAGACGAGGTTGTCCATGCGTGCGGCAGTGATAACGCTTCATCAGGTAAACAACTACGGAACGCAACTTCAGGCGCTCGCGACGCAAGAGAAGCTCCGCGAGTACTTTGACGATGTCGTGTTCATCGATTATCGACGCCCTGACACCTACGGGAGGGGGTTGTTGGAGTCCTTTGCGAAGGGAAGCACCCTTCGGGCTGCAGCGATTCTTCCAACCCTGGCGCGCTGGAGGAGTGTGTTCGACGGGTTCAGGAAGCGCTACCTCAACCTGACGGAGAGGACGTATCTTAGTCAGTCGGACTTTGACGACTTCGAGGACTGTGCCGACGTCTACATCGTCGGGAGCGACCAGGTGTGGAACTCGGGATGGAACAAGGGCGTCATACCCGCTTTCTATCTCGACTTTGTCCCCGATGACAAGCCACGCTTCGCCTACGCGTCGAGCTTCGGCCGCACCCGGCTCGAGGACTGGGAAGTGGAGGCAACCAGAGGCTACGTCGAGAAGTTCCAGGCGATCACGGTTCGTGAGGAGAGCGGCGTTAGCATCCTTCGCGAGCAGTATGGCTTTGACTGCGCCTCGAGGATTCTCGATCCGACCCTGGTCATGCCCGCCTCGTTTTGGCGAGGGTACGAGCCCCGGGGTAGAATCAAGGGTGACTATATCCTGATCTATAACCTGAACAGGAGCACGGAGTTCGACCGCTACGCCCTGGAGCTCTCGAGGCGAACGGGACTTCCGCTCTATCGATTTTGTACCCGCTACGACCAGATGCTCCGGAACGGAAAGAGTCTTGCAGTTCCGAACGTGCTTGAGTTTGTCACGCTGGTCGACAAGGCGAGGCTTGTCATCACGGACTCGTTCCACGCAACCGCGTTTTCGATGAACATGGGCACGGAGCCAATTTGCGTCTACCCCAAAGACTACTCTGGTCGCATCTCCGAGTTCCTTAAGCTCGTCGAGAGCGAGCAGCGTCACGCCGAGAGCTTCGAGGACTTCGACGTGGTCAACCGCAGCGTAGACTTCGACGTGGTCACGCGACGTCTCACAGAGGAGCGTCTCAAGGCTGAAGCGTTTCTTGAGCGAGTCCAGAAGTCAATCTAGCTGCGAGAGTCGCGGTTTGGTAAAGAAGGCATGGGTTCACAGAAGAAAATAGTAAAGAACGCTCTGTTCCTCTATGCGCTTACGTTCTCGAACTACTTCATCGGGTTGTTGCTCTTCCCATACCTTTCGCGCGTCCTGAGCGTCGAGGTGTTTGGCATCATTGGGTATGCGACATCCCTGTGCATGGTCTTTCAGATGATTATCGAGTACGGGTTCCAGATTTCGACCACTGCCACTATTGCCCTCAACAGAGACAGCAAGGAAAAGATTTCCAAAGTCATCTCCACTATGACCTGCTCGAAGGCCGTGCTAGCGGGCATTTCCTTGGCTGCCTTCATGTTGTGCTGCTCCCTGAGCGAGTCGCTCAGGGAGCATGGCGTCGCGCTGGCGCTGTTCTACTGTGATGCGGCGATAAAGGCGTTTCTCCCCGATTCTTACTTCAGGGGCATCGAGAAGATGGGGCAGATCACTACGCGCGCCGTCGCGGTGAAGTCGGGAATACTCGTTCTTACCGCTTTCTTTGTAAAGGGAGACGACACATTTCTGATTTATCCGCTGTCGATGATTCTGTGCGACGCCGTTGCTCTTGTGTGGGCGTTTCTGCTTATCAGACGGGACGGAGTCAAGGTTTATCGAGTGCCAATTGCCGATGCGCTCTGGGAGATTAAAAGCGGATTCTGGTTCTTTGTCTCTCGCATCTCGGTGAGCATCAACGGATCGCTCGGGTCGCTCTTCCTGGGATTTAGGTATAGCCCGGAGTCCGTCGAGATGGGTCTGTACTCGGGCGCGACGAGGCTCTCCACTGCCGCAGAGCAGATGATTAGCCCGATTGGGGATGCACTCTACCCGTCGATGATGAAAAGCAGAGACTACAGGCTGTTTTACAAGACGGTGCTCCTGGGGGGCGGCGTCTGGGTTGCCGGATGCGTGAGTGCCGCGCTGCTTGCGAATCCCCTGTGCGAGCTGATACTGGGTCCTCAGTATGCCGTAGCCGGCGACTATCTCAGGGTACTTTTGGTCGGCGTCGCCTTTGGGTTCTTCAGTAACCTGTTCGGCTATCCCGCGCTCTCGCCCATCGGGAAGGCAAAGCAGGCAAACGTCGCGATTATGTTGGGCACTTGCGTCAGCTTAGCGGTCTTCGTTCTCCTCTGGGCTACGGGCTACATCACCGTCCAGAACGTCTGCGTTACCGCCTCGATGATGAATGTGATTTCGTTTACGTATCGATTCTACACGTTCTGCAGGCATCGCCCGCGGCGGAAGTCGGAACTTCGGGAAGGCTAAGACCTCGCAAGTCTTAGTTTGTCAGGGACACCACATGGAGCAGAAAAAGAAAGTATCCTCGGGCAGGGTTCTCTACTTCGATTTGCTGAACATCGCAGCTGCGCTTGGAGTCGTCTACCTTCACTGTAACGGGATGGTCCATTCCTTCCAAGGGGGGGGAGGCTGGGTTTTCGGGCTGGTGATCGAATGCGTATTCTATTGGGCAGTTCCGGTCTTCTTCATGCTTACTGGCGCCACTCTCATCGGGTATCGCAAGCGATATGACACCAAGGCATTTTTCGCACATAGGTTCACTCGGGTGGTGGTGCCGTTTCTTGCGTGGAGCCTGATCTGGTATCTGCTGCTTCCTGGCGTCAACGGCGGCTCGTGCGGCTTGCTTGAGTTCGTTCAGAAAGTGGCTGTCGGTAAAATCGTGAGCGTCTACTGGTTTATATATCCGCTGATTGGCATCTATCTCTCAATGCCGCTCCTGTCGCTGCTTGACGGTAGATATAGCACGCAGCTGTACCTGATTTGCGCAACATTCGTGCTCGAGTCGCTCGTCTTTCCCCTCGCCTCTCAGTTTGGTTTCCAGATTGGAAAGCCGTTCGTGGTGAGCTCTGCGAGCTCATATGTAATGTTCGTCTTGCTGGGGAACTGGCTGGAAAATAATGACCTGAACAAGAAGCAGCGCATACTCGCGTATGCGTTCGGTGCGTTTGGACTGCTCTACAGGTTCGTTTATACGTTGGTGTCGTCGGAGGCTGCCGGCGAGGTCGATCGACAGTGGTTCCTCTATTGCGGGTTCCCTTCCGTTTTTCTGGCGATTGCCGTATTCGTGTGGTTCAAGTACCACGACTGGTCGTTCCTGCAGACTAAGGCGCCGACGATTGCCAAAGTCGCGAGCTGTACCTTCGGGGTCTATCTCATCCATTACGAGGTTATCCACCAGATTTGCTTCGAGAGAATGGGTATATCGGGAGGGTCTGTGCTGTTCCGCCTGTTTGGCGCACCCATTGTCTTTGCTGCCGTCGCTCTTGGCGTGTACCTCCTGAAGAGGATTCCTGTGGTGCGAAGAATCGTCTGATGGAATTGCCCCTGGTCGCGCGATTGAGACGCGGATTTATCGGGGCGCTGTTTGGCGCACAGCGTTGCGTTGATAGTACGTGGATAAGGTGGCCGTCGCCGGGCACTTGGGAAAAACTTGGAGGGAGTCTGCTTGGACACGAGAGGTCTTTGGGCGAGTCCGGATAGATGCTGCGGCTGTGGTGCTTGTGCCGCACGGTGTCCGCGCGGTGCCATCCGGCTGCGGGAGGGTGCGGACGGGTTCGTCTTCCCCGAGGTCAACGAGTCTCTCTGCGTTGACTGCGGGCTCTGCAAGCGTGTCTGCGGACTTCAGAACGCGCGCGCTCTGCAGACGAGTGGGCCCTGGTATGCCGCGTCCTTACGAGGAGACTCGTCGCTCTCTGCGTCTGGAGGGGCGTTTTTTGCGCTCGCACGAGCTGTCGTGAGCATGGGCGGTGTGGTTTTCGGCGCGGCGTACATGCGTGATGATGGGCGCCTGAGCGTGCGACATGTAATGACAGAGGACGAGGCAGGGCTCTCCTCTCTACAGGGCTCGAAGTACGTTCAAAGCGACGCGGGAGCGTGCTTTCCGGAAGTCGAGCGAGAGCTCAGGGCGGGTCGAGAGGTGCTCTTCTCGGGAACGCCCTGCCAGGTGGCTGGTCTCAAGGGGTACCTTGGGCGGGACTGGACGAACCTCGTCACGGTGGACCTCGTGTGTCATGGGGTGCCGTCGGAGGTGATGTTTCATGGATTGGTGGCGGCTCTTGAGAGACGTTATGGAAAAAGAGTGGTCGATCTTCGTTTTCGTTGCAAGCATGGAGGATGGGGTCACTCCATGCTTCTCGTGCGCCTTCGGCCGTTTGGTGAAACGAGTACATGTGATGACGAAGATGTCCAAATCCAGGCGAGTGACTTCACGTACTACGATCTTTTCCTCAGGCGCATGATCTTGCGCGACAGTTGTTACGCCTGCCCATTCGCCAGTCCCATACGCCCGGGAGACCTCACCGTAGGTGACTTCTGGGGGGTTGAGGATAATCGGCCCGATGTCCTCCTAGACGGTAGGTTCGACGTTGAGCGGGGCATCTCCTGTCTGCTCGTTAACAACATGCATGGCAGAGAGGCTCTGGAACGCTTCGGGCGTGACCTCGATCTCTGCGAGGTCGAATTCGAGGACATCGCCAAGGGTAACGACCAGCTTCGGCATCCGAGTACGAAGCCGACAGACCGCGAGCTCTATCTCACCACCTTCCGTGATGGGGACTGGAACTCCGTGGAAGCCCTTTGGCGGCGGCGTGAGCGGGGAGTACGCTATCGGGTGAGGGAAGCCGCTAAGAGGGTCCTGCCCAAAGGCGTCCGGCGCTTCTTTAAACACCTGATCAGCCGCTGATATGTAAATCAGCCTGTCAAGCGTTAAGACCGCCCGTGTCGCGAATGAACTGCGCCCCAGAACTTGGACGCGCTAAATCATTACCGCTAGGCGGCCTCTCGAAGGGCCTGCTCCCGGAACTCCGCCGGGGTCAGGCCCTTCAGCTTGACCTGTCGCCTCGTATGGTTCCAATGGTGAATGTACGCCTCGAGGTCGCGCTTGAACTCCTCGAAGCTGTCCCAGTCCCTACCGCGGAAGAACTCGTCCTTCAGGTGGCCGAAGACCTGCTCGGTCGCGCCGTTGTCGATGCAGTTGCCCTTGCGCGACATGCTCTGGACGAACCCGTTCTCCCTCAGCTTCGAGACGTACGAGGCGTGCTGGTACTGCCAGCCCATGTCCGAGTGCAGGATCGGGCTGGCGCCCTCGGGCTTCGCGGCCACGAGCATGGCGAGCATCTCCCCCTGCTGGGCGAGGTCGGGGCGCAGCGATATCGAGTGCGCCACGATCTCCTTGCTGCCGAAGTCGTAGACGGGCGCGAGGCAGGCCTTTCCGAAGGAGAGCCTGAACTCGGTGACGTCGGTGCCCATCTTCTGCCAGGGGCCGTCGGCGGCGAAGTCCCGGCCGAGCACGTTCTCGAAGGCCTCGCCGACCGGGCCTTTGTACGAGCTGTACCTGTGGTGGTCGGTCTCGCGCCTGATCCCGCAGCGCAGCCCCATCTCGCGCATCATCCTGAGCACCGTCTTGTCCGCTATCCGCTCGCCGTCGACCGCCCTCAGCTCCATCGCCACCTGCCGGTGGCCCACGCCGTTGGGGAGCCTGCCGAAGATCTCGGCGACCCGCGGCCGGAGCTCCGGCCTGGTCGGCCTCTTCGGGTGAGCGAGCGCGTGGTAGTACGTGGGCCTCGCGAGCCCGGCGGCCTCCAGCAGGTCGGCGAGGTCGTGCCCCCGCCCTGAAAGCTCGGCGACCGCTAGGGCCTTCTCCCGGCTCGGGAGCGCAGCTCCGCCTTCAGGGCTATCGATTCTTTTAGGTACGCCACCTCGGCCTCGAGCCGCCTGACCTCGCGCTCGAGCTCCTGCTCGCGCGACATGGGCGCGACCCTCGAGCCCGATCCCCTGGGCCTGCCCTTCGGCTTCGGTCGGAGCGCCTCCGCGCCGCCCTCCCGGTAGGCCTTCACCCACCTCGAGATCGGCGCCTCGGACCTGACCCCGAAGCACGCCATCGCCTCGGACCTCGTGGCCCCCTCCTCGACCACCGCTCTCGCGGCGGCCAGCTTCGTCTCGAAGCTGTATCTGTACTGCGAGCCGCCCACGTCGAGCAACCCCTCCGCTCCGGTGGCGCGGAACCTGCGCCGCCACCCCTTCGCCGTCCTCCTGGGGATCCCGAGCTCGGTCGACACGGCATGGTAGCCGAGTCCCCTGCCGAAGAGGTCGGCGGCCTTCCTTCTCAGGGCAACATCGTATTTGACCCTTATGTCCTGCGCCATGAAAAACCTCCCATTTCTCGTTGTCCAAGAAATGGGAGGCAGTTCAAAATTTGCTGCTGCCCATTTTTAGAGCTTATGTTGCCAGCGCATCAAGGCGCGACATGCAAATTATGCTTACTATTCTCGCTATCTTCACGCTAATTGTGCCCACGGTAAACAACGTTTTTGGTGTTGGGTTTAGTAACCTAGTCTGGTTGACTTCATCATCGTTTTATCTTTTATTGGGATGGTACGCATACACCTATCTCAATCTGACCATCGTTGGGGGGCGGTCGGGTGCGTCTGCGCGTTTGCTGCAATCGCACTTAAGTGCACGGGTGCGCTGATGTTTGATTCCTGGTTCAACTGGGTTGATTCTCCTGCCAATCCGCTAATTGCCGGATGGTCTCTGGTTGTGTTTTTGGCAGGAAAGCGCTGGTTAAACGTGCCTTATGGAAAGGTGATAGGAGCTTTGTCTTCTGCCAGCTTTGGAATCTATCTCGTTCACCCCATTTTCCTCAATGTGTTCTATAAGGTGGGACATGTACGTGAGACTTTTCTTCCTCCGCTTGTGTTTGAGATGGTGATATGGGCTCTAACGTTTGCGGGCTCTTGCGCTCTAACAATGATTCTGAACAAAGTTCCACTTATAAAGAGGCTGCTATAGCGTGGGGTTACATCGGCGCCTAACGCGATTGCGCAGATCTTCGCATAATAGTTTCTAGACGGGTGAAGAGGAAGCTCACGCTGTTCTACGCGGAATGATTTTGCGGGGGCGTAATGAGTGGGGTCATGTTGGGCGCAACGCTTGATTGCAGGCAATAATTGGGTAATCGCGAGCGACTCTTATGAGCCAAATAATAAGAGTTCTGGAAGGGACAATAAGCGGGAGAATCCTTCTGAAGTTGGGGTGGCATTTTGCCTTGGTCGTCCAGACCTTCTCCCCTTAATGATTTCCGCCACGGCTTCTCGTCCCGCAATTGGGAGAACGAGCTCCGCGAGCACCTCATTAAGCTCTGACTCAAAAGGGACAGACCCCTTTTGAATCATTTGAAGCGTCCACTTTGTACTCGGTACAAAGTGGACGCTTCAGTATGGGGATGATGGACGAGACAACTATGAAAATAGTGTACTATTAGTACAATAATGAGACGGTGAGAGGGGATTGATGAATGATGAAACAGGGGCGGGATATTACATACAGAAGACCTACAAAGAGGTTGACCAATACTTGGAGAGAATCAAAGACGCGGTAGCTCAGGGGAACTACAAGATCTCGGAGCGCGAAGACAAGAACCTCCCTTTTATCCGTCAATTCAATGTCAATCGCTCCCGTGCTGCCAAAATGATCCTCTCCCTTTGCCCGGAAGACTTTCTGCATGCCGTCCCAAGCAAGATGGAGGGAAACGAGGGACAGGAGCTCTTCGTGTTTTGTAGGCGCCATGCTCTCTACAGACTTATGTCATCGCGTTCGGAAGAGGTTCTTGTCTATTACAAGTTTGACCTGGTCGGCGATTCGTTTGCTGTTGTTGTCTCCATGCACGAGGCTGAGAGAGATCCAGAATACGCATTTTGACGAAAGGAACCGGTGGGAGACATGGCGGAGAGGCAGAGCGCGTTTTGCGAGCATTGCCGCAAGATGGTTGAGGTCGAGCTGGCCGAGGCAACGGAAACAACAGAGCTTGACGGAGTAGCGTATTCATATCCCGTTGTGCACGGCGTTTGTTTGGAGTGCGGTGAGCCCGCTACTCCGGCAGCTGTTCAGGATGAAAACCAGCGAGCGTTTACCAAGGCCGTTCGGAAGGCAAACGGAATCGTAGATCAGGACACCGTTGAGGATGTGCCGAAGAAGTATTCAATAGGCAAGCGTCCGCTCTCGAGGATGCTTGGCTGGGGGGAACACACCTATTCTCGTTTCTTGGACGGAGACGTTCCAAGCAGGGACTATTCAAAGACAATTGAGAGAATCGCCAGAAGTCCTCTCGCATATCTCTTGAAATTATATAACAATATAAATGAGATGTCTGACGTTGCGTTTAGGAAAAGCAAAGACGCGGCGTTAAGGGTGCTGCATGACTCGGGGGAGGCCATTGAGCGCGCAGCGGCTTATCTCATTGCTCGGACGGGGAGTGGATCTCCGCTTGCCCTTCAAAAGGAGCTCTACTACGCGGATGGTCTCTGCATTTCCTATTCGGGGGCCCCGCTCTTTCCAGACCGCTGTGAGGCGTGGAGATATGGGCCGGTCTTTCCCCGGCTCTGGGAAGATCTAGAACTAAAGGGAGTCGACGAGAGCCTTCTGTTTGGAGACGAAGTTGCCAATTATCTGGCCGATACGTTCTCAAATCGCGAGCTTGAGGTGCTTGATGCGGTAACAAGATACGTTGCTTGCTTCAGCCCGTACGTTCTTCGGGACTGCACGCATGACGAATCTCCTTGGATTGACGCGCGGGCGGGCATTCCGGACGACGCTCCCTCAAACAACGAGATGACGCTCGAGGGGATCGGGAGCTTCTTCCGTGATCTCTGGGAGCGCTACGACATGGAGCAGCCAGCAGATATTCGTCGCTATATGCAGGCCCGCATCGCCTAAGCGTCCACTTTGTACCCGGTACAAACTGGACAATCACTATTGAATCATTTGGGCCCGGGCTGCAGAACGTGGGTGGTCCGGACCCTCCTTGTGTGATGCAGAATCACCCGCGCGTCCTTCTCGCCGTCTGTTGTCCGCAATTATTTGCGGACAACACCGGTTCCGAAGGTCCTGGGAGGGTTGCGGATGGCCGTTGTCCGCAAATAATTGCGGACAACTCGAGCGCCCGCTTTGTACCCGGTACAAAGTGGGCACTTATCTGACGAGAACGCTCTTCTCGGCGCGACAGCGCGCGCGGCCGATGACGGCAGCGGGGAGGCCCTCGGCACGCAGGGCGTCAACGAGCCGCTCCGCGTCCTTCTCGCCGAGCGCCAGGAGCAGGCCGCCTGAGGTCTGCGGGTCAAAGAGCACGTCCGTAAGGTCGAGCGGCAGCGCCTCGTCAAGCCCCACGCGCGGGCCAAAGAAGTCCCGGTTGCGATAGGCCCCGGCGGGGATGAGGCCGAGCGCCGCCATCTCGCGGGCGCGGGCCATGACGGGCACGGCGGCGGCATCGATCTCAAGCGTGACGCCCGAGGCCTCGGCCATCTCGCAGGAGTGCCCCATGAGCGAGAAGCCCGTGACGTCGGTGGCCGCGTGCGGCCAGCACCCCAGCTCGCGCGCCAGACGGATGGGCGCCTCGTTGAGCGTGGTCATGGAGTCCGTGGCCACGCGCACGCCGGCGTCGTCCAGAAGGCCGCCCTTGTGCGCGGTGGTGAGGATGCCCGTGCCGAGCGCCTTGGTGAGCACGAGCGCGTCGCCCGCGCGCGCCCCGCCGTTCTCAAGCCGCTCGTCCAGGGCCACAAAGCCCGTCACCGCGAGGCCATACTTGGGCTCGTGGTCGTTGATCGAGTGACCGCCCGCCACCACGCACCCGGCACGGCGGCACGTCTCGGCCCCGCCGGCCAGGATCTGCCCCGCGACCTCGATGCCCAGGCAGTTGGGAAAGCACAGGAGGTTGAGCGCCAGCGCCGGCCGTCCCCCCATGGCGTAGACGTCCGAGAGCGCGTTGGTGGCCGCCACCTGGCCAAAGAGGAACGGGTCGTCCACCATGGGCGGGAAGAAGTCCGTGGTGGCAATGAGGCCGCGGCCGTCGCCGAGGTCCCACACGCACGCGTCGTCGGAGGCGTCAAAGCCCACCACGAGCTCCGGCGCGTCCAGGCGCGGCAGTCCCGAGAGCACGCCCGCGAGCTCGCCCGGCGCGATCTTTGCCGCGCACCCGGCTGCCTCCACGAGCTCCGTCAGACGAACCCCCGTCATGTCCATGACCTGCCCCTCTCTGGCAAACCTGCGCGGCACGCGCGCGGCCAAACAAATGGTATGGCCCCCTTAGTATCTGTCAGGCGTTGTAGTTTTGAAAGTAGAGCGTCGGTGCGCGGCGAGAAGTACGCGCCCGGGCGGCGAGAAGCGCCTGCCGCCGGCGCCCCGTCGAACGGAACGCGCCGTTTGCCGGGTGGGCCGCCCGCGGAGGGCGTTCTGTCCGGTCGCTCGTTTACCCTAGGAGGGGTGACGGCGCTTCTCGCCGCCACGTGTCTCACATCCAGAGAATCCGGGAGGTTCATATGAACGATCCAAGACGCGCTGGTCGCCTGGCATGGGTGCGGCCGGCGCTTACGGCGATCTTTGCCCTTTCGCTCTCGATCGCGCCGTTTGCGGGCGTTGCCCAGGCTGCGGAGGACGGCTCCGTGGCGCAGGGGCTTGCCGACCACCTCTATGTGCCCGACGGCGTGGAAGGCGGCATCGAGGTCACGGAGGACGGCATGCCCAAGGGCCTCTCGCCGGAGTACGGCAGGCTCGACACGGCGGGCGGCAGCTCCTCGGGCGGCCGCGTCGCCCTTCCCTCCAAGTACGACCTGTGCGACAAGGGCTACGTGTCCGCCGTCAAGAACCAGCTCCGCTGGCAGAACTGCTGGGTCTTTGCCTCCATGTCCTCGCTCGAGAGCAACCTGCTCGTGCAGGGTCGTGGGAGCCTTGCCGGCAACGACTTCTCCGAGCGGCAGCTCACGCAGGCAAGAAGGACGCTCGTGAGCTCCAGCCAGGCCGAGCGCCTCGGCGCGGTTGGACAGGCGGGGGAGGGCGTTGAGCCGATCGTCGACGTTGGAGATTACCGTTACGTGCACTCCGACAACGACTTCCTCTTGAGCTCTGGCTACATCTATGAGGCGGGGGACGCCATGTTCAACGGCATGGGCCCCGTTGCCGAGGCGACCGTGCCCTCCGAGGTGGAGGAGAACTCGGACATGTACTGGGTCTTCGGCCCCATGGACGACCCCGACATGATTGCCCCCGTGGGCGCTACCTCCTGGCGGGTCTCCGACCCCTATGCCTATGACCCCGTGCTCTGGATCGACGAGAGCCTGAGCCTGGGCACTCTCGGCATCGTCAACGACCAGGGCGTCTACGAGGGCGTTGACTGGGACGCCGTGAGCCGCGTCAAGCAGGCCGTGATGAGCGACGGCGCCGTCTCCGTGGGCATCTACTCGGGCGGTAGCGTGTCGAGCCCCAGCTTCAGCGACACGGACACCGAGTACTACAACGCCGAGCACGCCGCCCAGTTTGTGAGCGACACGATCGGTATGGGTCACTTCGTGGCCATCGTGGGCTGGGACGACACCTTCCCCAAGGAGAACTTCGTCAACAGCGTCAGCCACGCCACCCCCGAGGGCGACGGCGCCTGGATCATCAAGGACAGCTACGGCACCATCGACTCCCAGTGGTGGTCGCATTCCGGCGAGGACGGCACGGGCTTCCGCTACGTCTCCTACTACGACCGCAGCCTCGACTACACCTGCCAGCTCGTTGCGGGTCCCAACGCCGCCTCTGATGACGTGACGCTCCAGTACGATCTTCTCGGCACCTCGCCCTACTCGGACGCGCTTCTCGTCGACCAGGCCGCCTCTGCCGCCAACGTGTTCACCGCCGAGCAGGACATGCTCCTGGAGGCCACCACCGCCTCCACGATCACGGACAACTCAACCGTGAAGATCGAGGTCTACCTGCTGGGCGCGGGCGCCTCCAGCCCCACCGACGGAACGCTTGCGGGCACCACCACGAAGACCTACGCCATCCCCGGCCGCTACCGCGTTGACCTGAGCAAGCCGATTGAGATCCGCGAGGGCCAGCGCTTCTCCATCGTGGAGACGGTCTCCTCAAACGTTGTTGAGGGCAAGGGCTCCGGCACCATGTACTACCTGGCCCTTGAGTGCGGCACCACGTCCGAGTACGCAAAGAGCCAGGGATACGACCACCACTGGAACGCCGTCTCAAACTCGGGCGAGTCCTGGGTCATGACGAACGGCTCGTGGGCGGACGCCAAGACGCTCAACGGCAACGCCGAGCTGACCACAAACGGCAAGGTGTACGGCAACGCGCTCATCAAGGCGTACGGCTCCGAGGCCGACCTGCCGCCGGCGAGCGAGTCCGCAAAGACCGTCACCATGTGGCGCCTCTACAACCAGTACACCGGTGAGCACCTCTACACCTCCAGCAAGACCGAGTACGACAACCTCGGCAAGATCGGCTGGACCCAGGAGAACGTCGCCTGGATCGCGCCCGCCGAGGGCGAGGAGGTCTACCGCCTCTACAATCCCTACTCGAGCGATCACCACTACACCATGAAGGAGGACGAGCGCGACGCCCTCGTGAAGCTGGGCTGGAGCTACGAGGGCGTGGGCTGGCACTCCGCGCCCGCCGCGTCTGGGGTGCCGCTGTACCGCCTCTTCAACCCGTACGAGCAGATTGGCACGCACCACTACACCACCTCGACCTCCGAGCGCGACCAGATGGTCAAGAACGGCTGGGTCGACGAGAACATCGCCTGGTACGGCGTAAAATCCTGACAAAGGTGACAGGGTAAACTGTCAGGTTTTTCGGGCCGCGTCCCCCGGTGGGGCGCGGCCCGCTCTTCTTGCCTTCCTGCGCGAGCCAAGAAAAGCCCCGGGCGTCATGCGGGACGTCCGGGGCATGCCGAGTCAATGCGTGCGGAGGCGCAACTAGTTCTCGTCTGCCGCCAGGGAGGAGTCGCACTCCGCGCGGGTGCGCTCAATGCGCCTGAGCAGGGACTCCTTGTGCTCGTAGGTGTGCGAGCGCGCAATGTCCCCGGCGTCCTGCGTGATGAAGCGGAAGAAGTAGTGCCCGTCAAAGTCCTCGTAGATGCGGAACTTGGGCGACGGCTCGCGGACAAAGGCGTCAACGGTGCTGTCCTCGATCTCCGCATCCGCTGCGGAGGCACGCACGCACTCGATGCCGTGCAGGCACTCGTCCTTGGACGGGAAGATGATCGACGACATGAGAATGTGACCGTTGCTGGCGCAGAGGTTGAAGCAGTAGCGGCCCTCGTTCTCAACCACGACATACTGACCCATAAGAATCACCACCAAACTCGTTTTACCTACTGATTACAAAAGATTAGCCCGGCCTGCCGCGTTTGGGCGCAACGCATACGCGGACGGTCGAATTTGGTCGGGGAGACGGCGTTGCTGGGTGACCCTCGGCATACGGGCAGGAAAAATAGGGTACTATTCCATTACATCCCCCGAACGCAACGGGTTGGCGTGGTCGGGGGACGCGCCAGCCCACCAGACGAGAAGGGCCCCGGTTGCTGTTGCGCAGCCGGGGCCACGTTGTTTTTTGGGGACGCGGGCCGACGGTTCTTCTCGGCAGATTGTCGGTTTGCGTCCCCGGACCAGGATGCGGGGACGCGCAGCGACACTTCATCGAGAAGAACCGTCGGCCCGCGTCCCCGCCTCACAAGCGGGGACCCTTCCCGACGCTCCGCGGACAGAAAGCGTCGGGAAGGGTCCCCAATCCCCAAATCAGCGGGCGAGAGCAGCCTAGCGGGCGGCTCCGCGCAGCGCGGCGTCACGGCCGGCGTCAAAGGCCGCGAGGTTGGCCTCCACCGTGGCCGGCGGCACGCAGGCGCGCACGGCGTTGCGCCAGAGCTCGGCGTCGAAGGGCAGCGCCGTGGAGAGTGCGCCCACGAGCACCACGTTGGTGGAGCGGGGCGAGCCGAGGCCGCGCGCGATCACGCCCGCGTCCAGCAGGTGGGCGCCCAGCTCGCGCAGGCGCTCGTCCACGCGCTCGGGCATCGTGAAGTTGCCGATGTTCACGGAGACGGGCGTGATCTCCTCGTCGTTTACGAACATGCGGCCGCCCTCGGCGAGGTAGTGCTGGGCGCGCAGGGCCTCCACGGCCTCAAAGGCCACCACCACGTCGGCGCAGCCGTCGTCGCAGACCATGGTGGAGACGTGCTCGCCCAGGCGGATGACGGTGCTCACGGACCCGCCGCGCTGGCTCATGCCGTGTATCTCGGAGACCTTGACGTCAAGGCCGGCCCCGGCGGCCACGCTCGCCAGCAGCTTGCCCGCGAGGATCGTGCCCTGGCCGCCCACGCCCACGAGGAGGATGGTCTTGGTTCCGCTGAACTTCTCCATTGCTTACTCCTTCGTGATGCAGCCGAACGGGCAGGACTGGACGCACTGGTCGCACCCAACGCACTGCGTGGGGTCGATTGCGGCCGTGCCGTCCTTGGCGCGCCCGAGGGCGGGGCAGCCGATCTTGATGCACTGGCCGCAGGCGCGGCAGTCACGAATGGTGGGCAGCTTGCCGCGGCTGCGGTCGATGAGGCGGCACGGCGCCTTGAAGACGATGACGGAGAGGCGGTCGGTCGCGGACGTGGCGGCCTTGAGGGCCGAGCGCACGGCCTGGAGGTCCTGCGCGTCAACCTCGACCACGTCCTCGACGCCCATAGCGCGGCACAGGGCGAGAAGGTCGAGCGCCTTGCCGGTGGGGTTGTCCAGCGGCCCGATCTTGTGCGAGCTGTCCGTGAGGGTGACGCCGTTCACGGGGTTGCCCTGCGTGCCGGTCATGGCCGTGGTGCGGTTGTCCAGGATGCAGAGGGTGCCGGTGCCGCCGTTGTAGATGGTGCCGAGCATGCTCGTGATGCCGGAGTGCGCGAAGGTGGAGTCGCCGATCACGCCCACGACGGGACGGCCGGTGCGCTCAGCGGCGCCGGCGAGCTCCATGCCGTGCGCCATGGAGAGCGAGGCGCCCATGTCGATGACCGTATGGCACGCGCCGTAGGGCGCGACGGCGCCGAGCGTGTAGCAGCCGATGTCACCGGTGACGATGGCCTTGAGGCGGCGCAGCTCGCAGAAGACGAGGCGGTGCGGGCAGCCGGGGCAGAACGCCGGCGGGCGCGGCGGCAGGTCCGTGGCGGGCGCGCGGTGCGTGGGCTGCTCCACGCCAAAGGCGGCGCGGATGAGCTGGGGCTTGAGCTCGCCGGCCACGGGCAGGGCCCCGGCGGGCGGCTCGGCCAGCTCGATGCCGAGGGCACGGACGCGCGAGGAGAAGTAGTCGCTCGCCTCCTCGATCACGTAGCATGCGTCGACGGACGCGGCAAAGTCGGCGAGCGCGCGGGCGGGCAGCGGCCAGGCAAGGCCGAGCTTGAACGTGGACGCCTCGGGCAGCGCCTCGCGGACGTGCTGGTAGACGGCACCGGCGCAGATGACGCCGATCTTCTCGCTGTGGCGTTCCACGTGGTTGAACGGGCAGGTCTCGGCGTACTCCTCGAGAGCGGCCTGGCGCTCGTCCACCACGGCGCGGCGCTTGACGGCGTTGGCCGGCATCATGACGTACTTGGGGATGTCGTCCGCGTAGTCGCGCGGCGCCACGGCCTCGCGCGCGCCGGCGGCCGCCACGAGCGTGCGGGTGTGCGCGATGCGCATGGTCTCGTGCAGCATGACGGGCGTGTCAAAGCGCTCCGAGAGCTCAAAGGCGGCGCGGGCCATCTCGTAGCAGTCCTGCGAGTCGGCCGCGTCGAGGCAGGGGATGCGGCCGAAGGCGGCGTAGAAGCGCGAGTCCTGCTCGTTCTGGGACGAGTAGCAGGAGGGGTCGTCCGCGGCGAGAAGGACCAGGCCGGCGTTCACGCCGGTGGACGCTGCGGCCATGAAGGGGTCGGCGGCAACGTTGACGCCCACGTGCTTCATCGTGACGAGCGAGCGCACGCCGGCGATGGCGGCGCCGAGGCCCACCTCAAAGGCGACCTTCTCGTTGGGGGACCACTCGCAGTAGACGTCGTCCTTGCGCACGAGGGCCTCGAGCGTCTCGGTGGACGGCGTGCCGGGGTAGCCCACGCCAACGGCCACGCTGGCCTCCCAGGCACCCTGGGCGATGGCCTCGTTACCGGACATGAGGTGCTTCTCCATGTCTCTCCTCTCCTGTGACGAAGGGACAGTCCCTTTGTCACGTTTCACGCTTGATGTTACGAAGGGACTGTCCCTTCGTAACATTAGTGGCGGGTTTCGCGGGCAACGAGGGCGTCGGCCCCGTACTTCGCGCGAAGCGCCGGCTTCTCTATCTTGCCCGTGGGGTTTCTCGGCACGGGCGCAAAGATGATCTTGCGGGGCCGCTTGTAGCGCGGCAGCCCCTTGCAGTAGCGGTTGACCTCGTCCTCCGTGAGGTCGGCGTGCTCGGGCTTGGGCTCGATGATGGCGCACGCGATCTCGCCGAGGCGCTCGTCGGGAAGTCCTATCACGGCCACGTCGTGGATCGCGGGGTGGCCCATGAGATAGTCCTCTATCTGCACGGGGTAGAGGTTCTCGCCGCCCGTGATGATGACGTCCTTCTTGCGGTCCACCAGCCAGTAGAACCCGTCGGCGTCGCGCCGGGCCATGTCGCCGGTGTGCAGCCAGCCGTCGATGAGCGTCTCCGCGGTGGCCACGGGGTCCTTGTAGTAGCACTCCATGAGGCCGGGGCCGCGCACGCAGAGCTCGCCGACCTCGTCGGTTCCCAGCTCAAGGCCCTTCTCGTCCACGATCTTGCACTCCCAGCGGTAACCCGGCACGCCGATGGCGCCCACGTGGTCGATGTTCTCGAGCCCCAGGTGAACGCAGCCCGGGCCCATGGACTCCGAGAGGCCGTAGTTGGTGTCGTAGGCGTGGTGCGGAAAGACCTGGCGCCAGCGCTGGATGAGGCTCGCCGGGACGGGCTGCGCACCAATGTGCATGAGGCGCCACTGGTCCAGGCGGTAGTTTGAGAGGCGCACCGTGCCCTCCTCGATGGCAACGAGGATGTCCTGAGCCCAGGGAACGAGCAGCCAGACGATGGTGCACCCCTCGTTGGAGACGGTCTCGAGCACCGTCTTGGGAGAGACGCCGCGCAGCAGCACGCCGCGCCCGCCCACGAGCAGGCTGCCCATCCAGTGCATGCAGGCGCCCGTGTGGTAGAGCGGCGGGATGCAGAGAAACACGTCGTCGTGCGTCTGCCCGTGGTGGCGCTGCTCCATCTCGGCGGCCTGCGTGAGGCTCTCGTGGTGGTGCAGGATGGCCTTGGGGAAGCCCGTGGTGCCGGAGGAGAAGTAGATGGCGGCGTCCTCGTCCTCGGAGAGCGGGACGAGCGGGTCTGCCGAGGAGCAGAGGCTCGCCAGCTCGCGGTAGCTCTCCGCCCAAGTGGGGCAGTCGTCGCCCACGTAGAAGAGCAGGCGGCCCGCCTGGATGCGGTCGACGATCTCCTCCACGCGGCCGATGAACTCCGGGCCAAAGACCAAGATGTCCACGTCGGCCTTGTCCAGGCAGTACTCGATCTCGTCCGCGGAGTAGCGGAAGTTGAGCGGCACCACCGTGGCGCCGGACTTGAGGACGCCAAAGTAGAGCGGCAGCCACTCGATGCAGTTGTAGAGCAGGATGGCCACCTTGTCGTCCTTGCGTACGCCGCGGGAGAGAAGCAGGTTGGCAAAGCGGTTGGCCTTCTCGTCAAAGACCGACCACGTCATCTCGCGGCGGAACGGCTCGTCCTCGGTGGTCTCCACGAGGTCGTAGTCGCGCCAGGTGATGTGGCGGTTCTCGCGCCGCTCGGGGTTGACCTCAACGAGGGCCACCTCATTGGGGTACTTCTCGGCGTTGGCGCGCAGCATGTCGACGATGGTCATGGGGTGCCTTTCGGTCTTGTCGCACAGTCCTCATATCATAGCCCGCCTGCGGCCGGGCGCGCACGGGCGTAACGCGCGCGTGACGTGGGGGGCGCGGTGCGGCAGTGCCGGGCCGCGCGGGATACGACCCCTGGTACAGTCGACGAGTTATCTCGAAAGGGGCGGCTCCCATACGGCCCCTTGTCCCAATACGGCAAGTTCTGGGTTTCTTGCCGTCCCGCGCTTCCCGTAAGGCCGGATTCGTAATGTTTCTCCTGGTATTGGGGCAAATCTTTTATGTCTGCGCCAGGCAAGGTGGGGCAAACCACCCAGATGGGGCGAGAAGGGCGTCATATGAGCACGCTCTTCTCGCTTGTGGGGCAAAGATTTGATATGGACCGATAAGCGCATCAAACATTTTGCCCAAAACCAGGTGGTGCGTGACGGGGCCGCTTTCCTCGCGGGCCCGGGGCGCGGCGGGAGCCATCGCCCGCCCCCTGTGCTACCCTCGTGGCAAGATGGCGAGAAGAACCTCGGGCGGGGAGGTGCCCATGAGACGGCTTTTGGTGGTGGAGGACGACGCGCGCCTGCGCGACGAGCTCTGCGTCCTGCTCGAGCGCAACGGATATGAGGCCGTGGCGCTCACGGACTTCTCCGATACCGTGGGGCAGGTTCTTTCTGCCTCGGCTGACCTGGTGCTTCTTGACCTCAACCTGCCGGGGGTGGACGGGCAGTACGTCTGCCGCGAGGTGCGCCGCGCCAGCTCCGTGCCCATCATCGTGGTCACGAGCCGCGACAACGACATGGATGAGCTGCTCACGCTCTCCCTTGGCGCGGACGACTTTGTGCCCAAGCCCTACAACGACCAGGTCCTTCTTGCCCACGTGGCAACCGTGCTCAAGCGCAGCTACGGCGAGGGCGCCGCCGCGGCGGAGATCTCTCACGGCGGCGTCACGCTGGACACCGCGCGCTGCCGCGTCACCCACGAGGGGCGCGCGGCGGAGCTCACCAAGAACGAGCTGCGCATCCTGGCACTGCTCATGCGCAACGCCGGCGCGGTGGTCTCCCGTCAGCGCATGCAGGAGGAGCTTTGGGCCTCCGACGAGTTTGTGGACGACAACACGCTCACCGTGAACGTGAGCCACCTGCGCGCGACGCTCGCCAAGATTGGCGTTGAGGACTTTGTGCTCACCAAGCGTGGCATGGGCTATCTGGTGGAGTAGTGGTGGCGGGGCGGGTGATGACAAAGGCGATGACAAAGGTGACAGGGTAGTTTGTCATGAAGCCGTTCATGACAAACTACCCTGTCACCTTTGTCATCGCCTCTGCCACCAAACTGCCCCGCCATATCAAGAGGAGGAGAAAAGAGCATGGGCTTTGGCGCATACATCGCCGACCGGCTGGTCCCGCTCGTGGTGGGCGTGATGGCGCTCGCGTTCTGCGCGCTCGTCATGAGCGTCTACGGGCTCGACGCTGCGGCCGTCGCCTTTGTCTGCGCGGTCCTGGTGATTGCGGCCGCCCTTGCCCTGCTGCTCGACTGGCTGCATCGGCGCGCCTTCTACCAGCGGATCTCTGACATGCTGGATGCCCTGGACGAGACATACCTCGCAACGGAGCTCGTCGAGCGCCCGGGCTTTCTTGAGGGCGAGCTCTTCTACGACGCGCTCGACCGCGAGTCCAAGGCCATGCGCGACCGCATCGCCTCCGCGCGCAGGCGCTCGCGCGAGTATCGCGAGTACGTCGAGACCTGGGTGCACGAGATCAAGACGCCCATCGCCGCCGCGCACCTCATAGCCAAGAACAACCCCTCGCCCGAGGTTGACGCCATGGATGCCGAGGTAGATGCCATTGAGGGCTACGTCGAGCAGGCGCTCTACTACTCGCGCGGCACGTCGCTCGAGAAGGACCTTCAGATTCGCGAGGTCCTTCTCGCCGAGGTGGTGCGCGACGCCCTTCGCCACAAGGCCCGCACGCTGATTGGCGCGCATGTGGCGCCCGAGCTGGGCGAGCTCGACTACACGGTGCGAGCCGACCCCAAGTGGCTCTCCTTTGTGATAGGCCAGGTGCTCGTGAACGCGGCAAAGTACCGCGGCGAGAAGGACGGGAGCGGTTGCGTGCGCATCTCGGCGGCGCGCCGCGAGACGGGCCTCGACTCCTGGGAGACTGTGCTCTCCATCGCCGATGACGGCGTGGGCATCCCGGCCTCGGACGTGGGGCGCGTCTTTGACAAGGGCTTCACCGGCGAGAATGGCCGTCGCTTTGCGCGCTCCACCGGCATGGGGCTCTATCTCGTGCGCGAGCTCTGCGACAAGATGGGCATCTCCGTGTGGCTGGAGTCCGAGGAGGGCGTGGGCACTACGGTCCACCTCGCCTTTCCCGACATGGTCGACCGCGGGTGAGGCAAGGGGGGACAAGGGGGGACGGCGGCAACCTTGCGAAAGCGTAAGGTACGGATAAGCCCCTTCGATGGCGCCGTTCTTCTCGTTTAGCGAGTATGGTCGTGTACCAGAGGCCATACACGAGAGGAGCCGTAATGGCACCAGCTCACACAGAACCGGTCCTTTCTTGCCAGAACGTCGAGAAGCTCTACGGCAGCCGCTCCAACGTCACGCGTGCCCTCGACGGCGTGTCCTTTGACGTGGACGCCGGCGAGTACCTTGCCATCATGGGCCCGTCCGGCTCGGGCAAGACCACGCTGCTCAACTGCATCTCCACGATCGACCGCCCCACCTCGGGCCACATCTACGTGGACGGCCAGGACATCACGGCGCTGCGCGCGCACCAGCTCTCGAAGTTCCGCCGCGAGCGCCTGGGCTTTGTCTTCCAGGACTCCAACCTGCTCGACACCCTCACCGCGCGCGAGAACATCGCGCTGGCCCTCACGATCAACCACGCGCCCGCCCGCGACGTGCCCGCCCGCGTGGAGGAGGTCGCCGCACGCCTGGGAGTTGCGGAGGTGCTCGACAAGTTCCCGCACGAGATGTCCGGCGGCCAGAAGCAGCGCGTCGCCGCGGCTCGCGCTATCGTGACCAACCCGTCGCTGGTCCTGGCCGACGAGCCCACCGGCGCCCTGGACTCCAAGAACTCCCGTCGCCTGCTCGAGAGCTTTGAGACGCTCAACGCGGACGGCGCCACGATCATCATGGTCACGCACGACTCCTTTGCCGCGAGCTACGCGCGTCGTGCCCTCTTCCTCAAGGACGGCCGCGTCTGGAACGAGATAGTCCGCGGCTCCAAGACGCGCAAGGACTTCTTCAACGAGATCATGGACGTCGTGTCCTTCCTGGGAGGGGAGGGCGCAGATGTACGCTAAGATCGCGCTCGGCAACGTCCGCAAGTCCTTTCGTGACTTTGCGGTCTTCTTCCTCACGCTGGCCTTTGGCGTCTGCGTGTTCTACGCCTTCGGCTCCATCACGGACCAGGCCGCCGTCATCCAGATGGGCGAGGACCAGCGCCGCATGGTGCAGGCGCTCGCGGACATCCTCTCCGGCCTCTCCGTCTTTGTCGTCATCATCCTCGGGTTTCTCGTGGTCTACGCCAACCGCTTCCTCATCCGGCGGCGCAAGCGCGAGTTTGGTATCTACCTCACGCTGGGCATGGACATCGCCCACGTCTCGTGGATCGTCGTCATAGAGACGCTCACGGTGGGCGTGGTCGCGCTCGCGGTGGGGCTGCTTCTGGGCCTTGCGCTCTCGCAGGTCATGATGTACGTCACGGCGGGGCTCTTCGAGGCCACGATCAAGGGCTTCGCCTTCGCGTTCTCGCCGGCCGCCGCGCTCTCCACGGTGGCGTGCTTCGCGGGCATCTTCCTCGTGACGCTCGTCTTCAACGTGACCACGGTCAGCCGCTACAAGCTCATCGACCTCATCAACGCGGACAAGGTGAGCGAGAAGGTCCGTCTGCGCAGCCTGCCGCTCTCCGTGGTGCTCTTCCTCGTGTCGCTCGCGCTCATCGGTGTGGCGTACAAGACGCTGCTCGAGCACGGCATGATGGAGGAGGGCCCGTACTTTGCCATCGCAACGGGCCTGGTCACGGTGGGCACGCTGCTCTTCTTCTTCTCGATCTCCGGCTTTGCCCTGCGCGCGCTCCAGGCGAGCCCGCGCGCCTACCTCTCCGGCCTCAACATGTTCGTGATGCGCCAGCTCAACAGTCGCATCAACACCGCGTGGCTCTCCATCTCCCTGGTCTGCGCGATGCTCTTCCTGGCCATCTGCGGCGTGTGCACGGGCTTCTCGGTGGCCACGGGCATGAACGAGAGCCTGCGCGTGGGCACGCGCTACGACATGTCGCTCGTGAGCTACCCCATGGGCATGGCCTCGGCGCTCGTCTCCGCCGATCCCGAGGAGGGCCCGGCCGCGGCGGACGGCTACGACGCCATCGCCCGCCTGCGCGCGGACATCCCCAACTACGACGAGCTCTTCCGTGACGCCGCGCAGGTCAACCAGTATACCTATGACGCCGAGGGCAACCCGATCGTGGGCACCACGGTGGAGGAGCTCTTTGCCAACACGGACTTCACGGGCAACGCGACCATGCAGACCATGATGCAGGGCAACACCGACCAGCGCCTCGTCATCGTGCCCGTCTCTGAGTACAACGTTCTGGCCCAGATGACTGGCGAGAAGAACGTGGAGCTTGCGGACGACGAGTGCCTGCTCTGGAACGACATGTCGTCCCTGGACGAGCTCTGGGAGGCCGTGATCGCGCAGAACCCCGAGGTCGAGGTCGCCGGTCAGACGCTGCACTTTGCCGACGAGCCACTCGCGCACCTGCCCTTCTCGGACACGAGCGCCGGCGGCACGGTGTCGGGCGCGCTCATCGTTCCCGACGAGCTGGTCCCGGAGGGCATTGGCCCCACCTCGACCGTGGTGAACCTCATGTACAACGGCGAGCGCACGGAGGTGGAGCCCGCCGCCGTCGCCGCGATCGACGAGGCCTACGGCAACGTCATGAACCAGGGATCCACGCTTGACGCCTGGCCGGTCTGGATGAGCACGACCGCCCAGAGCCTGCTCGACCAGTCCTCCGGAACGACCGTCGTGGTCACCTACCTGGCCATCTACATCGGCGTGGTCCTGCTCGTGTGCTGCGCGACGGTGCTCGCCCTGCAGCAGCTCTCCGAGGCGGCGGACAACGTGGGCCGCTACCGCGTGCTCTCCGAGCTCGGCGCCGAGAAGCGCATGGTGAACCGCGCCCTTCTCGCCCAGATTGGCGTGTACTTCCTCTTTCCGCTGGTGGTAGCCGTGGCGCACGCGGCGGTGGCGCTCTCCGTGGTGAACGACATCGTGGCGCTGCTCACGGGCTTCCAGATTGGCACGGCGCTTGCGGGGACGGTGGCCTTTGTGGTGGCGCTCTACGGCGGCTACTTCCTCGTGACGTACCTCACCTCGCGCGGCATGCTCTCCCGTGCGTAGGTCGCTCGGCGTTACTCCCTCCCAAACCTGCACTTCTCGCCGTGAGATGAAGGTTTGAGCGGCATTAAGCAACCTGAACCCTCCCAAACCCACACTCTGGCGAGAAGAACGTGGGTTTGGGAGGGTCTACGGCGCGCAGCGGCGAGAAGGGCGTCCGCCCGGGCGGCCACTGGCCGAATGTAAATTCTATTATTGCCGCAAGAGCGGGTACCATTGACAGGAGGAAAGGGCTCGCGCCTACCCCCGCGGTCAAGGAGGAAACCATGGGACTGATCGATAAGCTCAAGAGCAAGTTCGTCTCGGCCGACGGCACGTTCAACCCGCCCGACGCCTCGTTCGCCACCCGTCCGGACACCGTCTATGCCCCCGTCTCGGGCGTCATCATCCCGCTTGAGGAGGTCAACGACGAGGTCATCTCCGCCGGCCTCATTGGCAACGGCTACGGCATCCTGCCCACGGGCACCGGCGTTCTCTACGCCCCGGTCAACGGCCGCATCGCCGCCACCACGGTGACCAACCACTCCATCGGCATCGCCACGCACGATGGCATCGAGGTCCTCATCCACATTGGCATCGGCACCGTCAACATGAACGGCAAGGGCTTCAGGCGCTTTGTCGAGTCCAACGACGAGGTGCGCGCCGGCCAGGTCCTCATGACCTTTGACGTGGACGCCATCAAGTCCGCTGGCTACGACGAGGTCGTCGCCTGCGTTGTCTCCAACCCGGACGCCTTCAAGAAGATCCGCCACGTGGGCGCCTCCGGCACGCTCATCGGCGACCGCCCGCTCGTCAAGGTTGGCGACCCGCTGCTCACCGTCAAGAAGTAGCCGTACGGCGCACAAACGCTATCGGTTGCTACGGGCGTCAGAAGGCGCTCGTGGCGCATGTAAAGGGGGTACACAATGGGACTCTTTGAGAAGATTAAGAGCAAGTTCGTCTCTGCTGACGGCAAGCTTACGCCGCCGCCTGCCTCGTTCGCCACGCGCCCGGACACGGTCTACGCCCCGCTCACAGGCATGCTCGTAAGCCTTCAGGAGGTCAACGACGAGGTCATCCCTGCCGGCCTTCTCGGCGTTGGCTACGGCATCGTGCCCACCACGAGCACGGGCGTCATCTACTCACCGGTCTCCGGTCACGTGGGCGCCACCACGGTGACCAACCACTCGATCATTATCGCCGCCGATAACGGCATGGAGGTCCTCGTCCACGTGGGCATTGGCACCGTGAACATGGGCGGCAAGGGCTTCACCGCGCTCGTCTCCATGGGCGACGAGGTGGTTGCCGGCCAGCCGCTGCTCGCCTTTGACGACGACTCCATCAAGCTCGCCGGCTATGACGACGTGGTCACCTGCACGATCACCAACGCGGACAAGTTCGACCGCGTTGACCGCGTGGGAGACTCGGGCACCCTCATCGGCGGTCGCCCGCTCGTCAAGATCGGCGACCCGCTGCTCGTTGTTCGTAGCGAGTAGCGCGCCCTTCTCGTCCGCCTTTTGCCGAGAGGTGCATGATGGGCGCAGCGTCTGGGGAACAATAGGGGCGGAGGCCAAGGGGTCTCCGCCCCGTTTCTTTGTCTGAGAGGAAAGAGCATGGCACGTATCTTCATCAGCCCCGGCAAGTACGTCCAGGGCCCCGGCGAGCTGGCCCGTCTTGGCGAGTACGCCAAGGCCTACGGCACCCATGCGCTCGTGGTCATCTCCGAGGGCGGCCTGCGCCGCTCCGGCGACGTCATCACGGCGAGCCTTGATGCCGCCGGCGTGGCGCACACCTACGACAACTTCAACGGCGAGTGCTCCCAGGCCGAGATCGACCGCCTTGTGGAGGTGTTCCGCACGTCCGGTGCCGACTTTGTGGCGGGCGTGGGCGGCGGCAAGATCTTCGACACTGCCAAGGCCGTGGCCGCGGCCGTCGACGTGCCCGTGGTCATTGTGCCCACCATCGCCGCGACCGACGCCCCGTGCTCCGCGCTCTCCGTCATCTACACCGACGACGGCCAGTTCAAGGAGTACCAGTTCTTCAAGCAGAACCCCAACCTCGTCCTCATGGACACCGACGTCATTGCCAAGAGCCCGGTGCGTCTGACGGTCTCTGGCATGGGTGACGCGCTGGCCACCTACTTCGAGGCGCGCGCTTGCCGCCGCTCCGATGCCACCACCTGCGCCGGCGGCCACGTGACCGAGGCCGCCATGGCCCTCGCGCAGCTCTGTTACGAGACGCTCATCTCCGACGGCCTCAAGGCCAAGCTCGCGCTGGAGGCCGGCGCCTGCACCGAGTCCGTCGAGAAGATCATCGAGGCAAACACCCTGCTCTCCGGCCTGGGCTTTGAGTCCGCGGGTCTTGCCGGCGCTCATGCCATCCACAACGGCATGACCGCGATGCCCGAGACCCACGCCTACTACCACGGCGAGAAGGTCGCCTTTGGCACGCTGACGCAGCTCGTGCTGGAGAACGCCGACGAGCTCTACGAGGTGCTCGACTTCTGCGTGGAGGTTGGCCTGCCGGTGACGTTTGCCCAGCTCGGCGTTGAGGATGCGAGCTACGAGCGCGTGCTCGAGGTGGCCAAGCTGGCCTGCGCGCCCAGCGACACCCTCGGCAACATGCCGTTTGAGGTCACGCCCGAGAAGGTCGCCGCGGCCATGCTCGCCGCCGATGCCTACGGTCGCGCCGCGCTGGCAGAGTGAGGGTTCGGTTCGCATTGGATTTTGGGCGCCGGCTCGTGGTTTGCGGGCCGGCGCCCGTCCTGCTTGCGGGATTTGGGCCTTCGTGTAGCGCCGGGCGGCCGCGTGAGGGAATCTGCCGCTTCGTGTAGCGTCTTTTCTGAGGTGCACGCGGGGTTGTCGTTCTCGCTAACTGGCCTTTCTCTTCCAAGGCTCCCTGTCTCGCTCCGCAAACCAAGCATTTGCCCAATTTGAGCGCTACACGAAGGCCCAGATTCCCTCACGCGGCCGCCCGGCGCTACACGAAGGCCCAAATCTCGATCATGGTGACCTGTTGAGTAATCGACGGGAGAGGTCTCTTTGCGGCCTGAAGCTCCAAGAAGTCGCTTCAGGCTCTGCGGTGCGTGCTTCTTGCACCGTTTTGAGAGGTTTTGGGTTTCTCGCCTTCCTGCGCTTGCCCGGATGCCCTTTCCGGGACCTTTTTCGAGTTTTGGGGCAAATGTTTTATGTCGCGGGGCTGTGACGGCTGCCGGGCGGCGGGGCGGACTCGCGTTTGCCCAGTTGTTGCTGGCGAGAAGGGCGTTCCTTTCGCCGCGTTTGCCGTTTTGCATCAAACTTTTTGCCCAAAACCGGGGGGGTGCGTGCGTGGCCAGGCGCGGCGGTGGGTGCGTGCGGGGCTGGGCGCGGCGGCGGGAGCGTGGGCCGAGGGGGGCGTGGGCCCCGTCGGCCCCTACGCCAGTGGGATCATCACGTCCAGCATGAAGGCCCCGCCTTCGGCCACGGCCGAGAAGGAGCCCCCGTAGCGCTCGGCAATCTGGCGCATGGAGCGCGTGCCATAACCGTGATTGGCACGGTCCGCCTTGGTGGTCTCGGGCAGGCCGTCGGCACCCATGACCAGCGTATCGTCGCAGTAGTTCTCCACGTGGATGGCTGCCACGCCCACGATGGCGCGCACGGTGAGCGAGATGGAGCGCCGTGCCGGGTCGTCGAGCCTGCTCACGGCCTCGATGGCGTTGTCGAGCGCGTTGCCAAAGAGCGCGTAGAGGTCAGCGGGCGCCATCCCCGCCAATGCGCTTCCGTCGGCGATGCACGTAAGGGTGATGCCGCGCTGCTCGCAGACGAGGCTCTTCTCGGTGAGGATGGTGTCCAGGGCCTCGTTTCCCGTCTTGACCGCGGAGTCGTACACGCTCACCTCGCGCTCGATGTCGTCGAGCACGCGGGCGTCAACCGCGGCGCCCCCGCCGGCGAGCGAGCGAATCTGGTGCTTGATGTCGTGGCACTTGATGTTGATGGCCTCGATGTTCTCGCGGCTCATCTGGTACTGCCGCTCGCGCTCGGCAAGCAGGCGCTCGGTAGCCGCCATGTCCTGCTCGAGGTGCCGCCGGTAGAGCAGGACGTACTCCATCGCAAGGGTGAAGACGCACGCGAGCGCGTGAAAGAGCCGCAGCACCACCACGTACCCCAGCGCGAGGCCCTGCTCGCCGAGCAGCTTGATCGTGAGGTCAAACCCAATGACCACAAGCGACACCACCGCCATCATGGCGAGCATCGAGCGGTCCTCAACCTGCGAGAGCCCCTCGCTGCTGATCTTTCTGCCCACGAGCAGGTAGCACGGCACAAAGACGGCCACGGCGCTCAGCCCCCACGTGACAAGGGCGACCATGGGATCGCGCGGGTTGACGCCAAGGAGCGGGAGCAGGGAAAAGACCAGCTCGCCGGTACCGGAGGCAAGGTTTTGCGCGGTGTAGCCCGCCGTGGAGCAGAAGAGCGCCACCCACACGCTCGTCTCAAAGAGTGCGTACACGCCCACGGTGCAGCCCACGAGGACCATCGAGAAGAGCGCGAGCTGCAGCAGCGCCGAGCCAACGGGGGAGGGGTCTCCCACGTGCAGGCCCGCCGCCACGAAGAGCGCAACACCCGCCGCCCAGAGGGCCAGCAGCAACGTGAGGCGGCGGGCAAAGCCCCTTCGGTGCGGCAGCTGCCAGGAGAAGAGTGCGATGCCCACCGCCATTCTCGCCGAGAGCGCGAGGATGCTGATGAGGTCGTAGGGGAGCCCGGCGAGGGTCAGCGCCGTATTGCCCGCCGCGCCCATCAGATGCTCCCGCCCACGTAGCGGGTCAGCGCGTCGAGCGCGTCCTTGCGGCGTCGACGCGAGATGGGCAGCTCGTCCCCGTTGCTCATCACCACGGACTCGCTCCGAATGAGCCGAAGCTGACCCATGTTGACGAGGTAGCTCGCGGAGATGCGGCAGAAGCGCTCGCTGCCGAGCCCCTCTGCCACGGCCGTGAGCGTGCCGCGCGCGTGCAGCGGCTCCGACTCGCCCGTGACGTGCCAGCAGAGGTCGTGCCGAAAGATCTCCACGTAGATGATGTCGCGCTGGGCGACCACGCGAACGCCGTCGGCGGTGGGGACGGCAACCGTGCGCTCTGCGTTGCGCTCTATCACGCGCATCGCGCGGCCCATGCGCAGGGAGAAGTCCTCGTACTCCACGGGCTTGACCATGAAGTCGAGCGCGTCCACCTGGTAGCCGCGCACGGCGTACTGGGCGAGATCGGTCACAAAGATGATGGGCGTCACGGTGTCCGTCTGGCGCATGACCTCGGCGGCCTCCATGCCGCTGATGCCGGGAAGCCCTATGTCGAGAAACACGATGTCGGCCGTGGGGCGACGCTCGAGAAACTCAAGGGCGGAGGAGAGCGCCTCAACGGAAAACTCCGCGCCGCGCTCCGCCCCAAAGCGGGCGAGGTGTGCGCGCAGGACGTCCGCGGCGGCCGGGTCGTCCTCGACGATGAGCGCTCGATACATGGTCGCCTCCCGGTGTGGAAAAGGGCCATCCCCTTTTCACAGTCTAGCGGTTGTGACGGGCGTCGGAGTTGGCCGTCACGTTGCCTCCGGCCCGTCGCCCTTGTCCAAAGGGGCTGGGTTTTGGGTTTCTCGCCCCTCTGCGCTCCCGAGGGTGCCGCCTCCGGGGCCTTTTTGCGAGTTTTGGGGCAAATGTTTTATGTCGCGGGGCTGTGACGGCTGCCGGGCGGCGGGGCGGACTCGCGTTTGCCCAGTTGTTGCTGGCAAGAAGGGCGTTCCTTTCGCCGCGTTTGCCGTTTTGCATCAAACGTTTTGCCCAAAACCAAGGGGGTGCGAGCGGGCCCCGGCTCTCCACGGACAACGGGGGTGCGGCGAGGTCTGGCGCTAGAGTCGGCGGGCCCAGCCGGTCTGGACGCTGCCCACAAGTGCCGGTATGGCGAGAAGGGCCTCGAGCTCGCGTGCCGCCCCCGCCGCCGCGTCCGCCTGGTTGACAAGCGCCACGTCACCGAGGCCCTCGGCGTTGGCCGCCCGCGCGACGAGCTCCGGCGTGGCGACGTCCTCCGGCTTGCAGTCGGCCAGCTCGCAGAAGATCTCCGGGCGATGGACCTTCTCGGCAACGGGCCGTCCGAGCCCGAGCGCGCCCAGCACGAGGATCGTGCGCGCGGTGCACGGCGGAATCACGGGCTCCCAGGCGGCGTGCGCCTTGAGGGGGAGCCGCCGGGCGCCGTCGGCCTCCACGAGCACGTGGTCGGCGAGGGACGCCAGCGCATCAATGCCCAGCTCAGGCGCCACGAGCTTGTTCTTCTCGCCGTACGACCCCACGCAGACCACGCGCGAGGTGGCAAGGGCCGCAGCAACCTCATCGGCGCTGGGCGAGACCAGCAGCGGCACGCCGGCAAACGGCAGGATGTGCGTTGTGGTGGTGAGCACGACCGTGCCCGGCAGCTCACGCGCAAGTGCCGCGAGGAGCGACGTCTTGCCGCCGCTGCCCACGACCGATGTCACGCCGGGCCCAACGCCCAGGGGCTCTGCCAGTGCCATGTCTCTCCTCCTCGAGGATATCCTACCGTTCGGCGCATTGTAGTTTTCAAAATACAACGCTGCATTACTCTTTGTTTGGGTGCCTAACCGATTTTCGGCAAACGTTGTCGCTCAAGGAGGGGACATGTCCACGACCACCGCACTCGAGCTCCCGCGCACGTTCGAGGAGTTCAACGAGCAGCGCCGCCAGAGCTTCCTCAAGGTGAAGGACTTCAAGCAGGCGGGCGGCCGTCTGGTGGGATACCTCTGCAGCTACACGCCGCTTGAGGTCATCGACGCCGCGGGGGCCTCCGGCGTGGGACTCTGCGGCACCTCCGACGAGGTCATCCCCGCGGCCGAGGAGGTCCTGCCGGCCAACCTCTGCCCGCTCATCAAGTCGACCTACGGCTTTGCGTACTCGCAGAAGTGCCCGTTTACGCACTTCAGTGACCTCATCGTGGGCGAGACCACCTGTGACGGCAAGAAGAAGATGTACGAGCTGCTGAACGAGCTCAAGCCCACCTACGTGCTGCACCTGCCGCAGGGGCGCTCGCGCGAGCACGAGCGCGAGGGCTGGTACCAGGAGGTCGTTGGCCTCAAGCAGGCACTCGAGCGTCTCTACGGCATCCAGATCACCGATGACTCCCTGCGCGAGGCCGCGCGTCTGCGCAACCGCCTGCGCCGCGCGATTCTGGCCCTCTACGACCTGCAGCGGAGCGTGCCGCCCGCGATGAGCGGCGTTGAGCTCATGAGCACGATGTTTGCGGGCACGTTCAACTTTGACGTGCGCGCGTACGTGGAGAGCCTCGAGCGCCTGTGCGAGCAGCGCCGTGCGGAGGCCGAGGCGGGCGGCAGTCCCATCAGCGCGTCCGCCAAGCGTATCCTCATCACCGGCTGTCCCGTAGGCGGCGTCATCAACAAGGTGGGCGCCACCATCGAGAAGAACGGCGGCGTGGTGGTCTGCGAGGACGACTGCTCTGGCGAGCGAACCAACCGCTTCATGGTGGACGAGGACGCGCCAGACATCCTGCGGGCCATTGCCGAGCGCTACCTCAAGATCAACTGCTCCGTCATGACCCCCAACGACGACCGCTTTGCCGCAACGCTCGAGATGGCCAAGAAGTACCAGGTGGACGGCGTGATCGAGTGCGTGCTCACGGCGTGCCACACCTTCAACGTTGAGTCCGCGCGCGTGGAGCGCGCCGTTGAGGGCGCCGGCATCCCGTACATGAAGGTGGAGACCGACTACTCCGCCGGTGATATGGGTCAGCTCGAGACGCGCATCGCCGCGTTCATTGAGACGCTGTAGGGAGGCGAGAAGGACGTGCCGGCTGGGCGCCTGGGCATAGGCGTTGACATCGGCTCCACGGCCACGAAGGTCGCCGTGGTGGATGCGGGCGGTAAGCTCGTGCGCACCGAGCTCATGCCCACGGGCTTCTCCAGCGTGGATGCTGCCGGGCGCGCTCGCGCAGCGCTCGAGACGTGGAAGGGAGACAGCCCCTTTTCCGCGTTCGGCACGCGCGTGGTGGCAACGGGCTACGGACGCGTGGCGGTGCCGTATGCGGACAAGGTTGTGACCGAGATCACCTGCCACGGCCGCGGCGCCGCGTGGCTCTTTGGGGCCGACGGCACCGTGATCGACGTGGGCGGCCAGGACACCAAGGTGATTCGCCTGCGCGGCGCTCGCGTGGCCAAGTTTGTGATGAACGACAAGTGCGCGGCGGGAACCGGTCGGTTTCTGGAGATCATGGCGGATCGTCTGGGCGTGTCCCACGGCGAGCTCTCGGCGCTGGCGCGCGCGGGCGAGCCGACGCAGATCACGAGCATGTGCACCGTGTTTGCGGAAAGCGAGGTCATCAGCCTCGTGGGCCGCGGGGAGCCGCGGGAGAACATCGCGCGCGGCGTGATCGAGAGCGTTGTTGGCCGCGTGGCAACGCTCGTGGGGTCTGCGGGTGGCGCGACGCCGTACTATCTCACGGGCGGGCTCTGCGACAACGAGCTAGTGGTCGAGCTGCTGGGCGAGAAGCTCGGCGCGCGCGTGAGCACATGCCCGGAGGCGCGCTTCGCCGGCGCCATTGGCGCAGCGCTCGTGGCGCAGGAGCTGGAGTAGGCTGTACGAGACGCGGGTTGAGGTTCTTCTCGCCCGCTGAGCGAGGCCCGGACGGGCCGGATGGGAGACAACATGGCAGAGACGGTGCTCACGATTGACGCGCGGGGCGAGGCGTGCCCCATCCCCGTGGTGCGAACCCTCAAGGCGCTGGGCGCGCTCGCGGGCCCGGGCAGCGTGGAGACCCTTGTGGACAACGAGATCGCGGTGCAGAACCTCACGCGCATGGGCGAGGGCAAGGGCTGCACGGTGGCGAGCGAGCGGTTGGGCGAGAAGGAGTGGCGCGTGACCGTGACCACGTCCGTGGCGCTGGGCGTGAGCGACGCAGAGGCGGAGTCGGCTACGTGCGAGGTGCCGGTGCCGGGCGCGGCAGCTGCGCGCAAGAACGTGGTGGTGGCGATCACCTCCGAGTGCATGGGCGTCGGCGACGACGTCCTCGGCAAGAAGCTCATGGGGAGCTTCGTCTACTCGCTCACGCAGCTCGACGAGCTGCCGGCCTGCGTGCTGCTCTACAACGGCGGCGCGCATCTCAGCTGCGAGGGCTCGGCGGCGCTCGAGGACCTGCGCGGCCTTGCGGCCTCCGGCGTGGAGGTGCTCACCTGCGGCACCTGCCTCGACCACTACGGCATTGCGGACACGCTGGCCGTGGGCGAGGTCACCAACATGTACGTGATCGCGCAGCGGCTCACCGGCGCGAGCCTCGTGGTGAGGCCGTAGGGCCGGCGGGCGACGGGCGATGGCGCGCGTGCGGGTGCCGTCTCTGGTGGTGACGTTTCCCACCACGGCGGCTGCGATGTCATGTGAGGAGTGCTGCGAGCGGCGCGGCCTGGGTGGGCGGATGATCCCGGTGCCCGGCGAGATCTCCGCTGGCTGCGGTCTGGCGTGGAAGACGGCGCCGGAGGCTCGCGAGGAGCTGGCTGCCGCGCTGGCCGCCGACGGCGTGCCCGTGGAGGCCATGACCGTGATCGAGCTCCTCGAGTTCCGTTGTTACGAAGGGACAGTCCCTTCGTAACATTTGCGAGAAGGACGTGGGGTCGATGATCTATCTCGATAACGCGGCGACGACGATGCGCAAGCCGCAGGAGGTCGTGGACGCCGTCGTGGAGGCGATGGGCTCGCTTGGCAACGCGGGCCGCGGGGCCTCGGCGGGCGCGCTCGACGCGGGGCGCGTGGTGCTGCGCTGCCGCGAGGCGGTGGCGGCTCTTCTGGGCTGTCCGCGCGCCGACCACGTGTGCTTCTCGGCAAACTCCACCGCTGCCCTCAACGCGGCGCTGTCCGGGCTGGTGGGGCCGGGGGACCGTGTGGTGACCACGGTGCTCGAGCACAATTCCGTGCTGCGCCCGCTCGCGCGCCTTGCGGACGAGCGGGGGGTTGAGGTTGCCTACGCCGGCTGCGACGCGCACGGGTTTCTCAACATGGAGGAGCTTGAGCGCCTGGTCACGCCGGGCACGCGCCTTGTGGCGGTGACGCACGGCTCCAACGTGACGGGCAACCTCGTGGACGTGGCCCGCGTGGCCAAGATCGCGCATGCCGCGGGCGCTCTTGTGCTGGTAGACGCCTCGCAGACCGCCGGAGCCGTGCCGCTGGACATGACTGCCATGGACATTGACGTGGTGTGCTTCACCGGGCACAAGGGCATCATGGGTCCGCAGGGTACGGGTGGCATGGCGGTGGCAGAGGGCATAGGCATGCGGCCGTGGGCCGAGGGCGGCTCCGGCGTGCACTCATTTGAGCGCCGACATCCGCAGGAGTGGCCCACGCGCATGGAGGCGGGGACGCTCAACGCGCACGGCCTTGCGGGCCTAGCTGCCGGAATAGCGTTTATCGAGAAGAACGGTGGGCCCGCGGCGGTGGGCGCTCGCGAGCACGAGCTGGCGCGGCGACTGTGGGAGGGTGTGCGCGACGTGCCGGGCGTGACGGTCTACGGCGGCTGGCCTGTGGCGCCCGAGCGCTGCGGCTCCATCGTGGCGCTCAACGTGGACGGCCTGGACTCCGCCGAGGTTGCCGACGCGCTGTCCGCGGGCTGGGGGATAGCCTGTCGCGCCGGTGCTCACTGCGCGCCGCTCATGCATCGCGCCCTGGGGACCGAGCGGCGGGGCATTGTTCGACTGAGCTGCGGCTGGTTTAACACGGAAGAAGAGGTTGATGTGGCAGCCGCCGCGGTCCGCGAGATTGCCGCGGGGTGACTGCGCGTTGGGGTATGTACACAGTTTAAAGTCTTTCTCGGCAGACCGGCGAGAAGAACCGCAGGTCAGGGCGTTGCGAGAAGCACATCAAAACTGCAATAGTGTACATACCCTCCAGGCAGCGCCGCTTGGCGGGGCAGGGCAACCGCTGGGGTTGGCAGTCGGGCCGCTCGCCGCATTGCGAAAGGGCCAAACTTTTTGTGAGGTATACTAACCAGAAGAAAGACCTAGAATGACGTACAGCGTTACATTTTCAAAAATATAACGCTGAAGAGGGGGTTTCTCAGATGTTGGTCGTGATTCGAGGAGCAGGGGACATTGCCTCGGGCATCGCCCTGCGCCTGTACCGCGCGGGCATGCAGGTCGTGATGTGCGACCTCGCGGTGCCCACGTCCATCCGGCGCACCGTGTGCTTCTCGGAAGCCATCCGCCTGGGAGAAGTCCGCGTGGAGGACGTGCGCGGTGTGCTCTGCGCGGACGCCGCTGCGGCGCGTGCCGTCGTGGCCGCGGGCAACGTTGCTGTGCTCGTGGACCCGGAGGCCTCCTGCGTGCGCGGCCTCGCGCCGGACGTGCTGGTTGACGCCATCCTGGCCAAGCGCAACCTCGGCACCGCGCGCGACATGGCACCCATTGTGATCGGCGTGGGGCCCGGATTCACCGCGCGCGAGGACTGCGACGCCGCTGTGGAGACGATGCGCGGCCACTACCTGGGGCGCGTTTACTACGAGGGCTCTCCGATCCCCAATACGGCGGTGCCCGGGCTCATCGGTGGCTACGCGGGGGAGCGTGTGATGCGCGCGCCGGCGGACGGCGTCTTCGAGCCGTGCGTGGAGATCGGCGCGCAGGTGGCGGCCGGTGACGTGTGCGCCACGGTGGCCGGCGAGCCCATGCGCGCCACTATCGACGGCGTGGTGCGGGGGCTCCTGCAGGCGGGCGTTCCCGTGCGCAAGGGCATGAAGTCCGGTGACGTTGACCCGCGCTGCCACCCGGAGTACATCAAGAGCTCGTCTGACAAGGCGCTCGCTGTGGGCGGTGGCGTTTTGGAGGCCATTCTCGCCCTCTCTGGTGTGCTTGCCGAGAAGAACGGGCGGGTTCCGGACGTTTCCGGCGCCGAAACCGTCCGCACGCCGCCCGCAGCCACTAGCGGGCAGGTTCCGGACGTTTCTACCGAGAAAACCGTCCACACGCCGCCCCTAAACGGCTCGTTCTCGGACGCGGGCTTCGTCTCCGCGCTTGTGGCCGAGCTCGCCGTCGGCCGCCACGTTGGGCTGGCGAGCCTGCTCGCCACAAGCGGGTCGATGCCGCGCCACGAGGGCGCGCGCCTTGCCGTGACGGCGGACGGCCAGCTCATCGGCACCGTTGGCGGGGGAGCGATCGAGCAGCTCGCCATCGAGCGCGCTCGCGCGGCTCAGGCTGGCTCCGCGCCCGTCCTCGAGTGGTACCACACTGGCGACGCGATGGCCTGCGGTGGGGACGCCCTACTCGCCGTCCGCACGCTCACAGCCGACGACCTGCCCATTCTTCTTTCCGTGCGAGATGCGCTCGAGCGCGGGGAGGCCGTGTCCGTGGAGGAGCGCTGGGACAGCCCAGCTGCGCCAACGCTGACCCTTTCCGCAGCGCCGTGCCCCGCTCACCCCAGCTGGGACGAGACGACAATGACCTACCGCGAGACCGCCTCCGCGACGAGCCGCCTGCACGTCTTTGGCGCCGGGCATGTGGGTGCGGCCCTGGTGGGGCTTGCCGCCGCCGCGGGATTTGAGGTCCACGTCTACGACGACCGCCCGGAGCTTGCCACGTGCGAGCGCCTGCCGCAGGCAGCGTCCGTGACCTGCGGCTCGTTTGACGAGCTTGCTGCAAGCGCCACCATTGCCCCGTACGACTCCGTCGTCGTTCTCACGCACGGGCACGCCTACGACGAGACGGTTCTTCTCGCCGTGCTGACCCGCGACATCCAGCCCGCCTACGTGGGCTGCATTGGCAGTCGCCGCAAGGCCGCCCTCGCGCGCGAGCATCTCGCCGCTGCCGGCGTGCCGCAAGAGCGCATCGACGCCGTTGCCATGCCCATTGGCCTGGCCATCGGTGCCGTCACGCCATCGGAGATCGCGCTTGCCATCACGGCGCAGCTCGTCCGCCGTCGCGCCGAGCGACGCGGCGAGGGGCCGGGGAAGGGCGAGCGAGCATGAGCGCCGCCCTGCGCAGGCATTCCGGCCGCGTCATCGCCCTTCTCGGCGTGCTGCTGGTTGCCGCCGTGCTCGTATCTTTGGCGCTGGGGCGCTATCCCATCGGCCCGGCAGACGCGCTCGAGCTGCTTGCCTCGCGCGTGGCACCCGGCCTCGGCGACTTCTCCGCGCAGCAGGAGACGCTCTTCTTCAACGTGCGCCTGCCGCGCATCCTACTCGTGATTCTCGTGGGCGCGAGCCTCTCGGCGGCTGGCGCGGCCTTTCAGGGCATCTTCCAGAACCCGCTCGTCTCGCCGGATTTTCTCGGCGCCTCTCAGGGCGCGGCGCTGGGCGCGTGCGTGGCCATCCTTGCCGGCGCGGGCTCGCTTGCGATTTCTACCTCGGCCTTTGTGACCTCGCTCATTGCCGTGGGCATCGTCCTTCTGGTGAGCGGGCGGGCGCGCGGCAACCGCATCCTTGTGACGGTGCTCGCCGGAATCATGGTGAAGTCGCTCTTTGAGGCCGGCGTCTCTTACACCAAGCTTGTCGCCGACCCGTCCAACCAGCTGCAGGCCATCACGTTCTGGCTGCTCGGCTCCTTCAGCGGCGCCAAGGCGGCGGACCTCGCGCTGGCGGCCGCGCCCATCGCGATTGGCCTTGCCGGCCTCATGGCCATGCGCTGGCACCTCAACGTCCTCACGATGTCCGACGACGAGGCGCTCTCCATGGGCGTCAACGCCCCGCGCGTGCGCGCCGTGGCCGTGCTCTTCTCGGCCCTTGTGACCGCTGCGAGCGTGGCGGTCTCGGGACTCATCGGCTGGGTGGGACTCGTGGTGCCGCACCTTGCGCGTGGCCTCGTGGGCAGCGACTACCGGCACCTCCTGCCGGCCAGCATGCTCGCGGGCGCGACGTTTCTGCTGGTGGTGGACGACATCGCGCGCCTTGCGCTCACGGCAGAGATTCCCATCGGCATCCTCACGTCCGTGGTGGGCGCGCCGTTCTTCCTGTGGCTCATCGTGAAGAGGGGGCGCGGCTGATGCGGGCGAGAAGAACCTGGCGCTCCGGCCACGCGGCGGGCGAGAGGGGGCGCGGCTGACATGAGCTTTGAAATTACCGGCCTCAGCTTCTCCTACGGCGACCATGCGGTTCTCGAAGGCGTTGACCTCTCCGTTGCGGACGGCGAGCTCGCGTGCGTGCTCGGGCCCAACGGCGTGGGCAAGACCACGCTCTTCCGCTGCATCCTGGGCCTCGAGCGCCCGCGCGCGGGGACCATCCTCGTGAACGGCCGGCCGCTCGACGAGCTCTCCGTGGCCGAGCGCGCCCGCGAGATGGCCTTTGTGCCCCAGAGCCACGCACAGGTCTTTGACTACGAGGTGCTCGACGTGGTGCTCATGAGCGCGGCGTCACGCCTGGGGCCGCTGCGCGCGCCCGCCGCGTCCGACCGTGCCCGCGCCGAGGAGGCGCTCGAGCGCGTGGGCGTGGCGCACCTCGCGCACCGAAGCTTCATGCAGGTCTCGGGCGGTGAGCGGCAGCTTGTCCTTATCGCCCGCGCCATCGCGCAGAACGCGCGCTCGATTGTGATGGACGAGCCCACGAGCGCGCTTGACTTTGGCAACACGGCGCGCGTGATGGCGGTGGTGCGTCGCCTGGCGAGCGAGGGGCTCTCGGTGATCGCGTCCACGCACGCGCCCGACTTGGCGTATCTCTACGCGGATACGGTTCTTGCGCTTGACAACGGGCGCGTGCGCGCGTGCGGCTCCCCGGCCGACGTCATCACGGGGCCGCTCCTGAGCGAGCTCTACGGTCTGCCCGTGGAGGTCAGCTCACTTTATGACGATAAGGTGCGCGCCTGCGTACCTACGGAAATGTTACGAGGGGACAGTCCCTTCGTAACATCGGGAAGGGGGAAGAGATGAGGAGAAGAACGTTCTTGTCGGCGCTTGCGGCGCTTGCGGTGGCGGTGTCGCTTGGGGCGTGTGGCGGCGAGCCGGCCGCGCAGCAGTCCGAGCAGCAGCCCGCGGAGGAGCAGGCGACCACGCGCGTGGTTACGGATTCGCTCGGGCGCGAGGTGGAGATCCCTGCCGAGGTCGAGCGCATCGCGGCGTCCGGGCCGGTGGCGCAGCAGGTGCTGCTCACGGTGGCGCCCGAGAAGATGGTCGGCCTCTCCGGCGAGCTCACGGACGAGCAGCTTGCCTATCTGGGCGAGGACCTGGCTGACCTGCCCGTCTTTGGTCAGATTTACGGTGGCAAGGGCGACTTCAACCGTGAGGCGGTGGCCGCGGCGGACCCGCAGCTGATCATCGACATCGGTGAGGCCAAGGACTCGCTCACCGAGGAGCTGGACACGCTGCAGGACCAGATTGGCATCCCGTGCGTGCACATCGACTCGACCGACCTCCACAGCTACGCTGACCTCTACGACCAGCTTGCGGACATCCTGAATTCCGAGAAGGCCGCTGAGCTCGCGGAGTACTGCCGCGACGCCGTTGCCGAGGTGGAGTCCGTCGTGGCGGAGGTCCCCGAGGACGAGCGCCCGCGCGCGGCGTACCTGCTCGGTGACACGGGCACCAACGCGATGGCGCGCGGCGGCTTCCAGTCCGGCATCATTGACCTGTGCTCCGAGAACGTCGTGGTGGTGGACAACCCGTCGTCCAGCGGCAAGGGCAACGAGATCGGTCTCGAGCAGATTGCGCTCTGGGACCCCGAGCTCATCGTCTTTGTTGGCGACTCGATTTATGACACCGTTGGCGACGATCCCGCCTGGGCGGAGATGACGGCTATCAAGTCCGGCAACTACTTCCGCGCGCCGAGCGTGCCGTACAACTGGATCTCCATGCCGGCGTCTGTCAACCAGATCATTGGCCTGCAGTGGTACGCGCGCCTGTGCTACCCGGACCGCTTTGACGACGACCTGCGCGACGTGGTGGGGGAGTACTACCAGCTCTTCTACGGTCACGACCTCACGGACGAGGAGTACGACGCCCTGATGCGCGGCGCCGTGCGGGAGTAGTATCCGGCGAGGGGCAAAAATAACGGGCACAGGTGACTTCATTTTGCTGTCGGGGACTTCGTTTTCCCAGTTGGCAGTTTCTCTGAGGTCGACCTGTGCCCGTTAATTTTAGGCGGGCCTGACAAGCCGCTCTAGAGAATGGCACCTCGAAGGCGCTCCGCACCGGCCTCATCCGGCCGGATGAGCTCGACGGAGTGCCAAGCGGGGCTCAGGTGAGCGGCAGCCTCCTCGGCGAGCGAAGAGCGCACGACCACGAGGGCGTTCGGCCAGGTGGGAGTGGGCCCGGCAGCAAGAAGGGCGAGCCCCTCGGTGAGACCGCTGCCGCGCCGCAGCTCAAGGGGGCCAATCTCATCGATGACGAGAAGGCCGGGAGCGCCCCCCGAGTCAGACGACAGTCCAGCCAGGTGCTCGTTCACGCGCGCGAGCGCCGTGGCGTCAAACTCCCAGCCTAGGCCGGCCGAGCACCCATGCCTGACCGGCGTGGCAAGAAGAACGCGCTCGCGTGTGGGCAAGAGCACGTTCTCGATCCCAACCTTCTCGCCGTCGCGCCACACGCCGGGCGCGAGTGCGCCGCGCACGGGCACGCCCGCCGCCTCGAGCTCGCGAACGCGTGCCTCGAGCCACGTGGTCTTGCCCGTCCGGATGTCTCCGGTGAGAATGAACAGCATGTCGTCTCCAACCGCCAAACCACGACAACTAGACCTGGAGGAAATGATGACAGATGCGTGGTCGCTCTACGATCAGATGATTGCCCAGATTCCTGAGGACGTCCTCGTGCGGCACGTGGCCATGGGCGCTCACCACTGCCTTGTCGAGGCCGAGTGCGGGACGGGCGTGGCGGCGCTCCATCGCGGCGGTGCGCGCCTGCGCATGGGGCGCGGCTGGTCAGACAGGCCGCTGCGCGAGCTTGCTGCCTGCGCAAAGTCGTGGGACTTCGAGGTGGCGTCGGTGGGCGTCGCGGCGCTCAACGCCTGGCACAACCAGCGCGAGCGTCTGGACGCGCTGGGCCTGATCAAGGATGCGGAGAGCACGGACCCGTTTGTGTTTCTCGTCCCGGTCGCAGCGCGCGTGGCGGCGGAGAAGAACGACGGCTCGCGTCCCCGCACGGTGGTGGTCGGCCACTTCCCGCACCTCGCGGCCATCGCGGAGCACGCGGACGTTGCCGTGCTGGAGCGCACCGCCCGCGCGGACACGGACCTGCCGGACACTGCCTGCGAGTACCTGCTTCCGGGCGCGGACCTCGTCGTCATGACGGGCATGACGCTCGCCAACAAGACCATGCCCCGGCTGCTCGAGCTCGCGCGCGACGCGCTCACCTGCGTCGTGGGCCCCTCGGCCACGATCTGCGCGCCGGTGCTGGAGGCGGGTGCGGACCTCGTCGCCGGCAGCGTGGTTGCCGACGCGGCGCTGGCCCGCGAGGTCGTGACCTGCGGCGCCCCGCTCCACGGCTCCGGCGCCCTCGAGCACGTGCTCGTCGCCACGCCCCGTGGCCGCGCGACGCTCGCGCGCTGACGCCACGGCCTAGCTCATGCTGTCGACCATATCGTCAGTCTGTTTGATCAGCAGGTCGACAGGGGAGAGGTCCTGCCTCATAGTTGAGGCGTCTATGTAGCGCCGCCGCGCGCAGAAGCTCTCTGCCATGGACGTGCCGCGCGCGTCCGGATCGCCCTCCCCCTTCACGTAAACGAGCTGATCGGCCAGGTCGCCTGCCAGGTCTCGGCGACCCATGGCGAGAAGGACCGCAAGCAGGTCGGCAACTTGCTCGTCAGCGAGCTCCCGTACCAAGGACGCGTCGCCGTTGCGCGCCGTCGCGGCCCAGCTGACGTTCGCTGACGCATGGGCGAGCACCTGGCAGCCCGCCGGAGTGAGCCTCAGCCCCAGGTCAACGAAGAATGCACGAAAGATCATGACCGCAACGATCAGGACAACCGACACACCTGCGAGTGCGGGGCTTGGGTCGGTGAGCGCGGCGGCCGGCCCGAACACGCACCAGAGGCAGGCGAGTATGCTGACGAGAGGGTTGAATACAAGGTAGACGAGCGGGTTTGGTCTATGGGCGAGCCCCGCCGAGCAGAGGTCGTCTGCGTAACCCTTGAGGAAGCAGCCCAGCTGAGGGTACTGATCGGCGTTTCTCGCGTGCTTGCAGAGCTCCTCAACGTTCGCGTTCACGGTGTCCGGTGGCATGACAATCTCGAGCGCGTCAAGGTCGTAGCGGCTCAGTCCAGCTGCCTCGACCGCGAGGCGCAGGTGAGCGCCGTAGGAGTGAATCAGCCTCTCCTTGAGGTTGAATTGGTCCCTGCGGCGCTTTTTTGTGACAATGGGCCCCGCGTCCTCGTCCTCGTCGGACGTCGAAATAACGCCCGTTGCGTGGCCGCGCGCCGTGAAGGTCGCGGCTCCGTGTCCCAGCATGCGAACGACCGCTGCGAGGGCGACTTCGTAGGCGTTGCCCTTGTTGGAGAGCTCGCTCTCCTCGTGGCAGCGCAGCGCGCCGAGCAGCACCGGGTGCAGCTCGGGGACGTCGGCGGTTGCGGAAATCTCGCCAGGAATCGGCGGATCGAGCCGTTTGCTCACGCGGTTCATTGCGACGCACAGGACAAGGTAGGCAACGGGCACGCCCCATGCGACGATCCATGGGCGTGCGGTTTCCAGGATGTCTGCTGGCGAGAAGGGCATGCGTGTTCCAATCCAATTGGCGATAGCGCCCTCAGTCTAGGACGCGCCACGGCGCGCCGGGGGCAGCCAGGGCGATGCTTACGAAGCCCGTACCTTGGGGACGCATCTATTCTTCTCGCTAGCCCTAGAGCTCGCGCCTCTCGTAGAGCTTGAGCGAGACGGCGGCGGAGATCGCGAGCGCCACGGCGGACAGGGCGATAAGAACCACGCAGCCCACGGCCATGCCGGCCGGCGTGTCGAGCGCCTCGAGCGCGGCGGAGACGAGCTCCATGCCCGGGATGCCGCCGTCCAGCATGCCGCTGTTGCCGAGGATGACCACGGGCACCACGAAGAGAAGCACGATCACCGTGGGCAGGATCTGCGTGGCGCGCGTCTGGCCCAAGCGGAAGTAGAGTGGCGTCACGATGCTCGCCACCACGGAGCCAATGAGCAGGGTGAAGCAGGTGACGACAGCCATGACGGAGAGCATGTTCGGGTCAAAGGCGAACGCCTCGCCGACTTCGCCGGGCAGGCCCACCGCCGAGACGACGGCAGTCGCCGCGAGCGCCGCAACGAGGCCCACGACCATGCCGAGCAGGCCAAACGCCACGATGGCGGCATAGCGGCCGAGCACCACGTCGCGGCGGGAGAGCGGCAGCGTCAGCCGGAAGAGCTCCCAGTGGTTGAGCTGGTCGTAGGCGGCCAGGCCCATCGCGCTCATCATGAAGAACATGCAGGTGAGCGTCACCGGCATTGCGAGTGGCGTCTGCATGCCAAGGCCGATGCACAGACTCACGAGAAGCCCCAGGCCCACGAGCTGCCGTGCGTAGTCGCGAAAGACCGTCATCTCAAGGAGGAACGCGCGCCTCATTATCGGACGCCGCCCTTCAGGGTGAGGGTCATGTAGTCGTCTATGGTCATGCGGTCGACCGGGATCTCCGGGAAGCTCTCCGCAAAGGCAAAGCGGTCGGGAACGAGCACGTCGATGCCGTAGTCGTGGCGCAGGTAGCGCAGCTCGGCGTCGGAGATGATGCCCGCGTCCGCGATCTTCTCGAGGTCGGCCACGCGGCAGCGCGCGACTCCCATTTCGTCGGTTATGACGTCCTTGGGCAGGTCGAAGACGATGCGCCCGGCGTCGATGCAGACGATGCGGTCGGCGATGCGCTCGAGGTCGCTCGTGATGTGGCTGCTCATGAGGATCGCGCGGCCGGGGCGCGCCACGAAGTCGCGCAGGCGATCGAGCGCCTCGTCGCGCGCCATCGGGTCGAGGCCGGCCGTGGCCTCGTCGAGGATGAGGACCTGCGGGTCGTGCGCGAGGGCGCAGGCCAGGGAGAGCTTCATGCCCATGCCGCGCGAGAGCTCCTTCACCGTCTTCTTGGCGTCCAGACCAAAATCTGCGGTCAGACGCTCGAAGCGGTGCGCGTCCCAGGTGGCGTAGGTGCGCTCGTAGATGCGTCCCACGTCGGCGACCTTGAGGTGCTCCGGGAGCGAGATCGCGTCAAAGACCACGCCGACCTGCTCCTTCACTGCCGCGCCGGACGCGCGAGAGAGCTCTTCGCTGGAAACGCCGAGCACGCTCGAGGTGCCGCCGTCGGTGGGGAAGAGGCCGAGAAGGGCCTTGATGGTGGTTGACTTGCCGGCGCCGTTCTGGCCGATGAATCCCACGACCTCGCCCTCCTCCACGGCGAGGTTGACGTTTTCGAGGGAGAACCCCTCGTAGTGCTTGGTGAGGCCCTTCGCCTCGATGAGTGCGCTCATGGTGACGTCCTTCCCGTGCAAGGGGATGGCCCCCTGCACATCATTCCAGTACGAGGGCGAGCATCTCGGTGAGCTCGGCGTCGGTGAGGCCGCAGGCCCGCCCGCGCTCGACGGCCTTGGCGAGAAGCCCCTCGACCTCCCTCATCTGCTCCTCGCGGATGAGGTCGGCGTTTCCGCCGGCGACGAAGCTGCCCTTGCCCTGCACCGTCTCGATGAGCCCCGTTGCCTCCAGGTCCGCGTAGGCGCGCTTGGTGGTGATGGCGCTCACGCGCAGGCTGTTGGCGAGGGCCCTGATGCTGGGGAGCTGCTCGCCCTCGGCGAGCTCGCCCTTGACGATCGCGGCCTTGATCTGGTCCGTGATCTGCTCGTAGATGGGCTTGCCGCTCGAGTTCGAGATGATGATGTCCAAGCTGCGATCCTTCCGTGCTTGCCCGCCAGGACGTCTCCCGCGGGCCCACCGTGTATACTCGATAAGTACAATATATACACACATATACACAGTGCAAGCGAGAAGGCCAAAGTTTTTCTCGACACGCCGTTTGCCCCGCTGCGGCCACCTTTTGCCTGCGCGAGCGCACGTCCTGGGGGAGCGCTATACTTGCCGCAGGCGGACTTCGCGCCGCCGGAACAATCGCATAGCGCGGGGAGCTTGCAGGACGGCAGGCTGAGAGGGGGCGCGCCCGCCCCGACCCGAGGAACCTGACATGGGTAATGCCAACGGAGGGAGTTTTGCGCATGAGCACAGCTGTAGAGAACTTGGGCGGACAGACACCGCGCGGCGAGAAGAACCTCGTCACGCAGCTCGACTACGCCCGCGCCGGGCAGATCACGCCCGAGATGCGCGCCGTGGCGGAGGCGGAGCGCCGAGACCCGGAGTTCGTCCGCGCGGGCGTGGCGGCGGGGCGCATCGCCATCCCGGCCAACGTTCGCCATCTCGAGAAGGGCCTCGTGCCGCGCGGCGTGGGCACGGGCCTCTCCACCAAGGTCAACGTCAACCTCGGCATCTCCGGGGACGTGGCGGACGCCAGCATGGAGTGGGAGAAGGTCGGGACGGCCGAGAAGTACGGCGCGGACGCCATCATGGACCTTTCCAACTCGGGCAAGACCCGCTTCTTCCGGCAGCAGCTCGTGGAGCGCACGCCGCTCATGGTGGGCACCGTCCCCATGTACGACGCCATCGGCTACATGGAGAAGCCGCTCGTGGAGCTCACCGCCGAGGACCTTCTCGCCACGGTCCGCGCTCATGCGGAGGACGGCGTGGACTTCCTCACCATCCACTGCGGCATCAACCGTCGCGTGATCGAGACCTTCAAGGAGACCGGGCGCCTCATGAACATCGTCAGCCGTGGCGGGTCGCTGCTGTTTGGCTGGATGGAGGTCACGGGCAACGAGAACCCCTTCTGCGAGCACTACGACGAGGTGCTCGAGATCTGCCACGAGTACGACGTGACCATCTCGCTGGGCGACTCGTGCCGGCCGGGCTGCCTCTTCGACGCCAACGACGCCGCCGAGACGGCCGAGATGATCGAGCTCGGCAAGCTCACGAAGCGCGCCTGGGACGCGGGAGTGCAGGTCATGATCGAGGGCCCGGGCCACATGGCCATCAACGAGATCGCCGCCAACGTGACGATGGAGAAGCGCCTCTGCCACGGCGCGCCGTACTACGTGCTCGGCCCGCTCGTGACGGACGTGGGCGTGGGCTACGACCACATCACGGCGGCCATCGGCGGGGCCATCTCGGCGAGCGCCGGGGCAGACTTCCTCTGCAACGTGACGCCGGCCGAGCACCTCTGCCTGCCCGACGCAAAGGACGTACTCGACGGTCTTATCGCCACCCGGATTGCCGCGCACGCGGCGGACATCGCCAAGGGCGTGCCCGGCGCGCGCGAGGCGGACGACCGCATGGGCGACGCCCGGCGGCGCCTGGCCTGGGGCGAGATGTGGGACTACGCGCTCGACCCGGACACGGCCCGTGCGCGCCACGAGGCCTCGCCCGCCTCGACGGAGGGGACCTGCACCATGTGCGGCAAGATGTGCGCCGTCCGCACGGTGAACAAGGTCTTCGAGGGCACCACGATCGACCTCGACCTGGAATAGGGGGCTGCCATGGCACAGATAAACGGCAGGACCGCGCCCGAGGCCGACGGCCGGACCGTCGCCGAGGTGCTGGAGCAGATGGGATACGAGCGTGCCCGCGTGGCGTGCGAGCTCAACGGGGAGATTCTTCCCCGCGCCGAGTTCGATGTCCGCCGGCTGACGGCCGAGGACGCGCTCGAGGTCGTCCGCTTCGTGGGAGGCGGCTGATGGCGGGGGAGAGGGACGTCGAGAGGGGCGGTGCCGTCGTGGGGGACGCTCTCCCCGACGCCCTCGAGCGCCGTATCGGGCACGAGGCGCGGGAGCGCCTGCGCGCGGCGCGCATCGGGATCGCAGGGGCGGGCGGGCTCGGCTCCAACATCGCCGTCATGCTTGCGCGCAGCGGGGTGGGCGAGCTCGTTGTCGCCGACTTTGACGTGGTTGACGAGGGCAACCTCAACCGTCAGCACTACTTCCGCGAGCATCTGGGCCGTCCCAAGGTCGAGGCGCTCGCCGAGCAGCTCCTCGCCATCGGCTCGGGCACGCGCGTGCGTGCGCTGCGCACCCGCGTCACGCCCGAGAACGCCCGGGGGATCTTCGAGGGGTGCGACATCGTCTGCGAGGCCTTCGACGACCCCGAGGCCAAGGCGCTTCTCGCCGAGGAGCTCCTCACCCTGCCCGAGGGTCCCGTGCTCGTCGCTGGCAACGGCATGGCGGGCGCGGGCCCGGCGAGCGAGATCGTCACGAGGCGGGTGAGCCGGCGCTTCTACGTCTGCGGCGACGGCGCGTCGGACGTCGGGGCGACCGGGGCGCTTCTCGCCCCGCGCGTCGCGCTCTGCGCCGCCCAGCAGGCTCTTCTCGCCGTGAGAATCGTCCTGGGGCTTGAGGGCTGCTGACATCCACGGCTATCTGGCAACCAAGCGCGCCGCGGGCCGACCTGTTTTGCGGGGCCCAGTGCCCGTGGCGCCCATCAACGAAAGGAAGCACCATGACAGAGCACATCGCATCGGGCGCCGTCGCGCCCACCGCAGACACCTGGACCCTCGGCGGCAAGGAGTTTGCGTCGCGCTTCATCCTGGGGTCGGGCAAGTTCAGACTCGACGTGGTCAGGGCGGCCGTGGAGGACGCAGGCGCGCAGATTGTGACCCTTGCCGTGCGCCGCGCCAACACCAATCAGGAGGGGAGCATCCTCGATGCCGTGCCCGAGGGCGTGACGCTTCTGCCCAACACCTCGGGCGCCCGCACGGCCGAGGAGGCCGTGCGCATCGCCCGCCTCGCGCGCGAGCTTGGCTGCGGCGACTTCATCAAGGTCGAGGTCATCCGCGACGCGCGCTACCTCCTGCCCGACAACGCAGAGACCGTCCGCGCCACCGACATGCTGGCGAGCGAGGGCTTCACGGTGCTGCCGTACATGTACCCCGACCTCAACGTCGCGCGCGACCTGGTGAGCGCGGGCGCGGCCGCCGTCATGCCGCTCGGCGCGCCCATCGGCTCCAACCGCGGCCTGGTGACGCGGGACTTCATCCGCATCCTCATAGAGGAGATTGACCTGCCGGTGATCGTGGACGCGGGCATCGGGCGCCCGTCGCAGGCGTGCGAGGCCATGGAGATGGGCGCGGCTGCCGTCATGGCCAACACGGCCGTGGCCACCGCCGGCAACATCCCGCTCATGGCGCGCGCCTTTGGCGACGCGGTGCGGGCCGGTCGCGCGGCGTTCCTTGCGGGTCCTGGTCGCGTACTCGCCGGCGCGGGCGAGGCCTCGAGCCCGCTCACCGGATTTCTGGGGGAGGAGGCCCGATGAGCGCGGACGAGAAGAACGTGCAGGTCGCGGGGCCTGAGACCATGCCGGTGGGCAAGCGCTGCCGCCGCATCGTCTCCATGGACGAGAAGGACATGGCGCGCGCCATCCGCACCGACTACGGCCTGGACCCCATGACCTTCCTGCCCGACATGGACGTCCTGGACAACGGCATGTTCGACCGCGTGCTCGACGCCGTGGAGGCTTACGATCCCGACGCCGTGACCGCCGCCGACGTGCGCCGCGTGCTCGACGCTGACGTGGTGGAGCCCACCGACTTCGGTGTGCTCGTGTCGCCCGCGGCAGAGCCCTTCCTCGAGGAGATGGCCGAGCGGGCCCGTGCCGAGCGCGTGCGCTGGTTTGGCACCAACATCCAGTTCTTCACGCCGCTCTACCTGGCAAACTACTGCGAGAACCGCTGCGTGTACTGCGGCTTCAACTGCGAGAGCGGCATCCGTCGCGCCCGCCTGGACGAGGGGCAGACCATCGCCGAGCTCGACGCCATCGCCGCCACGGGCCAGGAGGAGATCTTGCTGCTCACCGGCGAGGACCCGGTGACGTCGGACGTGGACTACATCGCACGCGCCTGCGAGCTCGCGGCCGCGCGCTTCAGGAACGTTGGCGTCGAGGTGTACCCCGCCAACGTGGCCGACTACGCGCGCCTGCACGAGGCTGGCGCGGACTTCGTGACCGTGTTCCAGGAGACCTATGACCCGGCGCGCTACGCCAAGCTCCACGTTCGCGGCCGCAAGCGCATCATGCCCTACCGCTTCGAGGCGCAGGAGCGCGCGCTCAGGGGCGGCATGCGCGGCGTGGCCTTCGCTCCGCTGCTGGGCCTCTCGGAGTTTCGCCACGACGCGCTCGCCTGCGCGCTGCACGCCTACTACGTGAGCCGGGCCTACCCGCACGCGGAGATCTCCTTCTCGTGCCCGCGCCTGCGTCCCGCCGCGGGCGCCGTCACGCCCAACGGGCCGCACGTGAGCGAGGCGCAGCTCCTGCAGGTCATCTGCGCCTACCGCCTGTTCATGCCCTTTGCCGGCGTCACGGTCTCGTCGCGCGAGTCGGCGCGCTTCCGCGACCACGTGGCCACGATCACGGCCACCAAGGTCTCGGCCGGCGTGTCCACGGGCATCGGCGAGCATACGCACCAGGCTGAGGAGGGCGACGACCAGTTTGAGATCGACGACAGCCGCAGCCTGGCCGAGATGTGCACCGCCATGCGCGACATGGGGCTCGAGCCGGTCATGAACGACCACGTTCTGGTGTGAGGGCGCCTATGGGATCGCTCTTTGATGGCGGCTTCCTGCGCGTTGCCATGACGGACCGGCGCCGCTGCGCGCGGCCGCTGCCCGAGCAGGTGGCGCGGGTCGCCGGTGCCTACGACGCGCTCATCATGCGCGAGAAGGACCTGGACGACGGTGCGTACGCTGCGCTTGCCCGCGAGGTCATGGCGGCCTGCGACCGCGCGGGCGTCGCCTTTATCGCCCACGGCCACGTGCTCGCCGCCCGTGAGGCCGGCGCGTCGCGCCTGCACCTGCCGCTGCCCGCGCTTGAGCGTGACGGCCGCCCGGAGGGGTTTGACCTCGTCGGTACCAACGTGCACGAGGTGGACGAGGTGGCGGTTGCCGAGGGGCTCGGCGCTGACTACCTTGTGGCGAGCCCCGTCTTTGCGCCGTCGTGCAAGCCACTCCCGGGCCGCGGGGTCGCGTTTCTCGAGCAGGTCATCGCTGCGGCCCACGTGCCGGTGCTCGCCCTCGGCGGCATCACCGACGCCACCGAGCCTACCGTCCGCGCCGCCGGTGCCGCCGGTGCCGTTCGCATGTCCGACGCAATGGCGTGAGCCCAGGAAAGGAGACGCCCCTCATGGACGCCAATCACATAAAAGTGGGACCCGTCTTCCGCGGGTCCTTCTCGCCCGCCGACATCCGCCGCGGCATGCTGCTCTACGCGGTGACGGATCGCTCCTGGCTCAGGGGGCGTTCGCTCGTGGACTGCGTCCGCGCGGCGGTTGCGGGCGGAGCCACCTTCGTACAGCTCCGCGAGAAGGGCCTCTCGACGGACGAGATTGTGGCGGAGGCGCGCCAGCTCCTGCCCCTCTGCCACGCGGCCGGCGTGCCCCTCGTGATTGACGACGACGTGGAGGCGGCCCGGCGCAGCGGCGCGGACGGCGTGCACGTGGGGCAGTCTGACACGGCGTGCGCCGCCGCGCGCGAGGCGCTCGGGCCGGACGCCATCGTGGGGGTTTCCGCCCACACGGTGGATGAGGCGCTCGCCGCGCAGGCTGCCGGAGCGGACTACCTGGGCGTGGGGGCGCTGTTTGGAACGTCCACCAAGTCCGACACCGTGGCCGTGTCCCTCGAGGACCTCGCGCGCATCTGCGCCGCCGTGGACATTCCGGTGACGGCCATCGGGGGCGTGAGCGCGCGCACGCTGCCCTCGCTCGCGGGGACGGGCGCCGCCGGCGCGGCGGTGGTCTCGGCTATCTTTGCCGCCGAGGACATCGAGGCCGCGACGCGCGAGCTGCGCCGCCTTGCCGAGGACGCCGTGGAGTCGAGATAGGGGGTCTCATGGACATGGGGAGCTGGAGCGTTCCCGCGGTGCTCGCCATCGCCGGCTCGGACTCGAGCGGCGGTGCGGGCATCCAAGCGGACATCAAGACCATCGCCGCGCACGGGCTCTTTGCCGAGACCGCGATAACCGCGCTCACGGCGCAGAACACCTGTGGCGTGCGCGACGTCATGGAGGCCACGTCCCAGATGGTGGCCGAGCAGATCGACGCCGTCTTCGAGGACATCCCGCCCGCCGCGGTCAAGGTGGGCATGGTGTCCTCCGCGGCGATCGTCGAGGCCATTGCAGAACGGCTCGAGCGCTGGGGCGCCGAGAACGTGGTCGTGGACCCGGTGATGGTGGCCACCTCGGGCGCGCGCCTCATAGACGACGGTGCGGCGGGGGCGCTCGTGAGGCGTCTGCTGCCGCTCGCACGCGTGGTCACGCCCAACATCCCCGAGGCGGAGGCGCTGCTCGGCGAGCCGGTGCGAAACGAGGACGAGCAGGAGACGGCCGCGCTCGCGCTTGCGGAGCGCCTGGGCTGCGCCGTGCTCGTCAAGGGCGGGCACGGCGTGGCGGACGCCAACGACGTGCTGGTGGAGTCGGCCGTCGATGACGAGGGCGCCCCGCGCGTGACGTGGCTGCGAGCCCCGCGCGTGGAGACCGGGAACACCCATGGCACGGGCTGCACGCTCTCGAGCGCCATCGCCTGCGGCCTGGCGGAGGGTCTCGCGCTGCCCGAGGCGGTGTTGCACGCGAAGGACTACCTCACCGGCGCGCTCTCTTCCGGCCTGAACTTGGGCCGCGGCTCCGGTCCCGTGGACCACATGTGGCGCTACCGCGGCTGATAACGCGTGAGCCGCTCGGCGCTAGCTCCGCAGGATCTTCTCCAGGGCGCGGCCGCGGGCGAGCTCGTCGACGAGTTTGTCCAGGTAGCGGGCGTTTTGCTCCACCGGGTCCTCGATCGTGGCCACGTCCACGCCGCAGACCTTGCCGGTGATGAGCGTGCGGTTGGGGTTGAGCTTCGGCGCCTCGTCGAAGAGCTCCCGGTAGGTGACGCCGCGCTCAAGCTGCCGGGCGAGACCCGCCTCGTCGTAGCCGGTGAGCCAGCAGCACGCAGCGTCGACCTCCGCGCGCGTGCGTCCCTTGCGCTCGGCCTTCTGCACGAGCAGGGGATAGACCTGCGAGAACGACATCTCCGCGATCGGCTTGCGCGCCATGGGACCTCCTTAGAGAGCGTCGACCCGCTCACGATATTGCGCAATGACTTGCTCCAGCGTAACAGAGGCCATTGCATCTTCTGCGGCACGCTGGACGTCGTCGAAGTGCTCTCCGATCACGCCCCGCATCCGGACGTCGTCCGAGAACGCCTTGCGCGCCGCCTCCAAGAACCGCTCGGCGATGGGGCTGAACACCTGGTAGCGCCTCCAGATGAGCTGGATCCGCGTCTCCAGCCGCGGCGCGAGGGGCAGGAAGACCAGCCCGCTTCCGGGGCTCGTGTCCACGAGGTGGTCTAAGGTGAGCAGGCAGCCGAGGCCCTCCCTCACGAAGAGCGACCCGTTGTAGGACAGGCGGAAGGACCCCTCCAGGCGCAGGCGGTCGCGGCCCTCGCCGCACCAGCGCGCGATGTCGTCGTCCCAGCCCTGCTCCGAGCAGAACAGCGGCAGGCCCACGAGGTCGTCGAAGGTGACGGCGTCCCTCGACGCCAGCGGGTGGCCGGCGGGCACGACCAGGCCCCACACGTCCGGCTCGGGGAGCGGCAGGGCGTGGTACTTGGCGGTGTCCGGCTCCTGGGCGAGCACGGCGAAGTCGATGACACCGCGGTCGAGCTTCTCGGTCACCTGCTCGGTGTCGCCGCTCGTGATGTGGTAGCGCAGGTTGGGGTACAGGGCCCTGAGCGAGCGGATGACCGCGGCCAGGCGGCGGATCTGGTAGGACTCCGCGAGCCCCAGGTAGATGTCGCCGCCGAGCACCTCGTCGAGTCCGTGGAACTCCTCGGCGATCTTGTCGGCCATGCTCACGAGGTCCTCCGCGCGCTTGCGCAGGAGCATCCCCTCCTCGGTGAGGCGGATGGAGAAGCTGCGACGGACGAACAGCTTCTTGCCGAGCTCCCGCTCCAGGGACTTCAGCTGCTTGGAGAGGGTCGGCTGGGTCACGTGGAGCTGCTCGGCGGCGCGGGTCATGTTCTCCTCGCGCGCGACGGCCAGGAAGTAGCGCATCGTTCTCAGCTCCATGGGACCCCCGCTCGTGACATTCCGTTTCTTCATATCACGATATACAGAATAGCCATTAGCGCACCCCTCTCGGCCGACGTATAACGAAGTCGGACAGGGAGGTGAGAGGCAACATGGACGATCTGGCGCAGACGCTCAGGGACGCGGGATGCGACGAGGGGACGTCGGAGGCGGTCCGCCGGCTCTGCGAGAGCCATCGGGTCGACGACGCGGTCAGGGCGCTCCGGAGGCACCGGTGCGACCTGATGGATGCCCTTCACGAGAGCCAGGCGCGCGTCGACTGCCTCGATTACCTGATCAGACGCATGGAGGAAGAACGGACGTAGGCGCTCAAGGAAAGGGGCAACACCATGGCAGAGCAGACGCTGAGCATGACGAGCGAGTGGGACAAGACGTTCCCGGCAAGCGACAGGGTCGAGCACGGCAAGACGGAGTTTCGCACCCGCTACGGCTTCACGCTGGCGGCGGACGTCTACGTGCCGCGCGATCGCTCGCGAGCCGGCGAGGACGGCACGCTTCCCGCGATCGCGCTGTGCGGACCGTTTGGCGCGGTGAAGGAGCAGTGCGCGGGCCTCTACGCCCAGACGCTCGCCGAGCGCGGCTTCTTGACCATCGCCTTCGACCCTAGCTTCACGGGGGAGAGCTCGGGCGAGCCGCGCTACATGGCCTCGCCGGACATCAACACCGAGGACTTCCAGGCGGCGGTGGACTACCTCTCCTGCCGCGAGGACGTCGACGCCAGGCGCATCGGCATCCTGGGCATCTGCGGCTGGGGCGGCCTGGCGCTCAACGCGGCGGCCCTCGACACGCGCGTGAGGGCGACCGTCGCCTCCACCATGTACGACATGACGCGCGTGAACGCCAACGGCTACTTCGACGCCGAGGACTCGGAGGAGGCCCGACACGCCAAGCGCGTCGCCCTGAACGCCCAGCGCCTCGCGGACTATGAGGCGGGCACCTACGCGCTCGGCGGCGGCGTGGTGGACCCGCTGCCGGAGGACGCCCCCTTCTACGTGAGGGACTACTTCGACTACTACAAGACGTCGCGCGGCTACCACGCGCGCTCGCTGAACTCCAACGGCGGCTGGAACGTGATCGGCTGCATGTCCTTCATGAACCAGCCCATTCTGCGCTACTCAAACGAGATCCGCTCCGCGGTCCTCGTCATGCACGGCGACGCCGCGCACTCCTTCTACTTCGGCAAGGAGGCCTTCGAGCACCTGATGGAGGGCAACCCCGTGCCGGAGAACAAGGAGCTGCTCGTCATCCCCGGCGCCACGCACACCGACCTCTACGACGGGGGCGAGAAGGGCGCCATCCCCTGGGACAAGCTGGAGGGCTTCTTCGCCCAGTACCTGGCCTAAAGGCCGTGACGGGGCCCGCCGCGCGCGGGTCCCGCCGCGACCACACCTACGACGCAAGGAGGCTCCGACGTGGGCGTCTTCAACTTCGACACCAGGACGGTCATGCTCAACAGCGGCTACGCGCTGCCGCTGAACGGCCTTGGTACCTACAGCCTGCACGGCGAGGAGTGCGTCTCCTCGGTGCGCGCCGCCATTGACGCCGGGGCGCGGCTCTTCGACACCGCCTCGGCCTACGGCAACGAGGAGGAGGTGGGCCAGGCCGTCCGCGCGGCCATCGACGAGGGCGTGGTCACGCGCGAGGAGCTGTTCGTCACCACCAAGATCTACCCCGGCTCCGAGATGGCAGACCCCGAGCTCGCCATCCAGGCGTGCATCGACCGGCTGAACATCGGCTACGTGGACCTCATGCTCCTGCACCACCCCGACCGCAACGACGTCTTGGCCTACCAGGCCATGGAGCGGTTCGTGGACGCGGGCGCCATCCGCTCGGTCGGCCTGTCCAACTGGTACGTGGAGGAGCTGACCGACTTCCTCCCGCGGGTGGAGACGCCCCCCGCGCTCGTGCAGAACGAGATTCACCCCTACTACCAGGAGAACGACGTGATCCCCTTCATCCAGGAGCGGGGGATCGTGGTGCAGGGCTGGTACCCGCTCGGAGGGCGCGGCCACACCGCGGAGCTTTTCGGGGACCCCGTGATCGCGGAGGTCGCCGCGGCGCACGGCGTGTCCCCGGCGCAGGCCATCCTCCGCTGGAACCTGCAGAAGGGCGTCGTGGTGATACCCGGCTCCAGCGACCCCGACCACATCCGCGAGAACGCCGAGCTCTACCACTTCAGCCTGACGGACGAGGAGATGGGCCGCATCGACGCGCTCGACCGCGGCGAGAAGCACGACTGGTACTAGGCGCCCTTCCGCCCGCATGGTGAGAAGGGGCTTCTCGGCCAGGGCTCACCGGACGCGCTGAGCCGGTTGCGCGGGCGCGCGGCTTACACGAGCGGCTTGCCCACGTTCCAGGCGCCTCCGACCTCCTCGCCCACCACGCGGTAGGTCATGTGGGAGGCGTCGTAGACGAGCGGGCGCCACGCGGAGAAGTCGACCTTGCCGTCGGCGTCGAGGATGTCCTCGTCCACGAGCACGTTCACGATCCTGCCCACCACGCGCGCGCCGTGCTCGTCGCCGTCGATCGCGGTGACCTCGCACTCCATGGTGAGCGGGTACTCCTCGATCACGGGCGCGTCCACATGCTCGGAGCGGATGAACGTGAGCCCGCTCTTCTCGGCCTTGTTGACTTTGTTGCCGGTGGCGATGCCAAAGTAGTCGGCCGTGACCACGTTGGCGGCGTCGGCCGGAGCCACGGTGAAGGCGCCCTTCCTGACGATGTTGGCCGTGGTCTTGTGGTCGCCGATGTTGAAGCAGACCTCGTGGCGGCTGCACTCGCCCGCCCACGCGGCGTTCATGGCGTTGGGCACGCCGTCCTCGTCGTAGCTCGCGATGATGAACACCGACTGCGGGAACAGCTCGCCCGCGTTGCCCAGGCTCCTCTTCATGGTGCGCTCCTTTCACGGGACCTTGCGTTACCCGCAGCATACGGCCCGCCCGCAGCGCGTGCCAGTACTGTCTTTGGGGTTAGCGCCCGGGCGCCGCGGCTACCGGCGGTGCTGCTCGCCCCACTCGCACATGAGGTCGAGCACCGGCACGAGGGAGCGTCCGCGCCCCGTGAGGCTGTACTCCACCTTGGGCGGGATCTGCGGGTACTCCTCGCGGTGAACGAGCCCGTCGGCCTCGAGCTGCTTGAGCGTGGAGGAGAGCGTCTTGTACGAGATGGTGCCGATGTAGCGCTGCAGCTCGTTGAAGCGCACCACGCCGAACTCCATGAGCGCGTAGAGGATCGTCATCTTGTACTTGCCGCTGATGAGCGACAGGGTGTACGAGAAGCCCGTCTCGCCCAGTTGTGCCTCCGAGATGTGGCAGTTCATGCTTCCTCACTTTACTTAAGGTAAGTACTAAACTTTGCTATACGTACTTATTATCGCACAAGCATTCTCCTACGATTATGTCCGGAAGGCGAGGGGTCGCCAAAAGAGGAGAGGAGCAATCATGGGCAAGAAGGTCGTTGTCATCACTGGCAGCCCGCGCAAGGGCGGCAACAGCTTCGCGATGGTGGACGCATTCGTGGATGCCCCCGAGAAGCTCGGTCACGAGGTCACGCGCTTCGACGCCGCGTTCATGAAGATCGGCGGATGTCACGCGTGCGAGACCTGCTACAGCGCCGGCAAGGCCTGCGGCTTCAATGGCGACTTCAACACCATCGCTCCGGCGATTCTCGAAGCCGACGTGCTCGTCTTCGCCACGCCCGTGAATTGGTACTCGATTCCCGCGCAGATCAAGGCCGTCATCGACCGTATCTACTCGCTCGTGGTGGGCGGCAAGGACATTGCCGGCAAGGAGTGCGCGCTCATCGCCTGCTGCGAGGAGGAGGATCCGACGGCGCTCGACGGCGTGCGCGTGCCCATGGAGCGCACCTGCGCCCTCAACAAGTGGGATATGGTCGGCGAGGTGTTGGTGCCGGGCGTGCTCAACAAGGACGACATCGAGAAGACCGACGCCTGCGCGACCACCGGCTGCAGAGCGAGCAGGCGTACAAGTCCGGTGTGAGCCGCGCGGGCCGTTCGATCGAGTGGCACCTGCACGACCCGCTCGGTCTGCCGATTCCCGCCGAGGAGCTCTATCGGCCTCATTTCCGCGAGCGCTGCGAGACGTGCGGCCAGCGTCTCATCTGCAACGGCTGCTCCGACTGCGGGCGGTGCGCATGATCCAAAAGGGGACAGTCCCCTTTTGGATCATGCGCGGTCGGTTACGTACACTATTCAAAATCTCATGTCTTGCCGTTTGGCGAGAAACCCCAGGTCGGGGCGTTGGGCTTCTCGATATGGAAGTCGCAACAGTGTACGTAACCGCCGGGAGCGTACGTAACCGGGGCGCGCCTGCGCGTTAGCGTGACCGCTGCATGGCAAGGAAGTGCTCGAAGGCGCCGATGAGGTTGGCATCGTTGAAGAACCGGCACGCCACGATGTCCGTCTCGGGGAAAACGTCGCCGAACGAGGCGTTGAAGCGTCGGTGCGCGTCCCTCACGCCCTCCACGAAGAGCGGGTTCTGGCTGATGCCACCGCCGAGGCAGATGCGCTCGGGGTCGAGCCAGCACTGGATGTTGTGAATCTGCACGGCAATCTCGTCGCACACCTGGCGGAACACCCCGGCGACGACCTCGTCCCCGTCCCCGAGCCAGCCGAAGAGCTGCCGCCCGTCGCAGCTGTCGACCCCCTTTGCCCGGGCGACGCGCTGGCAGAGGGACTTCGTCGAGCAGGAGGACGACCAGAGCTGGTCGCTCGCGATGGGGTCCCGGGGGTCCTCGGGCCAGGAGGTGAGAACCTTCGACGCCTCCCCCGCAAAGAGGTGCGCCCCTCGCAGGACCTTGCCGCCGGCGACGACCCCGCCGCCGATGCCCGTCCCAAACGCAAGCACCACGCCGCAGTCCACGCCCTGCAGGTTGCCGCGGGCGAGCTCGGCGATCGCCGAGCAGCGCGCGTCGTTCTCGACCTCGATCGTGAGGCCGAAGCGCCTCTCCCACTCCGTCACGTCGACGTCGTAGTTGTAGAGCAGCGCGCCGCCCGTCCGGATGTACTTCCGGCTCGCGTCGATTTCCCCGGGCATGGAGAGGGCCAGACCCTCGACGTCGCCCATGCGGCTGAGGATGCCCTCGATGGTCTCGAGAAACGCCTCGGGGTCGTGACTCTTTCCGTCGGGGGTGGGCACCTGGCCCTTGTCCTCGAGTCCCGAGTCGCTCATAGTGCAGTACTTGATCGCAGAGCCGCCTACGTCGAGAACCGCCAGCCTCTTCATGTCTCTCTCCTGCCTTCGTCTTTCGCCTATATGACGTTCACGTCGCGCAGCTCGGAGCGCTTGCCGTTGCTGCGTGCGACGGAGAACTCGAAGGGTGTTCCGTCATCGAGGAAGCCGACCTGGGAGATCTCGAGCAGCGGAGCGCTCGTGTCGAGCTGCAGGCGCTCGGCCTCCTCCTCGGTCGCGCCCACGGCACGGATGATACGGTGGAAGCTCGAGATCTTCAGCCCGAGCGTGTCCTGCACGAACGCATAGACGGAGTGATAGAGCTGGTCGCGCTTGAGACCGGGTGTCACGTCGATCGGCATGTACGTGTACTCAATCGTGATGGGCTCGCCCTCGAGGCAGCGCACCCGGCAGAAGTAGTAGGTGAAGTCGTAGGGGGAGATGTTCAGGTGCCGCGCGACGCTCTCGGGCGGGTTCGTGACCGAGAAGTCGTAGACCACCGAGCTCACGCTCCTCCCGCGCGCGCTGTGCGAGGCGGTGAAGCCGATCGGCTGGTCGGACCTGGTGAACCCGAACGTGTCCTCCCGCGTGCCGTCCTCGCCCACGAGCAACGGGTCGACGCTCCCCGTGTCAAAGAGCTCGGTGGTGTTCTTCACGTAGGTGCCCGACCCGCGCTTGCTGGCGATGAGGCCCTTCTCGGTGAGGATCTCGAAGGCGCGCTTGACGGTGATCTTGCTCACGCCGTAGCGGTCGCAGAGGTCGACGACCGTCGGCAGCTTGTCGTTGGGGGCGAGGTCGCCGCTCTCGATGCGGCTCTGGATGTTCTGGGCAATCGTCTCGTACTTGAGCATGGCGGCCTCCCTCGTGCCTCCCGCGGTCCTCGATGCGCTCCGCGAACGGTCTTGTTTCGCCCGCGAGCGGTTTGATTTTACGGTCAGGCAAGAGGGTGCGGGTTCGTGCGCGTTGTGCCCCGTCGGGCTGGTCGGCTGTAAAACCCCAGCTCATCGACGTGATTCTCGTCTGACGTAATCCATTATCTTCCTTTGTTCCCGTCTTTGTCGGTAATAAATCCGCTACATAGAGAAAATAAGAGCGCTACAATTCAACTAACAAAGCGCGACAAAGAGCCGCGCAGGACGAGCGAGGAAACGGAGGCGTCATGGCAGAACTGACCCTGCCCGAGAACTTCTTCTTCGGGGCGGCTATGTCCGGCCCGCAGACGGAAGGAGGCTGGAACGTAGGCGGCAAGCTTGAGAACGTGTGGGACACCTGGTCCAACGAGGACATCGAGGCGTTCTACAACCGCGTGGGCTCCTACGTGGGCAACGACTTCATGCACCACTACAAGGAGGACCTTGCCATCCTCAAGGGCCTCGGGCTCGACAGCTTCCGCACGTCGATCCAGTGGAGCCGCCTGCTCGATGCCGACGGCAACGTCAACCCCGAGGGCGCGGCCTGGTACCACGAGCTCTTCCGCGCGGCGCGCGAAGAAGGGCTCGAGCCCTTCGTGACCCTCTACCACTTTGACCTCCCCACCTTCCTCTTCCGCCGCGGCGGCTGGGAGAGCCGCGAGACCTGCGAGGCGTACGCGAACTACGTCGAGAAGGCGCTCCACGAGTTCGGCAAGGAGGTCCGGTACTGGTTCACGTTCAACGAGCCGAGCGTCGAGCCCGAGAACCGCTACTGGCACGGTGGCTGGTACCCGCAGCACCACAGCTTCCGCGAGGCCGTGGTGGCGCAGTACAACATCTCGATCGCGCACGCGCTCGGCGTCGCCCGCTACCGCGCGGCGCGCGAGGAGGGCGCGCTCCGTCCGGACGCGAGGATTGGCATCGTGTGCAACTTCAGCCCCTCCTACACCAAGGAGGACCCGAGCGAGGCCGACCTCGAGGCGCTGCGCATGAACGACGGCCTCACCACGCGCTGGTGGCTCGACCTCGCGACCAAGGGCAGCCTGCCCGCGGACGTGCTCGAGACCCTCGCCCGCCTTGGGACGCCGGTCCCGGCTCGCCCCGGTGACGAGGAGGTCCTGCGCTCGGGCGTCGTGGACTGGCTCGGCTGCAACTACTACCAGCCCTGTCGCGTGCAGGCGCCGAGCCGCGATCATGACGAGTGGGGCAATCCTCTCTTTGCCGAGCCCTACGTCTGGCCCGAGCGCGTCATGAACGAGAGCCGCGGCTGGGAGATCTACCCCAAGGGCATCTACGACTTCGGCATGAAGTGCCGTGACGAGTACCCCGACCTCGAGTGGTTCGTGTCCGAGAACGGCATCGGTATCGAGGGCGAGTACAAGAACCGCGACGAGAGCGGCCAGATCCAGGACGACTACCGCGTCGACTTTGTGCGCGACCACCTCTCCTGGATCGCCCGCGCGATCGACGACGGCGCCAAGTGCCGCGGCTACCACTACTGGGGCCTCATTGACAACTGGTCCTGGGCGAACGCCTTCAAGAACCGCTATGGCTTCGTCGAGGTCGACCTCATGGAGAACTACGAGCGCAGGCCCAAGAAATCAGCCGCTTGGCTCAAGGAGGTCACCACGACGCACGTGGTGAAGTAGGTCCTTGGTCCGGATCGGGAGGAACGGTCCCGGGCTCCCTCCCCCCTGGTTCGGTCATCGGATACGCGCCCCCCTGGAGAGGGGCGCGATGGCACGGCTAATGTTTCCAACAGTTCAGTTAGGAGTGAAAGACATGGCCAACGGACAAAGCTTCCTCGACAAGTTCGCGGAAGTCTCCGCCAAGGTCGGCAACCAGGTGCACCTGCGCAGCCTGCGCGATGGCTTCGCCACCATCATGCCGATCTTCATCCTTGCCGGCATCGCCGCATTGCTCAACAACGTGGTCTTCACGTTCCTGTGGAGCGCGGACCCGAGCAACCCCGGGCTCTTCCCGAACGCCGACGTGCTCGCCACGGCCCAGTACTGGGGCAACTCGCTCACGCAGGGTGCGCTCTCCATCTCAGCCATCCTGCTATGCGCCATGGTGGGCTACAGCTTCGCGAACAACAAGCGCTTCGACAACCCCGTCTCATGCGTAGTGGTGGCGCTCGCGGTCTTCTTCATCATGATGCCGCAGACGGTGGCTGCCAACCTTGCTACGTCATCGCCGCTCTACGTGGCCGAAGAGGTGACCACCGCCCAGGTCTCGAGCGCGTTCATCACGAACTACACTGGCACCAACGGCATGTTCACCGCCATCATCATCGGCCTGTTTGCGCCCACGCTCTTCATCAAGGTCTCGGGCATCGAGAAGCTGCGCATCAAGATGCCCGAGGGCGTGCCGCCCGCGGTCGAGAAGTCCTTCAACGTCCTGATCCCGATGCTGCTCACCCTGGGCGCCTTCGGCGTGCTCTCGATGGTTCTCTACGCAGGCTTCCAGACTGACGTCACTGCTCTCATTAACACCTTCATCCAGACTCCGCTGCGCTCCCTTACCACCAACCCGGTCGGCCTCGTGGTGATCTACTCGCTCGGCGTGTTCCTGTTCACCCTCGGCATCCACCAGTCCACCATCAACGGCGTGCTCGTCGAGCCCATCCTCACCATCGTGCTCGTCGAGGCGACGAGCGTGTACAGCGCCGGCGGCATCGACGCGGTCATCGCCAACCCGGACCTGTGGCTCAACATGAACGTCATCAACGTCTACGCGCTCATGGGCGGCTCGGGCTGCACGCTGGCGCTGCTCATCGCAACGTTCATCTGGGGCAAGTGGCGTCCCTCCCGCGAGGTGGCCAAGCTCGGCATCCTGCCTGCCGTCTTCAACATCAACGAGCCGGTCATCTACGGCTACCCGATCGTGTTCAACATCCCGCTCATGGTGCCGTTCGTGCTGAACACCATCATCGGTATTCTCGTCGGTTACTTCGCCACGGCCGTCGGCCTGGTCAACCCCACCTGCATCCAGGTGCCCTGGACCACGCCAATCATTGCCTCGGGCGTCCTGTCCACGGGTGGTGATATCCGCGCGGGCATTCTCCAGATCGTGCTGCTGGTAATCTTCACGCTGATCTACCTGCCCTTTATGAAGGCGTCGGAGACCGCGCAGCGCAAGCAGTTCGAGATAGCTCAGGAGTAGTCGCGTAGTTCCCCCTGCTCTCTGCGGACGGGCCATACCAGCTTGTCCGCAGAGGGTGCCCCCCGGGAGGTGTCCCGAGGGGGTCCCATGTCAAGAAGCGGTGACCGTCATCTGGCGGTCGTCGGATGCAAGGACCGGTACGCCGGTCGGAAAGGACAGATCATGAAGATCATGCTGTGCTGCAACGCGGGCATGTCCACGAGCCTGCTCGTCCAGAAGATGCAGAAGGAGGCTGCGGCTCGCGGCGAGGAGGTCGCAATCGAGGCGCGCCCGATGAACGAGGCCATGGACCACATCAACGAGGCCGACGTCATCCTCCTTGGACCTCAGATTGGCTACGCGAAGGGCGATTTCGAGAAGGCCGTCGAGGGGCGTATCCCCGTCGCCGTCATCCCGATGGTCGACTACGGTCGCATGAATGCCGCTAAGATTCTCGATGACGTCAAGAAGATGCTCGGCTAGTCAGCTAGGAGGCTGAGATGGAAGACATGGACGAGCTCGAGCAGATCTGCTTCGAGATCATCAGCTACGTGGGCACCGCAAAGTCCTGCTACGTCAACTCGATCGCCAAGGCCAAGGAGGGCGACTTCGACGCGGCGGCCGACCTGGTCAAGCAGGGTGACGAGGCGTACAACGGCGGGCATGAGGTGCACATGAGGCTGCTCCAGGCCGAGGCGTCCGGTGAGAGCAAGGAGACGCTGCCGCTTCTGCTCCTCCACGCCGAGGACCAGATGGCGAGCGCCGAGACCTGCAAGCTCATGGCGCTGAACTTCGCCGACACTTATCGCGAGCTGATCTCCCTCAAGGAGAGGCTCGGCGCGTAGGCGCAGCGAGGAGAGGCGGAGAGGCCGGGGCCGCCAGCGACGGTCCCGGCCCTTTGTGGTTGAGTTGGCCTCCTTGCGACGAGCCGCGGACTCGTTGGGCGCGGCTGCGCGGAAACGGCCTAGAGCTGGGCGAGAAGGTCGGCGATCGTGGTCCGCGCGAAGAGGCGCGCGACCTCGGCGTCTACGGTCTCCGCCGGAAGGCCCGGGGCGTACTTTCCCGCTAGGGCGACTGATGCGAGGGGACAGTCCCTTTGTATCACTCCTGCTCGGGGGTGTGCATGAGCTGGACGAGCGCCAGGCACGCGACTCCAATGCCCAGGAGCCCGAGCGCGTTTCTCGGCTCCACCTCGTCCATGATGGTGAGCGCGGTCACGCCTACGCCCATGGCGAGCGCGACCGCCTTGAGGACGAGCTCAACGAGCGCGGGCACCTTGGAGGTCGCCGATTCCTCCTGCGCCGCTGTCTTCACCTCGAGCAGCTCGTCCGCCGAGGTGCCGAGCACCTCGGCGAGCTTAGGCAGCGACGCCACGTCCGGGAACGACAGGTTACGCTCCCACTTTGAGACCGCCTTGTCCGTGACGCCCATCTGTTGGGCAAGCTCGAGCTGCGTCAGGCCCCTCTCCTTGCGCAGGGCGGAGATGGTGGCGCCGAAGGTCTGCTTGGTCATGATGGTCCTTTCGCTGGAATCCGTCTGGCAGGGCCATCGTCACGCGACAGCGCCCCGCGCTCAACCGACCGCCAGTTGAGTTGGCTCGACCGTTGGTAGAGTCCCAGTTTACAGCAGGTGAGCTGGGGGTTGGCGGCGCGCGCCGACAGGTAACCTTGCAAAACCGTTAGGGGAGCATAAGTCCGGGCGATGGCGCGCCGGGCGGGCGAGAAGGACGATGGGCTCGTTACTGACGCCGCCCGAAAGGAGCCGCCATGCCCGTCACCCTGCGCGTCGCGCTCGGCAACGTCTCGCGCTGCGCGCGCGACTACTCGGTCTACCTCGTCACGCTCTCCTTTGCCACGTGCCTGCTCTACTCGTTCAACGCCTCGGGCGACTACCTCATGGCGATGCCGCTCACGGGCACGCAGCTCGAGGTCATCCACAAGGCGCGCGACATCACGGGCGCCTTCTCGGTCTTCGTTGTGCTGGTCTTCGCCGTGCTCGTGGCCTACGCCACGCGCTTCATCGTGCGCCGGCGCTCGCGGGAGTTTGGGACGTACGCGCTGCTCGGCATGCGCGCGCCGGCGCTTGCGGCGATCCTCGCGGTGGAGAGCGCGCTCGTGGGGCTCGCGGCGCTGGCGGCGGGACTTGCGCTCGGAGCGGCGGCGTCGCCGGCCTTTGGTGCGGTGGCGGCGTTCGTCTTTGGCGTGCCGTGGCGGCTCGCCTGGTCCTTCTCGCCCGCGGCCGCGCTCGACGCGCTCTCGTGGTTTGCCGGGATCGAGGGGCTGGCGATCGCGCTCTCCGTGGTGGACGTGCTGCGCCGGCCGCTCGTGGAGCTTCTCGAGCGGGACCGCGCCCCGGAGCGGCTCGCCTTTGCGACGCATCGCGGCGTGACGCGCGTGCAGGCGGCGCTGGCCGTGGTCCTTCTCGCCGTGGTGTGGGGCACGTGCGTGGCCCAGCCCGGGCTCTTTGTGCTCGCGATCCTGCCGATGGGATGGGCTGCCTACGTGGCCACCTCGCTCGTCTTTCGTCTGGTGGCGACGGGCGTGCCCGGTCGCGTGCGTCGTGGCTCCCGCTACTGGGAGGGCATGCGCGCCTTCACGCTGCGGCAGGTGGAGGGCCACGTGTCCACGGGGTGCCAGGCGCTCTCGTGCACGTGCGTGCTCGTGGCCTGCGCGGTCTGCATGATCTGCGCGGGGCTTCTCTTCTCGGTTGGGCAGCGCGCAGCCGGGCTCGAGGACCCGGGGGCGCTCTCGGAGGCGTCGCTCGCGCCAATCGGCTACGTGGGAATCTTCTACGGGGAGGCGTTTCTCGTGGCGGCCGCTGCGGTGCTCGCGCTGCAGCAGGTGAGCCAGGCCGCAGACGGCCGGCGCGCCTACGCCACGCTCATGGCGCTCGGGACGGACGAGCGGGAGGCGCGCGGTGCCGTGCGGGCGCAGGTGGGCGTTGCCTTTGCGCTGCCCGCGGCGCTTGCGGTGGCGCACGACTGCTTTGGGCTCATGCTGGTGCGCCAGCTCGCGCGCGGCGTGCCTGACGAGGTGTTTCTCGCCATCGCGGCCTGCTCGGTCGTGGGTACGCTCGGGCTTCTCGCCCTGTACTACCTGCTCTGCGTCCGCGAGTGCTCGCGCGTGCTGCTGGGTGGGGCGTGAGCCAGCCAATTACCAATCAATAGGGATTACAATGTGGTCTAACGTGGTATAAATGGAATCAACCAATGACACTTGGACAAGCGGAAGGGGAGGTTCTATGGCAACGACAATGACGTCGCTCAATACCAAGCTGAGCACAGAGGAGAAGGACGCCTTTGTCAGGAACACCGCTGCTCTGGGCCTGACGCCGTCCGCTGCCATCAAGGTCTTCGTCCACATGTTCAACGAGTGCGGCGGCTTCCCGTTTGAGGTTCGTCGGCAGGTGAGCGACGAGACTACGACCTACCTCTCCGCGGATGACTACGGGCGCTTTGCGAGCGCGCTTGACTCTGCCGTTCCCGCGGCCACCCGCGAGCTGCTCGATCGCGAGTTCTCATGGGAGGACTAGCGTTTCGTCGTATCCGCCCGCTTCGCGACGATGACGACGTGAGCGGGTTTAGCTCCGGCAACAACGACAATGACACCTGGCTCAAGGAGCGCGCGCACCGCGCGATGCGCGACGGAACGGCGCGGGTGTACGTGCTGTCCCTCGCTACCGGTGAGATCTGTGGCTTCTATGCCCTGAGCACCCATGCGGTTGCGCGCGTTGGGACGCTTGCCGGCTCGTTGCGCCGAAACGCCCCGAACCCGATCCCCTGCACGCTGCTTGGCCAGCTTGCCGTTGACGAGCGCTACCAGGGGGAGTCGGCGGGAGCCCGTCTGCTGCAGGACGCCATTCGCCGCGCGGCTGCGGCGTCTCGCATCGTCGCATCGCGGGCGCTTGTCGTCGACCCGGCCGACGAGCGCGCGGAGGGCTTCTACGCTCACTTTGGGTTCCAGCGCCTGGCGAGCGATTCTCGCCGCATGTTCGTGCGGCTTTAGTGCGCGGCGTCGAGCCTCGGTTGACCGCGTGCGAGAGATGTCAACCATCGCTCCTTTGATTCCACTGACGCTCGACCACATACTGGAGGTGAAAGCCGGCTGCAACGTCGAGGGGGAGCCATGAGCGAGAGCATCAACATTGGCCGTACGATCGCACGAGAGCGGCGCCGCGCGGGCGTCACGCAGGAGGCATTGGCCGCCCACCTCGGCGTCTCCAAGGCCGCCGTGAGCAAGTGGGAGCTCGGCCAGAGCCTCCCGGACGTGAGCCTGCTGCCGCGCATCGCCGCGTACTTCTCGCTCACCCTGGACGAGCTCTTCGACTGGCGCGACGAGTTTACGAGCGAGGAATCTGCCGCGCTCTACGCCGAGGTCTGCGCGCTGGGCGAGAAGGACCTTGGCGCCGCGCACGAGCGACTGCGCGCGCTTGCCTCGGAGCACTACTCGGACGTGAACCTGCTGCTCATGCTGGCGTCGCTCCTCACGGTCTGGGCGGGCGACATGGCAACGCCGTTTACGCCCGCGGGCGAGAAGGACGGCTCGCCCGATGCCCCGCTTGATGCCGACGACCTCGCCGACGAGGCGCTCACCCTGCTCGGTCGCGTGCTCGAGGTGGCGACGGACCCCTCGACCCTCTATCTCGCGCAGCAGCAGAAGGCCACGACGCTCTTCCAGGCAGGTCGCTACGCGGAGGCTGCTTCGCTCTTGGAGCCGCTCGTGCGCCGTCAGGACTCGAGCGCCTCGACGATGCTTCTGGCCTCCGCCTATCGCAAGCTCGCCCGTGACGACGAGGCTCTCGGGCTCCTGCAGGCAGAGCGCCTGCGCGCGGCGAGCTTCGTGCTCTCGTCGCTCATGCAGGAGGTGGGGATGCGAGATGATGCGGCATTTGCGCTCGCGGCTGGCAATGCCGCCGAAGCGGTCTTCCAGGCGCTTGACATGGGCACGGTGAACCCGTTTTTCTCGGCAACAATGTCCCTTGAGGTTGCGGAGGTGCTGCGCAAGGCTGGCGAGAAGGACGCTGCGCTCGACGCCCTTGCTCGGGCCTCAGAGGATCTGGCGGCCGTCTCGGCGTGCTCGGACCCGTCCGGCTCTCCGCTCTGGGACCGCATGGCCGATCGCCTCGACCCCGCCCAAGCTGGAGAAGCCTGGGCAGCTCACAAGTCCCGACAGTCGGACGAAGTAGCATCGCTCATGCGCCAGGCGTTTGCCGAGCGCGTCGCGTCCTCTGGGTGGCGTGAGCTCGCGGGCGATGAGCCGCGCTATCGGGACGTACTTGCGAATGCTCTGCGATTGCGAGGTCTGTGACGGGAGCTTATGCGCTCCTCCTTACTTCTCTTGACAGTTTGCGGTGTTGTATTGCCTGCTTTACTGTTGAAACAGGTTGAGCAGGTCGTTCAGAATCGGGGAGGCGTTGCGTGTTGTCCGGTCGTACAGGGCGAAGCGTTGCCTTCGCGCTCGCCGCGGCAGCGCTCTATGCTCTGAGCACGCCGTTTTCCAAGGTGCTGCTTGCCGACGTCGCGCCGAACATGATGGCGGCGCTGCTGTATCTTGGCGCGGGCGCTGGCATGACGATGCTTTCGCTCGCGAGCGGCGCACGCGGAGGTGAGGGCGAGGTTCGCGGACGGCCCCTCGAGCGCGCGGACGCCCCCTATGTGGCTGCGATGGTCGCTCTCGACGTAGCGGCGCCGTTGCTCCTTATGGCCGGACTGTCCCTCTCGTCGGCGGAAAGCGTGTCGCTGCTGAACAACTTTGAGATCGTGGCGACCGCCCTTATCGCCCGCCTCGTGTTCGGGGAGCGGGTAGGGGGTCGTGTGGCAGTCGGCATTGGAGTCATCTCCCTGGCATGTGTCCTCTTGTCCTGGGACGCAGGGGCGTGGGGGTTCTCCGTCGGCTCGCTTCTCACGCTTGCAGCATGTCTGTGCTGGGGCATCGAGAACAACTGCACGAATAGGTTGTCGGACTGCGATCCGGTTCATATTGTCGTCATCAAGGGGTGGGGCTCGGGTGCCGGCGCGCTTGTCGTGGCGCTCTGCGCGGGCGACGCCCTGCCGACGCTCGTTGACGCGGGGCTTGCGCTCCTGCTCGGGTTTGTCTCATACGGGCTGTCGATTGCCTGCTACGTGCGCGCCCAGCGCGACCTGGGGGCGGCGCGAACGAGCGCGTTCTACGCGGTGAACCCCTTCATTGGCAGTGCGCTGGCGTTCGCTCTGTTCCGCACGCCGCTTGCGCCGACGTTTGTCCTCGCGCTCGTCCTTATGGTAGTTGGCACATGGCTCGTGGCGCCGCGAGCGCGACGAGAAACACGATCGAGGGGACGGGCTGCGTGAAGCCCTCGGAGCGGTCGAGGGCCTGGGCCCACACGGCCTCCATCGCGCCCGACACGACCAAGATGACCCAATCCATGACAACCTCCCAGATAGATGCGCCGTCTTTGCGATTCTGGTACGGCTGCCCTCGTCAGAGACCCGTTGGGTCGGACGAATCGTAGCACAGGCGCGCGAGGTTATGTGGCGCGCGTCCCTTGCCTGACGGGTCTCCTGATGGTTCTTCTCGCATTCTCGCAGTTCAGAGTCGTGGACGAGAAGAACGGGCTGCTCGGAAAGAGACGCGGCAGAGTATCAAATTGATACGAACAAATGTTTCTTCTTGTGCTATACTCTCAGCAAGGTACGGGAGCGACAAGAGCGGCACGGAGGCCCCCAATGGTACGTGCCGGCGGGTGATCAGGGGTAGCAGGGACTGGTCACACTTGAAGCCCCCGGGCGGGCACGCGCCCCCGTCTTCCGGCACCCCAAGAGTCCGGACTCACAGTCTATGCAGGTTAATTTGCCGCGAGTGAGGCGGGGGTTCAGCTATGGCCAAGAAGTCCATCAATCATTTTGACGAGAAGAGCGGCGTGCGGGTTTGCGCGCTGGTTCGTTAGGCACTCGGTCTTTGTGCCGCAGCTTGCGATCAGCTTATGAATCTATGCTTTATCAGGAGCGCCATGTGAATTGGAGGCGTGCATGGAATGGAAGCTCGTTGCTCCCGAAATCGATAGGCTTCTTAGGGCTTTCGGTAGGGGATACAAGAATCCCTCCGCTCAGACGAGAAAGGTGCTCGATGCGCTTGACCGACTCGTCGACGTCCTTGCTGACCTCAAGCCTTTGGCTGACAACGATGAGGTGAAGTCCATCTGGCTCAAAATATCGCGTGGGAGCTTGGATGACTTCGGCGATTACGAGGAACTGCTTGCCGAGGGGGAGGTTTCTTCGCGCGAGGAATATGTCGAGCTGTGGGAAAATGAATACCCCGACGACTATTCGTGGTATGAGCTCGTTGTGGTTGAGAACGAACTCTGTCGGGCGGTGTCGGTTGGTAACGTGATGGTGCTCTGCGCTGACTCCCAGAAAAAACCCGCTGACTTAGATTGGCTCGAAGAACACGCGGTCATTCTGCTCGACCTGCTGGCTCGTTCTGCATGCGAAAGCATGCGCGCGCTGCGGGAGGGGTCGTATAACGCAGCCGTTGCCGAGCAGCTTCCGTATTGCCTGCGCGCTGGCGTGGTCGAGCGAAATGTGGTCTGGACTGCGCGACCAGAAGAACGGGATGCCATCTTTAACGGTATGGATGAGGGCACATATCGTGCGTTCTGCGAATATGCCACTGCGAATGCGGAGGACGCAGGCTCGATTGGTCGCTTGGCCTCGATGACGGGCAACGATTTCCTTGCTGCTTGCGCGCTCGGTTACGAGGCATGTGGGTACGACGTCTGCGGAAAAGGCGGTGAGCGCCTTCCGCTCGATGAGCTCTACATCCGTTATGCGGACGGGCGCGATGAGGGTTTGACCGGCAAGGGGATGGGGCTCTGCTCTGGGTCAGGCATCGACCTAACCAGTCCTGCGGCCTGGGATGCGTGGTTCTTCGACCGGGCCCGCAGGGGCGGACACCCATGGGAGGTGTGCCGGGGCGGCAACTCCACGCACGTGAGTCTCTTTGTGTGTCATGACGGACGGGAGGCGGAGTTTCGACACCGCGTCGGAGAGCTCTCTGACGAGGAATTCAGAGCTGCAGAGCAATCATGGGGCTACTACTACGTAGTGGCCGGTAAGGCATGGAATCGGGCGGTTGAATCCGTGCGTTTCTATGTTGCGCTCAAGCGCGCGGGGCTTCCTGCTGTCCTGAGAGACGCACGCGCGATCCTCGCTCGCTTCAAAGGGGAGGATCTCATAGGTGTGGTTCCTCGCGACGTCATCCCCGTGTATTGCGAGGGCATGTTCCCAAAGAGCTGTGGGACCATTCTCGATTTCATGCATGTGTATGACGAGGACATAGCCGCCTTTGGCGACAAGATCGAGTGGCTGTTGGAAGATGAGGCGACGCTGGTATGAAGCTAGGTTCTCAAGTGGCGAAGTGGAGCGCGTTCGCAGAGTTTGGAATGATAGATATGACAATCTGGGTACAATTCATAGCGAATCTCAACAGAATGTTGGAGGCTGCTATGAGTTCGCAACTTGCTACGCGTGTTGAAGATGCTGAGGCGGCGCGTTTTCGCGAGATAACGCGGCTATTGGGTACTACGCCTGCGGATGCTATGCGCATCTTCGTTTCCGCGTTTAACGCACATCGTGGTTTCCCGTTTGAAGTGCGCTTGGCAGAGCCCGAGGTCGAGGCTTTCACTTCTGAGCAGGAAGCAGCGGAGTTTTCCAATCGGCTCGCCTTGAGGATGATGAGTGATGCGCGGTGAGATTTGGACGATGAGGGATGACCTCTACGCGAGCAAAGCGCGTCCAGTCGTCATTGTGCAGAGCGACAAGATAAGTGGTTTCGATTCCGTTGTGCTCTGCCTGATGACAACGTTCGAGAGCTCCAATATACCGACGCGCGTACGAGTCGAGCCGTCCAAAGATAATGGACTCGAGCGAACGAGTTATGTGATGACGGACAAAATTGCTTCCGTCAGCCGCAGTATGTTGGGCAAGCGAATTGGTGTCTTGGAGAGAGAACGGATGGACGAGGTGACAGAAAAGCTCGCGCTCGTATTGGGTCTCTCGTAGTCATCTTCCGTAGTGCGCGGTTCGGGCGCAAGGGGACTTATCGTGCACATACATCCGGGCACTTTCGCTCCGGTGCGTTCCAAACAGCATCCTTATGCTGTGCGTTGAGTGGCCACGCAACAGGCCGTTTCTTGTGCGGCATCGAACGCCCGGTGACAATGGCCTTACCGAAAGACCCGAGCAAGGAGGAACTCCATGGCCATCAAAGACGTCATCGCTGCCATTCGCAAGGAGGCGGGCATCACGCAGGAGGAGATGGCGCGCAGGCTCTACGTGACGCGGCAGGCAATCTCGCGCTGGGAGCAGGGCAGGACCCTGCCCGACGTCTAGAGCATGCTCCTCCTCGCGAACCTCTTTGGCACCACGATCGACGAGATGGTGAGAGGGGACGTGGATGAGATGCGCGAGATGGTCGAGAAGGACGAGCAGCGGACGAGGGCCTTCGCGATGGCGCTGGGGGCGGTGGAGGTCGCCGTCATCGCCGTGCTCGCCATCACGGCGGTGGTGGGGCGCGCGTACCTGGAGCCGGTGCTGCGCCTGCTGTTGGCGGTGCTGGTGCTGGCGTCCGCCGTGGTCGCCCTTGTCGCGCGGCGCGGCGGGGAGGGCCGGGAGGCCAAGAGCGCGGCTGAGCTTCTGGGCGCGGCATCCGGCGACCCCGTGGAGGCGGCGCAGGAGAGCGCCTCTGCCAACGTCATGCGGTTGGTGCTCCAGGTGTTCGTGGGGCTCGCCGTGGGCATCGGCGTGCTCGTGCTGGGCGACCTGATGCTCGATATGCGGGGGTTCATCGGGCTCGCGGCGGCGGTTGGCGTTATCGCGGCGCTGGTGGCGGCACGGATGCTGGGCCGTTACGCCCGCCCGATGTGGACGGCGGCCATCTTGCCGGCGCTCTGGGTCGTGGGAGCCATTGCCCTCGGCGCCGCGACGGGCGGCCTCGCCTCGCCGCGCGGCTGGATTGCCGTTTCGGGCGGCGCAATCTCGCTCCTCGCGTTCTGGGCAATCGGGCGGAGGTACCGCCGCGGGTAGGCGCGGCGTCGCCGGAACCGACGAGGCCACCGGGCGTCCCGAGGGAGCCTCCCACGGGGCGCCTTCACGTTTCCGTGCATCCATGCGCCCCTCTGCGGGTAGAATCACCCCGATCGTCCCCTCACGAGGAGGCGCGCATGACGACAGACCTCTAGCCGATGACGCCCAATGCTTTAGCTATCGGATGGAGGGACAGCTATGTCGAAAATCAGGGAGATGCTGCCCGGCGAGTACGGGCTGCTGGACGAGTTCCTGTACCAGGCGATCCACACCGAGCCGGGCGAGCCGCGCCCGCCGCGCTCCGTGACCGCGGACCCGGCGCTGCGCGCCTACGTCGAGGGCTTCGGCCGAACCGGCGACGTCGCCGTCTGCGCCGAGGAGGGCGGTGAGGTCGTGGGGGCCGCCTGGACGCGCCTCATGCGCGGCTACGGCTTCGCGGGGGAAGGCGTGCCGGAGCTCGCCGTCGCCGTCCTGCCGGGCCATCGCGGCCGCGGGGTGGGGACCGCCCTGCTCTCCGCCCTCATCGAGCGGTGCTCGGAGCTCGGCCACCCCGCGCTGTCGCTCTCGGTGCAGCGCTCCAACCCCGCCGCGCGCCTCTACGAGCGGCTCGACTTCCGGGAGGTCTCCGGCGACGACGGGGAGGCCGTGATGGTGCTCCCGCTCGGCGGGCGTGACGAGGGCGCCCTTCGCCCGCGCTCCGGCCGCCTTCATTATCCCATGGGTGCGTCAGGGTCGGCGGCACGCCCGATATAATCGGGAGCGTGAGCCCGACCAAAGGAGGCGCGCCATGGACCTCTCGCGCATAGACGCCCGCCTGCTCTCGCGCCCCGGCGCCACCAAGGCCCTCCACGAGAAGTGGGGATGGATGGTCTACTGGGTCGGCGGCAGGCAGTTCGCCTGCGAGTTCGTCGCCTCTCCCGACGCCAAGCCGCCCTACGCGGGGCGCCACCTGCTCTCGCTCAAGTGCGACCCCGACTGCATCCTGGAGCTGAGCGCCGAGCACCCGGAGGCCGTGCTGCCCGGCTACTACTCCGACGGACGCACGTGGGTCTCGCTCGACCTTGACGCCGGCCTTCCCGGGGACCTCGTGCTCGACCTCTGCGACATGAGCTACGACCTCGTCTTTTCCAAGCTGCCCAAGCGCGTTCAGCGCGAGATTGCCGGCGCGTAGCCTCTACCCCGCGAGCGCACGCAGCGCGTTGGCGGCGGCCTGCGACGTGAGGTAGAGCTTGAGGCCGATGGGGCTCACCTCGAGCCCCACAACGGGTGAGCCCTCGTAGGTGGTGACCTCGAGGCCCTTGTACTCCTTGAGGTCGTCGGCGCTTTGCCCGAGCTTCTGCGTCTCCGGCTCCCACAGCTCGAAGACGTACTCTGCGTCGGCGTCCGGCTCCGTGGCGATGCCGCTCTCCCCAGAGAACGGCTCAAAGGCTTTCTCGATCTCCGTCTGGTCGGTCACCTCGCGAATGACCTCGTCAGTCTGGGCGTCCTTCACCACAAGGCGGCAGACCTTGCCCCAATCGACGTTCGAGAGCGTGTCGGCAAGCTCCTGCGCCTGCGAGGCGACGTCCTCCGCCTGACCGGCGACGTCATCGAGGCCGGGCAGCCCGAAGCACCCCGTGAGGGGCAGCGCAACACTCGCGGCGAGCAGGGCGGCGATGGTAGTTCGGGCTCTCATGAATCTCCCCTCGACGTTCTTCTCGCCCATTCTATTCCTCAGCTCGTGACCTTGGTGCGTCAAACCTTGAGCGATTGCAGGTATGCCTTCTGCTCCGGTGCGATGCGGCGGCTCTCGCGGGCCTTCTGAAGCGCCTTGTTGTGTGTCCAAGCGTCGAGGGCGATTGGTCGCTGCTCAAAGAGGGGAAGCGTCGCCGCGGGCTGCTTGACGAGCGCGAACGAGAAGTACCAGGCGCGCGCCATGTTGACGTAGTACTCGGGGCGATCGATGCCAGCGATAAGCGCAAGGTGCTCGGGCTCGAAGGCGTCGTCCAGGAAGAGCGTCATGAGCTGGACCACCCCAAAGCGCACCGTGTACTCCGGCTCGGCGGCAATCCAGTCGCGTATGCGCTCGAGCACCGCCGGCAGGTCGCGCCTGAAGGCGGGGACGCGGATCAGGTCGCAGGTCGCCCAGTTGTCAACGAAGGGGAGGAAGGCGTCGAGCAGCTCGAACGCCTCCGTCGGCATCTTCGCCATTCTGCCGATGAGCTCGCCGTGCAGGTTGTTCTCGTCGTAGGTCTCATGCGGGAGCGCCGCGAGGAAGGCGCACGCCTCAGCTGGCTGCTCGCGTGCGAACCTGCGGGCGTAGCTGCGCAGCGCCGGCGTGCGCACGCCGAGGATGCGCGCGGGGTCGACGGTCGGCACGAGCTTGGCCTGGAAGTCGCGGTACGCGGGGTCGGCGAGCGCCTCGAGCTCACGCCGGATGCAATCAGCAGAGCCGTCCTTCGATGTCTCTCTCCTCATGTGACTCCTTTGAAACGAACACGTGTTCCTATATAATAAGCCTACCACAGGGTCTGTGGCGGCGAAATTGACATTGACAATAGTAACGCGAGGCGATACTATGATTAGGTCATTTGCAGACAAGGATACCGAGCGGCTCTCGTCGGGATTTCGCGTTGCACGGTTTGTGGCGTTCGAGCGTGTTGCACTGAGAAAGATTCGTCAGCTGCAAATCGCAAACGAGCTGTCTGACCTCAGAATACCGCCGGGAAATCGTCTCGAGGCACTGAGCGGAGATAGAGCTGGGCAATTCAGCATCCGCATCAACGACCAGTTCCGAGTCTGTTTTCGGTGGGTCGAGGGAGGTGCCGAGGATGTCGAAATCGTCGACTATCACTGAGCCTGTTCACGAGGGAGAGATGGCTTCTCCAATTACTCCGGGCGAGCTGCTGCGCGACGAGTTCCTCGTGCCCATGGGCATCTCGCAGTACCGTCTTGCCAAGGAGACGGGTATACCCGCACAGCGCATCGGACAGATCGTGTTGGGGCGCCGTTCCGTAACTGCCGATACTGACCTGAGGCTCTGTCGCTTCTTTGGCCTGTCTGACGGGTATTGGCTGCGTGCGCAGGCGGCGTACGACATCGAGGTGGCCCGACGCAAGCTCGAGCCCGAGCTCAGGAAGATAAAGCCCTTCTCCAAGATTGCCGCTGCACTGTAGTCCACATCGTTTACTTCGTTGAGAAGGATTTGCTCCTGGCTCCGTCTGGTTTGTCTATGCTGACGTGGTATTATTAGGCCACGGTCATACGCGCATGAGAAGAGGCGTCTGATATGGCAATCTGCGTTCCCGTTCGCGACATGAAGGACACGGCGGCGTTTGCCAAGCTCGTGAGGGAGTCTTCCGAGCCAATCACCGTCACGAAGAACGGCTACAGCGAGTTCGTGGTCATGCGCGCCGAGGACTATGACCTCATGCGGGAGGAGGTTGCCAAGGCACGCCTCCTGCGCGTGCTCGCAGACGCGGACAGGTCGTACGAAGAGGGCGATTTCGCCGACGGCCCTGCGTTCGTCTCGAGCGTGAGGGAGAGGTATGGCCTGTGACTACGTCCTTCTTCCTCGTGCCCAGGTGGACTTCGAGGAGATCGTGCGCTACCTGCCAATCGAGCTCGACAGCAAGAAGGCCGCCCTGCGCTTTGTCGAGGAGTTCGAGTCCAAGGTCCTTCTCGCCTGCGAGCATCCGGAGATGCATCCGCTCAGCCAGATGCCGGAGGTTGCCGCCCGCGGCTATCGCGTGATGCCCGTCATGCGCTACGTCGTCCTGTACGCATACCGCGATAACAGGATCGTGATCGCCCACATATTCCACTCGCTGCAGGATTACGCGCGCTACGTCTGATTGCCCGTCTCGCGCCCTTAAGCAAACGTTAGGAACTGCCGCGTCCTTCTCGCGTATCCTTGTGGCCGATACGAGGGGAGGGGCGCATGGGCGCACGCGTGTTGGTGGTGGACGACGAGCCGGAGATCTGCGAGCTCGTGCGCGTCTACCTCGAGGCGGAGGGCTTCGAGGTCGAGACGCTCGCGGACGGCGCGGCGGCGGTCGCTCGCGTGACGGATGACGATGCGCCGCAGGTGGACCTTGCCGTTCTCGACGTCATGCTGCCCGGCGCGAGCGGCCTTGAGGTCTGTCGTGCCATTCGCGCGCGCCACAGCTACCCGGTGATCATGCTCACGGCCCGCGGCGAGCAGGCGGACAAGATAGCCGGCCTCACCCTGGGCGCGGACGACTACGTGACCAAGCCCTTCCTGCCCCTCGAGCTCGTGGCGCGCGTGAAGGCGCAGCTCAGGCGCTATACCACGTACAACGCGGCGGGCGGGGCGCATGGCGAGAAGGACGGCGTCATCGCCTGCCGCGGCCTTGTGCTCGACGTTCCGGCCCATGAGGCGACCCTGAACGAGCGCCCGCTCGCGCTCACGCCGACGGAGTTCTCCCTCCTGCGGATCCTGCTCGAGGCAGACGGAGCGGTCGTCTCCGCGCGCGACCTCTACCAGCGCATCTTTGGCGACGAGTACTACGAGCGGGGCTCGGGTTCCATCACGGTGCACGTGCGGCACCTGCGCGAGAAGATGGGGGACTCCTTCGAGGACCCTCGCTACATCAAGACCGTCTGGGGATTGGGGTACAAGATTGAGCGCTAGCGAGAAGAGCGGCGGGGCCCGGTCAATCGTCCTGACCGTCGCGATGGTGGCGGGCGCCATCCTGGTTGCGTCCGCGGCGTTCTACACGGTCTTCGGCTTTGTGGACAAGGCTTGGAACGGCTCGTTCATGGACTGGCTGGCCCCGCAGATTCTGAACACCAACAACCTGAACGAATTTGGCATCTGGCCGGAGATGGTGCTGGACGTCTCCGGCATCAAGTACTTCTTCCTGCAGCTGGGCATCTGCGGCATCGTTCTTCTCGCCGTGGGGTGTGCGGCCGCTGCCGTCCTGTCGGCCCGCCGCGCCCGTCGCGAGGAGCGCGCCCGCGCCGCCGAGCTGTTGCGCGTCTTTCTTGACCATGACCTGGAGGTCCACGAGGCGTTTCCGGCCGGCTGGGAGGAGCTCGCGCTCGTGGCGTCGGATGCCAAGCGCGCGGCGGCCGAGAAGGAGCGCCAGCTCGCAGACGAGTCCGCCCGCAGAAGCGACCTCGTGACCTACCTCGCGCACGACCTCAAGACGCCGCTCACCTCGGTGATCGGATACCTCTCGCTGCTCGACGAGGTGCCCGACATGCCCGATGCGCAGCGCGCCCGCTACACGGGCGTCGCGCTCGACAAGGCGTGCCGGCTCGAGCGTCTGGTCAACGAGTTCTTCGACATCACGCGCTACAGCCTCACGCACATAGAGCTCGAGCTTGCCCCGGTGGACCTCGCGGGTCTTCTCGTCCAGCTCGCCGACGAGTTCTACCCGGCGCTTGCCGCCCACGGCAACGTGGCGCGCGTGACGGTGGAGGGGAGCGTGCGGACCGTCGAGGAGCCCGGCGAGCCGCTCATGGTCACTGCCGATGCCGCCCGCCTCGCGCGCGTCTTCGGCAACCTGCTGCGCAACGCGATCGCCTACAGCGACGAGGGGACGCCCGTGGAGGTCGGGGCCGTGGCCGGGGAGGGGAGCGTCGTCGTCACCGTGTCCGACACGGGCGCGACCATCCCCTCGCACAAGCTCCGCGCGATCTTCGACCGGTTCTTCCGGCTGGACGAGTCCCGCGGGAGCGCCACCGGCGGCGCCGGCCTCGGCCTTGCCATCGCCCGCGAGATCGTGGAGCTGCACGGCGGCTCCATCTCCGCCGCGAGCGAGAACGGCCGGACCACCTTCACCGTCGAGCTGCCGCTCTCACACTGAGAAGGCCCACAGGTTCAGGCACTGGTCGAGCACGCGCTCGAGGTCCCAGGGACGCGCGCTGCGCTCGGCGCTGTTGGGGTCGTGCACGATGACCTCGCCGCTCTCGGTCAGGCGCGAGAGCACGATGAAGTGGCCCGTGGTGGTGAAGTCTCCTGGCCCCACGCTGCAGATGACGGGCCTCCCCGCGAGGAGCGCCTCGCGCACGGCGCCCGTGCTGGCGGGCAGCTCCTCTGAGACGAGCCCAAGCTCGGCCGCGCCGTCGGTCATGAGGGCCCATGCCGTCATCCCGTCGGTCGTGTAGCCGCCGCGCTCGGAAAAGTCGGCCATGGCGGAGGGGTCGAGGTCGTCGCGCCCGGTGAGCGCCACGTAGACCATCGAGAGGCACGTGGGACCGCAGCCGTTCTTCTCGACGGTGCCCCCGGCGTAGGGGTGGCCCGCCCACTGCGGGTCGGTCTGGTAGAGGTAGGGGACCTCCCCTGCGCGCCACTCCGCGCGCGACGTGGAGTGGGCCGGCGCCGAGCCGCCCGCCTGCCCGGTGCCACGTGCGGTCGAGGCCACCACAAACCAGAGCGCGACGGCGAGTGCGACCACCAGCGCCTCGGCGGCCCCGAGCACAAGCGGAATGCGACGGGCCCTCCTGCGATTGAGGTACCTGCGCGGCGCGATGCGAGTCATGTTCATGATTCCCCCTTCGACGTGGCTCAGCCAAGCCTAGGGGCGTCCGCCATAACGTCGCATGAAGCGATTGCTAATCCTTTGCTAAGGTGCTCCAAGTACGTCGAGCGCTCTCTGCTGCCCAGACAAAGAGAAATGCACCCTCCCCTTTCAGATACCTGCGCTTCGCCGATATAATCGCGCTAACCTCAGGCCGCGACCGGGAGAAGCCATGAGAAAGCTGCTGCGTTGCCTTGCCCTTGCACTGGGAATGGTGCTCGTCCTTACGTTTGCGCCCACGATCGCTCGAGCGGCCAGCTCAACTGACACCGTGTCTTTTGAGGGGACGGTCGACTACGCTCGGGCCGAGGAGCAGCTCAAGCTGATGAACGCCGAGCGCGCAAAGGTTGGGGCGAGTCCCCTTACGATGAGCTCTGCCCTCCAGAACACGGCGGTCGTGCGCGCCGCGGAAACCGCGCTTTATTTCGATCACGTTCGTCCGAACGGCGAGAAGTGGGATACGGCTCTCCAGACACCGGTGTCCGGCTGGTGGGGCGAGAACATCGCGGCGGGAAACTCTACGGCACAGGCCGTCACCGATCAGTGGATGAACAGCGAGGGCCACCGGAAGAATATGCTCAAGAAGGAGTATCGCTACGTTGGCATCGGGTGCGTCACGATTGGAAGCACTACGTACTGGTGTCAGAACTTTGCTGAGTCGGTAGGAGGTGGCACTACCTCGGGAGGCGGATCCATTACCAGATTCTTTACGGTTGAGGTGAACCGCAGTCTGGTCCCGGCGTCGTATACCAGCATTTCTTCGAGCTCGAGCTCGGATACGCTTTTCGCAGGCGCGACTTTCACTTTGACTATGAAGATGCGCAATCCAAAGTGGACGTACGCAAACGTCTCCACCAGGGCCTCCGGCTACATATGGACCTCGTCCAACCCGTCGGTCCTGACGGTCGATAAGAACGGTAAGGTGACGGCACAGAACCGTCCCGGCTCGTCGGCGACCATCACGGCAACGTCGCCGGGCGGTTACAGCTGGAGCAAGACGTTCACCATAGCCCCGGACATCTCTGCGGCAGCGGTGGCCCCAATCCCCGATCAGACGTACACGGGCAGCGCCATCAAGGTTCACCCGGTCGTGACCCTCAACGGCAGGGTGCTCGAGGAGGGCGAGGACTACGTCATCGACTACCCGTTCGACAAGTCCGACTACACCAATGCCGGAACGGTCACCATCACCCTTCGCGGCTGGGGAGAGGTCATGGGCACAAAGACGGTCACGTACAAGATCTTGCCCCGGAGCCTGAGCGGCGGCTCCGTCTCGGCCGTCTCTGAGCAGCGCTACACCGGAAAGGCGATCGAGCCGTACGTGAGCGTTCGTCTCGCCAGCGGCGATTCCGTCCCGCCCAGCGGCTATACCGTGTCCTACTCCAACAACGTGCAGCCCGGCACGGCAAAGATCACCGTGACCGGAAAGGGAAATTACACGGGGACGCTCACGACCACCTTCGCGATCAAGGGCACGACCTCGAGCTCCGGCCAGCATGACACAACGGACCAGGGCCCCACCGTGCCGATGCACCGTCTCTATAACCCGTATACCGGCGAGCACCTCTACACCGAGAGCAGGGACGAGCGTGACGGGCTCGTTGCCATTGGCTGGACCTACGAGGGCGTGGGCTGGATCGCCCCCAAGGGCTCGCAGACGCCGGTCTGGCGCCTCTACAACCCGTACGTTGCCGGTGGTGACCACCACTACACGACGAGCTTCAAGGAGTACTCCGACCTTGGAAGGCTCGGCTGGTCCAAGGAGGGCGTGGGCTGGTACTCAGACGACGCCAAGGGCGTGCCGCTCTACCGGCAGTTCAACCCCTACGCGCAGGTGGGCACCCACAACTACACCACCTCCGCTGAGGAGCGCGACATGCTCGTGAGGCTTGGCTGGCATGACGAGGGCGTGGGCTGGTACGGCGTGAAGAAGTGAGGATCGCCTACGCGCGGCCGGCCTCAAGGAGTCGGCGCCCCCACTCTGCGACGCGCTCCTTCATGCCCGCCACGTCGAGCACGCCCTCGGCAAACCCCTTGCGGATGAGGCTCTCCGGCACAAGCTCGTCGTACTTCTCAAAGTAGGGGACCTCGGCGGGGTAGAGGAGCTCGTTGGGGTCCTCCAGCCGCTCTGCCGCGTCGCACACCACCGAGAAGAACGCGCGCTCGTCCTCTCGCATCACAAACGTGATGAAGTAGGGCCGAGACGAGCTGAAGGCCTTGATGCCCAGCTCGTCGGCGCACTTGATCTTGATGAGGCGCTCCAGTGCCAGAAACGCGTAGCTTCCCAGCCACGGGAGCAGGCACCACATGGTCTGCTCCTTGTCGTTCTCGCCCAGACACACGAGGGGGCCGTCCGTGAGGTGCGAGCTCTCCGCCACGTGGCGGGCCTGGCGCAGGCGCGCCCGGGCGTGCGGCATGAGGTAGGGGTAGGCGGCGTGCTCCTCCAGGGCGCGGCGCATGCGCTCGAGCACGTGGGTGTTCACGTCTCCGGCAACCTCGCCAAAGTAGGCGGGAACCTTGCCCTTGACCTGGGTCACGTAGAGCAGGTGTCGCTCGTGGTCCACCTCGTCGACAATCCACACGTGACCCGCAATGGCCACCTTCTCGCCGGGTGGCGGCGGGGCGCAGAGCGTGCCGATCTCCTCCGAGCCCGAGCGAACCGTGTACTCGACGTTCTCCTGGAAGACGGCAAAGAACTTGTACGAGCTCGTTACGCGCTCGCCGGCAAGCCCCACGATGAGGCCGCCGCCCTCGGTCTGCTCCACAAAGTCGTTGCGGATGAGGTGGCGCAGCAGCTCGCGGAAGTCATCCGCGCTCACGCGGTGGAAGTACGTGAGCGTGAGTACGCGGCTTGCGAGCTGGGCGGGGGAGAGCTCGCCCTCGGAGGTGAGGATGGCGAGCGTCTGGTGGCAGAGCAGGCTGTAGGGGAGGCGATCGAGGCGCGGGGGCTCCACCCAGTGCTCTTCTCGGTAAAGCTGTACGAGCGCTATCCCCTGGAGGAGCTTCCAGGGGATGGTCTCGGGCAGGAGCGTACGGGGCTCGGGCTGGTCCTCCCGCATGACGAACCACATCTCGGGCGGCCGCTCCCTGCGCCCCGTGCGACCCATGCGCTGCAGGAAGCTCGAGACGGTGAACGGCGCGTCAATCTGGAACGCCCGCTCCAGCCGGCCAATGTCCACCCCCAGCTCCAGCGTTGACGTGGCGACGATGCTCGCCTCAGAGGCGTCGTCTCGCATCTGCTCCTCGGCGCTCTCTCGGATGGCAGCCGAGAGGTTGCCGTGGTGGATGAGAAAGCGGTCCGGCTCCCCGTTAAACTCGCAGTACGCACGCAGCGTGGTGCAGACCTCCTCGGCCTCCTCGCGGGAGTTGGAGAAGATCAGGCACTTGTGGCCCCGCGTGTGCTCGAAGATGTAGCCCATGCCCGGGTCCGCATTGACCGGTGCGGTATCCGTACGCGCCTCGGGACGGGCGGGCACTATTCCCGCGCGCAGTTCTGCGGGCGCGTCCTTTGCGCCGAAGCTGTCTGAGCACGGGGATAGTGCCCGCCCGTCCCGAGGCTCCACGGACACGACATCTGCCTCGACCGTGTTGCCGGAGCTGCGCGCGCCGCCATCATCCGCCTGGGGATCAGTGTTGTAGAAGTGCTCCATCGAGATGCGCCAGGTGCGCGGGGGCTCCTCAATGCGGGGGATGACGGTGTTGCGTCCGGTTCCCGCGGCGAGAAACGCGCCGACAGCCTCGGGGTCGCCGATGGTGGCGGAAAGCCCGATGCGCCGCGGCTCCACGCCCGCTATTCTCGACAGTCGCTCGATGAGGCAGAGGCATTGGCCGCCGCGATCCTGGCGCAGCAGCGCGTGGACCTCGTCGATGACCACGTAGCGCAGGTCGCAGAAGAGCTTGGCCACGGCGGCGTGCCGGCGCACGAGCATGGCCTCAAGGGACTCAGGCGTGATCTGCAGGATGCCCGACGGGCGCTTCATGAGCTTGGCCTTGTGCGAGGAGGAGACGTCCCCGTGCCAGTGCCAGACGGGTATGCCCGCCTCCTCGCAGAGCTCCTCGAGGCGGTAGAACTGGTCGTTGATCAGCGCCTTGGTGGGCCCGATGTACAGGGCGCCCACCGACGCGGGCGGGTCCTCCCAGAACTCCGTGAGGATGGGGAAGAACGCGGCCTCTGTCTTGCCGGACGCCGTGGAGGCGCACAGCAGCACGTGGTCCTGCGTGTCAAAGATGGCCTCGCCGGCGGCAACCTGAATCCCGCGCAGGTTCTCCCACTCGTGCGCAAAGATGAAGTCCTGAACGAACGGCGCATATCGGTCAAAGACGCCCACGGTCCTCCCTTGAATAGAACATGTGTTTCATACTACCAGAGAGAGGCCCTCGGTGACCTGATAAAATAAAATTGCACGTTGCCGAAGCTTTGGAGGCAGATCATGTTCGGAAGAGGGCGGGGTCGTATCAGACGCCTGGCTGCGTGCCTGCTCGTCGCGCTCGCGACTGTCCCGTGCGCGGGATGCGCGGAGGGCGCCGACTCCCTCGTCCGCTATGTCGGAAGCCTCGTGACGGGAGAGGAGTACGTGAGCCCGCGGGGGCAGGCATGCCTCGATGCGGCGGAGGCGCTTCTCGCTGCGCTCGAGGCGGGAGACGAGGACGCGATCGTGGGGCTCTTCTCGCCCGAGGTCCGCGCAGGGTCCGATGATCTTGACGGGCGGGCCAGAGAGCTCGTGGAGAGCTGCTCTGGCCACGTTGAGTATCTGGACACTCACTCAGTGACGCGCCCCATGGAGTCTGAGAAGGTCGATGACGGAGGGCACCGCATTGAGCTCTCGACCGACTTCTCGTTTGCCCTCGATGGCAAGAACTACTGGTGCTTCATGACGCTCGTGAGCGAGAGTGACTTTGACGAGGACGAGGAGGGCGTCTCCACGATCATCGTGTGGTCCGAGAGCGCATACTCGGCGATGCTCTACGACGCACGGGAGACGGACTGGCCCGAGGGTCCGGGGCTGCACCTCCGGCTGAGCTATCCCCTGGAGTGGGAGACGCGTCTCGTGAACGACGACCCCCTGCGCTACGAGGCTGGGGACGTCATCTCTGGCACAGGTGAGGCTGCGGCGTTTCTCGACGAGGGCGAGAAGACCATCGGTGACTTCGAGGAGCGCTTTGGGCGGCCCTGCTGCGTGTCGTGGATGGGGGATGGCGTCGTCTACTACGAGCTTGCTGATAACGGGGGTGAGCCCCGCTATCTTGAGGTCAGCGCGACGGCGCAGGACAAGCCGATCTACTCCGCATACGCGGTGGGCGAGCGCGGCGTCGTCGAGAAGGTGTGGGACGAGGACGGCGGCGTCTAGATGGTGAACTCGGCGTAGGCGGCGTCGACGTCCTTCTCGCCTGCGGCGGCAACGGGGGCGGCCACGGCGCCGGAGAACGCATCCGTCTTGAGAAGCGCGGCAACGTTGGTGCCCGGGTTCTGGTACACGATGTCGAGAAGCTCGATGAAGTCGCGGATGACCTCGCGCGGCGTGAGGTGGGTGTCTGCGCCCACGCGCCCAAACTCCACCTTAAGGAAGCCCACGAGCTGCTCTTCGGTGAGGCTGCGCTCGTAGCCGAAGTAGCCCGCGTGAATCTCCGCGAGCTTCTCGATGAGTACAAGGAGCTCCTCATACGTGAGCGGCTCGAGGTGAATGACGGGGGCCAGGAGGTCGGCGAGGCCCGCGCTCGCAAATCGCCCCTGCGTGAGGCGGCTGCGCAGCGCCTCGTAGGAGAAGACCCCGCGGCGACGGTCCTCGATGGACTGCGGCGTGCCGCCCATGATGATTCCTAGGTGGTGTGCCTTGCCCTGGAGCGTGTCGTTGTACATGGTGAGGATCTTCTCGTAGTTGTACTGGCGCGAGGTGGCGTTGGGAATCTTGTAGAGGTTCACCAGCTCGTCGATGAGGACGATGAGGCCCTGGTAGCCGGCGCCCACGAGGAACTGCGCAAAGAGCTTGAGGTACTCGTACCAGGTCTCGTCCGTGATGCAGGCGTTGACGCCCAGCTCCGCGCGGGCCTCGGTCTTGGTGCGGAACTCGCCGCGCAGCCACTTGATGACGCTGGCCTTGCGCTCGTCGTCTCCCTCGAGGCTCGCGCGGTAGTACATCTTGAGGACCTGCGTGAAGTCAAAGCTGCAGACGAGCTCCTGGATGGGCCCGAGCTGCGCGGCGAGCGCTGCCTCCGCGTCCGGCGTCTCGCGCAGCGCCGCCACCCAGCGGTCGAGCACGAGCTGAAGCGCCCCGCCCTCGGGCCGGGTCTTGGTGGAGAGGTTACGGACAAGCTCGCGGTACGTGGCAAGTCCCTGGCCCTGCCCGCCCTGGAGGCGGCGCTCGGGGGAGAGGTCCGCGTCAGCCACCACAAAGTCCTTGCCCATGGCGTGCGTGCGGATGGTCTGGAGCAGGAAGCTCTTGCCGGCGCCGTAGCGTCCCACGAGGAAGCGGAAGCTCGCTCCGCCGTCCGCCACGAGGTCAAGGTCGTGCAGGAGCGCGCCAATCTCGCGCTCGCGGCCCACGGTGACGTAGGGGAGGCCAATGCGCGGCACCACGCCTCCCTTGAGGGAGTTGATGATGACCGCCGCTATGCGCTTGGGCACTCTCGGTGCGTCTCCCATGCCCTGCTCCTCTCGCCGTGTCTAGGGAGAAGATTCTAGCACATGTGTTCGATGGTGGGGACGCCGTTGTGGTTCTTTACGCGCCGAGCGCCTCGCGCACGTCCTCGACGTAGTCCTCGATGAGCGTGGGTGCGCCCGAGTCGTCAAATTCCACGACCGTGTCGCCAACGAGGTCGAAGAGCTTCTCGTTGATCGAGTCGACGAGGAGGTCGACGTTAGCCGGATCCGGCTGTCCGCCCTCGAGCAGGGTGCGAACAAGCGCCAGCTCGGCGGGGGTAAGGTTGAGGGAAGTGTCCTTCTCGTCCCCCTGATGAGGCTCCGGTGCGACAACTTCCTCCTCGCGCTCCTCGTCCACGAGCAGCGCCTCGCGCGTTAGGGCGGCTCCCGCGCGGATGCCGGCAAGCTTGGAGAGGTCGATCTCAATGCGGCGCGGCGCATGGGCCCGGCGCCACGCGAGGTAGTCCTGGGCCTCGCGGTCAATGATCTTGATGAGGTATTTGGGGTCGCCGTGCTCCTTGAGCGGGTGCGGGTAGTCGAGCGCAAGGCGCAGCTGACGGTCCACGGCGCGAAGGATCTGGCCCAGCTTTGCGCTCCGGGCGCCACCGTCATGGAGCGCGTCGCAGGACCAGATGCCATTCTGGCAGGTAAAGCGGCAGGTCTCGTCCAGCTCAAAAACGCAGTCTTCATGTTTTGCGCCCGGGTAGAAGACGGCTGAGGCAAACATGAGGTGGGGCATGGCGTGGCGCACGCCGAAGAGGCTCTCCGTGAGGCCCTGCGTCCGGCTGCCGTGATAGTAGCGAGCGAGCTGCTCGAACACGGCAAAGGTGACTGTGGTGAGCGCGTCGGGGTCATCGCGGTAGAGGCGCGACTCGCGGATTCTGTAGGTCGAGAGCAGGTCGAGCGCGTCGATGAGCCCTGTGCCGGAGGCGAGGAGCGCGCCGAAGTCTCTCGTCTCCTTTCGGCGTCCCCTTGTGGGGGCTGCAAGCAGCGCGGACTTCTCGACCTTGGCAAGTGCACAGACGGCGCGGTCGTGTTCCGAGTTAAGGTAGGGCGTGGCGAGCGTGGCGTCGAGGCCGTGGTACACCACGTAATCGACGAGCCACGGGCGAACATAGCGGTCCATGGTGGGCTCAAACGTGCGATATGCCTGCCAAAAGGCCTCGATGGCGCGGAAGGCCGGCTCCCCAGGTTCGGCACCTATGCCATTTATGAGCTCGTAGAGGTATACGTAGGCAAATGACGCTGAGGTCTTCTCGACGTGCCCATCTCTCACACGGGTGCGCCAGGTGAAGTACCCGCGCAGCTGGCGGTCGCCCATGACGGCGTAGGTGGGGAAGTAGCTCGAGAACGTTCCCTCGTAGGGGAAGTCGTCAGTGTAGCCCGCCATGAGGCGGGCCTGCTCGACGAAGAGGCGCGCGTCCGACCAGCTGCGTGCCTCGGGGCGTCGCGCGAGCGCGCGCATCTGACGAATTGGCTCAGGAACGTAGCTTGCGAGCTGAGATCCGCGCATGATGATTGGCTCGTCGGAATAGACGCGCGAGCTGGCAAACGCGTGGCCGGCCTTGGCGCGGCTCGCCGCAATGATCTGCTCGATGATCGCGTCGATGTCCCTCATGGTTCCTCCCGATGACTCATCTTAACCGGAGCGGGCATGGGGTGTGATTCAGAGCCTTCGCTGAAACGCGACGTGCCACCGGGTGGTCGTTAGATCGAAAAACGGGCCTTCGTGCAGCGCGCGACCGGTCTGGCAGGAAATCTGCCCCTTCGTGTAGCGTAAAACCAAGGCAATTGACCCGATTCTCCGGATACCGTATCTAGGACACTTGAAGAATTACCTGTTCGCAAGGTGTCCGATACCGAAGGGACCCTCAAAATCGCGCTACACGAAGGGCCAGATTTCCTCTCGGGCTAACCGTGCGCTACACGAAGGCCCTTTTTCATAATGAGAGCCTCTTATCGCACGAATATGAGGGTCGTTTTGTCCGAGAGGGCGTCGTCAAAAGCATACCCGCGCTCGTTGAAGCCGCGCAGCACGCCTGCGTCCTCAACGCCGCGCTCCGCGCACCAGTGAATGAAGGTCCCGCGGGCGGCCTTGGCCTCCGTTGCGGGTTGGCGGAACGCCCCGTTGCGCATGGTGCCAAAGAGGCAGGTGAGAGCCTGGGGGCCATCCGTGCGGACCCAGGGCGTGACGGCTCGTGCGTACTCGACGGAAGCCACGTTCACGATGACATCGCATCCCTCGTCTGCCAGCGATTCATAGAGGCTGGGCCCCCAGAACTCGTAGAGGTTTCGTGCTCCGTCCACGGCAAGGCGTGCCTGCATCTCAAGGCGATAGGGGACTACCCCGTCAAGCGGTCGCAGGATTCCGTAGAAGCCGGAGAGGATGCGCAGGTGATCGTCGAGCCACGCGAGGGCGCGCTCGTCCATCACCTCAGGTGCCATGTGCGTGTATTGGATTCCCTCGTACGCGATAGCTGCCGCGGTGGTGTCGCGCCTGAGGTCCATGTGAAGAAAGCGCTCGTAGTTGAGGTCGGCGAGGCGGTCGCTACAGGCCCAGAGCGCCTGGGTCTCGTTGCGTGTGAGCGCGCGAACCGCCTCCATGAGCCGCGCGGTCCGCTCAAGATGGGCGGGTTTTCGTACGGGCCACGGTGGCGCGTCGACGACGCGCATCTTCTTTGCCGGCGATGTTATGAGCCTCAGTTTCATGTCGCTCCTCTCTGGAACAATCCTAGCAGCTACTATCATGGGGTTGGGAAGGAGGCCGCATGCGAGGCAGGGGACTTCATCGAGCTGGGGCACTGGCAGCCGTGGGCGTTGCAGCCGCCGCTTCCGTTGCCTGTTCCGTTTCGGCCATTGGTCCGCACGTCATCCGAACCATGTCCGGCCTTGCTCTCGTCTACACGATACGGGACGAGAAGGGCGCACGCGTTCGCGTCCTGCGCACCGGTGGCGTCTACCAGTCCGCCACCTATCTCGACGACCGTCGCATGGAGCCGGTCTTTGAGTACTACCGCTCCTTTGGCAGGCTCTTCGAGATCATGCCCACGGCGCGCCGCGTTCTTGCCATAGGCGGCGGGGGATTCGCCTTCCCCAAGCTCGTGGCCTCGGAGCGTCCCAGCACGCGCGTGGACGTGGTGGAGATTGACCCGGCCGTCATCCGCGCAGCCCGCCGGTGGTTCTTTCTGGACGAGGCCGTCTCGCTCGCCCGTGCCTCTGGCGGCGACCTGCGCGTCTTCTGTGACGACGGGCGAGCCTTTCTCGACCGGGGCGCCGGGCCCTATGACGCCATCGTGCTCGATGCCTTTGTGGGTGCAGAGCCGGTCCGCTCCCTTGCCACGCTCGAGGCGCTGCGCGCGGCCAGAGGATCCCTCGTGCCCGGCGGCGTTTTGCTGGCAAACGTCGTCTCCTGCGACGGTGGGGCGGACGTGAGCTTTCTCCGCTCGTTTGTGGCAACCGCAAACGTTGCCTTCTCAAACGTGAAGATTGCCCTGGCAACAGACGACGAGCACGCGGCGGAGGACAACTACCTCGTCGTGGCATCTGACGCCCCGATTGACCTGCCTGACGCCATCCCCTACGACGCGGAGTTTCTCGGCCCCGTGCTCATGGACGAGCGTGACACTCAGCTCTGATGCCAGTGTCATGACAATTTACCCTGTCACCATTGTCATGAACATCTAAGCGTGGGTGACTAAGATTATCTGAAACGGGTACACTACCCTTCGTTTAACAACCCGCTCGGAAGGGAAGCGTCGCATGCGCAAGTTCAAGACAGAGAGCAAGAAGCTCCTCGACCTCATGATCAACTCCATCTACACCAACCGCGAGATCTTCCTGCGCGAGCTTATCTCCAACGCCTCGGACGCCATCGACAAGCTCTACCTCAAGAGCCTCACGGATAGCTCCGTGCGGGTGGACCAGGCTAACCTCGCCATCAACGTGGCCTTTGACAAGGACGCCCGCACCATCACGGTCTCCGACAACGGCATCGGCATGACGGCCGAGGAGCTCGAGAAGAACCTCGGCACCATCGCCCACTCCGGCTCGGAGGAGTTCAAGGCCGCAAACGCCGAGGCCCAGGGCGACGCGGTGGACATCATCGGCCGCTTTGGCGTGGGCTTCTACTCCGCCTTCATGGTGGCCAAGGAGGTCACCGTCGTCACGCGCGCCTGGGGCTCCGACGAGTGCAACCGCTGGACCTCCGACGGCATTGAGGGCTACACGATCGAGCCCGTTGCCGCCGACGACCCCGCCTACCGCGCAGCCTGCGGATCCGACGTCATCCTCACCCTCAAGGACAACGTCGAGGAGGCCAGCTACGACGAGTTCCTCAGCGAGTGGAAGCTCCGCGAGCTCATCAAGAAGTACAGCAACTACGTGCGCTATCCCGTCAAGATGCTCGTGACCAAGAGCCGCGAGAAGGAGAAGCCCGCCGACGCCGGCGACGACTACAAGCCGGAGTGGGAGGACTACACCGAGCTCGAGACCATCAACTCGATGACCCCCATCTGGAAGAAGCACGCCTCCGAGGTCACCGACGAGGAGTACGCCGAGTTCTACAAGTCCACCTTCCACGACTGGGCAGACCCGGCGCGCACCTTCAGCCTGCACGCCGAGGGCGCGCTCGAGTACGACGCCCTGCTCTTCATCCCCGGCCAGGCGCCCTTTGACCTCTACAGCCGCGACTACGAGAAGGGCCTCGAGCTCTACAGCTCCAACGTCCTCATCATGGAGAAGTGCGCCGACCTCCTGCCTGACTACTACAACTTTGTCCGCGGCGTGGTGGACTCCTCCGACGTCTCCCTCAACATCTCCCGCGAGACGCTCCAGCAGACCCGCCAGCTCCAGGCGATGGCGCGCCGTATTGAGAAGAAGATCACGAGCGAGCTCGAGGCCATGCGCAACGACGACCGCGAGGCCTACGAGAAGTTCTTCGAGAACTTTGGCCGCGGCCTCAAGTACGGCATCTACTCGAGCTACGGCATGAAGAAGGACGAGCTCGCGGGTCTCCTGCTCTTCTGGAGCGCACGCGAGCAGAAGATGGTCACGCTCCAGGAGTACGTGGCCGCCATGGCGGACGGTCAGAAGGCCATCTACTACGCCGCCGGCGACGACCGCGACCGCCTGGCCAAGATGCCCGTGGTGGAGGCCGTCCTCGCCAAGGGCTACGACGTGCTTCTGGCCACGCAGGACGTGGACGAGTTCTGCTTCCAGACCATGCGCGACTTCACGGCCAAGGGCCTGCCCAAGGTCTACGAGACGGACGCCGAGCGCGAGGCCGCCGAGAAGGCCGTGGCCGACGGCGCGGAGCCCGAGCTTGAGGACCGCACCGTCGAGCTCAAGAACGTGACCTCCGGCGACCTGGACCTCGCGAGCGATGAGGAGAAGAAGGAGGCCGAGGAGGCCACCAAGGCAAACGAGGGCCTCTTCGACGCCATGAAGGACGCGCTGGCGGGCCAGGTCGAGAAGGTCGCGGTGTCCACGCGCCTTGCCGCCGACGGCGCGCCCGCCGTGATCACCTCGGAGGGCCCGCTCAGCCTTGAGATGGAGAAGGTCCTCGCCGCCGGCCCCGAGGCCGAGCAGGCGCCCAAGGCCGTCCGCGTGCTCGAGGTCAACGCCAAGCACCCGGTCTTCGAGAAGCTGCGCGCCGCTCAGGAGGCGGGCGACGCCGAGAAGGTCAAGCTCTACGCCGGCCTGCTCTACAACCAGGCCCTGCTCGTCGAGGGCATCCTTCCCGAGGACCCCGTGGCCTTTGCCACTCAGGTCTGCGAGCTCATGTAGCCTGTCGGGCACATAAACGTCCCTTGGCGGGGGCGGGGGGCAAGAACCCTCCGCCCCCGCTTTCTGCGAGAGATTCGACCAATGATCGTCTCGCCTGACGCTTCTCGAGCAAGGAGTGCCGTTCCTAGAGCTTAACTTGACCTGAAAAGCTTCTCGCCCTATGAAGGAATCAACGCTGTGGATTCCGAGGAAAGGGGAAGTATGAGGAGGACGCTTTTGCACGGGGCACTCTCGGTTGCCCTGGGGGCGGCTCTGGCGCTCGGGGGCGGCACGCTCGCCCACGCCGAGGAGGCGGTCCCGTCGGCAGCCGCCGCGCACGAGCTCGCTGGCGCGACTGCGCAGACCGCCGCCTACCGGGTCATGGTTGAGGTCCACAACAACGTGAACGACGAGGTCTGGAACATACCGTTCACAAGCGAGTATGGCTCTAGCAACTTCTCCCTGTCGCCGGCCGAGGACCTCAGCGAGAAGATCGCCGACTATCGCTGCGAGGGCCTGACGTGGGACGCCGCCGGCACGAAGAACTATCTCTACGACGAGAACGAGAACAGCCTCTGGGAGGCCAGCGAGGAGGGCGCCAAGACCGTCGTCCTCTACGCCCAGTATGGCTATGAGCCCGTACGCACCGTCATCATCCATGACACCAACGACGGAACCACGCAGACCCTCGAGAAGTGCTCGGGCCTCTCGCTCCACTCGTACCTGCGCGACCGCGAGGGCGTCTCCTTTGTCTTCTGGAGCCTCGACAAGGAGGGAAAGCAGCCCGTCGACGACACGGTGGCGTATGTTGCCTCCACCAAGCGCGGGACCACGATCAACCTCTACGCGCAGTTTGCGCGCGACCAGGTGGCCGTTCGCTTCCACGACACGCTCGATGGCAGCACCTGGAACGAGACCGTCTTCATCTACGACGGCGACCTCGGCGCGGACAACGGGCCCTTCCTCATGCGCTATGGCGCCGACCGCCACAAGGGCTACTTCCGTCAGCGCCTGAGCTGGGACACGGACGGATTCGACCTCGTTGACGAGGATGCCTTTGGCAAGCGCGCCTGGGCGACCAGCTCCTCCGACGAGCCGTTTGACGTCTACGTGTGGTACCTCTCCAGCAAGGAGTACGTCCAGGTCTATGGTGACGCCAACATTATCGTCAAGGGACAGGCCAAGGGCGAGAACGTCCCCGAGGGCGCGAGCGTCATGATCGTTGCCAACGAGACCGAGCTCACCGACAAGCAACAGGGCTCCGTGGCAAACTACGGGACCCAGTTTGCCGCCTATACGATCGAGCTCTACGTGAACGGCCAGATAGTCCACGACGGCTTTGGTTCCCTCGAGATTTCCTTCCCGGTTGGCCTTACGTACGAGGGGCGTGACGCCACGGTCACCCACTTCAATGACAACGGCACGCTCGCGCCAATGAGCGCGCCCATCACGAACGGCTACGCCACCGTCAAGATCTCTGACCTCTCGACCTTTGCGGTCAACGTAAACACCGAGAACGAGACGCTCTATCGCCTCTACAACCAGTACACCGGCGAGCACCTCTTCACCGCCGACAAGGGCGAGTATGACGGGCTCGTGGGCATCGGCTGGACGGGCGAGGGCGTGGCGTGGGTTGCCCCCACCACGGGCGAGCCCGTCTATCGTCTGTTCAACCCGTTCAGCGACGATCACCACTACACCATGGACACCGACGAGTACGACAAGCTCGAGGCGCTGGGCTGGCAGAAAGAGGGCGTTGCCTGGCTGTCTGCCAGCAAGAACGCAACGGACGCCATCCCGCTCTATCGCCTCTTCAACCCGTTCGAGCAGAGGGCTACGCACCTCTATACCGCCGACAAGAGCGAGGAGGAGAAGCTCACCGCCCTTGGCTGGAAGCCGGAGGGCATCGCCTGGTACGGCTTTGCCGAGGAGTAGTCACTCCGGGCGCGCCGAGCGGAGCGGTTCCGGGTTGTCGCGACGGGGCGGAGGGCAGAATTCCTCCGCCCCGTCATTTCTGTCGCAGCGCGCCCTTGAGGCGGGCGAGAAGGTCGGGGAGCTTCTCGGCGCCCGTTGCGGGCGCGCCGCTTCCGTAGCGCGTGAGGCAGGCGTTTCTCGCCACGTGGCGCACGGCCCGCGCAAGCCCCTCGTCCGAGAGCGTGTTGCAGATAACTTCCGCAACGTCCTTCTCGGTGGCCTCCGGTCCCCAGGAGAGGCGTGCCCTGCGAGCGGTGCGGCAGACGCGGCGCCAGGCGTAGTCCCAGTCCCCGCGTCGCAGCCGGGCGAGTCGCGCACGGCGGGCGAGAAGGACCGCGAGCGCCCCCACGCCGGCCGCAAGCACGGCGCCACCCAGCGGCGCCACCCAGCCCGGCAGCTCGGACACGTCCTGGCAGGCCTCGTTCTCGCCGGCGGAGGGCTCCTGGCCATCCTGCTCGTCGGGCGGCTCGGGGGCATCGGCCTCAGGCACCTGCGGGGTCTCGTCCACGGGGCTCTCATCCGGCTGTACCTGCGGCTCGGTGGGAAGGTCGTCCACCGCCACGCCCTCGCTCGTGGCGGCTGGCGTCACGTCAACGCCCACCCAGCCGATGCCGTCGATCCACACCTCGCTCCACGAGTGGAGCTGGCGCATCGTGACCTCGTAGTTGCCGCTCTCGTCCGTTGCGTCCGAGGGCATATAGCCCATCACCACGCGCGCGGGAACGCCGAGCAGCCGAGCGAGCACCGTGAACGCCGTGGCGTAGTGCGTGCAGTACCCGCGCTTCTGCGTGAGGAAGTCGCCGATGGCGCTGAGGTTGTCCTTCCCGTCGCCGCCCGGCGCCGCTGCGGAGTAGGTGAAGTCCTCGGACGAGAAGTACGCCATGAGCCAGCGCACCGCCTCGGCGCGCCCGACGTAGTCGCTTCCCTCTATGCCGTCCGCGCGCGCCGCCTCCACGACGGCGCTCACGCTCTCGGGCACCGAGCCAAACACCTCAAGCTCTGCCGCGTGGTCGCCGCCGGTGAGGTCCACCGGGGCGCCGGACCCCCTGATTTGCTCGAGGCTCTGCACGAACACGTCCGCCTCCGTGGCATCCCGCAGGGGCTCCACGTAGGTGCCGTTCATCACGTAGGTCCGCTCGTCGAGGCTGCGCACCGCGCGCGTTCCCGGCGGCGCGGGGACCGCATCCCCGTCGGTCCAGATGGTCGTTACGAACGTGGTTCCCTCGCCGCGCGCGTAGCCAATGATGCCGTCGTAAAGGCTCCAGTTGACCTCCTCGTAGAGCGCCGACCCCTTGTCCGAGAAGCGCCACTCGCTGCCATCAAAGCGGTCGAGCACGCCAAGGCGCAGGTAGAGAGGTCTGCCCACTGACGTGGTGTAGGTGAGCGCCACGGTGGAGGAGTTTCTCGTGAGGTTTGCCGAGAGGTCCACGAGCGTCTCGATGCGCGGTACGTCAGACTGCTCGGCGGCCGGCACACTGCCGCCCTCGTCGCCTTGGCCCAGGCGGCTCTCGGTTGCTCCGGCGCCCCAGGCAATCGCCGAGCCGGATGCGGCAAGCCCGCAGGCAAGAAGCACCACGACCCCCAGCCGCAGGGCGCCGCGCGAGGGGCGTCCCGCCCCGCGCGCGAGCAGCAGGCCCAGCGCCACGACCGCCGCCGTCCAAACCGGTCGCACGGCACCCATGACCAGCTGGTCCGCCACGGCAATGCCAAGGGGGATGAGCGCCGTGCAGCAGCGCAGCTCCCTTGAGCCCGCGAGCAGCGCGGCCACGGCCGAGACCGCGGTGCCCCCGAGCACGATCACGAGGTCCCAGGCCTCGCTCTCGGCATCCGTCTGCGCCCCGGCGAGCTGGTTTGCGCCGTCGGTCACAATGGCGACAAGAGCCTCGAGCGGCGCGGCCTCCTCGCCGGCGTTCTCCGTCTCCCCGGGGGCGTCTGCGGCGTGAGTGAGCTCGGCCGTTGACTCGAGGAGCGTGAAGCCGCGCCGCGCCTCAAAGACGGAGGACGTCACCATGAGCCCAGACGTAACAAGGGCAAGCGCGAGAAGCGCCGATGCGCCCGCCCGCAGGGGACGAGCCGCGCGCCGGGCGCGCAGCTCCGCGGGGACGGCCGAGCCCACGCCCAGCGCGACGATGAGCATCACGAGGCACGGCGCCTCCCAGGCGCCGCGGCGAAAGAGGCTCAGGAGCGGCACGAGAGTGAGCGCGCCCAGCGCGCAGCAGC